>NZ_OW235315.1:0-1209440 GCF_934924865.1 Tepidibacter aestuarii | reverse complement strand
ACAGTCATGAGCAAAAGGTACTCATGACTGTTTTATACAAAATCAAAGTATATTTTATATAAAAACAATAATTCCTTTTGCCCCAATATGATAAGTCCTCCTTTAGAAAATTGGGCTATTTTCTAAAGACAGTACTATGCTTATTCAACATAGTCCCAATACATAAATTCTATGTATTTCGGCGGTTGGACCTTTCCAATCTATAACATTTATATGCTGTACTCTTTACAACCGCGGCCTCTATATCATATTGTTTATATTTTTTATTTTTAAATGTAATAATTCCTTGTATATAAAAAAGCAGTTATGAGCAAAAGGCACTCATAACTGCTTTATACAAAACTAAAATACTGTTTTATACAAAAACATCTATTCCTTTTGCCCCAACATGATAAGTCCTCCTTTAGAAAATTGGGCTATTTTCTAAAGACAGTACTATGTTTATTCAACATAGTCCCAATACATAGGATTTATTCATCTATGTATTTCGGCGGTTGGACCTTTCCTGTATATATCTATCATATGCAGTACTAATTGCAACCGCGGCCTCTATATCATATTGTTTATATTTTTTTTTATTTTCTGATTAATTGTTTAAAAGAATTCTAACAGATATTATACTGAGAGTCAACAATATTTTTAAAAATAAAGTTTTAAATTTTAGTATCATCAGAAATGAACCACTGAAAAAATGCATTTAATAAAGTTGTTAGAAGTAAATATGTCAGCTATTTAAGTAAAAGTGGAAACAAAAATAATTTATCAAAACTTGGGGACTATGATAAATAAATGTGTTATAATGTGCATAAAATAAATTAAGGTTATATTATACAAAAGGGCAGAAATAATTTACTTGTTCAAATAAAAAAATGAAAGGTGATATAATGAGGAAAAAAAGATATTTTCAAAATCACTATAAATATGATAAAAATAATAATACTTATTTAATACAAGTGTCTCTTGATGATTATGATGATGTATATGATGATTGGGACCCTTCACCTTTTAAGAAAAGAGATATTGAAGACGAATTTAATGATTTTGTAGTAAATTCATCAGAGGATATACCTTTAAGTTTCAATATCCAAATTATTCTTTATTTACCTGAGTCTAAAAAAGATCCAAAGAAAGAAGTAGCTTTATTATCAGCCTATAAAAATTATTACAGCTATGCACTCGATAGACTTGTAAAGAGCAAATCCAATCTTAACAAAAAAACTTTATCGTATTTATTTCTTTCTATTTCATTTCTTAGTATGGGTTATTTTTTTATTAAAGATATACAAAACGTATTTCTTAATATTTTACACGAAGGAATATATATAGGTGGATGGGTGTTTTTATGGGAATTTTTCACTAATATTTTCATAACAACAAGAGAAGTACAGGCGGAGTATAAGCTGTATAAAAGATTGTATCAGTCTGAAGTTAAATTTATTTATAAGTAGTTTTTACATCAATATTATCCAGAGAACAAAATTTTTATAATCCCTTAGTGTATAAAAAAAGATGCATATGAAAATCATACACATCTTTAAATCTTATAATATTGAACTAACTAAAGCAAAAATACTTTCTTTAAAGTAAGCTACAGTTATAAGCTCACTTGCAACTATTATCATTGGATATACACAAGTAGTTTTTAATACAGATAATCCAGTTAAACTCTTAATATAGTTATAAAGTAACTTATATTGAGTAATCTTTGCTATTATAAATAATATCATACTAATTTGTACTGATACAGCTGATGCAACTATTCCTAAAGATATATAAGCAATAGGTACAATGTACGATATATTTATTGAAACTATTAGATTCTTAAAATCTACCTTTTTATTAGATAATAAGTTTATTAAAGCTATAAAACTTATTATCATTAAACTTTCGATGAATATAGCTTTTGATCCAATTACAAATACATTTGTCCAGTTAGATAAGTTAAATACACTAACCCCTTTCGATAAATCAAAATTTTCTGTCAAGCTATATATGTTATTTATGATATTATTCGAAGAAAGATTAGCTAAAAAAACCATATTCATCAAACTAAATACAATAGAACAAAATCCTAACATTCCTATACTTTCCACTATACTAAACTGTGGAGATGATGATTTTATTTGCCCCTTAATGCCCTTACCTAAACTAGCAATTACTTCACTAATAAGGTTTCTTCTTTTACCATAAACTAATTCTCTTTTTTGCATTTCTTACACCTCTTTTTTTAAAAATTTACTTTTCTTAATTCAATATTAACACCATTTATTTCGTTTTTCTAGCATTGTTATTTTTTTGATTTCATGTTTTTTTGATATTTTTTCTCCAAAAAAATATTATGTATTTTTGTCACTCAAAAACATGCTTCAATAGATTCAAAATACAACATTTTTTATGTTTCTAATCATGATTAATCTTTACAAACAACTTTGTATTTTTTTATAAGTTTTTTAGTTTCCGCCGGATTTCGTTAATTTTTTTTCAATACTTTTGGTAAACTATATTTAAGTATTTAAACATATACATATATTAAATAAAACAAAACTTAATTCAAGTGGAGTTTTTGCTCCAGCTGGATTTTTAGTTAAGCTAATCTAAAAGCTGTTAAGGTCTTATCTCTATCCTTAAGAGAATAGAGTTTTAGAACTTTTAGCTTTCGAATAAACTTATATAAAGAGGTGATTAAAATGAGTAATCCATTAATAATTATAGACCCTGGCCATGGAGATGTTGACCCTGGTTGTTCTTATCAAGATATTTATGAAAAAAATATTGTACTTGATATAAGCTTGTATCAACTTAAAAGATTTGAAGAGATTGGAATTAATGCGACTATAACTAGATACTCTGATATATACCTTAATCCAAACGAAAGAGCTAAAATAGTTATGGAGTCTAACGCAGTTTATTGCATAAGCAATCATATAAATACAGGTGGTAGAAAGGGTTGTGAGGTTATTCATTCCATACACAATGATGGAAAATTAGCTTATGAAATATTCAATAAATTAGTAGAGTCTGGACTATATCCTAGAAGAGTTTATTCAAAAAAAAGTACTCAGTATTCAGGTCAAGATTACTATTTCATGCACAGAAATACAGGGTCTTGCATAACCAACATAGTTGAGTACTGCTTTATAGATAGTCAAAATGATAGAGAAAAATTACTTAAAGATTGGAAAATATATGCCGAACAAGTTATAAAAGCTTTTTGCGAATATATAAATCATCCTTATAAAAATAATACAGAATATATAGATGCAATTAATAAGCTTTGTGAGTATGGGTTTATAAATATTCCATCTTACTGGATAGAAAGTAATTCATATGAGATACCGTACTTTGAAGAATTAGTGATTAAATATACTGGCAAAGATAATTTTGATGAAGCCATTATTCATCTAGCTCAATGTAATATTATAGATTCACCTAATTACTGGCTAAATAATAATACTTATAGTATTGAAAATATTCAGCTGTTTATTATAAAGATCTCCGATAATATAGAGCATTTTGAATTTGCAGATTCTGTTTATACTCTTTATGATTATGGAGTAATAAACTCTCCTTATTATTGGATAGATAATTCTTCATATGAAATAAAATATTTCGAAGAATTAATTATTAAGTATACTAATAAATCTACATTTGAAGATGGAATTATATATCTTGCCGGTTGCAATGTTATAAATACTCCTGAATATTGGTTAGATAATGATATTTACAGTATTGAAAATGTACATCTTCTTATAATAAAACTTGCAAACCATATAGAACACTTTGAAAAAGCATATTAAAAAGGGATTCTAAATAGAATCCCTTTTTAATTATCTACTCCGTAGATATTTTATTCATCTCCTCATCTATATCCATATTCCATCATACATCTATATATACAATTCATATATTTTCTAGGATTATTTTTATGTTTGTAATAGCATTTATCTATACAATTCTTATATTTTTTATGTTTTTTATTTCCTCCCTTTTTTGGGTGATGAGGGTGATGAGGGTGATAAGGTTTATAAGGTTTATAATAATCGTTGTAATACATAGTCTTTTGGCTCCTTTTATAAAAAATCTTTTTTCTATAAATTATGATTTTTTATATTAAAAGTTACCAAGATTTTGCTTTATATTACCTGTTATATTCTTGAATAACTACTATCTTTTTAGTATATTAACTATTTCTTCATTTTGCATCATCTTATTTATATCATGAACTTTAAATTGGCTTAATATCTTAACTACATTTTCATTATCAAAAGGAGTCATTATTAAAGAATCCTCACCAAACTCATTAACTAGTGATGTGGCTTTAGCTACATCTATGTTAGTTCTAGGTCCTCCAACGCACCCACCTTTACATCCCATACCCTCTACAAAGTTATAATCTATCTTTTGATCACTAGACAGGTCACTTAAAAGTTTATTACAATCCTTAGCTCCATCTACCTTTTTTGATTTTAACTTTATAAGTCTTTTAGGATTTAATCTGTTGACTACACTTTTAACAGAAAAGCTTACTCCTCCTGTTCTTGCATATACTCGTCCGGCAAACGATGCTTGATCCTTCTCATCATTTGCAAGTCTGCTTAAATTTATATTAAGAGTATCAAATACCTCTTTAAGCTCCCTAAACGTCAGTACAAAATCAATATCACCTCTTAACTCTTCTTCTTTTGCCTCAGCTTTTTTTGCTATACAAGGACTTATAAATACTACCTTTGAACCCTCATAAATCTTCTTGAGAAATCTTCCTGACGCAATCATTGGTGATATAGATGGTGGCATATGTTCAAATAACTCAGGATATTTCTTTTGAACTAGTTTAAACCACACAGGGCAACAGCAACTAGTCAAATAAAAATCTTCTTCATCTTGAACAAGTTCAATAAATTCAAAAGCTTCTTTTATAGTCAATATGTCAGCAAATAATGCAACCTCTATCATATCCTCAAACCCCATAAGCTTTAAAGCTGTTCTAATTTGACCCATAGTTACATCTCCAAATTGGCCTGTTATTGATGGTGCAACTGTTGCATATACCTTGGTATTCTCATCTTTTAACATATCAATTAAAGGAACAAACTCTATCTTATCTGCCAAAGCCCCAAAATCACATTCCTTAACACAGTCCCCACAATCTAAGCATCTATTATTTTCTATAATAGGACCTTTTGTTCTTTTGTATATATTAGATTCATACTTACAAGTATCTTTACAGTTACAATCCTTTTCACAATAATCACAAACACCATCTATTTTAGTAACTATAGGATTATTAACCTTTTTTATTTCTTTTATGTTTTTCATCTCACCCTCAAATCTTTCATTAGTGCTCGGATCAAGTCCCATTGCTACCCTTATATGATTTTTGATAAAGTTCATATCCTTTTCTTCGAATCCATACTTTTCTTTAATATCATAAGCTAAATTTTCTAAATCATCCTTATCCTTTAATTTATCATTCCAATATCTATTCACAATTTCTGAGAATATATACATTCTCTTTTCTTGAAAATTTTTAAATTTTTTATTCAAATTACCCACCTCTAATATATCTTATTTAGGATATTATTACCAAAGCAAGTACCTTATATGTACAAAAAAGAGGATAGATCAATTTTTGATCTATCCTTGTGGAATAATTAAATGACTTCACTAAAGAGGATTGCCAAGTTCATCTTAGCTAGCTTATTTAATACATACCCCTTGATTATTATTTTAAAACATTTTTAATGATTTTTTATACCCCATTTGTTGTAAATTAATAGTATAACATAATTGCTAACAATTTATTTAAAGGAGTAGATTAAGTTGAATAAGAACAAGTTAATGGCAATACTCGTCTTGTTCTCTGATTATATGATAGCTGTATCTCCTAAAGATAATAGCATATTAGTTGAAAATATATCTAGAATTTTAAGTGAAGAATTAGCATTTAGAAATAAATAAAACAGTTGGGTAACCCAACTGTTTTATTTATGCTCTTTTTCATGTCTATTATCTAGATGTATAGAATAACTGAGTATAATAAGCTCTATAAGGAGAATTAGAATTATAGTTAATACCTACTCCCATTTCTTCACAATTAGTATTTAACATGTTTTTTCTATGACCATCAGAATTAACCCATACAAAATATGCAGCTATACTATCTGATTGGCCTGCTGCTATATTTTCTCCATAAGTTCTCCAAATAAGATTGTTATTAGTAAGCCTCTTTCCTGGATCTTCTCCATTTAGGTTCACATGATTAAAATATTTATTAACAGCCATATCTGTACTATGCTTTCTTGCAACAGCTGATACGTTATCATTATACTTCAAAGGTGAAAGATTATATCTACTTCTTAACCCATTAACTAGGTGAAAATTTTGTTTTTCTTGAGAGTATATATATTCAAGATCTGAATTTGACATTCTAGTTTGTCCTTTAGTTATATATATAGTGTCCAACTTATTAGAATTATTTTTATCATATAAAAAGTTGATATTTGCTTTAGTTTCTCGCTTGTACTCATCAAAATTATCACTATTTACCTGATTGCTTGTAACCCCTATTTTATACCCTCCAAAAGCTTCAAAATTATTTGAATTAGAAAGTATTGAATATACACTACCATCTACAATTTCTATTTGAAAATGATTTGAGTAATCTTGGTTAAAGTAAACATACCACTCCCCAAAATTTAAAGATTTAAGTGTGTCATTTGGTTGACCAAATTTTTCAATAACACTATTTTTGCTGTCACCTATATTTATACTCTTTTGATTTATATAAATATATTTACCTTTAGTATTATTTTGTTTACTTGAATTAAATTTATCATTACATCTAACAGTAAGCGCTATGGCTTCTTCTATGCTAACATTATCTTTAGGATATAAATGATTGTTGTATCCATTCATAATTTTATAGTAGTTCATAGCTTTTACAGATTCAAAAGCCCAATTAGATATGTCTTTCTCATCTTCATACATTTGACTGAAGCTATGCGCTGAATTAGCATCTTCATGATCCTTAGTTATTCTATAAACCATCGTGCAAAATTGTTCACGAGTAAGACTATCATTAGGAGCAAATTCATTTTCTGATACTCCATTTATTATTCCTACCTTTTTTGCTTTTAAAGCATATTGATCTTTAGTATCTACAAAGATATTCATGTTATTTGATTCAAGCTCTATTTTTTTATTATTAATAGATTCATATAACCTCACCGCAAGCTCTACAAATTCAACTCTATTCATATCACTTTGGTATCTATCTTCATACCTATTAGTAGTAAGTAGCTCTTCTGATTTTGCCTTTTCAATTTCATTTTTAGCCCATTCACTAGGTTCTGCCAAAACATTAACTGAAGCAATTGAAAATAATAAAACAGTCAAAACTAAAGCTAAAACATTTCTTTTCATGTGCAAACCCCCTTTCTTTAAAAATTTTATCATTCTTTGTCGATTTTTGTAGGACGTCAAAATAGTAGTATCCTTTAATCTATATTCCTAAATATATTAACATTATTTTATCTGAAAGAAAAACTAGGTTTGAAAATTCAAACCTAGTTTCATGGGGATTTTAAAAATATTTTGATTAGGGGTTTCAAAATATACTTAATAGAACTTATTATAGTTTAGTATATATATACCTAAACTTTTCTTCTTTAAACATCAATTTTATAAATTTATATATTCTTTTATTATAACTTTAAAGCTTTTCTCAAAATTTCTTTTACATCTTCAATTTTGGCTTTTCTAGGATTCATAATCAGACCAATTTCATCCATTGCAGCGTTTGCTATAATATCACAATCATCCTTTGTAATCCCAATATCAGATAACTTTGGTACCCCAATATTTCTATTAAGTTCATGAATCTTAGCTACAACTGAATCAGCAGAAATTTGACTTTCTTTAATTTTCATAGCACGACCTATTTTATTTAGCTTATCCTTCATATAAGGGGCATTGTATTCTACAACAAAGGGTAACATAATAGCACTAGCTACTCCATGAGCTATGTTAAAATATGCTCCTAACGGATGTCCTATACCGTGCACAAGCCCTAATAAAGCGCAGTTACAAGCAAATCCCGCTAAGAGACTTCCATTCATCATATTTTCTCTAGAAGCTAAATTAGTACTATTTTCAACAGCTTCTTCAATATTATTAGAAATAAGCTCAATGGATCTTAAAGCATTAATGTTTGTAAATTCATTAGAAAACTTCGATACATAAGCTTCAATAGCATGTGTTAAAGCTGCCATTCCTGTAGTAGCTGTAATACTAGGCGGTAATCCTATAGTTAATTTACTATCCACTATAGCATAATCTGCATTAATGTTTTTACCTCCTATTACCATTTTAATCTTCCTATGAGTATCAGTTATAACTGCAAAATTAGTTACCTCACTAGCTGATCCAGCAGTTGTAGGTATAGCAATTAAAGGAAGTCCAGGATTTTTCACAAGATTAAATCCTTCATAATCACGTATATTTCCTTGGTTTGATAATAAGATATTTATCGCTTTAGATGAATCTATAGCACTACCTCCACCTACTGCAATAATTAAATCTATATCTTTTTCTTTATATTCTTGCACACACTCTTTAACCATTGTGTCTGTAGGATTTTCTATAACACCATCAAATACTAGTACATCAACATTTTCAGTATTAATATGTTCTAAAACTAAATCTACGATACCTACTTGCTTAACTCTTTTATCACAAATCAACAACATCTTAGATACCTGATGTTCTGATATTATATCTTTAATTTTCTTTAGCGAGCCTTCTCCAAAAAATACTTTACTTGGGATTTCAAAAAGTTGCAATTTTATTTTCCTCCTATTCAATACACCTCTATGTAGGTAAGTTTTTTTAAAGATCATTCTATTAATATAATGATTTTTAGTATATATATATATATATATATTAGTAATATCTTTTAGAACATGAATAGCTCAAATTTATTATAGAATTATGTCGTTAAATCGATATTTATTGTAATTATAATGTGAAATATGTATTCAAATTATATCTAATTATTAAAAGAGTTTGATAACAAACTAATTGTACAGTCAAAATAATCTTTCGTCAAACTATTTTTTAAATTCATATTTTGTTAGTCATCCATGAATAATAATTATAATCAATTTTCATATGCTATTTTTTCAATATCATCTAAGTATCTAATCTTCATACAATAACTTGTATCTCTTCTTCCCATATATACGTTACCTATTTGTAGAGATTTAATTTGACTCCAAAATATTTCTTTTGAAGGCTTTTTCGTATGTATTGAATACAACTTAATAGAATTATCATCAATAATCATGCCTATATTTTGGAGAAAATACTGATAACTTACTATTATAAGTAAAAACGCATAAATAAAATATGTTATTATTCCTTCTTCACCATTATTGTGAGTCATATATTTTAATAAATTGTTCTCATTATCACCAATTTCTACAATAGCTTCTTTATAAAATACAAAAATATTTTTTATAGTGAGAAATATCAAAATTGTAACTACAATAGAAAATACAATTAATATTATTTTTTTCTTCTTATTTCCTATACTATATTCCCTATACAAAAATCTTCCTCCTTATATGATTTTACTATATTTTACCATATATTCATTAACATAAAAACATAAAAAGCACTCTTATTTAGAGCGCTTTAATAATCTAAATATATTATTAGAATTTAATTTCAAATTTTCCGGGCTTAATATCCACATATAGCCCTTCAACTTCAAGCACCTCTCCAGTAGTTTTGTTAATTATACACCCTTCATTTATAAATAAATTTTTCTTTAAATCTGACCACGCTATATCTTCTTTTATTTTTATATACTCTTCATATCCATCTAAGTTCTTTATACTTTCAATTACTTTTTCCTTGTCTATTTTAAAATCTTGTTTATCTTTTTTTATTATTATCTTTCCAGCAGGTAAAGAATATGTTTTTTGAGTCTTAGTCTCTTTCATTTTGACAGTTTCAATATATTCTCTTAATTTAGCTTCAAAAAAGCTTGTTTCACTTTCCATCTTCTTTCTTTCTTTTTCTAAAGCTGATTGTATTTCATTTATCTTATTTGAAGCCACTCTTTCAAATCTTTCATATTCTTCTCTAGCTTCTTTTATCTTATCTAAGGCCCAGTCAGCTGTATTATCATTCTCTATCTTCCAAGTTTCTTTTTCTTCTTCCTCTACATTTAGAAATAAATCTGATAATCTAAAATTTTCATTCATATTTATTTTCTCCTTTATTTAAATTAAGCAAATGCGTATTTTATATATTTTTTAAGCCTAATACCTTCTCATACAGCTTAGGTTGAATCTGAGCATATGTTAAAGCATCTGGAATTTCTTTAAATATTCCGATTTCTTTTATTTCAAATTTTGGTAATTCATCAAGCTTTTCTATTTTTACATAAAACAATCTTCCAAACCTGGTTTTATTATCCATTGTTACTGAATAATCATATACACCCATGATACTATATTCTTTCGCTCCTGTTTCCTCAAATAGCTCTCTTGATCCTGCTTCATCTATGCTTTCACCTAATTCCCTATGCCCTCCTGGTAACTCCCAAGTGCCTCTATCTTTATGTTTAACAAATATATATTCATTTTTAAACTCTGCCACTATAACTGCAAATTCTAACTTTTCATCTTCTACCTTTCCAATTTCATAAAAATCTATTTTTATCATATAGTTTTCTCCTTCAAATTAATATTCAAGAGTTCAAAACTCTTCATTACAAATGTATATACTTTTTTAATTCTTGAGATAATATTTCATGGATTATCTATATATTCGAAATATCATAAATAATTTTTATATTATTGCTTGTAATCAAAGGCATGTACTCTTTAATCTTTTTAACATCCCAATTCCACCATTCAATTTCTATAAGCATTCTGATTTCTTCATCAGTAAATCTTTTTTTTATAACTTTTGCTGGATTACCACCTACCACAGTATACGGATCTACATCTTTTGTAACTATAGCTCTAGCTCCGATTATTGCTCCATCTCCTATTTTTACTCCGGGCATTATAATTGCCTCCGTTCCAACCCACACATCATTTCCTATGATGGTATCTCCAGAAAACTTAATTCCATCGTTAGGATTTACATCCTGAAATTCATCAAAATAGTAAAATGGATATGTACTAATCCAATCTTGTCTGTGTCCTTGATTTCCAGCCATAATAAATACCACTCCTGAAGCAATAGAACAGAACTTGCCAATTATTAATTTATCAACATCAACTCTATCTGGATGAAGATATCTTATACAAATATCTTCAAAATGTTTATCATGATAATATCCTGAATAGTAAGAATAATCTCCAGCAATAATATTTTTACTTTTTACATTATCTTTTATAAAATAACTATCGGTCCAACCTTCAAATACTTTATTTCCCATATACTCCTCCTACTCAATTGCTATTTTTTTAATTAGTTTGATATAATGTATATTTTATCATAATTAACGACTTCAAATTACATTCTTGTATAAATATGTAAATGATTAATACCTTTCATTCTCTATTCAATATTATAAATAGTAAAAGGGCTGTCTTGATCTAGAAATTATTCTAGATCAAGACAGCCCTTTTACTATACTTACTTATTTATTATTTGTTTTAAAAATCTTTTAGTTCTTTCATGTTTTGGATTATTAAAGATTTCATCAGGATGTCCTTCTTCTATTATGTTTCCATTATCCATGAATATAACTCTGTTTGCAACTTCTTTTGCAAATCCCATTTCATGAGTAACTATAATCATAGTCATATCTTTTTTGGCTAAATTTCTGATAACATTCAGTACTTCTCCCACAAGCTCAGGATCAAGTGCGGATGTTGGCTCATCAAATAATATAACCTTAGGATTTAATGCCATGGCTCTAGCAATACCAACTCTTTGTTGCTGACCTCCCGATAATGCAGATGGGTAATTATTCATTTTATCAGAAAGTCCAACTTGATTTAATATATCTGATCCTAAAGCACTTGCTTCTTCTTTACTCATTTTCTTGTTTACTATTAAAGACTGAGTAATATTTTCAAGTGCTGTTTTATTTTTAAATAAATTATAATTTTGAAAAACCATTGCAGTTGATTTTCTTAAATTATTTATATCTTTTTTAAACGGATTAGCTGCATCTATAGTTATATCATCAATGTTTATTATTCCACTCTCTGGTTTTTCTAAATAGTTTATACATCTTAGAAATGTTGATTTACCTGATCCAGAAGGTCCTATAATAACTACAACCTCTCCTTTTTTAACATTTAAATCTATACCTTTCAAAACATGTGTATTGTCGAACTTTTTATCAATTCCTTTTATATTTATCATTTCTTCACTCCTAATATGCCTTAGACATATTTCTTTCTAATTTATCTACAATATAAGTAAATAAAATGGTAATTACCCAGTATATTATTCCTACTGCCAAATAATTTTCAAAGAATCTATAACTTGCTGCTGAACCCATCTTAGCTGCTGCAAGCATCTCTGAAACTCCCAATACAAAAGCTAATGAAGTTTCCTTCATAAGGCTTATGAAAGTGTTTCCTAAAGATGGTATGGCAATTCTTGCAGCTTGAGGAAGAACTATTTTTGTCATTCCTTGAAAATATGTCATTCCAACTGATAAAGCGGCTTCCATCTGCCCTTTATCTACAGAATTAATAGCTGCTCTAATAATTTCTGACATATAAGCAGAACTATTAACACTCAAAGTTACAAAAGCTGCTGTGTATGCATTTATTCCACCTAATGAAGGAATAACTTGTGGAAGTCCATAATAAAATATGAATAACTGTACAAGCAGTGGTGTGCCTCTAAAAAAGGAAACATATATATTAGATAAAGGGTACAATATTCTTATTTTATACGTTCTAATCAAAGCTATACTGGTTCCTAGCACTAATCCAATAAATATTGATATTAGTGCTAGGCTTAATGTAATAGGTAAAAACTTAATAAATTCTGGAAACCTACTTATAAAATACTCTATCGAAAAATTAATACTCATTTAATCCACCATCTTCTATTCTTTAGTAATGTCTATTTCAAACCACTTCTTAGATATTTTTTCTAAAGTTCCATCACTTCTCATATCTTCAACTGCTTTACTTACTTTATCTACTAGTTCTTTATTCTCTTCATTATCAACAAATGGGAATGCATTCTCTATTTTACTTATAGGATTCCCACCTAATTGAATATCTAGTCCTGATTTTTGAACATTTGTCATAGCTGCTAACTTATCATTTAAAACTGCATCTATTCTTCCAAGTGCTACATCTTGAAGTGAGCCTAAAAAGTCTTCATAAGTAACTACTTCAATCTCGTTATTTACATCAAACTCTCTTATAATTTGTTCGTAATTCGATCCAAGACTCACGCCTACTTTTTTACCTTTTAAATCCTCTAACGATTTAACATCTTCATTTCCTTTTTTAACTATTAATTGTGCTCCACTATATACATATGGTGTTGGGAATATATATTTTTGTTTTCTTTGCTCTGTTATAGTTATTTGATTCGCTATTGTATCGATTTTTTTAATGTCAATCATTCCAAATAATCCACTAAATTCAGATGTTACATATTCAACTTCATATCCTATTCTACTACTAATTTCATTCCATACATCTATTTCAAAACCATCTAATTCTCCTTTATCATTTTTAAATGTATAAGGGTGATATCCTCCAGATGTTCCAACTTTTATTACATTTTTGTCTGTTTCATCTACAGTTTTTGAAGAACATCCTACAACTCCTACTAATAAAATAAATATTGTCAATGCCAGTATAATTCCTTTTTTGTTAAATTTCATTTTGAATCCTCCTTTAAATTTATGTTCTTATCAAATTGATAATTACATTCTAACATTATCAATTTGATAACGCAAGATATTTTTTATTTTCTCACCAAAAAAAGCTATTTAACTGTGTTTTGCACAGTTTAATAGCTTTTTCATGTATAAATATTCCAATATCTATTTTCATTTTGATAAAACCATATGTTTTTTTATCTAATATAGTTTACTACATCTTCATTTCTTTTTGGTGCATTTTGTTTTTTATCTAAAGCTTTATATCCTAAAGCTACTGTATATTGAGGTTCATATCCATCAGGAATATTAAGCTTTTTAACTTTATCTTTTTGAACTAAATAAAATTTGCTAAGACCTACCCAACAAGATCCAATCCCTATACTTTCTGCAGCTAACAGCATATTTTGAGTAGCAGCTGATGAATTTACAAATTTGCTGTAACAATCTTTTTTCTCAGACACCACTATTACAGTAGGGGCATTGTAATGTATATCATACCTTTCGTTATTACCTAGTTTAGCTATCCATTCATGACTATAACCTTTCATCACCGTCTTAGACTCTTCATTTATTTCAGATATTATGCTCTTGTTTTGGATTACAGTGAAGTGCCATGGCTGTTGGTTATGCGCACTTGGAGCATATATTCCAGCTTCAATAATAGCCTGTAATTCTTCTTCTTTTATCTGTTCTTCTTTAAACTTTCTAGTACTTCTTCTTTCTTTTATATTTTTGATAACATCATTCATAAATACCCTCCCAATATTTTCAATCAATTTTCTTATTAGAGATTATATCATATATTCTGATAGGGTTATTCAAAATATTATCCACATAAACTTTCTTCCAAATCTTATTCAATACTTTACTATACGTCAGATAAGAATGAATTACTTTTGATAATTTATCAAAACTAATACCTATGGATTTTAATACCCAGTCTATTTAGCGATTGTGCAAGTTCAACACCTATTGCTCCACCTACTAAAATAATCATTTTCTGAGGCAGTTTTTCTAAATAAAATATATTCTCATTAATTAAATAATTTATTTTATCAATTCCATCTATATGAGGTATAAATGGCGCCAACAGATCTTTGCAGACTCCTTTGCTTAAAATTCGTAATAGAAATTATTCTTATCCATAATTTTAAAAAATAATATAATTAATAAAAAATAAAATTCCTTAATTAAATTAAGGAATTTTATTTTTTATTAATTATATTATTTTTTTATGCTTGTTCATCATACGAGCCTGATCTTTTATGTGAAAGCTTAGATCTTTTTGTAAGCCTTTTGTTATTTGGATCAATTTTTTTGCTATCTACAATTCCAATATCGCTTCCTTGTTCAGAATACATTTTTCTAAGCTCTGAATTTGATTTTCCACGTGTTTTCATAAGATTTTTATTGTTATTCATTTGAGTTTCCTCCTTATTTTATTTATCTCTCTTTATTAATTTAACCAATCAATAGAAAGATATAGTAGAAATTATTGAAAATCTCTTATATTTTTGGAAATACTTTATATCTTTTTTAATCAATTAATAAAGTGAAAATTAATTCAGATAAACTTTTTACTCCCTCTGAATAACAAAAAATTATCTTGTCTATAATCCATATACATCTGAAAATTCTATATCGATTCTTTCAATCAATCTTGTTTCATAATCACTATAATTACTTATAAAAATATCCTCTTCATCAAATTCCTTAACAGGCAACTCTATAATGAATTCAGTAAATTCATCTACCTTTTCTTAAATAATATCAAATCATGGTAGTATTTGTATTTAAATAAAAATGACCTATAAATAGGTCATTTTTATCTAAAATCGGATTAATAATTTTGACTTTACACATATTCAATTACACATTCATATATCATTTTAATTAAAATAAAGTATATAAATGATTATATCTTCATATTCTTCTGATTTAATCTCTATTTCCCATCTATTTGAAAACTTATTTAATTTCAACTCTGCATTACTACTTCTAGGTGTAAATTCTATAGTCTTTCCCTGTATTTCATTTCTATTTAGATAATATTCTTGTATATTTGGATCAAAATTATATAATGATACTCCATCTATTTTTATATCACTTAATGATAACATTGTTTCTTTTCTTATTCCTTCATATTTTGTATCAGCTAAAGGATAAAGTGTTTTATCCCATGAATGATCTTTTTCCATGAATTCATCTGTAGAATTAAAATACTCATAGCTTACTTCATTTATTTTATCAGATATATTTACATATGAAGGATCATTCCAAGTTGTATCTAAATGATACCATTTTCCTTCTATATAAACCATATTCCATGCATGATTTCCTCCTGTCACCAATTCATTTTGTATACCTACTTTATCTAACATTAACTTTGCTAGGTGAGCATACCCTGAACAAACAGTCTTTCCTTCAAATAATGCTGTATACGAATTTGTTTTTTTATTGGTTTTATCATACTCTATGTTTGTTACTATCCAATCATTTATAGCTTTTTCTTTTTCAAAATCAGACATCGTAGAATCAATTATTTCGGATGTAATTGAATTCACCCTATCTTTTACCTTAGAATATTCTTCTTTCGTCAAATTATATTGGAATGATATTTTAACTTTTGATTTGTAAGAATAACTAGTTGTATTCGTTTCATAGTTATTCACCAATAATGTATATTCTCCATTTTCCTCAATCAGACTTTTTACTACTTCGCTAATTTTTTGTATTATATCAGAAGTATCTCCCTTATAAGTAAAACTCACTTCATTATCTAGATTTTCTATAGCAGTCTTTATATTATCTTCAACTTGGTTTAAACTTGTATAAACTGAATCTGCATTAACAAACTCTATTTCTTCTAAATTATGTTTGACTATATTATTAACCTCACTACATCCTGTCAGTAAAATCAACATGGTGTATATAATTACTTGTAGTGCTATCTTCATAACTCAATCTCCCCTATACTTCAAATTATGAGTTTTTTATTATATAATAAAAACCTCAAGAACATAATTCTTGAGGTTTTTTTAATTGGCTGGGGATGCTGGACTCGAACCAACGCATGCAGGAATCAAAATCCTGAGCCTTACCGACTTGGCGAATCCCCAATATTATAAATTATTAAATGTCACTTGCACTCCGTGCTTACGTACATATTACTACATTTTTATAAATACGTCAACATTTTTTTATATTATTTTGATATTTCATCTAGTATTAAGTCTATTCCTACGGCACCTACGAACTCTTCATTATCATAAACTGCTTTTGCTATAGTAATACATATAATATCCTTTTTCTTTTCCAAAGTATACATATTGTATTTTCTCACCGTAAATATTTTTTATTTATCCCAATGCTAATTTATTAAAGTATTTCTGCACTTTTATAATTTCATTGAATTTTGCAAAAAATTTAACAATAATTACAAGGAATTTAAAGATAATTGTAGAATATATAAAAAAACAATCGAAAATAGTCAGTTTTAAAAAAGGAGGCAATATATGAAAGTTACAATTAAGAGCAAATTAATTATTCTCGTTTTAGCATTAATAGTAATACCTCTGTCTATTTTAGGAAGTACATCTTATATAAAATCCAAAAAGGTATTAGAAAAACAGTTTAGACATTCTATGGAAGCTCTAAATAATGATATTAAGGAATCTATTAAAAATTATTTTGATGGATATAAACATGGTATTCAAATGATAGGTAGCAATATGGATGCAGAACAAATACTTATTCACCCAGAATATGAACCTTTTTTAATGGAATTATTAGAAACTTATATAGAAAGTTATCCAGATGCAACTCACATATACATGGGAACAGTAGACGGAGGTTTTAGAATATATCCTCATACAGAGATGAGTAGTGATTATGATCCTAGATTAAGACCGTGGTATCAAAAAGCTGTAGAAAACCACAGTGCTGTTTTTACAGATATATATCAGGATATTGTTAATAAAAAACCATCAATTGCTTGTGCATCTCCTGTTTATGAAAATGGAGACAAAAACAAATTAGTTGGTGTAGTTAGTGTAACAATACCAATAGATGTATTATCGACTAAAATAAACTCTATAAAAGTAGGAGAAAAAGGATACCCATATATTTTAGATTTTAATGGAAATTTTATTACTCATAAAAATCCTGAGTTAATAGGAAAAGAGATAAATGTACCGGAAATAAAAGACGCTGTAAGTAGTAATTCAGATACAGGTATTGTAGATTATAAGTGGAAAGAATCTAATGGAACTATATCTGAAAAGTTTTCAGTATATAAAAAAATGCCAGAGTTTGGATGGACAGTTTTATCTGCTATATATATAGATGAAATAAAAAAAGATACCAGTGGGATACTTAGTAATGCTGTATTAATAGGGATAATTATACTTATAATTGCATCAGTAGCAGGCATAATGCTTGCAAATAATATGACAAAAAATATCAATTCTATATTGAATGGTATGAACAAGGTGAAAGATGGAGATTTTACAGTAAAATTAGGTGTTAAGTCAAATGATGAAATTGGATTGATGTCACATAATTTTGACATTATGGTGGAAAATGTTAAAGGTCTTTTAAATAATGCAAAGAATGTAAGTGAAGAAGTATCGGGTGCTGCAATAAATCTTGTGGCTACATCAGATCAAACAAGTGCATCCAGTGAAGAAATAGCAAAAACTGTAGAAGAAATAGCAAGAGGAGCAAGTCAGCAGGCAGTAGATGCAGAAAACGGAGCAAGGCTTGCATCTAATTTAGATGATAAATTTAATAAATTGGCAAATAATACAGATACTATGTTTAAAAATGCAAATGAAGCAATTAGTGTAAACATAGAAGGAGTAAATGTAGTTAATGAGCTTAAAGAAAAAACTGATTTAAATAACCAATCTATTAATAAAATAGAAGATGCAGTAAAACAGTTAAGTGAAAAGTCTAGTAATATAGAAAATATATTACAAACAATAAGATCTATATCTGAGCAAACAAATTTATTGGCACTAAATGCAAGTATAGAAGCAGCAAGAGCAGGCGAAGCAGGAAAGGGATTTGCAGTTGTTGCTGAAGAGATAAGAAAGCTTGCACAAGGATCCAGTGCTGCAACTGATGAAATAAAAGAAATAGTAGATGCTATAAAATATGAAAGTGAAAATACAGTTGATATTATGAGCGAAGTAAAAAATGTTTCAATTGACCAAAATAAATCTGTAATAGATGTAAATAATTCATTTGGAAAAATATCAAAATCAATAGATAATATTACAAATGAAATAGAGCAGGTTAATAAGTTTGTAATAGATATAATAAAAGATAAAGATTTAATAGTTGAGTCTATAGGAAGTATGTCCGCAGTATCAGAAGAAACAGCAGCAGCATCTGAAGAGGTTACAGCTTCAGCTCATCAGCAATCAATAGCTGTTGATGAAGTTGCAAGGAGTGCAGAAAGACTTAGTGAACTTTCGTTAAAGTTAAATGAACAAATAGATAGATTTAAAGTGTAATATTAACCCCCTTAAAGTAAATAACTTTAAGGGGATTGTTATTCCAGTTGTATTTTAATAAGTATTATTTTCCGCTTAATTAAGCACTATCCCCAATAATTATAATAAGCCTTCCTAAAAGAAAGTGCCTCAGCTATATGACTCACCTTTATATCATCTTCTTCAAGATCTGCTATAGTTCTTGCAGTTTTTAAAAGTTTATAATAACTTCTTGAACTAAATTTATACTTACTAAACACAGTCTTTATAAAATCCTTGCACTCTTTATCTAAGTAACAATATTCTTCAATTTTCTTAGTATTTATATCATTATTAGTATTTATACCATAACCATTATATCTTTCACTCTGAACTTTTCTAGCTTTTTCAACCCTCTTTTTTACATCTTTTGATGTTTCTTCTTTTTTATTGCTTTGAAATTCTTCAAAATTTAAAGGATTTACCTCTACGAATAAATCAAATCTATCAAGAAGTGGGCCTGATGCTCTATTTAAATATCTATTTATTTCACTAGCAGTACATTTACATCTTCCCTCATTAGGGCCTTGAAAGAAGCCACAATGGCATGGATTCATAGCTGAAATAACTAAAGTATCACAATCATAGGTTTGACTCATCTTAACCCTAGATATATTAATATACTTATCTTCTATCGGTTGTCTTAAACTTTCTAACGTTCTCCTATCAAATTCAAGCATTTCATCTAGAAAAAGTACACCTCTATGAGACAGCACTACCTCTCCAGGTTTTGCATCTCTTCCCCCTCCGATTAAGGCAGTCTTAGTCGCTGTATGGTGTATTGATCTAAAAGGTCTTTGAGTTATTATCCCTATATTCTCATCTATAAGTCCTGCTGCGCTGTATATCCTACTAACTTCTATCACCTCTTCTTCTGTCATATCTGGAAGTATAGTGTTTATCCTTTTAGCTATCATTGTCTTTCCGCTTCCAGGAGGGCCTATCATTAGCATGTTATGGTTTCCTGCTGCGGCTATTTCCATGGCTCTTTTCACAAAATAATTCCCCTTTATATCCGAAAAATCTAATCTATAATCCTTATTTTTAATCAACTTTTCTTTATTAGTATATATATCAAGCTTTATATTACCAGCTAAAAAATCTATAACCTGCTTTAAATCATCTACAGGATAAATATCTAATCCATCTATGTATGATGCCTCCTTTAAATTTTTAGAGGGTAAAAACACCCGTTTTATATTATTAGACTTTGCATTTATTATTATAGGAAGAATTCCCCTTACCTTTTTTAACTTTCCATCAAGAGATAATTCGCCTAAAAACAGAGTTTGGCTCATATATTCATTATTTAATTCATATAAATTGCTTAATATTCCAACAGCCATAGAAAGATCAAAATAAGGTCCTTCCTTTCTTATATCAGCAGGCGATAGATTAATAACTATCCTAGAATTCAAAAAAACATATCCTGAATTTAATATTGCAGACTTTATCCTTTCTTTAGCTTCTTTAATAGATGCATCAGGAAGACCTATTATATTAAACACCGGTAACCCCTTCGTTATATCTACCTCAACATCTACAACAAATCCATCTATTCCTATTAAACAAGCACTCTTTATCTTACAAAACACATTAACACCACCCTTAGTTAACACAAAAAGCATTTTCTATATGATTGATATCATTATCACTTAAATATACCTCTATAACATCAAAACCGATATCCATATTTTTTATGTTCTTATACATTATATATTGCTTTGCAGTCGATATAATCTTTCTCTGCTTTTTATAATTTACAGCCTCACTTGGATATCCATAATTTATAGATTTCCTGGATTTTACCTCTACAAACAAAATCTTATTCTCTTTATATGCTATTAAATCTATCTCTCCTATTTTCGTTCTATAGTTCTTCTCAAGTATATGAAAGTTGTTCTTTATCAAATAATTGCACGCAATTTTTTCTCCTAATCTTCCTTTTTCCTTATTATTCATATATTCCTCCACATAACAAAATTCGCTTTATGCTAACGCATAGCTCATGTCGCCAACGAGTCCTACGGGCTCCGTTGCTCAAAATAGTTGATACTGTAGTTCTTTCACCAATGTTATCCATAATGCTATTTTTTATAATCCTTTAGTATATAAAAATACCCATAATCTTTTTATTTAGATTATGGGTATTAAAAAACAAACTTATACTATTTAATTTTAGAATCCATATCAGATATAAATATCAAAATTTCTGCAACAGCTTCGTAAAGCTCTTGTGGTATTTCTTGTCCTAATTCTAGGTGTTCAAGCTGTTTTGCAAGTTTCTCATCCTTGTATATAGGTATATTGTTTTCTTTGGCGGTTTCTAATATCTTATCAGCAACCTTTCCCTTTCCCTTACCTATGAGCTTTGGAGCATCATCTTTATCTATATTGTACTTCAAGGCTGTAGCTATTTTTATTCCCTTATTTAATTTCATATAATCACACCCACATATTAAAATTAGAGAACTTATTGTTTATATACTCAATATTATTTAGTATTTGCTCATTTTGAGTTTTTATCTTGTAGTTTATATTGATATTATTTATGCCTATGTTCTTTAATACATCTACTAGCTTTGTTTCATTTTTTTCAAACATATTCTTTGTTTTTTCATCTCTCAATCCAAAGACTATACTTAAATCCTTGTTATCGTAGTTTAACATAGTATCTATTCTATTTAAATTATGAGTGTTTAATGATATAAGTATGCTTATAGAATTTTTGCTACCTTTTTTATTTTTTGTTTTTTCAGATAAGACTATTTCAGCTAAATTTTTATACTCTTTATATTCAAAAGGAATTTGAAAATACATGTATTCATTTGATATATCATTTAAAAGCTCAAGCTTTTGATTTACCTCATGAAACTCCCCTTTCATGCTCTCTCCTAACTTTATTTCATTTTGAATATTTAAAACCTTTACCAACGAGTCCATATCCTGTTTTATTTTCTCGACATCGATTTTTTTATCTGTATTTAAATTTTGAATCATACTTTTTATTATCTTTTTTATATCCTCTTTAGGTAATGTATCTGCTTTGGATGTATCATTAGAGATATCTTTTTGAGTATCAGATTCAGTTGTATTTTCCTTTATTACATTGAGCTTTTGTATGTCTTCTTTTGTATTATGAGGATTATTTTTTTTAATATCCTGAGTTACTCCTTTACCAAGTCCTAAATCTTCATCTATTATATTGTTTATTTCCTTTAATATATCATCTAAATTTTCTCCTTTTAAAAGAGAATCTAAATTTTTCATATTATCTATATTTATTTTAAATTTATTTTTAAATAAAAATAGTATATCTTTTTCTTTAAAATCTATATTCTTTAAGTCTTTTAAAAAATTCAATATATTCTTGCCATCTTTGTTTATATATATATCTTTTACGATTTCTTTTATTTCTTTAGCTTCTATATTCTCTATATTCTTGTTTAATATCTCGACCTCTTCTTTTGTAAGTCTTGATAGTATATTAAATGAACCTATATTATCTTTTATGATTTTAAAATTCTTCAAATTAACAGGAATATTTTGTTTTATCATCTCTTTTATGAGTGATTTATTTTCTTCATTATTTGGCAGTTTAAGATCACTTATCAAATTATTTATCTTAGCATCTAATTCTTTCTCAAGTGCGGTTCCCTCTATTTGAGGTTGTAAAACTATATTCTTATTTCCATTTAAAACCTTAAAATTAACCTCTTCTCCAAGTAAATTTTCAAGAGGTATATTGCTATTTGCCATAAACGCTTTACCGTTTTGAAGAAGTATTTTTACTGCATTAGATTTAACATCTAGTATCTTTCCTGTTACAGATTCATTATTTTTTATAGCGTCATTTATCTGCTTGCTTCCCTTGGCACCTATTGTCCTTAAATTAAAATCACTATATCCCGAAATCCTCATATTAGTCTCCGTTTAAAATAGATTTGAGAAAGGATCTTCTGTGAATAGGAGTTATCCCTTGATTTTTTATAGCTTCATAATGCTCCTTTGTTCCATATCCTTTATGCTTTGAAAATCCATACTCACTATATTTATCGTCATATTCATACATAAGTTTATCCCTAGTTACCTTAGCTAAAATACTAGCTGCTGCTATTGATATAGACTTGCTATCTCCTTTTATTATAGCTTTTTGTGCTATATCTATATTAGGTATAGTAACTGCATCTATTAATAAGCAATCTGGCTTATTCTTTAAATTATTTATGGCTTTTTTCATAGCAAGATATGTAGCGTTCAATATATTTATTTCATCTATCTTGCCGTTATCAACTATCCCTATTCCATAATCTAGCGCTTCATTTTTTATTGTTTCAAATAATTCGTTTCTCTTTTCTTCACTTAGCTTCTTAGAGTCATTTATATACTTTATATCTACATCTTTATCAAATACAACAACTGCTGCAACAACAGGACCAGCTAAAGGACCTCTCCCTGCCTCATCTATACCACCTATATATGTATATCCGTTTTCATAAGACCATCTCTCAAATTCTTTTATTCTATGTATTCTCTCTTCTTCTTTTCTTAAAGCATCTAATTTCTTAGATAACTTAAGAGCTATTTTTTGAACAGACTTTCTCTCATCATTACTTAAAATATCTATATACTTCATATAATCATTTTCATCTATATTGTTTACAAACTCATTTATATCCTTTACCTTCATATTTCCAAACATATTTTTTCCTCCTTTTATATAAAAAATAGAGAAAGAATTAATTCTTTCTCTAGCTTATTTTTCAAAGTCAGCAGGCACTTCTAAAGTCATTTTTCCTGTTTTACCTTCTCTAAATTCATTTAGAACTATTTTTGCAACCCTTGTATAATCTATTTCTTTACGCGCCATTAGACATCCTCTTTTAACTCCTATCATCTCCATAGTTTCAAGAGGTGTTTGACCTAATTCTTCTAGCTTATATCTTTCTTTTAAGTTTTCAGGATATATATCTTCAAGCTTTTCTATAAATCTTAGAGCTAATGTCTCTACATCTAGTATCTCATCCTTTATTGCTCTAGTAAATGCTAAATTCATAGCCACATTTTCATCTTCAAACCTAGGCCAAAGTATTCCTGGTGTATCTAAAAGTTCTAAATTCCCCTTTAATTTAACCCATTGGTTTCCCTTTGTAACTCCAGGTCTATCTCCAGTTTGAGTACTTTTTCTTCCAGCAAGCTTATTTATAAGAGTTGATTTTCCTACATTTGGAACTCCAACTATCATAAGTCTAATAGCTCTTTCCTTTCTTCCCTTTTTTATCAAAGCTTCCATCTTTTCTCTTACTGCTTCTCTACATTCTTGTATTATCTTATCTACACCTTTTCCAGAGATTGTGTTTACAGGTATAGCCTTAACGCCTTGTGATTCATAATAGTCTTGCCATAATTTTATCTTACTTGGATCTGCCATATCGAACTTATTTAAAACAACAACCTTTGGCTTGTCCTTTATTATATTGTCTACATCTGGATTTTTACTACTAAATGGGATTCTGCTGTCTAATAGCTCGACGACCACATCTATTAGTTTTAAATTTTTTTGTAATGATTCTTTAGTTTTTTTCATATGTCCTGGATACCAGTTTATATTCATTCTATTATCCATGTTTTCCATATTATCACATCCATTTTATATTTTAATCTTACTCTATATATTAAAAAGTTCATTTCATGTTATTGCATAGCTCGTGTAACCATAGTGAATAGTTTTATTCATATATCAACATTATAAATAAGTTGAATTTATTATAATCTATATATATATTAAAAGGGACTGAAAAACAGTCCCATTAAAATTACTTAGCTTCTTTAATTTTAGCTTTCTTTCCAACTCTTTCACGGATGTAGTAGATTTTAGCTCTTCTAACTTTACCTTTTCTAACTACTTCGATTTTTTCGATTTTTGGAGAGTGAACAGGTAATACCTTCTCAACACCTACACCAAAAGATATTTTTCTTACAGTGAAAGTTTCTCTAGCTCCTCCACCTTGTCTTTTGATAACTACTCCTTCAAACATCTGAACTCTTTCTCTTTTACCCTCTTTGATCTTTATGTGTACTTTTACAGTATCACCAGTTCCAAATGCAGGTATTTCCTTCTTAAGTTGTTCTTGCTCAATAGCTCTTAATATATCCATGTTTCTTCCTCCTAATCATAGACGTTCTTAATATTTTCCATAGCAGAGGAACGCCCGTTATTTTCAACCATTAAATTTTATCACTTTTTTTTATTATTTGCAATAGTTTTTGATCTTTTTTGTATATATTTCTTGTCTTTATCTGTTAAAGCTGCTTTTTTCATCAAATCAGGTCTTTTTTGTATAGTTATATCTATAGATTGCTCTCTTCTCCACTGATCTATATTTTTATGATTTCCAGATAACAATACATTAGGAACCTTTTCATCCATAAATTCTCTAGGTCTTGTATAATGAGGATATTCAAGCAAATTATCTTTGAATGATTCTTCTTCAAACGATTCATCCTGGCCTAAAACACCAGATATTAATCTTGATATAGAGTCTATTAATATAAGTGCTGGTAGCTCTCCACCTGTTAAAACATAATCTCCTATAGATATCTCATGAGTTACTATAAGATCTATTATTCTTTGATCTACTCCCTCATAATGCCCACATAAAAGTATTATGTCATTATCAAGAGAAAACTTTTCAGCCATTTCTTGCTTATACACTTTCCCTTTTGGAGTTAGATATATAACCTTTGGATCTTCTATGTTAAATTTTTGTATTATATGCATATAAGTATCGTATATTGGCTGAGGAGTCATAACCATACCTGCTCCCCCACCATATGGATAATCGTCTACTTTTTTATGCTTATTATTTGAAAAATCTCTTATATTATAAAGTTTTATATCTATTAAACCCTTATCATTAGCTCTTTTCATTATACTTTCATTTATATATGACTCAAATATTTGAGGAAATAATGTCATTACGTGGATTCTCATTATATCATTCCTTCTATTGGATCTATTATCATCTTTTTATCTTCAATACTAAGTTCAGGAACAAATTTTTTAATAGCTGGAATTAATATTTCTTTATTTTCATCGTTCTTTATTAAGTAAACATCATTAGCCGCAGTTTGTAATACTTCATCTAAAACTCCAATATATTCTCCACCTACTGTATATGCTTTTATGCCTATTAAGTCAGATATAAAATATTCATCATCTTCAAGCTCTCTAGCATTTTCTCTTGGTATTCTAAGATATTTTTTCATAAGCTTTTCAGCATCATTTATACTATCTATTCCTTTTATCTTTAAGATTACTACGTTTCCTTTGTATCTTACTTTCTCAATCTCATACTTAGTCTCTTTATCATCAGATATATATACCCAATCTATTTCTTCAAATCTCTCTTTGTAATCAGTTAGTGGGTATACCCTCATTTCACCTTTTAACCCTTGAACTTTTACTATTTGACCAATTTTAAAGTATTCTATCATTATTTTCACCTACCTTTTTTATAATGAGTAGGAAATTATATTCCTATTTAAATTGTGGATAAGTATAATTTCTGTTATGAATTTCAAAAAAGTCTACGTTTAAATTCTCCAAAAGAAGACTTTTTTATTATGCACAAAAAGGATTAGGGTTAACCCTAATCCTTTTATTGAACAATTTCAACACTAACTTGTTTATTCTGCTTAATAGCTGCAGATTTAACTAAGGTTCTAATAGCTTTTGCTATTCTACCTTGTTTCCCTATAACCTTACCCATGTCTTCTTGGGCAACTCTAAGCTCTATGATTATAGAGTGTGTTCCTTCTGTCTCTTTAACAACAACTTCATCAGGGTTATCAACTAGAGATTTAGCTATCTTCTCGACCAATTCTCTCATGATACCACCTCCTATTTAGAAGGATATCTATTCCATAATTCCGTTTTTCTTAAATAAAGACTTAACAGTATCAGTTGGTTGAGCACCATCTTTTAACCATTTAGAAGCTCTCTCATCATTTATCTTGATTTGCTTTGGTTGAGAAACTGGATTGTAGTATCCGATTTCTTCGATGAACTTACCATCTCTCGGAGAACGAGAATCAGCAACAACTATTCTATAAAAAGGTTTCTTGTTAGCACCCATTCTTTTTAATCTTATCTTAACTGCCATGTATTTCACCTCCCTTAAAATTTATAATTTATTTCCAAAGAAAGGAAGTTTCATTTTTCCTCCCTTTTTCATACTCTTTTCTAAATCTCCAAATTGCTTCATCATTTTTTTAGTTTGTTCAAACTGTTTTACAAGTCTGTTAACCTCTTGTACCTTGGTTCCACTACCATTTGCAATCCTTCTTCTTCTACTTGCATTTAGAATTGATGGATTTTTTCTTTCTTTTTTTGTCATAGACTTTATGATAGCTTCTATTCTGCGGATTTCTTTATCATCAAAACTTACATTCTTTAGCTCTTTTGCTCCGCTCATTCCAGGAATCATCTCCATAATCTTATTCAAAGGTCCTAAGCTCTTTACTTGTTCCATTTGAGTTAAGAAATCTTCAAAATCAAATTCCTGATTTTTAATTTTGGCTTCTAATTCCTTAGCCTTTTTAACATCTATAGCTTGTTCAGCTTTTTCTATTAAAGATAGAACATCTCCCATTCCAAGAATTCTCGATGCCATTCTATCTGGGTGAAATGCCTCTAAATCATCAAGCTTTTCTCCCATACCTATAAATTTTATAGGCTTTCTCGTAACAGATCTTACCGAAAGTGCTGCTCCACCTCTAGTGTCTCCATCTAATTTAGTAAGAACAACTCCATCTATTCCTAATGCTTCATTGAAATTCTCAGCAACATTTACAGCGTCTTGACCTGTCATAGAGTCTATAACTAATAATATTTCATGAGGTTTAACCTCAGTTTTTATGTTCTTTAATTCATCCATTAAAAGTTCATCTATATGAAGTCTACCAGCCGTATCTATAATAACAACATCGTTATTATGATCAAGTGCGTGGTTAATTCCTTCTTTTGCTATATTAACAGGATTTTCTTTATCTCCCATTGAAAAAACAGGTATTTCAAGTTGACTTCCTACAACTTGTAGCTGCTTAATAGCCGCGGGTCTGTACACGTCACAGGCTACTAATAACGGCTTTTTACCTTGTTTCTTAAGTAATCCCCCTAGTTTTCCTCCGGTAGTAGTTTTACCTGCCCCTTGAAGTCCAACTAACATTATTACAGTAGGAGGCTTCGATGCAAAGCTTATTTTACTTTGAACATTTCCCATTAAATCTGTAAGTTCTTCATTAACTATCTTTATTACATGCTGTCCTGGAGTTAAACTTTCCATTACTTCTTGACCTACAGCTCTTTCTTTAACCTTGTTTACAAACTCTTTTACAACCTTAAAGTTAACATCGGCCTCAAGAAGTGCAAGTTTTACCTCTCTCATAGCATCTTTAACATCTTTTTCATTCAATTTACCCTTGCTCTTTAATTTCCCAAGAGTACCTTGAAGCTTCTCTGCTAATCCTTCAAAAATCATCTCAACAACTCCCTACAAATTTCTTCTAGATTTTCAATCTTAGGGACTAAACCATTAAAATTATTATCAACTTTAATTTCTTCTTTTATATCAACAACTTTTTCGTACAAGCTCTCTATTAGCTTATTTCTTTTATTGGATTTTTCTACTAGATTTAATTTTTTTTCATAATCCTGTAAAATCTTCTCAGCTCTCTTTAAAGTGTCATAGACCCCTTGTCTTGAAATTTTAAGATTTTCACTAATCTCACCCAATGAATAATCCTCATTATAGTATAGATTAACTGATTCTCTTTGTTTTTCAGTTAAAAGTTCTTTATAAAAATCGAATAAAATACCAATCTCTATGACTTTGTTTAATTCCATATTAACACTTCCCAAAGAATTATAAGTGTAAAGCTTGTCGCCTTTACAGATGTATTTTATATCAGATAATCCATCTTGTCAATAATTTTTATTAATTTTCGTCACCAAATAATGCTTTTACAAAATCTTTAGCATTAAAATCTTGAAGATCTTCCATTTTTTCTCCAACACCTATAAGCTTAACGGGTACATCAAGTTCTGATTTTACTGCAAGTACAACTCCACCTTTTGCAGTTCCATCCAGTTTCGTAAGTACTATACCAGTTATATTAGCAGCCTCTTTAAATACCTTTGCCTGAGATACTGCATTTTGACCAGTTGTAGCATCTACTACGAGTAAAACCTCTTTAGTAGCTTGTGGATATTCTCTATCTACAATTTTAAATACTTTACCCAGTTCATTCATAAGATTCTTTTTATTGTGAAGTCTACCAGCTGTATCACATATTAGTACATCTGCCTTTCTAGATTTTGCTGCAGCTATTGCATCAAATATTACAGCTCCAGGATCTGATCCCTCTGAGTGATTTATCATATCCACTCCAACTCTATTTGCCCAAACTTCTAACTGGTCTATTGCAGCAGCTCTAAATGTATCTCCTGCAGCTAACATTACACGTTTTCCTTCTTTTTTAAATCTATTAGCCATTTTTCCTATAGTAGTAGTTTTTCCTACTCCATTAACGCCCACAACCAATACAATAGCTGGAGCTGGCTCTATGTTAAGACTTGATTGTTCATCACCTAATATATCAGAAAGTATTTCTTTAAGTTCATCTCTAACATCTTTTGCCTCAGTTATTTTTTTACTTTTTACTCTATCTCTAAGTTTCTCTACAATGTCCATTGTAGTATTAACACCTACATCTGATGTTATAAGTATCTCTTCTAAATCTTCAAATAGTTCTTCATCTACCTTTACATAGGCTTTTAAAACTTGATCTACTCTATCTGTTATCCCTTTTTTTGTTTTAGACAATCCATCCTTTAATCTTGAGAATAGGCTTACCTTTATTTCTTCCTTTTTTTCTTCTTGTTCTTCTTTAACTTCCTCTTCAATTTCTTCACTTGATTCAATTTCATCTTCTTTAGTTTCTTCTATTTTCTCTTCTTTAGCTTTCTCTAATTTTTCTTCTATTACTTCTTCTAAATCTTGTTCAACGTATTCATCAACACTTATTTCATCTACTTTAAGTCCCTCTTTAGGCTTTTCTTCTATGGTCTTTTCTTTATTAACTTCTTCTTTAGCTTCCTCTTCCTGTTCTTCCTTTGATTCCCCTTTAATGTCTTCTTTAGATTCTTCTACTTCTTGTTCTATTTCCTGAATTTCTTGATTTTCTTTTTTCTTAAACTTATCAAATATTTTTTTTAACATAATTTACCTCCTAGCTCGCATTTTCATTAGTTAATTCTTGTGCTTGTTCTAGTTTTAGACTCAGTACTTTAGATATTGCTTTTTGCTCCATAGTTACACCATATATGTAATCTGATACCTGCATAGTTCCTCTTCTGTGAGTTATAGCTATGAATTGTGTATCTTTAGATAAACCTCTTAAGAATTCTCCATATCTATAAATATTAGCATCATCAAGAGGTGCTTCAATTTCATCTAATACACAAAACGGTGTAGGTCTTGTACTTATTATACTAAATAATATGGCTATTGCAGTTAATGCTTTTTCTCCTCCAGATAAAAGATTTATGTTTTTAAGCTTTTTACCAGGAGGTTGTGCTATTATTTCTATGTCACTTTGTAAAAGGTTAGATGGATCTACTATCTTAAGCTCTCCATGTCCTCCACCGAATAGTTTTTTGTAAATAACCATGTAGTACTCATTTATCTTTTTAAAGTTAACACTAAACTCACTTCTCATATTAGCCTCAAGATCTACTATTAATTTTTCTATTGATTCTATAGATTTTTCAAGATCCTTCTTTTGTTCTTCATAAAAATCATATCTTTCTTTTACTTCTTTATATTCCTGTATTGAATCAAGATTTACGTTTCCGATTCTCTTTATTTGATTCTTTAAGTTTTCTATTTTTTTCTTATCTATTTCTATCTCGTCATTTTTTAACGGTGTAGCATCTTTAAATGTAAGCTCATAATCTTCCCATAATTTATTGAAGTAATTTTCCTGACTAAGTTCAAGCTTATCTATTTTTGATTCTATCTTATACATACTTTCTTTTAATTGAGTATAGTTTTCTTCTTTTATTTTAAACTCTTCTTTTTTATCTTTTATCTCTTTTAGTATATTTAATTTATCATTTTTATAATCTTCATACTTTTTATTAAGGTCTATCATCTGTTCATTTAATTCTTCTTTTTCGACCTTTATCAAAATCTTCTTTTCACTTACATTTTGCTTTTCTAATTCTGAGCTTTTCATCTCTTTTTCTTTTGTAGCTGTGTTATTTTCTAGGTCGTTAATATAATCTTTTGCCATTTGAATTTGGTTTTGATTATTTTCATATACTTGAGTAAATTTAGCTATTTCAAGCTTTACTTCATTTAAAATTTGTATATCAGATTCGTATTTATGCTTGTATTCTTGTTTTTTAATATCTATTTCCTTTATAGTTTGTTCTATTTGAGATGTTTTGATATCAATTTCTTTTATTTCTTCGTTTAATTTAGTTATCAATTCATTCGTATACGATAGATTGTCATTAAATCCCAATTCTTCTTTTTCTAATTTAGCTTTTGTGTGTTCTATTGAATTTATATCTTGTTTGATATTATTAATATCTGAATTAATTTTAAAAATTGTTTTTTCCTTTTCTTGTATAGATACTTCTAAGTTAGATATATTATTCCTTTTTGTTTCTACGTCCTGTTCTGTATTAGATTTATTTTCTAATAAATTTTGTATTTCTACTGTTTCTTTTTCTATGTTTTCTTTAAACTCTTCTATTATTCTTTTTCTAGACAATAGGTTATTTACTGATTTCACACTACCACCAGTTAATGAACCTCCTGAGTTGAATACATCTCCCTTTAATGTCACTATCTTATACTTATAGTTAGTCATTTTACCAAGCTTTATAGCACAATCTATATCCTCTACAAATATTGTTCTTCCAAGTATATTTTCTATTATATTCTTAAATTCATCCTCAAACTTAACTATATCGCTGGCTATTCCTATTAAACCGTCTATTTTAGGTATTTCATTTATATTTACCTTTCTAGGTTTTATTATATTAATAGGTAAAAATGTTACTCTTCCTAGGTTGCCCTGCTTTAAGTATGAAATAGCTTGTTTTGCACTATATTCATCTTTTGTGATTACATTTTGAAGAGAAGATCCCATAGCAACTTCAACAGCTACCTCATATTCCTTACCTACCTTTATAACCTCTGCAACTGCACCCTTAATTCCCTGAAGTTTTTTATTTTTTAGTACCTCTTTTACACCTCTATAAAAACCTTCATATCTATTTTCCATATCAACATATACATTTAACTTAGAATTGTATTCATTTATTTTAAGTTTTTTGTTATTGATACTAGATTCTATGTTTTTAAGATTTGCAATAGATGAATTCAAATTATTTATCTCTTCATTTTTATTCAATTTCAATTTTTTAATAATATCATTATTCTCTTTTTCAATTTCTACGTTAGTTTTTAGTTTAGATTTCTTTTCTTCAGCCTGTAAACTTATCTCATCTATATTTCGTCTGACTTCTACTTTTCTATTTTGTATATTTTCAACACTGGTATTTAAACTTGAAAGTCTTATATTTTTATTGTTTTTTTCATCTAATAAATTTATTGCATCATTTTTTAGATCCTCAATCTTTTGCTCTATAGAATTTAGTTCAAGCATACCTTTGTCTGTGCTACCTTGAACCTCTTCCTTATTTTTGTTCAGATTTTCAAGATTTAAGAAAAGTTTATCATTATCATCAGTTAAAACCTTTAGCTCTTCTTCTTTTTGAAGCTTTTTTGATTTTAATTCTGATAATTCTTTTTCATTCCTTTGTTTATTAATCTGTATATTCTTTATTTTTTCATCTATTAAATTCAAGTCTGCTGTTTTCTTATCTATACCCACCTGAATTTGATGTATGCCTTCATTAGATTCAGTTATTTTGATCTCTAATTCAGATAATTTCTTCTCTATATCTATAATCTCTGTTTCTTGATTTTTCTTTGTTTTTTCTAAGTCTTCAAGTTGTTCAGAAAGTATCTTGCTGTGATTGTTTATTTCTTTCAACTCAACATCCAATGCCTCTATTTCCCTTATATAAGAGTTTACTTGAAATACTTTAAGCTCATCTGTAAGTTTTATATATTTTAGCGATTTTTCCTTTTGTATCTCTAAAGGTTTTAATTGATTCTCTATTTCATAAAAAATATCATTTATTCTCTCTAAATTTTCTTTTGTATTTTTAAGGTTTTTTTCTCCTTCTTGCTTTTTATACCTGTATTTAGATATACCACAAGCCTCATCAAACACTTTTCTTCTATTATTCACATTATTTCCTAGTATTTCATCAATCTTTCCTTGTTCTATTATAGAATATCCTTCTCTTCCTATTCCCGTATCAAGAAGTAATTCTTTGACATCTTTTAACCTACAATTTTTATTATTTATATAAAACTCACTCTCTCCAGATCTATAAGCTCTTCTCTTTATGCTAACTTCGCTGTAATCAATATTTATTATTCCTTCGCTATTATCTATAATAAGAGATACCTCACAATAGTTCATAGGTTTTTTATTGTCAGCACCTATAAATATTACATCTTCAAGCTTATCTCCTCTTAGGCTCTTTATACTTTGTTCTCCAAGAACCCATCTTATAGCATCTAACACATTACTCTTACCACTTCCATTAGGTCCTACAATAGACGTTATTCCTTTTTCAAATACTATCTCCGTTTTATTAGGAAAGGATTTAAAGCCCTTTAATTCTAACCTCTTTAAATACAAAAAAATCCCCCCAATTAAATTTTATATATATTATATAAATTCTTGTATATTTCATTTAAATTTGTCTTAGTTAATACCTCATTGTACTCAAAAGAAAATTCATCTACAGGTAGATTATCTTCTTTAACTAACATTTTTATATTGTATCTTTCATATAAGTATATTATATTGCTTTTTTTATTTCCAACTATTTTTGATATATTCCTCTTATTTACATAAACAGTAATTGAATCTTTTATATTGCTAGACTTTATTATATTTTCTATATAATCCCTATATATTTTAGCTTCAATAAGTTCTCTAAGAGATGGATGATGAGGCCCGCATACAACATCTTTTCCAAGCGATATATCCTCTGTAGTTTGAAGTCCCACTCTTATTACCTTTATATTTTCCAGTTGAAACTTTATTAAAAGCTTTTTTGATATTTCTATAGTAGTATCTAAATCAAACGGACTATACTTACTTTCATTGTATAAATTTTCAAGACCTGTATCCTTTACTACAAGAGTTGGATATATCCTTACAAAGCTCGGTCTTAAAGCTATAAATTTATCAGCAGTTTGTGTACATTTTTTCTCATTATCACTAGGAAGACCTAGCATCATTTGAAGTCCAAGTTCAAATCCATACTTTTTTATAAGATTTACAGCCCTTACTACATCTTCTTGACTATGACCTCTTATACTTTGCTTTAATACATCATCATCCATAGATTGAACTCCCAGTTCTATAATGCTAACTTTATGCTCTTTTAAGTTATCAAGTATAATTTCATCTATGCAGTCTGGTCTTGTTGAAAGCCTTATATCCTTTATTATTCCTTTATCTACATATTCTTTGGCAACCGATAATAGTTCCTTTTGGATATTTATATCTATTGCAGTAAAGCTTCCTCCAAAAAATGCAACCTCTATATGTACACCGTCATCCATAGTCTCTAAATATTCTTCTATTATATTTTTAACATCATTTGCACTAACATCAGTTGATACCCCAGTTATCTTCTTTTGATTACAAAATATACAATCATGGGGACATCCCTTATGAGGTACAAATACCGGTATTATTCTTCTTTTCATTAACAACCAACCCTCTTTAATGCTTGTTTTGCAGCCATTTGTTCAGCTTCCTTTTTGCTCTTTCCGCCACCTTTTCCTAAAATTTCTTTACCAAGTCTCACCTGAATAATAAATTTTTTATTATGGTCTGGACCAATTTCCTCTATTACATCATAAGTTATTCTCTCATTAGTCTGACTTTGAAGTACTTCTTGAAGATGCGTTTTATAGTCTCTAAATATTTTACCTTTTATAGAATCTTGTATTATATCTTTCATATGACTTATTACAAACTTACTAGCAGCTTCAAGTCCACCATCTAAATAAATCGCTCCTATTATTGCCTCAGTAGCATCTGCTAGTATCGATATACGCTCTCTACCTCCTGTTACCTCTTCGCCCTTACCTAGTAACAAATATTTTCCAAGATTAATTTTTTTTGCAAACTCACTTAAAGATTCCTCACAAACTATATTTGCTCTAATCTTTGTAAGCTCTCCTTCAGGCAAGTTTTTCTTGTTTTCAAACAAATAATGACTAACTACTATTCCAAGTGCTGAGTCACCTAAAAACTCTATTCTCTCATTATATTGTATATTTCCCTTTTTATTTTCATTTGCATACGAACTATGAGTTAAAGCCTCTAATAAATAGCTCTTATTTTTAAATGTATATTCAATTTTTTCCTCTAATTCTCTTTCATACTTTTTCATTTGTCTATTCATTATCATACTATTATACCTCCTAATTTTGAAGGAACTCTTATCAAATTATAGTTTACTATTTCTAAAGTAATTTTGTAAAGAAATTTAAATAAAAAACGACTGCTAAAAGCAGTCATTTTTTATGCAAACTTCTATATTATTCACCACAGTTACAATCGTGATCTTCTCCTGAATGACAATGACCATCGCAACAGTCATCTTCAGCAAATAATATTACTTCTTTGCAGTTAGGGCAAAGAATATCTACATCTTCATCGTATAGCAATTCTTCGTCTATTTCTACATCTTCTTTACAAGTTGGACACTGGAATTGAACGTAACTAAATTCTTCATCTTCATCCAATTCATCTTCATAAATTTCATCCTCTAAATCTTCTAAGTCTTCATCTATAGTCTCTATGTATTCAGATATTTCATCTTGTTCTTCCTCAAGCTCGACTATAGCATCTGCAAAATCATCTAAAATATCAACGATATTTATTAATAATTTTCCTTCTTTAGTACTTTCGTCAACACCTAATCCATCTGCTAATCCTTTTAAGTAAGCTACTTTCTCATATAAATGTTGCATAGTAATATACCTCCTTAGAAATTTGTATTTTGTTCTATATATGAATTATATCCAACAAGCAAGTATATTAAACTCTTGATAAATATTCTCCAGTTCTAGTATCTATCTTTATTTTATCTCCTAAGTTTATAAACATAGGAACTTGAACTACAGCTCCAGTTTCAACTGTTGCATTCTTAGTTACGTTAGTAGCCGTATCTCCTTTTACTCCTGGCTCTGTTTCAGTTATTTCTAACTCAACAAAGTTTGGTGCTTCAACTTGGAAGGCTTGTCCTTCGTGGAATCTTATAGTTGCTGACTCGTTTTCTTTTAAAAACTTTATAGCATCTTCAACTTGTTCATAGTTAAGTGGAACTTGATCATAAGTTTCGTTATCCATGAAGTAGTATAATTCTCCATCTGCGTATAAGTATTGCATTTGTTTAGTTTCTATATTAGCCTTAGGGAACTTATCACCTGGATGAAAAGCTTCTTCTCTTGTAGATCCTGTCTTTAAGTTTCTATACTTAGTTCTAACGAAAGCTGCTCCTTTACCTGGCTTAACGTGTTGGAAATCTATTACTAAACATAGTTCTCCATCCTTTATAAAAGTAACTCCTTTTCTAAAATCACCTGCTGAAACCATTGTTATCCCTCCATAATTTAAATTTCTAGTAAGATAGTTCTATTAATTCTTTAGTAGAGCTAGATAATACTTCATATCCATCAATTGTCACTACAATTAAATCTTCTATTCTAACTCCTCCAAAATCTGGAATATATATACCAGGTTCATCTGTTATTATCATTCCAGGTAAAAGAGTGTTTTGTGCATTTGGATTAACATTAGGCATTTCATGTACTTCAAGTCCTACTCCATGGCCTAAACCATGCCCAAAATATTCTCCATAGCCTGCATCTGTTATGACTTCCCTAGCAATCTTATCTAGTTCAACACCAGTCATACCTGGTTTTATATTTTCTAAAGCTCTCATTTGAGCATTTAAAACTATATTGTATATTTCTTTTTGCCTGTCGCTTGCCTTTCCTACAACTATTGTTCTAGTCATATCTGAGCAATATCCATTATATACGCAACCAAAATCTAATGTCAAGAAGTCACCTTCCTCTATTATTTTGTCACTTGCAACTCCATGAGGAAGAGATGATCTATTTCCTGATGCCACTATAGAATCAAATGATAATCCAGTAGCTCCTTTTTTCTTCATGAAGTACTCAAGTTCAAGAGCCACTTCCACTTCACATACACCCGGTTTTATAAAAGTTAGTATATGAGAAAAAGCTTCATCTGCAATACTTGCAGCCTTTCTTATAGTATCTATCTCTTTTTCATCCTTTATAGCTCTTATTGCAAGCATATGCCCTTTTAAAGGAATAAAGTTTATATTTTCAAGTTCTTTGCTGAATCTAGAATAAGTTGCAAAGTCCATATAATCATCTTCAAATCCTAAATTCTTTATATCCATATCTTTTAAAAACTCTGTTACAGGTTTTTCTCTTGATATTTCTACTATTTCAAATCCTTTACATTGGTTTGTAGCTTGTTGTATATATCTAAAATCTGTGAAGAATAAACTTTTATCATTTGTTATAAGAACATATCCTGTAGTTCCTGTAAAATCTGATAAATATCTTCTATTTTCACCTTTATAAATTAAAACAGCATCTAAATCATTATTTTTCATATGTTCTCTTAGTTTATTTATTCTATTCATTACTTTCCACCCCTTATGTAGTTTATTATACTATATAATCCTAGTATATAACTATAAAATCCAAACCCTGTTATTTGTCCTATACACGCTTTGGCTGTAACACTTTTTTGTCTAAATTCTTCTCTTTTATGAATATTTGAGATATGAACCTCGACAAATGGCTTGTCTATCGATTTTATAGCATCATAAATAGCATAACTATAATGTGTATAAGCTCCTGGATTTATCACTATACCGTCGTATGTATTTATACAACTTTGAATTTTATCTATTATTTCACCTTCATGGTTGCTTTGAAAAAATTCTACTCTTATATTCATCAATTTTGATTCTTCTAGTATTAGATTATGTAAATCTTGTATGGTATCTTTACCATATATATCTGTTTCTCTTTTGCCTATTAAATTTAAATTAGGCCCATTTAATATTAGTATATTTTCCATCAAAACACCTCTAATATAAAATTATACCATTATATAATATCATATTTTAGGTAAACTTAGTAGTATATTAGACACTACTTCATCTATATTTTTATCATCTATATCTATTTCAAAATGAGAACATCTTGAGTATTTATCTAACCTAGATTTTAACAGAGACTCTATCTTTTGCTCTTTATTTTCAACCATTAGTAAAGGTCTTTTTATTTTAGATTTTTTTAAGTTTCTTATTATAGTATCTGTTCTCGCCTTTAACCAAACAACTTTTCCTATTTTTCTAAGTAACTCTATATTTTGATCATTACTTATTATGCCTCCACCAGTTGACAATATTATATTTTTTTTGTTTGAAAGTATTTCCAAACTCTGTTTTTCCAAATCTCTAAAGTATTCTTCTCCCTTTTTATTAAATATTTCGCTTATACTCATATTTTCTTTTTGTTCAATATATATATCTGTATCTATTATCTCCATATTTAGTTTTTTAGAAAGTAATTTTGCAACGCTACTCTTGCCTGTAGCCATAAATCCTATTAGCACTATATTTTCCAATTTATTCATCTCCATTATGAGGATTTTTAGATACCTTTTCTATAGCTTTTATAATTTCGCTTATTATTTTTACATTTGACTCAGTTGTACTTTCATCTATTTTTATAAATACATTCCCCATTTGAGTTACTCCGTATCTAGGCTTTAAATTGTTAAGAGCTATAGCCTTTATATCCAAAATACATCTTTCACACTTACATATATCTTCATATTCTTCTAATAATTTATTTAGATGTATATCCACCAAATCCTCCATATAATTCTTTAATTTGTTCAAAATAATTCCCCCTACTCACTATAATAATTTCTAAAATAAATTAAAAAACTAGTGTTTATAACTTCGCTATCCTTTTGTAATTTTAATGAAATTTCTGCACCACTTCCATTGTCTATATTCTTTATTTTTATATTTTCTATATAATCACCAAACTCATATCCATTGTAGTTTAGATTTTTTTTGATAAAAAGCTTCTTTTTATTATATATATGATATATGCTACGTATTTGTCCATCTACATTAAATCTTACTTCTTTTATATCTTTTTCATAAAATTCATTTACATGAAGCTTATTTCCATTTTTATCTATAACACTGTCTATTCCAGATGATAAATATAAATTGCTCTCTATAAAGCTTTGTATCATTTGAGATTGTTCTTGTATTTCAACATTTGAATGCGAAATATTGTATACTTTGGTGCTAAATATAAATATATTAAATATAATCATAAGCAAAACACTTATAAAACCTATGGATATTATGAGTTCTATAAGTGTTACCCCTTTATTATTCATATATACCCTCTTTTATTAAAACTCTACCACTAATTGGAACTATAGTTATGATTTTAGTTTTTTTATTGATTTTATCTTTTATTTTTATAGTCTCTCCTCTATGTCTAATAACTCCATTTAATCCAAAATCTATTTTTTCAACACTATAATATATGTCTGTATTTTTTGGAAGTCGAACTTTTTTCTTTATTTTTCCAAAATCCTTTAATATGTATGAAGTAGTACCCTCTTCTGATTTTTCATAATATATCTTAGCTGAATTACCGTAGTTCATATTTTTTATTCTAGTATATCGTATATCAGAGCATAATTGTCTTACAAATGAATCTATTTTATAATCTCTTATATTTATTTTATATATAGGTATTAATGAAATAACCATAATTAAGCTTATGGTTATCAAAAGTTCTACCAAAGTCACATTCCTTTATTATCCATCTTATTTCCTCCTAAACCAATTTCTAAGGTAAATCAATTCTTCTATATTGTTTTCATTATATATATCGTCCTTATTTGGTACATTTATATAGTAACCTTGTACTATCTCATTAACCATTCCGTCATTTGTATAAAAAGATGATATTTTGAAATTGATTTTATCATCTTCTATATCAAAGTTCTCATCTAAAACACTTAGTTTAACATCTTGTGATTTTAATTTTTTTATATTCTTTACTAATAGATTATAATATTTCGCTCTTAAAAAGCACTTTTCATATTGTTCTTTAAATATAGAATTTAATTTTTCATCTATTTTGTCTTTGTTTAGCACAAAATGTATCCCAGTTTCATCCTCTATTAAATCTACATACTCACTGTCTAATCCTCGTATTTCTTTATTCTTTTCTTCCTGTAAAAAATTATGATATTCATTTTTCATAAATTCTTCAACTTTATTATTTGCTATTTCTATACTAAATTCAACATGCTTTGCAACTTCTAAATATGCTTTATCAAGACCTCCTTCACTTTTATAAAAGCCTTCTTTTGATTTAACATATATATCTTGTATATCATAATTTGTTTTACTAATATTTATTAATGTTATGCTAATTATCATAACTAACATAAAAAGTAAAAGTGAACTTATCAATATATAACCTTTTTCATTTTTCATATATCAATTCCTTATAACCTTTACTGTTTTTAAGTTTACAACTTCTTTTTCACCTTTTTTAACTTTAACAAATACTTCAAAAAGACGACCACTACCGTCATCCTTTTTATTTATATCTGTATCCACCTCGTACTTACCATACATTTCTTTTGAATCATCGTATTTTATAAAATTTTCATAGTCTTGTTTTCTTATTGTTTCTATATATTCTTGAGCTATATTTAAAGCCTCTAATTTTTCTTTTGACTTCATGTTAAGCATAACACAGCTTGTGATTATAGTTAGGAATACAACTGCTGTTATTTGAATAAGAGTCAATGATATTATAATTTCTACCAAAGTCAATCCTTTATTGTTCATACATCACCTACCTTTAATTGGATTATTGACTTTTAATTGGTAAATAATACATAAAAAAACTATAGGTGTAATTATATACCTATAGTTTTATAATTTTTCTTTAGATATGTAGATAATAGTATCATCTTTATTTATTATATGGTCTTTATCAGGGTTTAATAAAACATCTTTATTTGCAATTCCAAGAATAACAGCATTATATTTTTCTATATACTTAGATACTAGGTTTTTGAACGGAATACCTATATCTTCATTCTTGACTTTACATTCGTATATTTCATTTCCATATGCACTAGTCAGAAGTTCTTTTAAAGCGCGGCTTACGTTTTTATAAAGAGCACTTCTTACCATTACTCTACTGCTCATTTGATTACTTATTATAATGTCATTAACGTTTGCTCTTTGAAAATGAGTTACATTTTCTTCATTTAATACCTCTGCAATTAGGTGTATATTAGTATTTAGCTTATCCACTGCCAAACATATTAGAACTGATTTAGCATCAGCCATACTACTTAACTTTTCATCAGCAACTACAATTACCGTATGTGCATTTTCAATATTGGCTTTTGTTAGAGTTTCATCTTTAGTAGCATCCCCATGTACAAAAAAAGTATTTTTATGTTCAAGTACAAGTTTTTCTATTTCATCTATAACAACAACTTTTTCATCGGGATTATCTTGTATCAATTCTTGCAATATAATCTGACTTTTATTATTCCAACCAATAATAGCAATATGATTTTTAAATTTTATATCCATAAGTCCCAGTCCTTCCTTTAATTTATTTTCAATAAAAACTGATGCAACTGCAGCGGTGATAAATCCAAATGCACTTATACCTACTAACATAAGAATTATTCCTATTATGCGTCCACCTAATGTTACAGGGTAATAATCTCCATAACCAACAGTAGTACAAGTTACAAAACCCCACCATAGTGAATCACCAAAACTCAAGTCTGGATTTATAGGACTTTCGTAAAAGTAGAACGCTGCCGAACAAGTAAATAAACTAATTAATCCTACAGTTAACAGTTTATAAATATTACTTTTCTCTAATGATATATGTAATGTTTTGATTGCATGAATAAAAATAGTTATCATTGCATCTCCCTCCTGTATAGTTAAGTACAATTTGATATCCATAGTCACATATATAGATTTTATTATAGTATGGAATATTTTTCAATCTAAAGTATCTCACCCGAAAAAAAGAACCTAGATTTCATTTGCACAAAATCTAGGCATTTACTAAATAAGTTTATTTCAACAAGCTTTATTTTATGATTAATCATTCAAATTTACTTATTAATTTTAATTATTAAAATCTAAGTTCTTCAACTTGAGACAAATATTCTCTGTCAGGTCTTACTCCAGTCCATATATAAAAAGCTTCAAGTGCTTGATTTATAAGCATATCTATTCCACCTAAAGTGTCTAGGTTATTCTCTTTTGCCCATTTTAAAAATCTAGTCTCTTTTGGATTATACACTATATCACATACTAAAATTTCTTTATCAAGCTTTATTGTCTTATCTATTGGAAGCTTGTCTACGTCAGGAGACATACCTAGTGATGTTGTATTTATCAATATATCTATATTCTCTAAGTCTTCTTTACTTATACTTATATCCCCTGTTTTTACAATAGATTTAAAGTTTTCCTTTATAGTATTGGTTATATTTTGAGCTTTATCTATGCTTCTATTTCTAATTTCAATAAACTTTGCATTATTACTTGCTATTTCTACAGCTATACTTCTAGCTGCACCTCCTGCCCCTAGTATCATTACTTTTTTATCTTTTATTTCATAGCCCTTATCAAGTACTGAATTTACAAATCCAATTCCGTCTGTATTGTATCCTATCAATTTTCCATTGTCATTTTTTATAGTGTTAACTGCTCCTATTAACCTAGCATTAGTATCTATATCGTCTAAATAGTTCATAATGTCTACCTTGTGAGGTATAGTCACATTAGCAGCATTTATCTTTAGTGCTTTTATGGCCATTATTGCATCTTTTAAAGAGTCTTTGTCTACATCAAAGCACATATACTTTGAATTTATATTGTATTTTTCAAATAAACAATTATGAATATTCGGTGAAAAACTGTGTTCAACTGGCTGCCCTATAAGACATGCTAGTTTTGTACTTCCGTTTATCATATTATCATCTCCTATAGTTACATTATACATTATCTGCTCACAAATTTTGCCCCAGATATTCTAATAGCAGTATTCACACAGTTGTATATAAGTGTAGTTACGAATATATTTGCAAAAGATGTAGGTAAAACTATAGTTAAAAACAAAGTCTTAAATGGAGCAGGAAGACCTACTATGAAAAGTGCTGAAATTAAGAATACACTTCCACTTATTATAGTTGCTAAAAATGCTATTGAGGCTATGCTTATTTGCTTTTCTTTATATTTGCCTATTAGTTTAATCATAAAGTAAACTACTATACAAGTTACCATTTTATCTATAACATTAGCTATTTGCCCGCCTGGAAATGTAGTAGTCATAGCCGTTATAAATCCACCTATAACCCCTGTTAAAATAGCATTTTTAAATTCACTATTTATCAAAATGGCTACAACCATAATAGAAAGCATCAAGTCAAATTTCATCCCAGCTACAACACCAGGTATTATTTGGTGTAGTATAAATCCTATTGCAAGTAATAAAGCTGTTAATATATTTTTTCTTAAATTCATATAAATCTCTCCTTTTTTTATATTATTTAATCAGTCAAAGTACCAGTCTCCTTCAGTTCATAACATATATATCAACCCCTTTTGTTTTTTTGTATAAAAAAAAGCCCATCATCCCTATAAAAGGGACGAAAGACTTATAGTTTCCGCGGTACCACCCAGATTAAATAGCTTATAGCTATTTCACTTTAACAGATACGAAGATTCCTCTTGATATCCTGTTTCTGTAACGGGAAACCCCCGGCCTTGGCTAATTTCATTCGATTTCGCCTAGCTTCTCACAGGTCCATTCATTAAAGAGTTAACAATGGGACTTTCACCAATCTCCCACTCGCTGAGTATTAAACAGTTTAACTACTTACTCCTGATCTTAGAATTTGTTCTTGCTTTTTTTATAATTATATTAAACAAATCAATAAATTGCAACTATTTTTGATGATTTTATATATATTATTAAAATTATATGTTATTTACACCTGTTTTTATAGCTGCTTCTTTCACTGCATTTGCAACGTTATGAGATACATTTTTATCAAATGCCTTAGGAAGTATATTATCTGCTCTAAGTTCGTCATCAGATATAGTATTCGCTATTGCTAGAGCTGCTGCTATTTTCATTTCTTCGTTTATTTCGCTAGCTCTAACATCTAGTGCTCCTCTAAATATTCCTGGAAAAGCTAATACATTATTTACTTGGTTATCAAAATCAGATCTTCCTGTTCCTATTATAAATGCTCCTGCTTCTTTTGCTTCATCTGGCATTATCTCTGGTGTTGGGTTTGCCATGGCAAATACTATAGCCTTATCATTCATACTAGCAACCATATCTTTTGTTAAAATATTAGGTGCAGATACTCCAATGAATACATCTTTTTTATTTATAATATCTTTTAAACTTCCTCTTTCATCATTTTTATTCGTAATTTTTGCCATTTCCTGTTGGGCCCAATTCATGTTCTCTTTTCCTTCAAAGATAGCTCCATCTTTATCGCATAAAACAATATTTTTAACCCCCATGCTTATAAGAAGCTTAGATATTGCTATTCCAGCTGATCCCGGACCATTGACTACAACTTCTATGTCCTTTATATCTTTACCTGTAAGCTTTAAACTATTTATAATTCCAGCTGCAACTACTATAGCAGTCCCATGTTGATCATCATGAAATACAGGTATATCTAAAAGTTTTTTTAATTTATTCTCTATTTCAAAGCATCTCGGAGCAGATATATCTTCTAAGTTTACTCCTCCAAATACAGACTCCATAAGCTTTACAGTTTTTACTATCTCATCTACATCGTTAGTATCAAGACAAATTGGAAATGCATCTACATCTGCAAATTCCTTAAAAAGTATAGCCTTTCCCTCCATAACTGGTATAGATGCCTTTGCTCCTATATTCCCAAGTCCTAAAACCGCACTACCATCACTTACTACAGCAACTAAATTAGATTTCGATGTATAATCATATACCTTATTTTCATCATTATGTATTTCTCTACATGGCATTGCAACCCCTGGAGTATATGCTGTTGATAGATCATCTTTATTCTTGACTTCAATTTTACTATTAACAGATATTTTACCCTTATTTTCCTTATGTAATTTCAACGCTAATTCATTGTAATCCTTCATTTAAAATACCTACTTTCTTTCGTATTTTTTTCTTTCTATATCGTATAAATTGTTACCTTTACTATCTATAACTACAACCACAGGAAAGTTTTCAACAGTAAGTTTTCTAACAGCTTCAGCTCCTAAATCCTCATACAGTATAACTTTACTTTCCTTAATGCAACTAGATATTATAGCACCTGCTCCACCTGTTGCAGCAAAGTATACACAATTATTGTCCTTTATCCCTTTAATTACCTCTTCTTTTCTATATCCTTTCCCTATCATCCCCTTAAGCCCTCTTTCAAGCAAAGGAATTGTCATATCATCCATTCTATAGCTTGTAGTAGGTCCAGCTGAACCTATAACTTCACCTGGCTTATTAGGAGATGGTCCTACATAATATATTACACTTCCATTTAAGTCAAATGGTATTTCTTCATCTTTTTCAATACATTCTATAAGTCTTTTATGAGCCATATCTCTTGCTGTGTATATTGTACCACTAATATGTACTATATCACCCGCCTTTAAATCACTAACTATTTTTTCATCAAGTGGTGTTCTTATTAACTTAATATTTTTTTTCATAAAATCCCCCTATAATACAATTTCTTCATGTCTTGATGCATGACAATTTATATTAACAGCAACAGGAAGGCCTGCTATATGAGTTGCAAAGGTCTCTATATTAACACTAAGAGCTGTAGTTCTTCCTCCAAGTCCTTGAGGCCCTATACCTAAATCATTTATTTTTTCTAAAAGTCTTTTTTCCATATCCTTTATATGATCTAACTTATTATTATCTCCTATTTCTCTAAGCAAAGCCTTTTTAGACATATACGCTGCCTTATCCATAGTTCCTCCTATTCCTACTCCAACAACGATAGGAGGACAAGGATTTGCACCTGCATTTGATACAGTCTCTATTACAAAATCTTCTACTCCCTTAATCCCATCAGAAGGCTTTAACATTTTGATTCTACTCATATTTTCACTACCAAATCCTTTTGGTGCAAAAGTTATTTTAACTTTATCACCTTTTACTATTTCGTAGTATATTATAGCTGGTGTATTATCTTTAGTATTATTTCTAATTAAAGGATCTTCAACTACTGATTTTCTCAAATAGCCCTCTTTATATCCTTGTCTTACCCCTTCATTTATAGCATCTGTTATATTTTGACCTTCAAATAAAACATCTTGACCTACCTCTAAAAAAACTACAGCCATTCCAGTATCTTGGCATATAGGCATACTATTTTTTTTAGCTTCTTCTGCATTTTCAATCAGAGTATCTAATATATGTCTTCCTATATCAGACTCTTCTTTTTCTCTACTTTCCTTAAAAGAATGCATTACATCCTTACATAAATTGATATTAGAGCTTATACTCATTTTTTTTACAGCCTCTAATACATCACTAGTATTTACTTTTCTCAATAATACTCCTCCTAACAATATATAATATTATATATACTATTGTATTTTCAATCTTAACATTATTCAAGTTTTTTATTTTAATGTTCGCATATTATCCAAAAAAAATAAAGGTATAAAACTACCTTTATTTTTTTCCTATAACCATAAAAACTACCTTTTCTATATATTTAGCAGGACTTGGTATCTTAACTCCAAGCCCTAGAAGTATGCTTATTACTAATGATATGGAAAATATCGAACAATAAAGAATCAATTCTTTTCTTTTATGATTTTTAACTAATGGTACTATTTCTAAAAAACCGATTATTAAGTAAGCTACTATTATCATAAATACTACCATATTAATCACCCACCTTAATAGGCTTTGATGTTAAAGCACTTCCTTTTATGTTTACTTCAACATTTATATCTACCTTTAAATGTGCAAACAGTTCATCCCAATCACCTTTAATTTTTTTCCATTCATTAGGCATTTTTCTATAAATAGTATTACCAAATCCAAATATATCACTATCATAATCTTTTTGAGCCCTTTTTATAGTTTTTAATAGCTCTTTTTTTACTGTTTCTTCAGCTTCAGCTTTTAGTTTTTTTCTTCCTGGTTCACTTATTAAATCTGTACTTCCTACTATTTCTCCTATTCCAACATCTAATTCTGAATCAATCTTCATAACCATACTTCCATCTTTTATAACAGGCTCTAACTTTGTTTTAGTTTTAAATATTTCAAGTGTACAATCTGTGTCAGTATTATCTACATTCCTTACTACAAACACACCTGATTTTAATTTATCCTTTATAAGCATCATGCTCATTGTCTCTTCTCCATTTATATGTCCTACAAGCTTATCTTTTTTGAATACACCCATTCCATATATTTCTGGAACTCTTTGATCACCTTTTGCCGCTATATTAACTAATGGAACTGTGCACGAAATTCCTTCGCCTGCTAAATCCTTTAAAAACTGGTGTAATTCTATAGCTTCAAATTTAGAAACCGAATCCTTATTTTTAAGTTTATCCTCTAAATGTGCAGATATAGTAGAGTGCAATTTAGTCTTACACTCCAATATCTCTTTTGCCGTTTTTTCCTGAGATATTAAAAGCCATATATCAGATCTTACCTCTGCATCTCTGTTTATAAAGTCTATAACTTCAACAACACCCTTTTTAGCTATATCTTGACTTATTACGAATACCTTAGCATGAGGCCAGTATCCTCTTTTTCCAGAATGAAATACACTATTTCTTGCAGCATCAAATATAGATTTTCCTCTTTCCGATACAACATCTGCCTCCAGTTTAAAATCCTGACCTGCAAGTGGCTTTATAATTTCAATACTCAAAACATATTCCTCTTTTTCTTCAAATGAGTCTACCGCTGCTCCATTTATTATATTCACATCATTGATTTCTCTATAATTCCAACATCCAGAAAGTATAAACATAGAAATTGGTATTATGAAAAATACAATTTTTTTCTTTAATTTAATCATAATTTTATACCTTCCTTTTTATCTAGTGGAATTTTTCTTTCTTATTCTATTTTTACTACCCATAAATTTTGGTCTATATTCCATATACCACCATGGGGATCTTATAGCTGTGTCTTTTATATCTTGATATTTTGTACTAACTAAATCCATCATATAAGGTACTCCAAATGATCTCATAGACATTAAATGTATGAACAATCCTATAACTCCAAATATATATCCATATAGTCCTAAAAATGAAGCTAATAACAAAAATATTACTCTTATAATTAGAACTGGACCTAGCATTTTAGGCACTAAAAAACTTGAAATACCAGTTAAAGCTATAATAATTACTATAGGGGCACTGGCAAATCTTGCATTAACTGCTGCATCTCCTAATACTAAGGCTCCAACTATACTTATTGTAGCTCCAATTGGCTTTGGAAGTCTTACCCCTGCTTCTCTTAATACCTCAAATACAAATGTCATAGCAATAGCTTCAAATATAGTAGGAAACGGTATTCCTTCTCTTGCCGCAGATATACTTATAAGAAGTGGCGTTGGTATCATCTCTTGATGGTATGTAACAAGAGCCAGATAAATAGCAGGTGTACTTGTCGTCAAAAAAAATCCTATGTATCTTAACATCCTATTTATAGATGAGTATATAAAGTTATTGTAATAATCCTCATTTGACTGAAAATACTCTATAAATAAAAATGGAAGTGTTAGCACAACTGGTGTTCCATCACATATTAAAGCGATTCTTCCCTCTAGCAAATTAGCAGCAACGACATCTGGTCTTTCTGTATAGCCTATTGTATTAAATGGTGATAAGGGCTCATCCCTTATTAACTCCTCTATATATCCAGTATCTAATATCCCATCTATGTCTATATCATCCAGCCTTTTTTCTGCTTCTTTAACTATTTGGTCTGATGCTATATTTTCCATGTAACATATACATACTTTAGTTTTTGTTTGCTTGCCTAAAACCTTATACTTATACTTCAAGTCCTTGTTTAATATCTTTCTTCTTATCAACGATAAATTTACATTTATAGATTCTGTAAAACCTTCTCTAGGCCCTCTTACTACAACTTCTGATTCAGGCTCAGTTACACTTCTTATTTTCCAGTCTTTAGTATCAAATACAACTGCTTGATTATCAGATTCACATAAAAGAATAGTATCACCATAGAGTATCGCGTCTATTAATTGTTCTACATCATCCTTTTTACTCATACTTGAATAACATATTGTATAGTTTAATAAATCATCTATATCATTCTTTGATTCTTCATTTTTCATTATAGGGCCTATTATGTATTCATTTATAGCTGGCTTATCACACATACCATCACAAAATATTGCGCAGTATTTTCTTTTGTTTGAACTTTGATCTGTGAACGATCTATATATTACAGTATCATTATCTTTGAATGCTTCTTTGAATATATTTATGTTTTCGTCAAGCGATTTTGTAAGTTTAGTAGGTTTATCTTTATTTAAAATTTTATTTTTAATTTTTTTTATCACAAAAACACCTCTTTTAAGTTTTACTCTATTGTATAATTATTTCCATATTACAATTATGTATTCAAATTTATTATAGATTAGTAAAAAAAAGCCTATGGCATATTTATCAATACCATAGGCTTTTTTTTACTAATCTATAATTGTCATAACTTCTTCTATATCTTTTCTTGGCGGACTCATTACCTCTCCATCAGGTATTCCTATAGGAGTCATAGCTACAAAAGTATATCCTTCTTTTTTAAATCCTATAAACTCAGATAGTTCTTCTTTAGCATAATTTGGTCCAGTCATCCAACAACCACCATATCCCATATTAGCAGCAGCTAATAATAAATTTTCCATAGCTGCACCTATATTTTGTATTCCAGGAGCTGGCTTTAATAAAGAATGTATTTCTTCTTTTGATGCTCCTCCTTCTTTTAATAAGCCTAGTGCTGTAACAGGATATTCTCCTGCATATACTATAACAACAGATGGAGCATTTTTAAATATAGTGAAGTATCTTAAAAATTTCATAAATTTTTCACGTTTTTTCTCATCATTTGTATAAGATGCTATTTCTTCATGTTTTTTCTCTATTATCCTAGCCATTTCTTCTATTTTCTCTTTATCTCTAACAATTACAAAATGCCAATTTTGAACATTCTTTCCTGATGGTGCATGTGTTGCTGCTTTTATCATCTCTTTCATATCTTCCATAGGCACTTGCTCTTGCTTGAATTTTCTAACACTATGTCTTTTGTAAATAAAATCTAAATTACTCATAAAATCCTCCTTGTAAATCTATTATATTGTATACGATATAATTATAGTTTGATATCAAACTATTGTCAATCGAAATCTACACTTCTTTATGTATATTAATTATTATATGTCAAAATTTTTATTAATCTTATTAAGTAAATAATAAAACATCTCTTCTTCTTCTTTAGTAAATCCTTTATATACAGTATCTATTAATTTTTTAGATATTTCTTCAAATTCAGGTTTTATATCAATACCTTTTTGAGTTAAAGTTATATAAGTTACTCTTCTATCTTGTTCACATTTTTCTTTTTTAATGTAACCAAAAGAAACTAATTTATTACATAAAGATGTAACAGTAGATTTATCTCTTCTTATAAGCCCAGATATTTCCTTCATACTTAACTTTCCATTATTTTTATATAAAACAGATAATATAGAACCATGGGATGGTACTATATTATCTATATTATGTTCCTTTAGTTCTTTTTCCAAAAATTTCTGATATTTCTTTCTTGTAGTGCTTATGTACCCTACAATATAGTTTCTATATTTATTCATAATTTATCCCTCTTTTATAATTTATTATTCTAACACCTAAAAGTTATTCGAAAATCTATAGATATTATAAACAATTTTGAATTTATTTACAAACAAAAATTCACTTTATGATATCTCATAACTCATGTCGCCAACGAGTCCTACGAGCTCCGTTGTTCAAAATGGTTGCTGCTTGTGTTCTTTTATCGATGTTAGCAATAGATTAAAATTTGTATAATTTAATTCAAAAATAAAAAATGATGGTTATAATTATAACCATCATTTTTGTAGCTAAACATTAAAATTTACTTTAGTATAAGACTAGTGCATGTTAATGTCCTTTTTGTAAATTAAATTCTTTTTTAAGCTTTTTTAAAGCTCTTTTTTCTATTCTAGATACATACGACCTAGATATATCTAATTTTTGAGCTATTTCCCTTTGAGTTTTATAACCACTTTTAGTAAGTCCATACCTCAGTTCTACTATTTCCTTTTCTCTGAGTGTCAATACCTCGTCTATTTTTTTATATAATTTTTTGACTTGTATTTTAAGTTCAACTTCATCAATAACGTGGTCAACATCCGTTCCAAGTATGTCTATTAAAGATATTTCATTATCTTAAATATCTTATCAGCAAAAAACTTAATTAAGTTATTATTTAATAAATATGTGAATATATTTTAAATAATTAAATTGATAAGGAGGTTTTTATTATGGATCATTTCGGATTATTATCTATAATCCCACCTATAATGGCTATACTCTTAGCTTTTATAACAAGGCAGGTTCTGCCGGCTTTATTCATAAGTATATGGATAGGCGCCACTATAATCTGTGACGGTAACTTCATATTAGGATTTGCAAAGACTATTCAAGACTATATAGCAGGTTCTATAGCCAGTCCATGGAATGCTGGTATAATAACATTTGATATAGCACTTGGAGGTATGATTGGTATTATAGCTAAATCAGGAGGTGCTAAAGCAATTGCTGATTGGCTTTCTAAAAAAGCTAGTACTGCTAAAAGCGGACAATTTGCAACATGGGCTATGGGGCTTATTATATTCTTTGATGATTATTCCAATACGTTATTAGTAGGAAATACTATGAGACCACTCACTGATAAGCTTAAAATTTCTAGAGAAAAATTATCCTATATTTGTGACTCTACAGCAGCTCCTGTTGCTAGTATGTCTTTAATTTCAACATGGATAGCATACGAATTAGGTCTTTTAAGAGATTGTTTTTCAGCTATAGATGTCAATATGAATGCCTATTCAGCTTTTATTCAGTCAATTCCATATAGATTTTATAGCATAACTGCTTTGTTCTTTGTATTGGCTGTTTGTCTTTCAGGACGAGACTACGGTCCTATGCTAAAAGCAGAGGTCAGAGCTAGAAAAACAGGAAAATTAGTTGCAGATGGATCTACTCCACTTGCATCAAGAGAATTAACTGATATGAAAATAAAAGAGAATATTCCACTTAGATGGTATAATGCATTAATTCCAGTATTTACAGTGGTTGTTATGGTAATAGTAGGTCTTTATATAAATGGATACAGTTCAATAATGAATGGTGAAGACCAAGAACTTATAAAAGCTATTAGTGCACATCCTTATTCTTTCTTATCAGTAAGAGATATCATAGGTAATTCTAATGCAGCAGTTGCTATGATGTGGGCAGCATTTACAGGAACTATAGTTGCTATGTTACTGGTTATATCTCAAAAAATACTTACATTTTCTGAAGCTATGGAAGCTTGGGTTGACGGAGCTAAATCTTTGGTTATGGCTCTTATGGTTTTAGTTGCAGCTTGGGGTATTGGTAAAATGTGTAAAGATTTAGGTACTGCACATTTCTTAGTTAGTATTTTACAAGGAAATGTTTCAGCAAAAATAATACCTTTAGTAGTGTTTATACTTGGATGTATAATAGCTTTTTCAACAGGAACATCTTGGGGTACAACTGCTATTTTAATGCCTATTGCTGTTCCTCTTGCTTATCAGCTAAGTGGTGGAGAAGTTGGAAGTTTGCTATTTGCTACAATAGGTGCTGTATTTACAGGTGCTGTATTTGGAGATAACTGCTCACCTATATCCGATACTACTATAATGAGCTCTATGGCTTGTGCTTCTGATCATATAGACCATGTTAAAACACAAATGCCTTACGCTATAACAGTGGCGATAATAGCAACTATTGTTGGATATGTGCCTGCTGCATTTGGTGTTAATCCTATAATCTCTATATTGGTTGCTATCATATTAGCATTTACTGTAGTTAGAGTATTCGGTAAAAAAGTCGATGATGTTGTAAAAAATGAATAAATATAAAATAAGAGGCCATCGGCCTCTTATTTTATATTTTCAAATGCAGTTGATAACATAAGTTTTATTCTGTTTATTTGATTAACTTCACTTGCACCAGGATCATAATCTACAGCTACTATATTTGATTTTGGATATCTATTTTTAAGTTCTTTTATTACTCCTTTCCCAGTTATATGATTTGGAAGACAAGCAAAAGGCTGCATACATACTATATTTTCAACACCATCTTCTATAAGTTCTATCATTTCTGCAGTTAAAAGCCACCCTTCTCCTGTCTGATTTCCAAGTGATACAACCGAGCTTGCCTTATTAGCTAGTTCATATATCTTCTTTGGAGAATTAAAATTTTTGCTTTTATTTAGATTTTTTCTTATGTAGTCTCTTATATATTCTACAAAATCTATTATTATTTTGCTCAAATCTTTATTTAATTTTTTGCCTGATAAATATTCATATCTGTATATATTTCCATATATACTGTATAGGAAAAAATCTATAAGATCTAAAACCACAACCTCTGCTCCTTCATTTTCTAACATATCAACTATATTATTGTTAGCTAAAGGATGGTATTTAACTAATATCTCTCCTACCAATCCGACTTTCGGCTTTGGTTCATACGCTATTTCTAAATTGTCAAAATCATGTATTATATTCTTTATATTTTTTTTGAATTGACCCATCTTTCCATCTCTAATATTTTCAAAACATTTTAAGGTCAAATCATCATATAATTCATTTGCAGAACCTGCAATTTTCTCATAAGGTCTAGTTTTGTATAATACTCTCATGAATAAATCACCATATATACAGGCCATGGTAACCTTTTTCATAAGAGAAATACTCATCTTAAACCCAGGGTTTTTCTCAATTCCAGATAGATTTGCAGAAATAACAGGAATATTATTAAATCCTGAATCTCTTAGAGCCTTTCTCAAAAATCCTATATAATTACTAGCTCTACATCCTCCACCTGTTTGAGTTATCATTATTGATGTGTTATCTATATCATATTTATTAGATTTTAAAGCGTTTATCATCTGGCCTATAACTATTATTGAAGGATAGCATGCATCGTTGTTTACGTATTTAAGTCCTTCATCTATACACTTTCTATCCATAGATTCTATCACTTCAAGATTATATCCTTCGCTTTTAAACGCCTCTTGTATAAACTTAAAATGTATCGGAGACATTTGGGGGCATAATATAGTGTGATTTTTCTTCATTTCCTTAGTAAATACTATTTTACCATTATTATTTGATTCATATTTTTTTATATTCTTATTTTTTTCTTTAATTGCAGATATTAATGATCTTATCCTTATGTTAGCAGCACCTAGATTATTTACCTCATCTATCTTGATTAAAGTATATATCTTATTATCAAGTATTTCCTTAACCTGATCGCTGGTTACGGCATCAAGTCCACAACCAAATGAATTAAGCTGTATAAGCTCTAAATTATCATTATCCTTAACATAGCTTGCAGCTAAATAAAGTCTTGAATGATACATCCATTGATCTAATGCTCTTAGAGGAGTTTTAATTTTTCCTAGATGCGATACACTATCCTCCGTTAAAACATATATAGAATTAGATGTTATTATATTTTGTATTCCATGATTTATTTGAGGATCTATATGATATGGTCTACCAGCTAAAACTATACCTATCTTAGAATTCTCTTGTAAGTATTTTACAATTTCTTCTCCTTTTTTTCTTATATCATTTTTAACTTTGATGTCTTCATCCCATGCCTTATTTACCGCTATATCTATTTCTTGTTTTGATATATTAAAATCACTTAATATATCATGCATCCTCTTTATAAGTCTTTTTTTATTATTATAGGGTATAAATGGATTCATAAATTTTACATTATTATACTTTATTATATCCATATTGTTCTTTATGACTTCAGAATAAGATGTTACTACAGGACAATTAAAGTTATTGTTTGTATTTTTGAATTCTCTTTTTTCATGAGCTATACAAGGATAGAATATAAAATCCACTCCTTTTTTTACTAGATATGTTATATGACCGTGAACCATTTTAGCTGGATAGCAAGTTGATTCAGATGGTATGCTATCCATCCCAAGCTCATAAATTTTACTTGATGAATGAGGTGATATTTCTACTCTAAATCCTAATTCGTTAAAGAAGGTGAACCAAAATGGATAGTTTTCATATATATTAAGAACTCTAGGTATCCCCACAGTTCCCCTTTTTACTTTTTCTTTATCAATAGGAATATAATTGAATATTTTATTATATTTGTATTCATACATGTTAAATGCATCTTGAGACATCGTTTGATTAGCACCCTTTTCACACCTATTTCCAGATATGAATTTTTTCCCATTTGGAAATTTATTTATAGTAATTGAACAGTTATTTGAGCATTTTTTACACCTTGTAGATATAGTTTTGACTACGAATACTTTTAACTCTTTTTCTTTTAAAAGAGTCGTTTTATATCCATCGTAATATCTACTTCTGGATATTATAGCCGCACCGTATGCCCCCATAAGGCCTGATATATCAGGCCTTATAACTTCTTTTTGTAGTATTTTTTCAATACATCTAAGTATAGCATCATTGTAAAAAGTGCCACCTTGAACTACTATATTATCACCTAATTCATTTGTATCTTTTATCTTTATAACTTTATAAAGAGCATTTTTTATTACAGAATATGAAAGCCCAGCTGATATATCAGATATATTATACCCTTCTTTTTGAGCCTGTTTTACTTTTGAATTCATAAATACAGTACATCTTGATCCTAAATCAACTGGCATTTTTGCCATTAATGCCTTATCAGAAAACGTCTCAACATCCATATTAAGAGATTTTGCAAACGTTTCTATAAAGGAACCACATCCTGATGAACAAGCTTCATTTAACATTATGTCGTCTATTACACCATTCTTTATTTTTAAGCATTTCATGTCTTGTCCACCAATATCTAAAATAAAATCTACATTCGGTAAAAAATATTTGGCTGCATTATAATGTGCAACTGTCTCAACTTCTCCATAGTCCATAGATAAAGCTGATTTTAATAATTCTTCTCCATATCCTGTTGAAGTTGAATACACTACATTAGCTTGTTCTGGTAATTCAGAATACATGTTCTTTAATATTTCAACTGCGAATTCAAGAGGTCTTCCTTCATTTAATCCATAAAATGAATATAATAAATTCCCACTATCATCGATAAGAGCAACCTTGGTGGTTGTAGATCCCGCATCTATTCCTAAATAACAGTTTCCCTTATATGTTTTAATATCATTTTTTTTAATTTTATTTTTATTGTGTCTTTTTCTAAACTCATCAAGTTCGTATTTATCGTTAAATAAGGGTTTTATATTTGATGATTTTATCATTTTTAAATCATCTAATTTATGTAGATTATTTTTCAAGGTTTTAAATTTTATTATGTTCTTCTTCTTAGATTCTATAGCCGCTCCCAGTGCTACATAAAACTGGGCATTTTTAGGAAATATAACTTCATTATCACTTAGCTTTAAGGTTTCTTTAAATCTTTTTCTAAGCTCTGATAAAAAGTGAAGTGGCCCCCCTAAAAACATTACTCTCCCCTTTATAGTTTTTCCACAAGAAAGTCCTGTTATTGTTTGATTAACAACAGCTTGCAATATAGAAGCTGCTATATCTTCCTTGCAAACTCCTTGATTTATAAGAGGTTGTATATCACTTTTCGCAAATACTCCACATCTAGCAGCAACTGGATATATGTGTTTATAGTTTCTAGCAAGCTCATTAAGGCCCTTAGCATCTGTATTTATTAAAGACGACATTTGATCTATAAATGCTCCAGTACCTCCTGCACAGGTCCCATTCATTCTTTGTTCTATTGAGCCTTCAAAGAAAGTTATCTTGGCATCTTCACCTCCAAGCTCTATACAAGCATCAACATCATCAGAACTAGATTGAATTGCCTTTGTACACGCTACAACTTCTTGAATAAACTCTAAATTTAAAAGCTTAGCTATACTAAGACCTCCAGAACCCGTTATCATGCTAGTTATACTAAAATCTTTAAACTCATAAAATGCATCATTTATAAGTTCTTTAATAGTTTTTGTTATATCTGAATAATGCCTTTTATATTTTTTAAAAACTATATTATCATATTCATCTATTAAAATTACTTTAACTGTAGTAGATCCTATATCAAACCCCATATGCAATAAATTATTCATATAATCTACAGCTCAGTAGCTGTACCTCACCCCCTATGCCTTATATGAATTGTATTTTTAATTATATGATTATCACTGATTACTTATCTCTATTTTTTAATATATTTTCAACAATTTCGCTACTAATATCGTGAAATTCTTCTAATATACAATCTATATCGTCTTTAGAGTCTATATCTGGTTCCACTACACATACAGTTGTATTGCCAATTATATGTATTTCATTGTATTTTATGTTTTTGCTCATATTATTCCCTCCTATTTGATTATATGAGGGTTAAATGTTGTCCTATTCACAGATTGAAATTATTATAGTTTTAATATCTAGAATTAAGTATTCTCAATATGGATAAACTAAAGATATATATTTAAATTTTGGAGGAATTAATATTGAATAAAGAAATTATTTCTGATAAACAAGGAATTTCTATTATGATTTTATTTTTGATAGGATCAACTTCTATATTTGTACCTGGATTAGAAGCTAAAAATGATGCATGGCTAGCTGTTATTTTATCTGTAATTGCTGTTATGCCTATGTTATTTATATTTGCACGATTAGATTGTCTTTTCCCAAATAAAGACATCTTTGATATTATTGAGCTCTGTTTTGGTAAATTCATTGGAAAAATAGTAATACTAATATTTACTTGGTATACTTTTTATTGGGCAGCTGATGTTCTAAATAATTATGCTCTATATGTTACAAGTGTTAATTTGATTAAAACTCCCCCAATCGTATCTATAATATTTTTAGGAATTTTATGTAGTTGGGGAATAAGAGAAGGAGTTGAACTTTTAGGCAGATGGTCGAAGTTTTTTTTACTGATACCTATTGTTTCTTTGATAATTGTTTCCCTTTTATCAATTCCTAAAATGAATATAAATAATCTTAAACCCATGTTATATGAAGGTACTAGCCCATTATTTGAAGCTACTTTCGCTCTATTTTCTCAGCCATTTGGTCAAATGATAGCATTTACTATGGCTTTTAACGGATTTAGAAACAAAAAATCTTCTTCTAAAGTTTATTTTACATCATTATTAGTAGCAGGACTATATATGCTATTATTAACACTGACTAACATTTTAGCTTTAGGAGGAGATATTGCAGCAAATAAATATTATCCTACTTATAATTTAGCCACAAGAATAGGTATTGGTATCCTTTTGCAAAACCTAGAAATACTAATATCTTTAGCATTTGTATTGGGTGGATTTATTAAAGTAAGTATATTATTGTTATGTGTATGTAAGGGTATTACTAAAGTATTTGAATGTAACGATTATCGTTTTACTATAACTCCTATAACATTATTAATACTAAATCTAACTTATTTACAATATGATAGTGTAATGGATTATATGGAATTCAATTCTAAAGTATGGCCGTACTATTTTTTCCCATTTCAAGTCATTTTACCTATATTTATATTTATTTTTGCTGAAATAAAATATAAAAAAAAGTATGGTAGATAATCTACCATACTTTTTAAACTAAAATTATATCCTTACATCCATTATTAGATGCTATTTCATACAATTCATTCATCATCTCATCACTTGGTGTATAACTATTTATAATATTTTTTCTAACACCGTGATTTCTGTATCTTATTATTTTGTATCTTATATTTGGATTTAAAGATGCTATAAGTTTGCTTATTTGGTCTACATTGTAATGATTGTTTAAAACATCAGGAACTATAACAGTTCTCACCTCATATAATTTATCTATACTTGCTAGATATTTTATGTTATCAATTACATTTTTATTTGACATTCCTGTAAGCATTTTATGCTCATCTTCATCGTATGATTTCAAGTCTATCATACCCATATCCATTATATTTACAAAATCTTTTTTGTCCTTTAAAGGTATAGATCCATTAGTGTCCACATAACATGTTAGTCCAAGTTTTTTAACCTTATCAAATAGCTTTGTTAAAAACTCATGTTGGAGCGTGCATTCTCCTCCTGAAACTGTTATCCCAGATATAAAGGATTTAACCTTATATATTTGTTCATAAACTTCATCAACACTCATGTAAATGCTTTTTGGATTTGAATCGTTAGGACATGACTTTAAACACATATCACAATGTTTGCAGGTTTTGATATCCCAAACAATTTCTTTTTCTTTATTATTTAAGCTTTCGTATTTACAAGACTTAACACATACCCCACAGCTATTACATATATTTATAGTCTCTGGATTATGGCAATACAAGCAGTTAAAATTACATCCTTGCATAAATACAACACTTCTATTTCCAGGTCCATCTACAGAGCTAAATGGGAGTATTCTATTTACTAAGCCCTTACACATCTTTTCTTATCTTTCTTTCTAATACGTTGTTGTTATTTACAGCTCCCATTCCAAAAGCTACAGTATCTTGTAATACTTGCTCCCCTTTTTGAAGTTTTTCTATTTCTGATCTTTTAACTAGATACCCAGTGATTCTTATAACATCACAATCAGTAGAATATAGCGAGAAATATCTCATTTCTTCTTTAAATGCACCTTTGATTATGTCTAGTATATACTCTGGATTTTTCTTAGCCATAGAATCAAAGTTGAATATATCACCTATTCCAGATGGGAAGTATTTATGGAATTTTGCTGATTGAATTAAATGTTGATGTATCTCTGGTTCTTCTCCTATAGGAATTCTACATCCCGGACTTATTCCTTCGTCTGTATCTATTCCAACTTGTGCATGAAGGACATATCTATTATTTGAAGCTTCACAATAAATAGCTTCATGTTTATTTACTTCTTCTTCTAGTTTTTGAATTATTCTAATTCCTAATTTATTCGCTCTTTGGCTGTGTCCAAATCTATCTTCTTTAACATCTGAATTTATAAAGTGATTTACACTCTCTGCAAGACCAAACATACCAAACATAGCTGTGAAATTATTTTTTTCTATTAGGTTTTCTCTAACCAAGAAACTTGATTCAAAGAAACCACTTTCTTCTACTAAAAATTTCACTCTCTGATCCATGTATTCAGCCATTATTTTTACTGCCTCAGGAAGTTTATTTTCTATAAAATCGTTCTCATCATTTGCTATTTCACTAAGTCCTGCAAGATTTAACCTAACTAATGTATGACTTCCACCAGCTGTATTAAGACCATTGTAACAGCTTACTATTGCATAATTTTCGCCAAGGTCATCTGAAAACATCTTATGATTTGCAAAGCTAGGTTTAGCAGTTACAAGAGCTGTTTTTATAGCTTCAATTGCAAATTCATCTGACGTTTCATCAGAATACTTAATAGAAATGTTAGGTATTGCATTTTCAAGCTCTCTTTCAGCCTTTAGTATAAGTCTTCCTGCTTTAGTATCTTTAGGACCTATATTTGCATGACAGAATGAATCTGTAATAGTTCTATCAATATGAGTTAAAAATAGTTTTATAGCCTTATAAGCCTCATTCTCATCCTCTATAAATCTATCAAGTAGTGTGTCTATATTTCCTATATAAACAGGAAAAGATGTTATGGATGGAACGTGTTTATATAAGATTAATAAATTATTTGTAGCTTCCCAGATATCCTTAGGAGGCTTTATACCTAAAAATTCACTTCCATTTGTAATAAATTTTTCATAATCTGGAACTACATATCTAGGCCTGTACGGAGTATTTCCCTCATTAAGATCGCATATTATTCCTTCTTCTCTGTACTTTTGTGCCATTTCACTTATGTTTAGAACATTTAAAGTTTCTTCCGCAGCTCTAGCAAGACTCATAACCTTCTGTTCATAAGTCATAGTAGTATCCTTTATTATGTTCAAAATATTAGTCATGGTGCTTCACTCTCCATTTAAAATATTTTAACCACTTTTAAATGGTTGTTTAACATACCACTTTTTTGAAAAATTTTGTGGTATGCTGTTATTTATATATTATACCCTTTTAATATTTTTAGCAAACGTTATTTTCAGCTATACATATATTTTGATTTTCGTAAATATAATTTTGATATATACATATCTTAGAAAGGACGATGTTCATGAACAACACTTGTATTTATCTTAGAAAGTCAAGAGCAGATGAAGAAGCTGAAAAAAAAGGTGATAAAGAAACACTGCTAAAGCATAAGAAAGCTTTGCTTAAATATGCACAAGAAAATAATTTAAATATATTAAAAATCAGAGAAGAAATTGTCTCTGGAGAAAGCTTGATGCACAGACCTCAAATGCTAGAGCTTTTAAAAGATGTTGAGAACAATTTATATGATTGTGTTTTATGTATGGATATAGATAGGCTTGGAAGAGGAAATATGAAAGAACAAGGTCTTATTCTTGAGACATTCAAAAATTCTAATACCAAGATAGTAACCCCTAGAAAAGTATACAATTTAGAAGATGAATTTGATGAAGAGTATTCAGAATTTGAAGCCTTTATGGCTAGAAAAGAGCTTAAAATAATAAATAGACGTCTTCAAAATGGTAGAATAAGAAGTGTTGAAGATGGAAATTATTTAGGAACTCTTCCTCCATATGGATATGAAATTTGTTATAAGGACAATTACAGAACATTAACTCCTCACCCAGAACAATCAGTAGTTGTAAATATTATATTTGATTTATATACGAATCATTATTTAGGATCTAAAAAGATAGCCGATAAGCTAAATGCTATGAACTACAAAAGCTATACAGGTTCAAATTGGTCATCAGCATCAGTTCTTTCAATAATAAAAAACAATGTCTATACAGGAAGAATACAGTGGAGAAAAACTGTCAATAAAAAATCAAATGAAATAGGCAAAAATAAAGAAACAAAAATGAGACCTAAAAAAGAATGGATAGATGTTCAGGGAAAACACAAAGCTATTATTTCTTCAAAAACTTATGAAAAAGCTCAAAAGATTTTATCAAGTCGTTCTCATACTCCCTTTAATTCAAGAACTAAAATTTCAAATCCTCTAGCAGGAGTTGTTAAATGCTTTTACTGCAATTCATCTATGGTTCTTCGACCATATAAAAATAGAGATTCTCAAATTATGTGTCCTAAAAATTGTTCAAATAAGAGCAGTAAGCTAATATATATAGAAAATAAACTAATATTATCTTTAAGATATTGGTTAAAAAAGTACGAATTTAATCTGAATATGTATTCTAATGATGATAAAAATAAAGATAAGTTATTATATAAGAATGTACTTCATAGCTTAAAAAAAGAGTTAGGTAATTTAAATATTCAAAATAACAATTTACATGATTTGCTAGAGCGAAATATATATGATGAATCTACATATATGTCTAGATTAAATTCAATAACTACAAAAATAAAAAATGTACAAAGTTCTATAGATGAAACTAATAGTAAGTTAGTAGATATTTCTAAAAAATTCGATGTGGGTTGTATCCCAAGATTCACACATCTTTTAGATGTATATGAGAATACAGATAGCAATGCATTAAAAAATAGATTATTAAAGTCAGTACTAAATAGTGTTGTATATAAAAAAGAAAAACATAAAAGAAACGATGAATTCACGTTAATAATTTATCCTAAATTACCAAAAGAGTAGTTAATTAGCTACTCTTTTAACCTCTAATGAAATATTTTATTTAATTCAACTTTTATATCTTCAATACTCTTTCCTGTAGCTTTTATCACTGGTACTTTAGTAGATGATATCTCAATTCCTATAAAGTTTGATTTTGACCCTGATACTAATAATGCATCAAAATTGTTTAAATAATTTGGATTGTTTTTTTCATTAGTATCTATTATATCTATTTGATACCCTTCTCTTTTCAAGTCATTTTTTACAAATGACATAGTTCTTTCAACAGCTATATTTTTCACTATAAAACCTCCTTAATTTGAAGTTGATATAAGGTTTAAGATATTTCATTCCCTTCTTTATCTACACCGATAGGATCTTGAAGAGATACTTCTCCTTTACTTTTTTTTCCCGCTCTTATGCTCATAAGTATCTCATTTTCTATACACCTTGCTGCATAAGTTGCAAGCCTTGTGCCTTTTTCAATATTGAATGTCTCTATTGCCTTTATAAGTCCGATAGTTCCAATAGATATTAAATCCTCTATATCTTCTTGATAATTAGTATATTTTTTCACAATATGAGCTACTAGCCTTAGATTTCTTTCTACTAGAATAGATTTGACACTTAGGTCTCCTTGTTTAAACTTTTTTAAATATTCTAGTTCCTCTTTAGGGGTTAGTGGATTTGGAAACGATTTTGTAGCTGTCAATATATTCACCCCCCATATATAATAAGTCACTTTACATTATATGAAAGCCTTTATATTATTGTGCCTGTACTTGTTTAATATTATTTATATTTTCAATTATGTCTTTAAACACTGGTGCTGCAGCTCCTCCTCCTGATTTCCCATCATATACAAATACTGTTACTGCATATTTAGGCACTTTTGCTGGATAATACCCAGTAAACCACCCATGTACAAATTTTTGGCCATTGACGTAATATTCTGCTGAACCAGTTTTTCCTGCACTGTTTCCTTGTATCCCTTTTATATTTTTAGCAGTACCTGCTTCAACAACACCTTCCATTAATTTCTTTGTTCTATTTATTATAAAGGGAGACATTACTACCTTGTCTTTTTCTATTTTATGATTTTCGATCTCATTCATATTTTGATCTAGTATAGAATCGAATAAATATAATTTTTTATATGCCCCATTATTAGCTATTATCTGAGTCATCTGATTAACTTGAAGAGGAGTTACTTCTATATCACCTTGTCCTATTGATATATTGCCTATAGCGTTCCCTTTTACTGTATCTCCTTTTGGAAGTGAAGTCTCTTTTTCTTCTTCTAATCCTATATCTACTTTATCTGATAATCCCATTCTTTTTGCAGTTTCTAATATTTTTTTGCTTCCCAATCTCTTTCCTACTTCAACAAATACAGGATTACATGAATTATAGAAAGCTTCCTTAAATGTTTCTTCTCCATGTCCATCTCTTTCCCAACACTTTATCTTTATTCCATCAAATTCTATATATCCATTGCATTCGAATTTTTCTTCTTCATCTACTACACCTTCTTCAAACGCTGCAAGTGTTACTATTATTTTAAATATAGATCCAGGTGGGTATTTACATTGAATGGCTTTATTTAATAATTCTTGGTTTTCGCTATCTATATAGTCTTCTACCTTATTTGGGTTAAAATTCGGCCTTGATGCCATGGCCAGTATCTCTCCTGTATTAACATCAGATACTACAACTGCTCCATTTTTATGCTTTTTATCTAATGCTTTTTCAACTATACTTTGTATATCATAATCTATAGTTAATTTTACGTTTTTATGGTTTATATCCTTACTTTTATATTTTTTAAAACTTCCAGGAACTACATTCTTCCTCGCATCTACAAAAGCCTCTACATACTCTTTATTTTGGTCTTTTAACAAATTATTTTTAGCTTTTTCTACTCCACTTACACCTTTGTTTTCATACTTATTTATATATCCCAAAACATGCGTTAATATGTTTTCACTTCTATACCTATATGTTTTATTAACTATTAAAATTGCACTCTTATTTTCTATTTCTTTTCTCAATTCATCATTTAAATACTTTATCTTAAGCTCTATTAAATCACTTTTACTCTCAAATTTATTATATATTTCCTTTTCAGAGAGCTTTGTAACTTTTTTTAGTATATCTATTTTTTCTTTATCCAAATTAAAATTTCTCTTTAATATAACAACTATATCTTCCTTTTCATTATCTGTAAGTGCTACATTATTTCTATCGTATACCGTTCCTCTGTTGCTAGTCAGATCTATTTTAATTTCACTTTGCCTTATAGCTCTTTCATAATACTCTTTGCCTTTATAACCTTGTATGTATATAAGTCTTGCAAATAGCGATATGAATATAAATGAAAAAGTAAATAAAACTATCGAAAGTCTTTTATTTTGTTTTGTATTACTTTTTTTTCTCAAAAAAACACCCCCTGATAAGGATTATTTTTTCCAATTATCAAGGGGTTAATACTTTATTTAATCATCTTTTTTAACTTTTGATTCTATTATAGATTTTATCTTAGCAACAACTATATCTATAGCAACGCTGTTGTAGCCACCTTCTGGCATTATAATATCTGCATACTTCTTATAAGGCTCTATAAACTGCATATGAGCTGGTCTTACGGTAGAAAGATATTGATCTATTACTGAATCAACTGTTCTTCCTCTTTCTTCTATATCTCTTTGTATTCTTCTAAGTATTCTAATATCATTATCTGTATCTACAAATATTTTTATATCCAACATATTTCTTAGATTTTCATCTTCTAATATCATTATACCTTCAACAACTATTATATCTTTTGAAAAAATTTCTGTGTATTTATCTAAATCTCTAGTGTGTTTTTCAAAGTCATAAACTGGCTTTTTAATGCTCTTGACATCTAAAAGATCATTTAAATGACCTATTAAAAGTTCATTATCAAAGGCAAATGGATGGTCATAATTCGTCTTCAATCTTTCTTCAAATTCAAGATGACTTTGGTCTTTATAGTAAGCATCTTGCTCTATAATAGATAAATTTTCCTCCGGTATACTCTCTATTATAGCCTTACTTACTGTACTCTTTCCCGAACCGGTTCCACCAGTTATTCCTATTATCAGGGGTCTATTTTTCATTGTCTATCACCTTTCTCAATATATAATTTTCTTTAACACAAGCATCAAACTTGATTTTAATTAACTGTCTAGGGTGAGGCGCTACTTCTATTTCTTCCCCTTTTTCATTCCACATTTTATCTATCTTAGTGTAAATAGTCTCTTTGTGTGGACCTATTATTTCTATTTCATCTCCTACAAACATTCTGTTTCTTTGTTCTACTGTTGCTATGCCTTCTTCTTCATCGAAAGATTTAACAAGTCCTATAAAATCATAATCTCTTATGTACGAACTAGATCCATAATGTTGCTCATCCGATTTTGGCTTATCAAAATAAAAACCAGTTGTAAAATCTCTATGACTAGCTTTTTTAATTTCATCAAGCCACATAGGATTGAATTTCCAATTTTTAGAATTCTTATAATATTCATCTATAGCCATTCTATATGCTCTAATAACAGATGCTACATAATAAGAAGTCTTCATTCTACCTTCTATTTTAAGACTTTTAATTCCAGATTCTATTATTTGAGGTATATACTCTATCATACATAGATCTTTTGAATTAAAGAAGAATGTACCTCTTTCATCTTCATATACTGGGAAATACTCTCCAGGTCGCTTTTCTTCAACTAATGAATACTCCCATCTACAAGGATGAGCACAAGCGCCTCTATTTGCATCTCTTCCAGTCATATAATTACTTATAAGACATCTTCCTGAATATGATATACACATAGCACCATGTACAAACGCTTCTATCTCCATATCCTCAGGTATGTTATCTCTAATTTCTTTTATTTCTTCAAATGAAAGTTCTCTGGCTGTTACTACTCTGTTAACCCCTTGGTTATACCAGAACTTAGCACTCATATAGTTAGTATTGTTAGCTTGAGTACTTAAATGTACCTCCATATCAGGTATGACAGTTTTAACAACAGATAGTACACCTGGATCTGATACTATTACAGCATCTACTCCTATTTCTTCAAGTTGCTTTAAGTACTCACTTAATCCTTTGAAGTCTTCATTATGAGGTATAACATTGACCGTTACATATAACTTCTTATCTCTATCATGAACGAACTTCACACCTTCTTGCATTTGTTCATAAGTGAAATTCTTAGCACCTGCTCTTAGTCCAAAAAACTCTCCTCCAACATATACAGCATCTGCACCATATTCAATGGCCATCTTTAACTTTTCTAAATCTCCAGCTGGAGCTAGTAATTCTACCTTTTGCATATTAACACCTCTTTAATATTTTTTATAACTTAAAGCCACGCCATCTCCAATTGGTATTAGGCTAGTATCTAAATAATCACAATTGCTTATATAGTCTAGATAGCTTCTCATTCTCTTAACTATTGTTTTTTTTCTTCTGATAACATACTTATCACTAGCAACCATCCCCTTATAAAGTATATTGTCAGATATTAATACTCCTCCAGGCTTTAATTTATCTATAACTAAATCATAAAATAATTTATATTGACCTTTAGCTGCATCAAGAAAAATCATATCAAACTGTCCATCTACTTCTTTTAACTTTTCCTCAGCATCTCCCTCGAGTATTGTTATATTCTCTTTAAATCCATATTTTTTAATGTTTTCTGATGCTTTTTCTATCATTTTTTCATTTCTCTCTACTGTTATTATTTCGCAATCTTTATTTAAAGTATTCGCAAACAACATAGAAGAATAGCCAATTGCACATCCAACCTCTAGTATTCTCTTAGGCTTATTCATCTTTAAGGTTACTTTTAAAAGTTCTGCAACTTCTTTATGAACTATAGGAACTAAGTTTTCACTTGCATAATCCTCTAATTCCTTTAAAAAAGCTTCGCTTTCTTTTAATGTATTTCTTATATATTCTTCTACAAATTCATCTACTATATTGCTCAAAAGTATCATCCTTTCTATGACACAAATAAATAGGTGGATTCCCACCTATTCACTTTCATTTTCTGCTTTTCTTTTTAGATGTTCATTATATGTCTTTGAAAAGCTATGACTTCCATCTTTCTTTGCTACAAAATACAAATAATCTACATTTTCTGGATAGAGTGCAGCTTCTATTGATTTCTTACCTGGTGATGCTATTGGTCCAGGAGGTAACCCTGAATTTTTATATGTGTTATACGGAGAGTCTATTTTTATATCATTAAAGCTTAAATTACTTTTTCTCTCTCCCAATATATATTGAACCGTCGCACAAGATTGAAGAGGCATATTTATATTAATTCTATTATAAAATACACCTGCTATTATACTTCTTTCCTTATCTAACCTAGCTTCTCTTTCTACAATAGATGCAAGAGTTATCACTTGATTAAGTGTAAGATTTTTTTCATTTTGAGCTTTTTTATATTCATCAGTATATATTTGATCAAATCTTTTCAGCATTACATTTATAATGTCTTCTTCAGAATAGTTCTTATCAAAGAAATACGTATCTGGAAATAAATATCCTTCAAGGGATAGTATATCTTCTTCATTTAAAAATGTATAATTTTCACTAAAAATAGAAGGATTATTTACTAGATCCATAAACTTGCCCTTATCAACAAGTCCCGAGTCTGAGATCCTATCTGCAATTTGATGCGCTTCAAAACCTTCTGGAATAGTAATCTTAACTAAATCTTTATATACCTTACCTGAATTTAGTATATCCAATATTTCTTTATTTGAATACGATTGATTAATCTTATAAAGTCCAGCCTTTATTCCGGTATCCATATTATTTACCTTAGCAGTTATTTTGAAAAATAATTTATTCTTGATAAGTTTTTTTTCAAAAAGTATTTCACTAACACTATCAAGCGAAGATCCTTTTTTTATATCTACTAGAACTTGCTTTTCGCTACTAGAATCATACGGACCTGTTTGTATATTAAAATAGACTAACCCCGATGCTATAATAAGTACAGTAAAAATACACATAATAAATACTTTTTTCATATTATTACCTCTTTTTTATTAAATTTAACATATTTATGTTATTATGTATCAAATGGTAAACAATATAAACTTTAAAATTTTACATTTAAGATGTTTTAAAGAAGAACTTTTTTATACATCTATATTATTATATAATTTTAGACTCTTTTTTACAATATGCAACTTATTGATTCAAAAAAAAGAGTAGGTTAAACCTACTCTTTTCTCTATCTCATCTATATAACTTTTTTCCCAGATCCGCATACATAACAATTTTGCATACTCAATGGTTTTTCAAGGCCGCACATTTGCATTAATTTATCATCTTTAAAAATACTTAAAGTAGATCTATCTGCTACAATGCAGCCTTCATTCAATACAATAACTCTATTACATATTTCTAAAATCATATCAAGATCATGACTAGTAATTATTTTAGTATGTGAAAAATCTTTCAAAAGATTTATAAATCTTCTTCTAGATCTTGGATCAAGTGCAGTTGTAGGTTCATCCATCAGTAAAACATCTGGGTTCATAGCTAAAACTGTTGCAATTGCGACTGAACGTTTTTCACCTCCTGAAAGTCTATATGGAGCTTTATTTATCAAGTGAGATATTCCTACTTTTTCAAGAGACGTTTTAACTCTAAATTCAACTTCATCCTCAGATAGCTTATAATTACGAGGTCCAAAAGCTACGTCATCGTAAACAGTAGTCATAAACAACTGCTCATCTGAATTTTGAAAAACCATACCGACCTTTCTTCTTATATCTTTTAATGTATTCTTATGTACAGAAATATCATCAATACTAATTTCACCACTATTGGGAAATGTAACACCGACCAAATTCATCAATAATGTTGATTTGCCGGAACCATTTGATCCTATAATTCCAACAGACTCTCCTTTTCTTATATTAAATGTTATTTCTTTTAAAGCTTTATTTCCATCAGGATATATGTAATTTAATTTATTTACTTTTATAATATGATCACTCATATCAGTCCTCCTGTTATCATTAATCCAACTATATTTGTAATATTTAAATATCGTACTAATATAAAATAGTTAATCCATAAACATATATAAACAGCATCTTTAGTTTTTATAATATTTTCTTTTCCTATATTATACTCTCCTAAAAATCCTCTACAGCACATAGCTTGATATATACGTTGTGATTTATCTATAGTCCTAATAAGTAAGTTTCCCATAAGCGGTCCCCATACTTTAAAATTAATCCCCGTTTCATATAAAGATCTAATTGAATATGCTGAAACTATAGTGTAGACCTCCTCAATCAACAATGTTATATATCTATATGTTAAGGTAATCTGCATTACGAATATTTTAGGAACCTTCATTATCCTAAGAGCTAATGCTATACCGTTAATTCCAGTTGTAGCTATAAGTATAAATACTGATGAAACTGTCAATATGCATTTGATGAGTATAGATATAAAAGAAATCCATCCCCCTGATATTTGAATCCACTTTAGTACTATCATATATCTTGAATCGAATATAGGATTAAAAATACCTACTCCTATTACAAATGGTAATGTTATAAATACTCTTTTAAGAATTGGTTTTATAGGAATCTCTGCTATAATAATTACAAGTATAGGGTATGAAAATAAAGGCATTAATCTACTTATATCGTACTTATCGTAAGATACAGTAATTAATATGAATACGATAGTAGTAATTAATTTAGCGAGAGGATGTATATTATGTATAGTACTCTTTTTCTCTGATAGCTCATCAAGTAACTTAATATTATACAATGAACCTATCATATTTTTCATAATTTAAGCTGCACTTTCTTTTTTTCTTTTCTTAAACTTGTATATAACAAATCCAGTTGCTGTAGATAAAATTAAAGTCATGCAGCCTCCAACTAATCCAGAAACAGTCGTTCCACTACTTACAGCAGGCCAAGATTCTTGCATTGATTCATCTTCACTTAACTTGAAAGAGTAATCAGGTAAAAATGCACTTTTTTCTTGAATATTCTCAAGCGTTTTATGAATTTTATTAGTAGCCTCTAATTCTTCTTTACCAGATGTTTTCATCATAGACCATTCAAGTCCATCTGGATTTGAAGAAGCGAACCAAGATAAAATTCCACCTATTAATACAGCCACAATAATCATTCTAGAGAGTACATTTTTAATAGAAATGTTCCCTAATCGCTTGCTTAAAACCACATTTTTTATAATTTCAGGACGTTCTTTATAAACAAATCCAACTACCATAGCAGTTACAAGACCTTCTACTATTCCTATACCAAGATGTATTGGCTGCATTAATAATACAAATGTCTTAAACGGTAGGTCAGTCTTACCTGAGAGTAAAGTTTCAATAACAACACTAAATGCACCAAGTTGAAGGCCTATCACACTAGATATCATAGATGCTATAAATATATTTTTATTTGAATATCCCTTATTTACAATACGCTTATATATAAAAGGATACCCAATAAAACATGTATAAAATCCCATATTAAATATATTACATCCTAATGCTAGCAATCCTCCATCTGCGAAAAATAAAGCTTGTATTATTAATATAGATGCCATAGTCAAAAAACCTGCATATGGTCCAAGTAGTATGGCAAGAAGCATTCCTCCTCCTAAATGTCCACTAGATCCAGTTCCTGGAATTGTGAAATTTATCATTTGTGATGCAAATACAAAAGCTCCCATAACCCCCATTAAAGGTATCTTTTTTTCGTCAATTTCATCTTGAACCCTTTTAATTGAATAAGTAGCAGCTGCTAGTGTCACTCCCCACATACCTACACCTACAGCAGGTGAAATCAAGGCATCAGCCATATGCATAATAATATCCCCCTTTAACCTATTTTTTTCAAAAAAAATCATGAAGTATAATATCAATCTATTCATAGATTAATTTAAGACTTCATGACTAATTTAAATAAAGACAGCCCTATTTAGGCTGCCTTCATGACTTAATTTTTAAATACTTTATTTAAGTTAAAGAACCTTCATGATTCTTCTCTTTTATTCTTTATAATTTTAGCATATATTAACTATATTTTCAATATATTTTTACATTTTTTTACTTCCGATTAGAATCTTTCTACTCCATCTTTAGTAACGACTCCACGAATAAGCTTTCTTTGAACAGGCTTTTCGTCTGACATAGTATAAGCTGATAAAAGTCTTTCTTTAGCTGCTTCAAATTTTTTCATATCATTAACATACATAAAAGCCAAAGTTTCTCCTTCTTCTACCATATCACCAACTTTTTTCTCAAGTAATATTCCAGTTCCAAGATCTAATTCATCTTCTTTTGTCTCTCTACCTGCTCCAAGCATCATAGCACTAAGACCAACTGTTTCTGCTTCAATCTTGCTTACATAACCTTTTTTAGTAGATTTAACTTCTATCTTATTAGTAGCTCCTGGTAATAAGCCATAATTGTCAACTACATCCTTATTTCCACCTTGAATTTCTATAAATTCTCTTAATTTATCCAAAGCTTTTCCAGAAGATATAGAGTCTTTTAGCATTTTTCTTCCTTCTTCATATGTATTTGCAACCTTAGATAGCATCAACATATATGAACCTAAGTTAAGACAAAGTTCTGTAAAATCTTGTGGTCCATTTCCTTTTAATGTTTCAATAGCTTCTATTACTTCAAGCGCATTACCAACTGCAAAACCTAACGGCTGATCCATATCTGTAATAACACCTATAGTCTCTCTGCCCATTCCATTTCCAATATCAACCATTTCCTTAGCTAAATCAAATGAATCATCTAACTCTTTCATAAAAGCACCACTACCAGTTTTAACATCAAGAACTATAGCATCAGATCCAGAAGCTAATTTCTTACTCATTATGCTACTAGCTATTAATGATATATTATCTACAGTAGCAGTAACATCTCTTAGCGCATACAGTTTTTTATCTGCAGGAACTATTTTTGCAGTTTGACCACACACAGCTATTTTGTGAGAATTCACATTATCTGTAAATTTATCTTGATTCATTTCTATAGAAAGCCCAGGTATAGACTCAAGTTTATCAAGAGTTCCTCCTGTATGTCCAAGACCTCTTCCAGACATTTTTGCAACAGGTGCTCCACAAGATGCTACAAGAGGTGCTAAAGTTATAGTAGTTTTATCTCCAACTCCGCCGGTACTGTGTTTGTCGACTTTTATTCCATCTATTTTTGATAAATCTATAACATCACCAGATCTCATCATTGCATCTGTTAAATAAACAGTTTCTTGTTTAGTCATCTTTTGTAAAAATATAGCCATTATAAGAGCAGCGGCTTGATAGTCAGGTATTTCTGATTTTGCATATCCATCTACAAAGAAGTTTATTTCTTCTTTTGATAACTCAAGTCCATCTCTTTTTTTCTTTATAATATCATATATTCTCATATCTATTACACCTCTCTCACTATTCCTTTTAGTAATGCTATAATCTGATAAATCTCGATCTAGCTTCATTTAAAATTTCAGTAATAATATAATCTTAATACTTATATTATATGCGACTACATTTTGTGTAATATATTTTTTACTAAAGATATGAATTGTGTTTTAACTCTTTGAGTAGTCTCTATAACTTCATCATGATCTAAAGGTTGATCTAGTATTCCAGCTGCCATATTAGTTATGCAAGATATACCTAATACCTTAAGGCTTGAATGTCTAGCAACTATAACTTCTGGAACTGTAGACATTCCAACTGCATCTCCACCTATAGCTTGAACCATTCTTATTTCTGCTGGAGTTTCATAAGTTGGTCCAGTAAAGTATGTATAAACTCCCTCTTTAACATCCATATTTAATTCTTTAGCTGCATCTTTAGCAAGAGATACAAGTTCTGGAGTATAAGCTGTTGACATATCTGGGAATCTGACTCCTAAATCCTTGTTATTAGGTCCCATAAGAGGATTATTTCCACCAAGATTTATATGATCATTTATTATCATTAAATCTCCTGGTACATAAGTTTTGTTAGCTCCACCTGCAGCATTTGTTACAACAATTGTTTCTACTCCTAAAGCCTTCATAACCCTTACTGGGAATGTAGCAGCTTCCATAGTATATCCTTCATAAAAATGGAATCTTCCTTGCATTGCTACAACATCTTTCCCTTGTAATTTACCTATTACAAGCTGTCCTGCATGACCTTCTACTGTTGAAACTGGGAAATTAGGTATCTCTTCATACTTTATCTTAACAGCATCTTCTATTTCATCTGCTAATACTCCAAGTCCTGAACCTAAGATTAATCCTATCTTAGGTTCAACACTAGTCTTTGATTTTATAAATTCTGCACTTTCTTTTATTCTAGTAATTAAATCTTTCATCATTATTCCTCCTATTTATTTTAAAATTAAAGTTTTAAAGCTTTCGCCATTACTCGGCATCTCAGCTCCTAATATATCTGCAACCGTAGCTCCTATATCTGAAAATGTCGTTCTAATACCTATATTTGCTCCATTTTTTACATTCTTTCCGTATAATAAAACCGGGATATATTCACGTGTGTGATCGGTTCCCTTATATGTGGGATCGTTACCATGATCGGCAGTTAATATCAATATATCTTCATCTTTAAGGTTCTCTATAATTTCTGGAATTCTTAAATCTAATTCCTCTATAGCATTTTTATATCCCTCAACATTCCTTCTATGTCCGTATTTTGAGTCAAAATCTACTAAATTAGTAAATATAAGACCTTTATTGTCTTTTTTCATATATTCTATAGTTTGATCAACACCATCCATATTGCTCTTTGTATGAACGGCTTCAGTAATACCTTTTCCATTAAATATATCTTCTATTTTTCCAACTGCTATTACATCTTGACCTGCCATCTTTATGTTATCAAGTATTGTATCTTCATATGGATCTAGTGAAAAATCTCTTCTATTAGAAGTTCTTGTGAAGTTTCCTGGTTCTCCAACAAATGGTCTAGCTATTATTCTCGCAAGAGCATTGTCTCCCATCATCATCTCTCTTGCTATTTGACACATCTTGTATAATTCATCAAGAGATACAATTTCTTCATGAGCTGCAATTTGGAATACACTGTCTGCAGATGTGTAAACGATTACATCTCCTGTTTTCATATGTTGTTCTCCAAGTTCATCAAGGATTGCAGTTCCCGATGCTGGCTTATTACCTATAACTTTTCTTCCTATTTTACTTTCAAATTCTTCTATTACATCTTTAGGAAATCCATCTGGAAAAGTCTTAAATGGCTTATCAACTCTAAGCCCTACCATTTCCCAGTGACCTGTTGTAGTATCCTTTCCTTGAGATACCTCAGCACATTTACCAAATGATCCTATTGGAGATTCAATTTCTTCAACTTGTTCAAAGCCATCGATATTACCTATACCTAGTTTAGTTAGATTAGGTATTGCTATATTATCATATGCCTTTATTATGTTTCCTAATGTGTTAACCCCTTCATCTCCAAACTTTTGAGCATCCGGAAGCTGTCCTATACCAACACTATCCATTACAATCAACACTACTCTTTTACTCATTATTATCAACTCCTCTTTTCAGGATAAATTAATATTGTTATATTTAATTTATATTTAGATTTTAACATTGATTCAACGTGATTTCAATTATAACTTTAAATTATATTTTATCATTTATAATCTTGGATGATTTTCTTTTAACTCTTTTCGTATATTATTATCTATATGATTTAAATATATTTGAAGACTTGTTAAATTATTATTACCCAATATTTTTCCAACTACACTTAGATTTGCTCCTTTTTTGAGTAAATGTATGGCAAAAGAATGTCTCAACATAGTTGGAGTTACATTTTTATCCAAGTTTATATTTTGAGTATACTTCTTAATTATCTTCCAAAGGCCTTGTCTTGTAAATCTTTGTCCTTTTGAGTTTACAAATAAAGCTTTTTCATCTTCATTTTTTACCATTTTTATTCTAGAATCATCTAAATACTTTTGCGTATATTTTTTAGATGTATCACTAATAGGTATCGTTCTAGTATTTTTTTTATTCACACAGTTTATATAATCCATGTTTAAGTTAACATCATCTACATTAAGCTGAATCAGTTCAGAAACCTTAATTCCAGTTGCATAAAACAGTTCCAAAATAGCCTTATCTCTTATCCCTTTTGTATTTTCTAAGTTAGGTGCGTTAAGTAAAAGTTCTACCTCTTCTTGTGTTAGTATATCCATCTTCGGTCTTTCTACCTTTGGTTTTCTAATTTTTCTAGCAGGATTATTATCTGATATCCTAGTATTAAATAAAAATTCGTGAAATGATTTTATTGACGATACTATTCTAGATATTGTAGATACTGATGTATTAGATTTTTGAAGTTGTATTAAAAAGCTGAATATATCATTTTCACTAACACTAATATAATCTGCACTATTATTTTTTAAATAACTTATATATTTTTTCAAATCCGATTTATATGAAAGTATAGTATTTTGAGAAAGATTCTTATCTTTTATTATGTAATCTATATACTTGTCTATTATATTATCCATATTAAACTCCTCTGACTAAAATATTTTCTGCATTATGAATATAGATACTAAGTTTACTACGCCTTGTATTGTCACTATTACTGCAAATAGTCCTATTAAATTAATACTATATTTCAACATTAATTTTTTAATATGATTATAATTTTTAAATCTATTAGATATTTTCAAAGCATGTATTGCTTCAAAAAAATAATTAAAAGAAAAAAATATCACAAGAAATGTAAAAGGAATTATGACTATATTCTTCATAAGTATCAAAAATATCATTTTAATTGAACCACTCTTTAATACCAGTATCAATGTATTTACTGTATATCCTATTGATAATCCCTTTAAAAATACTATAACCAATACAAGTGGGCTTGTAATTACAAAAAGAGATGCTAGATACATTGATATTAAATATATAAAATCATTCTTTAAATTTAGTAAAGCTTCTCCTATTAGATTAAAATTTTGATTGTAATCACTGGTTGTCCTAGAAATAAACTCATTCATAGAAGTATCTGAAATAGAGTATATCTTGTTTAAATAAGCTCCACTTGTAACTCCTAGACTAAATAAAAATATAAATATTATCATAATTATTTTATAATTACAATTCGAGCTTGAAAATTTAAATATATTTTTCAAATTAAAACCCCCTTGTTTTTAACTTTACATAATTCTATGTTAAAAATAAGGGGTATATTACAATTTTATATCAAATCTTTCGATAGAAGTATTCCTATTATAGTTTTAGAATCCTTTATTTCATTATTTGTTACCATATCCAAAGCTTTTTGTATGTCTACACTAATAACTTCTACATATTCATCCTCATCAGGGCAGCACTCACCTTCTTGTAGATCAGTAGCTAAGTACAAGTACATTTTTTCATTAGAGAACCCAGCTGATGTATAAAATTCATTCAAAAATTTTATATTTTTAGCCTCGTATCCAGTTTCTTCTTTTAATTCTCTTATAGCACATTCTTTAGGGTCTTCTCCTTCTTCAAGTTTTCCAGCAGGAATTTCTACTAAAACCTCTTCAACTGGCTTTCTAAACTGTCTTACAAGTATTATTTCTTTTTTATCATTTATAGCTAATATAGCTACAGCACCTGGATGCTCTACAATCTCTCTTTTTTGGTATTTATGCTCTGGAAGTTCAACTGTATCCACTCTTAAGTTTATAATTTTTCCATTGTATATCATTTCTGAACTCATAGTTTCTTCTTTAAAAATCATAACCTATCCCTCCAATAGATAATAAGCAGCAGAGCTTGCCGAATTGAAAAACGCCTTATCTTCGTCATAAGACCTTCCCATACTCTTTACCCTTAAGTTAAAATATTCTAAGTCCGATTTTGTTTTATGATTATCTATATATACAACATCATGTATTTTATCTATCCCATTTTCTTTTATTTGGTTGATTACATACTCTTTATCCTTATCACACTGCATACCAATTGGAACTATAACCCTTGTATTAACTATATCTTTTAATATAGTTACAGAGTGATGACTAAGCCCAAAGTGCCTATCTCTTTTATCTGCAAAACTTATTCTAGGTATAGCTATTGGTCTTCCTTTTAATTTTTTAACAGCGTCAAGTATATTTGCTTGTTCTATACCTGTAAATCCATACTTAGTAGATGTACCTACTATACCCGGTCCCATACATACAAATACGGCATCTGCCTTTAAAACTTCTTTTGCAAGTATTAATGCTGTGTATATATTTATGCACTCATAGTCGCCTCCAAAGGCGTTCCCGATAGTTATTGTATTATCTATCAATTTATTTTTCTTTAGGTTTTGTACATTTTTGCTCAAATATATAGGAAGTGCTGCTCCGTCAGTCATTATATATACTAATTTTTTTTGTTTATCAATTCTTTTATATGATGCAGCAAATGGAACTAGCATACTGTGAAGAGTTCCTACGACAACGGGCATGTTTTCAAGTGATTTAAAATTTTTGATTTTGTCATGATATTTACTTTCTTGCTCTTCTGCTGAGAATGTTTTTACTTGAAGCGGAGTATACCTAAGCTTCATTATGTGGCCGCCTCCACTCATTTTGCTCTCTAAATTATTTAGATTCGCTATTACAAAGTGAAATCCTCCGGTTCCAAGATTAAGTTCTACAGCACTTGTATTTAATAAAACTTCATCATTAACATTTACAGAAGAATTAATTTTAGGATAGTTTATAGCCTTATGTATATTATCACCTATCTTAACCTTGAGTTCTTCCATTTCTTCAGTTTTAGATATTATATCTTGTACTACTCCAATTCTTTTACTTATCATAAGTACCCCTCTTTATCTACCTAACATATCTATATAATTCAGTAATTTATTATTCTCAATTATTTTTGTTAAAGAATACTTTTCTGTAATTATATGAATAAGCATTAATAATATTAACACGCAAAGTCTAACTATGAAGGAAAAGTTAAAAGCTATTATTATTCCTATTGATATTCCCAGCACATTAGATCCTGTATCCCCCATCATAGCATTTGCTTTTAAGTCCTCTTTAAAATACGCAAGTACATTTGACATCAAAATCATTATCATTACTTTGTGATAGTATATAGGTACAGTAAAAAGAAGTATTATTGAAATAAACAAATATCCTTTTATAGCTCTACCAGGTCTTAAGTCCAGCAAATTCATTAAGTTTGTAGACAATGCAATAAGCAATGTATTGACAACTATATCAATTATATTATTTGATATACTAACTGATATTAATAAAGCAACAAAGCCTCCAAACAGGGCTTTAAAGCCTCCTGTTGTAAGTTTGCCATTTAATAAGCTTTTAAAATGTCCTTTGAGCCCACTAACGTCTCTATTTCCTATTAGGTCATCAAGTATTCCTATAAATGCCATACTCATTATACCGAATAAGGATATATATACATCATTACTTTTGTAAAAGTATCTTAAAATAGATGAGTTTATTATAAGCATAGGTAAAAATATTATTCCAGCACATACTGGTATCAAATCTTGCCTATAATTTTTTCTTACAATATTACTTTCCATTAAAAGAGATTTAAAATAAGGAGTTATTAATAGAGTTCCTAAAAATCCAATTAAAAATACTATATAAATCAAGTCGTACTACCTCCCTAGTATTTTTTTTAGTAAAGTAATATTTATATGATAAAACTGTTTTCCTCTATGAACAAATCCCTTTAAGTCTCTTCCAGTTTCATTATGTGTCATGTTTACTAAAACTTCATTTATTTTATATCCTTTTTTTAATATATCAATAGTCATTCCAACTTCAACACCATAACCAAATGGCATTTCTTCGAAGTGTTGTAAAACTTCCTTTTTAAACACTCTTTGCCCTGATAAAGTTGAATCTAGTTCTTCACCAGTTAGCATTTTAACTCCATTTTTTGCAAGCTTTTTAACAAACCCAAAGCCACCTTTTTTCTTTGCTGGTGGAAATTTGGCAATAGTTACATCGCACTCATCGTTTAGTACAGGGTATATTAATTTCTCTATATCTCTTGATGTTTCTCCTAAATCAGCATCTAAAAATCCTATAATATCAGACTCTTGCATAGCCATTTTAAGTCCATAATTTAGAGCAAACCCTTTTCCCATATTGTTATCAAGTTTTAATGACTTTACGCAATCATATGAAGATGCTATTTCAAACGTATTATCAGTTGATCCATCATCAACTATTATTATATCATCTATGCACTTTATATCCTTTATGCCTTCTATTGTAGCTTTTATTTTATTTTCTTCATTGTAAGCAGGTATTATTATACTAATATGTTTATTATTCATAAATTAACTCCTCATTATTTAATCTCTAAAGGTGTAAATTCATCTGCAGTATCCTTTACTCCAAAGTGCCCTGTTTTTCCTTCAATAACCATAATTAATGATATTTTACCCATAACTTCATCTAAATTATCTATAGTAGATATCTTAGATTCTTTATAAAATGGAATATATGAATTTTGAGCATCTCTTCTTTCAGTTCCAAGCAGATTTACGTTGTTATCTTTAAAGTATTTAATTATATTTTTATCTACCATATTTAACTTATTCTCGTTATTTTCTAAACTTCCACCTTCAAGAATAACAGTATCTAAATTATTATACTCAAGGTTTAGAGCTTTTATCTCTATTATTCCTTTTTGGCTCATTTGATTTAGTAAATCAATATTTTTATCTACATAAGTTATTTGACATATATAATTTATCAATTCGTTCTTATCTTTTAAATTTAAGTTGAATTCTTTGTTTAATTCACCTATTTCAAATTCATTTACTAGTTTATCTTTTATAACAATATTAAATGCAACACTTCCATTAGCTTTGTTTATAATTTCTTCTACATTAGGGTAAAAATAATCTTCTGTCGTCTTAACTATACCTATATTTTTTCCTTCTAGTTTATTATCAATCACATAGCTAAATGTATTTTCTATATACTTATTTAGATTTTCATTTTCTTTTGTTGTATTTAAGATTTTGTTTTCCATCTTACTGTTTTCTTCTTTTATAAGATTGAATTTATTTTCTAAATCATCTATTATTTGAGTTTGTTGCTCATCAAATGCTCCATTGCTATTTAAGTTAAAGCCTATTAATATTCCGATTCCCAAACTTATGAAAATGGCACTTAATGTTACTATAAAATACTTCATATTTACATTCACAAAAAAACCTCCCTAAAAATCCATTAATAATTTAATTTTAATCTGCATAAGTTTTATCATCTGTTGAATAGACGGAGATAAATAGGCTACTATACAAACAGGGAAAAGAGCTGCAAGAATAAGACCCCATATGTACTTTAGCTTTAATTTACTTCTGTATAAAAGGTTAACTCCTTTTGCGTCTATTAGTTTCGAACCAATCTTAAGCCTTACTAGAAAAGTACTCGCCATTCCTTTTCTTCCTTTTTCAAGAAAATCTATCATGTTTGAATGAGTTCCAAGTGCAACTATTAATTTTGCACCGTATTCATAGGCTGTAAGCATGGCTATATCTTCGCTAGTTCCAGGTGCTGGAAATGTAGTGGCCTTAAGTCCTAGACTCTCTATTCTTTTAAGTCCTGGTGCTCTCCCATCAGGATATGCATGAACTACTAGTTCATTGCATTTTCTCAAGCACTCATCACTTATACTATCCATATCTCCAACTATCATATCTGGCGTATATCCAAATTCTAAAAGTGCATCTCCTCCACCATCAACTCCTATTAATACAGGTTTCATCTCTTCTATATATGAAATTATAGTACTTAAATCTTCTTTATAATCTTGTCCTCTTACAACAATTAATGCATGTCTTCCTTTAAATTTAGTCTTCATCTTAGGAATTTCTAAGTCTCCAAGTATAAACCCTTTTTCTTTTTTAGCGTATTCTATAGTATTTTCTATAAAATTATCTAATTCATTAGATAAATTGTCATAGCATAACTTTATTTTCTGCTTAATTGTGTCTTTGTCTAATACCTCACCTTCACCTATTAATTCATCATTTAAATACAATTTATTATCTACTATTTCAACAATATCATCTTCATTCAACCTATCAAATACTTCTTTTCCTACATTATCTAATATATATATATTTTTGTTAGTAAGTATTTGAGGTCCCTTGTTCGGATATCTACCGCTTATTGTAGTATCTGCATTTACTATAGCTTTTATTTTTCCTTCTACCAAAGAGTTAGCTGCCACCTCATCTATATCTTTATGATTTATTACAGCAATTTCTCCTCCTTTTAATCTTTTAGCTAGATTTTTGGTTTTTCTATCTATTTTTATCGGAGCCTTTAATCGCATATTTTTCCTCCTCATTTTACAAAATGCCCTTTTTAAGTTTAATTTTAAACAAATTTAATTATATCACATAACTACATCTAAATTAAATAAGTAATTAATTTTTGGTACTTTTCTATTAATTTCCAAAATTAAAAAACATCTTCTGCTATCTTTTTAATAATAACAGAAGATGTTCTTTTTATTTTATCCCAAAGCTATATAACTTAATAGATTTATATATAATAAAAAAATTCGCTTTATGCTACCGCATAGCTCATGTCGTTAAACGAGTCTTACGGGATCCGTTGCTAAAAATAGTTGATTCTGTAATGCTTTCAGCAATGTTATCTACTACTTAAAAATTATATAATTTCCTCTTCAGAAAAAAGTAGGATTTTTCTCCTACTTGTATAGTTGTTTTTTTTACTATCTTTCAGATGCAAAAGTCAATGCTCCAAATAATCCCTCTAGTTCAGACAGTTTGAAAGATATGCTTTTTTCTTTAAATAAATCCGTTCTGCAATATCAATCACCGCCTTTAATCGACTACTTGTTATAAAGTTCTAAAATTCGATATGATAAGTTTCGCTTTCCCATTTACATAAAAAAACACCTCATGTTTATTGATTTGATAAAATCAATAAACATGAGGTGTTTATAGGTCTAAAGTGCTCTATCTTGCTGCTTTATGCTCAAGTCTTAATTTATCTGCAACCATTGCGATAAATTCAGAATTTGTTGGCTTTCCTTTTGTATTGTGAACTGTATATCCAAATAATTGATTTATAGTATCAACCTTTCCTCTGCTCCAAGCTACTTCTATAGCATGTCTTATCGCTCTTTCAACTCTTGATGGAGTAGTGTTGAATATCTTGGCTATATTAGGATATAACTCCTTAGTAACAGCACTTAAAAGTTCTACATTATCTATTACCATGTTTATAGCTTCTCTTAAATATAAATACCCTTTGATATGAGCTGGCACTCCTATTTCATGTATTATATTTGTTATTTCAGCTTCTATATTTCCTGTACTTTTTACAAACTCTGTTTTAACAGTTTTAAATGTTGTTAATGGCTTATTATTATCAAGTATTGATACATTTCTCTGTCCAACCAATTCTCTTATCCTATTTATAAATACGCTAAAATCAAAAGGCTTAACTATATAATAATCAGCTCCTAAATTTATAGCTCTTTGAGTTATTTTATCTTGTCCTACAGCAGATAAAACTATTATTTTTGGCATTTTCTTAATATCCATACTATTTAATTTTTCTATAACTCCAAGACCATCAAGATGAGGCATTATTATATCTAATATTAGTAAATCAGGTTGTTTTTCTGACACTAGATCAAGTGCCTCAATACCATCCTTAGCTATCCCTAATATCTCTATATCATCTTCATTTTGCAAATATTCCTTTAATATTTGGCAAAAATCCTTATTATCATCCGCTATTATTAATTTTATTTTTTCTTTCACAGAATTACCCCCCAATAAAAATTATTATATTCATACAAGTTAACTAATTCGACATCTGTATTTAATTTCCTTTAATTTATTTTAATTTATTTCAACATCCAATCTATAAATATGGCATACCCTTTTTTTGGGTCATTGACAAATACATGTGTTATAGCTCCTATTATTTTGCCATTTTGTATTATCGGCGCTCCACTCATTCCTTGGACTATTCCACCTGTATAGTTAATCAGATCTTTATCTACTATTTCAACCACCATACTTTTAGATTTTGGCTTGTTTTGGTTAGATATCTTTTTTATTTTTATTTTGTATTTTTTTATTCTATTATTTTCATCAGGAAATAGTATATAAGCATCTCCTTTTTTAACTTCATAATAATGACCAATTTCTATAGGTTTTAAATTATCCCATCTATATTCATTATTCATTACACCCCTTATACCAAAATCATCATTATGATCGAATTCTCCCATTATATTTTCTTTGTCAAAATCTCCTATTATTTCACCTGGTACTCCAGCTATCCCTTTTTTGACGCCTGTTTTTTTAGGCTTATATAAAACCCCATTTTTTACTTCTATTATGCTTCCCGTATCCACATCTGTTATTCCATGACCTAGAGCATAAAATTCCTTAGTTTTAGGATTATAGCAAGTTAAGGTTCCTATACCAGCTATTTTATCTCTTACCCATACTCCTATTTTGTAAGCATTATCTTTATCATTTTTATACAATTTTACATATTGGGATATATACTTGCCATCTCTTTTTATGGTCATCTTCATAGAATCTTTTTTTATATTATTTGTAATATCTTCTATATCCTGTGCTTTATTTACTTCTTTTCCCTCTATTTTGACTATTATATCTCCTATTTTTATATTTCGATCTTTATATTTTAAATAATTTTCATCTATTCCTATAACTAATACTCCTTTGGTGTCTAACTTTATTCCAGCTATATTCCCAAGTGGAATTAATTCTAATTTATTTTGATCAAAGGCTTGTGAGATTAAATTAAAAGATGTAAAACTTGTTAATACTACAGATAAAATTAATATTAAAATTAAAAATTTTCTCTTGGAAATTTTAGCCATATTTATCACTTCCTTAATGTCATTTTAATATTAATTTTCCTAAAATCGAGTTTTTATATCCTCCACAAATAATTATAATATTGTAAAAAATTCGCATTCTGATAAAATCACAATTAAAAAATGATGCTTATAAGCATCATTTTTTAATTGTTTCAGATTTATTTATTTTTAGCTATTTCTAAAATTTCTTTCGCATGTTCTATTGTTTTTTCCGTTATATTTGATCCAGATATCAGTCTTGCTATTTCTTTTATCTGTTCTTTTTGGTTTAATTTCTCTATTTTTGTATAAGTTCTGCTTTCTTGTATAACTTTTTCTATTCTAAAATGCGAATTTGCATTTACTGCTATCTGAGGCAAGTGAGTTATACTTATAACTTGTTTTTTATGAGATATATTCTTTAATTTTTTTCCTACTATTTCTGCTGCTATTCCACTTATACCTGTATCTATTTCATCAAATACAAGCGTATTAACTTTATCTATATCAGATAATATTGTTTTAAATGCAAGCATAAATCTTGACATCTCACCACCAGATGCAACTTTATATATAGGCATCAAATCTTCTCCTATATTGAAAGATATCATAAATTCTATAATATCTTTTCCAGTTGAAGAATAGTCTTGTTTATGACTAAAATCAACTTTAAATACAACATTTTTCATATTTAAAGATTGGAGTTGTTTACATATGTCAGATTCTAATTTATTTGCAATTTCTTTTCTTATACAAGTTATTTTTTCACTTTTTTGATTTAATAACTTTTCAATTTCTTCCAATTTTTGCTTCAATTCTATAAGCTTTTCATCTCTATTCTCTATATCTTCCAGCCTTTGTATTATTTTGTCTTTATATTCTAAAATTTCTTCTATAGAATTACCATATTTTCGTTTTAGATTATTTATTGTATCTATTCTTATTTCTATGTCATCAAGGCTTTTAATATCAAAATCTATATTATCTTTATAATCTCTTATATCTTTTGATATATCTTGAAGAGTATACATAATTTCTTCTAATGAAGAATGAAATTGTTCTAATTTATCATCTATATCTACAACACTTTTTAAATCGTGAATACCTTTAGATACTAAATCAAATGCATTGTAATTTGATTCATATAAATTTAAATATGAGTTATTTAAGCTTGTATATATTTTCTCGCTATTTCTATGTATTTCTCTTTCTTTTAAGAGCTCTTCATATTCTCCTATAGTCAAATTAGCTTCTTCAATTTCTTCTATTTGAAATTTCAAAAGATCTATTTCTCTTGCTATTTGAATATCATCTTTATTCTCAGTCAATGAATTTATTTCTTTTTTCAAATCAAAATACTCGTTATATATATCTAGATATTCTTTTTTTGCAGGTTCAATTTTTTGGTGTCCGTATATATCTAAAAATTCGATGTGCTTATCTTTATTAAAAAGAACCTGGTTTTGATGTTGACTATGTACATCTACTAATAAAGATCCTATTGTTTTTAAAAAAGATATTCTTACATTTCTTCCATTTACCCTACTTATATTCTTTCCATCGCTGTATATTTCTCTTGATATTATCAAATTATCATCTAGAGATGCATCTATTCCATATTCTAATAATTCTTTGATAACTTTTTCATTTGTAACATTAAAAGTAGCCTCTACAAGGCCTTTATCCGTTCCTTTTCTTACAAATGATTTATCGTATCTTCCACCTAGACAAAGATTAAGAGCGTCTATTATTATAGATTTACCAGAACCAGTTTCTCCAGTTAATATGTTAAATCCTTCTTCAAAATCTATTCTAATTTCTTCTGCTAATGCAAAATTCTTTATATACATCTCAAGGATCACGATAATCCCCCTTATCTATATTAGCTTTCTAAATCTACTTTTTATAATATCTACATCATCTGTGCTTTTCAGCAGTATAAATACAGTATCAATACCTGCTATTGTCCCTACTACTTCTTTAATTTCTAACTGATCTACTGCTTTTGCAACTAATTGTGCAGATCTAGGAATAGTCTTTAAGCATACAATATTTTCAGCTGAATCAATCCCTACTAATAGTTCTTTCAACAACCTTATAAGTCTGTCAGAGGATCCTTTTTCTTCTTTTTTAAGTGCTGCATACTTATAGTTTCCATCTTTTGTTAGAACCTTGACCAGTTTTAAGTCCTTTATATCCCTTGAAACTGTAGCTTGAGTAACGTTCATTCCATGATCTCTAAGCTTTTGTGCAAGCTCATCTTGAGTCGTTATATCATTGCTTTCAATTATTTCTAATATTTTATTATGCCTTGATATTTTCAACTTTAAATCCTCCTAATTACAGTTTTTGATGAGAATCTTCTACTACTTTCAAAATTGTTTCATCATAGTTTAATTCACTTTTTTCGTTTAAATCACTACTTTTCTTTATATGAAGTAAGTATTCTATATTTCCTTCTGGACCTTTTACAGGAGAATAGTCTAAGTTTAGTATATCAAATCCATTTTGATGTACAAAATCTGTTATTCTTTTAATTACATCTATGTGAGTTTGTTTTTCTCTAACTACTCCTTTTTTACCAACCTTTTCTCTACCAGCTTCGAATTGTGGTTTTATAAGTGCTACTATTTCTCCATTTTCTTTAAGTAACTCTTTTGCCTTTGGTATAACAAGTCTTAAAGATATAAAGGATACGTCTATAGATGCAAAATCAGCGTATTCTCCTAAATCATCTATTTCAACATGTCTTATGTTAGTTCTTTCCATACATATAACTCTATCATCTTGTCTTAATTTCCATGCTAGCTGACCGTATCCAACATCTATAGAAAATACTTTTTTAGCTCCATTTTGAAGCATACAATCTGTAAATCCTCCTGTAGATGAACCTATATCTAGACATACCTTATCTTCTACATCTACGTCAAAATTTTTAATTGATTTTTCAAGCTTTAATCCGCCTCTGCTCACATAAGGTATAAGTTTTCCCTTTATTGTTATATCACACTCTTCTTTTACTATAGTTCCAGGTTTATCACATCTTTGACCGTCTACAAATACAAGACCTGCCATTAATGATTTTTTAGCTCTTTCTCTGCTTTCAAAATGTCCTTTTTCAACTAATAAGATATCTATTCTTTTTTTCATGATTTATTACCTTTCTTATTTGATTTCTTGTATTATTTTTTGTGCTATTTTTGGTGCTGATAACCCATACTTATCGTAAAGTATGTCTACATTTCCATGTTCTATAAATTTATCTTCAAATCCTATATTTATAAGTTTTCCTTTATATCCAAGCTTTGATAAATAACAAGATATACTACTTCCAAATCCTCCAATTAAAACATTATCCTCAACAGTTATTATATAATCATATTCTTTGTGTATATCTTCTAGCATCTTATAATCTAAAGGTTTTAAAAACCTTCCATTTATTACGGTTATATTTATTCCTCTTTCTTTTAATATATCATAGCACGTTAAACAGGTCTTTACCATAGCTCCGATACCTATCAATGCAACCTTGCTACCTTCTTTTAGCACGTCCCATTTTCCAATATTTAACTTGTAATCTTTTTTATCATACTTAAAAGCTTCGCCTCGTGGATATCTTATAGCGACAGGAGAGTTTATTGTTCTTGATAGTTCTAACATTTTTTCAAGCTCGTATTTATCCATTGGCGCCATAACAGTTAAGTTAGGTATAGAGTTTAGATAACTTAAATCAAATACTCCATGGTGAGTTTCTCCATCAGCACCAACAATTCCACCTCTATCAAGCAGTAAAGTTACAGGAAGATTTCCAAGAGCAACATCGTGTATTATTTGATCATATCCTCTTTGAAGGAATGTCGAGTATACCGCAAAATATGGTTTTATCCCATTAGCTGCAAGACCACTTGCAAATGTAACTGCATGTCCCTCTGCTATTCCTACATCAAAGAACCTTTCTGGATATATGTTTTGAAATTTAGAAAGACCTGTTCCAGATGGCATTGCAGCTGTTATAGCAGCTATATTCTTATCTTTAGAAGCCATTTCAATCATTTTTTCTCCTACTACACTTGAGTATGTCTCTTTAGAGCTTTTTTGAATTCCCTCTTTGATATCAAATGGACTTACCCCATGATACTTTTCTGGTTCATTTTCAGCAAATCTATAACCTTTTCCTTTTTTCGTAATTATATGAACTATAGAAGGCCCTTTAAATTTTTTTATCGTTTTAAAAGTTCGAATAAGCTCTTCAATATCATGTCCATCTATTGGTCCAAAATATTTTATACCCAACTCCTCAAATAAAGCACCTGGACTTACAATGTATCTTAAGCTGTCTTTTATTTTATCTGCAGTCTTATATACCGTATCTCCGATCTTAGGTATATAATTAGTTATATTTTCAAATTCCATCTTCATCTTATTATAAGCTCTGTTAGTTCTAAGCTTTAATAAATAATTAGACATACTTCCAACATTTTTATCTATAGACATTTCATTGTCATTTAATATTACAGTCATATTTGTTTGAGTGTGTCCTAAATGATTAAGTGCTTCAAATGCCATTCCTCCAGTTAAAGCCCCATCTCCTATTACAGATACAACTTCGTAATCTTCTTTCTTTATATCACGCGCCATAGCAAGACCAAGGCCTGCTGATATAGAAGTTGAACTATGTCCTGTATCAAATGCATCATGTTCACTTTCATTTCTCTTAGGGAATCCACTGAGTCCATTGAATTTTCTAAGAGTTTCAAATTCACCTGTTCTTCCTGTAATCATTTTATGTACATAAGCTTGATGTCCTACATCCCAAACAATTTTATCCTTTGGTGTTTCAAATATATAATGAAAGGCAAGAGTTAATTCTACTATACCTAAATTAGAAGCCAAATGTCCACCCGTTTTAGATACAGATCTTACCAAGAACTTTCTTATTTCATTTGTAAGTTCATTAAGTTCTTTTATGTTCATTTTCTTTAAATCTTCAGGATTATTTACATTGTATAAATATTTATACATAACTTCATCCTACTTTCTAAAATTATTTTTAAATATATAAATATACCCTAGTATTTTCTCCAACAGCTAATATTTTAAAAATATATTAGGTTTAGATAAGCTATTACTAGGATATATACCTGTATCATATGTTTAATATTTATTTTCAACCTGCACATTATAGCATATTGAAAAATCATTTTTAAACCATTATATTAGCTATTACAATACCTAGTAATGCTCCCGCTAAAACTTCTACAGGCGTATGACCTACAAGTTCTTTTAACCTTTTTTCATTGAAGATATCTTTTCTATGTTCTTGTATATCTTCTATCATTTTATTAAGTATCTTAGCTTGCTTGCCAACAGCTCTTCTAACTCCAGATGCATCGTACATTACTATTAAAGCAAATACAAGCGCCATGGCAAACTCCAATGATTCATATCCTCTTTGTATTCCTGTAGCTGTTGCTAAACTTGTAACGAATGACGAATGAGAACTTGGCATACCTCCTGAACCCACAAACCTTGAAACATCTATCTTTTTATCAAATATGAAAGTCAGTATGACCTTTAATATCTGAGCTACAAACCAAGACATAAAGCACACTGCAAAAGTTTGATTGTTTAAAATCCCCTCGATAAAAGTCACTTAACGTCCTCCTTAAATTAGCATTCTCTGTCTATAATGTAATCAGCTAAACAATTTAAAAACTCATTTTTTCCATCAAAATCAGATATATATTTCTTAGCATCAATTATAAGATTTCTAGCCATATCCCTTGATTTATCAATGCCAAATAGTGAAGGATATGTAGACTTATTGTTTTCTAAATCACTTCCAACATCTTTGCCTAGTTTTTTTTCATCGCCCACTATATCTAATATATCATCTACAATCTGAAAAGCAAGACCTATATTCTTAGCATAATTTGTTATATTTTCAAGTTCCTTGTCATTTGCTCCCCCAATTATAGCTCCAGCTCTCATAGACCCTATAATCATAGCAGATGTCTTATTCATATGTATAAAATCAAGTGTATCCTTATCTATTTTTTTATTTTCGCTTTCAAGATCTACAATCTGACCTGCGATCATACCTTTAACTCCTGCAGCTTTAGCTATTTCATTCATAGCTTTTATATATTTATAACTATTTTTTTCATTTTTTAAAGAGTGCTCAAGCATTATTTCAAATGAATAATTCAAAAGCCCATCTCCAGCTAAAACAGCTATGCCTTCTCCGAACACCTTGTGATTTGTAGGCTTTCCTCTTCTTAAATCATCATCATCCATAGCAGGTAAATCATCGTGTACGAGAGAGTATGTATGAATCATCTCCATAGCACATGCAAAAGGTATACTGTCTTCTATATCAGAATTAAATAAAGCCATGCTCTCCATTAAAAGTATAGGTCTAAGCCTTTTACCTCCTGCATCTAAGCTATATTTCATAGCTTCAAATAAAGTTTTTTGATATGCATTCATATCAGGTATGTAACTTTGTAATCTACTTTCAATATATACTTTCTTATCTTTTAATGCTGATTTAAAATCCATTTTTTATACCTCCTCAATATCAACTTCTATTTCTTCTAAAGTATCATTTGAAAACCTAGTTATCTTAAGTTCAGCTGATTCTAACAAATTATTGCAATGTCTATACAATCTTATACCTTCTTCATAAAGATTTAAAGACTCATCTAAAGATATAGTTTCTTCCTCTAAGCTTTTAATAATTTCTTGTAACCTTTTATATGCAATCTCATAATTCATACTAATCTACCTCTTTTATATTCTGTATTTTACAATTTACACAGGCCTTTTCAAATAGTACATTTATATTATCTCCAAGCTTCAAATCCTTAGGATTTTTAACTAGTTTATCATCTTTTTCAACTAAAGTATATCCTCTAGACATTACTGACAAAGGGCTTAAATTGTTTAAATTCTGCCCTATATAATCAAGCTCATTTCTAGTTAAAATAAGCTTTTTATTAATAGCATTTTCAATATCCTTTAAACAATTATTTGTACCTATAAGCCTGTTCTTTATTATTTCTTTATAATTAATATCAATATCCTTATTTGTATTATCCAAATCTTTTTTATATGTATATACTTTGTTTTTAAATATTTTATTCATTCTATCCTTAGATATATCAAGTCTATCTCTTATATCTATATAAGACGGAACAGCTATTTCAGCTCCAGCTGATGGAGTAGGAGCTCTAAGATCTGATACAAAATCCGCTATTGTAAAATCTGTTTCATGTCCTACTGCACTTATTATAGGTATTTGTGATGTGAATATACTTCTTGCAACCTTTTCTTCATTAAAAGACCATAGTTCTTCTATTGAACCTCCACCTCTAGCTAATATTATAACATCTATAAATTCTCTTTTGTTCAAAAAATCAATAGCATGAACTATATCATCTGCTGATTTATCTCCTTGAACCAAAACAGGGTATATCTTAATATTCACCTTAGGATATCTTCTAGATATAACATTTATAATATCCCTAAGTGCTGCTCCTGTTAAAGATGTAATAATCCCTATATTATGAGGCATACTCGGTATCTTCTTTTTATATTTTGGATCAAATAAGCCTTCATTTTGAAGGTTTTCTCTAAGTTTTGCAAACTCTATATGTAAATTCCCAACTCCTTCAACATCGATTGAATTTATGTAAAGCTGATAACTTCCATCTTTTTCATATAACGATATATACCCAGATGCTCTTACTTCAAGACCTTCCTTTAAATTTAAATTTTTAGGAACATTGCTTTTGAATATAACACAGTTTATCTTCGATTTATTATCCTTTAAAGACATATATACATGTCCACTTGTATGGACTTTTAAATTAGATACTTCCCCTTTCACCTTTAAATTATACAATATAGGGTCATTGGTAAGAATCCTCTTTATATAAGAACTAACTTCACTGACAGAAAGAGCCTTTAACTTCATAATTATACCTCACTTAAAAATCTATTAACCCCAATAATGCCTGATCCTATGGCATTATCCTTTGCAAAACTAGGTTTTGTAAAAAAAGCATTTATTTTATTATTACTTAGCTTATCTATCATATTACAAGATATATATTCACTAGAAGACACTCCTCCAACAAATAGTACATCTTTTATATTGTATTTATCGCTTAAATAAATAATTGATTTATATATAGAGTCTAAAATGGAGTTTAAAATTACTTTAGATATATATTCGTTAGAGTAATCATCTATTATAGAAAATATTTGATTTTCAACACCTGAAAAATTAATATATCCTTCTTTAGATGATATCTTCAAATTATGGACATCAACACTACATTTTAATGCATTTTGATCTAAATACTTTCCACAAGGAAATTCATATCCAAGCTTTACTCCTACTCTATCTATAAGTTGTCCAGCACTTATGTCCTTAGTGGCACCTACTATTTCTATATCGTATCCATCTAACTTTCTATTTACTAGTAGTATTTCCGTAGTTCCTCCAGACATATGTATGCATAAAAATCTATCTTTATCTATATTGGTATCATAAAAAGCTGACTCTATATGGCACTCTTGATGCGACGTTTCGTATAATTTTGCATTTAATACAGAAGATATAGTTTTTGCAAATTTATAGCCACAACCAAATACAGGCATATATGATCCTTCAATGGGTCTTGGTTTTGAAGATACACACAATCCAACAATATCATAATCTTTAATTCTATTTTTTAAATCCCCGAACATATCACCCAAATTATTTACGTGTTGAAAAAAAGCATCCGACTGTCTAAGTCCTCTATTCCCATTCTTAACTTTTAACATCTTCTTTTCATTTATTATTATCTCTTTATTTAAATTTATAGCTGCTATAGATGTCGTATAGCAGCTTGTGTCTATTCCTAAAATTATTTTATTTTTGCATATCATTTATTACACTTCCCAATAATCCATTTATAAACTTAGTAGATTCATCATCAGAATATCTCTTGGCAAGTTCTATACCTTCATTTATAGCTACCTTAAATGGAATATTGTCAATATATTTTATCTCAGCTATAGCAACTCTTAATATACTAAGGTCTACCTTAGCTATTCTATTTATTTTCCATTTATTAGAATGAGTACTTATAACAGAATCTATATCTTCTTTATTTTCTATAAATATATTTCCTAAATCAACTAGGTATTGGCTATCAAAGTTTTCATGAGAATGTTCTTGAATAAATTCTTCAACTTTCTCGCTAGTATATTCTTTAGTCATATCCATTTGATAAACCATTTTCATTCCTAATTCTCTACTTATCTTTCTGCTCATTACAAACCTCCTAAATATTATATACACAAAACTAACCCTCTGATTATTCAGAGGGTTAATATTCTTCCTATTAACTATTCTCTTCAATTTTTTCTTTCTTAAAAGTAATTCCTTGAATGTGAACATTGACTTGAGCTACATTTAATCCAGTCATAGTTTCAATAGTTGTCTTAACATTTTCTTGTATTTTCCATGATACATCTGGTATAACAACACCATATTCTATCATTACGAATACATCTATGAATACTTCGTCTTCTTCTACTACGACTTTAACACCTTTAGATAAATTCTTTTTACCTAAAATTTCTGTTATATTCCCTGTAATGCTCCCACTCATAGCTGCTACACCTTCTATTTCAGAAGCAGAAATTCCTGATATAGTAGCAATTACATCTTCAGATATTTTTACTTGGCCATATTCTTTATTTTCCAAAGGTACACCTCCAAAGTGTTAAATTATACTTTAATTATACCAAATGGGAATAAATTTTACAAACTATCTTTTATATTCCATTATTTTTATATCTTCAAAAGGAAGTTTTGTTTGATTGTATACCACATCAAATATTTTTGCAACGTCGTCTTTATTTAATTTTTCTCTATCAACTACTACGCTTGCACCATTTTCGCTAACATATGCTACTGGGTTTTCAAATCCTTTAGCAGTAAGTAAATTTTCTATATTAAGCTCTGCTTCTCTAAATTTAACTAAATTTAGCTTCATATTAGATGCCTCTTCTATTGCCTTTTCACTAGCACCTTGGTTTTTAACTATTGAATCTAGTTCTTCTATTAATGCCCCTCTTTCCTTCTCTCTATTCATTTTTATATCAATAAAATATGTATCCTTTTGCATATTCTCTTTTGATGCCATTTCTTTTGTTATATTTGCAGTTGTTTCTTTAACCTTTTCCTCAGCTTCATTTTTATTGCTATCCACAACCGTTATTTCCTCAGAATCTGCGTTAGCATCTAAATTTTCGTTGGCTGTTTCTTTAACCTGTTCTTGATCTACATCTACATTTTCATTCTCAGATAAAAGCATTTCTTCGTATTCTTGAAGATCACTAGATGTTTCAAGCATGTGCTGTTTGCTAAATTGGTAATTAACAGTACATACAACTACTAACATAAATACTAATACACATACAACAAAATTTCTGCTTTTTAAAAACTTCTTATTAAATTTCTTGAACTTCATAACTTAATCCCCCTTATTTGTTTTTTGGATAAACCTCTATTTTATGGCTAGATACCTGAAGTACTGTTTTGACAGCATCATATAGTCTTTGTTTTACTACAGTATCTTCTGCACCATCGGCTACAACTATAACCCCTCTAACTTGTGGTTCTATAGATTTTAATAATATAGGTTCATTTCCCTGATTATTATTTTTTGTTACTATAGTCTGAGTTTTGTTTTCTGTTGTTACAACCCTCCTTCCTCCAGTTGAGTCATTCTCCTGTGTTGTCTCTGTTGCCACTGTTTCATTAAAAGCGGGCTCTAGTTCTCCATTAGTCTCAAATGTTATCATTACCTTTACTGACTCTACCCCCTGTATATTGCTTAATATTTTTTCAAGCCTATCTTCTAACTCATCTTCTTTGGTAACTATTGTTCCTCTACTAGACTCACTTTTATCAACTAGATTTGCATTTGGATAATCTTTATCTGCATTATGATCAAATATACCAGAAACACTCACAAGGAGTATTAATGATATTATTATTGCAGCTAAAATGGTGTATATTCTCTTTTTATCAAGATTCATCTTCATCCCTCACATTAGTTAATTTTTATTTTTTCAATAGATATTTTGAAAATTTTGTTCAAATCTTCTTTTATATTTTTATGCTCAATATTTTTAAGTTCGTTAAAAGCTTGCTTATAATTTTCGTTCTCTTTTAATTGTATTTTTTCTTTAGCCTCATTATTACTATTTTCACTAGTTTTTAAATCTTTTATAATTAATTTTTTTTCTCCATCCTCATCAGTCTCTATATCAGTTAATTCATATCCAGATTCCTCTAATTTCATATTTATACTCTGCTTTAAATAATTATCGTAATTAGACATGATTTCTTCTTCATCTATCGAGTTTTTAGTTATAAGCTCCTGATTGTATTCATATTGAAATTCATTAAACTGTTTTAGCATTTGATCCTCTATATTCATATCTTTTGAAACTGCATTTAAAACAGGTGTTATAACTATAAATATGAATATAAAGTTTAGAACTATATTTATGTATTTTTTAAAGCTTCCCGTAGGTATTAATATGTCTATAACATTTATAACAAATGCAGCAATCAATATACTACTTATCCATTGTTTTATAGCATTCATAAAGACTTCCTCCTACATTCTCGTTACATTTCCAATAGATGCAAGTATTGCTATTGTTATAAAGAACATTATTCCAACAGCAACAACTGAAGATAAAATTATTATCATAAGATTTGCCATTTCATTTAAATATGTAGATATACTATCATCAGATATAGGTTCTACAATTATAGATGAGAACTTATAAACAAGTATAATAGACACTATCTTAAATATTGGGATTAAGCATATACCTATTAGTATTACAAGTGCTGCTGCTCCTAATACACTTTTTAATAAATATGATGATGAAAGAAGTATTTCTATAGAATCAGATACAAACCCTCCTACAACCGGAATAAAATCAACAGCAAATTTAATAGTCTTTATAGAAAATTTATCAAACGAAGTAACGTATATTCCTTGAATAGATATTATCCCAAGGTATATAGTTAGCAAAAAGCCTACCGTAAATATGCTTATCTGTTTAGTAAAGTTGTATAACCTCTTAAGGTTTATATTGCTCGATATATTGTTTATTATAAGTATCGAAAATGAAAGTGCCATTATCACCATCAAAAATGTTTTAAACACTATATTTATAAAAACTATACCTCCTAGAAATATGGGGCTTAAAGATGCTGAAGTAACAGGAAATCCTAGAGTTACTAAAAAAGCCATTTCAATAGGAATTGCTATTTGCATAAAATTAACCATATTATCTATAGTGACTCTGGCTATTTCAAGAACATCTTTATATCCGATAAATGTTATTGATATCAATAGTACAAAAACTGTATAGTTTGATACCTTACTTATAGCCGTTCCTGAAAATGAATTATCTAAATTTTTAAGTATTGCCGATATCAATGATAAAATTAATACAGTAATTAAAATTTTAAAATTAAATTTAATTTCTTTAAATAAATAATTTTTTACTTGTCCTTTATCTATTATGTCTAATATGTTTTTTTCACCCTTCATAACATCCATAATAAAACTTTTCAAATTAATATTCTTAAATACTTGCTCATTTTCAAAAGTTTTTTGAAGCCTATCAATTTGAATAGTTTTTAATTGGTTGTCTATGTACTTATTTATATCCCCTTTTGAGTCATTTTGTGCATATGCCAGATTTGTCATTAAAAAAAACATAATTAAAACTCCAACAAACACTCTTCTTTTCATAAGTAATCTCCTAAGGAATAATATTTACTATCGTATTAAGTATTGATAAAAGTATAGGAAAAGATAGTGTAAGTATTATTACTTTTCCACCAAATTCAAGCTTAGTAGCTATAGCTCCTTCCCCACTGTCTTTACACATTTGAATAGCAAATTCCATCAAATACGATATCCCTACTATTTTTATTATTGTAGAAAAATACATATGGCTTATATTTATTTTCTTAGTCAAATCATTTATACAGTTTATTACGTAATTTATCTTGTATATAGATACAGTAAATATAGCAACTCCTGTAATCAATGCTATAGCCATGCTTATCTCTGGTCTTTCTTTTTTAAATAATACAGATAGTATAGTTCCAATAAATGCCACTGCAATTAATTTCGTAAATTCCAACTTACCACTTCCCTTTTAATAAAGATTAAACATAGTCTTTACAGCATTAAATAAATTACTAATTTCTTTTATAACCATCATAAGTACAAGCACAACCCCTGTAAGATTTGCAATATAAGCCCATTCATCTTTACCAGCCCTAGTTAAGACAGTATGCAGTATAGATAAAAGTATGCCTATACCTCCTATCTTAAAAATCAAATCCACATTTATTCCCATAAAATTTCCCCCTTTTAAAATTTTTATTTATGATATATCTATTTAATATCTATAAAAATATTATCACCAATAAAAATCCCATGGTTAAGCTCAGTTTTTTATACAATATACCTTTTGTTTTAATTTCTAAAAATGCTTCTTTTTCATTTTTTTTCAGATTTTCAATGGCAAGATCTATTATTCTTTTTTGTGAATAGTAATCACTTTTTCCAAGATTATTTATTAAGTTAGTTATCTCATCTATTTCATTTATTCCAAGATTTGTTTTTTGAGTTATTATAGGAATTGACTCCTGAACTATATCATCTAAGCTTTTATTATTTTCTTTAAGTTTCAGACTCAACATTTCAAAGAAATGACTTATATCGAACTCTTTTTTATATCCTATTTTTTCAAATACTTCCTCTAATGTGTACAATCCAAATTCAAGTTGCATATTTAATACTTCAAGTACTTTTACAAGGTCTGATATATCGCTGTACTTTTTTTTAAACGACTTATAAATTTCCTCTCCTAATAAGAAAAAGCATATTAGTATAAATACAATAAGTACTATTTTAAGCAATGAATAACCACCTCTTTTCTTCTAGGTCGTATATCCGCTCTATTGTACCTGCACCTTTTTTACAAGATAGTACAATAACTCTTTTAAATAATTCTTTATCTAAAAGTGTATTTAACTCTTTTCTATTTCTAACGTCTTCTATTCCACTCCCGTGAACAGATGTTATAAGCGATACCCCTCCATTCAAAGCAGAGTATAGCGATTCTATTTCCTTAGTACTGCCTATTTCATCTGTAACTATTACGTTTGGAGACATGCTTCTCAGAACCATCATGATTCCCACATCTTTAGGACAAGACTCTATTGTATCAGTTCTTATCCCTACATCCTTTTGAGGTATTCCATGGTATGATCCACAGATTTCATTTCTCTCATCAATAACTGCAACCTTTACTCCTTTAAATTTGTGCTCATCCATGCCTGTACTTATATTTCTAACTATATCTCTTATAAGAGTTGTTTTCCCACACTGCGGAGGCGATATTATTAACGTATTGTATATTTCCTTTGAGTTTTTGATTATGTATTTAATTACATCTTTTGAACAATTCTTTATTTCTCTTGATACTCTTATATTTAAAGATGATATATGTTTTATATTTTTTATTTCATCTTTTTCTACAATAGCTTTTCCACCAATACCTACTCTATGTCCGCCTTTTATTGTTATAAACCCTTTTTTTATATCATCCAAGAATGAATGTATAGAATACTTACATATAAGCTGAAATGTGTGTTCTATATCCTCTCTTGTAGTTATATATCCATTGTGATCATTATCACAAAACTTATTAGTCTTTATATTAAAAAAATAATCCCTATTATCCAGGTTAACTATTAACGGTCGATTGACCCTAAGTCTTATTTCTTCTATATTACTTATAAATTCATAATCAGCACTTATGAAAAACCGCTTAATTTTTGGACTTAATGAATTTATAATTTCCTCAGAAAGTTTATTCATAAACTCGTCCTCCTCCCTATTTTTAAATAATATTATGTTAATAACAAAAATATGCATAAAAAAATTCGCATATGCAAATGCATACGCGAATTTTTTTATAGTTTATTCATATTTTTTAAATGCAAGTGTTCCATTGTGTCCACCAAACCCTAATGAATTAGTGATAGCACATTTAATGTCCTTTTGTCTTCCTTTTCCTACAACGTAATCAAGATCAAGCTCTGGATCTTGATTTTCAACGTTCATAGTCGGAGGTAAAAATCCTTCATTTATAGCTAATGAACATATTATAGCTTCAACAGCTCCAGCTGCTCCTAGTAAGTGCCCTGTCATAGACTTAGTTGATGATACAGCTAAGTCATATGCATGGTCCTTAAACAAAGATTTGATAGCTAAAGTTTCATTTCTATCGTTAAGAGGAGTACTAGTTCCATGAGCATTTATGTAATCTACATCCTCTAACTTAAGTCCTGCATCATTTATTGCCATTTCCATGGCTCTAGCAGCACCTTCTCCACCCTCTGCAGGAGCTGTTATATGGTATGCATCTGCTGTTGCTCCATATCCAACTACCTCAGCATATATTTTTGCATTTCTAGCTAAAGCATGCTCTAGTTCTTCTAATATTAGCATACCTGATCCTTCTCCCATTACAAATCCATCTCTATCTTTGTCAAATGGTCTTGATGCAGTTTTTGGATCATCATTTCTAGTTGACATTGCCTTCATTGTACAGAATCCAGAAACAGCAAGTGGAGTTATAGGACTCTCAGCTCCTCCTGAAACCATAATTTCAGCATCTCCTCTTTGAATAGCCTTAAAAGCGTCTCCTATAGCATGAGTAGCAGATGCACAAGCAGTAACAACACTTGTATTAGGCCCCTTAGCTCCAAGCATTATAGATACTTGACCTGCAGCAATATTTGTTATCATCATAGGTACGAAGAATGGACTTACTCTTTTAGGTCCTTTTTCCATAAGTCTTGTGTGCTGTTCTTCTAATGTCTCTATTCCACCTACTCCTGATCCTACTATAACTCCAAATCTATTTGCATCTATATTATCTATATCGATATTTGAATCTTCCATTGCCATTTTAGATGCAGCAACTGCGTATTGAGTGAATCTATCCATTCTTTTTGCTTCTTTTTTATCTATAAAATCAGAAGCATCAAAATCTTTAACCTCTCCTGCTATCTTAGTAGCAAAATCAGTAGTATCAAATCTAGTTATTTGATCTATTCCACAAACTCCATTTTTAATATTATTCCAGAATTTATCTATTCCTGTTCCAACAGGAGTTACACATCCTATACCCGTAACCACAACTCTTCTTTTCATATTAGTACCTCCAAAATTACTTATTTAGATTCGATATATTTTACTATATCTCCTATGCAAGTAAACTTTTCTGCTTCTTCATCTGGTATTTCTATTTCAAACTCATCTTCAAGAGCCATCATTATTTCAACTGCATCTAATGAATCTGCTTCTAAGTCTTTTATTAATGAAGTCTCTACTGTAATCTCATCTACATTGTCTACTCCTAATTGATCTGCTACTATATCTCTCACTTTTTCAAACATATTAAATACCTCCTAATTTTTTATTATATATTTTAATTTTTTATTGCATTACCATTCCACCATCGACATTTATAGTCTGACCTGTTACATACGAAGACATATCACTAGCTAAAAATGCTGCTACATTAGCTACATCTTCTGTTTGACCCATTTTTTTCATAGGTATACCACTTTCATAAGATGCTCTTACTTCATCCTTTAATACCTTAGTCATATCACTTTCTATAAATCCTGGAGCTATAGCATTTATAGTTATGTTTCTAGATGCAAGCTCTCTTGCTGTTGATTTTGTAAAACCTATAACCCCAGCTTTAGAAGCACAGTAATTTGCTTGACCTGCATTTCCCATAACTCCAACTACAGATGCCATATTTATTATTTTTCCATACTTTTGCTTCATCATAGGTCTAGTTACAGCCTTTGTGCAATTGAATACTCCTTTTAGATTTACCGCTATAACCTTATCAAAGTCTTCTTCTTTCATTTTCATTAAAAGCCCATCTCTAGTTATACCTGCATTATTTACTAATATATCTAATTTTCCGTATTCATTTATAACTTCGCTAACCATATTTTGAGAGTCTTCAAAATTAGATACATCGCACTTTACAATAAAGCATTTTACTCCCATAGTTTCTATTTCTTTTTTAACCTCAAGTGCAGATTCTTCTCTTGAAGTATAATTTATAGCAATATCAGCTCCTAATGAAGCAAACTTTATAGCTATTGATTTTCCTATACCTCTTGAGCCTCCAGTTATAAGAGCAACTCTACCTTTTAAATCGATCATTACTCTGCCTCCTTCATATCTTGTATAAACTTTTCTAAAGTAGCCGCATTTTCTACATTGTGGATATTTACTTTAACTTTTGATTTTTTAGATATTTTATTTATAAATCCTTTAAGAGTTTTACCAGGACCTATTTCAACAAAAGTATCAAATCCATCTTCTATAAGTTTTTCTATTGAATCTTCCCATAATACAGATGAACTCACTTGTTTCACCAAAGTATCTTTTATTTCATCTTTTTCAACATAATTTCCAGTAACATTAGTCACAACAGGTAGTTTTAAAGAATTTAAATGTATATTTTCAAGCTCTTTTTTCAAGTTTTCTCCAGCCTTATTTAACATAGAAGAGTGAAAAGGTGCACTTACGTTTAATATAACAGCTTTTTTAGCTCCTCTTTCTTTGCAAAGACTAGCAGCTTTTTCTACAGCTTTTATTTCTCCAGATATTACTATCTGCCCTGGACTATTAAAGTTAGCAGCCTCAACTATTCCTTCACTAGATACTTCATCTAATACATCCATCAGTATATCTCTATCAAGACCAAGTATCGCAGCCATAGTACCTACACCTTGAGGAACTGCTTCTTGCATATATTTACCTCTTTTTTTTACAAGCTTTACAGCCTCTTCAAAAGATAGTGCATCAGCCGCCACAAGAGCAGAATATTCTCCTAAAGAAAGTCCTGCACATGCATCGAATTTCACATCTAGTTCATCTTTTAACACTTCAAGTAGAGCTGTACTTAAAGTAAGTATTGCCGGTTGAGTATTTTCAGTTTTAGTAAGCTCTTCATCAGGACCTTCAAACATTATTGATTTTAAATTCATATGTAAAACTTCATCAGCTTTGTCAAATATTTTTGTTGAAACCTTATAATTTTCATATACATCCTTGCCCATCCCTACATATTGAGATCCTTGGCCTGGAAATACAAAAGCTATTTTACTCATATAAATACCTCCTAAAAGCTTAAGTTAGACATTATATCCTTAGCTTCATTCATCATATCTTCTATAATATCTTTACAAGATTTTATATTCTTCACCATAGCAGCACTCTGACCAGCCATTACAGAACCATTGTCTACATCTCCATCTATAACTGATTTTTTAAGTGCTCCTACTCCTTTTTCATCTATATAAGAAGAATCCATTCCTTCTTTTTCAAGCTTTATAAGCTCTTTCATAAGCTTATTCTTTAAAGCTCTAACAGGGTGTCCTGTGCTTCTACCTGCAACTAGTGCATCTCTATCCTTGGCATTTATAATAGCATTTTTATAGTTTTCATGTACTATACACTCTTCACTACATACAAATTTAGTTCCAACTTGAACAGCGTTAGCTCCTAGTGCAAATGCAGCTGCAATTCCTCTTCCATCAGCAATTCCACCTGCTCCAATAACAGGTATACTTACTTCATCTGCAACTTGAGGTATTAACACCATAGTTGTAAGTTCTCCTATATGTCCTCCAGCTTCAGTTCCTTCTACAACAACAGCATCCGCTCCATATCTCTCCATTCTTTTAGCAAGAGCTACAGATGGAACAACAGGAATAATCTTTGTTCCTATTGATTTTAATTTTTCCATATACTTAGCAGGATTTCCTGCTCCAGTAGTTATAACAGGTATTTTTTCTTCATATACGACTTCCATAACATCGTCTACAAACGGAGATAACAGCATTACATTAACTCCAAATGGTTTATCAGTAAGTTCTCTAGCTTTTTTAATTTCATTTCTTATAACATCAGCAGGAGCATTTCCAGCTGCGATAAGTCCAAGTCCTCCAGCATTAGATACGGCTGCAGCAAGCTCAGCTGTTGCTATCCATGCCATCCCCCCCTGAATTATAGGGTACTTTATTCCTAAAAGTTCACATACTCTATTCATATTTTCTCCTCCTAAATACTCCATTTAATAACACTCGAAGCCCAAGTAAGTCCTGCTCCAAATCCTACTAAAACTATCTTGTCACCTTTTTTTATATTCCCTTTTCTATATGCTTCATCAAGCGCTACAGGTATAGATGCAGCAGACATATTACCATATTCATGTAAATTAACATATATTTTTTCCATAGGCATTTTAAGTCTTTTTGCAGATGACTGTATTATTCTTATATTAGCTTGATGAGGTACTATATAATCTATATCCTCTTCATTTAATCCAGCTATTGCTATACTTTTCTTAGCCGAGTCAGCCATAACTCTAACTGCAAATTTAAACACTTCAGATCCTTCCATTTTTATGTAATGAAGTCTATCATTTAAAGTTTGCTCACTTGCAGGTATTCTAGAACCGCCTCCAGGCATTTTTAGACATTCTCCACTTGCTCCATCTGCTCCTAGATACGTGGATAAAATACCTTCATTTTCATCTACTTCCCCTAATATAGCAGCGCCTGCTCCATCTCCAAATAATACACAAGTATTTCTATCTGTCCAGTCTAAAATTTTAGATAAGGCTTCTGCACCTATTACAAGCACTTTTTTGTACATACCCGTTTCTATAAAGTTTTTTCCTACGCTTAATGCATATACAAACCCTGAGCAACCAGCTTCTAAGTCAAATGCCGATGCATTAATAGCTCCTATATTTTTTTGAACTATGCAAGCAGTCGATGGAAACGACATATCAGGAGTAACAGTTGCCACTATTATAAGATCAATCTCTTCCGCAGTTATTCCAGAGCTTTCCATAGCTTTTTTTGCAGCAAGAGTAGCAATATCTGAAGTAGCCATATCATCTTCAACTATTCTTCTCTTTTTTATACCAGTTCTTGAAGATATCCATTCATCAGTTGTATCTACTATTTTTTCCAAATCAGAATTAGTCATAATTTTTTCTGGAACATAGCTTCCTGTAGCTAATATTCCTGCTCTTTTTAATTTATTCAATCTGATCAACTCCTAATTTATCTATTTTAAACTTTATTTCATTAAGAACATTGCCGTTTGCAAAATGTATTCCTTGCTTTATTGCATTTTTTATAGCTTTAGAATTAGAGCTTCCATGTGCTTTTATAAGACCTCCATTTACTCCAAGCAGTGGTGCTCCTCCATATTCACTATAGTCGAGATTTTTCTTTAGTTGCTTAAGATCATTTTTTAAAAGCATAGCTCCTATCTTAGTCTTCATATTAGTTAGAAAAGTCTCTTTTAACATAGAAAATACAGACATAGCTACTCCTTCTGTAACCTTTAAAACAACATTTCCTGTAAAACCATCACATACTATAACATCTGTGTAGCCATAAGATATATCTCTTGCTTCTACATTCCCTATAAAATTTATATCTTCATTAGCTTTTAATAAGTCATAAGATTTTTTAGTTAACTCATTTCCTTTTCCTTCTTCTTGCCCCACATTAACTATAGCAACTTTTGGATTATCAAGATCTAATATTTTACTTGCATATACAGAACCCATAACTCCAAATTCTAGTAAGTTTCTAGGCTTACAGTCTGCATTTGCACCAGCATCTAATAGTATAGACATTCCTTCTTTATTAGGTAAGAAAGTACATAGTGCTGGTCTATCTATGCCCTTTACTCTACCAAGTACGAAAAGTCCTCCAGCTAAAAGCGCTCCAGTATTTCCAGCAGAAACTATAGCATCTGCTTTTCCTTCTTTAACTAAGTTAAGAGCTACTACCATAGATGAATCCTTCTTGCTTCTTATAGCCTTTACAGGTTTATCTTCATTTAATACTATTTCACTCGTGTGAATTATCTCCAATTTAGTTTTATCAAATTCATACTTGTTGAAATTTTCTTCCAATATATTTTTATCCCCTGTAGCTATTATGTCTATATTAAATTCCTTTATAGCATTTACTACTCCTTCAACTGTAGAATAAGGAGCATTGTCTCCTCCCATACAATCAACTACTATTTTCATATTCACCACTTCCTTTAGTTTATTTCATCGAATATGAACTTTCCTCTAAATACTTGTTCATGATTTTTATTATTTATTTTAACGTGTACATAATGTTTTCTATCTCTAACTCTTATCACTTCAGCTTTAGCTATTAATCTATCATTTGCTTTTATAGGATTTATATTCTTTATATTAGCAACTCCCATTAATACAACAGGTGCATCTACAACAGCCATAGCTAATGATTCAGCTTGAGCAAATACAAAATGTCCCTTAACTATATTAGTCTTAGAATAAACCATATGATCAGTCGTTTCAAGTATTGAAATACCTAAGCTTCCAACATCTAAATCTATTATTTCTCCAACTATTTCCTTACTTCCTATAGTTTTCACTTTATTTATATTATTTTCCGCAACAAGTTTTACTCTTTCTCTTAGTTCAGGTATTCCAAGTTTAAGCCTATCCAATCTTATAGTCTGTATACTAACACCAAAATAATCCGATAATTCTTCATCTGTATAAAAAGGGTCTTTTTTTAACATTTGCGAAAGTTCTGTTTGTCTTTCTTGTTTGCTTTTTCTTTTCACATTATCCACCCCTAAATTATATACTAATATTAGTACCAGCTACTAATATTAGTATATAATAATTAGTCATATAAATCAATAGAACAAAAATAAAAAGCATGTAGTTATAAACTACATGCTTTTTATTATTTAGCTACTACTTCTTTACCTTTATAGTATCCACAATCAGGGCATACTCTATGTGGTAATTTCGGCTCATGACACTGTGGGCAACTTACGAATCCAGTTGCTACCATCTTTGAGTTAGCTGCTCTTCTTGAGTCTCTCTTTGATCTTGATGTTTTACGCTTTGGTACTGCCATTTATCCCACCTCCTTAGTCATTTTTAAAAAAGTCTTTTAATTTAGAAAAACGGGGATCAGTAAATTCTTCGTCATTATGACAATTGCATTTTTCTTCATTTAAATTAGCTCCACATGAATGACAAAGACCTCTACATTCTTCATCACATGTTATTCTTTCTGGAACATTTAATATAAAAGTATTTTCAATTATATCTTTAAAATCTAATTCGTCCCCATTGCAAACAATAGTATCTTCATCTTCTAAAACACAATCTTCATCTTCAACTATAAAAGCTTTAACATCATCTTCTATGTTGACTTCAACATCTTTTAAGCATCTGCTACAAGAGTCTACAACAGAGAATTTAATATTACAATCCAGATAAAGCTGTTTGTCTATATTAGTTATTTCACCATTAACTTCAACAGGAGAAGTTAATCTATAGTTTTTACCACAACAACTAATATTATCAACTTTTTCAGAGAAATTCAAGTCTAAAACTTTTATTTCTCTTTTTATTAATCTAGATAAGTTTATCGTCATATTAATCACCTCAATAATACACTGCAAAATTTATTATACAAATGCTTAATTAGTTTGTCAAGTATTTTTACTTGATACATATTAAAAAGGTAGGTTAATACCTACCTTTTTAGTAAAGTAAATTATTTAACTAATTCAAGAGTGTCTCTTGCTATCATTAACTCTTCATTAGTAGGTACTATTAAAAGCTTAACCTTAGAGTCATCTGTACTTATAACTGTATCTTTTCCTCTAACATTATTCTTCTCTTTATCTATCTTCATTCCTAATCCTTCAAGTCCTTCACAGATTTGTTCTCTCATAGATATAGAGTTTTCTCCTATACCAGCAGTGAATAGAACTACATCTACTCCACCCATCTCAGCCATGTAAGAACCTATATATTTCTTAACTCTGTTGCAGTAAGCCTCTAATGCTACTTCAGCTTTTTCGTCTCCTTTAGATGCTGCACCTTCTATATCTCTAAAGTCACTAGATATTCCTGTCATTCCAAGAACACCTGATTTTTTATTCATTAATGTGTTTAAGCCTTTAGAATCTAATCCTTCTTTTTCCATTATAAATGGTACTATAGCTGGGTCCATATCTCCACATCTTGTTCCCATTATTAATCCTTCAAGAGGAGTGAATCCCATAGAAGTATCTTTACATACTCCACCGTCAACAGCAGCAATACTTGCTCCATTTCCTAAGTGACAAGTTATTATCTTTAAATCTTCTAAATTTTTACCAAGCATGTCAGCTGCTCTTTTAGATACATACTTATGAGATGTACCGTGGAATCCATATCTTCTAACTCCATACTTTTCATATAACTCGTATGGTAATCCATAAAGGTAAGATGATTTTGGCATTGTTTGGTGGAAAGCTGTATCAAATACTCCAACCATTGGTACTCCTGGTAATATCTCTTGACAAGCGTTTATTCCTATTAAGTTAGCCGGGTTGTGAAGAGGTGCAAGTTCAACACAATCTTCTATTCCTTTTTTAACTTCTGGAGTTATTACAACAGAAGTTGTAAATTTCTCTCCTCCGTGAACAACTCTGTGTCCAACAGCAGATATTTCTTTCATATCTTTAATTGCACCGTACTCTTCGTGTACTATAGAGTCAAGCACTATTTTTAAAGCATCTTTGTGATCTTTCATTGGTTGCTCAATAGATACTTTATCTTTACCTGTAGTTTGGTGCTTAACTACAGAGCCTTCAATTCCTATTCTCTCAGCTAATCCTATAGCCATAACACTTTCATTTTCCATGTTTATTAATTGGTACTTTAAAGAAGAACTACCACAGTTAATAACTAATATGTTCATATATTTGCTACCTCCTAATATTATTTTTTATTTTTATGTATGTGTATACATTACACAATAACCTTAACATAAACTAATATAGCATTTTTTATTTAAATTGTACACAACAATTAAGTCATTTAAATATTCAATAAAATGCAATACTTTTTAACATTCTACATTTTTTTCAATATTCCTTCTTTTTTTTGTTTTTTTTATGACAATCATTAATTTTTTTTAAAATCGATTCAACACAGCTTGTTGCAATTCATTGACAAGATAATTCATTCCATAAATTTATTTTATAACTCAAAATTTATAAAATAAATTTATTAAAATTTAAAATTTTCAATCATTTTTAAACAACCCAACTTGTTAGCACCCGTTAGTAACACGAGCTATTCATTAGTATGAAGACAATTTTTCATTTACATACATTAATATTTCTAAAAATGCAAAACTTAATTCATAGAAAGTGTAATTTCCATAAGTAAAAGTATATAGAAATCATACTTTCTATATTATATAATTTAATAATAACTTTAAAAAGGAGATATATATGAAAGTTTTAGGATTAATCGTTGAATATAACCCATTTCACAACGGCCATATGCACCATCTTTTAGAGTCAAAGAAAAAATCAGGTGCTACTCATACAGTAGCTATAATGAGCGGTCATTTTTTACAAAGAGGAGAACCTGCTTTATTTGATAAATGGACAAGGGCTAAAGCTGCTGTTGAATCAGGCGTTGATCTTGTAATAGAACTGCCTACATTATATGCAACTCAAAGTGCTGAATTTTTTAGCCATGGCGCCATATCTACATTAAACAGCACAAACTCAATAGACAGTATTTGTTTTGGAAGCGAAATAGGAGATATAGATATTTTGTATCAAATAAGCCAGATATTAGTTGATGAACCAGAAGAATTTAAACAACATCTTAAATATCATTTAAACGAAGGCCTACTATTCCCCACTGCAAGGTCTAAGGCTTTGTTTAAATACATAAGTAATAACAAAATATTAAATATAACTGAAAATAGTTTATACGAGGTTTTAAATAGTTCTAACAACATACTAGGAATTGAATACATAAAGAGTATAATCAAATTAAAGAGTTCCATAAAACCATATACTATACAAAGAATTAAATCAGAATATAACTCAACAGATATAAATAGTTCTATATGCAGCGCTACTGCTATAAGGCAATCTTTAAAATCTAATGAAAATCTAGAAGATTTAATAAATGTAGTTCCAAATACAACATACAAGCTTATGGAGTCTCAAATAGATAATAACTTCAATCCCGTATTTGATGATTACTTTTATAACATACTAATAGGTACTATATTAAGAGAAGAAAAAAATATAAATAAGTATTTTGACGTTAACGAAGGAATAGAAAACAAAATAATAAACTCTATAATGAATACATCATCACTTGATGAACTTCTTATGAGTGTGAAATCCAAAAGATATACCATGACTAAAATAAAAAGAATACTTACAAATATACTTCTTTCAATAAAAAAAGAAGATGTTATAAAAGCTAAAAATACAGATAATATTCCTTACATCAGAATACTAGCATTTAATGATAAAGGAAGAGAAATAATACGAAATATAAAAAAGAACTCAGATGTTACCATAATAAACAAACTAAGTTCAGTAAATATTAAAGATGAAAACCTAAAATTATTTTTAAATTACGATATAAAAAGTACAAATCTGTACAATATTATGTACTACAAAAACAGAAAAGACAAGATTAAAGGATATATGGATTATTACATATCCCCTATATACGTAAAGAAAACGTAAAATAGAGCTTATTAAAATATAAAATACCTAGATTTCGTACAAACGAAACCTAGGTATTTTAATCCTATTTATTTTTGGATTAAGGAATAAATTAATTATTGATTTTCTATTCTTTCAGCTAAATCATTCAAATATTCCCATCTCTCTAGTTTTTCTTCTAAAACAACCTCTAACTCTTCTTTTTGCTTAGTTAACTTTTGTAGCTTCTCAAAATCACTTCCACAACCATTTATAGACTCATCCACATTAGATATATCACTTTCTAATTTTTCAATAACTCCATCTATTTCTTCATATTCCTTTTGCTCTTTAAACGTAAACTTAAGTCTTGTATCTTTTTTCTTATACGAGTTCTTATCTTTCTTTTTAACAATTTCCTTAACTACCACTTCTTCATTTTGACTACAAAACTCCTTATAGTCTGAATAGTTTCCAACATAATGCTCTATCTTAGAATCACCTTTAAACGATAGTATTTTATTCACTACTCTATCAAGGAAGTATCTATCATGAGATACCGTTATAACACTTCCATCAAACTCATCTAAATAGTCTTCAAGTATTGTCAAAGTCTGAATATCCAAATCATTAGTAGGCTCATCTAAAATAAGCACATTTGGGGATTTCATAAGTACTCTAAGTAAGTATAATCTTCTCTTTTCTCCACCAGATAATTTAGATATTAACGACCATTGCGCATCTTTAGTAAATAAAAATCTTTCAAGCATAGTAGATGCACTTATATGTTTGTTATCAGCCGTATACATGCACTCTGCTTCTTCTTTTATATACTCTATAACTCTTAGATTTTCGTCCATATGTTCATTTTCTTGAGAAAAATATCCAATCTTAACAGTAGTCCCTATGTCTATATTTCCAATATCAGGTTTTATATTTCCAACAATCATATTTATAAGAGTTGATTTTCCACATCCATTGTTACCAATTATACCAACTCTATCACCTTTAGATATTGTGTACTCAAAATCACTAAGTATCTTCTTAGAACCAAAACTCTTTGATATATTATTTATCTCTATTACTTTTTTACCAAGCCTTGAACTACCGACAAATACATCTATGCTGTTATCATTCACTTCAAGCTTGTCCTCTTTCAACTGCTCAAACCTGTCTATTCTAGCCTTTTGCTTAGTACTTCTAGCTCTAGCACCTCTTCTTATCCACTCTAACTCTTTTCTATAAATACTTTTTCTTTTTCTCTCAGATGCAATTAAGCTTTCTTCTCTTTCTTGTTTTAACTCTAAAAACTTACTATAATTTCCTAAATAAGAATATAACTTACCTTTATCAACCTCTATTATCTTATTTACAACTCTATCTAAGAAATACCTATCATGAGTTATCATAATAAGAGATCCTTTTCTATTATTTAAATATTCTTCAAGCCATATTATAGTATCATTATCCATATGGTTAGTAGGCTCATCTAGTATAAGAAGATCACATGGATTTATAAGCGCACTTGCAAGCGCTATTCTCTTCTTCTGTCCACCAGATAAACTATTTATCTTATCATCAAAATTAGATATCCCTAGCTTTGTAAGTATGCTCTTTGCTTCACTTTCAAGCTGCCATGCATTCATAGTGTCCATTTGTTGATTTAAATTTAAAAGCTTAGTTTGCAAATTATTATCTTCTGAATTTTGACTTAACTTTTCAAGTGTATATTCATATTCACTTATAAGCTTCATAACAGGAGATGTTCCTTTGAAAACCTGCTCTATTACAGTTAAATCTCCATCGAAATCTGGATTTTGTGGTAAATATTCTATATTCGCATTTCTGGCCTTTGTTATCTTTCCACTATCATAAGTTTCAACCTCAGCTATTATTTTTAGAAGCGTAGACTTTCCTGTTCCATTTATCCCTAGAACCCCTATTTTTTCTCCTTCATGTATTCCAAGAGAAACATCCTCCAGTAAAATTTTTTCAGAATAGCTTTTAGATATATTTTCTATAGTTATTATATTCATAATCAATCATCCCTTTATTAGCAATAATATATTGTATTATAACATATTAATTTTATAATTTCTTCATAAACAAAAAGAATCCTGTTATATTATACAACAGGATTTTTACTCTAATTTACTTTTTTAAATATGTAGCTTCACTAGTAAGTTTTACTAAACCATCCTTATAAAGCCCTCCTAGAGCTTTTTTAAACATTCCTTTACTCATTTCTAAGCTGTTTTTTATATGCTCAGGAGACGATTTATCAGTTAAGTATAAAACTCCATCGTATTTTTCTAACTCCTCTAGTATTCTAGTCTTAGCATCATCTATTTCCTTATTTATTTTTTTTCTAATAGTAACATCTATTTTTTTATCTTCTCTAATTTTTTTCACACAACCCTTTGTAACTTCTCCAACCTTTAAGTTTTTATATACCTCATTAGCGTATAAAAGTCCAAAGTACTTTCCGTTTATTATAACTTTTATTCCCATATCTGTAAATTCATATATCATCATATCTACTTCTTGACCTTCTACAAGATCTACATCTTCGTCTTCTATGAATTTATTTATCTTTTGACTTGCTATTATCCTATTGCTCACATCATCTTTATATATACTCACAATATACTTTCTATTTTTCTTCATCTTTTCTTTTTGTTGATTATACGGAACTAATAACTCTTTCTCAAGTCCCCAATCTAGAAACGCTCCATATTGGTTAACGTCCTTAACTTCTAAAAAAGCTATATCTCCTACCTTAGCCTTTGGAATCAATGTAGTAGCTACATATCTATCTTCAGAATCCTTGTATACGAATACGTTTATACTATCTCCAACATCGACATTATCCGGAACATATTTTTTAGGAAGTAGAATTTCTCCAACCTCAGAATCTAAGAATAATCCAAAATCTCTTTCTTTTACTATTTCTAATTCATTAAAATCTCCTAATTTAAACATTCATTTTCTCCTTTGTAATATTATTTCTTAAATTTGGCCAAGGCTTCTGCTAATGCAGAGTTTAAACCTTGCTCATTTTCTTTTTTCTGTTTTTTTAAATATTTATTCACATCTTTTTTGTTTACCTTCTTACCTTGTGATTTTTTTCTCTCATTGAATTTAGATAATTTTTCCCTATGTCCACACTTGCATACAAATACCTTACCTTCACCTTGACCTTTAAGCTCTAATTTTTTAAAGCAGTTAGGACACCTTGCGTTAGTTTTCTTAGATATATTTTGTCTATATCCGCATTCTCTATCCTGACATATTAATTTTTTTCCATGTTTTGAGTTGACCTCTAGCATATATTTTCCACATTCAGGGCACTTATTTCTAGTTATATTTTCGTGTTTAAATTTTTGGTCGCTATTTTTTATATCTTTTACTATAATATCTGTATAATTTCTCATTTCATTAGTGAAATCATCTTTTCTTAATATCCCTTTGCTTATAAGGGCTAATTTTTGTTCCCATTTAGCAGTTAATAATGGCGATTTCAAATCATCAGGAACAAGATCTAAAAGTTGCTCCCCCTTTGGTGTTATATATATATACCTACCTTTTTTTTCGATTAAAAAATTACTATATAATTTTTCTATAATATCTGCTCTTGTAGCTACAGTCCCTAGGCCGCCTGTCTCTTGTATAGTTTTTATCAATTCCTTATTTTCATCAGACATATACCTTTTTGGGTTTTCCATAGCAATAAGTAGACTTCCCTCATCAAATCTAGAAGGAGGATTTGTCTGACCTTTAGTTTGATATATATTAGATACATCAAACTCATCACCTGCATTTAAATCTTTTAAAAAGTCATTAACTATATTATCATCGGATTCTATCTCTTCATATACCTGTTTCCATCCTAATGATAATACTTTCTTAGTTTTAGTTGTAAATACTTCCTGTCCTATTTCAATTTTTATAGTTATACTTTCATATTCAAAAGGCTTATTAAGCACTGCTAAAAATCGTTTTACAACCAAATCGTATATTTTAAACTCCTTATCACTGAGTGAAGAAAAACCACTAGACTCTTCTGTTGGTATAATAGCATGATGATCAGAAACCTTAGAGTCATCTACAAATGTTTTATTAGCTTTAATTTCTTTTTTCAAAATACCAAAAGCTATTTTGGAATATTCTCCAACTCTACAGGCCATAACTCTATCTTTTAAAGTATCTACTATGTCTTCTGATATATACCTTGAATCTGTTCTTGGATATGTTAGCAATTTATTGTGTTCATATAATTTTTGCATTATAGATAATGTTTCTTTAGCTGAATAAGAATAAATCTTATTAGCATCCGCCTGAAGATCAGTTAAATTATAAAGGCTTGGAGCAAATGATTTTTTTCTTTTCTTTATTACATCTATAACCCTAGCTTTTTTGTTATTTAATACATTTATTACATTATCACATTTTGCTTTATTGAAAGTATTAGTGTTTTTTGTTTTACTATCCTGCCATACAAATTCAACATCGTTTATAAAAGCTTTTATTCCATAAAAATCCTTAGGTTTGAAGGTTTTTATGTCATTTTCTCTCTTTGCTATCATAAAAAGTGTAGGGGTTTGAACTCTTCCGCAAGAAAGAGATGAATTATATTTACATGTTAATGCTCTAGTTGCATTAATTCCTACAAGCCAATCTGATTCAGCACGTGCAGTTGCACTTTTATATAAATTTTCATAATCTTTTCCTGGTTTTAAATTATTAAAACCATCTTTTATAGCTTTATCTGTAACAGATGATATCCATAATCTTTTTATGCTCTTTTTAACGTGTGCTTTTTCTATTATCCATCTTGCTACAAGCTCCCCTTCACGTCCTGCATCAGTGGCAATTACTATTTCCCCAACATCATTTCTGTTCATTAGCCTTTTTACATTGCTGAACTGTTTATGAGTTTTATTTATAGTAACTAACTTTAATTTATTAGGAAGCATAGGTAAATCTTCTATTTTCCAAGACTTATATTTTTCATTATAATTTTCAGGAGCTGCTAATGTAACTAAATGCCCAAAAGCCCATGTTACAATATATTTTTCACCTTCTATGTATCCATTTTTTTCTGATTTGCAATTTAAAACTTTAGCTATATCTTTTCCCACTGAGGGTTTTTCAGCTAAAACTAATATTTTTTTCATAATGCTATTCCTTTCCCAATTTATATCATATATTATATAAAAAATTCGTCTAGTCTCTCCGCACTTACTCATGTCTCCAACGATCCCTAATGGTATTCGTTGCTCAAAAATAATTTCAAATGTAACTCTTCAATCAATGTTATTCACAGGTTCAAAATTCTATAATTTCCTACTCATTATAAAAAAGACTATGAAACATAGTCTTTTTTATAAATTATTTCAATACTTATCCATATAAAAATAGGCAGTATTCCCTGAAATAAAAACGAATAGTAAGGCCATATATTAAACAGCCAATAAAAATTATCTTGTACATTTTTATGTAAAATGTTAGTCATATTAATTATAATCAGACACGATAAAGTATTTATAAAACTATAATCTTCAAAATTAAAAATCTTACCAATACCTTTTGTAATGCATAACAGATATATACTTGCTTTTAGAAATACTCCTAATGTATATATAATTGCAGATAAACTCTCAAATCGTTGAATAAAATTTCCTATATTAATTCTAGCAAACGCATCATAAGAAGAAAAATATGCAGAACTTATAACATCAGGACCCGAAACAAAAAGCCCAGCAACAGAATTTATCCATATAAGAAATGAAGCTACCGCTAAACTTATAATGTATATTTTCCAAGGTGATGCATTTTTTTCAAAGCCAGAGCAGTACATAGTGAATACTATTATTTGTGCAAATGGAAATGAAATAACTCCAAACATAGACTTTATAATAGGATTTATACCGTTATAAAGCACTGGAAATAGATTATCTACATTCATATTAGGAATCATTAAAAATATACCTAAGAATATGCTCAGTATAAAAATAACCAAAAAAAACTTAGCCCAATTTGCTAGTATTTCATTTTCATATCTGGTTACCCAATTACATAATAGCATAAGTATTATTATCATTACTATCTTAGGTGTTTCAGGAAGCGCAACTATATTAACAAAAAAAGCATAATCTAATACAATATATAATTCTGTATGAATACAGTAGATTATATATATAAATATCATTAATTTCCCAAAAAATTTTCCGTAACACATTATAAAAATATCATACAAATCTTTCCCAGGAAATAAATCACATAGCCTTGCACATATCATAGCTAATGGTAAAGTAATCAAAAAACCTAGAATTATACTAATCCATAGATCATTTTTAGCACCTGCACCAGTTATTATATTTGTAGATGTAGCTATTAAAAACAATATAATTATAAATGTACTTTGTTTTTCAGATAAAATATCCTTATTCAAAATTTTCTTCCTCCAGTTTATTAGAATACTTAAATTCACATTAACCTATTTGTTATTAATTTTGCCCTTAATTACAAGTTGGTATTCATCTGTGAATCTCATTTTCTATATAAACTGCCTGTTACCTATTTTATATCATACTTTTTTATTTTTCTATAAAGCGTAGCTATTCCTATATTTAAAGCATCTGCTGTTTTTTTCATTCCATCTGTAGTATTCCCATATTTTTTTATAGCTTTTAAAATCTCTTTTTTTTCTAATTCTTCAAAAGAACTTATTTTATCATTAATATGGTCAATATCATCCATGGCCTTAAGCTTTAAAGACATCAAATCAGCTATATTAGATATAAAAAGCATTAGTTCACTCTTTTTTAAAAGCATCATATCTCTTTGCTTTTCATCAAAAGCTACAAGCCCTACTACACCTATTACTGTATCATTAATTTGAATAGGACAACATATATCTGCAATTTCTTTACAATAATGTCTTTGATTACACTGTGCACATTTTTCACTATCATATTTTTCATTCATAGTATAAGTCTCTCCCGTTTCTAAAACGTGAGAGTATATGGAATTTCTATCTATACTAGTTCCAATTTTTTGTTTGAATTCTCCAGTTCCAGCTATTCTAACCAAATTAGAGTCAACTAAAGTAACCTCAACATTTAGTAACTTCGATATATTTTCACAAGTTTTTTGTATATCTTCATTTACTTTTGTTAACCTCACATCCATAACCTCTTTCTATTTTTTTATTTCAAATGTTAAATTAACTTATTAAATATATTTTTTAAAATTATATCATACTATTTATGAAAAAGTCTTTACTTTTATATATATAATAGCAAATTAGTTATTTAATTAATGTTATCTACAGATTTAAAGTCATATAATACTTTAGTAAATAAGAAAACACCTAACAATTTATGTTAGCTGTTTTTTATTTATTCAAAGGCAATATTAACTTTAATAGATATATCATCTACTAAAACTTCGCTAGATATTATTTTATCAGTATTCGTTTTAACTTCAAAGTCCCTTCCATGAGTCAATGTAGGTGTAGATATATTAGTATTTATTCCTTCTTTTTCAAGTTTTATACTGGCTTTTGCCGTAAGCATATTAGATAATTCAGATATAGCACTTTGAGCCATATTGTCAAATTCCAAAACTGGCATTCCCATCATCATTTTAGAAGCTACCTTTTTTGCATCATCTTCACTCATATTATAAATTACGTTTCCCTTTATATCTCCTACGACGCCTAAATTTAACATTACACCGTCTACCTTAATACTACTTTCTTTTATAAAAACATCTTTTTTTTCTATATTACTAAATCCTAACTGAGGCATTATGTCTAAAACCGAATTTAAAAAATGATTTATAATTTTTGAACTCATCTATTGTCACCTCTTTAAAAAAATGTATTTACATATATTTATATCCTTTTTTAATTATACCATACTTCATTAATGAAACGACTATTTTTTGACAAAATTATCTTAATTTAAACTCTATTTTAAATTCATAGATAAACAAATACTTTAATATAATTATCTTAGATTAATATTTTGGAGGCGTTTATATGAAAAATTCAAGATTGCTAAGATCTGTACTCCCCGGAATAATAGTTCTATCTTTTATACTAAGTATAGCTATATTTCCTCACGAGTCTATAGAGTCTGCACGAGTAGGAATGAATATATGTACTAATATATTAATTCCATCACTTCTCCCTTTTTTAATAGGGGCTAATCTATTGATAAATTTAAAAATTATAGATATTATGGGCGTATTTTTAGAAAAACCGTCTAGAATACTATTTAATGTACCAGGCAAAAGTTCATTGATATTTGTTATATCTATACTTTCTGGATACCCCATAGGCTCAAAGCTTACATCAAATCTTAGACAAAACAATGAAATATCTAAAATAGAAGCTCAAAGATTAGCCTCATTTTGTTCTACATCAGGGCCCTTATTCATGGTGGGATCCGTTGGAATAGGTATGTTTAATAATTCTAAAATAGGCTACTTCATACTCTTATGTCACTATATCGGAGCATTGAGCGTCGGTATGCTATTTAGATTTTACAACACTTCATCAGATATTAATCATTGTAATAACAACATGAGTATACTGACTAGATTAAAAAAAATAATATTTTATGAAAAGGAAGAAAAGGGATTTTATTCTATATTCGGAGATTCAGTTAGAAATGGAATAAATACAATACTAGTAGTATGTGGATTTGTTATAGTATTTTCTGTATTATTCAAAATACTTACTTTGTTGAAATTCATAAATTTTATAAGTTCTATATTATTTGTATTACTTCGTCCATTTGATATATCAATTGAAATTATTCAAGCATTTATAAGTGGACTATTCGAGATAACAATAGGATGCAACAATGTATCATTAGTTAGTGGACCTTCTTTAATATTTAAAATATCTCTTTGTACATTTATAATATCTTTTAGTGGAATATCAATACTTGCTCAATGTTGTAACTTTTTATCTCACTCAGATATAAATATACCGATTTATATCTTTAGTAAATTTTTACATGGTATTAATTCATTTCTATTTTGTTATATCCTTTACCCTATATTCAAAAACAGTTTAGATATACAAACTTTTAATAATTCTATTTATTATGATATATATGTTGATAAAATATTTAATAATATGCCTTTTAATAATAATTTATTTTTCGCATTTATTTTAATAGTATATATACTTTCATATGCTAATGATAGATATTCAAAATCAAGTAAAAAATCTTTATTTTAAAAATGATGGTTATTAAAACATTAATCCAAGTAACGATATTTTAATAACCATCATTTTCATTCTTTCTTAATCGCTATATAATTTTCTACTCTTCTCTATTTTAATTCTTCTCTATTAGCGGCTATAACCTCCGCTATCTTTCCTAAATCTGCTTGAACTTTTCCAAGTATGTTATCCGCATACTCTTTTGCACCTCTTCTTATTTCTTTAGAAGTATTTTGAGCTTGCTGGATTATTTGCTCAGCTTGTTTTTGGGCTTCTTTTGTAACTTCACTCTCTTCAACCTGTTCTTGAACATAAGATTTAGTATTTTCAACTATTGCATCTGCCTCTTGTTGAGCTTCTGCTAGTATTCTTTGTCTTTCTGTATTTATCCATTCTGCTTGTTTTATTTCATCAGGCAATTGAAGTCTTATTTCTTTTATTATTTCTAAAAAGTGTTTTTTATCTACAAAAACCTTATTTCCAAATGGAATTCCAGAACTTTCTTCTACTAAATCTTCTATTTCTTCTATTAATTTTAATAGTTCCAATATTAATCCCCCCCATGTAATTTTTTATATACCTCTTCAGATACATTATTTGGAACTAATTCCGATATATCTCCTTTAAACTTTGCTACTTCTTTTATTAGAGAAGAGCTTATAAAAGAGTATTTTGTACTAGTTGTAAGTATTACAGTTTCTATATTTTGATTTAACTGCCTATTCATCTGAGCCATTTGAAGCTCATATTCAAAATCTGAAACAGCTCTTAATCCTCTTATTATAGCATTAACCTTTTTATCATTACAATAATCAATTAAAAGACCTGTAAAGCAATCTACCTCTACATTGTCTAGATCTTTAACAACCTCTTTTAAAAGTTCAACTCTTTCCTCAAATGTGAATAGAGAATTTTTACTAGAGTTGTATAAAACAGATACTATCAATTTATCAAATAGTTTAGATGCTCTTTTTATTATATCTAAATGTCCATTAGTTATTGGATCGAAGCTTCCTGGATATACTGCTATTTTTTTCATTTTAATCCTCCCAAGCAAAAAACGAAATCATTGTGTTCCCGTATTTTTTTTCTCTATATTTTTCAAGTTTTTCTATATTGTCTTTTACTTCATCCTTTATATCATGCTCTACTATTATTATTCCATCTTCCTCTAATATTTCTCTTTTACTTATTTCTACCAATGTTTTTTCTATAAAGTTTTTTAAATATGGTGGATCCATAAATATTATATCAAATTTATCTCTTCTAACACCTAATTTATTTACAGCACTTATACTATCTGACAAAATCAATTCACTTCTATCATTAACTCTAGCCTTTTGTATATTCTCTTTTATTATATCCATACTAGATTTGCTTGCATCCACAAATGTAGCTCTTTCAGCTCCTCTTGATAGAGCCTCTATACCAAGTGATCCTGTTCCAGAGAATAGGTCTAAAACAAAACTTTCCATAACTCTATCACTTATAATATTAAATAAAGATTCTTTCACTCTATCGGTAGTAGGTCTTACATCCATATTTTTTGGAGATTTAAGCTTTAATCCTCTAGCACTCCCAGAAATAACTCTCATATAAATCCTCCTTTTTAATTTAATGTTATATCGTTTAATTTTTCCTCAAATCTATTTATTATTTCTTTCTTGAGTTCTTTGTTTTTATTAAGGTTTAATTTTTCATCTTCTTCTATTATAATTTGTGCTTCTCTTTGTGCTTCTTTTAGTATTTTAATATGCTTAAATATGTTAGCTATCTTTAGTTCTGGAAGACCATGTTGTCTTGTTCCAAAAAATTCTCCAGGTCCTCTTATTTCTAAATCCTTCTCAGATATTTTAAACCCATCTGTTGTTTGTTCCATGGTTTTCATTCTCTCGAATGTAACTTCATTCTTTGATCCATATATAAGTATACAGTAAGACTTATATTCTCCTCTTCCAACTCGTCCTCTTAGCTGATGTAGCTGTGCTAACCCAAATCTTTCAGCATTTTCTATAATCATAAGTGTAGCATTTGGAACATTTACCCCAACCTCTATAACGGTTGTTGATACTAGTATATCAACTTCTCCATTTTTGAATTTTTTCATTATTTCATCTTTATCACAGGCTTTCATTTTTCCATGTAAAAGCTCTAGTTTTAAATCTGAAAAGTGTTCAGTTTTTAACTCCTCCAACAAATCAACTGCTGCCTTTGCCTTTATTACTTCTGATTCTTCAACTAGAGGACATACTATATAAACCTGCCTTCCAAGTTCTATCTGACTTCTGACAAAATTATATGCTTTAAGTCTTTTTTCTTTAGGAATAGCAAATGTATCTATAATCTGTCTTCCAGGAGGAAGCTCATCTATTATAGATATATCCAGGTCACCATAAAGTATAAGTGCCAAAGTTCTAGGTATAGGCGTTGCAGTCATAACTAGTATGTCGGGGTTGTCTCCTTTTTCGGATAATTTATTTCTCTGCCTTACACCAAATCTATGTTGTTCATCTGTTATAACCATTCCCAACTTTTTAAATTCAACTCCATCCTCTATAAGAGCATGCGTTCCTATTAATATATCTATCTCACCTTCTTTAGTCTTTCTTAGAACATCCATTTTCTGCTTTTTAGTTAGACTTCCTACAAGTAGACCTATATTTATATCGAATTTAGATAATATTTCATTGAGTGAATTAAAGTGTTGTTCTGCTAATATTTCAGTTGGAGCCATCATAGCTGCTTGATATGAATTTAAAACTGAATTTGCAAGGCTTAAAAGAGCTACTACTGTTTTTCCAGATCCTACGTCTCCTTGAACAAGTCTATTCATGACCTTATTAGAATTCATATCGTTTAGTATATCGTCAAGAGATCTTCTTTGAGCATTAGTAAGTGAAAACGGAAGGGATGTTATAATTTCTTCAAGTTTATCCTTTTTCTCAAATTTTATTCCCTCTTTATCTACTACTCCACTTTTTAAGTATAATAATCCTAATTGAAGTATTAAGAACTCCTCATACACAAGCCTGTATAAGGCAACCTTCAAACTTTGTAGGTTTTGTGGATTGTGAATATTTTTTATAGCAAAATTTAAACCACATAGTTTATTTTTATCTACAATATTTTTTGGAATATATTCGTCTATTTTTAAGTCTTCATTTTTTAATACACCGTTTATTACATTTATTAATTCTTTATTTGAAACTCCATAGGTCAAAGGATATATAGGAACTATTTTTCCTATTGAATTTGCATGTTTTGTATCAAATTCTATCTCACAGTTTAATATTTCAGTTTTTCCGTATTCTTTTTTAACCTTACCATATGCAACTATATTATCCCCTACTTTAAAGTTATTGACTATATACTTTTGATTAAAGAATACAAGCTTTATATAACCAGTATCATCTCTTACCTGTATTTTATTTATAATCATCTTCTTTTTTGGCTCTTGAGTCTCAATTCCTGTAATAATTCCTCTTATAGAGACTTTTTCTTCATTTTGTAGACTAAATATTTTCTTAAATTTGCTTCTGTCTTCGTACTGTCTTGGAAAATAGTATATTAAATCCTTTACTGTGTATATGCCAAGTTTATTTAATTTTTTATACTTTTTAGGCCCTATGCCCTTTATGTATTGTAAGCTTTTATTTAAATCCATATATATCACCTTGTAAATTCCATTTTTTAAGCCATGGTATTGATTTAATATCCATGGCTTAGAAATAATAATATATAAACTTTTACTCTACAGAAATTATATAATAGTATAATGGTTGATTTCCGCAGTAAACTTCTACATCTAGGTCATCATATTTTGCTTCTATCTCTTCTCTTAATTCATTAGTATCATCTTCACTTAATTCTTCACCATAGAATAAAGTTATAATCTCACTGTCCTCATCAACTAATTTATCTATTAAAGATAGAGTCACCTCTTTTATATTTTTTCCCGCTTCTTGTATCTTACCTTCTCCTATACCTATTATATCGCCTTCTTTTATGTCTATATCATTCATGCTAGTATCTCTTACAGCAAATGTTATTTGGCCTGTTTTAACATTTTCAAGAGCATACTTCATAGCTTTTTGATTAGACTCCGAATCTGCTTCAGGATTAAATGCAAGTAAAGCCGAAAATCCTTGTGGAGTTGTTTTAGAAGGTATTACTATTATATTCTTATCAGATATTTCTTTAGCCTGATTTGCAGCCATAATTACATTACTATTGTTTGGTAATATAATTATGTTTTTTGCATTTATATTATCTATAGCCTGTATAAAATCTTCCGTACTAGGGTTCATAGTTTGTCCACCCTCTATTACGTGATCCACTCCAAAATCTTTAAATATTGAAGTTATTCCAGATCCCATAGCTATAGATATAAATCCATATTCTTTCATCTCTTTAGGTTCTTCTTTTATATCTTCTTTAATTAATATGTTTTCATGTTGAATTCTCATATTCTCTATTTTTATTTTATCTAATTGTCCATACTTTGTAGCTTCTTGTAAAACAAAACCTGGATTATTAGTGTGTATATGAACTTTTATTAAAGAATCATCTCCAACAACTATTAAGCTATCTCCCTGTCCTTGTATAAGATCCTTCATTTTACTGTAGCTTATCTTATCCGTATCTAGTATAAATTCAGTACAATAAGCAAACTTAATATCCTCAGTAGATATTTCTGAATTCTTACTTACTTCTTGGACTTCATTAGAACCTGTATTTTTCTCTACAAATTCTCCTAAAAAAGCTTTATACGCTCCCTCTAGTATACAAACTAATCCTTTTCCGCCTGAATCCACAACTCCAGCTTCTTTTAAATTCTTAAGAAGATTTGGAGTATTTTCTAAAGAACGGTTAGATTCTTTTAATACTTTTTCCATAAATTTCTTCATATCTTTTTCTTTTTGAGCTATCTTAACGGCAAACTCTCCAGTTTCTCTTGCAACTGTAAGTATAGTTCCTTCTATAGGTTTTATTACAGCTTTATATGCAGTATCTGCTCCATTTTTTAAAGCATTTGCTAAATCCGTCGTATCTAGTTCATCCTTATCCTCTATAGACTTTGCAAATCCTCTTAAAAGCTGAGATAATATAACACCAGAGTTTCCTCTAGCTCCCATTAAAGATCCTTTAGAAGCTGCTTTTCCTATTTCTTTTATAGTATTATTTGAGTCCTTAATTACTTCATTTACAGCGGCTTGTATAGTAAGAGACATATTCGTCCCAGTATCTCCATCTGGTACTGGAAATACATTTAGTTTATCTACAAGCTCTTTGTGATTTTGCAAATTATTCGCACCTGATAATACCATCTGCCTAAAGAGCTTTGCATTAATATATTCTACTTTCAACTTGTTACCTCCTAACTATTTGTTCACCCTAACTCCTTGTACATTTATATCTATTTTTCTCACTTTAAGAGAGGTCATTTTTTCCACAGTATATTTAACTCTATCTATTATATTGTCTGCTACAACAGATATTTTTGTTCCATATTGTATAATAACAAATAATTCTATACTAACAGTATCTTCTTCTATTTCAACTTTAACCCCATTACTCATGTTTTCCTTTTTTAAAAGTTCAACAATTCCATCTACTTTAGATTTATAACTAAATCCAACTATTCCATAGCACTCTGTAGATACTTGAGATGCAATTTTTGCTATAACTTCTTTATCAATATAGATATTACCATATTTATTAGCAATTGTTCCACTCATTTTTTTACCCCCTACAAATAATCATATTTTTTATTAATCTTTTTTTATATTTATATATACTTTATTGCATGTTATATGTATAATATATTTTATATTATATGTTTCATATATTCAATACAAATATAACATTTGGCTTGCAAAAGTCAGCTTAATATGATAATATAATTATGTTTTTAATGCCAATGATAAAGGTTTGAAGGAGGTGTTAATCATGGCAAGAGTTTGTTCAGTTTGCGGAAAAGGTAAGGTTTCTGGTAATACAGTGAGTCACTCAAACCGTCACAATAAAAGAACTTGGTCTCCAAACTTAAGAAAAGTTAGAGCTATAGTTGATGGTAGTCCAAAGAGATTAAACGTTTGTACAAGATGTTTACGTTCTGGTAACGTAGAAAGAGCTGTCTAGTTTAATAATAGAGATTGGTTGTATAAGCAATCTTTATCTCTTATAAAAAAGCCGAACAATTTTGTTCGGCTTTTTTTTATTTCTAAAGAAATTATAATTTTCAAGTTATAAATAACATTGATAAAGAAACTAAAATAAGCTATAAATTAGCATAAAGCTAATTTTATTTATCTAGTTCAACAATTTCACTAAATATTATTTTTATTATAGCTGCTATTGGAACTGAAAATATCATTCCCATTATCCCAAAAAATCCACCTCCAATAGATATTGTGAATATTATCCAAAACGGAGATAAGCCTATATAATTCCCCATAATCTTAGGTCCAACTATATTTGCATCTACTTGCTGAAGAATCAATATAAGCACACATACCCACAACGCCTTCATAGGAGCATAGAAAAGCGTAACCAAAACAGCAGGTGTTGCACCTATAAAAGGTCCTATGTACGGTATTACATTCGTACAAGCTATTATAACCGATAATAAAAGCGCATATTTTACTTTTAAAATCAAAAATCCTATAAAACATAAAGTTCCTAGTATAGAAGCTTGAACTATAAGGCCCGTTAAAAACTTCGAAAATATAACATTTGCTTTTTTACTAAATTCTATGAACTTAATACTTTTATCCTCTTTTAAGATTTTTTTTAGAATTCTACATCCAAGTGATTTTAAAGATTTTTTTTCAATTAGCATATAAATAGATATTATTAAACTAAAAGATATAGTTACCACAGCTGACCCTATATTTGTTATAAATACCAAAAAACTATTTAAAAAATAATTAATTCCCTTAGAAATTTTTTGCAGATTTCCTATAAAATTATTATCTACATATTTTTCAATCTCATTTAATATATTAATATCTATATTTTTTGCAAAATTAAGCACATTGTTTTGTACAAATTCAATCATATCGTCTGCATGATTAGGCGTTTCATTAATTATTTGTACTATACTTTTAACGACTATAGGTATACCTATTACAATCATAATTACCATTATAAGTATAAAAACACTATATACTATAAGTATAGCCATTCCATTTTTCAGTTTAAACCTTTCTTTTAAAAACACTATTATCGAGTTGAATATATAAGCTATAAAAAAAGCTATAAAAAACGGCTTTAATATACCGAATATCTTGCTAAAACCATTTGATATGCTCGCTGTATTTATATACACAAAACCCAATATTAGCAATCCAATCAGTACTATTGCATACTTTTCTATAAATTTTTTGTTATCTTTTATCATCTGTCTATCTGCCCCTCCGAGTGTTTTTTAGATTAATTCTAACATATAATCCTATTTATTACCAACATAACTATACTTAATACAGTCATTAACTTATAAATTTTATACATAAATTATTTCCCTACATACAAAAAACCATTATAAAATGGTTTTTTGTTTATTTCTTTCTTATAAAGAATTTTACTATTGCTGATAAAAACTTAGGTAGCTTTATAGCCACTATTTTCATAATATATACCCCCTATTTAAAGCAAATACAGCCTGTAATAATAAGCACTGTTGCAAAACAACTCATCCATAGCCAATTCGGCAAAACTAGAGATAAAATAATGCTAAGCCCTACTGCTATACATATTAAACCTACTAAATGTTTTGTACACCTTCTCATTGCACCCACCTCATTAATTCTTCATATATATAGTGTATTCAAGTTTATATAAAATTGACACAAAAAATTCGATTCATTTTGTAACATATCATTTTTATTAATATAAAATTTTTAAGATTTTTTTAAGAATATGTTGATATAATAAAAAGAAAATAATAAAGGAGAAATGCAATGGATAGATTTAATCAAACAATTGCTAATTTTTTTAGTCTGGATAAAGATTGTATATTAAAAGATGAAAGTTACATAGTAGTTGAAAATAAAGAGAAAGAAATTTATTGTATTTTAAATTATGATAAAAAAGATAATTTTTATATTAATGATGGTATTTATATTAATTTTTTTAAAAAAGATAATTCAAGCTTTGTAACTTTAGAGTTTTATGAAAAAGGAATTTGTACTACTGAATATGTAAACTTTGGATTTGATGATATAAAAACAGAATACGATAATTATATGAATTGCGATGATAAAGAAATACAGTATAAAACACTTACTTTTGTATCTAATAAAAATAATAGAATTTTAGAAATAGCTATCATTTTAGAATATAAGTGTATAATTTCAGTTAGTCAATATTTAAATAGAAAGGATTTTGATGATTTAATTTCAGAACTCTTAAATACTCCAAAGGCCGAAATTGATTTAGATGGAGTAACTCACTATATATTAAAAAATATAGATAGTAAACTAGTTGTAGATACTACATCAATTGAAAAGTGGGATGAAGATTTACTTAAGGATAGTTTAATTTTAGATTTTTGTTATTCAGATCAAACTATAAGCATAGGTAAATATAAAGATAATGAGTATATTGGAGTTCATAGTTCTGTTGTAAAAAATATTGAAAAAAATGAAAATACTTTAATTATATATCCTGAAAATAAATCCTATAAAATAGAGATTATTTTAGAGCCAGTTTTAAAGATAAGAAGCATATTTTATTAAAATTAGAAATTTTAGTCATGAAAAAGGACAAGGATTAATATAGCATAATTTTGTTATGCTGTTTTGCTCCCTGCCCTTTTTTATACTTAAGTATATTTAATTATTAATCTCTAGCTTTTATAACCAACACACATCCACTTTTAATACTTATTTCGCATTTATCATCTACTAGGACATTCGATATACCTAGTGATATACCAAATTCTAAATCATAGTCTTCAAGAGGATATTCAAGGCCCTTTAAGGTAACTCCTAATGCATCTGAGTGTATAGGTATTACAGATACAATATCTCCTTTTTTGCCTGTAATTTGTATTTTGTTATCGGTCATATATATCTCGTTGTTTTCATTTATTATTCTCGATTTAATACCTTTTTTCAAAAGAGAGTATAAAAGATTTATATTGGCAAGAGAATGGTCCATACGACTTCCTAAAACCCCTATAAAGTCTATTTCTTTTGATCCTATATCTATAGCATAGTCTATACATATTTCTGTATCTGTTTTGTCTTTTTTAGATGGAAATTTGTTAAATTCTATATTCTTATCTATAAAGTATTTTTTTACTTTATCACTTATAGAGTCCAGATCTCCTATTATAATATCAGGATTTATATTCATATTGTATGCATGATTCGAGGCTCCGTCTGCGCATATTATACAGTCGTAGCTATTTATTATACTTTCATAAAAATCATAATCATCCATACTTCCATTTGCTATTATTAAAGACTTCAATATATCACTTCCTAAAGTACTGAGTTTGATCTAAACTCTTGTACAGTCTTATTTATATCATCACTTCCAAATATAGCAGATCCTGCAACAATAACATTTGCTCCAGCTTCTACTGCTTTATGAACATTGCTTGGCTTCATTCCTCCATCAACTTGTATTTCAATGTTAAGATTTCTCTCATTAGCAAGTGCTCTAACCTCTTTTATTTTATCAACCATACCTTCTATAAAAGATTGACCTCCAAAGCCAGGGTTAACAGTCATTATAAGAACCATATCAAGTTCATCTATAACATGCTTTATAGTTTCAACAGGAGTTGCAGGATTTAACGATACACAAGCCTTAACACCCATTGATTTTATATTTTGTACTGTTCTATGAAGGTGTGTACATGCTTCTTGATGTACTGTTATTATATCTGCACCAGCATTTACAAAGTCTTGTATATAATTGTCAGGATTTTCAATCATAAGATGAACATCAAACAGCATATTTACATCTTTTCTTAAGCTTTTTACTATACCAGGTCCTAATGTAATATTAGGCACAAAGTGTCCATCCATTACATCTATATGCAAGTACTCACATCCTGCATTTTCTACCTTTTTAATATCCTCTAATAATCTTGCAAAATCTGCCGAAAGTATTGATGGGGCTAATTTTATCATGTTTAGTACCTCCTATTTTTTTTTCTTATTTCGTTTAATAGTTGTAAGTAACTTTCATATCTTTGAGTAGTTATCTTTCCTTCTTCAAGAGCATCCTTAACTGCACAGTTTGGCTCATTCTCATGCAGACAGTTTCTATAAAACTTACAATCATCAGCGTAATCATCAAATTCTATAAAATAATCCTTTAAGTCTTGTGGCTCTATAGAGTCTAGCGTTAAAGAACTAAATCCAGGTGTATCGGCAACCATACCACCATCTTCTAACTTTAAAAGTTGTGCATATCTTGTTGTATGCTTTCCTCTCTTTATTTTTTCACTTATACTTCCAGTTTCAAGACTTAGATTTGAATCGATCTTATTTAAAAGACTTGATTTTCCAACTCCAGATGGTCCAGCAAATACTACTATACTATCTTTTAGTTCTTCTTTTACAAGTTGTATGTTGATATCTTTTTTTGTACTTATAGGTATTACTTTATATCCTGCATTATTGTATATTCTTTTTACATTTTCACATTCTTGCTCTTCATCTAAATCTATTTTACTAATAACTATAATTACCTCTAAGCCTTCTTTTTCAGCTAAAACTATAAATCTATCTAAAAGCGAAAAGTGAGGTTGTGGATTTTTGATACTAAATACTATTATAGCCTTATTTATATTAGCTATAGGAGGTCTTATCAATTCACTTTCTCTTTTTTTAATGTCCTCTATTACTCCTTTTTTTTCTTCTTCATTTACTACAGATATGTCTACCATATCACCTACAAGTGGAGTTACCTTCTTCTTTCTGAATATACCTCTAGCCTTACATTCATATATACCATCACTTGTATCTATATAATAAAAACCACCTATTCCCTTTATTATTCTACCATTTCGCATAATTTTCTCCTTCTATTTAAATTCAGCCGTTGTCTTGCCATAAAAAGCATCATCTACATATATCTCATATTCTTTTGTTTCTCCTTCATAACCTTCAATAGGAACTGATATCATATTTCCTGATTCTTGTATATTTATTGTTTTATCATATACAACCTTTGAACTATTTTTTTCTTTCTCTTTTATCAGAACCTTTACAGTCTCTTCTTCTTCTGGTAATGCAAATGATATTTGCTTTTCTATAATTTTCTTAGAAGGCTCTTCTACTACTTCCTCTTCTTCTGTATACTCATTCACTGTTAAGTCTATTTTTTTACCTTCTTCTACATATTGCCCTGCTTTTAGCGTCTGGCTAAGTATAACGCCTTCTTTTTCATCCTTATCTTCTTTATAGTGTACCTTTCCTATTCCTAGCTCAACTAGCAATATTCTAGCATCTTCTAATGTTTTCCCAACTACATTTGGTACCTTAATCAATTTCACTTCTTCTCCCTTACTCACTATAAAGTCTATACCGGTTCCTTGCTCTACTTCTGTAAATGCTCTTGGTTTTTGACTTATTATAGTTCCTTCAGGTAACGAGCTAAATTCATAGTCTATAACGCCTTCTTTTAAATCATTTTCTTTTAGTATATCCTCTGCACCATCAAGTGTTTTTCTAACTAAATTAGGAACAGTTACAGGCTCTCCACCCTTACTTACATCAAATTTAACTGTCTGTCCCTTTCTAATTGAACTTTTTGCCGCTGGAATTTGGCTTATTATATGATTTTTTTCTACTGATGAATCATATGACTCTTTTCTAACTTGAACACTAACACCGATTGCTTCAAGTCTACTAGTGGCATCTTCTAGTGTAGCATTTTCAAAATCTGGCATTTCATAATTTTTTGTAGTAAATAAATCCTTCAAATTATATGCCAGAAACGCAATTGAAAGAGACATTACAAGTGCCAACAAAATACCTAAAATAGTCATCTTTTTTTTGTTGCTGATTTTCTTTTTAGACTTCTTTCTCATATTCGTATTAACACCTTCTTCTTTAAGTTCTTTAGGTATATTAGTTTTTAATTCTTCATTTAAAGAGTTTAATTTTTGTGTATGATAAAGCTCATAATCTTCCTCAAAATCAAGTTCTATATCATTCTCTATATGCTGTATATCGCTTATTAATTCATATGCACTTTGGTATCTATCCGATTGTTTTTTTTGAGTTAACTTATACAATAATCCTTTTATATCCTTGGGTATACCATCAGGTATATCCTTCTCGAAATCTATATCTTCATTTATGTGTTTTAGGGCTATATTTACAGGGGTATCTCCTTTGAAAGGTACCTTTCCTGTTAACATTTCATAAAGAACTATACCAAGTGAATAAAGATCCGATGTTTTATCTATATATCCACCTCTGGCTTGTTCAGGAGAAAAATAATGTACAGATCCTATTACATTTCCAACTACAGTTATAGTTGAGCTCGTAGTAGCTTTTGCTATACCAAAATCCGCAACCTTTGCTACATTGTCTTCTGATATTAATATATTATGAGGCTTTATGTCTCTATGTACTATCCCATTTTTATGTGCTTGATTTAAAGCCATGGCTATTTGCTTCATTATATCAAGTGCATAAGAATAGTCTAGTGCTCCTTTTTTCTTTATCAAGTCTTTAAGGTTCATGCCATCTACATATTCCATTACTATATAGTTTATCTCTTCATCTTGTCCTACATCGTATATATTGACAATATTAGGATGAGTAAGCCCTGCTGATGCCAATGCTTCGTTTTTAAACTTTAAAAGAAATTCTTCATCATTGCTAAATTCGGGTCTTAAAACTTTGATAGCTACAATTCTATTTAAAATAGTACATCTAGCTTTATATACAAATGCCATTCCTCCATCGCCTATTTTATCTAATATTTCATACCTATCATTAAGCATCTTCTTCATAAACTGTATCACCAACTCTCTGTTTAAATTGTTATGCATATAACCGATATATTATCTTTACTTCCATTTTGCTTTGCCATATCGATCATTTTACTACAGCATTTTTCTAAATCGCCATCACTTATTAATATATTATTCATATCATTTATAGTTACTGAATTTGTAAGACCATCAGTTGCCAGTATTATTTTATTATCTTTTTCTAGTATTTCCTTATAAAAATCTATTTTTATAAATTCATCTGTACCTATTGCTCTTGTTATTACGTTTCTTTGAGGATGAGTAAGAGCCTCATTCTCTGTTATCGCACCTTCATCTAGAAGTTCTTGAACTAGTGAATTGTCCTTTGTAACTTTTTTAATGTCGTTATCAGTAAATAAATAACACCTGCTATCTCCAATATTTGCTATATACAAATCGTTTTTATGAATTACAGCAGTAGTAAGCGTAGTTCCCATACCCTTGTATTCTTCTTCGTATAAAGATGTTTTGTATACTATAGTATTAGCATATTTATAAGCCTGCCTTAATACAGATTTAACTTCTATATAATTATTGAAATTCACGTTCACTAAATTCTTTTTCAAAAAGTACAGTATGTTTTCTACCGCCAATTTACTAGCTACTTCTCCTTTTTTATGACCACCCATTCCGTCTGCTATGGTAAATATAGCTATTTTTTGATTATCGTGTTCTATTATCTCATAGCCACAAAAATCTTCATTTTGTTTTCTCTTATTTCCTATATCAGATAAAATATGATACTTCATAAAATCACACCCCAATCAAAGGACCCTACAGTTTGATCTTCTTATTTTTCATCTTTATTTAAATGCTTTCTTCTCAATTGCCCACAAGCACCCTTAATATCGCTTCCCATTTCTCTTCTTATAGTACAATTAATTCCGGCTTGTTTCAAGTTCTCTTTGAATTTATACACATAATTTTTATCTGGTTTTTCATAACTTCTTTCTTCAACTTTATTTATAGGTATTAAATTCACATGACATAGAATTCCTTTTAATTTATTGCCTAAAAGCTTTACATCTTCTTTTTTATCATTGACTCCCTTTATAAGTGAATATTCAAATGTAATTCTTCTATTAGTTTTTTGTATATAATACTTGCAGGCCTTAATAATTTCATCAATGGTATACGATTTTGCTATTGGCATTATTTCTCTTCTAATATTTTCATCTGCTGCATGAAGTGATATAGCTAAATTTATAGGAATCTTCATATCAGCAAGTTCATATATCTTGGGTACTATACCACAAGTAGAAAGAGTTATATGTCTATACCCTATATTGAGACCATTTTTCTCGTTTACTATTTCTAAAAACTTTTTTACATTTTCGAAATTATCAAAAGGTTCTCCGCTTCCCATTAATACAATGTTTGATACTCTAGTTTTAATATCTTTTTGAATTTGAAGAACTTGATCCAATATCTCCCAAGGATGTAAATTCCTTTCCAAGCCATCTATTGTAGACGCACAGAAATTACATCCCATTCTACAACCTACTTGAGTTGATATACAAACAGATACTCCGTGCTCATACTTCATCATAACACTCTCTATTATATTTCCATCTTCAAGTGCAAACAGATATTTTATAGTCCCATCTATTTTAGATTCAAATTTTTTGTATATTTCTAGTTTTCCAAGCTTTGATTTTTCTGATAATTTTTTTCTTAAGTCTTTAGAAATATTACTCATATCATCTATAGAGTCTATTTCTTTATATATCCAGCTAAAAATTTGATTTGCCCTAAACGGTTTTTCTCCTATTTCCTTCATAAACTCCTTCATATCATTTTCAGTCAAAGACTTTAAACATACCTTGTCCATTTAAATCACTACCTCATCCTTCTTAATTTAGCTATAAAAAATCCATCCATACCGTGTACATTAGGATATAGCTTTATATATCCATTTTCTTGATTTTCTAAATCAACATTTACATTTGTTATTGGTTCAAGCTCAAAATTACCATTTAGTTTTAAAAATTCACTTACTATATCTATGTTTTCTCTATCTTCTATTGTACATGTACTATATATTAATAATCCACCTTTTTTTACATATTTAGAGCTATTTTGAAGTATCGTTTTCTGAATTTGAGGTATCCCTTCTAATTCCTTCTTCCTTTTATATTTTATTTCTGGTTTTCTTCTTATTATACCAAATCCAGAGCAAGGGGCATCTACTAGTACTGTTTCAAATTTTTCTAAACTCTCCTCATCAAACTCTGTAGCATCAAATTTTTGAATATCTACATTACTAAGCCCAAGTCTTTTTGTATTTTCTTTTATAAGCTTTAATTTGTGATCAAATATATCTCTTGCTATAACTTTTCCTTTGTTCTCCATTAAAGTAGCTAAATGAGTAGTCTTCCCTCCTGGTGCTGAACATACATCTAATATATTATCATTTTCTCTAGGATTTATAACATGACCTATTATCATGGAACTTATATCTTGAATTTGAAAATATCCCCTTTTATATAGTTCGTTATTTTCTATATTTTTAAGGCTCTTTACTTTTATAGCTTCTTTAACTAATTTAACCGCTTCACATTCCACACCTTGTTCTTCTAGCTTTTTGATTAAATCTTCTCTTGATATTTTAAGTTCATTAGTTCTTAAATATAGATCTGGCTTCTCATTATTTTCTTCAACAAGTTCCTCAGTGAAATCTTGTCCAAATTTATCTATCCAGTTCTTAATAATCCATTCTTCATAAGAGTACTTTATAGATAGATACTTTACTATATCTTCGTTTTTGTCAGGGTATTTTATGTCAGTTTGATTTCTAACAACATTTCTAAGTACTCCATTTACAAATCCTGATGCCTTTTTACAGTACTTTTTAGATAAATTTACACTTTCGTTTACAGCTGCAAAATCCTTTGTACTGTCTAAAAATAATATCTGATATATTCCCATTTGAAGAATATTTCTAACATGTGGAGATAACTTTTTAGCCTTTATCTTTGAAAATTTATTTATTACATAGTTTAAAAAGTACTTATTTTCAGTAACACCGTATATAAGTTCTGTACAAAATCCTCTATCCATATCTTTGAGATTACTCTCTCTTAAATGTTTATTAACTCCTAAATTAGAGTATAATCCATTATTTTCTATATCATATATAGCATTAAGCGCTACTTCTCTACTACTTTTCATTTTATTCTCTCCTTTAAATTTCACCAAAAAAAACCATATTATTTTTATTTAAAAAAATAATATGGGATTTGTTTTTAATCATCTCTACTATTACTTAAAATTACCAATCTAACTAATTGAAGTATCGCACTCGCTGCCGCTGCTATATAAGTAAGTGCCGCCGCATCTAGTACCTTCTTACTGTATTTTCTTTCTTCAGTTGTTATTAAACTATTGCTAGCTAGCTGGTCTATAGCTCTTGATGATGCATTAAATTCAACAGGAAGTGTTACAACTTGAAATAATACAGCACCAGAAAATAAGAGTATACCTATCTTTAATAATGATGGCGTAACTAAAAAACCTAACATTATGAATATCCAAGACATAGATGAACTTATATTCACTATAGGAACTAAATTGTTTCTGAATGTAAGTGGGAAATACGCTTCTCCGTGTTGGATAGCATGACCAACCTCATGGGCAGCTACTGACACAGATGCTATAGAAGTTCCATGGTATACATCATTTGAAAGTCTTAAGACCTTACTTCTAGGATCATAGTGATCACTAAGTCTTCCGTGAGTCAATTCTATATCTACATTTCTAAGTCCATTTTTATCTAGTATATGTCTAGCTACTTGAGCTCCTGTATATCCTTTTTGGCTGTACACTCTTAAATATTTATTAAAAGTTGTTTGAACCTTAGTTTGAGCATACGCTGCAAGTAACATAGCTGGAATTAATAATATCATAGTTGGGTCAAACCCATAATAATAAGGATACATTACTAATTACCTCCTAAGAAAAATTTAATGGCATCTTCTATATCTTCAATATCTATTTCTGTATTAAAACAAGGTCCATTTGGTCTTTTGTTTAGTATACCTATTACGTGAAACTTAGATACATCCTGTATACCACTAGTTAAGTCTCTCTCACACGCAATAGCTATTACAGCTTTTGGTTTGTTCTCTATTATTATCTTTCTAGCTAGAGTTCCTCCAGTTGCAACAAAGGCCTTCACATTGTATTTTTGCTTTAGTTTAACTAAATCCTCAACATTACACTGTCCACACTGTCTACAATTTTCTATATCATTTGTAACCTTATGTTTACAAAAGTTTTTTTGTAAGCAGTGAGGTGTTATAAGCATTATATCCTGTGCTTTAAAGCGGTATTTATTAGCGTATATATATTTATTATTTAAAATTACATACACCTTTCTAATATCATTTTTAGGTATACCAAATATTTTAGTAGTAACAATTATAAGAGGATACATTAAGTTGACTATAATCAAATTAATTTTCATTATACTCTTACTTATTTTTTTATCTTTCAAAACAAGATAAGATACCATTGATGATAGTATTATTATAATTATCATTATCATAATTAGTATATTTAATAGTGTAATACTTATATTTACAAACTTCATATCCTCGCTATAAATCACAAAGTTGACTAGTTTATATACAAGTGCAAAGAATAAGGCTATTACACTCATTAAATATATGAATTTTCTTTCATTGTTCATATTATTCACCCAGTACTAATGTCTTATCTATTTGATTTCCTCTTATATAATCTTTAACTTGCATTCTTTTTTTACCAGGCATTTGAATCTCTTTTATAAGCAAATTAGTAGTGCCTGTTGATACTTCAATTCCATCTTCTGTCACATCTATTATGCTACCAGCAGGTTTATCTGAAGTTGATTTAAGTACCTTTGATGACCATATTTTCATAGTATCACCATTGTACTTTGTAAATGAACTTGGCCATGGATTAGTACCTCTTATAAGATTGAATATGTTCTCACATTTATCATCCCATTTTATATTTCCAAGACTTTTATCCATTATAGGAGCATAGCTAGATTTTGAATCATCTTGCTTTTCTCTTTTAAGATTATTATCCTTTAATAATTTTAAAGTATCTCTTAATACTTCTCCTCCAAGTGCACACATTCTATTATAAAGCTCACCTGCAGTCTCATCATCACCTATGTCAAGCTTTGCTTTTAATACCATATCTCCTGTATCAAGACCTTCATCCATATACATAGTTGTAATACCTGTAGTTTTTTCTCCATTTATAACAACCCAGTTTATAGGAGCTGCACCTCTGTACTCTGGTAGTAAAGATCCATGAACATTTATACATCCATACTTAGGTATATCAAGTATTTCTTTTGAAAGTATTTGTCCAAATGCAACAACTATTATAACATCAGGATTCATATCTTTTAATATTGATACAAATTCTTCAGACTTAACTTTTTTAGGTTGATACACTTGTATTCCATGCTTTAGTGCCTCCTCTTTAACAGCAGGCATGCTCATTTTCTTTCCTCTTCCTTTAGGTTTATCTGGTTGAGTTACTACTCCAACAACATCAAACCCTTCTTCTATTAACGCTTTAAGTGATGGTACTGCAAAATCTGGTGTTCCCATAAATACTGCTCTCATCTATCTCACCTCTTTAATTATCCTTGAAGTTTACCTTCTACCTTATCAGTAAATAAAATACCTTCTAAATGATCTATTTCATGGCAAAGTGCTCTAGCTAATAATCCTTTACCTTCTATTATAAATTGCTCTCCATCTCTATTAAAAGCTCTAACCTTTACATTATCAGGTCTAGTTACTTTTCCAAACTTACCTGGAACACTTAAGCAGCCTTCATCATCAGACTGTTTTCCAGATGCCTCTATTATTTCAGGGTTTATAAGTTCTATTACTCCTTCTCCTATATCTATAACTACAACTCTCTTTAATATTCCAACTTGAGGAGCAGCAAGACCCACACCATCTGCGTGCTTCATAGTCTCTGCCATGTCATCAAGTAATGTTATTATCTTAGAATCTATTTTATCAACTTCTCTCGATTTTTTTCTTAAAACCTCGTCTCCGTCTTCTCTTATATTTCTAAGTGCCATTTGAATTCCTCCCTATAATATATTAAATGGATTTATATCTATACTTATATTTATATCATTATCAAATATAAATTCCCTTTTTTGTACACATATATACTTTATTATACTCTTTAACAGTTTTATTTCAACATCTAAATCCTTAGCAAGTATTTGCCATCTGTAATTTTGATTTATCTTGGATATGATACACGGATTTGGTCCTAATATAAAGTCAAATGAATTATGTCCTTTTTTTCTAAGAAGGTAAACAATAGAGTCATAAAGCTTTTGAATATTATTTATAACTTTCTTTTCGTTTTTACCATATATAACTACACTTATCATATTGTCAAATGGTACGTAATTAAAAGCCTGCCTTATTCTTATTTCATCATTATAAAAACCTTCAAAATCATGCTCTACAGCGTATTTTATTGCATAATGATCTATATCATAAGCTTGAAGTATAACCTTACCACTCAAATCTGCTCTTCCTGAACGACCTGCAACTTGACTTATAGTTTGAAATGCTTTTTCAGAACTTCTAAAGTCAGGAATTTTAAGAGTCATATCTCCACATAAAATTCCAACTAATGTTACATGTTCAAAATCAAGACCCTTACCTATCATCTGTGTTCCTATTAATATATCCGCATTTCTATTTTTAAACTCATTTAATATCCTCTCATGAGCACCTTTTTTGGATGTCGTATCTTTATCCATTCTTAAAACTCTAGCATCTTTAAAATGACTTTTTATTTCTTCTTCTATCTTTTGAGTACCTATACCAAACTCTTTTATATAACTACTACCACAGCTTGGGCATTGACTCAATTTACTTTCTTCAAACCCACAATAATGGCATTTCGCAATATTAATACCCTTGTGATAAGTCAGTGATATTTCACAGTTTGAACATTTAAATGTATATCCACATTTTCTACAAGATATAAAACTTGCATATCCTCTTCTATTCAAGAATAATATGGTTTGATTATTATTTTCAAGATTGTTTTTTATCTCTTCATATAACCTTGCACTAAATATAGTTTTATTTCCTTTATCAAGCTCATCTCTCATATCCACTACTTCTATTTTAGGCATTTCTTTATTATTTGCCCTTTTTTTAAGCTGTATCAATTCATATTCGCCTATTTCTGCTTTATAATATTCTTCTACTGGTGGTGTTGCTGATCCAAATATCAATGTTGCATTTTCTATTTTAGATATGAACTTAGCAACCTCTATAGCAGAGTATTTAGGATTTGAATCTGATTTATACGAGTTTTCATGAAACTCATCTATTATTATAACACCTAAGTTATTACATGGAGCAAACAAAGCCGATCTTGCACCTATTACGATTTTGGCTTTTCCTTCTTTAACTCTCCTATATTCATCGTATTTTTCACCACTAGAAAGTTTACTATGAAAAACAGCTATTATATCACCAAAACTATTCTTAAATCTTGCTATAGTCTGAGGTGTTAAAGAAATTTCAGGAACTAAAACTATACTGTCTAAACCTTTAATCAAAGCTTCTTTTATTATATTTATATAAACTTCAGTCTTACCACTACCCGTTACTCCGTGAAGTAAAAACGGTATTTTATTGTAATCATCAATAGAATACCCTAGTATTTTTAAAGCATTTTTTTGTTCATCATTTAAATCTATATTTTTTTCTTTTATTGTATAGTCTGATTTAGGTTTTCTATAATAATCTAGTTTTTGTATATTTATATATCCTTTTTTTTTCAATGAATCTATTGAACTTTTAGTAACATTTAATATGTTCATAACATCATTTACTTCTGCATTAGTATTATACTTTAAAAATTCTATAATTTGAGCTTGCTTAAATGCCCTTTTTTTATTTAATGATTCTATCAAATCATCTATATTTGATTCAACATTTAAACTTATGTTCTGAATATATTTTTCATTTTTTATGCTCTTATATTCCCAGTGTATATCTAATACTTTTTTATCTTTTAACCTCTTTATAGTATTATTGACACTCTTTCCAAATTTAACTACGAGCTTGTCTATTTTTATTTCATTCTTATTATTCTTTATTTCATCTATTAAAACCTGTTCTTTTGAGCTGATATTGTCACATTCACATGATATTAATTTTACAACCTTGTAATTAGTAATCCTAATGCCTTTAGGATATATACAGTTTATAGCATCCATAAATGTGCATATATATTCTTCTCTCATCCACTTTACAAGTTCTATATCTCTTTGCTTTAATATAGGGGCTTTATCCAGTATATCTATAATTTCTTTTACTCTAAAATCCCCATCTTTATAAGGTGATATATCAAATACAAATCCCTCTATAGGCTTGTTAGTTCTTCCAAAGCTTATTAAAACCCTATGTCCTATTTGTATTTCATCAATTAAAAATTCAGGAACCTTATAAGTATAAAGTTCATCCGTATGAGTAGAATTGTTATTGACTATAATTTTTGCATATTTTTCCATGAACTACACCTACTTTATAATATAAAAGTCCAATATTATTTTAAATAATATAGGACTTTTATAAGATAACTATTTTGATAACATCTTTACTTTATCTAATATAATATTAGATATTTCGTACTTCTTCATTTTAGGATATTCTTGTATATTTCCATTTTTATCTATTATTTTAACTATATTAGTATCAACACCAAAGCCTGCACCTTCTTGAGTCAAATCATTTGCCACTATAAAATCTAGATTTTTCTTTTCTATTTTTTTCTTAGCATTTTGAATTAAATCATTGGTCTCTGCTGCAAATCCCACTAATATTTTATCTTTTTTTATTTTTCCTATTTCTTTTAATATATCTTTATTTCTACCTAATTCTAGAATTAAATCATCATCAGATTTTTTAATTTTTTTATCAGATATATTTTTAGGCTTATAATCAGCAACTGCAGCTGATTTTATTATAATATCATTTTTATCTAAATTATCTACAACAGCCTCATACATTTGTTTAGCTGATTCTATATGTATAAATTTAGAAACTCCCTTAGGTATACCAAGGTTTGTCTTTCCAGATATTAGTGTAACATTGGCTCCTCTTTCTATAGCCATTTGAGCTATTGAATAACCCATTTTTCCACTAGATCTATTAGTTATATATCTTACAGGATCTATGTTCTCTATAGTCGGTCCAGCTGTTATTAATATATTTTTATCTGTTAAATCTTGTTTTAGTGTCAAAAGATTGCATACTTGTTCAACTATACTCTCAGGTGAAGCTAGCTTTCCTTTACCTATATCTCCACAAGCCAATCTTCCTGATTCAGGCTCAACAAATTTATATCCAAGTTCTCTAAGTTTTGATATATTATGTTGAACTATTCTATTTTCATACATATTTGTATTCATAGCAGGAGCTATCAAAACTTCAGCTTTTGTAGCCATAACAGTAGTAGACAGCATATCATCTGCTATTCCATTAGATACCTTGCCTATTATATTGGCAGTTGCAGGAGCTATTAAAAATAAATCTGCCCACTGCGCCAACGATATATGCTCAACATCCCAAGTTTTTAATTCATCAAACATATCTACAACCACAAAATTTTGACTTAATGATTGAAATGTTAATGGTGTTACAAATTCTGCAGCTGATTTTGTCATTATAACTTTAATATTTGCATTTAATTTTTTTAATCTACTTACAATATCACACGCTTTATATGCAGCTATTCCACCTGATACTCCAATAACTATATTCTTTGAGCTTAACATTTTTTTACTCCTCTTTGTTTTCTACTTCTACAGGTTCTTCTTTTCCTTCATTTTCTATTTCTTCAGCAGTCATAGGTCTATAGTTTATTTTATCTTCATATACTTCTTGAGTAGCTATATCAACAGGCTTTATTTCTTTTGTTTTTACTAATTCTTCATCACCTTCTATTAAGTGCCTTGCTCTCTTAGATACAGCTATTACTAGATTGTATCTATTGTCTATTTTCTTTAAAAGATCGTTTATTGATGGGTATAACATATTATAATTCCTCCTTAAATTTCTTTATTATATTATTTTTGTATCTACATACTCTGTTCTTTTCTGCATTAATTATGTTTTCAAGTTCACCAGTTGACTGATCAACATCTTTATTCATTATGAAATAGTGATAGTTTTCAATCTTCTCTATTTCAAACATAGCACTTCCAAATCTTTTCTTAATATCCGCTTCAGTTTCTGTACCTCTTCTTACTATTCTATTTTTCAATTCATCCAGCGATGGAGGAAGTATGAATACGAATACTCCATTTGGATATCTATCCTTTACACTCATAGCTCCTTGAATGTCTATTTCAAGTAAAACATTTTGACCTTTATTTAAAGTATCAAGAACTGTTTGTTTTGGTGTTCCATAGAAATTATCGTATACCTTAGCATACTCTAGAAATTCATCATTTTCTATCATATTTTCAAATTTTTCTTTAGATATGAAATGATAATTTATTCCATCTACTTCACCTTTTCTTGGCTGTCTAGTTGTAGCAGAAACAGAAAGATGTATATCTTTATTTCTACTCAAAAGTTCTTTGCATATAGTTCCTTTTCCAGCTCCTGATGGACCTGAAACTACTATTAAAAGTCCTTCTCTATTCATTTGTATCTTCCTTCCTATTCTTCGTGATTATGATAATACTCTTCTTTTAATTCAAGTCTATGTGCCACTGTTTCTGGTTGAACAGCAGAAAGAATTATGTGCTGGCTATCCGTTATAACCACAGCCCTAGTTCTTCTACCATATGTTGCATCTATAAGCATTTGTTTTTCTCTTGACTCTTGGATCATTCTTTTTATAGGGGCAGATTCAGGGCTAACTATAGCTACTATCCTATTTGCTGAAACTATATTTCCAAATCCTATATTTATAAGTTTTATTCCCATTTGTATTTCTCCTATTCTATGTTTTGAATTTGCTCCCTGATTTTTTCTAATTCGCTTTTTATTTCAACTACAAGCTCAGTTATTTTTAAATCTGAAGATTTAGAACCTATTGTATTTACTTCTCTATTCATTTCTTGAATTAGGAAATCTATTTTTCTACCTATCAATTCATTTAAGTCTATGTTTTTTTCAATTTGCTTTATATGACTTTTAAATCTAACAAGTTCTTCTGTTATACTGCTTTTGTCAGCATATATAGCAACTTCCTGTGATAGTCTAGACTCATCTATTTCAATAGAATCCTTAAGTAGTTCTTTTATTCTATTTTCAAGCTTATCCTTATATTCAGAAACTACATTATATGAATTTTTCTCTATTTCATCAATATGTTTTTCTAAAAGATTGCATCTTAATTTAATGTCCTGTGCAAGTCTTTGTCCTTCTACCTCTCTCATATCTCTTAAATTTATAAGAGCACTTTCAACTGCTTGCTTTAAGCAATTCCATATAGCTTTTTCATCATCTTCTTTTTCTTCTATTTTTATTACTTCCGGAAACTTAGCTATGCTCATAACAGATATATCATCTTTTACATCAAACTCTTTTTTTATCTTCATAAGTTCATTATAATACTGAGATGCAAGATTTGAATCGAGTTTTAAATTCATATCAGATTCTCCTATTATCTCATATCTTACGAATATATCTACTCTACCTCTTTTGATGTAATTTTTTGCAAGCTTTCTTATATCCTCTTCTAAGAAGGATATTTTTCTTGGAATTTTAACACTTATATCGGTATACTTGTGATTTACACTTTTCGCTTCTATAATGAAATTAAATTTTTCATTACTATTCTCACCTCTACCAAACCCAGTCATACTAATTGCCATTTATTTACCCTCCAATAATCCTTCGCATATTTTAACAGCCGGTCCATTCATATATACTGTATCATCTACAAGTTCTATAAAAAGCTTTCCACCTTCTGATTCTACATTTACTTTATCTGATACCAGTCCTAAGTATTTAGATATTACAACAGATGAGCATATTCCTGTTCCACATGCTAGTGTATATCCGCAGCCTCTTTCCCAAGTAAATACCTTTATATTATATTCGTCTATTATTTGAACAAAGTTTACATTAGTTTTCTGAGGAAATATATCTAGCTCTTCGATTTGCGGACCATAATTTAATATAAATTCCTTATCCATTTTATCTACAAATACAACACTATGCGGTACTCCTATTAATATCGATGATATATTTATACTCATACCATTTATATCTACTTTTTCATTTATAAAAATGTCCTTGTCAGTAGTTACAGGTACAGCTTTTGGATCAAAAGTCGCTTTTCCCATATCTACCTTAATATTTTCTATTTCATCATTTTTAACATCTATGCTAATATTTTTTATCCCATCCAGGGTTTTTACTTTAAACTCTGTTTTGTCTATAAGTTTATTGTCATATATAAATTTTGCAAAGCATCTTATTCCATTTCCACACATCTTAGCTATTGAACCATCTGAATTATAATAAACCATTTGAGCATCAGCATCATCTGTTTTTTTGTAAACTAAAATCCCATCTGCTCCTATTCCAAAATGTCTGTGACAAACGTGTTTTGCAAATTTAGAATAATCATCTATAAGATATGTTTCTCCATCTATTGCTATAAAATCATTTCCAGCTCCATGTAGCTTCCAAAATTTAATCATCCAATTTACCCCCTTAAAAGTTTATTATATATTAATTTTTATTAAAATAAACAAATTCCCGCTCAAATGTTACGATTTTGTAATATTTAGCTTTGATCACACAACTATTAACTTGTATTTGTATAATTTTATGAGATATACTATATAAGAATAAATGTTTAAACACATTAAGAAGGGAAGGTTTAATAATGGCATTAGATGGATTAGTTATAAACTCATTAGTTAAAGAACTTTCATCTCAATTAGTAGATGGTAAAATAGATAAGATATATCAACCAGAAGAAGATGAGCTTCTTTTTAATATAAGAAACAATGGTACTAACTATAAATTATTGATGAGCGCCAACAGCTCAAACCCAAGAGTTTACACTACAAACTCTTATAACAAAAAAAACCCTATAAAAGCTCCTCTATTCTGTATGCTTTTAAGAAAGCACATACAAAATGGAAGGATAGTAAAAATAGAGCAACCTGGTTTTGAGAGAATAATAAAGATAACTATAGAATCTTTAGATGAGCTTAAAATAAGAAAATCAAAAGATTTAATAATAGAGATAATGGGAAGACATAGTAATATAATACTTGTAGATAATGAAGAAAATAAAATACTCGATTCTATTAAAAGAATACCTCTTAGTGTCAGCCGATATAGACAGGTTCTTCCTGGTCAAAAATACATAAATCCACCATCTCAAAACAAGTTAAATCCAGTGGATAATATAGATGAAAAAACATTCATAGATACACTTTTGAATTCTTCTAAATCCGAATTATATAAATCAATATATTCTTCATTTGAGGGTATCAGCCCTGTTATAGCAAAAGAAATTTGTACTAGAGCAAATTTGGATATAGATATTAATATAAATCATATAGATAGAAAGGACTTCAAATCATTATACGAAATATTCAATAGATTATTTAGCCAAATAAAAAACAATATCTTCTTCCCTTGTATAGCTATAGATAAGAGATTAAACAAGATTATCGACTTTAGTTGTATAAAGCTTACTATGTTTAATCATTACTCTTTTATAGAAAATGATAGTATAAACTATATACTTCAAACTTATTATTTAGAAAAAGATGTTAAGGAGAGAATACATCAAAAATCTCAAAGTCTTAGAAAAAGTATATCCAATAAATTAGATAGACTATATAAAAAATCTAAAAAACAAAAAGAAGAATTATTAGAATCTAAAAGTGCCGATAAATATAAGATAAATGGTGAACTTATAACCGCTTATATATATATGATACAAAAAGGCATGGATGAAGTTGAAGTCGCAAATTTTTATGATCCCAATAGTAAGAATGTAACTATAAAACTAGATAAAAGATTGACGCCTTCTGAGAACGCTCAAAAATATTTTAAAAAATACAATAAGCTTAAAACCGCTTTAGTGGAGATAACTGAGCAACTTAAAATAACTGAAGAAGAACTAAATTATCTTGAAAATATAATGCTAAGTATAACAAATTGCGAAAGTATAGATGAGCTAGATGAAATAAAAGAAGAACTTATTAAAGTGGGTTATGTTAAAGGAAAAGCTAAAGATAAATCTAAGAAAAATAAAGAAAAAAATATTTTAAAGACTGCCCCTTACGAGTTCTTATCTTCAGATGGATTTAAAATATTCGTTGGTAAAAACAATAAGCAAAACGACTATTTAACATTAAAAATGGCTACAAACATTGATATGTGGCTTCATACAAAGGATATACCTGGATCTCATGTTATAATAAGATCTGAAGGAAGCGAAATTCCTGAGTCTACTATATTTGAAGGCGCAATGCTTGCTGCTTATTACAGCAAAGGAAAGATGTCTTCTAAGGTTCCTGTTGATTATACATTGAAGAAAAATGTTAAAAAGCCTAGTGGCGCAAAGCCGGGAATGGTTATTTATGAGACTAATAGTACTATGTATGTAACTCCTCTTGAAGAAGAAATAGTTAAGATACAAAATAATGTTGAAGTAAATTCTGAAGAATAAACATATCTAAATTAATAAAAGATAGCATTGATTTTAGTCAGTGCTATCTTTATATATATACATAATATGACTGGAAATATGTTATTAAATTACTTGTTTGTATCAATTATATTTTGTATTAAAGCTTTACACTTTCCACAATTAGTACCCGCTCCTGTTAATTCTCCAATTTTTTCAACTGTATCTGCTCCACCTTTAACTGCATCAACTACAGCTTCAATAGAAATATTATTGCATCCACAGGCTAATGATAATATTTTTTTTATATCTTCAATACAATTGCCGCAACCCGTTCCTGCTCCTGTAATTTCTTCTATTTCCTCTATAGTACGAGCACCACCAACCATTGCTTTCCTAATATCACCATAACTAACTTGTTTACAATGACAAATAATTCTATTTACAGGTATAAGAGAAGCTGTTACATAAAGATTTCCATCACTTCTAAGAGAATGCATTGTTCCCGCGGGAGCAATAAATACATCCCCTACCTGTAACTCAACTTCCTTATCTGCTAATACTCCAAATCCTGAACCTTTTATACAATAAAATACTTCATCTTGAGTTGCATGTTCATGGAGAGGAACTTTTGTATCAGAATCGATGTGATATACCTTTGTTTCAATAGCTTCCTTTATAGCATTTAAATCCATACTTTCACTCCTTATCACGTTATTACTGCCTTCCCTATTCATACTTCTAAATTCTCTAGGATTAACGCCTGTATATTTTTTAAAAAATCTTGTCAGATTAGATGATTCTGTAAAACCGACTTCATTGGCAATTTCACTTATACTCTTTTGTTCAAAGGAGAGCTTAAGTTTTATTTTTAAAATAAGTTGTTGAATAATATATTGCTTTGCTGACATATCAATCGCTTTTCGTGTCATTAAATTAACTGTCTTTTTGGAAACATGCATCATATTAGCATAGCCTTCTACAGTTTTCTCTTTATTAATATGTTCTTCAACTAATTCAGTAAACTTTACAAAAATTTCATTTTTGCTCTGTTTTGATGTATCTTCTCCTAAGATATTGTTTAATATTAATAGTGCGAAGGTTCTAAAAGCTGAAGCGATTACATTGTAATCTATAATACCATATTCATTTGTGTACATATCATGTATTACATCTAAAAGTTTTATTAACGTTGAAGTATATAAATCCATAAAATTAATATATGGGTTCATGTAGCTTTGCTTAAACAAATCTTTGACTTCAGAAGTATTATTACTTAAAAATTCACATAAAAAACCCTCTGTAAACATGATTAAATACCCCTGTACATTATTAAACTCATTATATCTATGAATACGATCCTTTGAAATAATTAATATTTCGCCTGCTTTAATGGTGTATTCTAAAAAATCAACTTCATGAATACACTTACCTTCAGTAACAAAAATCAAAGTGTAAAAATTAGTACGAAAATACTTTCTTATGAAAGAGGTATTAGCAGATTCAAAAAAACTTTTTAAGGATATAATTTCAAAACCTTTATTTTTTTTGTTATTTTTAAATTCAATCTTTTCTACCTTGTTCATATTATCTCCTTAGTATTGCAGTAATCCACTGTAAAATTTAATTTGAACACAACCATCAACAACACCTAATAATCTTCTTTATAGTAAAGCTAAAATGTTATTTAAATTTAGGTTGTCTTATGCTGTAAGTTTTTATCCTCTAAATTCTATCAATTCTTCATCAGGACCGATAAACACTACTCTACGCCATCCTTTTTCTCTTATCTCTCTTGCTCCAACAGGGTGAGGCTTAGTATCAACAGGAATACCAGCATCTATTAAACGGATATAATCCTCGTCAAAATTATCACTCTCAAGACAGAAATGAAATCCTTTATTTATCGAGCCATTCGGTATGTGTATCAGCTCTAAAGTCGTATCTCCTAGTTTAAGATAAACTATTTTTTCTACTGTTTCTATAGGCACATCATGTTCATAATATTTTTTAAAGCCAAAATGCTCTTCATAAAAATTTATAGATTTAGTTCTATCCTCAACAATAAATGCTATATGGTCGATGCGCTTAAACATAGAGTATTCCTCCTAATAATAATTTTAATTGATTTTTTAAATGTATAATTTTATATATCCAAAATAATAATGTAGTAATACTTTCAGCAATAACAGAACAGCATAGTCTAACAAGATTACCTCTATGCACTAAGAGACTACACTTATTATATAATCTTTTCCTCAATTCCATAATGTTATTATTAGACCAAAAACAATCATAACGAAACCTTTTAATATTAGTAGGAATATATTGATAATCAAATAACACCCAAATATCACCATTCACTAGGTAAAATATAAGGGTGTTGTTTAAAGTAATGATATTTTATATTGATTTTTCATAAATTGTTTTTTGTTTTCTTGCATTCATCTGCTCTTTATAATTTTCTCCCCATTCCCACATAGAATCAAGTATTGGTTTAAGACTACTTCCTATTTCAGTTAGAGAGTATTCAACCTTTGGTGGCACTTCGGCATAGACTTTTCTCTCAATGAGCCCATCTTCTTCCATAGAACGTAATTGTTGAGTAAGAACTTTTTGACTAATTGAGCCTATAGATTTTTTTAATTCTCCAAAACGCTTAGTTCCATTTATAAGGTCTCTTAATATCAGCACCTTCCACTTATCTCCTATAAGTGTAAGAGTTATTTCAACTGGACAAAGTGGTAATTCTTTCTTCACAAAATCCCCTCCTATTAGTTACCTCTAGGTACCTATAGTACTTTCAAGTGCTTACTTGCACTAATATACTATAGCATTTATTATATACACGCGGCCACTATAAATTAACCCAAAACAGTTAAATAAAAATTTCATTAGCACCTTTAAGTACTTCAAAATGTATAAAATAATATATTACTTTTATAAGGAGATGTTAAATATGAAGGAAGTAGTAAATTTTTTAAGTGAAAACCCAGTACAATATTTTGCAACAATTGGATTAGATAATAAGCCTAAGGTGCGCCCTTTCCAATTTATGCTTGAGAAAGATGAAAAGCTATATTTCTGTACTAGCAATCAAAAAGATGTTTTTGCACAACTTAAAGAGTGTCCATATATTGAAATTACAACTTCAAGCCCAACATTTGCATGGATTAGATTAAGCGGAAAAGCTGTATTCTCTACTGATGTAGAAATTAAAAAGGCTGTACTTGAAAGCAGTAACCTTGTAAAATCAATATACCAAACACCAGAAAATCCAACATTTGAAATTTTCTATCTAGAAGATTCACAAGCAGTTATCTGTGACTTTTCTGGAAATCCTCCTGTAGAATACACTCTATAGTTGTTACTATAAATATAAGATAATCTGTCAATAAGTCCTGAGTGTTTTCATACATACAGGTCTTATTAATTTAATCTTAAAATCTTATTGATGAAATATTAAATTTCTAGCTTTCCACTTTAAAATATAATTCCTTAATTCAAAATTTTCTTTACATTATTCATACTTTACTGTTATAATATATTTTCCTAATATATTTATTAGAGAAAGGATGATTATTGTGAGTGAATTATTGTTAGCTTCTTTATTTTCAGCAATTTTGGCCTTTGCTTGGTCTAATATAAGTGCTTTAGGTGGAATATTTGTGTGGGTTGGTTTTGCTGGTTGGACTAGTTTTTGTGTGGCAGATGAAACCGATTCCATTAAAAAGATGATCAAATCTTATACATGCAATTTAAGTGGCGTATTCTGGGCAAGTCTTACAATTTATATAAGTTCGCTAATAGATATCCCTATGATCACAAACTTACTTACATGTGGATTTGTAACAGTTATATTAATTTATCAATCTAGATTCAAAATGTTTTCTTGTGTACCTTGTACTTTTATAGGTTGTTTCATAACATTTGGTTTAAATGGAGACTTTAAAATGGCAGCTATAGGGCTATTATGTGGTTCTATTTTAGGTTATCTATCTGATAAAGCTGGCGTTCTAGCTTTTAAAATCAAAACCTCTGATTCAGATGTAAAAAAAGTTGCTTAAAAAATTATATATTTTTTGATAATCAACATAAAAAAGAACTACCTACAAAATATAGGTAGCTCTTTTAATTTTATCAATCTTTTTATATCGAATTTCTATTAAGTACTCTATTTAAAACTATCCCTACTATAGCTGCAAGGCTAAGTCCTGTTATTTTAACAGTTTCAGTTACTGGTATTCCTATTGATATTCCTTTACCTTGAAGATAGTTTGTTCCAAATCCTATGATTAGTATAGATCCCATTGTTATTAAATTAGATGCTTTAAATTCTATATCGCTATTTTTTACTGTCTTAACTCCTATTATAGCTATCATAGAGAACAACATTAAACTTATTCCGCCCATAACTGGTGTTGGTATTGTTCTTAAAACTATTCCAACTTTGCTTATACATCCAAGTGTTATGGCAAACACAGCTGTTATTCTAAGTATAGATGGATCGTAGTTTTTAGTTATTGCAAGTACTCCTGTATTTTCTCCATACGTTGTATTAGCAGGTCCTCCTATGAATCCTCCAACTATTGTTGCAAGTCCATCCCCTATTAATGTTCTGTTAAGTCCTGGATTTTTTATGAAGTCCTTTCCTACAACTGCTCCATTAGTTGTTACATCTCCTATATGCTCCATGAAAACTGCTAGTACTACTGGTGCTATTATTGCTATTGCTCCTATATCAAACTTAGGTAATGTGAAGTTTGGAACCATAACCCAAGAAGCTTCTTTTATAATATTTGTATCTATCAGTCCTAAGCTAAGTGATAGTATATATCCTGTTGCTACAGCTATTAGAATAGAAAGTTGCTTTATAAATCCTTTTGCGAATAATGTTATTAAAAGTGCAGTAGATAAAGTTGCTATTGCTACTATAAAGTTTCCTGATGCCATTCCAAATGCAACCGGTATAAGATTAAGCCCTATTACAACAATCATAGGTCCTGTAACTTGTGCCGGGAAATATTTTTTTACTTTTTCAATCCCAACTGTTTTAACTATTAAAGACATAAGTATATATATCATTCCAGCTACTATTATTCCACCTTGTGCATAAGCTAAATCTCCATTATATAGTTCTTTAACTGTGATTATTACAGGTATGAATGCAAAACTTGATCCTAAGAATACAGGAACCATTCCCTTTGTGACTAAGTGGAATATTAAAGTTCCAAGTCCTGCTGATACTAAAGCTACCGATGGATCAAATCCCGTTAAGATAGGTACTAAAACTGTCGCTCCAAACATTGCAAATAAGTGTTGTATCGCCAGTATAGCTTTTTTCAGATTTTCATTAACACCTATATTTTTTTCTACTATAGGTGTTTCAATAGACGTGTTTAATACTTTCTCTTGCATAAAAATACCTCCTTCATTTTTTAAGGAGGGAGAATATAATCTCCCCTTTTCAGCATCTCTGTACTGATTTAAAAGGTCAAAACATTATTTATTTTTCATTTATAGAAACATAATCTTGACCATCAATTTCACTAAAATTAACACTTATAATTTCTTCATTAGATGTAGGTACGTTCTTTCCTACATAGTCAGCTCTTATAGGAAGTTCTCTATGTCCTCTATCTACAAGAACTGCTAGTTGTATAGATTTTGGTCTACCTATATCCATTACTGCATCCATGGCAGCTCTCACTGTTCTACCAGTGTATAATACATCATCAATCAAAACTACTTTTTTGTTATTTATATCAAAATCTATGTCAGTTCCATTAAGTATAGGGTCTACATCTGGTTTAGTTAAATCATCTCTGTACAAAGTTATGTCTACCTTCCCTATATTAATTCCTTTTTCTTCTATAGATTCGATTTTTTTTCCTATTCTATCGGCAAGAGGTACTCCTCTTGTCTTTATTCCAACTAACACAATATCTTCTATACCTTTGTTTTTTTCTATTATTTCATAACTTATTCTAGTTATAGCTCTTGCTATAGCTTTATCATCCATTAATTTAGCTTTTTCCTTCAAGAATTACACCTCCACAATATATAAAAAACTTCTCACCCAAAGGCAAGAAGTTATAATACGCATGTAAAACGTAATTAATTTACGTATAATCCTTGCCAGTCTCTCTGTACTGTAATTAAAGGTTTGTTATTCACTTTTTTAAAATTTTATCACCTTAACTTATTTTAGTCAAGTATATTTAACATTTTTTCAAAATAATCGGGAAGATTCGAGTTAAATTCCATATACTCTTTTGTAGTAGGATGTATAAATCCTAATGTTTTAGCATGTAGCATTTGTCCATTTAATTTAAATTTCGAATTTTTTGGTCCATATACAGGGTCTCCCACTAATGGATGTCTTTTACTAGCCATATGAACTCTTATTTGATGAGTTCTACCCGTTTCAAGCTGAGCTTCCACATAAGTGTATTTTTCAAATCTTTTCAATACTTTAAAGTGGGTTACAGCCCTTTTGCCACCTTCAACTATTGCCATTTTAAGTCTATCAACAGGATGTCTTGCAATAGGTGCATCAACAGTCATAGTATCTTCTTTTAATACTCCATAACTTATCATATGATATTTTCTAGTTATAGTGTGCTCTTTTAATTGCTCTGATAAAAAATTGTGTGCATTATTGTTCTTTGCTATCATCAAAAGTCCAGATGTATCTTTGTCTATTCTATGAACTATTCCCGGTCTTATAACTCCGTTTATAGAAGACAAATTATCCCTACAATGATAAAGTATAGCATTGACCAATGTACCAGTATAATTTCCCGGTGCAGGATGGACAACCATTCCCTGTGGCTTGTTTACTACCAATACATCATCATCTTCATAAACTATATCTATATCTATATTTTCAGCCTCAACCTCTAATTCCTTAGGCTTTGGTATATTTAAATTTATTTTATCATTTATCTTAGTTATGTATCTAGACTTTTCTTTCTTATTATTTACAAATACATTTCCTTCTTTTATAATCTTTTGAATATACGACCTTGACATATTATCAAATTTACTTGATAAAAAAACGTCCAATCTCATACCTTCATTCTCTTCATTTACCTCAAATTTTACTTGCTCCATATATCCCGCTCCTACTCTTTGTCAAATATTATAATGTACGAAAGTAGTATTCCTCCTATTACAACACATATATCTGCCATATTAAATACTGGCCATACTATAAAGTCAAAAAAGTCCACTACAAAATTTAGTCTTATTCTATCTATTAAGTTCCCTATGGCCCCTGCTAGTATAAGTACTAATGATACTTGATATAATCTGCTGATATTTTTATTAGTTCTTAGATAGTATACGATGAATGAAACTACCACAAATGCTACCAAAATGAAGAACCACTTTTGATTTTGAAGCATTCCAAATGCTGCTCCTCTATTTTCAACATATGTAAGATTAAACATATTATCTATAATAGTTATGCTTCCTATCTTCGATAAAAAATTAAGTGCATAATACTTTGTAACTTGATCTAGTAATACTAAGAATACAAATAATGCTATATTCAATTTCATACCCCCTTATAAAGTGAAACTTAATTCAGATGTAGTTTTTATTCCAACTGAATTTTTAGTTGCGTAAGTATCCGTTGGGTAAACTAATCCAGAAGCTGTTAAGTTCTTATCTCCAGCCTTAAAAGGGTGGATCCTTAGAACTTTTAGCTTTCGGATAATCTTTTACCAGTAGAATTATATCACAAAATGCCATGGATATCATCCATGGCATCAATTAAAGCTCATCATAATCTAAATCTAATCCTCTATATCTATTAGTCCTTTCAAGACCTTCTACCAATTCACTATAAAAATATTCACTCTTAGTAAAAGTATCTTCTTCTACCTCATCAAATTCTTTTTTATGATCTTTTGAACAACTAGAGCACAGAAGAGTTTCAGGAATTATCTCAAGTCTCTCTGAATCTATATCTTTACTACACTCTTCACACTTGCCGTATAAACCTAAATCTATTTTTTCAAGCGCTTTATTTATATTGTAAAGTCTTATAGATTCACCTGTTTTAAGCTTTAAATCCATCTCTCTCATAAATAGTTCTGTTCCCATGTCAGCAGGATGATTGTCATACCCAGAAAGTTCTCCAGTGCTGTCTTTAACACTTGAATTTTTAAAACCATCTGTAGCTACAGTATCATCCTCAATTTCCTCTATTAAATTAGCAACCTTTTCTTTTTCCTTTAAAAGAATTTGTCTATAATACTCCATATCACTTTTGTTCATTTTTTTCCTCCTATCTATAGTTCTCAATAATGTCTAAAAGTTTGGCTATGTATTGGCCTATTAAAGGAAGGTTTACCCAACTATGTAGTATATATGCAACTACAGCAGCAAGAAGTGTAAGTCCTATAGCGGTTCCGAACCCTTTAGCAAGTCCCGCTATAAAATTTAAATAAATAAGCCTCTTCGGATTATTTATCATATCTGTATATTCTCTAATCCTGCTTTTATCTAGACTTTGAGCCAAATCATCTATTTTTTTTTCTATTTTATCTAATCTATCTTCCTTCAATTAGTTTTCCCCCTATTTAATTATTTATCCTAAACTTAAGAGTTTTTAGATTATACTTAAATATAATGTTATGAAGTATTATTTCAAAATTTTTCAAAAAAAATTCGTATAATTCCTATATTTAATAATATTTAAAAATAGACTGTTGTAAAACAACAGTCTATTTTTTTATTAAATAAATTTCCTTGGAACAAGTCCAACCTTTTTATACACTTTTCTTAAAGTCTTTCTAGCATTCTGCTCTGCTTTATTAGCTCCCTCAGCATATATTTTTTCTAAATAATCTTTATTATTTAATAAATCATTGTACTTTTCTCTTACAGGTCTTAATGCTTCAACTATAACTTCAGCAGTATCTTCTTTAAATTGTCCATACCCCTTTCCTTCGTACATAAGCTCTATTTCTTGTATTGATTTTCCTGATAATTTAGAGTATATGTTCATAAGATTTTTAATTCCAGGTTGTTCATCTAAATATCTAACTACTCCAACAGAATCAGTAACAGCTCTTTTTAACTTTCTAACTATAGCATCAGGCTCTTCTACCATTAGTATAGATGCATTTGGGTTATCATCTGATTTTGACATTTTCTTTGTAGGCTCTTGAAGACTCATAACCCTAGCTCCAACCTTAGCTATATAAGGATCCGGAACTTTAAAAGTTTCGCTATATCTATTATTAAATCTTTGAGCTAAATTTCTAGCAAGTTCTAAATGCTGCTTTTGATCTTCTCCAACTGGAACTAAATCAGTTTGATATAGTAAAATATCTGCAGCCATTAATACTGGATAAGTAAATAAAGCAGCATTTAAGTTAGCCTCACTTTTTTGAGATTTTTCCTTAAATTGAGTCATTCTGTTTAACTCTCCCATATAAGTCATTGTATTTAAAATCCATGCAAGTTCTGCATGTGCACTTACATGTGATTGGATAAATATAGTATTTTTTTCAGGATCAAGTCCACTAGCTATATATTGAGCAAGTGCTTCAATAGTATTTTTTCTTAAAGTTTTTGCCTCTTGAGGAACTGTTATAGCATGAGAATCTACTACGCAATAATAGCAATTGTATTCATCTTGAAGATCTACCCAGTTTTTAACTGCCCCTATATAGTTTCCTAGTGTAAGTCTACCAGATGGTTGAGCTCCACTAAATATTATTTTCTTATCACTCATAATATACCTCCTAATTTATCTAAAGTTTAAATTATAATTTACTTATATATAAAAACTCGCCTCTAAATAATTTAGAGACGAGTAAATTCCCGCGGTACCACTCTTATTGACATTTGTCCACTTATTATCCTCTAACGCAGGATTTGCGTCAAACCCTAATATTATTTCAGGTTCAAACTCATAAGTCCATTCAATATAAACATCTGTATTAGGCTTTCACCACCCCTAAATCGCTGAAACATAGTTCATATCTACTAATCTTAATCATAGATTTATAAATATAAAATTATACATTCAATTATATATCTTTTTTTATATAGTTTCAATTATTATTTGTCTTCTCCTTCTAAACTATGTATAATTGCTATATTATTATCAAAATCCTCTATTTTCATATTTATCTTAGTCCATTTCCCTATTAATTCACTTTTATTTTTTTCAAAATAATCACAAATATTCTCTTTATTTAGATCACTACCATCTCCAACTACAAATGTTATATTTTTGACTCTGTTTATATTGTTTTCTCTACATATTTCATTTAATGAATTATATATTCTGTTTATTAAAAATGTATCTTCCATATTTTTCCCTCCTCTACATTTTTATTATCTTAAACGTCATACTATAAAATATATGTATTGAAAATAAATATAATACCACAAATACTAAAAGCCCTATTTAAGATTTTTTAATCTATATTTATATAAAATTGTGACACAATTGTAACAATCATATTGTATGGTATTAATATCCAAATTATCCATAAAAAAAGGGGGGGATTTGTAATGCATTTAAAAACAGAAAAAACATTAATTAAAAAGAAACAGACAACAACAAAAATTATCAGGTACATAATACTTATAGCTTCTTTATTGTTTGTAGCTTATAAAGGTTACATGCATCAAGTATTGGGTGGAGGAAGTGATGGATCGCCTTCGATACATGCACTTTGTCCATATGGCGCTTTAGAAAGTTTTTATTTACTATTTGCACAAGGTATTTTTATTGAAAAAATTTTTTCAGGAACAATGGTGCTTTTATTGATTACCATTATTTTATCTATTATCTTTAAAAGAAGCTTTTGTGGTCTTATATGTCCATTTGGAGCGCTTCAAGAATTTATGAGTATACTAGGTCAAAAAATATTTAAGAAAAAATTCATTATGCCTGATAAAATAGATAAACTATTAAGATACCTTAAATACTTCATTTTATTGATTACTGCAGTATTTGCATGGAAAACAGGTGAACTATGGATGTCTAGCTACGATCCTTGGTCAGCTTATGCCCATATGTTTGGAGAGTTTGAAGAGGTCATTGATGAAAATTTAATTGGATTTATAATTTTAATAATTACTCTAGTAGGTTCAATACTGTATGATAGGTTCTTTTGTAAATATTTATGTCCTATGGGAGCTTTTTTAGGAATTATATCTAAAATAAGCCCTAATAAAATAGTTAAAAATAAATCTAAATGTATAAACTGCAAAATCTGTAGCAAAAAATGTCCAGCTAACATTAATATAGCTGAGTTAAAGGAAATAAATTCAGCAGAGTGTTTAAATTGTCAAACTTGTACCTTATTATGTCCTATTCCAGGTGCTTTAGAGAATAAGCAATTGAAAAAAACAATGACTCCAATAGTTTTAATTATATCTGTAATTACTATTTATTTCGGAGGAATTACTGTAGCTAAAGCAACAAATAATTATGATTTACTGCCTGAACCTATTGAAAAAGGTGAAATAGTTAATGCTGAAGATATAAAGGGGTATATGACATTAGAAGAGGTGTCTGATTACACAGGCATTTCATTGGAAGAACTATATGAGAAATTAAATTTATCAAAAAATATCCCTTCTAACATAAAGATGAAAAGTATAAAAGAATATAAACCAAATTTTGAAGTAAATCAAGTAAGAGAACTGTTGTTAGAAAAATAATATAATAACATTAAAGACAGATGCTCAAAATGTTAGCATCTGTCTTTTTGGTTTTATAAAATATAATCGATACGCATTTTTAATTCCTTGCTATACCTTTTTTCATTTAGATATATTTATATAAAAAATAACTATATTTTTTCCATTATCAAACTTCCCATTTCATTAGTTGTAACTAATTTATTTTTATCATCCATTATATCAAGTGTTCTATAATTAGTACTTAATACATTTACAACAGCATTTTCTATATCTTTTGCCTCATCTTCCAAGTCAAAAGAATGCCTAAGCATCATAGCTACTGACAATATAGTGGCTATTGGATTTGACTTATTTTGTCCCGCTATATCTGGTGCTGATCCATGTATTGGTTCATAAAGTCCTATATTTCCTTCTCCCAGGCTAGCTGATGGAAGCATTCCTATAGAACCTGTAATCATACTTGCCTCATCTGACAATATATCCCCAAACATATTTGATGTTAATATAACATCAAATTGTCTTGGATTTTTAATAAGCTGCATAGAAGCATTGTCTACATACATATGCTCTAAAATTACATCTTCATATTTTTTTGATACCTCATTTACAGTTTTTCTCCATAATCTAGAACTTTCTAATACATTCGCTTTATCAACACTTACAACTTTTTTATTTCTCTTTCTTGCAATTTCAAATGCAGACTTTGCTATCCTTTGTATCTCCTGTTCATTATAAGTTTCTACATCATAGGCTTCTTTTCCATTTTTCCCTTCTCTAGTTGCCTTTTCCCCAAAATATATTCCACCTGTAAGTTCTCTAACCACGCAAATATCAATTCCATCTCCTATTATTTCATCTTTTAAAGGACATGCTTTTTTTAGTTCTTTAAATAATATAGCAGGTCGAATGTTTGCATATAAATTTAATATTTTTCTAATCTTTAATAATCCTTTTTCCGGCCTTTTTTCTCCAGATAACCCATCCCATTTAGGACCACCAACAGCTCCTAGTAAAATAGCATCACTTTCTTTACAAATATCTATAGTCTCTTTAGGAAGATTTTCTCCTACTCTATCAATAGCCTGACCACCAATTAAAGCTTCTTTAAAATTGAATTGATGATTGTATTTTTTACCTATCTTGTCTAAAACTAATAATGCTTGATTTATAACCTCAGGACCAATTCCATCTCCTTTTAATACAGCTATATTGAAATCCATACTCTTAATCCTCCCTTAAATTATCTTTCATTTATATAATTTATAAGTCCATCTTTAGATATTATTTCTTGCATAAATTCTGGAAGAGGTTGAGCCTGATATTTCTCCCCTTTAGTTATATTTGTAATTTCACCTAAACTAAAATCTACTTCTATTTCATCTCTATCCTCTATTTTATTTACAGCTTCTTCACACTCTAATATAGGAAGCCCTATATTAAAAGAATTCCTATAAAAAATCCTTGCAAAAGTACTAGCTATTACGCAAGATACTCCACTTGCTTTTATAGCAATAGGTGCATGTTCCCTCGAAGATCCACACCCAAAGTTTTTGTTTGCAACTATTATGTCATCTTTTTTTACTTTTTTAGCAAATTCTTTATCTATATCTATCATACAATATTTTGCTAACTCCTTAGGGTCTGAAGTATTTAAATATCTAGCTGGCATAATAACATCAGTATCTACATTGTCTCCATATTTAAAAACCATTCCTGTCTTTTTCATAATATCCCCCTATCTTAAATTTTCTGGATTTACAATCCTACCAATTATAGCTGAAGCTGCTGCTACTGCTGGACTAGCTAAATATACTTCTGATTTTGGGTGACCCATCCTCCCAACAAAGTTGCGATTTGTAGTAGCTATGCATCGCTCACCTTCTGCTAAAATTCCCATATGACCCCCTAAGCAAGGTCCACAAGTTGGTGTACTAACTACTGCTCCTGCTTTAATAAATATTTCTATCAAACCTTCTTTTATTGCATCTAGATATATCTTTTGAGTTGCAGGAAATATTATTGTTCTAACTCCCCTATATACCTTTTTATCTTTTAATACCTTTGCCGCAGCTCTTAAATCTTCTATTCTTCCATTCGTACAAGACCCTATTACAACTTGATCTATTTTTACATCTCCAACCTCATCAATAGTTCTTGTGTTGTCTGGAATATGTGGAAAAGAAACTGTTGGTCTAATACTACTTAAATCTATTTCATATACTTTTTCATATTCAGCATCTTCATCAGGAGTATATATTGTATATTCTTTTTCAGAATGATTTTTCATATAATCAATTGTAATATCATCTACAATAAATATTCCATTTTTAGCACCTGCTTCAATAGCCATATTCGAAATGGTAAATCTATCATCCATAGATAAATACTTTATCCCATCCCCCATAAATTCCATAGATTTGTATAAAGCTCCATCCACTTTAATCATGCCTATTATGTGAAGAATAATATCTTTTCCGCTAACCCATTTTTGTGGCTTACCCTTCAAAATAAATTTAATTGCTTTTGGAACTTTAAACCAACACTTTCCAGTAGCCATTCCTGCTGCCATGTCCGTACTTCCTATTCCTGTAGAAAATGCTCCTAATGCCCCGTAAGTACATGTATGAGAGTCTGCTCCAATAACAACATCTCCAGCTACAACTAAACCTTTTTCTGGTAATAATGCATGTTCTATTCCCATCTCACCTATTTCAAAATAGTTTTCAATCTCTTTTTCATATGCGAATTCACGAGTACATTTACATTGTTGTGCACTTTTAATATCTTTGTTCGGTGCAAAATGGTCAGGTACAATAGATATCTTCTTTTTATCGAATACTTTATCTGTTCTAATTTTTTTAAATTCATTTATAGCAACAGGAGTTGTTATATCATTTCCAAGTACCATATCTAGTTTAGCTTGTATAAACTGTCCAGGGCTTACCTCATTTAAGCCAGCATGTACTGCTAATATTTTTTGTGTCATTGTCATCCCCATAAAAAGCTTCCTCCTTTTTATTCATTAATCCATTTCATCATATTTCTTAATGTTTTACCAACTTCTACAATTGGATGTTCTAATTCACTCTCTTTTATTGCATTAAATACAGGTCTATTTACCATATTTTCTGATATCCAGTCTTTAGCAAACTTGCCTGCTTGAATTTCTTCCAAAACTTTTTTCATTTCTTTTCTTGTTTCTTGTGTTATAATTCTTCTTCCAATCATATAATCACCATATTCAGCAGTATCACTAATGCTGTAGCGCATTTTCTCAAATCCACCTTCATATAATAAATCTACAATCAATTTCATTTCATGAAGACATTCAAAATATGCTATTTCTGGTTTATATCCTGCTTTTACAAGAGTATCAAAACCTGCTTTTATAAGTTCTGTTACTCCTCCACACAGAACCGCTTGCTCTCCAAATAAATCTGTTTCTGTTTCTTCTTTAAAAGTAGTTTCTATTACCCCCGCTCTTGTTGCACCTATTCCTTTTGCATATGCAAGAGCAGTATACTTTGCTTTACCAGTATAATCTTGATATATTGCTATAAGCCCTGGAACGCCTCCTCCTTCTTCATATACTCTTCTTACTAAATGACCAGGTCCTTTTGGAGCAACCATAAATACATCTACATATTTCGGTGGAACTATTTGATTAAAATGTATATTGAATCCATGAGCAAAAGCCAAAGTATCTCCTTCTTTTAAATTAGGTTTTATATGATCTTCATATATATTTTTTTGCTTTTCATCTGGTACTAAAATCATAATTACACTACTTTCCTTTACTGCATTTGCAACTTCCATTACTTCTAATCCATTTTCTTTAACTTTTTCCCAAGATTTACTTCCTTTATATAATCCAACAACAACATCTACTCCACTTTCTTTTAGATTTAGTGCATGAGCATGACCTTGACTTCCATATCCTATAATTGCTACTTTCTTTCCTTCAAATATTTCTAAATTTCCATCCTTTTCATAATACATTTTTGTCATTTTAAAATTCCTCCCTAATTATTAATTTAGTTTATTTCATAAACCATTTTATTCACTGCATTTATATAAGCATTTATACTCGATTCAACAATGTCTGTGCTAAGACCTCTGCCTGTATAAATCTTATTAGCATCGCTAATTTTTACCACAGACTCCCCTAATGCATCCTTGCCTTGAGTTACAGAACGTAGTGAATAATCCTTTAACCTAATCTCTATTCCTAGTATTTTTTCAATAGCTTTAAATGCTGCATCTACTGGTCCATCTCCTTTTGATGCTTCCTCTATTTCATCATCCTTATTTTTTAATACAACAGATGCAGTTGATGTTATTGTATTTCCACTATTAATAACAAACCTTTTCAATTCATAAGCCTTTGGTATATCAATAGCATCTTTATTTACAATAGCCTCTATATCATCATCATAGACGACCTTCTTTTTATCAGCTAATTCCTTAAATTGCTCAAATGCCTTATTTATTTCATCTCTATTTAAGTTATATCCTAATTTTTCAACTCTGTCTTCAAAAGCGTGACGTCCAGAATGTTTTCCAAGAACCATTTTATTTTCTGAAAGCCCTATAGATTCTGGTGTCATAATTTCATAAGTACTTCTCTCTTGTATGACTCCATGTTGATGAATTCCAGATTCATGAGCAAATGCATTCGTACCAACAATAGCCTTATTAGGTTGAACGTATACTCCAGTTATATTACTTAAAAGCTTGCTAGATCTCATAATTTGAGTTGTGTCTATTCTGGATGCAACACCTAGTATGTCTTTCCTTGTGTTAATTGCCATAACAATTTCTTCTAAAGCTGCATTTCCTGCTCTCTCACCGATTCCATTCATAGTACATTCAACTTGAGTAGCGCCTGCCTTTATAGCTGCTAATGTATTTGCAACCGCCATACCTAAGTCATTATGACAATGAACTGATATTTCTGCTTTCTGTACATTTCCCACATTCTCGCGTATATTCTTTATAAACTTATAGTATTCATCAGGTGTTGTATACCCTACTGTATCTGGAATATTAATTACTGTTGCTCCTGCATCAATAACCGCCTGAAATATCTTAGCTAAAAACTCAGGATCACTTCTAGTTGCATCTTCTGCAGAAAATTCTATATCATCGCAATACCTTTTAGCATACTTTACTATATTTACTGCATTTTCTAACACTTCATCGGGTCTCATTCTCAATTTATATTTCATATGAATATCTGATGTAGCAATGAAAGTGTGAATTCTAGGTCTTTTAGCATACTTTACAGCCTCCCATGCTGTATCTATATCCTTAGGTAAAGCTCTAGCTAAGCTTGCTATAGTACAGTTTTTTATATTTTTTGAAATTTCCCTTACTGATACAAAATCGCCTTTTGATGCAATAGCAAATCCAGCTTCGATTACATCTACATTCATCCTCTCTAGCTGTCTTGCCATTTCTATTTTTTCTTGTATGTTCATACTGCATCCTGGTGATTGTTCTCCATCTCTTAATGTAGTGTCAAATATCTTTATTTGCTTGTTCATATTAACTCCCCCTTTAAATTGGTATACAAAATACACTGCACATTGCTACATATCCCTCATAACTATACACTGTTCCAATTCTAGGTACAAAAAAACTCGCCCTTAAATATTATTTAAGGACGAGTATTATTTTACCCGTGGTACCACCTTACTTGCTTTTGCTCAACGCAAAAACCACTCGATATTAGATTCAATTAAATCCTGGCCTATAATGGTGCCAACCATAATCTCCTACTATTATTTCAAAGATACTGCTCCAGAGCGAGTAGTATTTTTTCTCAGTATCGATTCACACCATCCATCGACTCTCTGAAACTGAACATCAAAATACGCTCTCCTTCATAGCATTTAGCTATTCGGTTTTGTTATATGTTTTAAAATTTTATCAGATGAGAAAATCGAAGTCAATATATTTTTTTGAATTTTATGTAAAATTATTTTTTTATGAATATTTAAACTTTTCTGTTTTTTTCAGTTGACATTCTCATTTCATATTTGATAGAATCAGTTCTATTAAATTTAATTTTTAAATCTATATATTAATTTTCAATGCAAAGGGGGTAAAATATGAAAGTTTCAGATGCAATAATAAAATGTCTAGAAAACGAAGAAGTTGACACTATTTTTGGATATCCAGGTGGTGCTGTACTCCCACTCTATGAATCATTGAGAAATTCTAATATAAAACATATATTAATTAGAAATGAACAGTCAGCACCTCATAGTGCAAGTGGGTATGCCAGATCTAGTGAAAAGACAGGAGTTTGCATTGCAACTTCAGGCCCTGGTGCTACAAATTTAATTACAGGAATTGCTACTGCTTATATGGACTCTATTCCCCTTGTAGTCATTACTGGACAAGTAAAATCTACCTGTATAGGAAAAGATGCATTTCAAGAAGCAGATATTATAGGGGCTACTGAACCTTTTACAAAACATAATTATTTAATTAAAGATGCCAATGATATTCCCAGAATCATAAAAGAATCCTTTTATATCGCTTCTAGCGGAAGGCCTGGTCCTGTACTTATAGATATACCCGTAGATATTCAAAGACAATCTATCAAATTTGATTATCCTGAAAATGTAAATATCATAGGCTATAACCCTACATATGAAGGACATACAGGACAAATAAAAAGAGCTTTAAGAAAGCTTAAAAATAGCAAAAAACCTTTAATTTGCGTAGGTGGAGGAGTATTATGTTCAAATGCTTCTAAAGAATTTATTTCTTTTGTTGAAAAAGCAAAAATACCCGTTGTTCATACATTAATGGGAATTGGATCCCTGCCTTGTGATTCTCCTTATTATGTTGGAATGGTAGGTTCCCATGGACATTCTTATTCCAATCAAATTGTTCGTAAAGCAGATTTATTGATGATTATTGGTGCTCGAATAGGAGATCGTGCAACAGCTGGTTTTAATGAAACAAATGAGAATATAGATATTATTCATATTGATATAGATCCTGCTGAAGTAGGAAAAAATATAAATACTAACATTCCAATTATTGGAGACTGTAAAAATATTTTACAGACTCTTGTTAATTTAATAACACCCATTGTAACAGAACAATGGTTACTTGAAATTAATGAATTAAAAATAAACTATAAAAAAGAAAATCCCTACTATAAAAACTTTGTGAATCCCAAAAAAGCTTTAAAATTTCTATCTGATACAGTAGATGAAGATGCTATCATTACTGCCGATGTAGGTCAAAACCAAATCTGGACTGCCCATCACTTTGAAATAAAGGGGAACAGAAGATTTCTTACATCCGGAGGATTAGGAACAATGGGATATAGCATTCCAGCTGCAATAGGAGCAAAGCTAGCATGTCCAAACAAAAAAGTAATTAGTGTTGTTGGAGATGGCGGAATACAGATGCCTTTAAGTGAATTGGGAACCCTATCAGGGAACAATTTAAATACTATTATTTTATTATTTAATAATAATCGATTAGGGATGGTTAGAGAGCTTCAACATAATGCTTATGGAAAGGGTAGTTATTTTGGGATAAATTTTGAATTTAATCCTGACTTTGTTCAAATTTCTAAAGCTTATGGTTTAACTGGTAAAAAAGTACTTTCAAATGAAGAATTTGAACAAGCATTGAAAGAAGCAATTCAAAGTGAAAAAAGCTATCTTATAGAATGTATCGTAGATCCAAATTTTAGTACACTGTAAAGGGGGGGATTCTTATTAGTAAACATGTCTTATCTGTTTTAGTAGAGAACCATTCAGGGGTTCTTAGTAAAATTGCAGGTTTATTTACGCGAAGAGGATATAATATAGATAGTCTATCTGTTGGTGAAACAGAAAATCCCAAAATTTCTCGTATGACAATCGTAGTTAACAGTGATGATTACACTCTAGAACAAATAAAAAAACAATTAAACAAGCTTATTGATGTAATTAAGGTTATACAATTAGAACCTGAAAAATCCATTTGCAGAGAACTAGTATTTATAAAAATAACAGCAAAGTCTAATCAAAGAGCATCAATTCATGAAACAGTAAACATATTTAGAGCAAAAGTAATAGATATATCCACAGAGACTATGACCATCGAACTAACTGGAGATTTCGAAAAAATTTCTGCTTTTATAGAAATTATAAAACCCTATGGAATCATAGAACTAGTTCGAACAGGATTTACAGGACTTCAAAGAGGAAATATTTAAATTGCAAAAAAAACAAAGTAAATCTAAGTTAAGTAACTTAGATTTAATTTGTTTTTAATTTTATATATTATTAAGCATACCAAGAACTATTTCTTTTGAATTATGGGCAGCTTCATTTACAAATTCTTCATAAACTACATCTGCACTTCCATCAGCCTTATCACACATAACCCTTATTATTATGAATGGTGTAACGAGAAGTCGAAAATAAATCACTAAAAGAATATATACAAGACATACATAGTCAATTTAAAATGTGCTATGGGTATCGTATCGTTGGGAAAAGATATCAAAGTCAGATCGAAAAATATGGGATTGTATCAAGTATGAGTAAACCAGGAAATCCCTATGATAATGCTAATAAAATTTTCGCTAATAAAGATGAAGTTAAAAAAGCAATATTTGAATATATTGAGATGTTTTATAATCGTAAACGAAGACATTCTTCTCTTGCTTATTTATCTCCTTTAGAATTTGAAAAACTGAACCTTCAGAAATAGACTATTTATAATGTCTACTTAAGCGGGTTCAGTCCAGTTTTTAATTATTTCCACTGTATACTTGACAGGAAGCACTTCATTTTTTAGGGGGCTTTCCACTATAGAGTCAAAAAATCTAATTCTTTACTTGTCATGCTTGGAACAAACTCAATAATATCATATTGTGCTACCTCATTTTTGTAAAATGGATCCTTTTTAAGTACATCCATGAGTTCTTCCTTATCCTTAATATTAGATAAAATTACTCCTCCGGTTCTTGGAACTTTTCTTCCTGATGCCATGAAAAATCCTTTTGCATACTGTTCTTTTAAGTAGTCAACATGTTCTTGAAGATAAGATTCTACTATATCAAGTTCTTTGATATATGTAAGTGAAACTATAAACATTATAATCTTCCTTTCTATAATTTTCTAAGAGCATCAACAAATCTATTGATTTTACCAATATTATTATACATCCCTAAACTAGCTCTTACAATCCCTACGGATTTTTTATTCCTATATTTTTCATAAGATTCCTGAGGTCTCATCCCTAGAAAATACTGCACATATATATCAGCTCCAGCTGTACAGCACCTACATTTTTATGATACGTTCCTTTCTCAAAATAATTTATAATATATCCTCAACACTATATAGACCTGCTTCTTTTTCATAAAGATATGTTATAGATTTGCAAGCTCCTTTAGCAAAGCAATCCCAGTTATATGCATGATGAGTTATTTCAAAACGTTCTCCCATCATTCCAAACATCACTGTATGACTACTTGATATATCGCCACTTCTTATAGAATGATATCCTACACTACCTTCTCTTCTTTCTCCTATTCCACATCTTCCATATTCAGCCAAATCGGAAAAATCCTTGTTAAGTGCATTTGCTATAACTGAGCCCATTTCTTTAGAAGTTCCACTTGGAGCATCTTTTTTAAATCTATCATGCATCTCTATTATCTCTATATCTGCTTCATCTCCTATTGATTTAGTTACCATATCAAGTATCTTATACATTAAATTTACTATCCTAGAAGTGTTTGCTGCATAAAGAATAGGTATATGATTTGAATATTCCTTTATAGTATAAAATTCCTCTTTACTAAATCCAGTTGTTCCACACACTACTGATTTGTTATACTTTACAGCAGTTTTTATCACATCCATAGAAACTTCAGGAGATGTGTAATCTACTATTACATCACACTTTTGTATAATATCATTTAAATCATCATAAACTATTGCGCCTATATTTTTACCTAGATTGCAAGCTAATCCTATATCTTCTCCTATATAATCCCTCCCCCTAGGAGCTACACCTCCAACGACATTTATTTTTTCATCTTCGTATGCAAATTTTGTTATAAGTTTACCCATTTTCCCTTTTGGTCCAATAATAACTAAGTTAACCATATTTTCACCCCTTAATATATTCTTATATATATTTATACCATAAATATATATCAAAAAAAGCCCCCTAAATTTAGGGAGCATCAAAATATTATTGTAAATTCTTAAGAATACCAAGAACTATTTCTTTTGAATTATGAGCAGCTTCACTTACAAATTCTTCATAAGTTACATCTGCACTTCCATCAGCCTTATCAGACATAGCTCTTATTATTATAAATGGTGTATTGTTTACATAGCAAGCATGACCAATAGCAGCACCTTCCATTTCAGCACAATAACCTTTAAGATTATTTACAAGTTTATCTTTTAATTCCTTACTTGAAACGAATACATCTCCTGTTAGAACTCTTCCTTTAACTACCTTGTATTTTTTATCAGAGTTAATGCTAGAATTATAAGCTACTTCAATCAATCTATCATCTGCTTTAAAAGTTGACTCTTCCATTCTAGGAATAACTCCTACTTCATAACCAAATACAGTAGTATCAAAGTCATGTTGTATAGTGTCTGTTGATATTACTATATCAAATACATCTAAATCTTCATGTAAAGCTCCAGCAACACCTGTATTTATAACGGCATCTACCTTAAATTCACTTATAAGTATTTGAGCACAAAGTGCAGCATTTACCTTACCTATACCACATCTTACTAAAACAACATCTTTTCCTTCTATTTTACCTACATAAAACTTTAAAGAAGCCTTTTCTACAGTTTCTTTAATATCCATTAAATCTCTTAATATATCTACTTCCTCATCCATTGCTCCAATTATTCCTATTATGTTCATAATTATTCCTCCTTTAAAAATTCGTCTAGTTGCTACGCACTGACTCATGTCGCCAACAAGTCTCACGACTCTGTTGCTTAAAATAGTCGATATTTTTACTACAGATAAAAAGCGCTCCTTTAAGGAGCACTTTTTATATTAATTAGTTTTTTCTAATTTAATTCCAGTTTCATGGTCATTTAAGTTATGCTTTTCTAAATCTTCATCAGAAACTTCCTCTATAGAAACACCTAAAGTTTCAGTCATTATATAATCTTTATATAATTCGACTGCCTTAGATATAGTATCATCTCCGTTGAAGAATATCTTTATATTATCCATCATTTCATAATCATTATTCTTTCTCATTTGTTGAACTTTAGATATGAACTCTCTTGCGTATCCTTCATTTACAAGTTCATCAGTTAAAGTTGTATCAAGTATAACAAATAGATTATTTTCAACAGATACATTGAATCCTTCTTTTGAAGAAATATTTATTAATACATGATCTTTTGAAACTTCAAAATCTTCTCCATCAAGATCAGTTGTTAAAGTTTGACCAGCTTCTAGCTTTGCAACTGCATCTGATGCATCAAGTGAAGCTAAAGCCTTTCCAAATGACTTAATCTTTGGTCCAAGAACAGGGCCTAGTACCTTAAAGTTTGGCTTTAAGCTAAAGTTCATATATTCGCCTAAGTCTTTAGCAAATACAACATCTTTAACGTTAAGCTCTTCTTTAATTAATTCTACTAAATCATCTATTGTCTCTTCATACTTACCATCTATTAAAACTTTTTGTATAGGTTGACGAACCTTTATTCTAACATTCTCTCTTGATGCTCTACCAAGAGCAACTAAGTTTTTAACTAAGTCCATTTTCTCTTCTACTTTTAAGTCTATTAAACTCTTATCAACTCTTGGATAATCACTTAAGTGAACAGAGAATTCTCCTGTAAGCTTTCTGTATATCTCTTCTGATAAGTAAGGTGCAAAAGGTGCAACCATTTGAGATATTCCAACTAATATTTCATAAGTTGTGTTATATACAGCTTTTTTATCTTCAGTTAATTCACTAGCCCAGAAACGTCTACGAGAACGTCTTATATACCAGTTTGAAAGATTTTCATTTACAAATTCTTGGATACTTCTTACAGCCTTTGTTAAATCGTATGCATCTAAGTTTTCCTCTACTTCTAATTTCAAGTTATTGTACTTAGATAATATCCATCTGTCAAGCTCCGGTCTATCCTTGTAATCAACAAAGAAGTCCTTAGGATCTATTCCATCTGTATTAGCATACAGAGCAAAGAAGTTATAAACATTTTTGATAGTACCAAAGAACTTACTTTGAATTTCTTTAAGTCCATCAACGTCAAACTTAGTTGGGTTCCAAGGTGGTGATACATAAAGTAAGTACCATCTCAATACATCTGCTCCATATTGATCAAATAATTCAAATGGATTTATAGTATTTCCTTTTGATTTTGACATTTTCTTTCCATCTTTGTCTAATATAAGATCTGTAACTAAAACTCTCTTATATGGTGCTTTTCCCATCACAAATGTTGAAATAGCAAGAAGTGAGTAGAACCATCCTCTTGTTTGATCTATTCCTTCAGATATGAAATCAGCTGGGAATAATTGATCAAAGTTTTCTTTATTTTCAAATGGGTAGTGATGTTGAGCATAAGGCATAGCTCCACTATCAAACCAGCAATCTATTACATCTTTAACTCTTGTCATAGTTTTTCCACATTCACTACACTTAATATGAACATCATCTATATAAGGTCTGTGTAGCTCTATTGTTTCATCTATATCTTCTATAGCTTTTTCAACTAATTCTTTTCTTGAACCTACTGACTCTTTGTGTCCACATTCACAAGTCCAAATGTTAAGTGGAGTTCCCCAATATCTACTTCTAGATACTGCCCAATCATTTAAGTTTTCAAGCCAGTTTCCAAAACGCTTTTCTCCAACAAATGATGGATACCACTCAACAGTGTTGTTGTTCTCTATAAGTTTATCTTTAAGCTTAGTCATTTCAATATACCAGCTTGGCTTAGCATAATATAAAAGTGGAGTAGAACATCTCCAGCAGTGAGGATAGTTGTGATCCATCTTTTCTTTCTTGTAAAGTTTACCCTCAGCATGTAACCATTTAATTATTTCTACATCTATTCCATCCTCCATTACAAATCTGCCTTCCCATGGAGTAGTAATAAATTTACCGCTTTCATCAACTGGTTGAAGTACTGGAAGATCGTATTTTCTACCTACATTGTAGTCATCTTCTCCAAATGCTGGAGCAGTATGAACTATACCAGTACCATCTTCTGTAGTTACATAATCTCCACATACAACAAAGAATGCTTTTTTCTCAGCAGTTGCAAATGGCATTAATTGTTCATATTCCATATACTCTAAATCTTTACCTTTAAGCTCTTCTATTACTTCATATTCTCCTTCTATTACCTTAGGAGCTAAAGTTTTTTCTATATAACAAACTTCATCATTAGCTTTGATTTTTATATAAGTTTCATTTGGGTTTACTGCAAGTGCAACATTTGATGGTAAAGTCCAAGGAGTAGTCGTCCAAGCTAAGAAGTATTCATCTACATCTTTTCTCTTGAATTTAACTATTACAGTATTAGTCTTTATCTCTTTGTATCCTTGAGCAACCTCATGAGATGCAAGTCCAGTTCCACATCTTGAACAATAAGGAAGAATCTTATGTCCTTCGTATATATATCCTTCTTTATTGAATTTATCAAGTATCCACCAAACACTCTCTATATAATTATTATCAAGAGTTATATATGGATTATCAAGATCAGTCTCGTAAGCCATACGCTCTGTCATTTGTCTCCATAACTTCTCGTATGAGAAAACAGATTCTCTACACTTTTCATTGAACTTGTCTATTCCATAGTTTTCTATTTCTAGCTTATCTTTTAATCCTAATTGTTTTTCTACTTCTATTTCAACAGGAAGTCCATGAGTATCCCAACCTGCTTTTCTTTTTACTTGATATCCACTCATAGTTTTATATCTACAAACAGAATCTTTTAGAGTTCTAGCCATAACATGGTGTATTCCAGGCTTTCCATTTGCTGTTGGTGGTCCTTCAAAGAATACAAATGAAGGATTATCATTTCCATGCTCTATTGTTTTTTCTAGTATGTTTACTTCGTTCCAAAACTCAGATGTTTGTTTTTCACTTTCTACAACTGAATTTACTAGTGATTCAAATTTTTTCATACATTTCATCCTTTCTTTATTATATATAGTATTATCATTATTTCAACAAAAAAACCTCATCCCCTATAAAGGGACGAGGTATATGCACGCGTTACCACCCTAATTATTACAAATAACACAAAATTATATGTAACATCTCATTTAAGATTAACGATTCTAACGGCTAAGCTTACTATTATTTCAGCCTGCAACTCCGGGGTGATATTCCATCTTTATAATTTACTGATTTTCACCAAACATCAGCTCTCTGTAAAATTACTTAAAATGTACTTGTCCCCTTCTCAGTTTTTTTATTATTGAGTTTTAATTAAGATTTAATAGCATTTTATAATATTTTTTTAAATAGGTCAATATCTTTTTTAAAATTTATAGAAAATTTTGTATTTTATGTATTATTAGTCTATATCGTCAAAAGTCTCATCTATTATCTTTATTTCATTTTGTAAAAGCCCCTTAAACTTGCCCTTAAATAGCTTAAATGACTTTCTAGTTTCTTCGTATTCTTTTCTTATTTCTATAACTTGATTGTTAGCTTCTTCTATTATTTTTCTAGCTTTAAACTCAGCTTCTTCTATTACAAGTTGTGATTTTTTAGCTGCATTAGTGTTTACTTCCTCAGCTGTATTTTGAGCTACTATAAGGGTATTTTTTAATGTTTCTTCTATATTTTTGTATTTGTTTACTTGTTCTGTCATCATGCTTAATTTATCTTTTAATTCTATATTTTCTTTGTAAAGTTTTTCAAAATCCTCTTTAACCTCATCTAGAAATTCATCTACTTCTTCTTCTTTAAATCCTCTTAATGCTCTTCTAAATTCTTTGTTTTCTATATCTAATGGAGTTATCATTACTTTAAAACCTCCTACAATATTATTTTTACTTTTACTCTTAATCTTCCTTTTTTATTTACATCTCCTATATCACATATTATACATCTGCCTTTTCCCCTTACAGATATTAATGAATTTACATCTATCTTCTTTGAGATATTATTGATAGGCTCATAATCTACATAAACCCTATTTGATGAAATAATTTTATTCGCCTCTTGTCTAGATATATTGTATATTGAAGATACAATGCTATCAATTCTATTAGAAGAAACAGTAAAACCTATTTCCTTATAATTTATATCTACTTTTTTAATTTCAGAAATTGATATTTCTTTAACTGATATATTATTACGAGCTACCTTAGTCATATTAAGAATTATATAATCTTTTATATCAGTTTGGACTACAACTTGACAAAAACTTTTATGTATTAATATGTCTCCTATTTTTTCTCTTTTTATACCAAGACCAAGTATAGATCCTAAATAATCTTTATGAGATACCTCTTTGAACTTGAAGTTTCCCTCAATGGTCAAAGCACTTATAGGAGAATCTATATCTTCTTCAGATACATAGTAAGGATATATGTATATTACCTTTCTTTCAGATCCGTCATATCCTCCATACACACTGTATTTTATATCGTCTATAGAGTTCAGCGCTGCTATAGCGTTTTTTAATTCATATGGATTTAAAAAATCTGTATATCTATAGTCGTGATTTTTTAAAACACCTAAAGCCTTGTCTATAACTTTATATATAGTTTTTTTTAAATCTAAGTCCTTTATATGCGAAGTTATTCTTCCTTTGTCAACCATCTAAAACACCATAAATAATATTCTCATAACAATCTTATATACCCACCCTATAAGAATATAAGCTATTATAGGCGAAAGATCAAACGAACCTGTATTTGTATACTTATATAACAGCTCTCTTATAGGGTACAATATAGGTTCTGTTACACTATATACAAAATCTGTAAGCTTAGAGTATTGTAAACTCGGCACAAAAGAAATAACACATCTTATTATAATCATAAGTTCTAAAAACTGAACAAAATACCCTAATGCCTTAATTATAATCCACATAAATGAATTCTCCTTTTACACATTTTTTTGCCATGGAAATAATCCTTTGTTTTCAAGTTCTTTTTTGATATTTCCATCGATATCTATATTGCTAGGGGCTAATATAAAAATTCCCTTAGATACCTTTTGAATACTTCCATCAAGTGCATATACTGCACCACTTACAAAATGAAATATATTCTTTATAAGTTCTAAGTCTTCTATATTTTCTAAATTTACAACTACAGCCTTTCTATTTTTTAAGTTATCTACAATAGATGCAGCTTCATCGTAATCTTGTGGTTCATGTATCATAACCTTCATTTGAGTAGTTGCATGTATATTCACTATCTTACTATTAGGTTTTGCCGCTGGCTTTTGATTTAAATTAAGAACTTCTTCTTCATATTCTTCTTCTTCGTATTCTTCATACTCTTCTTCGAAGCCCATAAATTTTTTTACTTTATCTACAAATTTATCAGACATATCTATTCCTCCTATTTCATATAATTTCTTTTACCAAATATAGAAGTCCCAACTCTTACCATATTCGATCCTTCTTCTATAGCTATCTTATAATCGTTGCTCATCCCCATAGATAAATAGTTCATCTCAACATTTTCTAAATTGAGTTTTTCTATTTCTTCCGATATTTTTTTTATTTCCTTAAAATATATTCTAACATCTTCTGGGTTATCAACATATGGTGCCATAGTCATAATTCCATTAATTTTTATATTTTTATAATCACTAGATACAGTTTTTATAAAATCTAAAACATCTTCTTTGTAAAGCCCATGTTTAGTATCTTCTTTTGATATATTAACTTGAACTAAACAATCCATAACCTTGTTTATATTTTTAGCTCTTTTGTTTATTTCTTCACATAAAGATATTCTATCTAAAGAATGAATCATATCTGCTTTATCTATAATATACTTTACTTTATTAGTCTGTAGTGATCCTATGAGGTGCCATTTTACTTTATCCCCTATTACCTCATATTTCCTTACAAGTTCTTGTGGTTTGTTTTCTCCAACATGAGTTATCCCTAAGCGTATTGCTTCTTCTATAATAGGTATGTCTACAGTTTTTGTAACACCTATCAATATAATATCATCTGGATTTACATTTGCTTTATTAGCAGAATTATTTATTGAACCTAGTACTTCGTCTAAATTTTGTTTTATGTAATCCACTTCTCACACCTACCTTATCTTTTGACCTTCTTTTATATTTTTAGGATTTATAATAAGTTCATCATATAAATCAATAGTATCTATTCTATTTTTCTTAATATCAGAGTAATCAAGTACTATGTACTCATCATCTTCTCCTAATATGCTCTTAAGTTCTTTAAAAACAGCACTTCCTGTTTCTGACAATATATATACTCCTCTTTTTTCTTTTACTGTAACAACAGCATTTTTAGGAATTTTTATACCACTAACCTGTCTATATATGATATTAAAGTTACTAACTCTTTCATCATAAAAATCTACTTTTTCTTCATCTACTTCAAGTACTAATATATTTTTTTTGTTCTCATCTTTATATAAATTTTTAACATTAGCACTAAATACTTGTCCATCTTTACTAACTTTTACATTTGCACCTATTTTTATATGACTAGTTTCTTGTTCATCAAGGATTGAAGCGATATACCATATATGGTTATTTATTATCTTTCCTATTTGATTCCCTACATCAACATTACCATTTTTCTTTATTCTATTTTCTTGATTTTTAACTGTTGAAAGATATTGTGAATTTAAATGGTCTATACTAGATAATTTAAGAGTATCTTCGTATCCATCTTGATTAAAGGATATAACACCCGACTCTTGTGCAAAAACATTTTTAACTGAAGAATTTAGATCATTTTCTATCTTGAATTTTTCTTCTTGTAGAGTTTTTATATTTTTACCAATAATACTTTTTTCTCCCCATATCAGACTCTTTTTATCTATAGCCTCTAGTAATTCTTCTTTTAAGTTCTGTATATTTTCTATATCTGAATTTATAAGCTTAGTCTTTATTTCTTCTCTCAATCTGTTTGTTGTCACATCTATTTTATGTATATCACTCTTAAGTATTTCTTCATTTCTGTTAGATTCTATACTATCTATTCTTCTATTTATAGTATCGAGTTTTTCTTTTTTCTGAAGGTCAACTTCACCTTTTTGTATTTCAGCTATTTTTTTATTTTTAGGAATTCTTTTCCCTTCTTGAACTAAGTAATCTATATTCCCCTGAGCTTGTGATAATATTACTTGCTCATCCTTTATTATAACCCCTTGTTTATTTATACATTCTACTAAATCGCCATACTCTACAGTTTCAACCTGAACTGTATAGCTAGTCATATTATTTAACAGTCTAACGAATATGTAAGCAATCACACCAAGTATTATTAAATAATTATACTTAATTTTTACTCTCTTATATTTTCTTTTTTTTCTCTTTTTCACAGAGTTCACCTCTATATAATTTAATAATTCTTCAAAAACGTTATTTATCCTTTTTATATTTAATTTATCTAAAAGTTAAAATTTGCGAAAATCCCACCTGAATTAAGCTTCATTTTATATATTCACAAAAAAAATAGGGTTAAAAAACTTACCCCCTTTAATTACTAGATTATATCAATAAGCACCTAAAAGTCAAGAAAAAAGAGGCTTAAATAAGCCTCTTTTGTTTAATGATTATAATATTATAGTTATCAAATTAGCACTACCTTCATTAATTATTTTTTGAAGTGTTTTTTGCATTTTTATTCTTACATCTTCTGGCATCATAAATAATTTATTTTGAAGCTGTTCTTTAACTAAATCATGTAATGATTTTCCAAACATATTTGATTGCCATATTTGCTCTGGATTTTCTTGGAATCCTTCTAGAAGGTATTTAACAAGTTCTTCACCCTGTTTTTCAGTTCCAACAACAGGAGATACCTCAGTGGTTATATCTGCTCTAATTAAATGAATGGATGGCGCCTTAGCTCTTAATCTAACACCATACTGATTTCCCTTTTTAACTTGTTCAGGAGTATCCAGAGTTAACTCTTCTAATGATGGAGGTACTAATCCATATCCCTTATCTCTAACATCATTTAATGCAACTTCTACCTTATCATATTCTGATTTAACCTTAGATAGTTTAGATATAAGACTTAGTAGTTGATGTTCTCCATCAATTCTAAATCCACTTTTTTCTTCTAATACATTATAGAATAGATCTTGTTTTGTATCTAATTTAATATTTACTATTCCCTCTCCAAGTCCAACATCATCTAAGTAGCATTTATCTAAAAACTCAATATCTTCAAATCTATTAACAATATTTTTAATATCTCTTATCTTTCCTACGTCATCAAGACTTTCTTTTATAGTCTTTATAATATCATTTTTTATCCAATGATTTTTTTCAAGTCCTTCTACCCATTTTGGTAGATTTATATTTATTTCTCTAAGTGGGAAATCAAATAATATAGTTTCCATAACATTCTCAACATCATCTAAATCCATATTAAGTATGTCAAGAGGCAATACAGGCATATCATATTTTTCTTCTAAATCATTTTTTAATTTAAGCGTTTGTTGATCATTAGGTGTTCTTGTATTTAAAATAATACTAAACGGCTTATTTAACTCTTTTAATTCATTTATAACTCTTTCTTCAGACGGTACATAACTTCTTCTATCTATTCCTGTTACACTTCCATCTGTCAACATTACAACACCAATTGTAGAGTGTTCTTTTATTACTTTCTTAGTTCCTATTTCAGCTGCCATTTCAAAAGGTATTTGTTTTTCCATCCAAGGAGTTGATACCATTCTCTCTTTTCCTTCTTCTTCATGCCCTAATGCTCCATCAACTAAATATCCTACACAATCAACCATTCTAATCTTCATTCTAAGCTTATCTTTAACCTTTATCTCTATTCCATCTGCCGGTACAAATTTAGGTTCAACAGTCATTATAGTTTTTCCTGTACCACTTTGAGGTAATTCATCTCTAGTTCGCTCTTTTTTATAATCATTATCAATATTAGGTATTACTAAAAGCTCCATAAATCTTTTTATGAATGTAGATTTACCAGTTCTAACAGGTCCTACTACGCCTATGTATATATCACCTTGAGTCCTTTTAGATATATCTTCATATATATTGCTCTTCACAATTATCCCCCCCGCATAAAATTTCTTAATAAATATATATTTCAAAAATGCAGGTTTTATTACAAAAAAAGAAAACTAAACTTTTAAAAGTTTAGTTTTCTTCCATAGCTACTTCTTCCATTTCATGAGTCTTGCTTCTTAGCATAAGATTTATAACAGATTCTTTTACTTCATTGTCTCCATATAAAACCTTATATATTTCATTTGTTATTGGCATATCCACATTATATTTTTTAGATAGATTATAGGCCGATTCAGTTGCGCGTATTCCCTCAACTACCATTTTTATTTCATCAAGAGTCTCTTTTAAAGATTTACCTTTTCCTATAAGTATACCAGCTCTTCTATTTCTACTGTGCATACTAGTACAAGTAACTATTAAATCTCCAGTGCCTGAAAGCCCTGAGAAAGTACTTGACTTAGCACCCATAGCTACACCTAATCTTCCTATTTCTCTAATTCCTCTTGTCATTAAAGCTGCCTTTGTATTGTCCCCATATCCAAGTCCATCACAGATTCCAGCTCCAAAAGCTATTATATTTTTAAGAGCTCCTCCAAGTTCAACCCCTATAACATCAGGATTCGTATATACTCTAAATTTAGGATTTATAAATGTATCTTGAACTTGTTCAGCTACTTTCATATTTTCTGATGCTACAACTACAGTAGTAGGCATATCTTTAGATACCTCTTCCGCATGAGATGGCCCTGACAAAATAGCATAAGGGTTGTTTGGAAGTTCTTCCTTAACAACCTCAGATATTCTAAGGTTAGTATCTTTTTCAAATCCCTTTGCTACATTCACTATAATTTGATCGTCTTTAACATAATCTTTTATAGATTTTAATACCCCTCTAACACCTTGAGATGCTACTCCTAAAACTATTATTTTTGCTTCTTTAACAGCATCTTTAAGATCAATTGTCATTTTTATGTTATTTGGCATTATTACCCCTGGAAGATATTTAAGATTTTCCCTAGTCTTCGTCATACTCTCATATTGATCTTTGTTTCTCATATACAAGCTTACTTCGTATCCCTTTTTAGATAATAAAATAGCAAGAGCGCTCCCCCAACTACCTGCTCCTAATACACAAATCTTTTCCATAAAAACACCTTCTAACTCTATTTTATTTGAATCTTTTGACCTATCTTTCTCTCTTCACCCTTAATAACCCTTTTTATATTTTCTCTATGTGTAAATAAAATTAAAATCATCAAAATAATAGAAACTGTAAATTCATTTCTGCCTACGAAAAACATAAAAAATGGAAGCGTACATATACCAAGCATGGATCCTAAAGATACATATCTAGTAATGTAAATAATTATTATACCAGCTAATACGCATATTATAGCTTGTAAAGGATTTATAACCATAATGGTACCAATGGTAGTTGCTACTCCTTTACCTCCTCTAAATTTCAATAAAACGGGCCAATCATGACCTAAGACAACAAATATAGCAGATATTAAGGCAACCTCTCTGCCACCCATCTTAAGGCCTATATACACAGCCAGTGAGCCTTTTAAAGCGTCACCTAAAAATGTGATTAATGCAGCTTTTTTACCCAAAGTTCTAAGTACATTAGTTGTGCCTGCATTTCCAGATCCATGATTTCTAATATCTATTTTTGCCATAGTCTTTCCTAAAATATAAGATATTGAAATGTTACCTAAGAAATAAGAAATTAAAGCAGCTATAAAATAATTGTTCATATTATCTATCTCTTCCTTTCTTTCTCTTTATAATTAAATCTAACAGGAGTTCCCTCAAATCCAAAATTCTCTCTTATTTTATTTTCTAAGTATCTTTGATAAGAAAAATGTGTAAGTTCCTTATCATTTATAAATAAAGTAAATTTAGGAGGCTTAATACCTGTTTGAGTTGCATAGTAAATTTTAAGTCTCTTACCTTTATCAGAAGGCGGTTGATTTAAAAGTACAGCTTCTCCTATTACGTCATTTAAAGCACCCGTTTGAATTCTCTTTGAGGCTTCATTTGAAATATATTTAACCTTAGGTAGTACTGTGTTCATTCTTTGGTTTGTCTTAGCCGATATAAATATTATAGGAGAATATAGCATAAACGGAAACTTCCCTCTTATATCTTGTATGTAATTGTTCATAGTTTTATTATCTTTTTCTATTAGATCCCATTTATTAATTACTAGTATACAAGCCTTACCTTCATCGTGCGCAATACCTGCAACCTTAGTATCTTGCTCTGTAACTCCTTGAGTAGCATCTATAACTATAAGTGCAACATCTGCTCTTTCAACAGCCGTAATAGATCTTATAACACTATACTTTTCTATATTTTCATGTACTTTACTTCTTTTTCTAAGACCAGCAGTATCTATTAATAGGTATTTATCGTCTCCATCTTCAAAGTAAGTATCTATAGCATCTCTTGTAGTACCAGCTATTGGACTTACTATTACTCTTTCTTCTCCTAGTATATTGTTAAGTATAGAAGATTTACCTGCATTTGGTTTTCCAACTATAGCTACTTTAATTACATCTGGGTCGTATTCAGTATCTAATCCCTCTGGGAAGTTGTCAACAACCTCATCTAATAAGTCTCCTATTCCAAGACCTATTGAAGCAGATATTTCTATCGGATCTCCAAATCCTAGTTCATAAAAATCGTAAAAATGCTCTGATTTTTCTTTATTATCTACTTTATTTACGACTAATAGAACAGGTTTTTTAGTTTTTCTAAGCATTTGAGCTACTTCTCTGTCATCATTCGTAAGTCCCACTTTTCCATCTACTACGAATAAAATTACATGTGCCATATCCATGGCAAGCTCAGCTTGAGTTCTCATTTGTGATACTATTATATCTTCACTCTCAGGCTCAATTCCACCAGTATCTATTAAAGTATAGTATTTATTTAACCATTCTCCCTCTGCATATATTCTATCTCTAGTTACTCCAGGTGTATCTTCTACTATTGCAATTCTCTTACCTACTAATTTATTGAACAATGTTGATTTTCCAACATTAGGTCTTCCAACTACGGCAACTATTGGTTTACTCATTTTAAATTACTCCTTTTCTATTTACTTTATTAGTTTTTTTACAAAATCTGTGCCTTCATTTTTAGATGCATCTATTTTTATATCTAATCTCTCTTGAAGGTCATCAAGAGTTATATTATCTAAGAATATATCTTCATCCGATTTTAGCATTGCCTTAGGTATTACAAGCTTGTCTCCAAGTTTTTCATCCTTTAACTGATTAATTATATCAGTTGCAGTTATAAGTCCTGCTACAGTTATCGTCTCTCCAAAATACTCATTCTTTATCTTATATACGTTTATTTTTAGATTTTCAACATTACTCATAACTTTTAAAGAAACCTTTTTTATAAAATTATAAGCTGATTCTCCAGTTGCAATAGACACTGTCTTTTGATTTTTTAATCTAACAAAAGTTTTTTGAAGATAGTCATCTATTTCTCTCTCAAGCTTACAAATAAGGCCTACTCCATTTTCTATTTGTGCAAAGCCTTCATAAGAATCATAAGAAGGTATATCTTTTTTAGCCATAACATAAAATTCATCTGATAAAAACACAAATCTAGTACCTATATTATCAAGTGCTTTCTTTTGAAATTCATGTATAAAGTCTATAACTTCTATTGAAGAATCTTCATTATATATTTGGGCATCAAATAAGCCTTCTCTATACTTAGTAAGCCCAATAGGAACCACTGCAACACTTTTTACATGAGGATGTAGCTTAGACAAGTCATTAAGAGTTCTGTCTAGATTTGCTTTGTCGTTTACACCAGGGCATAAAACTATCTGAGCATTCATCTCTATTCCTGCATCTGCTAACCTCTTCATTATACCATATAATTTCCCTGCATTTTTATTATTAAGCATCTTTCCTCTAAGATCTGGATCAGTTGTATGTACCGATATATTAACAGGGCTTATTCTATATTGTATCATTTTTTGTATATCATCTTCACTCATGTTTGTAAGAGTTATAAAGTTTCCTTGTAAAAATGAAAGTCTTGAATCATCATCTTTAAAATAAAGCGTTTCTCTCATTCCTTTTGGAAGCTGGTCTATAAAACAGAATATGCATTTATTTCTACAACTTTTCGCTCTGTCTATTATAGGATTTATAAATTCAATTCCTAAATCTTCATCATATTCCTTTTCTATTTCATATATATATATTTCTCCATCTTTCTTTTGTATCTTAACTTCTAGATATTCATCTGATATGAAAAACTTATATTCTATAATATCTTCTATTTTTTTATCATTTATACTTAGAAGTATATCTCCAACTTCAATATCTAATTCCTCTGCTATACTTCCTTTATTAACAGCGCTTATGATATTTTTTATTTCTTCAATGTTTTTTAGTTCCAAATAACATCACCACTCTTTTAAATAATATGTCAAGTTATATTATCACGTAATCGCTCAAATAGTCAAGATAGCTTAGTTTTGTATTAAAATTTGCTTTATGCTGTCGCATAGCTCATGTCGCCAACGAGTCCTACGGGCTCCGTTGCTCAAAATAATTGCAAATTTAATTCTTTGATCAACGTTATTCACATATTTAAAGTTTAGACAGCTTAAATAAAAATGATGCTTATTAAAATGTTAGCTACTTTTTAGTTAATATTTTTCCATAAAACTTAGATTGTGACGTTGAAATATACGTTAAGAAACTTCGTTGTCTGACCATAGGGAGTTTAGAAGTTTTAGGATATTTCATAAGGGGGAATCTTTAGTTTTATTAAAATCTTAACCGAAGTAGCGGTATTTTAATGAGCATCATTTTGCGCTTAACCATCTAACTTTGATTATTAATCTTAGTGTTTAACTATTATAAACGTATCATTCAATGCATCATGAACCATCCCCATAACGCATTTAGATATGATAAGTGATCTTCTCTCTAAATCCTCTCTATCCTGTGCATAAAATACAGGTACTGTACTAGACTTCATATCTTTATCCATTGTAACAATAGCTATTATACAATCATTTAATCCTATATCCATTATTATCTCCTACCTTTCAAAAAATTAGTTTTTCCTTTTGCAGATTCTATAATAGGAGTATTTTTAATTATTTCTATTAGTAGACTTTCATCTTTTTTTATAGGTATTATAGGCATTACTATACTTTCTTTTTCTTCATTTCTTCTTAATATTGGAGTAAAATCAGGTTCATCTGCGTCTTTTTTAATTCCAAGTTGAACCGATGAATTATGTGCTATAACCTGTCTTTGACCTAAATTAGATAAAATACCTATATCATTGGGATCCTTAGGTATAATTTCAACAGCCAATCCATCTTGTAAATATCTATTTCTAGATGATGAAAGCCCCACATTCATAATAACTACTCCACTCACCTTAAGAAGAGGTCCATCAAATTCTATTTTAGCTGGTACGACCTCGGCTACTTCTCCAATTTTGTCTCTAGTCAATATTGCCTTTAATAATGTGGCTACAACAAAACCTACTGTTACAGATATAATAATTGATACTGGATTGTTCATATTAAATATATCTGATGATAAATAAAATACAATTCCTGTAGCTAGCGCTGTAAGTATTGCCATATAATTTCTAGCTTCAAATGCCTTTGCTATGTCTTCTATATAAGCCATCCCCCTTGGAACAATTTCAGTATCCTCTATATTATCAAGACTTTGTCTTTCCATATTTCTAACATCTCTAAACTGCTGAGCTGCTAGAGTCAAGAATGTAACTGCCGAAAACTCTTTCTCAGCAAGCGATGGAACTGCTACAGCTCCAAGTGAAGCTGCTATTATACCAAGTGTAATATGAGATATAAATCCCTGTGGATATGTAGGGTACTGTCTGTAATCTAACTTCATCATATACAATCTTGCAAATATTCCCATAAAAAACGAACAAGATATTAAGTATACGTAATTTCCCAAATCATCATCTCCTTTTTATGATTCGTTTAATTTCATATACTTATTTTTACAAAAAAAGAATAAATATTTCCTTGTAATTTAAGGAAATACTTATTCTTCAATAGTTACTATAAATTCCGTTCCTCTATTAAGTGCACTCTTTACCTTTATATCTGCACCCATAGATATTATTATATGTTTTACAATAGCAAGGCCCAGACCAGTCCCTCCTATTTTCGTACTTCTAGCTTTATCAACTCTATAAAATCTTTCAAATATTCTAGCTATATCCGACTGAGGTATTCCCATACCCGTATCCTTTACAGATATTATTATTTGATTTTTCTTTTGAGTCACAATAACCGATACATCTCCGTTTTCAGGTGTATACTTTATTGCATTATCAATTAAATTTAAAAACACTTGTTTTATATAATCTTTATTAGCTTTTAATTGTATATCCTCACTTGAAAATTCATATGTGTACTCTATATTTTTATTTTTAGCTGAATTATAAGTAAGATCATATACTTCTTTGAATACAGAATATAAATTGACACTATCATATTTTTCATTTTCATTATTTTCTATAAATGACAGAACTAATATATCATCAATAAGCCTTCTAAGTCTATTAGATTCTATCTCTATTATATCTAAAAATCTATTTCTCGTTTCAACATCTATTGAATCATTGTTTTTTAAAGTCTCTACAAATCCATTTATAGATGTTAATGGAGTTTTAATTTCATGAGTTACATTTGCAACAAAGTCAGATCTTATTTTTTCAAGTCTTACATTTTCAGTTATATCCTCTATATTTATAATAGACCCTATAACTACATTTTTTGCGTTTTTTAGATATACTGGATCCACCTTTATTTTGTAATATCTATCATTTTCATCTTTTATTTGAACCTTTTTATGTTCTCTAGTAGGTATTAGTGATGATATAGATTTTACCATGGCTTCATTATTTATAACACTGTCTATATTTTGTCCTTCAAACACAAAATCAACATTATCAAATAATTTTTTAGCTACATCATTTATAAGTAATATCTTTTGTTCATTGTCGATAGCTACTATTCCATTTGATATACTCTTTAATATAGATTTGAGCTTCATGTTCCTGTCTCCTAATTCCTCTATATTAGTATTTATCTTACTTATCATAAAATTAAAATTACTAGACAGCCTCCCAAGATCTCCACTATACTGATTTTTAAGTTTGACTGAAAAATCACCCTCACTTACTCTATTTGACACATATATAAGCTCTTTTAAGTATTTCCTAAGTACACGTAAATATCTATATATTAAGTTCGATACTATAACAAGCAGTAGAATAATTACATATATATCATTCATATCGATATTAATCACCTTCTTTTAAATTTATCTTATATCCTACCCCTCTTATTGTTTCTATATATTTTTCACCATCTTCTATCTTTTTTCTTAAATGTCTTATATGAACATCTACAGTTCTAGTTTCTCCAAAATATTCATATCCCCATATTTTGTCCAATAAAAAATTTCTAGATAAGACCTTACCTTTATTTTGAGCTAGAAGCTTTAACAATTCAAACTCTTTCAAAGTCAAATCTATTTTTTTAGAATCTTTGAACACTTCATAATTTTGTAAATCTATTTTTATATTACCTAGCTCTATAGAAACTTTTTTTTCAGATTTACTAGAATTATATCTTCTAAGCACAGCCTTAACCCTAGCCAACACTTCTTGTACACTAAAAGGCTTACTTATATAATCATCTGCTCCAACATCAAGGCCCTCTATCTTGTCTTTTTCCATAGTCTTTGCTGTAAGCATTATTACAGGTATATTCTTTGTACTTTTATCTTCTCTTATTTTCTTCAAAACCTCGAGCCCATCTATATTCGGAAGCATTCTATCTAACAATATTAAATCGGGCTTTAACTCTCTTACTTTTATAAACGCATCGAGTCCATCATATGCAGTTTCTATATTGTACCCTTGTGTTTCAAGGTTAAATTTTAAAAGTTCGACTATATGCTTCTCATCATCAACAACAAGTATATCTGTGTTCATAAAATTTCCTCCTTTAGAGTATCTGCATTACCATAGCCATTCTCTTTGAAGTTCCATTTTCTCTTCTATAAGAATGGAATGTATTCTCATCACAATAAGTACACAAATTTGGATTAAATATATTTTCTCTTTTTATACCATTTCTTATAAGTATCAATTCATTAATTTTAAAAAGATCCAAATAATACTTTTCATCTCTCATTATATATAAACTTTCACTTAAGTTTGTAAACTTAGTGTTAAATTTTTCTACCAAATCATGTGAAACTTCATAGCAGCAGCTATCTATAGCAGGTCCTATTATACACTTTATATTTTCAACCTTTGATTTGTATATATTTTTCATTTTATTTATGATAATTGAAGATATTTCCTTGTAAGTTCCTCTCCATCCTGCATGAACACACCCTATAACCTTATTTTCAACATCTATAAAAGCTATAGACACACAATCAGCTACAAATACCATTATAGGAACATCAGCTATATTGGTTATTATTCCATCTGCTTCTTCAATGTTTCCTATATTATTTTCATCAACTACTACTACGTCATTTCCATGAACTTGCTTATTATATGTTAGATTATCGAAATTAAAATTCACATTCTCGCATAGTTTTTCTCTATCATCCGATAAAGACATATCAAGCTCCTTAGTTGTAAAAATAACCTTAGCAAAATCACATTTATTAGCACTATTAAAATCTATATACATTATGTTTTCACCTTTTCTCACTGAGTATTTTTTCTAATTCTTGAACGAATGTATTTATATCTTTAAAATGTCTGTATACTGATGCAAATCTAACATAAGATACCTCATCTATATTCTTGAGCTTTTCCATAACTAGCTCACCTATTTTCTTAGTTTCTATTTCCTTGAACATATTTTTATTTATATTATATTCTATTTGATCAACTATATTTTCAATTTGCTCAATTGAAACTGGTCGTTTTTCACACGCCTTTATTATTCCATTTATTATTTTACTTCTATCAAAGCTTTCTCTATTTCCATCTTTCTTTATAACCACAAGTCTTACATATTCTATTTTTTCATAAGTTGTAAATCTTTTTTTACAGCTCTCACACTCTCTTCTTCTTCTTATAGAAGTTCCCTCTTCTGTGGGCCTAGAATCTATTACTCTAGACTGCAAAAAACTACAGTACGGACATTTCATAGCATACCTCCAATAATTTCTAATAACATAATTATATACATTAATACTTTATATGTCTATGTCATTAAAATCAACTTGTTGATCCATTTTTACCAAAATCATATCATGTCCTATTTTAATTATATTATTCCACGATACAGCACAAGCTTCTCCTCGTGATAATAAATAACCTTTTGATCCTTCATTAACAATTATTAAAGATTTTATTCTACCTTCCCCCATATCCAATTCTATATCGTTTATAAATCCTAACTTTTTACCGTTATTCACATTAACAACCTCTTTTTCCATCATATCCGAAATTTTAAACATACGTATCCCTCCCTTTTATTTATAATAATTATGAATTAAAAAACTATTTTATACTACTTTATATGTAAAAAAAAATGACCACTTAGGGTCAAATATGCTTTCTCATGTTCTTTAAGGCATTTTTTTCTATTCTGGAAACTTGTGCCTGAGATATACCTATTTCATCAGCAACCTCTATTTGAGTTTTACCTTTATAAAACCTCAAATCAAGAACTAACCTTTCTCTACTATTGAGCTTTTTCACAGCTTCTTTTAAAGCTATTTCCTCTATCCAAACTTCATCTCTTCCTTTTTTATCTTGAACTTGGTCCATAACGTATATCGCATCGCCATTGTCTTGATATATAGGATCAAACAAAGATATAGGGTCTTGTATTGCATCTAAAGCTAAAACTACATCTTCTCGATTCATATTTAGCTCTTTAGCTATTTGAGAGACATTAGGCTCTTTCAGATTTTCTATTGTTAATCTCTCTCTCACTTGTAAAGCTTTATAAGCTATGTCCTTTAAAGATCTACTAACTCTTATAGGATTGTTATCTCTTAAGTATCTTCTTATTTCTCCAATTATCATAGGTACTGCATAAGTTGAGAATCTTACGTTTTGACTTAAATCAAAATTGTCTATAGCTTTAATAAGACCTATACATCCTATTTGAAATAAATCGTCTATATTCTCTCCTCTATTATTAAATTTTTGTATAACACTTAAAACAAGCCTCAAGTTTCCATTTACGAATTGTTGTCTACACTCTTCATCTCCATTCTTTATTTTAACCAAGAGTTCTCGCATTTCTTTGTTTTTTAATACTGGTAATTCAGATGTATTAACTCCACAGATTTCTACTTTATTTATTTGCATCATACCAGCCCTCTCTTCAAGTTATTTCTAATTTAATTATTTACAGAAATATAAATTTTATACTCAAAGAGAATGCTTAAAATTTTACAATTTAAACAAATTTTTTCATTTCTTTTTTAAGTCTAAATACAATCTTTTTCTCGAGTCTAGATATGTAAGATTGAGATATTCCAAGCATATTAGCTACTTCCTTTTGTGTTTTTTCATCTCCACTTTTAAGCCCAAATCTCAGTTCCATTATCTGTTTTTCTCTTATAGAAAGTTTATCTAACGCTATTTGAAGTAGCTCTCTATCTATTTCCTCTTCTATTAATTTGTATATTTCATCGTTATCAGTTCCCATAACATCAGAAAGTAAAAGTTCATTTCCATCTAAATCTATATTCAAAGGTTCATCAAACGATATTTCTACTTTTTTCTTACTGTTCTTTCTAAGATACATAAGTATTTCATTTTCTATACATCTTGACGCATATGTAGCAAGCTTAATCTTTTTATCCAATTTAAATGTATTAACAGCTTTTATAAGACCAATTGTACCTATTGATATTAAATCTTCTATATCAAGGCCTGTATTTTCAAATTTTCTAGATATGTATACTACAAGCCTTAAATTTCTTTCTATTAATATACTTTTAACACTTTCATCACTTTCAAGTTTTTTTAAAACTTCAACTTCTTCTTCAGCATTCAAAGGTGGAGGAAGTATATCATTACCACCTAAATAATATATCTCATCTTTTCTCACGAGATTAAATTTAATCAATAGTTTATTGACTAAATATACAATTTTGTTCTTTAACTTATAAAACGACTTAACCATAAACTTCACTCCCCCTTAATAATCATCAAATAAAATTCGTCTAGTCGCTACGCACTGACTCATGTCGCCAACGATCCCTACAGGCTCCGTTGCTCAAAATAATTACAAGTGTAGTTATTGTATCAATATTATACATAGAACGGAAATTCTATAATCCCTTATCATATAAAATTAGGATTTATTATTGCATCATATGCATTCATATCATCCGAACTTAAATTTGATAAGCCCAATATTATATTTCCCTTTTTATGTCCCTGTATTTCTATGTAATCTGCCTTTATTCCTATTAACAATCCATCTTCATTTCCAACTACTTTGTAAGGTATTACTCTAAACCTGCTAGAAATAGTGTCACTTAATTTGCTCATTAAATAATCTACTTTTTTTAAATTCATAACTGAATAATCAACATATACTAGTTCTTGAGGTAAAACATCTTCTAACTTTTTGACATCTACTATCATTACAGGATTTTGGCTTACAGGATCCTTTAATAGATTACCTGTATCCATTAAAGTGTTAAATACTACTTGCTTGTTTTCAATCTTAACAGTTATATCATTTTTTAAATCTTTAAATACATTAAGGCTTTTTATTATTTTGTAAAACCTATCAAAAAGACCACTATTAGCTATAAAAAAAATGAAAGAAATTAAAACCCACGATACTACAGTGTAATCTATACCAGAACAATAAATTATGTACATCGTACTACCTGCTAAAAACATATTCACAATATAAAACACCATCAATAATTTAAGGTATTCCTTAATGCCTTTATACTCAAAACCTATAAACACTATAAATAAGGCAAAAACAATTTTCATTAAAATATTGTATAAAAACATTAAACTTGGAATAAAATAAACCATACAATATAAAGCTCCTATAAACCCTCCTGCAAAAGCTCTATATTTAGAAAAATTGTTATTTACTATCCTCGAGGTTGTTTTTAATATCATGTAATTTGCTAATAGATTATGTAAAAAATAATATTCTGCATAAACTATCATTTAAACCACCTTTTTTGTTTTGACATTTAATGGTTATAACTCATAAATAAATTATACTAAATTTTAAGTTATTTTTATGTCACAATAGGTAGTCGAATTCCAATTTATTTTCCTCATTTTTTAACAATATTTTCTCTCTTTTAAATTATGCATAAAAATTTAAAATTATGCATAAAAAAAAGAAGATAATATTATCTTCTTCTTAAAAATGTAGGTATATCCAAATCAGGATCTACACTAGTATTTACTTTTTCTTCTTTAATAGTCTCTTTTACTTCTTCTTTTTTCTCTTTTTTATCTACTATATTTAAAGTCGTATCTTGTCCTTCTTCAAAGCCTGTTGCTATAACTGTTATTCTAAGTTCATCACCTAGATCCTCATTTATAACTGCTCCAAATATAATGTTAGCTTCTTCATCACATGCTTCTTGAACTAAGCTTGCTGCTTCATTAATTTCAAATAATCCTAGATCGTCTCCTCCAGTTATATTTAAAAGAACACCTTTTGCTCCTCTTATAGAAGTCTCAAGCAGTGGACTTTGAATAGCTTGCTTTGCAGCTTCAATAGCTCTGTTTTCTCCTTTAGCATTACCTATACCCATATGCGCTAATCCTTGTTCTCTCATTATAGTTTGAACATCAGCAAAGTCTAGGTTTACAAGTCCCGGTACAGCTATTAAGTCAGATATACCTTGAACCCCTTGTTGTAATACATCATCGGCTTTCTTAAAAGCGTCAAGCATAGATGTTTTCTTTTCTACTATCTGTAATAATCTATCATTAGGTATAGTTATTAATGTATCTACATTAGTTTTAAATTCTTTTATACCCTGTTCAGCATGAATCATCCTTCTTTTACCTTCAAATGTAAAAGGCTTTGTAACAACACCTACTGTAAGTATTCCTAATTCTTTAGCAATTTTTGCAACAACAGGAGCTGCTCCCGTTCCTGTTCCACCACCCATTCCGGCAGTTACAAATACCATATCCGCACCTTGAAGAGCTTGTGTGATATCTTCCTTACTTTCTTCTGCTGCTTTTTGTCCTATTTCAGGATTTGCTCCCGCTCCTAGTCCTCTTGTTAACTTGTCTCCTATTTGTATCTTTTGTTCAGCTTTTGAAGTGAATAGTGCTTGCTTGTCTGTGTTTATGGCTACAAACTCTACACCTTGTAAATTAGCCTCTATCATTCTATTAACAGCATTGTTTCCTCCGCCGCCTACTCCTATTACTTTAATTTGTGCAAACTGATCCATACCAACATCAAATTGTAGCATGTAAGAACCTCCTTACTTATAATTCCTTTTTATTTTTTATACTATATTTAATAAATTATATCTTTTTTAAATTTTTATTAATATTTAAGGTATTCAACAGAAAGTATTAATTTCCTCTTTTTTTATTAATCAATTTGTTAAAAGCATATCTTCTAATAATAGCGAAGTTCTGAAATAATCTTCCTCCGAAAACGAATATACTCGCATAATACAGAGGAAAGCCTAATCTATCTCCTATATATGCCAATATTCCGGCTAAAATTGCATTTCCAAAAAAACCAGTTACAAATATAATTCCATCGTATTTACCTTCAAGTGTTGCTCTTATAGCCCCAAACACGGAATCCATTGCAGCTAATAATCCTACAGATATGTACAAAGAATAGCTATCAGGATAAGTTACAGGTATATAATATCCAATAATTATTCCTAGTGCAAGTCCTATCAAAGATAAAATCAAACTAATCACCTTCTTTTATATATTCAAATTTAAATTCGCCACTATATTTAGGTATTATTATTTCATCTTTTTCCTCTACTTCAAAACCTATATCATAAAGATACTCTTTTGTATTTATATTGGAATACGGATTTTCCATAGCAGATTTTAAAAACTTTTTATCACCTACTGCTTTTATTACAAATGGCTGTCCATATGTAGATTCATTTATAGTTATAGTAGGACCTGAGCATTTTATTTCAGAAAATGTAGTCAATCTTTCTCCATTTATCGATATAGCCTCTGCTCCAGCTACTTTAAGATCATTTATAACCATTATTACGTCTTTGTCATGAATAACAAGGTCATTTGGGTTTTCCCATTCTTCTAGCTCTCTTTCACTATCACTTATTCTAATTACTACCCCTTCTCCAACTACATCTTTAAATCCAGTTATAACCTTAGCATCATCTAGTTCTTTTTCTAATATAGTCTTTATAGAACCTGTATCTTCGATTTCAAGTTCATACTTTGCTATATTCGATTTTTTCTCAAGTATTAATTTATTTAAATTTTCAACGTCAACTCTTTCTACCTCTATTTGATTTTCAATTTCTTGTATTGTTTTCAATGTAACAAAGGTCTGATTTCCATTAATATTTTTAATACTTACAGCTATTAATATCCCTATTATGAAGTTTATGATTATCATAGACTTTTGTTTTATCTTTACACTACCCATATTATTTCACCTTCACATTAGATTCTACAGGATTAGCATACTTAAAGTCTATAGTCTTATTGTACCTAGATATTTCTATATTCTCTTCCTTTTTCACATCAACATCTAGGTTCCATTCTTTCCTAAGCTGATAAATTATGCCAAACCTCATATTCAAAGCAGATTCTAATATATCAGAATTTCCTATACATTTAATTTCAAATGGAGTGATTATAGGATTTCCATTTACTATAACTTTATCTCCAGACAAATGTATTTCTGTGCTCGATACATATCTTTCTCCATTTATAGACATTGCTTCCGCTCCAGCTGCATTTAGCTTATTTATTATAGTAAGTATATTATCGTAATTGTAAAGAAGTACTGTTTCATCACTTGCTTCTTGTGGCTTTTTAATTGTTATTACAACACCAGGACCACTTACATCGTAATATCCAGCTAATGTCTCATATTTTTTAGTATCTTCTTTTAAGTTTTTTACAAGAACATTTTTTTCAGCTTCAGAATCCTTATATTCTTGTATCCTCTGATCCAATGCTTGTACATCTTTTTCCAATGCTTTTTTTCTATCTGTCAAGCTTTTTAGTTCAATTGACAACTGATTCGCTTTTTGAGAAGATACTAATCCTCCTGTAGTCTTATCTACAGTTTTAAATTCAATTATAATCATCATCCCCAAGAACAAACTCAATATCAACAATGACAAACTATTTTTTTTCAAAATAACCCACCACCTATTCAGGTCTATATACAGGATATGAGTCATACCTCATATCTACTATCCCAACTTTTATATTTTTAGTGTATAAATCTATTAAGATTTTGTTCAACTCTGTCATCTTATAATCTAATCTTTCTCCGGCTCCAAGAAGAACTCTTATTCCATTTATTGTGTATAGCTCTATATTCTTATTATCGTCTATATTTATCTGAGATACATTACTTAAAATTTTAGCATTATTACAAGCGTTTAGCAAATCCAATATTTTATTTAATAAATCATCATCTTTTAGCTCTACATTTTGACCTATTTTTAATTTCTGAAGATTTATTCCTCCAATTAAAGGCACATCTACGTTTTTCAAATCATCTTCAACTTTTAAAACTATCCCCTCTTCGTTTATAAGAGCATAAGAACCCATATAAGGTATAGCACACATAGCTACCCTCTCTTTTAAGTCTATAATTATATTATCGGGAAGTTTTATTTTTACATTAGCACTTTCTATGTATGGATTCTCAAGTAAACTTTTCCTTATTTGCTTCGAACTATATTTATATATGTTTTTTCCCGGTTCTATTTTACCACTAATTAATACGTCTTGTCTGCTAAGTTTAACTTGTCCAACAACACTTAATTTTTTCAAAGTAAAATAATCCGTTTTTATTAGCATATACCCAAATACACATATGATTAAAATCATTATAAAAGTAATTATTTTATATTTTTTTTTCATATAACTTGTCCCCTATTCAAAAATTCGCTTTATGCTAACACATAGCTCATTTCGCCAACTAATGTTAATAAACTCAGTTCCTTAAAAATAATTGCAGTTGTAGTTTTCCTACTAATTGTAAAAAGGGCTTAAGTCTAAGCCCTAATAATATTAGCTCCTAGACTAGTCAACACCTTTTCCATAGCCTCATATCCTCTTTCTATATGGTATATACTGTCTATTTCTGTATGTCCCTCAGCAGCAAGGCCTGCTAAAACAAGAGCTGCGCCTCCTCTTAAATCGGAAGATTTAACCTTTGCTCCCATTAATTTATCAACACCTCTTATTACGGCTAATTTTCCATTAACATTGATATTAGCTCCCATTCTAATAAGCTCTTCACAATGCTTAAATCTATTTTCAAATATATTTTCATTTATTATACATGCTCCATTTGCCAGCGTCATCAAAGCCATCATTTGAGCCTGCATATCCGTTGGAAATCCTGGATGAGGTAGCGTTTTTATAACATCTATAGACTGTATCGTTTTAGGTGCAATAAGTTGAACCTTGTTGTTTATATACTCAATCTCACATCCAGTTTCTCTAAGCTTTGAAACAATACTGTTAATATGACTTGGTATTATATCATCTATAATTATTCTTCCTTTTGTTATTGCTCCTGCTACCAAATAAGTTCCTATAGCTATTCTATCAGGTATTATTCTATACTCAACATCATGCAATTTATCAACACCATATATTTCTATGCAACTATTTCCTGCTCCTTTTATATTAGCTCCCATAGAGTTTAAAAAATTTGCAAGGTCTATTATTTCAGGTTCCTTTGCCGGATTATATATTCTTGTTACACCATTTGTTTTTACAGCAGCTAGCATGGCATTTTCAGTAGCTCCAACACTCGGGAAATCAAGAGTTATTTCACAGGCCTTATTTTTTTGTCTTTTACACTTTATATATCCATGAGCCTCTTCGATATTTACTCCCATTTGAGATAATGACTTTAAATGTAGATCAATTGGTCTTGGTCCTATTTCGCATCCACCCGGATAACTAATTTTCGTATTACCAAATCTACTAACCATAGCCCCTAAAAATATTATAGATGATCTCATCTTTCTAACGAAGCTTTCAGGAATTTCAGACGAGTTTACATTTCTAGTATCAATAATTAGTGTATCACCCTCACTTTTTACATAGCAACCTATATGATTTAATATATCAATCATTACTTTAACATCTGATATATTAGGGACATTGTGTATTACACTCTCCCCTTCATTCAATATAGTTGCTGCTATTATTGGTAATACTGAATTTTTTGCACCTTTTAATCTAATCTCACCTTCTAATTTATTTCCACCTTGGACTATATATTTTGCCAAAAGGGCCACCCCCTACTAAAAGTTAAATTGATATATTTTAAATTTGTCTTTATAATATATAATTTTATGTATTAGCAGGGTTTTGTGTTACTTTAAGACGTCCATAATTTCTGTATATATATTATTAATAGCTTTTGGATTTCCTATTTCCCCACTGTTTTTACCCATTTGAGCTAGTTTTTCTCTATCTCCCAATATCTTAAATATAGTGTCTTCTAATTTTTTGTAAGTTAACGTTTTTTCTAGTATAGCTATTCCAGCTCCTTTTTTTTCTATACTTTTAGCATTAAATTCTTGATGGTTTTCTGCCGTATAAGCTTTTGGAATAACTATAGAAGGCTTTGATAATGCCGTAACCTCTGCAAGTGTTATAGCTCCTGCACTGCATATTACAAGATCACAAGCTGCTAAAGCATTTGCCATATCATCAAGATATGGAACTACCTTTTGACACCCTCTAAAGTTTTGATCTCCTAATGAGTTTATAAATTTATCATAGTGATTTTTTCCTGTTACATGTATAAATTGTATATCTTCCTTTATAAGTCTTGGGATTATTTTTTTCATGGAATCGTTCAATTTTCTTGCTCCACCGCTTCCACCTACACATAAAATCATTCTCTTATCTTCATTTATTCCAAGCTTTTTTCTTGAAGAAAATTTATTGCTTACTAAAATTTCTTTTCTAACTGGATTTCCAGTAAAAACTACATTTTCTTTATCTTTGAAGTATTTTTTAGCATCTTCAAAGCTTATCAAAATTTTACTTGCAAATTTAGATAAAATTTTATTGGTTACACCCGGAAATGCATTTTGCTCATGTATTATAGTAGGTATTTTATTTATGCTTGCATTTAAAACTACAGGACCACAAACGTATCCACCTGTTCCTATTACTATATCTGGTTTAAATTTCTTTATTATTTTTCTAGATTGCTCTAATCCCTTAACTAACTTAATAATCCTTTTAAAATTGTCTACAGTTATCTTTCTTCTAAATCCCTGAACAGTTATAGTCTTAAGTTCATAACCTGCTTTTGGAACTATTTCACTTTCTATTCCATTTTTTGTTCCAACAAATACAATCTCTATATCTTCAATTTCTTCTTTTAATTTATTCGCTATAGCTATAGCTGGATAAACATGACCTCCTGTTCCTCCACCCGAAATTAAAACTTTCATCCAATCAACTCCTGTCTAACTTAACATGTCTTGATATATTTAATATAACTCCCATAGCAGCCATAAATATTATAAGAGAACTTCCTCCATAACTTATAAACGGAAGTGGCATACCTGTAACAGGCATTGAAGATGTTGCAACAGCTATATTTATCATAACCTGTATTCCTATTTGAGCCGTAATTCCCGTAACTAGCATACAAGAAAAAGTATCAGGGCAATTAATAGCTATTCTTATACATCTGTATACTAGAAATAAAAACAACAATAGGATAAATATGCACCCTACATAACCAAGTTCTTCTCCTATTATAGCAAATATAAAGTCATTTTGAGGCTCTGGTATATAGAAAAACTTTTGTCTACTTCTTCCAAGGCCTAACCCAAATAACCCTCCAGAACCTAGTGCATATAATGATTGAATAACCTGATATCCGTCTCCTAATGGATCCTTAAATGGATCCAAAAACGACGTAAATCTTTTAAGTCTATATGGTGCTATTGCTATAAGTACACCCAATAATCCAAATCCTGCACCTATCATAGTGTATACATACTTTAAATCCATACCAGCTACAAATAACATTATAGATGTCGTCATTATTATAGTTCCTCCAGTAGATAAGTCTGGCTGAAGAACTATAAGCGCAAAGAATACACTTGATATCATAAGAGGAGGTATTATACCTTGTATAAGGTTACTCATTTTGTCTTTTTTGTTATCTATTACCTTCGATACTATTATTATCGAAGCAAATTTAGCTATCTCAGATGGCATTATAGTAAGTCCCCCTACTCCAAGCCAGCGTCTTGCTCCGTTAAATGACTTACCCAGTGGAGTAAGTACTGCAACTAATAGTATTACAGTGATAGTACCTATCATAGGTATAAACCTTTCTAATCTCTTATAGTTTATCTTAGATACAAACATCATCACACAAAATCCTAGTGTTGCATATATCATATTTCTCTTTAAAAAGTAGTATGCATCATTCTGTTTAAATTTAGCTTGAACATAACTTGAGCTAAACACCATTATAATGCCTATTATGACTAACAATAACGTAGTGTAAAATACATAAGGATCAAAATGTTTTTCTCTTTTTTTAGCCATTTGGAGACCTCCTTAATAACTTAAAGGCTAAATACTTCATTTTTAAAATGATTTCCTCTAACTTCATAACTTTCATACATATCCCAACTAGCACAAGCTGGAGATAATAAAACAACATCGTTTGGAGAAGCTAATTCATATGCTTTTTCAACTGCCTCTTCCATATTTTCAACCTTATAACAGCTTTCAAATCCATTTTCCATAGCACTTTCTCTTATTATATCCGCTGTTTCCCCTAAAAGAATTATATGTTTAACTTTTCCATTAAAAAGCTTTGTGAACTCTGTAAAATCACTCTTTTTATCAAGTCCCCCAGCTATTAATATAATAGGGTTGTCATATGCGTTTAAAGCTTTAATAGATGCATCAGGATTAGTTCCTTTTGAATCATTTACGAATTTAACATCATTTATTTGTCTTACAAATTCAAGCCTGTGCTCAACCCCACCAAATGTCTTTAAAACTTGCTTAACAACCTCCATATCAAGTCCATACACAGCTGCTATACTTACAGCTGCCAATGCATTTTCTAAATTGTGACTTCCTGGTATACTTATTTCAGTTATATTCATAAGCTCAATCTCTTTATCGTTTAAATTTATTATTATGATATCGTCTTTAACATATACACCTTCATTTAGAATTTGTTTTCTACTAAAGTATACAACTTTACTTTTGCAATTTTTAGCTAATTCTCTAGTAGTTTCACAATCATAGTTTAAAACAGTAAAATCATTCTTATTTTGATTCTCAAAAATTCTACATTTTGCATCTATATAGTTTTGCATAGTTTTGTGTCTATTTAAATGATCAGGCGTTATGTTAAGTATTGCACTTATTCTTGGTCTAAATTCTTTTATGCTCTCAAGTTGAAAGCTACTAAGCTCTGTAACAAGCACAGACTCTTCATTTGATTTGTCTACTGTATCAATTACTGGATTACCAATATTTCCAACAATATAAGTATCTTTATTTGCAGCTTTAAATATTTCTCCAACAAGTGTTGTAGTAGTTGTCTTCCCATTAGTTCCTGTAAGTCCTATAAAAAAGCTTTTAGATAATCTATATGATAGTTCTACCTCTCCTATTACTTCTATATTTTCTGATTTTATCTTTTTTATAAAATGAAGGTCTAGAGGAACACCAGGCGATACTATAGTTAAATCTATACCACTTATATCTTCTATATGTTTCCCTAATACATATTTGACATCATATCCATTTAAATCATCTAATATGTCTTTTAGTTTTTCTTTATCTTTTATATCATTTACAGTAACTTTTGCACCTTTTTCATAAAGCTTTTTAATTGTAGATATTCCTGTTCTAGCAAGCCCCACTAATAATACATTTTTACCATTTAAGTCCATATTAAACTCCCCCTTAATCATGTCTAAGCTAAAGATATGAAGCCTATTATACTAAGTATTACACTTACAGCCCAAAATACCATAACTACTTTTGTTTCGTGCCATCCTTCTAATTCAAAATGATGATGCAGTGGACTCATCTTAAACACTCTCTTTCCTGTAAGCTTGAAAGATGTAACCTGAATTATTACAGATAGTGATTCTGCAAAGTATATACCGCCTACAATGGGAATTATAAGCGATAGGTTCATAAGTATAGCTGCAGCTGCAACAGCCCCTCCTAGAGCCATAGAACCCGTATCCCCCATAAACACCTTAGCAGGATGTGCATTAAACTTTAAAAATCCTAAGCAAGCTCCAACTAAAGCAGACGAAACTATCCCTATACCATTACCTGCATATTTAATTGATATCATTGCAAAGAATACGCCAACTATTAGAGTAACGCCTGACGCTAATCCATCAAGCCCATCTGTCAAGTTGACACTATTTACAGTAGCAACAGTTACGAATACTATAAATGGTATATATAAAAATCCTAAATCTATAGTTTGCTTAAAAAAAGGAACTATTACTTGTGTTCCAAGTATTGACGTTTTCGATTGGTATATTGCAAGTAAAGTAGCAAGTGCAAATTGACCTATTAGCTTTTGATAAGCTCTAAGACCTAAAGATCTTTTAAGAACTACCTTTATATAATCATCAACAAATCCTATAAATCCAAATCCTATTATAGATATCAAAGCAAATATCATATCATTATTAATTCTAGCTGTTGTTATACAAGTCAGGAATATAGCTAGTATCATTATTATTCCACCCATTGTAGGTGTTCCATTTTTAACCAAATGACTTTTAGGGCCCTCATCCCTCACTGTTTGCCCGAACTTTAGCCTTTGTAACATAGGTATAAATATAGGCCCTAATATTAAAGTTATTACAAACGAAACTATCATAGTCATTATCATATGTTGTACATCGCCCATTTCATAAACTCCTCTCGCGTTTTAAACTTTGTTTTTGAAATAGTTAGATTTTATGATTATTTAAAAAATCCACTATTTCTTCCATTTTCATCCCTCTTGAACCTTTTATTAAAATAACGTCGTCTTTTTTTAGTGTGTTTTTAAGATAATCTATTACTTGTGAATTGCTATTAAAGTGAATCACATTTTGTCCGTTGAATCCTTTTTTTATTGCTCCATTGCCTATATGCTTTGAATCTTTTCCAACAGTTATTATTAAATCAGAATTTCCATTTGCATATTCTCCTACTAATTCATGACCATTCTTTGCATACTCTCCCATTTCAAGCATATCTCCAAGCACAGCTATTTTTCTATTTTTTTTATATTCTCCTAGTATATTAAGCGCTGCTTTCATAGAATCTGGACTTGCATTATAAGCATCATTTATTATTTCAAATGAATCCGTCTTTAATATATCAAGTCTCATTTTTCCATTTTTAAAATTTAAAAGCCCTTTTTTTATTCGATCTATGCTAAGTCCTAGCTGAATTCCAGTCAATATAGCTGCCATGGCATTATATATATTGTGCTTACCCCTTGCAGGAATAAAAAACTCCTCTTTTTGATTATGAACTATACATTCAAAATCTATCCCTGTTTCATTCATTTTATATCCAGTACAATACAAATCGCTTTCTTTTTCAAATCCAAATGTTTTTAAATTGTAGTTTAATTCCTTCTTTTTTAAAGTTTTCAAGTATTCATCATCTGCATTTATTATAAGAGTATTATCATTAGTAAAGTTTTTAGTTATTTCAAGTTTTGCTTTTAATATACCTTCCCTAGATCCTAAATTTTCTATATGAGAAAGACCTATATTAGATATTACAGCTATTTTATGATTTACTATGTTTGATAAATATTCAATTTCGCCAAAGGAAGACATTCCCATTTCAAGTATAGCACATTCATGCTCGTCTTTAAGCTTAAATATAGTTAACGGAAGCCCTATGTGGTTATTGAAATTGCCCTCTGTTTTTAATGTATTATATTTGCTCGATAATACACTATATATCATGTCTTTAGTAGTAGTCTTACCTGTGCTTCCTGTAACAGCTACGTAGTCTATCAAAAACTTTTTTTTATACAATCTAGCTATATCACCTAGTGCTTTAGTTGTATCATCAACTTCTATAACGTTTACATCTTCACTATCAAAATTCAAATCGTGATTTTTATCTTTTAAAAATATTCTACATCCATTTTCGTATGCATCATTTACAAAGTTATGCGCATCAAATTTTTCTCCGATCAAAGGAATAAACATACACTCATTCTCTATATTTTTACTATTTATACTTATGCTTTTTATTAAAGTATCTTCACTTCCTTTTAAAAGTGTTGCGTCTAGATTATTAAGAATTTCATTTATAGTTATCGCCTTCATATTCTACTCCTCTCCTAATATTTCTTTAACTACCTCTTTATCATCAAAATGTATTTTTTCTTTGCCTATAACTTGATAGTCCTCATGCCCTTTACCAGCTATAATTACTACATCTCCACTTTCAGCCTTATCTATAGCATGTTGTATTGCTTCTTTTCTGTCCAGTATAACCTTGTAATTTGAAGTGTCTATTCCTTTTAAAATATCATTTGCTATATCCTCTGGAATTTCTGTTCTAGGATTATCACTTGTTATAACCGTATAATCAGAGTACTCCTGACTGATTTTTCCCATTAAAGGTCTCTTTGTCTTATCTCTGTCTCCTCCACATCCAAATACTGTTATTATATTTCCCTTTACAAATTCTTTAGCGGTTTTCAATACATTTTCAAGTGCATCCGGTGTATGAGCATAATCTATTATTACACTAAATCCTTTATCTGTATCTACGCTTTCAAATCTTCCAGATACACCATTTGTGTTTTGTAGACTTTCATCTATAGTCTCTTTTGGTATATCCATTAAATAACACAGAGCTATAACAGCTAATGAATTATATACAGAAAATCTTCCCGGTATAGGAGTTTTTATATCCATTTGATATTTCGGTGTTATTAATTTATATTCAATTCCACTTGAATATATTTTTATATCTTTTGCCATTATATCTGCTTCTTCTTCTATAGCGTACGTTATTATAGGCGTTTTTAAGTTTTTTATAGACTCATATATTTTTTTACCACCATCATCATCTAAGTTTATAATGTTACCAAGAGTTGTTTTGTGAAATAATTTTTCTTTTGCTCTTCTATATTCATCTAAGTCTGCATGAAAATCAAGGTGCTCTTCAGTTAAATTTGTAAATATACCAAACTTGAATTCGCATTCATCAACTCTTTTAAGCTCTAATGAATGTGACGAAACCTCCATAGCACAATTATTTATATTTTTATTAAGCATTTCTCTAAAATATCCCTGTAACTCAACACTCTCTGGTGTAGTTCTTGATGCAACTATTTCCTTATCACCTATTACATTTTTTATAGTTCCTATCAGACCAGTTTTTTGATTATTATATTCAAGAACTTCTTTTATAAGATGAGTTATAGTTGTCTTTCCATTCGTTCCTGTAACACCTATTAAATTTAATTCTTCAGTTGGGTTCTTATAAAAATTAGAAGATATTTTCGCCATAGCTTTTCTAGTGTCTTCAACCCTTATAAACGTATACCCTTGTATGTAAACATCTTCTTCTACCAAAAAGGCTGTACTCCCCTTTTCTATAGCACCAGATATAAATTCATGTCCATTTAAGCTAAACCCCTTAATACAAATAAACAAACTATCTTTTTTTAATTTTCTAGAATCATAGTTTATATCATCTATATTTATGTCAACACTTCCTTTAATATCTACAGTATCTAAATCCTTTATTAAATCTTTCAACAACATGTTAGTGCCCCTTTCAAAATATATAAATAAATTTCATTATAAAAGACAATGCATACAAAAATACATTGCCTTTTTAATTATATAACACTTTATCTTTTTTTAATAGTTTATTTGAACTCAACAGTAATTATAGAATTTACATTCAATTCTGTATTCGGCTCTTTATCTTGAGATACAGCAAGCCCAGAACCTATTGGTTTAATCTTTAATCCTAATTTTTTTAAAATTTCATCACACTCTTTCACAGTTTTTCCAGTTAAATCCGGAACTATTACCTTTACTATATTCTCATTTCCTTTATTATTTGGCCTAGTATAAAGTATTATATTAGATCCTTCAAATACCTTAACTCCAGGTTTTGGAAATACATCTATAATCTTTTCTTCTCCAGTTGCGTATATATTAGGCTCAACTGTAAATTTAAAATCCTTCTCTTCTAAAATTTTTCCTGCATCCTTAAGTTTTATATTTCTAACCTCAGGAACACTCACTTCTCTTTTTACAAAATCAATTTTTTCTTCTTCTGTATAATCAGGTTTTATATCTAAATATTTTAAAGTATTATAAATTACCTCTTTAACTATAGGACCTGCTGTTGTACTACCAAACTGAGTTTCCCCATTAGGCTCATCTAATATAGCAAGAACAGCTATTTCAGGATTTGACGCTGGAGCAATTCCAACAAAAGATGTAATATATCTTCCATTTGCATACCTTCCATCTATAACTTTTTGTGCTGTTCCAGTTTTTCCTCCAACATGATACCCTTCTATATAAGCTATTTTACCTGAGCCCTCTGCCACAACCGATTCCATTATATTTCTTAATGTTTTCGACGTTTCCTGGGAAATTACTCTTCTAACTTTTTTAGGTTCTATGCTTTTTATAACGTTCCCCTTATTATCTATAAATTCTTTAACTATTCTCGGTTTCATAAGCTCTCCACCATTAGCTATACAACTCACAGCCGTTATAAGTTGTATAGGAGTCACAGATATACTTTGACCAAAAGATATTGTCGCAAGCTCTACTGGCCCTACGTTTTTCTCATTGTATATAAGTCCATTTTCTTCTCCTGGAAGATCTATTCCAGTTTTTCTAGTAAGACCAAATGCCTTTATATATTTATATAGGTTCTTAACTCCCAATCTTTGACCAACCTCTACAAATACAGGGTTACATGAATTTTGAACAGCTTCAGTAAATGTTTCGTGTCCATGAGGTCTATAATGTCTCCAACATTTTATTCTTCTTCCTCCTACCATAATGTATCCCTTATCATAAAATTCATCATCAGGTGTTACAACCCCTTCTTCAAGTCCAGCTGCTGATGTTATAAGCTTGAATGTAGAACCTGGCTCATAAGTATCATTAACAATTGGATTTCTCCACATTTTAAACCAACCTTTTATCTTATCCTTTTCACTGTATTTGTTTAGCTCTTCTTCAAAGCTTTTGTATATAGGAATTCTATAGTTATTAGGATCATAATCAGGTTTTGATACCATAGCTAATATATCACCCGTCTTTGGCTGCATAACTATTACATGAACTCTTTTCGCTTTATTTATAATAAGAGCTTTTTCTACTGCTTTTTCAGCATAATGTTGTATAGTTTCATCCACTGTAAGAACCATTCCAGCTCCATCTTTAGGCTCATGATATTTTTCACTTCCCCTTGGAATTTCTCTACCGGATGCATCTGTACTTATAACTAACCTTCCGGAAAAACCTTTTAATTCCTTATTGTATTTAAGCTCAAGTCCAGAAACTCCTTCATTATCAGGAGATACATGACCTAATATATGAGCTGCAAAATTTCCATACGGATAATATCTTTTATTATCTTCTGCTATCCATATCCCCTTCATTTTGAGCTTTCTTATCTGTGATGCCTTATCATCTTCTATCCATCTTTTAACCTTTACCAGCGCAACATTCTTACTTATTTTTTTATATATTTCATCTTCTTCCTCTTCAAGTATCATAGCTAGTTCTTTAGCTGTTGTCTTTTTATCCTTTATCTCAGATGGCTTAGCCCATACCGTACTCTTAGTTATACTATATGCCAGTTCCTTTCCTTTTCTATCGTATATAGTTCCCCTCTTTGATTCTATAGGTATATCTCTTGTTTGTTGTGCTATTGCTTTTTCTTTTAGCCAGTCTCCTTTTATTAATAATAAATATCCTATTCTACCTATTAATAATAAAAATATTAACCCTACCATTATCAATATGAATACCAGCCTCTTTTTAGTCTTAACCCCAAATCTAGACAAAGACGTATCCCCCTTCGCATTACATCACTATAATAATCCCCTCCATTAATACCATGCTTTTCATTATAATTATTATTCATAATAAAAAAAAGATATGCGTAATACGCATATCTTTCATCTAAAAATTATAATTTCAAAAGTGAATTTTTTATTCAAATTGTACTGTAACTATAGAGTTTGGTTCTACTTGAGTATTTTCAGCAGGATTTTGAGTAACTGCTTTTCCACTTCCCATAGCCTTAAGTTTTATACCTAAGCCCTCAAATATATTGGAAACTTCTTTTATAGTTTTTCCTTCTACATTTGGAACATTGACTTTATTGTTGTCATTTTTTCCTTTTACATATAGTATTACATTTGATTCTATAGGTATTTTAGTACCTGGCTTTGGAAACATATCTATAATTTGTTCACTTCCATTTACATTCATATTAGGTTCTATAGTAAAGTTCAGCTTATTATTCAATAATAATTTTCCAGCCTCTTGAAGAGTTAAGTTTCTAATCTCAGGAACTGTAGTCTCTTCTTTTATAAGTTCTTGTTTTTCTTTTTCTGTATAAACAGGCTTTACATTTAAATATCTTAAAGTATTATATATTATATCTTTAACAGCAGGAGCTGCTACACTTCCTCCATAATAGCTTTGTACATTAGGTTCATCCACAACCACCAAAACTACAACCTTTGGATTATCAGCAGGAGCTATCCCTACAAAAGAAGATATGTATTTTCCATCTGCATACCTTCCATTTATAACTTTTTGAGCAGTTCCAGTCTTTCCTCCAACATGATAACCGGATATATATGCATTTTTACCTCCACCTTGTGTAACCTCATCTTCCATTATACTTCTAAGTAACTTAGCTGTATCTTCAGATATTACAGTTCTTACTTCCTCAGGTTCAAATCTTTCAACAACATCTCCATTGCTATTTATAAATTCTTTAACAACCCTTGGTTTCATAAGTTTTCCATTATTAGCTATAGATGAAACAGCAGTTATCAATTGTATAGGAGTTATAGATATACCTTGTCCAAATGACATAGTTGCAAGTTCCACAGGCCCTACATCCTTTTTCTTATATGTAATTCCTCTTCCCTCACCAGGTAAGTCTATACCCGTTTTTTCTGTTACACCAAATGCTTGTACGTATTCATATAGTCTATCAAGACCTAGCCTTTGTCCGACTTGAACAAACACTGGGTTACATGAATTTTGAATAGCCTGAGCAAAAGTCTCTTCTCCATGACTCTTAGGATATCCAGCATCTTTTATCATTCTATCTGCAACCATAATATACCCTTTGTCATAAAATTTTTCATTAGACTTTACAACACCTTCTTCAAGTCCCGCTGCAGCTACTATCAACTTAAAAGTAGACCCTGGTTCATATATATCATTTACCATAGGATTTCTCCACATATCTAACAATACATCAAGCTGACTCTCTCCTGAATCCATACGCTGTTGGTATACAGGATATACAGGTATTCTTGGCTTGTTAGGGTCATAATCTGGCTTTGAAACCATAGATAAAATTTCACCAGTTTTAGGATCCATAACTATTGCATGAGCTTTTTTAGCATTGGCATTAATTAAAGCCTTATCGACTGCCTCTTCTGCATAATGTTGAATAACCTCGTCAATAGTTAAAACTATATTCATTCCATCTTTAGGCTCATTATATTTACCATTTCCATATGGGATTTCTCTTCCTGATACATCTGTGCTTATTATGTTTCTACCAGGAAGACCTCTTAGCTCTTTATCATATTTGTTTTCTATACCTGACATTCCAGAATTGTCACCTGAAACATGTCCAATTACATGAGATGCAAAGTTTCCATAAGGATAAAATCTCTTATTGTCTTTGACTATCCACATACCTCTTAATTTATGTTTCTTTAATTCTTGTACCTTATCATAATCTATCCATCTTTTTACTCTTACAATGTTCTTATCAGAATTTAGTTCATTTAAAATAGTGTTTTTATCTTCTTCTAATACCTCAGCAAGAACTTTTGCATAATCTTCTCTTAAATCTTTTTTACTTGAAGATATCATCTTAGATGGTTCTGCCCAAACAGTATATTTAGTAAGACTTAGAGCAAGTTCTTTTCCTTTTCTATCGTATATAGTCCCTCTTTTAGCTTCTACTGAGACATCCTTTGTCTGTTGAGATAAAGCCTTCTCTTTTAGCCAAACGCCTTTTACCAATTGTAAGTATCCAATTCTTACAACTAAACATAAAAACAGAAAACTAACTGCAAATAATACAATCATCAATCTGTTTTTATAGCGCATATTAGATTTAGACAAAAGCTCCCCCCCTTATCATCAATCAATATTTATATAAACAGTTTGTTCTTCAGTTGGATAATTCATATTAAGCCTCTCTATGGCTTCTTTTTCTATAAATCCACTTCTGTTTAGTTCCTCTAATTTCAAATCTAATTGTTTTTTTTCATTTTTTTTGTTTCCAAGTTCTTTTTTTAAAGATTCCATATCATATTTGAGTCCAGATATAACTGAATATCTATACATAAAGGTTATTACTATGGATAATACAATTCCAACAAATACAATATAAACTAGAGTTTTTCTTTTATTTCTAGATTTTTTGTTTTTAGGTTTATTTATATTGTTTAATTGAGTTTTTTTCTTTAATTGCTTCTTCTTTTTTTTCTTATAATCATTTAAATTTATTGTCTCTTTTTTATCCATACTCAATCCCCCTTTACATTTGAGTATTCTCTAAATAATTATATTTTTTCAGCAACTCTTAGCTTAGCACTTCTAGATCTTGGATTAAATTCTATTTCCTGATCAGTTGGAAGTATAGGTTTTCTAGTTATTATCTTAACTACTCTTTCCTCATCACATTGACATATAGGAAGTTCTTTAGGACATATACAATCTGTATATAATTTTTTATATACATTTTTTACTATTCTATCCTCAAGAGAATGGAATGTTATAACACATATTCTTCCTTTAGGATTCATAATGCTTGCTGCATCCTCTATCGTCTTATCTATTATATCTAGTTCGTTATTAACTTCAATTCTTAAAGCTTGAAATGTTCTTTTAGCAGGATGAGGTCCATCTATTCTTGCTTTTTTAGGTATGGCTCTTTTTATAATATCAACCAATTCTCCAGTAGTCTTTATATAGTTTTCCTCTCTTTTTTCTACTATGAATTTTGCAATTCTTCTAGACCAATTTTCTTCACCATATAATTTTATTATTCTATCAAGCTCATCCTCACTATAATTATTAACTATATACTCAGCCGTAAGAGGATTTCTAATATCCATTCTCATGTCAAGATCTGCATCTTGCATATAAGAAAAACCTCTTTCTCTTTCATCTAACTGGTGTGATGATACTCCAAGATCCATTAATATACCATCAATATGTTCTATTCCTAACTTTTCTAATTCATCTTTTAGGTTTACGAAATTAGAGTGTACAAACTTAACCCTGCCTTCATAGGCCTTAAGTCTTTCCTTAGCAACGTTTATAGCATTAATATCCTGGTCAAATGCTATTAACATTCCACTTTCTCCAAGCCTCTTTGCTATCTCACCAGAGTGTCCTGCCCCTCCTAAAGTACCGTCAATATATACTCCATCAGGTTTTATATTTAAATTTTCTATACATTCATCTAGTAATACTGATACGTGATTAAATTCCATTTCTTCCTCCTAATTAAACCTTGTTCTTTTTCTTATTCATAAGCGCAAAATGAATAATAATACCTACACCTATTGTTGCTAGACTTATAACCTGAGCCATTCTAAGAGGCCCGATCATTAAGCTATCTATTCTAAGCCCTTCAATAAAGAATCTTCCAACAGAATATATAATAGCATAATATACAAATACATTCCCATCATATTTCTTATTTTTTCTAAGCCACATTAGAAATAAGAACAGACAAAAGTCCCAAAAAGACTCATATAAGAAAGTAGGATGTACATTAACTCCATCTACATTGATTGCCCATGGCAAATCAGTGGGTCTACCATAAGCCTCTTGATTTATGAAATTTCCCCATCTTCCTATAGCCTGACCAAAAGCTAGGCTTGGAGCAGTTAAATCTAGTATCTTTAAAAAATCCAAATCCTTAACCCTACAAAATATATATGCAACTAAAACAGAAGCTATTATAGCCCCGTGAATAGCAAGTCCTCCGCCTCTAATGTTTATCATTTCATATATATTTCCTTTATATATGCCCCAATTAAATATGACATAATACGTTCTAGCTCCAATTATAGAACAAGGAATAGCTATTAATAATAAATCTAGCAATTTATCTTCATTTATACCTACTCTTCTAGCTTCTCTAAGCGCCAGTACCATGCCTAGCATTATACCTGTGGATATCAATACTCCATACCATCTAACATCTATACCGAATATAGTAAATGCAATAGGATCCAAAAAAAACACCTCCAAAAATAAAAAATTCGTTTAGTTGCTACGCACTTATCCATGTCGTCAACGATCCCTATGGGCCCGTTGCTCAAAACAGTTGATACTGTAGTGCTCTAAGCAATATTATCACTACTTAAAAATCATATAATTTCCTGGAAAGAAAAAAGCCAGGTTAAACCTAGCTTTTATTATATCATAATATTAATTTTTAAGTTATTATTTAGGATTTATTATTGATATAACAGAATACTTTTCATCAAAATGTTTGTTGAATCTATCTTTTACATCTTCAAACGTTATAGTCTTTAATATTTCTAGATAGTCTATAAAGTTTATTTTTCTGAAATGATAAGATATAAAGTTGTTAGCGATAAATTCTACTGAGTCAAAGTACTTTAAAAACATTCCTATCTTCTTTTTCTTTATTCTATCAAAATCTTCTTTATCAAGGCCATCTTGCTTATATTTATTTATATACTCAAATACAATCTCTCTGACCTTATGAGGGTCTTTAGATTCTCCTCCTATGATAGTGTATCCATGGTCTATTTGAGATACATGATCACAACCGAAGTTTTGATTAATAAGTCCGCTTAGATAAAGCTTCTCATATACACTACTTCCTTTTTTAAGTATCATATCTAGTATTATCTCTGTGCATATTTCTTTTTTAAGAAGATCATTACCACTCATATTTACATCTAAATCCTTTATACCTATGTTGAATAAAGGTATAGAAACAGATAAATTCTCTACAATCTCTCTTTGCTTAATTTCATTTGGCTCATCTTCTTTAAATACCTTTATATCATCAAGAGTATCCTTAGGTTTTATAGCTTTATTTATAGTTTCCATTACCTTATCACGATCTAAATCCCCAACTACGAATAAAGCCATGTTAGAAGGATTATAAAAAGTATTGTAGCACTTATATAATTCTTCTTTATCTATCTTATATATACTCTCCACACTTCCTGCAATATCTATTCTCGTATTGTGATTAATATACATAGCCTTTAAAGTATTAAAATATACCTTCCAATCGGCATTATCATCGTACATGTTTATTTCCTGTGCAATAATTCCTTTTTCTTTTTCTACGTTTTCATCAGTAAAATAAGGAGTTTGAACATAATCTATTAAATGGTCTAATGATTCATAAAAGTTATTTGTTGCCGAAAACAGATAAGCTGTCATAGTAAAATTAGTATAAGCATTCGCACTAGCTCCAAGTAAAGAGAATTTATCAAATGCATTACCACCACCTGGTTGTTCAAACATTTTATGCTCTAAAAAATGAGCTATTCCTTCGTTAACTTTAATTTTTTCAGTCTCATTTATAGGTATAAACTCTAATTCATTAGAACCATAGTTGGTAGCAAATACAGCGTATTTTTTACTAAACCCTTCCTTAGGCATAAAAAATACTTCTAAGCCACAATCTAATTTATCATAGTATAGTTCTTCTTTTAATATATCATTCACTATTTTTTTCATATTTTTACGCCTCCTTTAGTTTCTTAAAAAATACACAGTATCTAATGTTATACCAGAAGATACATCTACAACATCTTTTATCTCAACATTTTCTATCTTCTTCATTATAGTATCTAGGCCTTCATTAACTCCGCTTATTCCTTGGCTGTAATAAAAATCAGAAAGAGAGTTTAAGCTATCTCTAACAGAATTTATAGAATTTATTATAGAATTTTTACTATTTCTTATTTCTTCCTCAGATATCTCAGATCTTTTAATCTTTTCAAGCTGTTGACCTATAAGTTCTATAGCCTTATCGTATTTATCTATTTCTATTCCAGATGATATAAACATAATAGATTTATACTTTTCTATCATAGAGTAAACATAATAACATAAGCTCTCTTTTTCTCTTACATTTACAAACAGCTTAGAATGAGGACCTCCTCCTAGTATACTAGAATAAACCATTAAAGAATAATATTTATCATCCTTATAATCTATATTCGTTCTATATCCTAGCGTTATCTTGCCCTGAGTAACATCCATCTTATCTACTGCATTCTTAATAGAGTCAACCTTACTTACATTTTTATCCTCAACTAAATCTATCACATTTTCTCTTTCAAATTTAAATATAGTTTTTATATAATCTAAAACTTTTTCTTTATCTAAATTTCCTGCAACAACTATATCTATAGGAGATGTCTTCATTATATTTTCATAGTGATCATACAAGTTTTTTTCATCTATTGAATCTATATCTTCTTCATATCCATATTCATATATACTGAATTTTTCATCCTTGCACATTTCTTCAACACATCTTTCAAGTGCGTACCTACTCTTATCATTTATTCTAGATTTTATTTTATCTCTTAAATTATTCTTTTCTATATCTACATATTCTTTATTAAATCCTCCGTTTTCTACTAAAGGATCATTTATCATATCATTAAAAAACATCAAGCTTTCTTTAAGTATTTCTTCATCTAAATAAGTCTCATCTGTTATAGACATCTTAAAGCTAAGTATCTGTCTATCTCCTTTTTTAGCTATATCAGCATAAACTCCCGCTCCATATAGGTTATCTAATTTCTTAGATATCTCTCGTTGGCTTTTAAATTTATTGCTACCGCTTTTAAGTATATTAGGTATCAAAGCATTTTTAGTAACTTCTTTTTTATCAAGCGGTCTTTGCATATATACACTTATCAAGTTAGTTTTGAATTTATTTGCACCTATAAAAGTCAAGTTTATTTTTTCATTTAAATTTATTCTCTCTACTTTATTCAAATTATTTACCTCCTTCATTCTCTATCAATTTTATTTTTTTATAAAGTTCATCTACTAATACCTCATTTTCATTAAATGGTCCTATGTAATAAAATCCAGTTCCATCAGGTATGTCTAGTTTTTCAAGTATATATTCTCCCAAAGATCTTATATATATGTTTTCAAATAATGCAGTCGGCATAACCAAATACAAACGATCTATACCATATTCTAGTAATTCATCTCCTGTTTTTATTATATCCTTTTTATGATTTTCTAAAAGAGGTAATTTTACTTTTATATCATAATTTTTCTCATATGCAAGATATTTTTTTATTTTTTCTCTAAAAAGTATATCTTGATTTAAGTCATTCTTTTTTTCAAGGCCAATTAAAAGTACACCTATAGACTTATTAGTATCACTTATACTATTTATAATTTCGTCTTTATATGCACTTGCAAGCGCCCTTGAATTCCAAAATAAATCGGTAATTTTTATATTTACTTCATATTTTAATATTCCTAAATTTCCTATTCTCTTTTTTAATAAATCGTAATCCTTGCCCTCAGTCAAAAACATAGGACATAATATTATATCTTTATACCCGCTATTTACCAAATCTATTAAAGTATCTTCTATATATTTATCTGTATACAAATTGCTGTTTACTATTGTATACTCATTTTTTAATTTTTTAGATAAATTCTTTCTTACAATATTCGCTTTATCCTTAAATTGACTAGACCCTAAATGCTCATAAGCATCTTTATATTTATGTAGCTTATGCGTCATATTAAAAAACGAATATACACCATCTCTATAATAAATTTCCGTTGCCCTTTGTCTTAAGTTGTATCTTCTATCCTCTCCATCGTATACCAGTACTATAGCTTTTTTAGATTGTGGCTTATCAGATATTTCTAATCTTTTTGTATGGACATCTTGTTGAAAAAATATTATTACCACAAAATTTAGTATAAAATATGATATAAAAAAACCTGTAATCAAAAATTCAGCATCTTTGTCTGATATTATATTATAAATACCAATAGTGAATACTACTATACACGTCCTTTCTAAAAATCCATCTAATATGAATATACAAAAAAAACATAATCCCAATATTATTTTTTTTAACAAATTTATCACCCACAATTTTATAAGTAATATAAAAAATTCTTTCATATACTTATAAAATTATGAGTATTTACAAAAATAAAGAACAGAAGTTTTTCTGTTCACTTAAACATTTGGGATAAAATTTTTTACTATATTTTGTATTTCCCATTTCAAGTTTACATTCTTACCTTTATCAGCATTTTTAGATATATTTTGAATCTTTTTAGATACATTTTTATCAGATGTTATAAATATGTTTTTTATGCTTGAATTTTCACTTCTTACTATATCTTTTATACTTGTTTTAAGTGATTCTTGGTTAATATAATTCATATCGTTTTGATTTTTGAAGTCTACATTGATAAGAGCTGTAGTGTTAGTGCATAATACATTACAATTACCTATATACTGGATTTTAGATATATCCTGTTGTATGTCTACAGCATTTTTCATAGAAGTTTCATTTGAAGCAGATCCACATCCAGAAATAATAAAAATCAAAACTATAAGCATATAAAAAATATATCTTCTATTCAAAATATCACATCCTTTATAAATAGTTTTTCTTTTTTTGTATAGATTAATGTTAAGTAATTTTATATTTTTAAGGAAATTCTAAACAATATGATACGAAATTTTTCAACATGTTTTTTTGTTTTGTTGCACGTATAGCTTATATAAGTTATAATAACTCTGTATGTTTTAAAGTTTTTTACAAAAACTATTTGATGACTAATGAACGAAAGGAAGATTCACATGAAATTAGGTATAGTTGGTTTACCTAACGTTGGAAAAAGTACATTATTTAATGCTATAACTCAAGCTGGTGCAGAATCAGCAAACTATCCATTCTGTACTATAGAGCCTAACGTTGGTGTAGTTTCAGTTCCAGATGAAAGATTACATAAATTAAAAGAAATATATAATTCTCAAAAAATAGTTCCTACAGCTATAGAGTTTTGCGATATAGCAGGTCTTGTTCGTGGCGCTAGTAAAGGAGAAGGTCTTGGTAACAAGTTCTTATCTCATATAAGAGAAGTTGAAGCAATAATCCACGTTGTTCGTTGCTTTGAAGACCCTAACGTTGTTCACGTTGATGGTTCTGTAGATCCTCTAAGAGATATAGAGACTATAAACCTTGAGTTAATATTCTCTGATATTGAGATACTTGAGAGAAGAATCCAAAAAACTCAAAAAGCTGCAAAAGCTGATAAATCTCTTATGTCTGAACTTAACTTCGTAAATAAGTTAAAGGCTACTTTAGAAGACAATAAGTGCATAAGAACTATGGACTTCACAGAAGATGAGCAAACTTTTGTTAAGCAATTAAATCTTTTAACTTCAAAGCCTGTAATATACGTTACTAACGTATGTGAAGATGAACTTGCTGATGAAGCTGCTGATAACCCAATGGTTGCAAAAGTTAGAGAATTTGCTTCTTTAGAAAATGCTCAAGTAGTAGTTGCTTGTGCTCAAATAGAAGCTGAAATTTCTGAGCTTGAAGAAGATGAAAAGAAAGAATTCTTAGCAGACTTAGGTCTTCATGAATCTGGTCTTGATAAGCTTATAAGAGCTTCTTATTCTTTACTTGGACTTATAAGTTACTTAACTGCTGGACCAAAAGAAGTTAGAGCTTGGACAGTAAAGATGGGTGCTAAGGCTCCTGAAGCTGGTGGAAAGATCCACTCAGATATCGAAAGAGGATTCATAAGAGCAGAGACTATAGCATTTAATGATTTAGTTAGTGTTGGTACTATGAGCGCTGCTAAAGAAAAGGGTCTTGTTAGACTTGAGGGAAAAGATTATATAGTTAAAGATGGAGACGTTATATTATTTCGATTTAACGTGTAAATAAAAAAGCCGGATAAAATTTCATCCGGCTTTTTATATATATTTTTTTATTCTAATGCCAATGTATAATTCTTGGTAATTCTACATTAATATTCACAGCAAAATACTTAGTCAAACTCTTTATAATCAAATTTACTTCATATTAGAAAAATAATTGTAAATACAGTTTATTCCCTCTTTTATTTGAGATTTATTCGTTCTAGAAACACTTATTTTCATTAAATTTATATCATTACTTTGAGATATAAAACTTTCTCTAGTATCTTTAATAATTATCCTATTCTCAGCTAAATCTTCAATAATTCTATCAAAATTTATCACTTTATTTGATTTTAAAGATAAGAAAAAACCTGTATCAGGAACGTTTATATTTAAAATTTCCGGATTAAAGTTACTACAAAGTTTTTTTAAATATCTCATACGTTCTTTATATGTATTTTGTAATAATACCTTTGACTTTTTAAACATGCCATTTTTTATATATAAGTCTAAAGCCCCTTGCGGAAGAATGGAAGTATAAATATCATACCACTGTTTATAATTTAAAAATGGATATACTAATTCCTCTGGCAAGACAACTGCAGCAATTCTTAATCCTGGAAGCAGTATTTTAGAAAATGTTTTCAGATAAATAACTTTGTTGCTTGTATCAAAAGAATATATTGGATCATTTTTAGTTTTTGTTTCTAAGTCTACTAAATAGTCATCTTCTACAATATATACATCATATTTATATGCTAATCTTAATATTTCTTTCTTTTCTTTAACTGTATAGCTGCCACCTGTAGGATTATGAAATCTAGGTACTGTATAAAAAAACTTAATATCTTCCTCTTTAAATATCCTCTCTAGTTCTTCAAAGTTAATTCCATCAAATTCTCTATTTATGCCAATAGTTTTTATTCCATTTAAATTTAGATTTTTAATCATACGATCGTAGGTGGGATTCTCAATTAATACAACACTTTTTTCATTAGGAAAAATCATTCTGTTCAATATATTTATTGCTTGTTGAGAACCTGATGTAATTATAACTTGAGAACTTTTACAAAAAACTTGATAATCCTCAAGGTGATTCTTTATAGTTTCAATTAATGAAGGCAATCCTTGAGGCTGTCCATAAGACAATAATTCTGTTTTATTTATTCTCATAGCCTGATCTAAACAATGATGAAATTCTTTATAAGGTATTAGATCTTTATCTGGAAGAACTGTTGAAAAATCAATTCTATAATCTTTTATACGCTTTTTATTATCTTTTGCAACTAAATAATATCCACTTTTTGGCACTGAATATATATAATGTTCCTTCTCTAATTCTTTATATGCTCTTACAACTGTGGATTTACTGAATTCAAACTTATCAGCAACTGACCTTACAGAGGGTATCTTTTTACCTGTTTTTATTTTTTCTTTTTCTGCCAAATCCTTTATATAATCTATTATTTGTGTATATTTCTCCAATGATAACTCTCCTATCTGTACCAATACACATCATATTTTCTTTTATTGATATATTTTTACATATTTATTATACTAAAAACTGCAGCTGCATAAGGTAAAATATATCATTATTGAAAATATTTATAAAACAATATTTACATATAGATAAATCTTATAAACAATTTAAAAGGAGTGATTTGAATGAAAAAGGAAGAAATTATCAAAAAAGTACAAACCATTGCAGAAGGATATTTTGAAAGAGGTGAATTCTTCTGTTCTGAATCAGTTGTGCACACTATTAACGAGTTACTTGGATGGCCTTTCCCTAAAGAAACTACAAAATTAGCATCAGCTTTTCCTGTTGGCATGGGAAAATCAGGATGTCTATGTGGAGCTGTTAGTGGTGGTCAAATAGCTCTAGGCATGGTCTATGGAAGAAATCATGGAGAAGCTATGAATGAAAAAATGTTTCCGATGGCAGCTGAATTACATGATTACATAAAAGAAACTTACAAAAGTACTTGTTGTCGTGTAATAACTAGAAATTTTGAATTCAGTTCAGAAGAAAGAAAAAAACATTGTATTACAATCACGGGCTTAGTAGCTGCTTGGGTTGCTAATAAGTTAATAGAAGATGGTTCAATAGATATTGATAAAATAATTTTATAATGCGGAGAGTATAAAATGAAAAATATAATTAATAAACTTCCTATCCCTATTTCAGGATTAATGTTAGCTTTAGCAGCATTAGGGAACTTAGTTGTGTCTTATGGCGCTATATACAAAAATATTTTTGGATTAATTAGTTTCACCTTATTAATACTTTTAATATTAAAACTTATATTAAGACCTCATGTTATTACTGAAAGTTTAGAAAATCCTGTAGTTGCAAGTGTTGCCCCTACTTTTTCTATGGGGCTTATGCTTTTATCAACTTATATTAATAAATATTTTCCTTCTGTATCTTTTTTTATATGGATTTTAGGTTTATTAATACACTTTTTATTATTGTTTTATTTTACTAAAAGCTTTATTTTTAAATTTAACATAAAAAAAGTTTTTCCAAGCTATTTTGTAGTATATGTTGGTTTCGTAGTTGGAAGTGTAACAGCTCCAGTTTATAATTTTAATAATTTTGGACAACTTCTATTTTGGTTAGGATTAATATTTTATTTATCAATATTACCTATAGTAATTTATAGAATTTTGTATGTAAAAAATATCCCCGAACCTGCATTGCCTACAATAGCAATTTTTGCAGCACCTGCTAACTTATGTTTAGCTGGATACATTAGTTCTTTTCAAAATAAAAATATACTTATAATAGCTTTCTTAATTGTTCTTTCATTAGCAACAACATTTTCTGTCCTCTTATATATGCCACGGTTATTAAAGCTTAAGTTTTATCCAAGTTACTCAGCTTTTACATTTCCGTTTGTAATAAGCGCCATAGCAATAAAAAAAGCAAATGTGTTTTTACAAAATAATAATTATAACTTAAGTTTCTTAAAATATATAGTTAGATTCGAAGAGTTATTTGCTGTATTAATCGTTCTATATGTTTTAATAAAATACATTGCATTTTTATTTTCTAACAAAGAGCTTTCAATAAATAATTGATTATTATTTTTAGATTTAAGAAATCAAAGGAACAATGATTATAATCATTGTTCCTTTAAGACTAAAGTTTTTGTTTTTTTATTACTTCTCTATAATATTAACTATCCACTCTTTTCTTATCTCCCAAAGAATAGCTTGATTAATACCTGAAATCTTTTAATTATGTATCCCATTCAAAAGTTACTAATAAAACAACTTACCATTAACTTTTCTGCTTTTACTTATTATTTTAACTACTGTATTTTAAATTTGCTTATTTCTTGATTCAAGTTTACTGCAAGTTGATTGAGCACATCTGATGCTTTTGCAACTTCTTCTATTGCAATTGTTTGTTGCTGAATCGATGCACTAACTTCCTCTGATGATGCTGCTGCTTCTTCTGTTAAAGCTGATATATTTTCAATTGATTTCACAATATCTTCCTTATCATCATTTATATCTTTAACATGTACTCCAATATTATTAATATTTTCTGTGATTTTATCAATGGACTTTATAATTATATCAAATGAATTATTAACATCAGATACTGCGTTTGATTGTTTTGTAGTACTCTCTTTTACTTCACTCATAATTTCAACAGTTTTATCACTATCATTTTGGATATTAACAATTATTCCTCTTATGTCATTAACTGCACTATTTGAGCTTTCTGCAAGTTTTCTTATTTCATCAGCAACTACTGCAAATCCTTTTCCTGCATCCCCTGCTCTTGCAGCTTCAATAGAGGCATTTAATGCTAATAAATTTGTCTGTTCTGCAATTGAACTTATTGTATCCAATATATTTGTAATATACTGTGAATTATTGCTAAGTTCAAGTATTGCTTGTCCTACATTTTCAATACCTTCATTATTAATTTTTGTTGCCTCTTTTAGCCCTTCTATAACCTTAACTCCGTTTAAATTAGCATCTATTACTTCATTTGTAGAACTTAACATATCATTAGTATTTTTAGAAAGTTCATTAAGCTTCCCTGCCAGGTCTGATGTTAATACTGATCCTTTTTCTGATTCACAAGCTTGTTCAGAAGCTCCACTAGCTATCTCATCGACAGTTCTTGCTACTTCTTCTGCAGAAACACTGGTTTCATCAGCATTTGCTGCTAGATTCTGTGCAGCTGAATTTACTTTTTGAGATGCATTTCTTATATTTTTTATGAGTTTTACAATATCATCAAGCATTATATTGAAACCCTCACCAATTTGACCTATCTCATCTCTATTTTTAAAATTGCACCTTACTGTAAAGTCCCCTTTTTTAATTTCTTCCATATTATTTAGTAGCTTATTTATAGGATTTATTAAACTGCTTGAAAACATAACAGAAACAATTCCAGCTGATAATAAAGAAATAATTCCAATAATTATTGTAGTATCAAATAAAACTTTAGTATCATCTTTAATCTCATCAAGATACATAGTTACTATTACATTCCAGCTTAATTTATCAATTTTTGTAAATAATCCAATTTTATCTTTTAAAACTCCATTTTCCTCTCTAGAATATTCTACAATTCCTTCATTGTCTTTATTTACTGCTTCTACAACTTCTTTTGTATCTATATGCTTTCCTATCATTTTTGTATCTTTATGCGTAATAAGCTTTAGATTCTTATCTGATAAAACTGCATAACCATTTTCTCCTACTTTAAATTTATTTACTTTATCACAAATATCTTCTAATGCAATATCAAAACCTAACACTCCAATGAACTCATTATTATTAACAGTGTCATATACAGGTATAGAAACAGTAGTAACCATTTTATTTGTAAACGCATCTATGTATGGATCTGCCCATTTTATACCGTTTTTACTTAAAGCATCAATATACCAATCTCTTTCAGTAGGGTTGTATCCTTCTGGCAGTTCAGCTTGAGGATACGTGAACATATCTTTATTTTTAGTTCCAAAATAAACAGTTTGAATAAATGGATGTGATTTTTGAAAATTTTCGAAAGTTCTTATCATAGAAGATTGTGTACTTGAATCTATTAAAACACTTTGAACATTTGGATCAAGTGCCATATATCTTATATTATATTCATTTTCTTCTACAAAAGTACTAACATTTTCTTTTATTTGTATTGCCATTTTTAGAGAATTGTTTTTCAGATTTTTTTCTAAAATTTCGCTAGACTTTAAATATGAAGTTATTCCTAGTGTGCTTAACGAAATACTTATTAGCATAATAAATACGATAATAAGTTTAAATCCTATTCCTCTTTTAATTTTAAACGAATTGTTCACTTGTAATCTCCCCTTTGATGATAATATTTCAGATAATATCTCCCTAATTTACAATAAAAAATTTATATCCCTACTAATATTAAATGAAATCGTTTTCAAAATCAACAGAATTACATCGCAATTTATAACCCTCCTTCTTCATTTTACTTCAAAATCTAAGATAAATCAGCGACTTGTACTAAAAAACGACATGCTAACTTCAGCATAGAAGTTTTCGTATTTCCATTATTTTTCAATATATTTAAAATGAAACATTTAAGGATGATTTTTTTTTATTTTGTCTTTATTTATCTTATATATAAAGTAGCTATATTTTCAGTCTAATTTCAATTTTTTTACAAACAAAAAGAGCCTGTATAATCATACTTAGCTCAATTTTTTTCTTTTTTAAATATATTCTAAATCATTTTCTATAATATCAGCTATCCACTCTTTTCTTATCTCCCAAAGAGCAGCTTGATTAATCCCTGAAATCTTTATATCTTCTTCAAATAATCTATACCAACTCTTTTTTATCTTAGATTTTAATTGAGGATAGAAATTACTCATATAGGCTTCACTATCATCTGTTATATTGTATCTTTCTAATTCTTTTACAAACTTATCTTTATCTTTTTCATCCTTATGTATATAAGAAAAGTTTAATATCCTATTCCATTTCCCACTATCAAATACTATACATTTATCATCGTCTACCTCTAGTTCTAAAATAACTGCATCTTCATAATGCTCAACATATCTTACGTCAGTCCATGTCCATATAGGAAAACCAGCTTTTTCTGGTTTTTTTATTATATTTTCTGTATTTGATACGAACCAATCATAAGCAGTAAGAAAAATCTTTGATACATCTTGATATTTATTAGTTATGTACTCTCTTTTAACATAATAAACTTCATCTTTCATTATAGTATCTAGGACTATTTTTTTCTGACAAGTCCACAGCTTCATAGCATCATCTCCTACATATTCTATTCACCTTCATAATAAACAATATTAACTATCCACTCTTTTTTTATCTCCCACAATGTAGCTTGAGTTAGCTCACAAAGTCTAATATTATTGTCAAATAACCTATTCCAACTTTTCTTTGTCTTATCTCTTAATAATGGATAAAAGTTTCCTTTGTCACTCATAAAAAGTTCTGATTCATCTGATATCCCATATTTCTTAAGCTCTTCATTGTGCTTTCTCTCATCTTCTCTATCAAGTGGAATATACCAATAATTAACGACATATCCCCATTTTTCTTGATCTGTAATGATTACATTTTCTTTATCAACTTCAAGTTCAAGAACTACTGTGTCTTCTGTCGGTTGAAGCATTAAATCATTAGTAGTAGATAACCATATAGGATAATTAACTTCTTTTGGCTTTTCTACAATCTTTGAACCTTCTTTAGCATACCATTTATAAATTTTAAGATAGAATGGAGTAATAGTATCAAGCTTTTGCTTTATATATTCTTCCTTCACACGATATATACCATTTTCTTCTAAATCATCTAAAATATTTTTATGTTGTCTAGTCCAGAGTTTAATTTTTTCTTTATTATTCATAATACCTCCCTCTAGATTATTAACTAATACTTATATGTATATAACTTCTCTTAGAAGGTCCCTCTATCCTGTTATGAAAAATAAAAAAGCTTGTGAAATCACAAGCTAATATATCAATAATCTTATTTCAATGTACTAGCAGCTAATATAGTTAATGCTATCCTAACCTTATAAGCTTCTATAATATCTTTTGCAGTATACTTTACTCTATTTGGTGATACAATCTCAACTCCCGGTATAAAAAGTGTAGATTCAGCCATACCATTATTCATAAAAGCAACTTCTAATTCCACTTTTCCTTCAATTTTACAAGGTTTAATAATATCTAATTTTTTAGAAATAGTTTCACTAATTTTTTCTTCCAAAATTTTGTATACCTTTTTAGGATGAATACACTCCGCAGTATATCTACTGTGTGCACGCTTTACTATTACTGACTCTATATCTTCATTAAAGGTTTTTACTTGTTTTGATAATATATCATCTCCAGATACTAATACCACAGGTATATCAAAATATCCAGCTACTAGCGAATTAAATTCAAACTCACCAATTGCATTACCATTTAATTTAACTTCTGATACAACCGCCCCATGATATGAATGAGATAATACGCCTGATGTATTATGTCTAGCATGATATCCTATAAATATTGCTGCATCATATGTTTTATCAATCCCCTCCATCATTCCTAATAGCTTTTTATTACCAGAAATTAATTTCACATCTTCATCTAACTCTTCAATTATTATATTAGTCATTGGTCCATGAGAGTCATTTACAAGTATTTCTCTGCCTCCTGTTGCTTTTAATCCTTTAACTACTGCATTCACTTCATTTGTCATGAGTCTTCTTGCTCTGTTATAATCATATCCATCTTGAGATGTATGAGTATTATTTACAACACCACTTATTCCCTCTATGTCTGCAGAAATATATATTTTCATATTCTCCCCCCAGTATTTTTGTTTATTAAATTCACTTAAAAGTTTATGCTTTTGCTCTTTATTTTATTATTTTAATATCCCTTTATCACTTTTAGCACAAATCAAAAAGAGCCTGTTTAATCACAGGCTCCTACTCTATATAATTCTTCTTCATTTATCCATGCTTTAAATTCTTCTTCAGTGGCTAAAACATAGTGACCGTCATTCACAAGGCGAGATTCGCCCAAGCTATAATCTATTCCACTTTTTTTATAATCATAATGTAGTGAAACTGAATCTCTTGCAACAAGGGGGTTTGGTTCAGGTATTGCTGACAATAAAGATTTCGTATATGGATGTATCGGATTATTAAAAATATCATCAGTCGTTCCCACTTCTACCAAATTACCTAAATGCATTACCCCTATTCTATCTGAAATGTATTTAACCATTGAAAGATCATGGGCTATAAATAGGTACGTAATTTCTGTTTCTTCTTGAATTTCTTTCATAAGATTAACTACTTGTGCTTGAATAGAAACATCTAAGGCACTTATTGCTTCATCTGCAATAATTAAACTTGGATTCATAATCAATGCACGAGCAATACCTATTCTTTGTCTTTGCCCACCTGAAAATTGATGCGGGTATCTTTTTGCATGCTCTCTAGAAAGTCCAACTTTCTCTAATATTCTATAAACTTTCTCTTCTCTCTCTTTTTCATTAAAATAAAGACCATAGTTATCAATACCTTCAGCTATAATATCCATAACTTTTTTTCTTGGATTTAATGATGCCATTGGATCTTGAAATATCATCTGCATTTTTGTTCTCAAATGTCTAGTTGTTTCTTTATTAAGCTTTTTACTAATTACGATATCATCAAAAGTGACTTCACCAGAAGTAGGTTTATATAGTCTTATTATAGATCTTCCTGTTGTTGATTTTCCACTACCACTTTCTCCTACCAGCCCAAAAGTTTCGCCTTTGTTGATTTCAAAGCTAATTCCATCAACAGCTTTAACAGTAAAATTTTTATTTATTCTAAAATGTTGCTTTAGATTTTTTACTTCTAAAAGAGGCTTCTCTTTCATCCTTTTTCACCTCCTGTAACATTTTGTCAATTCTCAACCTTAGTTCTTTAGGCATTTCTATCTTAGGTGCATTTTCATATGCTAGCCAAGTAGCAACTCTATGTCTTCCCCCTACATTAAACATTTGTGGACTCAATCTAAAATCAATATTTAGAGCATATTCATTTCTAATAGCAAATGCATCACCCTCGAATTTGTCCATTAAATTAATAGGGTTTCCAGGTATAGAGTATAGTTTCCCTTCTAATGTACTTATATCTGGAATTGAAGATAACAATCCCCAAGTATATGGATGTCTAGGATCATAAAAAATCTCCTCTACTGTTCCCTTTTCTATTATTTTTCCAGCATACATAACTGCTACATAATCAGATACCTTTGCTACAACACCTAAATCATGTGTAATATAAATTACAGATACATTTTTTTTCTTTTGTATATCTTTGATAAGCTCTAATATTTTAGCTTGTACAGTCACGTCAAGAGCTGTTGTAGGCTCATCACATATAAGAATTTCAGGATCACACGAAAGAGCTATTGCTATTACAACTCTCTGCCTCATTCCGCCAGATAACTGATTAGGATACTGTTTCATTCTTTTTGCTGGATTATCAATTCCAACTAATTCAAGAAGCTCTTCTGCCTTTGCCTTAGCTTCAGCTTTAGGAGTTTTATAGTGTTGACGCATGCCTTCCATTATCTGATTTCCAATAGTCATTGTAGGATTTAAAGAAGTCATAGGATCTTGAAATACCATTGCAATTTTCTTTCCACTTATTTCTTTTCTAATTTCTTTAGATGTCATTTTTACAATGTCATATTCCTTTTTTCCTACATTTTCATCTTCACATCTATAAATAATTTTACCATTATTTATAACACCATTATTACTGAGTATTCCCATAACCGCCTTTACAGTAACACTTTTGCCACTACCACTTTCTCCTACAATTGCAATAGTTTCTCCCTTAAATAAGTCTAACTTAATTCCTCTTATCGCATTTAGCTCTCCTGAGGAAGTTGTAAAAGATATATCTAAATCTCTTATTGATAGTATGCTTTCTCTTTTTTCTTCAATCATTCAGTATCACCTACATTTCTTTCATTTTAGGATCAAATGCATCCCTTAATCCATCCGCCATTATATTGAAACTAAGCATCAAAATGGCTAAAACAGTTGTTGGAATTGCCACCATATAAGGAAACACTAAAAATGATTTAAATCCATCACTTATAAGTACTCCAAGAGAAGCCATAGGTGCCTGCAGACCAAGACCTATAAAAGCTAAAAATGATTCAGTAAATATAGCATTAGGAATAGAAAACATAGACATAATTATTACTTGACCCAATATATTCGGTAAAACTTCTTTAAAAATAATCTTTGCATTTCCAGTTCCTAATGTTCTAGAAGCTAAAATAAATTCTTGCTCTTTTAATTTTAAGACCTGTGCTCTAACCACACGACTCATTCCAATCCATCCCTTAATAAAAAGAGCGATTGTAATAGACATAATTCCCGGTTTAAGAACAAGAACTAAGAGTGTAACAATAACCATGTTAGGTATACCATTAAGTATCTCAATAACTCTTTGCATAACTAAGTCAATCTTACCTCCAAAGAATCCCGAAATAAGACCAAAACTCATACCTATTATCATATCTATAAACATTGCAAGTCCTGCAATGTAAAGAGATATTCTAGTTCCTACCCAAGTTCTAGTCCATAAGTCTCTACCAAGAGTATCAGTGCCGAATAAATAATATTCTCCTTCTGCCCCTTTTTGTTCATAAACATTCACCCCATCGGATATTCCATCCCAAATGCCTACCTTTTCTAAAATTGGTATTCTAGGCGGTAAAGATGAATACTCTATGATAATAGATTTATATGTATGATTATTTACATATGGTGCAAATAAAGCCATAAATATAATAATTACTATACAAATAAAACCTATAACAGCTCCTTTATTTTTTATAAATCTAGTGAAAACATCTTTTGCAAAGGATTCTTTAGAAGCATCAAATGAATCTACAATCTCTATACTTTTATCAGCTACAATAAAATCATCTTTTTTAAAATCAACCTTCATCTAACGTTCACCATCCTCTGCTAGTCTAATTCTTGGATCTATTATGCCGTATAGTATATCTACTGCTAACATTACTGCAATAAATAAAACACTAAAAATAAAGGCCACTGCAATAACTACATTATAGTCATTTACCTGTATTGCGGTTACAAATAAACTCCCCAACCCAGGTATTGCAAAAATTTTCTCAACTACTAAGCTGCCTGTCATTAAACTTACAACTAAAGGCCCTAAGACTGTTATTACAGGAATAAGAGCATTTCTTAATCCATGTCTAACAATTAATCTATTTTCATTAATTCCTTTTGATTTAGCCAATAAAATATAGTCACTTCCTAAAACATCTAACATCTCACTTCTTAAAAACCTTGCAACAGTAGCAATTGTAAACATAGAAAGAGCTATAGTTGGCATAACACTTGATCTAGAAGCATTTGATGGATCAAATAAAATTGGAAATAACCTCATCTTATAACCTAATAAATAAGCAAGCCCTAATGCAAATACATATGATGGAATACTGACTCCACATACAGAAATCACACTAGCTAAGTTGTCCAGCCAAGTATTGTGATTGAGTGAAGCAATAATACCAAGTATTACTCCAATAAAGGTTCCTAAAAGCACTGCTTGGATACCTATAGATACAGTTACCTTAATTCTTGGCTTTAACATTTTTGCAATTGGCATATTTTTTTTTATCGAATACGAAACTCCAAAATCACCCTTCGTCATTAACTTGATATAATTCCCAAACCTAACCAACACTGGATCATCCAATCCGTATTTTTCTTCTACAATAGCTTTTTGTTTTTCCGTTAATTTTTCATCATTAAAAGGTGTTCCTGGCATTAGTTCCAGCATCATGAATAATATTAATAATATTGTAAATATGGTAAATATTGAAATAGTTAGTCTTTTAAAAGTGTATTTCCACATTTTCGTTCCCCTTTTTAAATATAAATTATAAGGTAAGTTTTTAACTTACCTTATAATTTATTATTAGTTTATATGATTCTATTCTGATTTAATATCAGCGTACTTGTAAGTATATGGAACACCCACAGAGTTATTAACTACCCCCGTAACTCTAGGATTCCAAAGAGTTGATGCACCAGTTTGGTAAACTGGTATTGGTCCTCCGCCTTTTAATAGTATCTCTTCTGCTTTTTTCATAAGCTCCCAACGTTCTTCTAGTGAAATTTTTCCAGATTTACATTGCTCAATTATCTTATCGAATTCTGGATCTGTATAAAAACCAAAATTCATTGAAGCTCCAGTAACAAATAATTCTAAATAAGTCATTGGATCTTGATAGTCTGGTCCCCAACGTGTTAAACCAATTTCATATTCGCCTTTATCCATTAACTTAAGTCTTGTCTTTTTAGGCTGAGATTTAAGATTAATTGTAATTCCTTCAAGTGTTGTTTCAATCTCTGATTTCATAAATTCTGCAACTTTTTTAGATGACTCAGAGTCTTCAAATAATAATTCTATAGTAAGCTCATCCTTGCCTATTTCAGCTTTTGCCTTTTCCCAATACTCTTTTGCAGCTTCTTTACCTTCTGTAAAATATTTTGGAGTTGTATCTCTAAAGTCCTTTCCATCAGGACCAGTTGCAAGCTTGATTGGTACAAAAAAATTGCCTGCTACAGATCCATCTTTAAGAACAGAATCAGCTATTTGTTCTCTATTAAAAGCATTTGCAAGGGCACGATTTAAGTTTACATTACCCAAATCACCTTTTTTAAGATTCACACTAAGGTACCATAAATAACTTCCCAAGTTTGTTTCGTAATCTGGATTATTTTTATACTTTTCAACAAGTTCCCCAGTCAATCTAACGTAATCTGTTGCTCCAGAATCATACTCTAATACAGAACTTTGAGAATCTAGAACAACTTTAAAATTAATTGCATCTAATTTAACTGAATCTGAATCCCAATATTTTTCATTTTTAACAAGTTTAAAACTACTTCCTTGATACCACTCGCTCATTTTATAAGGACCACATGCAAGTGTACCTTCAGGACTTAATGCATACTCATCACCTTGAGACTCTACAAATTCTTGATTTGTTGGGTAGAATGATGGAAAAGTCATAAGCTTAATAAAGAAAGGAACTACTCTATCAAGTTCAACTACTAATGTTTTATCATCTACAGCTTTAACACCCAACTCTTCAAGAGGTTTTTCTCCTGTTGCACAATCCCATCCATTTTTTACTCCTGCAACGTCTAACATGTAAGAATACTCACTTGCAGACTCTGGATTCGCAAGTCGTCTCCATCCATAAACAAAGTCATGTGCTGTTACTGGTGTACCATTACTCCACACTGCATCCCTTATTTTAAATGTATATTTCAGTCCATCTTCAGAAACCTCAGTTTTTTCAGCTAATGCAGGAAGCGCACTTCCATCTTCGGCCATGTAGTAAAGACCATCTACTGTTGCTGCAATAGCTTCAAACGAAAACCCATCAGTTGCTAACTGTGTATCCATCGAGTGTAGGTCTGCACCTTTAGTCACTGTTAAAATCTTTTCTGGTTTAGCATCCACTTGTTCACTACTACAACCAGTCATACTTACAATTAACATAAGTACAATAAAAAAACTAATTACCTTTTTCATTTAATCATCCTCCTCAATTATTATGTAAATTATTTGACATACTAAATAAATGTAAACCCTATTTTGTTTCCTTTGATTTTTTAAATGCAAGAGATTCTTTTATAAAATATTTGAATATACTTCTGCTGTACTCATCATTAATGCTGTCATCAGGCGCCAACATCTCAGGATGCCATTGAACGCCTAATAAAAACCTATCTTCTATTCCTTCAATACCCTCAACAATTTCATCTTCACTCATTGCATTGATTTTTAAACCTTTACCTAATTCTTTAATACTTTGATGATGGAAAGAATTAGTTGGAATATTCTTTTTTCCTATAATTTTGAATAGTAAACTATCTTCTTCAATAGATACATCATGTGCAATAACATCTTTTGAAAGGGGTTCTTTTGAATAAGTATGTTTAGGATATTCCCCCGTTCTCATTTCTTGAAATAATGTTCCCCCATGAACAGTATTTATCAATTGAAGACCTCTACAAATCCCTAAGATTGGAATAGAAGTTTCTGAAAGTGCTTTTTTATACAGATTAATTTCTAATTCATCTAAGCTATCCACTAAATTTTTGTATTCAAACTCAGCTTCTTCATTGTAGTATTTGGGATTTACATCATTTCCACCAGAAAAAATTATTCCATCAAGTTTTTCAATAATTCCTAAAGAAACTTTGTAATTTCCAACTATTGGAATTACTATTGGTGTTCCTCCCAGTTGCTCAACAGATTTTACATAATCATCAGCTAATAAAGCCCATGATTGGTTTTTGCAACCTTGATTAGTTATAATGCCAATATTGTCATCAAAAGATATTTTTGCTGTAATTCCTATTAACGGTCTCATAAATACCTCCTAAAAAAAAATTACCATGGTTGCTTATATTATCAAGCAATTCTCTTGCCAAAATATTGAATTTTAGAAAATTTTTATAAAATATGCCTTACTTAAATTTTTTACTTAATAAAAAGATTTTTCATTAAAGTAAACCAAAAATATATTTATAAGATTTCATTGAAATTTCAACGGTTCATTAAGTAATCAAAAATAAAAATTTAAATCGTTTTTTCAATATAAGTTGAAATATCTTTTTTAACAAAAATAAAAAAGCCTGTAAATGTGAAAAACATTCACAGGCTTTTTTATTTTTGTCATTTTGATAAGTCATTCTGACAATCGAGTTTTATTGTGGCTATTTCTATTAAAATTTAGACATTTATACAAATGAGAAATCTTTATCATTTTAAGAAATATAAATAATATTGAACTTTTTAAGCCAGCGTTCTATCAAAATTGAGGCACTTAAAAAAGATTCTTGTAAAATTAAACTATGCACTGAAGACAGCTCTATCCAAGCATAATATGCAAAATCAAAATTCATATTTTTTAAGATATCTATATAAAGTGGACAGACTTATTCCTAATTCCTTAGATATTATAGTCTTTGATTTTACTGTATTTCCATATTTTTCAATAAGATTAGCTATATTCTGCTTTTTAAAATCATTAATCGAAATTTCCTGAGCACTATCAAAACCAATATTACTATTATAATTTATATTTAATGGTAAACTACTTGCCGTTAAAGTATCCGTCTTCTCCATAGTTATTGCATATTCAATTACATTCTCAAGTTCTCTAACATTTCCAGGCCAATCATAAATTAATAGATTTTTTTTTACTCTATTCTCTATATTTTTTATATTCTTGTTAAATTTATTATTATATTTATCAATAAAATATCTTGTAAGTTCAATAATATCCTCTGTTCTTTCCCGTAAAGCTGGTAGATTTAAAGGAATCACACATAATCTATAATATAAGTCATCTCGAAACTGGCCATTTTTCATTTTCTCAGATAAATTTTTATTTGTAGCGGCAACAAATCTTACATCTAATTGTATTTCTTTTGTGCCTCCAATTCTTGTTATCTTTCCTGTTTCAAGAACTCTTAACAGCTTGGGTTGCAAATAGATGGGCATGTCTCCAATTTCGTCTAAAAAGATCGTTCCATTATTAGCTACCTCAAACAAACCTTTCTTTCCTTTTTTGCTTGCACCTGTAAAGGCACCTGCTTCATATCCAAATATTTCACTTTCTATTAAATGATCAGGAATGGCAGCACAGTTTATAGGTATAAACGGATTATCTCTTCTATCACTTATATTATGAATTAATTTTGCAAACATTTCTTTTCCCGTTCCACTTTCTCCTAAAATCAAACAATTTGAATTGTATTTTGCAACATGGAGCACTACTTTCCTTAATTCCTCTATGGTTTCACTTTTCCCTATAATTTTACCTAAAAATATTTCTTTATCAATAAAGCCATTATTCTCCTCATTCTTATTTTTATTTTCCATTTGAAGAAAGAATATTTGGTTGTAATCATTTCCATTTAAATTAACTTTAACTCTATTGACACATAGACTGTTATTTATTTTAAAGGTACTCTTTTGAAAATCATCTCCATAAGATACTTTACTCTTGGAAATCAAATCATATATGTTATGGAAATTTTGAAAATTTTTCTTAACAACATCGGTCATTCGAATAATATTACCTTCTTTATCCGTTATTATTATTGCTTCTTCCGAAAAGGATAATAATTTTTCATAATTGGCAAGTTTGATTTCATTTTCTACGAATTCAGCAATCGCTTCAGCAGTAACAGCAATAAATTGAAGTAACTTATCTTTTTCTCTAACAATTCGTTTTTTAGATGCATCCTCATAAGTCGAAGATATTGTCACTACGCCTAAGCATTTTCCATTTGAGATAATCGGCATATGTATGGAATATTCTTTCCCACAATTTTCCGATTTTTTCATTGGACATTCTTCACATATCTCATTTTCTAGAGGATTAAACATAAAAAGAGGTTTCATGTTTTTTAAAACCCAACCATTAGATGTATTTTTATGCAGTACTATACCTAACATTTTACTATATATACCTGTTCCAATTATTCTTAATAGTTTATTATCGACAATATAAATATCAAAATCAATCATTTCAGCCGTAGCTTCAATATATTTAAATAATCTAGAATAAATACTGGTTAAAATCCCCATAACAACCCCCCTATTGTACCTATTTTAATGAACTAGCATAGAACCAAACATCCAATAATAAACATAATATACATAGCTCGCCTGAAGCCATCTAAACTTTTCCATATAAATATTATACACAAAATATATACCATTTTGAAAAATTTGTATATAACAAAAATTTTCTATAATTTTGAATCAATACATAACACCTATCATAATCCACCCTAACATTTAAACCCACAGCATCTAAAAAGATGTATATGAAAATAAAAACGGTTGCTCAAAAAGAAGAACCTGTGCAATTACAGGCTCCTCTTCTATCTACAATTATTAAGTATAGTTCCCATTTATGTTACTTTAATCCGCATTTATATCTATAAAATCAAATTTAGTAACATCGAATAATCCCTTATCAGTAATCTTTATTTCAGGAATAACAGGCAGTGCCAAGAATGCAAGAGTCATAAAAGGTTCTATATTCTTATTTACATGCAACTGCTCATAAGATATTTCAAGCATCTCAGATAATATTTCACTGACTCTTTCAATACTTAAATCAGACATAAGTCCTGCTATTGGAAGCTCAAGTGTTTTTAAAACCTTTGAATTTGAGCATATAGTTATACCCCCGCCTACTCTACTAACTTCATTTATAGCCATTAACATATCATCATCATTATCTCCTATAACAACTATATTATGAGAATCATGGGCTACCGTTGATGCTATTGCTCCACCTTTTAAGCCAAAATTTTCAACCAATCCAAGTCCTATATTTCCAGTTGCATTATGTCTTTCAACCACTGCTATTTTAAGCACATCATCTTCTTTTGTACTTTTGAATAATCCATATTCAACATTTACATTTTTAACTAGCTTTTTAGTCAATATACTATGATCTATTACTCCTATAATATTCGCTTTATTCGTTTTCATATTTATATTTAAATCTTCTTTTCTTACACCTTTTATATTTACAGTATCTTTTACATCATAACCATTGTACTCATTTGCATTAAATAGAGGTGTCTTATCTTTTGATACTAACTTTCCATTTTTAAATACTTTGACTACATTAAATTCTTCTAAATCATCAATAACTATTAAATCAGCATAATATCCCGGTGCTATTGCTCCTAATTTTTCAAGATTATAGCATTCAGCAGTATTTATACTCGCCATCTTTATAGCTGATATAGGGTCTATTCCATTTTTTATAGCTATCCTTACGCTATTATCTATATGACCTTCATTCAATAAATCCTCTGGGTGTCTATCATCTGCACACAATATACATCTTCTCATATTATCAACAGTTATACCCTTTACTAATGATAATAAGTTTTTGGCAGCTGATCCTTGTCTTATAGCTATATACATACCAAGTCTTATTCTCTCCATCATTTCCTCAACGGTTGAACATTCATGCTCGGTTTTAACTCCCGATACTACATATGCATTCAAATCTTTTCCAGATATTTCGGGACCATGTCCATCTATTATTTTCCCGTATTCATTAGCTAAATTCACCTTTTTTATAACGCTATCATCACCGTTTATAACACCGGGATAGTTCATCAATTCTCCAAGTCCTAATACTCTTGGATTATCTATTAATTCCTTTAGGACCTCAGCTTCAAGTATAGCTCCTGAATTTTCAAAAGGTGTGGCAGGTACACAAGATGGAAGCATTATATACACATTTAAAGGTATATTTTGAGTTTTATTTAGCATATATTCTATCCCTTTTATACCACATACATTTGCTATTTCATGAGGGTCTGCAATTATAGTAGTAGTTCCTCTTGGTACTATTGCTCTTGCAAACTGAACAGGAGATACCATAGATGATTCTATATGTATGTGCCCATCTATAAGTCCTGGAGATACGTATTTCCCTTTTATATCTATTTCTTTTTCTCCGCTATAACTTCCAACACCTACTATTTTCCCATATGCTATAGCAATATCAGCTTCTATGATTTCATGTGAAAATACATTCACAACTTTACAGTTTTTAAGTACTAATTCTGCTTTTTTTCTTCCAGTAGCCATCTCTATAATACTTTTCATATTACTATTCATATTATCCCCCCTTTTATACATAACAACTTAATTGTGTATTTAATATACTATTTTCGTTATTTTCCCCATAAATGTCAATAGTAAATATATATTTAACGAATAATTTTTTAATGTATAAAAAAAGAGAAGCTTTCGCTTCTCTTCTTTTTATTGTTTATTAAGCTTGGCCAGCCATTCTCTTGTAAGTTTCATATCTTTGCTTAGAATCTTCTTCAGCTTTAACAAATAACTCGTCAGCTATTTCAGGGAAAGCCTTTTGTAAAGATGTATATCTTACTTGTCCTAGTATGAAATCTCTAAAGCTTGCTGTTGGCTCTTTAGAATCTAGTGTAAATGGATTCTTTCCTTCTTCTGTTAATGTTGGGTTGTATCTGTATAAATGCCAGTATCCACAGTCAACTGCTTGCTTAGTGTTATATTGGCTACGTCCCATTCCTTCTTTAATACCATGACTTATACATGGAGCATAAGCTATAATTAGAGATGGTCCATCATACTTCTCAGCTTCTATTAAAGCTTTCATAAATTGGTTCTTATCTGCTCCCATAGCAACTTGAGCTACGTATACGTATCCGTATGTTGCAGCGATCATACCAAGATCCTTCTTCTTAACTTTCTTACCAGAAGCTGCAAATTTAGCAACTGCTCCTGTTGGAGTAGCTTTTGAAGATTGTCCTCCAGTATTTGAGTAAATCTCTGTATCGAATACAAGAACATTTACATTTTCGCCTGAAGCTAGGACATGGTCAAGTCCACCATAACCGATGTCATAAGCCCAACCGTCTCCTCCTACGATCCACATAGATTTCTTGATTAGGTAATCTTTCTTATCTTCAATTTCAGCTAATATTTCTTTAGCTTTTTCATCTGCTATATTGTTTGATTTTAATAATTCAAGAACTTTAGCGCTTGATGCTTTAGAAAGCTCCGCATCTTCTTGAGAATTTAACCATTCAGTAAATACTGCTTTGTATTCATCATCTATGTTAAGTTCTACTATTTTGTTCATTAAATCAGTTAATTTATTTCTCATTTGCTTAACAGCTACTGCCATACCAAATCCATATTCAGCATTGTCTTCAAATAATGAGTTAGCCCAAGCTGGTCCTTTACCTTCATGGTTTGTACAGTATGGAGTAGATGGAGCTGATCCTCCCCAAATTGATGAACAACCTGTTGCATTAGCTATTATCATTCTATCTCCGAATAATTGAGTTACAACCTTAGCGTAAGGAGTTTCTCCACAACCAGCACAAGCTCCTGAGAACTCAAGAAGTGGTTGCTTGAATTGACTTCCCTTAACGTTGTTTGGACTTACTAAATCTTCTTTTGGTGATACTGTTAAAGAGTAATCCCAGTTTGGAACTTCTACTTCTGTTTGTGTTTCAAGAGGCTTCATTATTAATGCTTTTTCCTTAGATGGACAAATATCAGCACAATTTCCACATCCAGTACAGTCCATAGTACTTACCTGAATTTTATATTGAAGACCTTCAAGACCCTTACCTACAGCTTTCTTAGTTTTGAATCCTTCTGGCGCATTATTAACTTCTTCTTCATTTAGTAATACTGGTCTTATTGTAGCGTGAGGACATACAAATGAACATTGGTTACATTGAATACAGTTATCTATTTGCCATTCTGGTACATTAACAGCTATTCCACGCTTTTCATATGCAGCAGATCCATTTTCGAATGTTCCATCTTCAGCGCCAACAAAAGTACTTACTGGAAGAGAATCTCCCTCTTGTCTATTGATTGGATTTAATATTTTTTCTACGAATTCTGGAACATCTTTAGATTCGCCTATTGCAACTTCTGATTGTACAGCACTTGACCAAGAAGCAGGAACTTCTACTTTAACAAGAGCATCTAATCCCTTATCTACAGCTGCGTAGTTCATGTTAACTACTTTTTCACCTTTTTTACCGTAAGACTTAACTATAGAATCCTTTAAGTATTCAACAGCTTTGTCTAATTCAATAACTTCAGCTAACTTGAAAAATGCAGATTGCATTATCATGTTTATTCTGTTTCCAAGTCCTATTTCAGATGCTATATCAGTAGCATTTATTGTATAGAAATTGATTTGATTATCAGCTATATATTTCTTCATTGAAGCTGGTAATTTTTCTTCAAGTTCTTCCATTCCCCACTTACAGTTAAGAACGAAAGATCCGCCTTTTTTAAGTCCTTTTAATAGATCATATTGATCTACGTAAGATTGGTTGTGACATGCTATAAAATCTGCTTCGTTTATTAAGTAAGTAGATTTTATAGGTTGTTTACCAAATCTTAAGTGAGATATAGTTATACCACCAGACTTTTTAGAGTCATAAGAGAAGTATCCTTGAGCGTAAAGATCAGTTTTATCTCCTATGATTTTTATAGCACTCTTGTTAGCTCCAACAGTACCGTCTGAACCAAGTCCCCAGAACTTACATCTTATAGTTCCTTCTGGAGCTGTGTTTATTTCTTCTTTTACTTCTAAAGATGTATTAGTTACATCATCTATAATTCCTAAAGTGAAGTTGTTTTTAATTTCTTCTTTCTTTAAGTTGTCGTATACAGCCTTAATTTGAGAAGGTGTAGTATCTTTTGAACCAAGTCCGTAACGTCCACCAACTATTATAGGTGCATTTTCTTTTCCGTAGAATAAAGTACGAACGTCTTGATATAAAGGCTCTCCTAATGCTCCTGGCTCTTTTGTTCTATCAAGTACAGCTATTTTCTTAACTGATTTTGGAAGAACATCGAAGAAGTACTCAGCTGAGAACGGTCTGTATAGACGAACTTTTACTAGTCCTACTTTTTCACCTTTTGATGCTAAGTAGTCTATAGTTTCTTCTATTGTATCTGTTACAGAACCCATTGCTATGATTACGTTTTCTGCATCTTCAGCTCCGTAGTAGTTAAATGGCTTGTACTCTCTACCAGTTATTTCACTTATTTCTTTCATGTATTCAGCAACTATTCCAGGTACTTTTTCATAATATGTATTAGATGCTTCTCTTGCTTGGAAGAAGATATCTGGGTTTTGTGCTGTACCTCTAGTTACAGGATGCTCTGGATTTAAAGCTCTGTTTCTGAATTCTTTAACAGCATCTTTATCTACAAGTCTTGCAAAATCTTCATGATCTATAAGCTCAACTTTTTGAATTTCGTGAGAAGTTCTGAATCCATCAAAGAAATGTACAAATGGTACTCTAGACTTGATAGATGCTAAGTGAGCAACTCCTCCAAGATCTATAACTTCTTGAACTGAACCTGATGCTAAGAAAGCAAATCCAGTTTGTCTTGCTGCCATTACATCTGAGTGATCTCCAAATATAGAAAGCGCGTGACTTGCTACTGCACGAGCACTTACATGGAATACTCCCGGAAGAAGCTCTCCTGCTATTTTGTACATATTTGGTATCATTAAAAGAAGTCCTTGAGAAGCTGTAAATGTTGTAGTTAAAGCTCCAGCTGCTAATGATCCATGAACCGCACCTGATGCTCCTCCCTCAGATTGAAGTTCTACAACTTGTACTCTTTGATCAAATATATTCTTCATTCCATTAGCTGACCATTCATCAACATGCTCTGCCATAGGAGATGATGGTGTAATTGGGTAAATAGCTGCAACATCAGTAAACGCATATGATACATATGCAGCAGCAGTATTACCATCCATAGTTTTCATTTGCTTTGCCATGATAGTAAATCCTCCTCATTTTTTAATTTTCTTACTTTGAGTATAGTATACAATATACATCCTGTCAATCGCCATATGATTTAAAAAAACAAATAAAAATCACATGATTAAACTTTCTGTATTTTTATAAAATTTAATTTCTTTAATTACATAATAGTTCATATTTTTATTAAAATCAAGTCAATACAGTATAATTTTGTTAATAAATTTTATTTTTTTCTAATTTTCAGTAATTTCAAACTTTTTATAGGTATAATTCAATTTTAAATATATTTGAAATTTAAATTTTTTACCTTTGTATAATTATACTCATTTATTAAGCATTTTTTCATAACTATAAATTTGCTAAAATAATAAAAAAGTAGTCTTATTAAAAGACTACTTTTTTATTATGCTTAAATATATTTTTTTTATTCATTAATTAATTCTACTAAATCTCCATTTCTAACTCCAGCTGCGTTTCCCTCTTCTACATCAACGTGCATTTCAAGCGCAAACTTTGGACTTACTCTTACTAATACGTTTTCAAATACAACTGCTCTTCCTCCTGAAGTTCTTATCTTAACTTTTTGATTATCCGTTACATTGAACTTTTCAGCGTCATCAGTATGCATATGTATATGTCTTGAAGCTACTATAACTCCTCTTTCAAGTTCTACTTCACCTTTTGGTCCTACGATTTTTACTCCTGGAGTTCCTTCAAGATCTCCTGAATCCTTTATAGGTGCTTTTACTCCTAATTTGAATCCATCACTTAAAGATATCTCAAGTTGAGTTTCTCCTCTTGCAGGTCCTAATACTCTAACTCCTTTAATTTCTCCTTTTGGTCCTATTACGTCTACTTTTTCTTGACATGCACATTGTCCTGGTTGAGAAAGGTCTTTAAAGTGAGTTAATTCAGCTCCTTCCCCAAATAATACCTCTATATCTTTTTGTCCTAAATGTATATGTCTATTTGATAATGCTATAGGTAATTTCATTACACCAACCTCCTAAATTATTTTTTCAAGGAATATTATACTTTCTTTAATGTAAAAAATCAAATTTTTAATAGGTTATTTCTTTTAATATATCATAAAAACGAGGAAAGGATATGTCCACACAGTTTGTATTGTCTATATTTGTATTTCCAGACGCCAACAGTGAAGCTATTGAAAATGACATGGCTATTCTATGATCTGAAAAACTCTCTACATTACACCCTTTTAATTTTGTCGGACCTTCTATAATCATACCATCATCCAATTCTTCAATATCTGCTCCCATTTTCTTAAGATTAGAAACAACACTACTTATTCTATTCGACTCTTTAACCTTAAGTTCCTTCGCATCTTTTATAATAGTTGTTCCTTCTGCCTGTGTTGCCATAACAGCTATTATAGGTATTTCGTCTATAAGTCTTGGTATTAACTTAGAATCTATTGTTGTAGAATTCAAATTAGAATGCTTAACTAATATATCTCCCATCAATTCTCCACAAACATATTTCTTATTTAATATTTCAAAATTTCCACCCATATCTTTTAATACATCTAAAATTCCAGTTCTCGTTTCATTAAGACCCACGTTTTTTATTAATAGCTCAGACCCATCCAATATACTAGCTCCAGCAATAAAAAACGCAGCAGATGAAATGTCCCCTGGAACATATATATCTTCAGAGTATAAATGTTGAGCAGGCTTTACATAAATCTCATTGCCACTCACATCTATGTCTGCTCCAAAAGACTTTAACATAATCTCTGTGTGATTTCGACTTTTGTTCTTTTCTATTATCTTAGTAGGGGAATTTGCGTATAAAGATGCAAGTATCATAGATGACTTAACCTGGGCTGAAGCTATAGGCATTTTATAATCTATTCCTTTTAAGTTTCCTCCATCTATAGTTATAGGTGTAAAATTAGCATCTTCTTTACCAGATATCTTAGCCCCCATAAGTCTTAATGGATCTGTTACTCTTTTCATAGGTCTTTTAGCTATGGAATTATCACCTATTAAAGTTGACTCGAAGTTTTGACCAGATAATATACCCATAATAAGTCTTATTGTAGTTCCTGAATTTCCTACATCTAAATTTTGGGTTGGTTTTTTAAGACCTTTAAGTCCCATTCCATGTATAACCATTTCATTTTTTCTGCATTTTTCTACTTGTATCCCCATTTTTTTAAAACACTCTATAGTGCTCAAACAATCTTCTCCACTCAAAAAATTTCTAACTATATTCTTTCCATTAGCTATTGACGATAACATTATAGCCCTATGTGATATAGATTTATCTCCTGGTATATCTACTTTCCCTTTTAATTTTAAACTGTTAAAACTCATTTTTTACCTCCTCTATTACATAAAGCATCTCTTTTTCATCTATATTATCTACTACATCAAGAGCTGAATGTCCAGTTGGTAGTACTAAATTTATTTTTAAAAAACTATTCTTCTTATCTTTTTTCATTACATCTAGTATATCAGCAGAATTTATATCATCAAAAGTTATAGGTATACCATAGGCCTTATAAATATTCAACACTTTATCGTAATAAGCTTTATCTATATATCCTTTTTTATAAGATAATCTAAATGCCATGTGAGTTCCAATCGCAACAGCAAAGCCATGGCTAAATCCACCTAGCTTTTCTAATCCGTGGCCGAATGTATGTCCTAAGTTTAATATTTTTCTAATACCAGACTCTTTTTCATCTTTTTTAACAATATCAATTTTTATATTCGAACATTTTTGTACTATATATATTAAACATTCATATTCTAAATTTAATATCTTATTTCTATTTTTTAGAAGATAATCCAAAAACTTATAATCGCATATAAGTGCGTACTTAATAACTTCTGAAAGTCCACTTAAGAATTCATTACTATTTAATGTTTTAAGTGTATTAATATTCATATATATATACTCAGGTCTATAAAAGCTACCTATAACATTTTTATAGTTGCCTAAATTTATTCCAGTCTTACCTCCAATAGAGCTATCAACCTGTGATAATAATGTTGTAGGACAATGTATAAGATCTATTCCTCTCATATAAGTAGATGCTATAAACCCACTTAAGTCTCCCACAACACCTCCCCCGAGTGCTATGATCAATGATTTTCTGCTCATTCCATTCTCTATACAAAACTTAAATGCCTCTTCATATACCTTTATACTTTTCGAATTTTCCCCTGGATTTATAGTGTAGTATATAATATTTTTCAAATCTAAAGTTCGTATAAAATCATCAATATATAATCTTTTTACATTTTCATCTGTTATAATTAAAACTTTATCATAATCCTTTTTTATACCTATTTCACTAAAATCTTTTTTTATATAGACTTTGTATCCATTTTCCATCCTCTATCAGACAACCTCTCTAAATAATTTTGATAGCTTTTAATTATATCATTCATATTGTCTTGCCCAAACTTTTCCATAAAGAACTTTGCAATGACAAACGCACATACATTTTCAGCTACAACACAAGCAGCAGGTAAAGCACAGTTATCTGACCTTTCTATTGATGCCTTATAATTTTCAAGATTATTTATATCTATACTATTAAGCGGCTTATATAAAGTAGGTATAGGCTTCATAACACCTCTAATTACTATTTCCTCACCAGTACTCATTCCACCTTCTATACCACCTAATCTATTAGTATTTCTATATATTCCTGTTTCTTTTGAGTAGTATATTTCATCATGAACTTCAGATCCCTTTAAGCCTGCCATTTCAAACCCAATTCCGAACTCTACTCCTTTTATAGCTTGTATAGACATAATATGAGCACTTAACTGAGAATCAAGCTTTTTATCATAATGAACGTAAGATCCAAGTCCAGGAATAACATTTTTTATCCTAACCTCGAATATACCACCTAAACTATCTCCTTCTTCTTTCGCTTTTTTTATTTCATCTATGAATAGTTCTTCATACTCTTTATCTACACATCTTACCTCAGATATATTAGATTCTTTTTTTATGTAATCAAATTCAAAATGTTTATTTATTTTATGTTTTCCTATTTGTATTACATGAGATGTAAAATCTATATCAAATTTTGATAAAAACTCCTTACAAATAGCCCCTACTGCAACTCTTGATGCTGTTTCTCTGGCACTTGCTCTTTCCAAAACATTTCTAACATCTTCAAAATCATACTTTAAACTGCCAACCATATCAGCATGTCCAGGTCTTACTTTTGAAACCATCTTAGTTTCTTTATCTATTTCTTCAACTGGGTTCATATATTCTTTCCAGTTTTCATAATCCGTATTTTTTATTTCAATAGCTATAGGACTTCCTATAGTATTACTACCTCTCATTCCAGATAAAATATTTACTTTATCCTTTTCTATCTTCATTCGATCTCCTCTACCATATCCTTGTTGTCTTCTTGATAATTCTCTATTTATATTATCAACGTCTATATTTAGATTAGACGGAATGCCTTCTATTATAGTTATCAAGGCTTTTCCATGAGATTCTCCACTAGTTAAGTATCTAAGCATATTTCTTCCCCTTTCCTCAAACAAGGGCTAGTTATAACTAGCCCTTGTTCTTTAAATCTATGATTAATCTTTTTATATCTTCTCTATATAAATCTCTGCTTTTTAAATCTAAATCATCAGTATTAGATATATAATAATTATGAATTAATTTTGTATTTATACACTTAAATAAAAAGTCGACTGTTATTTGACCTCCCATAAATTGAGTTTCATAAGGCTTACTTCCTCCTACATGTATAAACATCCCAAACCTTTTTTTACTTCTATCTATAGATGGTCTTTTTAATATATATTTACTTGCGAAAAAAGCTTGAGTTCTATCTATTAGACTTTTAAGTTTTGCGGGAACACTGTCAAAGTAAACAGGAGATATAAGTATTGTTCCATCAGATTCATCAAATTTTTTGTACATCTGGCTCATATCATCAGTTTTGTGACAAACCCCTGTCTTATCACAATACCCACATGCATTACAGTACTCTATGGTCATATCCCATATATTTATCATTTCATATTTGATATTGTTGTCATAAAGTATATCCGCTATATAATCGGCTATAATAGAGCAGTTTTTCCCTTTTCTTGGACTTGCATTTATAACTAAAAATGACATCTATATCCCCCCAATTTATTAATCTACTTTGTTTTTTACAAACAGTATTAGCAAGTCATCTTCTAAACTATCTTTTCCCGTAAATATTTCCAGCTCTTTTTTAAGTTTATAATATATATTTGAAGTAGTATTAGTATAATTATTTTTTATTAGCTCTTTCAATATGTCTAACCCGAATTCTTCTCCAGATTCATTAGATGCTTCTATTATACCATCAGTGTATATACATACAAGTTCATACTCGTTTATATTGTATTCATATTCATTATATGACATATCTTTTAATACACCTATCGGCATCCCTTTATCAAAATCAAGATCATCCACAACTATTTCTTTATCTTTTTTGATTCCTATAGAATAGTGATGACCAGCATTTGATATTACTGATTTTCCAGTTTTAGAATCAAATATTCCAATTCTAGCTGTAGCAAATGCATTAACCTTATCAAAATCATCATATAATATATGATTCATTTTTGTCAGTATGCTCCCAGCCGATTCTTTTTCATATACTAGAGTTTGAAGCACTCCTTTTATCATCGCTACAAAATAATTAGACATTATGCCATGGCCCATAACATCTGCTATAAATATGCATACCTTGCTTTCATCTATTTTTATTATTTTACAAAAATCTCCACCTATATATTTTGATGGCTCATGAAAAAATACTATTTCTTTTGAATCAGAAAATTTAATTTGTGTATCACTCATCATAAGTTTTTGTTGTTTTGACACAATTTCAAGCTCTTTTTCTAATAACTCATGCTCAAATACTTTCTTAGAATTATTATACATTTGAATAGCAAGCACTGTTTGAGATGAAAATATACTAAGTATCTTAATATCATCATCAGTGTATTTTTTGCTATTTACAGCTGCTATATATCCTACAGCTTCATTTGCTACCTTTAATTTAAAGTATATTAAAGACTTTATATTATCATCATCTATATATTTTTTTAAATCCTTTGGATTGTAGTACTTTCCATTCTTATCTATATCATCCTTTATAACATAGCCTAGTGCCTTGTGTATATTTATATTTTCATTTCCGTATTGATTAAACGTCTGTGTTTTATTGTTATTATCATTAAGTATTACTATTGAGCTTTCACTAGATGTAAGCTTACACATTTGCCTACTAATTAAAGAAAGGAAGTTATCTATCGACCTGTTTGCGTATAATTCTTGAGTTGCCTTACTTATATAGTTTATAGCCCCTCTTAATTTTTTTATTAATGTATCTATTTTATAATTTTCCTTTGTTATTTCTATAGAAAGGCTTATTAACGAAGAAACAGAAGATATAAAATTTATATCTTCTTGTGTTAAATCATCATCTTCTGTTATATAACAAGTTATAAATCCGATTACATTATTATTGGCTATAAGAGGAAATACTATTCTTCCTGTGTATCCTTCTTTTGCAGCCATATCCCTTTCCATTATCGCTCTATCATCTTCAAATATATTTTTTACCCAAACTATTTTCTTTTCAAATACAGCTTCATGGATATATTTAGGATACTCATTAAAATCTATTTTAATTGTTTCTGAATCTCCACTTGAAAATAGTTCAGGTATATAATCTAAAGTAGCAGAACACACTAAGTATGAGTATTTATAATTATTTTTATAAAATAAGTTTATACAAGCCTTTCTAGGATGTATCACATTTAACATTTTAGATACAATCTCATCCTTTATTTCAAAAAAGTTCATAGATGCAGTAACTAATTTAGATATTTCTAATATATTATATACTCTATCTCTATCATTTTTCATAATTTGTCCCCCACTTCAAGCAAACTTCACTTTAAGCTATTTAGAAAGTCTTCCTTGAAAAGTATTTTCGTTTATATTTTTTATGTTACTATATATATCATTTATAGTAAATACTAAAAGAGTTACAATTATACCAATATAAAGTTTTGTATAATCTGAAAACTGCATAAGTATAAACATAACCATTATTGTTTTTATTTTTAATTTTGAATTTTCTTTTACCACTTCATCAAATAGCTTTTTTAAAGAGCATGTTCTGTTTTTCATATTCTCCTTGAATCTATCATTTATAATTTTTTTGTAAAATACAAATCCTATTAAAGCTACAGTGCTAATATATATATTTATTTTTACCATAATTAAGAATATAAATATATTCAAGATGTATTTAGCTATTTTAGCGAGTAAACTATCTATTTTTTTTATAATGTCTATATCATCTTTTCTCTTAATGCTGTATTTGTTTACTTTTTTTAAGTCTTTTATTTTTCCTTTTATCAATTCCTTATATATTAATCCCACAAAGTTGTTGAGCATAAAATCACCTCTTGTTTTTTATTTTATTCTTTCCATTTATAAAATTTTTATACTATTTATCAATTGAAAGTCATAAAATTCGCTCTAAAATAAAAATATTTATTTTAAAGATTTTAAATACATACTTTTTGGGTTATATGTGGGTTATCAAAAACTTTCTATGAAAATACCGATAATACAACAATATTTTAAATATAACTAAGACTTTATCTTATTAACAACCCTAAAATTTACGAACTTCCTACGGTCAAACACGCAAATTTATTAACGGATTATTAAGCGATAAAATCTAAGTTATATTAGTCAAAATTTTCAAAAGTATTCCCTAACATTTTCATAGAAAGTTTTAATATTAGGCACTATATTATAAAATTTAATCTTACCTCTTTATTAAGAAAAGAAGTTTACTAATAGAAAAATGAGTTACGAAGATAAAAAATTAGTTTTATCAAGCATATCTAAAAACTCAATCCTGTGCAGTGATTCGCATAAAAGTTATATAAGATTCATAAAAGAATTAGGATTAAATCATATTAAAATTAAACGTGATAAGAAAAAAGAAGTTTTATATCACGTGCAGCACGTTAATTGGTATCATATTAGACATAGAGAATGGTCTTTCAAATTTCATGGAGTGGCAACTAAGTATCTTAACTTTTATCTTATATGACATAAGCGATTTGAGTTTTTAAGTATAACAATTTCTGTATTAAATAGAATTATTTGAAATATTTATGTATAATTGAATAAGAAACAACGAACAACTAAATTATAGTGTTCATTAAATGCTTAAGTCGGGGGATTGTTATGAAAAAAATATTAGTATTATTTTTAACTCTAATGTGCTGTACAACTTTTATAGGATGTCAAAACATTAAAAATATTGATACGGAATTAGTATACGAATCACTATCTGATAAAGAGGAATATTTATTTAATCTTACTGGAAATCGAATATTGATGTATAAATTAAAAAATATCCCAAATGATAAAAAATATGAGTTTTCATTAATTTACGAAGTTTATGAAAATGGTAAAAAAGTAAAAGAAGATTCAATCACAAGTATTATGCATGACGATATTAGTATTGAAAGCGATATTAAGACACTAGGTATAAACTTAAAAAGTAACCAAATAAGATATATTCTAGCTGATAAAAGTGCTACTATGAGTGGTAGTTATGAAGTAAAAGAAGATTTAAGCAAATATTCAAAGGCTGCTCTTACTAATAATACAAAGTTGACACTTGGTACAGAAATATATATTTATTATGCTAATTCTGAATCCAGTATATCTGGTAATCTTCCATTGGGAGTTCCAATTGATTCAGAAGTAACTAGGGAGATTTTAAAAGATAATCAATCAACTGTTCTTATAAGATTATCATTTAAAGAAATATAGTTTACTATATTATAGAAATCCTTTAACGACTTTACTAACTCTACTATTTCCTATTCTAAAAAAGACTTATCCAATAAAAGCAAGATAAACCCTTGTCCTTATATTTGTAGCATACTATCAATATTATGTTTAAACATAGCCAAAATTTAAAAACCACACTAAAAAAATAAATGGGATTAAAATGTTAGAGAATGATTTAAATATTTTCATATAAAACTTGTATTACATCGTTTGAATATCCGTTAAGAAAGTCCGTTGTCTGACTGTTAGGGAGTTTAGAACTTTCAGGATATTCAATAAGATGTAATGCTTAGTTTTATTAAAAATTTTTAACACATTATCGGTATTTTGATCCCATTTATTTTGGATTAAGCACATAAATTTACTTATTTCATACAATCACTAAACTTAAATCTTTATAATAAAAAAACTAGAGCTTTGGCTCTAGCTTTTTTCTTTTAATTAAAAAGAAGTTAATAGATATCACAATACAACTTACAATCAAGATAGTCATAAAAATATATATACTTATGCTTTTAAAAAATTCAAGTGGCAATAAATTTATTATTATACTCTCTTTTGGACTTAATAGCCAGTTGTCATTATTAAAAAATATTTTGTGAAACACAGTGAAATACTTATAATAATTTAAAGATATTATAGAACATAATAGTGTAAAGACAACACATGTGCTTAGAATGCTTTTATTAAAGCTCTTTAGCATATTATTCATATCTTTTCTACCCATATAAATTATTATACAAATAACTATTATGGATAATCTTTTTATCAAAAATCCTTTTTGAAATATATACTTTACATCCTTCATATGACTTTTTTCTTTATCTGAAAAAATGTCTTTGTAATCCAAATCCACATCATACTTTAAATAGTCTATCAAATTGTAAGTTACATTTTTTACATCTTCTTTTGAATATGTAATATTTTGATAAACGTTATTCTTATCGTATTGAATAAAGTAAAAGAAGGAATTTAAAGAATAAAATTCAATGCTGATCAAAAGTATAAGAAAAAATATTAAACCTCCACATAAATAATATATAGTTTTTTTCATTTTAAGCCATAGCTTTTTCCAATTTATCTAGATGTTGTATAGGGAAGTATTTAAGTAATTCTTTAAACTGTTCAACTGTAAGGCCAGACGTAGTTGTGTATATTCTTATTTGTTCATCTAATGAAGCATGCTTAAATTGTTCCTTAACTGATTCGAAATTTACATTCTGTTCCATTTAAATCACTCCTTAAATCATTTTAATTCTATTATTTACTAAAACACTATAAAATATTCTATATTGATTTTTAAGTTTGGTTATATTATTATTTAGTACATAATTTAAAATTAAGGAGACTATTATGTTGAATTTAGAAAATATTTTAAAATCAAGTGTATTGTTCAAAAATATAGTAGACGATAATTTAAATGATATTCTATCTAACATCAACTATAAAATGAAATCATTTAATAAAAACGAATTAATAGCGATAGAGGGAGATCCTTTAAATAGCATAGGTATTTTAATATCTGGTAATGTAGAAATTCAAAAGATCTACCCATCTGGTAAGACTCTTACGATTTCAACTTTATCATCAGGAAATATATTTGGAGAAGTTATAGTTTTTTCTCAAAAGAATACATATCCTGCAACTTTAGTTCCAATAACTTCTTCAGAAATTATGTTCATATCAAAAGAAGATATTTTGAAAATTTGTACAATAAATCCTGACATACTAAAAAACTTTATGTCCCTTTTATCGAACAAAATACTTATGTTAAATAAAAAAGTAAAAACACTATCTTATCAAACTATAAGGGAAAAAATTGCAAGCTACCTTTTAGATGAGTATTCAAAACAAAAAAAACTATTGATAAAAATACCATATTCAAGACAAGAAATGTCAGAGCAATTTGCTGTAACTAGGCCATCTTTATCTAGAGAACTCATAAAAATGAGAGAAGAAGAATTAATCGACTTTGATAGAAATACTATACTTATAAAAGATTTAGATATACTAGAGGATTGTATATTTTAATAAAAATAAAAGCGAAGAATTAATTCTTCGCTTTTACTTGTTAAACTAATTATTTAGTTTGTCCTCCACTCATTTGTTGCTCAGCCATTTCAACTAATTTCTTAGTCATTGTTCCACCTACATAACCATTTTGTCTAGCTGTTAGGTTTCCCTTATCCATATTTTCATAGTTAGATAGTCCTAATTCATTAGCTGTCTCAAGCTTCATTTGATTTAATGCTGCCTTAGCTGCTGGAACTGCTTTGTTATTATTATTGTTGTTAGTCATATTAAATCCCTCACTTTATTTTTTTATTTGTTGCTTGATAGTATTATGTGAAGAATTTCAAATTTCATGTATAGTATTTTTTGGAAAAATATAATTTTTCTTATGAATATTATTTTACATATTCAAACACTCTAGTCTCAAGAAGTTTAAAGCTTTTATAGCAGTTATATTTCGTATTCTATTTCTATCTCCTTTTAAATTCAATTGTTTAACTTTTGTAACTCCATTTATACAAACTCCTATATATACAAGTCCAACAGGTTTTTGATCACTTCCACCACCTGGACCTGCTATTCCTGTTACAGAAATTCCTATATTAGATCCTGTATTTTTCGCCACTCCAATAGCCATCTCAGTAGCAGTTTGCTCGCTTACAGCTCCATATTTTTCAAGTGTTTCTTTTTTTACTCCAAGTCTTTTCATCTTCGATTCGTTTGTATAAGTAACCATACCCTCGTTAAAGACAGAAGATATTCCAGGATAGTTTATAAGTCTTGATGCTATAAGTCCTCCTGTACAGGACTCTGCGGTAGCTATTGTTAGGTTTTTATCCATAATCATCTTAGCAACTTCAAATTCAAGACAAGTATCATCTTCTCCATAAACATATAAAGATAATCTTGAATAAATTTCATTTTTTAATGGTTCAATCAAGTTTTTAGCTTCTTCATTAGATGATGCTCTAGCTGTAATTCTAAGAGTTACTTCTCCATTTTTTGCATAAGGTGCTATCGTTGGATTTGTCTGACCTTCAATTAAATCCTTTATTTTTTCCTCTACAGAGCTTTCTCCCATTCCACATAATCTTAAAGTTTTAGACTCTATTATATCCTTTTGATACTTTTGAAGATATGGCTTTGCATAGTTTTTAAACATATAATTCATCTCTCTTGGAGGACCAGGAAACAGTATAACTGTTTTCTCATCATCCTTCATTATACAACCCGGCGCTGTTCCACAATCATTTTTCAATATAATACTATCTTTAGGAAAACAAGCCTGTTTCTCATTCGATTTAACCATATCCTTATTTTGAGATTTAAAATACTCTTTTATATAGTCCATAGACTCTTTATTCATTTCAAGCTCTTTATTAAAAAATTCAGCACACACTTCTTTTGTTAAATCATCCTTAGTAGGTCCTAATCCTCCAGTTGTAATAACCAAGTTCGCTCTTGAGAAAGCTATTTTTAGAGCTTCTTTCAATCTATCTGGATTATCACCTACAACAGTTTGATAATAAACACAAATACCTAAATCAGCTAGTTCTTTAGCTAAAAATTGTGCATTAGTATTAACTATATCTCCTAGTAGTATTTCCGTTCCAACACATAATATCTCTGCTCTCATACAATCACCCCTTAGCTTATCTATATATACTTATTATTATACATCTATAATTTTCAGTTTAATATATTATTTTAACAATTAATTCCAGCAAGATATCCTGTAGAAAAAGCTATCTGCAAATTAAATCCCCCTGTATAAGCATCTACGTCAATAACTTCGCCCGCAAAGTATAATCCTTTGACTAATTTAGACTCCATAGTACTTGGATTAATTTCGTTTATTTTCACTCCCCCAGATGTAACTATAGCGTCTTTTATAGGTCTATATTTTTTTATATTTAAAGTCATATTCTTTAAGGTATCGATTAATTTCTTACGCTCTTGTTTTGATATTTGATTTACTATTTTGTTAGGGTCTATCTCTGTTAATTCGATTATCGTAGATATCATCTTTTGAGGAAGTAGAGCCTTTAAAGCTTCTTCAAAATTTTTCGTTGAATACTTATCAAAATCTCTTTGTATTCTGTTATCGAGCTTTTCATTAGATAAAGCTGGTTTTAAATCTATTATAACTCTATAATCGTTCTTATCCATATCTTTTATATAACAACTTGCAGATAATATAACAGGACCTGATATTCCATAACTATTAAAATTAAGTTCTCCAAAATCATCATATACCTTTTTATTATTTTTATTCAAAACTTTTACAGATATATTTCTAAGCGTTAGTCCTTGTAAGTTTTTTACCCATTTTTCCTTAGTCTCAAGTGGAACTAACGATGGCTTTATTTTACTTATATTATGTCCATTCTGTCTTGCAAATTTATATCCATCTCCAGTTGATCCAGTTTGAGGATAAGATGCTCCTCCTGTTGCAACTATTACACTGTCACACATTATACATTTTCCATCTTTTAATACTATATTTTTTACGTATCCATCCTCTGATTCTACTTTATCAACTTCTCCTTTTAAAACCTTTACATTGTTTTGTTTCATATATTTTTTAAGAGCTTCAACTACATCAGAAGATCTATCTGAGACTGGAAATATTCTATTTCCTCTTTCAACTTTTGTTTTAACACCTAATTTATTAAATAATTCTACAACATCCATATTAGTAAATGTATAAAATGCACTATATAAAAATTTTCCATTTACAGGAACATTTTCAATCAACTCTTCAACATCGCAGTCATTAGTTATATTACATCTTCCTTTTCCTGTTATTAAAAGCTTCTTTCCCATAACACTATTCTTTTCGATCAAAGTAACGTCTAGACCTCTGCCACCAGCAATAGCGGCTGCAATCATCCCAGCTGCTCCTCCTCCAATTACTACTACTTTTTTATCTATCAATCAAATTTCCTCCTCAATTAACTCTCTACTTAATTATACTCTAAAATAATACCCGAAAAACAAAATAAGGACAAGATTAAATCTTATCCTTATTTTATTACCCTAAAAGAGCAGCTCCAATTGCACCTGTGAATTGAGCTCGATCATCAGTATTTATTTTTTTGTTTAATCTGGTTTGAAGTGCATCTTTTAGATATTCATTAGTACATAATCCACCTGAAAAAAACACTTCTTCATTTAAGTTAATTTTTGACGTAAGAGAACTTACTTTGTCTACTACCGAATGAACAAGACCCGCTGCTATATCTTCTTTTTTAACTCCCTTAGATTTCAAACTTATAATTTCAGATTCAGCAAACACCGTACACATACTGTTTATCTTCACAGGAGTGCCATTATAAGCTATGTTAGATAACTCCTTTACATCTATAGCCATGGCAGTACATATCACCTCTAAAAACCTTCCAGTACCCGCTGCACACTTATCATTCATTATGAAATTTAGAACCCTTCCGTCATCATCCAATTCAATAGCCTTGCTATCTTGCCCTCCTATATCTATTATTGCACTAGTTTTTTCATTTAAAAATTTAGCGCCTTTAGCGTGGCATGTGATTTCAGTTATTTTCTTATCAACAAAATCCAGTGCAACCCTTCCATACCCCGTTGCTACGATACTTTTTATATCTTTTTTATTCAAATTATTATTACAAAGTATATCATCAACTAAATTCTCACAAGTTTCCTTTGGACTCCATCCACTGGGACATACTTTGTGTTCAACAATCTTTTTATCGTTCATAAGAACTATCTTAGTAGCAACTGAGCCAATATCTATTCCTATTGTATACAATTTAAGCACTCCTTAAATTACCATAATTTTTCACATTTATTTACTTCTTTATCTACTCTATATAAACCTTCATTCTTTAATTTATTTTTATTCACCAAATTATGTACACAAGATAATACTTCTTCTTTTAACATTATAGACATTCCGCAACATTTGCTTATAATTCTAGGTGTCGGTACTATTGTATATTTTACTTTGTCTTGTTTTAGAACTTTTTCAAAACAAAATCCATCATTATAAGAATCAAATAGAATATAATACTTTATCAAGCTGTAACACCTTTCTTTTCTTTAACCATTTCAACTAAAGCTTCCACTCTTGTTTTTATTTGACCTGTATCTTCTTCACTATAATCAGTTTCTATCATAATAACAGGTATTCCTTTTTCTTTTAATGCTCTTTCTATATTCTTATATTCAATTGAATATGTAGAACAGAATTGTAGTGAATTATATATAACTGCATCTACTTTATATTCATCTACATACCTTAATATATCCTCAACTCTTCCTTCATTAGGTGTAAAGCATGCACAGTTTATTCCAAGATATCTACTAGCTAAATTTTCAAATTGTTCATCCATACTTTTTGCATTTTCACTAACTTGATTTTCAAAATATCTAGTTCCAGTACAAGTTTCTTCACAAACTACTACTGCATCACTTGTCTCTACTATGTGATGCATCTTCCAATTTGGTATAGACATAGGTGTTCCTGTTATCATAATTCTTGGAGTATCCTTATCGAATACACCTTCATCTTTTTTTACTCTCTCATCTAACTCATCACATAAATTATTAGTCTGTTCTATAAATCTATTTATATCATCATAAAAAGCAATTTGAGATACTAAAAGAGCATCTTTTCCACTTATAGGAACTGGACTACATTTTCTAAGATCATATAATCTTTTTAAAACTGCTCTCTTTTTATTTACAAGCTCTATTTTCTCTTTTAAATTTTCAAAACTAAGTCCATTTCCAGTTTTTTGTTCTAAAACATCTTTATATATATTCATTTCATCTATCCAATGAAGCTTATCTTTTTCTCTTTTCATCTGTGGTAAATCCATAACGTGTACATCCATATGTTCGCCTAATATCTCCCATGCCTTCTTCTTTCCATCACATGTAGTTTCTCCAACTACCATATCACATGATTGGAAATATGGACATGTTCTACTCAACTTGGCACCAATTGATGCTTTAATAAGAGGGCATGTATTTCTTGGCATAACTTTTTCACCATCAGGAACCCAAAATTGAGATCCAGAACATATTCCTACAGGCACACAATCTAAAGCCAATGTTATCTCATCTGGAACAAATACACAAAAAGATCCAACAACTTTTTTATCTTCCTTCTTTGAATCTTGAAGTTCTTTTATTCTAAGTCCATGAACTTCAGATATTACAAAGTTGTAATAATTCATATTTTCTGGTCTATTGTCTTGAGAAAGATATATATCTTCATAAAACATCGGAAGAACCTCGCAAAGTCCATCGTGTTTTTCAATATCAATATTTAATTCTTCCCACATTTTTGTATAATCTGCCATATTATCTCCTCCAAAATAAGTTTTATAAACGTTTTCCTTAATATATATTAACTTATTTTGTCATAAAAACCAGTAAATATAAAATATATCTATATTCAAATTTGTATTATAGAAAAAATTTATAAAAAAAACACATGGATATTAATCCATGTATTTTTAATCTACTTTTTCAACAATTCCTATATAAGGTAAGTTTCTAAATTTCTCTGCACAATCTATTCCGTATCCCACGATGAACTTATCAGGTATTTTAAATCCTACATAATCAACTGGTATATCACACTTTCTTCTTTCAGGTTTATCAAGTAAAGTACATATTTTTAATGACTTTACATTTCTGGCCATTAAATTTTCACGCAAGTAACTAAGAGTAAGACCAGTATCTATTATATCCTCTACTACAATTACATTTTTACCTTCTATATCGCTATCTAAATCTTTTAATATCCTTACAACCCCTGAACTTTGAGTAGACATTCCATAGCTTGATACAGCCATAAAATCCAATTGTATATCTAAATTTATCTTTCTTATAATATCCGATATAAATACACACGCACCTTTTAATATTCCAACAAATACTACTTCTTCATCTTTATAATCATTTTCTATATTTTTAGCAAGTTCATAAACTTTTTTTGCTATTTCTTCCTCACTTATAAGAACGTCCGTAATTTTATACACTTTAATCACTCCCGTTTGTTTATTCTATAAAATTATATCATACTTTCGATGTAATGTGAATATTTTTAGATTTATGTTTTTAAATATTCGTGTTTACCTTTAATAAATCAATTTAGTTCACTTATTAATGTTATCCATAAGTTCAAAGTATTATCCCTTACAAATCTGTATTTTTCAACACATACAAAATTATATTTATTATCAAAAAAAATAAAAGCTAAGAATGTCTTAGCTTTTATCTTCTATATCGTACTCTATATTATCTATAACATTACCATATTCACTATTATATCTGTACTTAATATTTTTTGACTTTAATTCATATTCATCTAGTTCCTTATTTATTTCTGTAAGCAAATAAAGAATAACAACTCCATCATCAATAATACCAAGTCCTAATACCACCTCAGGAATTAAATCTAGTGGAGATATAAAATATATGAAACCAAATACCATTAACGTAATGACTTTTAGTTTTTTTAATTTAGAAACACAGCTGTCCTTTAAAAAATCAGATACAATCCCTATTCTCCTAAAAAACGATAAGGCATACTTAAATTTTTTCATAATATATCATCCTTTTACATATTTATTTTTATGTAATTTTTCACAACTCATTAGCACTATATATTAAATATATATTATAATTATAATATATATTCATAAATATAAAAGTATTTATTCTGAATATTTTAAATGTAAATTTTTCAAAATTCATACATAGATTATAAAAATAAGTATTTAAAGGAGAATTTTATGATACAAAAAATTACCGATAGCTTTTACAGCTTCAAACCTCAAATAAATGACTATAAAAACTTGGCAAAGGCCTCTGTTTTAGTTCCTTTAATTCAAAAAAATTCGGACCTTTTCCTTTTATTTGAAGTACGATCAAAACATTTAAATACAAGTCCATCAGAAATTTCATTTCCAGGAGGAAAATTCGATACGTCTGATATAACTCTGAAAAAAACAGCTATAAGAGAAACATGCGAAGAACTGGGATTAAGCGAAGATAATATTTCTGTTATAACACCTTTAAACATGCTTGTAACTCCGTTTAATATGATTATACACCCATTTTTAGGTACAATAGACGATTATAACGATATTAATATAAATGAATCTGAAGTAGACCATACATTTTTAGTTCCTTTAGATTTTTTTATTAATACAACTCCTAAGTCTTATAAACATAAGATACAAATACGTCCTTGCGATGACTTTCCTTATGAATTGATACCAAATGGTAAAAACTATAAATTTAAAGAAGGTGTATACGATACATTAATATATGAGTATAAGAACTATGTCATATGGGGTATAACTGCTAGAATAATAAAAGATTTTATAGACACTATTATAGACAATCTACACTTATAAACTGCTGATTGCAAATAGAATTAAATTGACAAAACGAGCAGTGCTTCCCTATTTTTTGATCAAAATTTTTCTCGTTTATTATACTAACTATTTTGTTTTTAATCTCTATCTTATTATATTTGTGTTCAGTATCGCTATAATCTATTTTTATATAATTATCAAACCTTGGATTATAATATATAAGGCTTATATTTTTAGGATTTACATCAAATTTTTCAGCTACATTATGTAAATATATTTTAGTTTGGTATGATTTTTCCATCTTAGATCTATCAAACTTACTTTTATTAGTTTTCCAATCATATATAGTTATTTTTCCTTTTTCTATTTTTATAAGATCTACTTTTGCTAATAGTGATATTTCATCGTCTTTGTATTTTATATTATACTCAGGATACATATCTTTTTCTCTTTTTAAAAACTTTTTCAAATTGTTGAAAAGTATATAATCCTCTCTCCCTTGATTCAATTCTTCATCTATTCCTATATAATACCTCTGTGCTAACAGATGAAACTCACTACCAAAATTTTGGTTATCATTACTCCACTTTATATTATCAATATATATTTTCTTAAATTTAAGCCTACATGTATCGTAGGTATCTACACTAGATTGGCTAAATTGTATATTTTTCAAATCACTCATGATCATTTACTCCCTTCTATAAATTTTTGTATTACATTAAAGTATATAGAATGATTCGATTCTTTTCCATTTGTATATACATATAACCGCTCTTTAGCTCTAGTAAAGGCTACATACACAAGTTTTAAAGTTTCAGATAGTATATCACCCTTCATCTTTCTCGTGATATTTTTAGTTTCTTTATTTTCTATTAAATAATCTATTTCAGATTTGTATAAAGTTTCTATGTTTTTATATTCTTCTTTCAAATAATACAGCTCTCCTATAAACTTATCATTAAATTTACCAGGATAATCAGATATTGTCATATGAGGTATAATTACTATGTCCCATTCAAGACCTTTAGCCTTATGACAAGTAGTTATAGTAACACTTCCTTTTTGTGGTTCATACCCTTGTTCTTCAAATACCATAGATGCAAAATAATTAAATGAATTTTTATTTTTTAAAAGCTCATAAGCCAAATGTTCTAATGTAAAGTTACTGTTTTCAAAAAACATTTTGTTACATATACTCGATATATAATCTAATATTGCAAGTTCTTGCAAGTTGAATTTAAACTCTTCTCCTATTTGAACTAAAAATTTATCTATCTTCTGTATTGAGTATTCAAATAAATTTCTAAGATTATTAAGTAGTTCTTCTAGTTCTGTGCCTATATCCATCTTTTGTATAGATTTCTTTCCCATAGGAAAAAAGATATCTTCTATATCATATTTATCTATTTCACTTTTTTGCATTTCGCTAAGTTCTTCATTATAGACCATATCTATAACTTTAAATAAACTGCCTTTATCTGGATTTGCTATAAAGCTTACTATCTTTCCTATTTTCTCAATTACAAGAGCTGCCTCTCCCCTATATTTATCTATAACTTGATATGGTATATCTTCTTTTTCAAACAAATTAATGTACCTATCTATCTTGTAGTTATATCTAAGAAGCAGTGCTATTGTTTTATCTGGATATTTTTTTACAATATTTTTTATATTACAAACTACATCCTTCATCTCTATATCTTCATTTTGACAAGCTCTTGTATATATACCGATATCATCTATAACAGGATTTTGGAATGGATCATCTTCATCAACAGGCTTTATGTACTGATTAACCAAAACCTCGTCCTTATTTAGCTCCATACCATTTTCATTGCTCCACTTTACTAAGTAATTTGCAAGATTTAATATATTTTTTGTGTTTCTACTAGATACTGGTATGACTATTTTATCTACATCTTCTCTTTCACAAAATCTTCTAAAAAGCCTGTGATCAGAATTTGTAAAAGTTGACATTATAGCTTGATTAGGATCTCCAACTCTAACTAAATTCTTGTTATCTTTAGATAATAATGCTAGTATCTTTTCTTGAGCAGGAGATGAATCCTGAGCCTCATCTTCAAATATATATGTATATCTTTGTTGAAATTTATTTAATATATCTTGTTTATTTTCAAGTAGCTTTAAAGCTCTTATTATTATATCATCATAATCTAGTTTCCCTTTTTTTATAAGATCCTTTTCATACAATATATATATATTAACTATTATCTTTAAAAGATCATCCATCTTAGGATTATTCCTTAATATTTCCTGAGCTTCATTGTACGTTATTCCTTTTGACTTTAAATAACTTATTATATTCTTTGCTACAGATATAAATTTATCATTCCATTTTTTTTCAATCTTTTGTATATACTCTTGAGAGCTATTATTTCTTATATTTAAATATCTAGAATATATATGCTTATAAGTTTTGTAAAATTCAAATGAATGCTTTCTAATTATCTCGTTAGCCTCAATATCATCTATAACTTCAAAATCATCATCAAGACCTGCATCCTTTGGGCTTTCTCTTATTACAGAATTCGCAAGAGAATGAAGAGTCTTACATTCCCATCCCTTATTGCTATCAAGCCCTCTATCTTCTAGTAAGGTCTTTAGCTTTGTTTTAAAATTTGATACAGCACTATTAGTAAATGTAACTATAAGAATTTTGCCATCTCTATTTAAACCTTGTTCTATAAGTTCTGCCGTCTTTGATGTTATAACTGTAGTTTTTCCAGCACCTGGAACAGATGGTACAGCAAGTGTACCCCCTTTATACTGCATTACTTGTATTTGACCTTCTCTCCATTTCATAATAAATCTCCTTTAAGTACCTATCTTACTTATATATTTATTAAGCTCACCCTTTTGTTCATATCCATTAGAGTTAAATTCGCTACTGTATATATATACTTTATCCGAAGCTTTTCTAAGCAAACTATCTACTACACTTTTAGTCTGATTATATCTATATAATTCTTCGTTATCAAAGCTCCATTTTTCACCTTTATTTTCTCTCAAAAAGATAAATGGATTGTAATATTTTTTTATACCTATTTGATGCCATACATCTGAACTTGAATCTGTCCATATCTGTATTTTACTATTTTTAGAGCTTAATAAGTAAGAATACGATGACCAAACCTTTATTCCATTTGATTGAGTATCATCTTTTGTATCAGAAACCCTTATTCCCTTTAAAATCATATCTATAAATAATTTATTTTTATTATCTTTAAATTTTTCATTCTCATTGGCATAGTCTATAAATGATTTTGCTAGATTTATTAAATAATTGCATGTACTTAAATTTTCAGCACTTACATCGAGAGGCAGTAATATATCCAAAAACATTTTTTTCAAGAACCTGTCCATATCAAGTTCGCTGTTTGTGTTTTCGTATATCCAATTTTTTAAAATTTCATATTTATTTATATACTCCTCATTTATATCAATAGATATTAACTCTTCAATTTCTGGAAGTTCATAAGGCTCTTTTTGAGTTATCTTATTAGTTATATGCCTAGACCTTATCATATCTGAACCTAGTACAAAGGATACCATCTTACATATAGAATCTTTATTAGGACTCATTTTCCAAGAACTATTTACTAAAAGTGTTATAGTAACCAAACTATTAATATATGGATTATCAGTAAGAGAACCGCTTCTAGTCATAATACTTACATTCAAACCGTTCTTCTCCATTTCTTTTTTTATTCTATTTTCAAATATTGAATCTACAAATGGGCCTATTATATCTATATCTTCTTCTTTGTATCCATTCTTTAGTAAATTGTTAATCTCTTCAGATATTTTAAGTATCATCTCACTTCTCATGGTACTATTTTTAAATTCTATATTCTCTATATTTATAGCATCAGATATTCCCATATCTATTTTTTCACACTTAGGGAGTATTAGATGTTTGAAAGACTCCTCGTCTGCTCCTAATATCTTAGTTATAGCTCCATCTGAATTATAAGCTATATGAGTTTCCTTTACTATGCTCATAACCTTATTTATAAATTTAAGCTCAAGAAATGACTTTTCCTGGATATCGTCAACAATAAAATAATCTATGTTATTCTTTATATATTCCTCATACAAAGGATCATCTATTATATATTTGTTGAAAAGATATGATGCCAAACTAAAATTCAAGACACCTTCGCTTATATTTTTTTTAACAAATACATTTATTATATCCTTCATAGATAAAATATTTTCTTTCGCAAATACATCTTCTATATCTAAAAAATTAACTAAATACTTATCTACTTCATTAAATTCGATGCAGTTTAGAGATATTTTAGATACATTATTGAGTATATCAGATGATAAAACTGAGTTAGGTATATTTATATCTAAAAACCTTCCACCTTCTCTATATCTGTCCACAAGTTTATTTAGAAGGTATTCACTTATCTCCATATCCAAAAACTTAGGAGTAGTCTTTTTTACTTTTATATTTTTTTGTACCAAAGGCCAAAATAGAACTATATGATTTTTAATTATTTTATAGAATGTACTAGTATCTATATCTCCCCAAATCTTTTTTTGGGACTTAGCGTTTATAAATACAATTATTCTATTTTCATCTACATTATTTTTTATAAATTCTCTATATATACTTATCAACTTAGTCGTCTTCCCAGTATTAGATGACCCAGTGTATACATATTTACTCATCAAAACACCACCACAGTTTTTATTTAAATTCTCACCATATATTATATCATAATGAAAATATACAATTTTTACCACAAGCCTTTATTTGTAAATCTTAAAACTAGTCATAAAAAAGTCACCACTTCATAATAAAATTGTTTTCACCACAAAAACTAATTATTATAAAGGATGACTAATATTAATATTTAACCTCTTGAGAAGATAATTAGAGGTAAGAACCTAACATCTTCTGGATTAGCTCAGCTAAAAATTCAGTTTGAGTAAAAACTCCATCTGAATTAAGTTTCACTTTACTCGTATATATCTGAAAACTCGATCTGCATTTTCTCTATATTAGTTTGTTGCGCAAAATCATCTATTAGTGATTTTTGTTCTTCAGAAACAAGTTTAGCAGGTAATTGAATAATAAACTCCGTTCCTTCCCCACATTTACTTTTTACATTAATTTCTCCGCCATGCATATCAACCAATGATTTGACAATAGATAGGCCAATTCCGCTACCTTCGCTATTTCTATTATATAAAGGATGTACTTGCATGAATTTTTCAAAAATCATTTTTTGTTTTTCTTCTGGAATACCTATCCCTGTATCCTTTACAGAAATTAAAATGTTTTTACCTTTATCATGAATACCAACCTCTATTTCATCTTCTGGTTTCGTAAATTTAACAGCATTAGAAATAAGGTTTAATATAATTCTTTCGATCTTCTCTGAATCAAAAGCCATAATTTTTTCTTCTACATCCGTATCAAATATGATTTTTCTCGATTTGCTTTGTACATATTCAGCCGTTGATAAACTTATACTTTCAACAACTTCCACAATATTTTCGTTTTTTAAGTTTAATTCTATAAATCCTGAATCTATTCTTGTAATATCAATTAAGTTATTAACCAACCTTAACAATCTATAACCATTTTGTTTTATCATATTTATGTATTTGTTTAATTTTTTAGTATCAATATCTTCATTATCATTTGTAGTACATAGTAATAGTTGAGTACTAGAAAAAATTATATTTAATGGCGTTTTTAATTCATGAGATATATTAGAAAAAAATTCGGTCTTTAATTTATTATACTTGGTACTTTCTTCTAGTAATCTTTTATTTTCTTTTATTAAGGTGTTAAAACTATCTGAAAGTACACCTATTTCATCATTACTCTTTATATCCGAACAAACTGTTAAATCTCCTGTACTAGCTATTTCCATATAATTTTTTAATTTATTAATAGGCTTAACTAAATCATTTGTAATGCAATATAATAATATCGAAACTAAAGCCATAACAATAATACCAATTACAAACATATTATTTCTTAATATTAATACACCTGCTGTTACCTCATCATAGTTAGTAGTAACTGCTATACTCCAATCTGTAGATTTTATTGGCATATAGGAACTTATTTTTTTCACACCTTCAAATTCATAATACCCTATTCCATGTTCTTTATTTATCATTTTTGTAATAATTTCTATAACGGTATCATTTCCACTTTTTAAAGCATTATATTTAAGTATCATTTCTTTTTTAGGATGAGCCATTATTAAACCTTCTTTGTTAATCATATAAGCATATCCTGTATCTCCTAATTTTTCAGCATTTACTATATCTGTTATATAGGATAAACTCACCGTTCCTCCTATTAAACCTATAATATTCCCACGATCATCTTTAATTGGTGATGCAATTACAATAATAGGACTATCCGTACTTATGGACATTACTGGCTCTGACACAACCGTCTTTCCAGCCATAGCCTTAATAAAATATTTCCTAAAACTAAGGTCTCCTTCTTTTCCATTCGTACTGACATACATTCCATCTTTGTCAGAAATAAATATAATTTCATATTGACCAAATATATCTTCATTATCAGAAACGAGCTCTTTAAGCCCTTGAATATCCATATTTTTTACCACATCTACAGAGGCAAGTAACTCCATTTCAACCTTCCATTCATGAATTTCATTATCTATAACTGCTACTAACTTTTCAACTTTATTTCGAGCAATTTCTTCCACATGTTTAATAATTATTCCTCTAGCTTCATTATATCCATAATAAGATAACAATAAAAAACCTAGTATAGATACTAACAATACTGGAATCATGATTTTTTGCTTTAAACTTTTCAAATTTTCTCCCCCTTAACCCTATCAAACATTATGTCTTTTTTTATAGAATACTTCTTTTATTGTTAAATATTAGATACATCATTACAAAATAATAATAGAGCTTTTAGGATATTTTGTAAAGTAGAATCTAATTTTTCGCATATAAAAACCTTATGCCGATATCGACATAAGGTTTTCATTGTTTAAGCAAAATTATTTTGCATATATTCTTCTATTTCTTTAGCAGTACTCATAGATACTACCTTTTCAGCTACTTTCTTCATCTCTTCATACTCTAATGAAGTTATAAGCTTTCTAGCTGGAAGTATAGATATTGGACTCATACTGAATTCATCAAGTCCCATTCCAAGAAGTATTGGAATCATCCTCTTGTCTCCTGCAGCTTCTCCACACATTCCTACCCATTTACCTTCTTTATGACCATTGTCTATAACCATCTTAATAAGTCTTAAAACAGCAGGATTGAATTGATTGTATAGATTGTGTATTTTTTCATTCATTCTATCTACTGCAGTAGTGTATTGGATTAAGTCATTAGTTCCTATACTGAAGAAATCAACATGCTTTGCAAGAATGTCTGATATTAATGCTGCTGATGGAACTTCTATCATCATCCCAACCTCTATATTCTTGCTATAATCTATTCCTTCTTTATCTAAATCAGATTTAACAGACTCAAGAATTTCTTTTGCTGAAAGTAATTCTTCAAGACTAGATATCATAGGGAACATAATTCTTAAGTTTCCATGTACACTAGCTCTTAAAAGAGCTCTTAATTGAGTTTTGAATATATCTTGTCTATCAAGACATAATCTTATAGCTCTATATCCTAAGAAAGGATTCATTTCCTTATCCATTTTCAGGTAAGAGAGCTCTTTATCTCCACCTATATCAAGAGTTCTTATAACTATAGGCTTTGGATTCATACTTTCAAGAACAGCTTTATAAGATTCATATTGCTCTCCTTCTGTTGGAAAATCAGATCTATCCATGTATAAAAACTCAGTTCTATAAAGTCCAACGCCTTCTGCATCGTTATTTATAAGACCTTGTACATCATTTGGAGTTCCGATATTACCAGCTAACTCTACATGTCTTGAATCTAGTGTTTTACTTTCTTGTCCTTTCAAAGACTCTAATTCTTTCTTTTCTTTTTCAAACTTTTCTTTTAAAGCTTTATATTCATTTATAGTATTCTCATCTGGATTTATTATAACTTCACCGGTTTCTCCGTTGAATATTATACAGTCTCCATCTTTAACAGTTTCAGTTATATTTTTAAGCCCTACAACCGCTGGTATTTCTAATGTTCTAGCCATTATAGCCGTATGAGATGTTCTTCCACCTATGTCTGTTAAAAAACCTAGAACCTTTTTCTTATTCATAGTTGCAGTATCAGATGGTGTTAAGTCATTAGCAATTAATACAACTTCATTTTCAAGAGCTGATAAATCTACGAATTTTATATTTAATATATGTCTTAAAACTCTATTAGCTACATCCTTTATATCAGCTGCTCTTTCCTTCATATATTCATTATCCATAGATTCAAACATAGAAACAAACATATTCTTTACTTCATTAAATGCATACTCAGCGTTTACTTTTTCATCTTTTATTTTATTTAAAGTAGAATCTACAAGTTCTGGATCTTGAAGAACTAGTAGGTGTGCTTCAAATATCTCAGCTTTTTCTGCTCCTAACTCTGCTAAAGCCTTTTCCTTAACCTTAGTTAATTCTTCTTTTGATTTATCTATTGCATCAGTTAATTTCTTCTGTTCTAACTCTATATTCTCTACGGTTTTCTTTTCTATAACTATTTCATTATGTTCTAATACTAACGCTTTCCCCAAAGCGATACCCGGCGATGCATTTGTCCCTTTAATCATTCTAATCTCTCCTTCATATACAGGTATTGATTATGCTTCTCCGAATCCACCTTCAATAAGCTCAGCAACCGCATTTACAGCTTTATCTTCATCTGAACCGTCTGTTATTACTGTTATTTCACTTCCCTTTGAAGCGCCTAAGCTCATTATTCCCATTATAGATTTTGCGTTTACTTTCTTTCCATTGAAATCTATTTCAACTTTAGATTCAAATTCAGAAGCCTTCTTAACAAGTAATGCTGCTGGTCTAGCGTGTATTCCACTTTCATTCTTTATAGTTACTTTTCTTTCCATTTTAAATTCACCTCATCAATTTATTTTGTGCTTTTTTGTTTTTGGATATTTTTATATAATATAAAAAGACATCAACAAATGCTTATGAATATTTTTAACAAAATCGTACGTCAATATCCTAAAAAACGTACATATTCATAAAACACTTTGGTTAATGCCTGCATGATCAGTAACACACCGATAGTCTCTTTAATTATAAGCTATTAATAGTCTCTTTATAAGCTATTAAGTTTGTATATATGTAGTGCAATATAGCCTACTTCATCCTGAGAAACCTCTTTTTTCAATTCATTTTGAATTATTTTAGAAATATCATATGCTATTTTATATTCAAAGAAAAATTCTTTTTTTATTGTCTCTAAAGAGTTATTTACTACAGTTTTCCCACTGTTTACTCTATCAAGTAAAGCGACCAAATGATATACAAACCTATTGTATATCAAAAAATCTGTTTTTATATCCATTTTTAACTTTTTCTCAACATATTCAACTATCATATTAACTAATTTGGTATTTTTTAACGCTGCAGATTTACTAGCATTACTTCTTCCTCCATGTATATGAAAAGCTATAAAACCTATTTCTGCGTCAGGTATTTCTATATTTAATTTTCCTTTAAGCATCTTTACAGCTTTACTAGCTATATCGTATTCTTTAGGATACATTAATTTTGTCTCTACTAAAAAAGGGTTTACTATTTCGATTCCTTCTCTTAATCTTTTTATAGCAAAGTTAATATGGTCTATAAGCCCAACATGAATATGTGGATTTAAGTCTTCTTTAAGTTCGTTTGATGCCATATCTATTATTTGTTCAACTATTTCTAATACTTCTTTATCTACATTGTATATTAAATTTTTGTCTTCATCAGTAAGTGCTACAAATGTATTTTCTATATTGTCTAATTTTTCTAAGACCATACCCTTTTTTTTAGAAAAACCTATTCCTTTGCCTAAAAGTATATAGTCTTTATCTCCTTCGCTAACGAAAACAGCATTATTACTCAATACCTTTTTAACCAAATATTTACTCATCTGCATCCTCCATGAAAAATATTATCAATTTTTCAATTCTATTTTACAAAATATTATTTTCTTTGTCAATATAATCCCCGGTCTATTTTCTGATTTTTTAAATTTTTGTCGTATTTTGTGATATTTTTTTCCAAAAGCATCATTCGATTCTATCTTGTATATCCATTATAATATCTTTAATAATATTGTTTATTAAATCTTCTTTTTTGACTAGTATTCTATTTAAAATATCTTTACATTCACATTCTTCAAAATTATAATTTCTATTTATATAACAGAATACTTGTTTAAAGTTATATACTTTCAATCTTTCAAATCCTAACTGTTCCATCCTCATTTCATATATGGCTATTACTAAATCCTTATACGAAAATGTTTTCCCAAGGTGCAATAATTCTCCTAGTTTAGGAACTATTTTTTCCAACAATAATCTCAGGGAAGCTTCTCCTTTGATTTTTAGTTTATCTGCTAGTTTAGTTACAGTATTATTATTCATATTTTTCATTAAATTAAAATAAAACTCATCACAAGTTTCATCTACCTTAAAATAATACCTATTCCCATATAATTGACTCAAACGCTTTAAGGCATCGTGATAACCTAGTTTAATATTCCTTTCACTCCTAGTTTTATTAAAATTAAGAGTAGGCCCAAGATGTTCAGATGGATTTATATATAATATTTTCATTCCTTTTGTATTTACTCTTTTTGTTCTTCCTATTCCATAAAGCCTTATAACTACTAATTCATCATATCCTTTGTCCTTCAAGAGACCGATAGGAAGATTATCGTAAAATCCTCCATCTAAATACAACTTTCCATTTATTTTTTCTAGCTTAAATATAGGCAGGCTTGAACTCGCTATTAGATAGTCTACTAGCATGTTTTGAGGTATATCATCAAGGAACAACCTTTGTGGTTTTAATGAATTAATAGATACTGTTACTATTCCAAAATCTTTTTTTGAATTCCTTATTTTATTTTCATCAATATATTCCGTCAACATAGCTCTTAAAGGTGATATGTCCAATCCTTTATTATTTAAAGTATTAGATAATATTTTTATTATCATGTTAAAGTTTTTTATGTTTATATCTATATCCTTTATTTTTTCAAATACTTCATTTTCTATATTTATCACCTTTTGAGGGGTTATATTTGACCATATTTCATGAGCCCTTTCATATTCATCTTGAACAATCAGTGCTCCATTAAGTGCTCCAACAGAAGTCCCTGCGATTCCATCAAAGTCTATACCAATTTCCTTTAATGCCTTATATGCTCCAATTTGATAGGATCCTTTTGATCCTCCTCCTTCTAATATCAAACCTCTCATAATATCACCTATCCACAGTTATATTATATATCATATAAATTCTTTTATATATAATTTAGAATTTTGATTATTACTTAAATCAATTATTTCACCAGTTCCTTCTATTTCTACTAAAGGCCTACATATATTTTGAGATGGTATAAATATTATCGTAGCAGTTCTTCCATCATTTAAAATAATTTTGCTTCCTAAATATTCTCCAGCAATCTTTTTCAGAAATAAATACAGAATTTTAGTATCTAATTTAGACAAAAACTCTTTTTCAAGTATTTTTATAGCTTCAAATGGAGTTTTCCTATCTCTATAGGGTCTTTTAGATGTAAGAGCACTGTACACATCAGCTATTGATATTATTTTAGCATACAACGATATTTCTTCTGCTTTTTTTCCTTTAGGATATCCACTTCCATCTATTCTTTCGTGATGTTCTAATACCGCTCTTTTGATTTTATTGTTTATACCACAATTATTTTTAACCATATTATATCCTAAAATACAGTGTTTTTTTATTTCTTCATATTCTTCTTTTGTTAAAGTTTCTGTTTTTTCAATAATATCCTTTGGTATTTTTATTTTTCCTAAATCAATTAATATAGCAGCAAGGGTAAGTTCTTTTAATTCACATTCACTTAAATCCATCCATTTTCCTATCTGGTAGCTTATCAAAGCAACAGTCATAGAGTGCATATATATATAGTCTTCCATATCTTTTATTTTGTTTATAAGTTTAAATAAATTAAAATTTCCATCGCATGAATTAATTGCATTTTCTATAGTTTTTTCAAAATCATCTTTTTTTATTTTTCCACCTGTTTCTATACAATAAAAATCTTTTTTTAAGCCATTAAGTAGATTATTTATATTTTTTCTAAAATCATAAACTTCAAAATATTCTTTTGTATAAATATCATCCATATCTTCTTCAATAATAACCTTTATGTTATATATATTATGACTTAAAAGCATATTTTTTATTTTTGGTATATCATTAAATTCAAATCCTTCTGATAATAAACATATACCATTTTTATTTATAATATCCTGTGCAAGAATCATCCCTATTTTTAATTTGTCTATACTTATAACAAGTTCCCTTTTCATATTTTTTGCACCCCCGGTTTTTTACTTTTATGCTATATTTAACCATAATATAATCTTATTATACTATAAAAAACGGTTTGAACTTTGAATTCAAACCGTTTTTTATGATAAATTTAAGATTTTATGAATTTTATTTTACACAATAGCTGTAGATACAAAATACATAGTTATAGATATTATTAAAAACAACAAACTTCCCATGATAAGAGCCTTAATCCCCTTATCTTTTATACTCTTAATATCTACATTAAGGCCCATACCAACCATTGCCATTAGTATAAATATAGAACTTAATTTGGCCAATATTTTTATCGACTCTAAAGATAGTATATTCAAAGAGCTTATTATTCCAGCTAATACGAAGTACAGTATATACATTGGAAACTTCACTTTACTTTCTTTATTTTCTTTATTAAATAAATAGCTAAGAACTAGTGAAACAGGAACTAACATCACCACTCTTCCCATTTTTACTAATGTACCTATTTCTCCGGATTGATCTCCCCTTGCAAATGCTGCTGCAATAGCATGTGCTACTCCTTGAAGAGAAATTCCAGACCAAATACCATATTCTAAATTACTCATGCTCGAAGTTATTGCTATAGTAGAGTATGCAAGTACACCTATAGCACCTAAAAAGTTTATTATAGATACAGCTACAATTGAATCATCTTCTTCTGCATTTATACAACTACTCATTGCAACAACTGCTGAAGCCCCACAAATACCAGACCCTACTCCAAGCAAAACAGCTACCTTATTATTTATATTGAATACTTTCCCAAATAAGTACGATAATATTAAAACAAATGGAACGTATAATACAATCATTATTACAACTTTAGGACCCAACTCTATAAGTGCTCTAAAATTAAGCTTAAATCCAAGTAATACTATACCCCACTTTAGTAATGTTTTAAGCGAGAAGGTAATTCCAGGCTTCAATACATCTGTAGTCTTAAAAGTATTATTATATATAATTCCGATTATAATACCTATTGTCAATGCCTCTAAGTTTACTATGTGTTTTATGCTATCGTTTATAAACATAGATATTGTTGATATTAAAAACACAAATAACAATCCTGGTAATATTTTTTTTATTTTATTCAATTTCATCACTCCCTAGCTAGATTATAGCAAAGAATGTATATAATTAAAAATTATGATTTATTATGCATACATAAATTTTATTTATGGTTGTAGCAGTACTTTATAAAGCTATTTATAAAATCTAAAAACGAGCTACTTTTATATATAAAATTGAATTCTCTTTCTATCTTAATATTCTTTATAGGCACTATTTTTATAAGTTCTAAATTCACCTCTCTTTTTATAGCCTCTTTTGAAATTATAGTATATCCAAGGTTTGATTCAACAAGAGATTTTATAGCGTTTATGCTTCGTATTTCCATATACACATTCACATTTTCAATATCATATCCAACATCAGATATCTTTCTCTCGAATATATCTCTTGTTCCAGATCCTTTTTCTCTTAGTATTAGATTCCCTTTTATTACTTCTTCTAATTCAACTTCTCTTTTATGTGCGAATTCATGTTTAGGAGATACAGCTAATACAAGTTCGTCATCCTTTAGTTTTATATATTTAAATTTATTTTTATCAAAGTATCCCTCTATCAAAGCAATTTCTATTTCTCCACCCATTAATTTTTCAATTATTACTTTGGTATTATCAACACTCAGTATGATATCTATATTTGGATAATCATTTTTGTAATCACCAAGTATATAAGGCATTACGTATTCTCCTGTTGTCATAGTAGCACCGACATTGTGTATTTTCTTTGAAGATGAGTTGTTTTTTATTTCTAATTTTAAAGCTCTATTTAAAGCTTTTATTTTTTGAGCATAATTATATAATATATCTCCCTCTTTAGTTAGATATATTGTTTTATTAGCTTTTTTAATAAGTTCTGCGTTATAGTAATTCTCTAAATATTTAATTTGTTGAGATACTGCTGGTTGCGTTAAATTCAGTATTTGAGCTGCCTTTGTATAGTTTTTAGTTTTTACAACAGTTATAAATGTATCCAGTCTTGTATCTATCATAAAAATTCCTCCATTTATATAATATAAATTTATTATAATCCAAAGAATTCTTTCTATAATATATTTTTAATATTAAAAAATAATAATTTTGTGTTTATATCTTTTTAAAGTGGGAATAAATAAATTGAGATTGATAATAATTTTCATTTAACATAGGAGGTATTAATATGGAAAGAATGGTAGGTTTAAAAGCTCCTGATTTTAAAATGCAAACAGCATTAGGTGATGGAGAAAATTTCGGAGAAGTTTCACTTGATTCTTATAAAGGTAAATGGCTTGTTATGTTCTTTTATCCACTTGATTTTACTTTTGTTTGCCCAACAGAGATAACGTCTTTAGATAATAAATATGACATATTCAAGAAATTTAATGCAGAAATTCTAGCTGTAAGTACAGATAGTGTTCATTCTCATAAAGCTTGGATAAATTCATCTAAAGATATGGGCGGTCTTGGAAAACTTAAATTCCCTATAGCTTCTGACAATACTCATAAAGTATCTAAAGATTATGGAGTTTATGTAGAAGAAGAAGGTATAGCATTAAGAGGTTTATTCATAATAGATCCTGATGGAGTATTAAGATACTCTGTTGTTCATGATTTAAACATAGGTAGAAGTGCAAATGAAACTCTAAGAGTTTTACAAGGGCTTCAAGCTGGCGGCCTTTGCCCTGCTGATTGGAATCCTGGAGATGAACTTTTATAAAATAAAAAACCCCTAGAAAAATTTCTAGGGATTTTTTATATCTAGAGATTATATCCAATATTAAAAGCTTCTATATTGTGTTTTATAAATTTTTCTGGAACATTTTTTTGAATTACTTTTTCCCAAGTTTCTTTTTTTATGTCTAATTCTTTTGCCATAATTCCTATCAGAACAGTATTACCTACTTTAGTATTTCCAACTTCTTTTCCTACCTTTATTACATCTATATCTACTACTCTGTACTTTTGCTTTAAATCATCTAGTATTCCTTCTGGATATTCCTCTACCTCTTGCTGAATACTAGTTGATGGTATTCTATAGGTGTTAACAATAGCTAATCCATTGTCTTTTATCATATGAGAATATCTATACCCTTCCATAGGCTCCATGGCAAGTAATATATCACACTCTCCATGAGGAATATTTGGAGAATATACTTTACTACCTATTTTAACACTCCCATATACTTTACCACCTCTTTGAGATAAACCTATAACATCATTAGTTTTTACATCATATCCTTCTTCTATAGCAGCTTCGCTTATTATTTGAGTTGCTATAACTAGCCCCTGACCCCCAACACCTGCTATTAATATATTTTTTTTATCCATATCTATCATCCTTTACTATTTATTCTTTAAATCATTATCTGGCTTAGATCTTTTAATAGCATTAACAGGACATACTTGTGCACAAATAGAACAACCAACACACATATCTGGGTCTATAGATGATTTCAACTTATCATGTCCTTCATATTTTCTCATTAATAATGGTGGGCAGTTAGTTTTGATACAGCTTCTACAGCTAATGCAGATATCAGGATCTACATAAAAATGAGGATGTCTCATTCTGTATTGAAGTGCACAAGGTCCTGTAGCTACTATTATGGATAATCCTTCATGCTTTATTTCTTGATCAATAACTTCTTTTGCTTTTTTGTAACTATATTGATTTAGCACTTTAATTCTTTTAAATCCCACGGTTTTAAGAAGTTCTTCTATGCTTACGTTCATTTCCTTATCAGAACTTGCGTTTGACTGACCACCTGTCATAGCAGTAGTCTTATTGTCTAAAATTATAATAGTCATATTTGAATTTTCGTCTAATTTATACCTTAAATTTATAAATCCATTTACACCCGAGTGAAAAAATGTTCCATCACCCATCATTGCAACTAATGGCTTTTTATTTCCAGATAAATCCCAGGCTTTTCTCATTCCTTTAAGTATACTAATACTAGATCCCATGCTCATATTTATATTATGTACTTCAAAAGGAGGAAGTACGCCCATAGAATAACATCCTATATCTCCAATAACATTCACTTTAGCTTTTTTTAGTATGTCATAAATAGGTCTATGAGGACAACCTGAACAAAATTGAGGGCTTCTCGATGGAACTTTTAGTGTTTGTTGCTCATTAAATTTTCTTTCTTTTATTAACCCTGCTTTTTGAAGACCTTTTTCTACATCTTCAATTTGAATTTCTCCAGTAAATGAAAAATACTCTTTTCCTTTACAGTCAATACCATTTATTTTTAATTCATTCTCTATAAAAGGCATCATTTCTTCTAAAATTATTATGCTTTTATATTTTTTACCCAATTCTCTTACTTTGTTAATAGATATTGGATAAACCATCCCTAACTTATATATAGATGCATTTAAATCTATTTCTTTAAGGTGTTGATATACAAGACCTGAAGTTATTATAACTGTATCTGCTCCTTCTTTTTCTTCTAATTTATTTAAATCCGTATTATAAGCATAGTCCTCTAGTTTTTGAAGTCTTTCCTTCATGAAATACTGAGCTTTATCTGTGTATGGTGGAAGCATGCAGTATTTATAAGCATCTTTCTCAAAAGGCTTAGTATCAATTTCTTTTCTTTCTCCTAGATTTACTACGCTCCTATTGTGACATAATCTACTTGTTATTCTAAGCATAAAAGGAATATTATAGTTTTCACTTAACTCCAGTCCTATTTTCGTAAAATCTTTAGCTTCTTGTGAATCACTAGGATCTAATATTGCCAGATTCGCAAATTTTCCAAAAATCCTATTATCCTGTTCATTTTGAGAAGAGTGCATACCAGGATCATCACCAGTAATCAATATAAATCCTCCATTTATTGTGCTCTGTGTAAATGTCATCAAAGGATCTGCACAAATATTAACCCCTACATGCTTCATACTGCAAAGAGATCTTACTCCTCCAAAAGATGCTCCCATAGCTACTTCTAACGCAACTTTTTCATTAGTTGAAAATTCACTATAAACTTCTTCATAATTGTTTATATTCTCTATAATTCCAACAGTAGGAGATCCCGGATAACTAGATGCTACTAACCCACCAGCCTCATAAAAACCTCTCGCTATAGCTTGATTTCCTGTCAACACCACTTTTTCATTCATAAACTTAACAACTCCCTGTTATATATTAGATATTTCTATATTATTATGCATTTATTTTGTTGCATTTAATCATTTTCTACCCATAAATTTATCTTTATAACTGCTTAATTGTTAAAATTTACATTAAGCTATTAAGATTTTTATGATATTAATTGTATTCTGATGCGTATTTATATAAATTTCTTGGATATTCTAATTTAATGAGGAGGTTTTTTTATGAGAGATAGTAGAAGAATAAAAGATTGTATAGTTTCTATTAGTCAATCAAAGAGTGAAAAAGATTCACTAAAAGATGCACTAGATATGCTTCCTATAGGAGATATGATAAAAAATGATGATACAGTGGTTATAACCCCTAATTGGGTTAAATCTAAGCAACCATCAACCGCTGCAGTAATAGGTCCAAATACTTTAAGATCATTAATTCAGTATGTAAAGACTTTTAACCCTGCAAAAATATACATAGCAACAGGTTCTGGCGGAGAAGAAACCTCAACTGTAATGAAATTTGTAGGTTACGACAAGATTATAGAGGATGAGAATGTAGAGTTTGTAGACTTAAATTACGGACCATATACAACGATAGACTTAGAGCATAATATAATACCAAATACTAAAATAAACAAGTTAATAGATGAAGTTGATGTGTTAATATCATTTACACAGCTTAAACAGCATGAGGAAGCTACTATGAGTGCTAGTATCAAAAATATAATGCTTAGTTGGCCTCCAGCTGGAGTTCATGGATTTCCAAAGAAAAAGTTAGGTATACATGAGGATTTACACGGATTTATAGTTGCAATGTCTAAGAAAATACCAATAGATTTAAGTATCATAAGTCTTGATAAGACTATGATAGGAAACGGTCCAAGTGATGGAAAATCAGTAGATACAGATGGTCTTATAATAGCAGGAACAGATCCTGTTGCTTGCGATACTGTAGGAGCTAGAATGTTGGGATTCTTGCCACAAGGAGTCAATTATTTGTACAGACTGTATATGGATAAAGTTGGAGAAGCAAAACCCGAAAATATGATATTGAAGGGTATCCCTATTGCAAAAGCAGAAAAAATATTCTCAAAAGCCGCTTATAATAAAGAGATTGTTATAGATAAAAATGGGATTCAAAATATTCATGGAAATCAAAAATAAGTTGAAAACATTATGTTTTCAACTTATTTTTTAATTAAGGCTTTTTTATCTCATCCATAGAATCAATTATAGTAACCTTGTTATAAAAAAATTTTTTTTCTAATTTGCTCAATCTCAGATTTTCTTTTATTCCTATTTTATCCAATATGTATATTCTTTTAAATCCACTTTTCATAAATTTTTTAAATATGCTTTTCATAGCGCTCTCATCATCAGTTTCAAACTCATGCGGATGTACAACCAAATTATATTTTGATGTTTTTATTTTTTTTATATTTTCTTTGTACTCTATAAAAAATTCATTTATCTCTTCCTTAGATATATTCCCACCAACATTTATTAAAAACATCGAATCTTGTTCACTAACATTTATTTTAAACATACAACCCCTCCCTTTTTAAATCTCTATATATATTTATGAAGGAGCGTATTATATCTTGCTATTATTTCATAATTTTCTTTAATACATTTAATCTATTTTTAGAATTGTATTTTTCACCCAATATATTAATATTGATTGCGTAGTTTTTACATTTTTCATACATAATTTCATCCAATTTTTCTACATCTATATCTTTACCATTTTTTATAATTTCTATATTTTTTTGTAAATATTTAGTTATCTCATCGTATAATTCATGCATATTGTAGAGTTGCCATGGCTCATCCTTAAAATGAGAAATACTGTAAATATGCCTTAGCATAATTATTTTAAACTCATCACAATTATACAAATTAGATATATAACTGATAGTTTTTTTCCTATTTATATGCATATTGATAAATTCATTCTCTGATATCATACTTTTAAGTTCATCTATATCTATAATATTTAAATCATCATATATTATACTCAAATCATCTTTAGTTAAATTAAATGAATCTATGATAATATAATCTACCTCTAACTCTAATTTGTATATCTCCTCTTTTAATTTTAATATATCAATACACTTATTATAAAAATGTTTTATAGGATCTTTTTTATCATAGCTTTTTTTATTTTTTATATTATATATATTTGCTTTTAAAGATATTATTTTTTTACCTATATTCTCTATTTCCTTGTATTTTAAATTCTTAAACATCCCTAAATCCATTATAGAATTAGGATAATAATCGTATATACGAGAACTTATTTTTTTCGCAAACATTTTAAAATAAAACTCATATACTTTTGAATTTAGCAAAGTAACTATATACTCTAAAGAAAAAATATCTTTATACTCATCTTTTATATAAAAAGAATAAACGTCAGCACTACAGTAATATCCATTTTTATCAATTGCAAACTTATTATGCGAAGCCTTGTAAGGATACATTATCTTATCCTTTTCAAAACACTTATAATCTCTACCCCATTGAAGCTCATACCATTTTCTTATATTTCTTTTACACTCTCTTCTATTTATCAACTTTTGCTCATATTTACCTATGTATTTTAAAGCATTTTTGTATTTAGATTCATCTTTAATAAAATCTGAATATATTATGAACAAATCACTACCTTCAATAAAGTACGTATCCACATTTTTATTTTTAATCCATTTTCTAAGTATACTTTTTTCTATATTATTATCTTCAACCTCTTTGCTGTTTAATACAAACGCTTTATCACATCCACTTATTATCCCTTGAAAACTTTCAGCTATGTTTTTCAATTTATAATCTGAGTTTTGTTTTATTTTATTATAAATGTTGTATTTAATATCAGATACAAGAATCCATCTATCATCTTCAAGATTAGATCTTTTTAAAGTGAATTTTTCGAAGTAATTATCATCCATCATAGTTTGAAGACTTGCATCACTATAAAAATTCAAATTATCATTCCTAAGTTTATAAACCGATATAATATCAATATCTAGCTTTTTTTTAAATGTAAATATAGCACTAGCTACACCCACACCCTTAAATACCTGATTTCCATAAAAATCTACTATTTCTAATATACTAGAATTTTTTTTCATATATCCTCTAAGTAATTTCCCACTTGGACTTTCTATAAAATACCTCGGAGTTATTATACAAGCCTTTCCATTGATATGCAAAACATCTAGTATTCTCTTATAAAAGCAATAATACAGATCAGATTTATCCTTGAATACTTCACTGTATTCATTAATTAACCATTTTTTATAGCAATTATCCATTTTTTTACTTCCAACATACGGAGGATTTCCTATAACATAATCGAATTTATTACTCCAAAATTCTCTTTCTTTAATATACTTATCATTTTCCCATTTAACCAAACTATCTGAATTTATAATATTAATATCATAACTAAAATTTTTTATATCTTTTATAATCAAATTAACAATAGCGATATCTATAGCGAATTTATCAACATCAGAGCCATATATACAATTTTTTAACAAATGATAATGTACATTTTCATTTGTCCAGTAATCTAAACCCGTAAGCTTTATATCTTTTCCTCTTTTTTTTATAGTATATATTTCATCCTTGTATACGTCTCTAAGAACATTTAAATTCTCAATAAATTTCTTTTTCAACATATCATAAGCTTTTATAATAAAATGTCCACTCCCACATGCAGGATCCAAAATTTTTATAAAAGGTTTTTTAACTATATCTTCATTATCAATAGTCTTATTTAAAATATAATCTATTATAAAGCCAGGCGTATAAAACTGCCCAAGAGACTTTCTAATCTCCTCATCCATAAAAACTTCATATAAATCCCCAAGTATAGTATTATCTATGCGCTGCAAGTAATCCACATTAAATTTTATTTTATTTATTATATCATACATAACACATACTTCATCTTCACTCAATTGGGTTTCACTTAAATTTATCTCTTCACAAAACAAATTCAAATCTTCATAGTTTTCTGTATTTTCAAGATAAATTTTTAATATATCATTAAGTTTATTATCTATAATAAATCGATTCTCATTATAATCCCCTTCGAGCCTAACATCATTATTTTGAAATATTCTAAGCAAAAAAACCTTATTAATAAAAATATAAGCCTGCCTAAACGCTAAAGATTCATCAAAATTTTTATATTTAATGCTTAAAATTCTTATATATATATGTGTTAATTGTTTGTGCATCTTTTTAAATCTAAATACTAATTTTTCTTTAGTAAAACTCGATTTATTGTCCATACAGCACTCCTTAGCCTTATTTGTTTAAATAAATTATACTACAGCTAATTTATTTAAACAAATATTAGAACCATTTATTATTAATCCAGTCATTTACAAATTTTATATCATAACTATTTGCAATATTAATCAAGTAAGGTATTTCCTTACAATCATCTAAATCAATAGACTTTGAAATTTGAGGATTTACTCTTAAGAAATTATCCCTTAACAATTCACGGCTATAGTAACTATCAGCATCCATATTTCCATCAAACAATATGCTAAGAAGTGGATATGGAGGATTTTGACTGAGACCCCACTCAATAGCTCCCCATTTTCTCGTATCTGCTTTTATATTGTTATGATTAAATCCAGTTCCAATAGATAAAATCCTCATATCCTCAAGTTTTTTATTAGCTCCATTTACATTCTTAGATACACAAATAGAAGCTAAACTAGGATTATTTGCTATAATTCCTCCATCTATATGTTTTTTATAAGATGGAAAGTATACAGGTGCTGCACTACTGTATAAAGCTACATCTATTACATACTCATTATCAGTTCCCATCTCTTCGAAGTTAGTATAAAACATTGGCTTCCAGCTACCATTATCCTTACTTATAACTTCAAAACTCGGTATCAGCACCTTCTTTTTTAAATCTTTTAATTTTAGATTTTTAGGAAATACCCTCATAAGCACTTCCTTCAAATGCTTATTATTGTACTTTGGCCTAAAAAGTTCATTGTATTTAGGCGAAAATATATATCTACAATTAATCATAGAGTATAAGTTCAATATTTCTTTGACAGGCAATCCATAAGCAAGACCTAATGCTATAAAAGATCCAGTTGATGTGCCAGCAAATAAATCTGTACTTTTAATTAATTTTTTATTTTCTATTTCGAGTCTTTTAAGTATAGTAGCACTGAGTACTCCCCTTATACCTCCTCCATCAAATGCCATTATTCTATATTTTTTCTTAGACATAAAAATTCCCCCTCTAAAGCATCTTAATATTATCGTATGCTTTAGAGGGGAATGTGGTGAGATACAAAAAAACTCAGCAAAAGCTGAGTTTTTATTTAAAATGAGTAAATCTATAAGCCGAGTTCTGTCTGGAATAGTTATCTATCTAGGCCTATTGTTACCAATAGGCTCGAGCGACCTACCTACGGAACGGGAACGAGCAGCCCCCTTTTTAAGTTCCTACTTGGTCTTGCTCCAGGTGGGGTTTACATAGCCAACTAGTCACCTAGTTGCTGGTGAGCTCTTACCTCACCTTTCCATCCTTACCATAATAAATTATGGCGGTTTATTTCTGTTGCACTATCCTTAAAGTCGCCTTCACTGGGTATTACCCAGCACCCTGCTCTACGGAGCTCGGACTTTCCTCGTGTTTACACACGCAACTATCCGACTTACTCATTATTTAATTTTTCAACGAGATATATAATATCATAATATAATAGTATTGTCAAAAACTATTTAATAACTTCTTTTATATCAACAGAAGGATGATTTTCATATTTTACGATCTCACCCTCCCAAGTTCTTATCATTACAAAATCCTTTCCTCTTGAGATTAAATACTGAGGAAGTATAGGAGTTTTACCTTTTCCCTTAGGAGCATTAACTATATAAGTAGGAATAGCCATTCCAGATGTATAACCTCTTAAATACTCCATTATCTCAATTCCATCATCTATAGAAGTATTAAAATGCGTAGTTCCTTTAACATGCTTTGCATGGAATATATAGTAAGGTCTTACTCTACACTTTAATAATTCGTGGTTTAAGCATCTCATAACGAACTTATCATTATTTATACCATTTAATAATACAGCTTGATTTCCAAGAGGAACTCCTGCATTTGCAAGCTTTTCACAAGCAGCCTTAGACTCTTGTGTAATCTCCATAGGATGATTAAAGTGAGTATTTATAAATATAGGGTGGTACTTTTTAATCATATTACAAAACTCATCAGTAATTCTTTGAGGCATAGTAACTAATGTTCTACTTCCAAGTCTTATATAATCAACATGAGGAATAGCTCTTAATTGACTTATTATCCACTCTAAATAATCATCATTTAGTGTAAGAGGGTCTCCTCCTGTTATTAATACATCTCTTATTTCCTCATTTTCTCTTATATAATCTATTGACTCTTGTATAACTTTTTTAGGCTTAGCTTCATCACATTGACCTATATTTCTTCTTCTTTGACAGTGTCTGCAATACATAGCACATTCGTTAGTAACATTTATTATAAGTCTATCAGGATATCTTCTAGTTATACTTCCAGCAGGATTTGTAAACTCTTCCCCCATAGGATCTAGATCTTCTACATTATCTTGAATCTCTACAAATTCAGGTATAGACATAAGTTTTATAGGATCAAATTTATCCTTTGGATCTATTAAACTTAAATAATATGGAGATACAGCCCATCTGAATTGTTTTCCAACTTCTTCTATTTTTTTGATTTCTTCATCTGATAAATCTAGTATTTTAGATAAAGTATCTACATCTCCAATTCTGTTAGATAATTGCCATTTATAGTTATTCCAATCTTCCTCAGTTCCTCCAAGGGCAGATAGAATTTTATTTTTTCTTTCAAGTAGCTCTTCTTGATTTTCTAAGCCTTTAGGTATAGTTTTTTTAGCTTCTAAATAATCTCCTATTCTGCCTTTTAACTCCTCGGCTCTTTTTAATGAAATCTCTCTTTTATTATTTTCCATTTAAAACCTCCTTGTATTACCTTATTTATTTTGAATATGAAAAATCATACCATTCTAGCATTTTTATGTCGAATTATAAGTTGTTTCTTTTTTTGTAATTTTTATTTTGAATTATAGTCTTATAAATATATTATTAATATTCCAAATTTAAAGTGTTATATATCCGGGTAAATACTCTTACACATATTATAAATTTTTATAGATTAATTAATCTATAAAAATTTATAATTTCGACATTTTTCGACATTTTCCCAGATAGTTATTTTGTATAAACTATCAATTATGCATATTCACTTTCATTATCTGAATTTAGATATTGCATCTAGGTAAGACTTTCATCAAGATTTGTAAATTCTAATTTCGAAATGTTTAGGGTTAAAACCATTCTATTTATTATATCATTATTAAAAGTAAGAGTAAATATTTTTTCTAAAAAAAGACAGTTATTTATGGTAAATAACTGTCTTCTTTAATGCTTCCAAGCATGTTTTTTGCCTTTTTTACATTATGACTTTCTCCAACAATCATTATAATATCTCCCGGCTTAAGTATGTTATATCCGTGAGGTATTATTTTTTCACATCCTCTTAATATTGATAGAATCAAGCAATCTCCTGGTAAAATCACCTTGTTTAATGGTTTAAAGAAATATTCTTCATTTTTAAGATATACTTCTTCTATCATAAAATCATCTTCTTCAAATAATAAAGAAAATGCCTTAGGGTGTACTATAAAATGCTCAGCCATAAAAGCAGTTGCAAATTCCGGAGATACACTCATTGCTCCGTATAAAGACTCTCCCTTAGGAGTTGATTGACTATTAGTTAACAGTATTATATGTTCTATTCCAAATTCAACCTTACATATTTCACATATTTCAGTATTCATCTCTTCTATACTCTTTGCAACAACAACGGTATCTGCTTCTTTCATTCCTATCTCTTGAAGCCATTTTGTATTAGTTGCATCTCCTAAATATACAGTTTCTCCAGTAGCATTTATTTTATCATACTGAGATTTGTTATATGTTATAAAAGTCAAATTCATTTCAAATTTCTTGAGCCTTCTAGCAAGCAACATACTCTTATCGTTAATGCCTATTATGAATATATTCTTTTTGTTTTTCAAATCCACCTTAGGCATCACTTGATTGAATATAAGAGGTGAGAATGTACAAGTTATTATAGCCACCAATATAATTGCACCATTAGTCTCTTCTTTTATAAGTCCAAGTTTTAACCCAATAGCACTTGCAGCTATAATAAGGCTAAGTCTTGATGATAATAAAAATCCAGCAGCTATACTTTTTTTCATAGAAAAATTAAACTTTAAAAGTAAAGACGGTATTATTTTTACTGCATAAACAGCCACTAATAAAGCTGGTACTAAATACATAGCCTTTGAATTATCAATTACAGACTTAATATCAAAATTAACTCCGACCATTATAAAAAATATAGGTACAAAGAAGCCATATCCTATAGCATCAAGCTTAACATACAAGTCTGATTTATCTTTTTCATCTAAGAGAGAAACTATAAGTCCTGCTAAAAATGTCCCTAAAATAATTTCTGTACCAAGACTTTGAGCCAGAGCTATAAATATAAGTATTAAAGAAAATGCCCCTCTAACCTTTATCTGCGATGTAGTATTAGCTAGTTCTTTTACTATCTTGTTATCTACTACAAATTTAAGTCCCATTCTATAAAAAACAAAGAAAGCAACAAATAATAATAGAATTAAAAGTACTTCATAAGTTGCCTTTGATGTATAAAATGTCACAAAAAATGTTATAAGTACCATAGTCACGAAGTCAGATATCAAAGAAGTAAGTAGTATTGTTTGACCATACTCTGAGTTTATTATATTTTTTTCTTTTAATATAGGAACTACTATTCCCAAAGATGTAGTGCTAAGTATTAAGCTCATAAGAGCTACATTAGATACAAGCCCAAATACTCTAAAAATGTACGCTATAATAAATGATAAAATTAATGTTATAAGAAATAAAATCATGGATACTAATAATGGCTTCTTATACCATTTATCCTTAGAAGCCTTGTTGGTTGGCTTCATCAAGTTAAAGTCGATTTCAAGACCTGACAAAAACATCAAAAATGCAAATCCAAATGTATATAAAAACTCAAGCTGTGCACTCTCTTGAATCAAATTGAATCCACTCTTACCTATAATCATTCCAGATACTATTTCTCCAACTACTATAGGTATTGGTATAAACTTAATTTTAGTTATTAATATAGGTACAAATGTAGCAAATAATATTATTATTAATAAAGATATATATGAAATAGATGAATGCTCCATATAAATCCCCCTCTCTTCTTTATTATATTATTCTTTTATTAAGCAATATCTATACCAAGTCTACTTATTCAAATCTAATTTTTCCCATTTATTTTTATATTAAATACCCTTTATTATATAATTTCAACCATATATAATAAAAAGATTCGCACGTTTCTATTGCAAATGCTCGTATTTCTAACTAGCTTTAGGAAACTCTGTTGATTAAATTAATTAATATATCATAGTTATCAATATGTCTAAAGTATATAGTTTATGTTTATAAATATACTTTTCTTATAAATAAAAAAGGTATGATTAAATTCAATCATACCTTTTTGTTTCATATTGATACACTTATCATTTCGATAGCTTTTCCCCGATGTTTCAAAACGATACATATGTCCCATTTTAATACATTTATCAAGCAGCTACTTTATCTTTATTCTTATTCTTCTTAGATAAGAATAATCCAAATATTATAAGTCCAAATGCTATACCTATAGGATTTGCAATACTTGCTGATTGCTTAAATCCTTCTGGTGCTTGTATTATATAAGCTGTTGTTACAACAGTCATAAATCCAGCTGGTATACTTGCAATCCAGTGCATCTTATCTTCTTTAGCTAAGTAAGCAGCTCCTGCCCACAACATCATCATAGCTAAAGTTTGGTTAGCCCAAGAGAAATATCTCCAAATTATATTAAAGTCTATGAATGTAAGAGCTATACCTATAGCAAATAATGGTAGTGCTATAGAGAATCTCTTAACTAAACTATCTTGTTTATATTTTATAGAATCTGCTATAGTAAGTCTTGCACTTCTAAATGCAGTGTCTCCTGATGTTATAGGACATGCAACAACTCCAAGTAAAGCCAGTAATCCTCCAAATTTTCCAAGTAAAGAAGTAGATATCTCATTAACTGCAACTGCTGCTCCGCCTTTAGCAAGTACTGCAGCAAGCCCTTCAGTTCCTCCAAAGAAAGTCATAGCTGCTGCTGCCCATATTAAAGCTATTATTCCTTCTGCTATCATCGATCCATAGAATATTCTTCTAGCTTCACTTTGCTTTCTAACGCATCTAGCCATAAGAGGAGATTGTGTAGCATGGAATCCCGAAATTGCACCACATGCTATAGTTATAAATAGGAATGGGAATATAGGAGTTCCTTTAGGGTGTAGATTTGCAACAGTTATTTCTGGTATATTATATCCTTTTACAACTAATCCTCCAGCTATACCTACAGCCATTATAAGAAGAGAAGCTCCAAATATTGGATATATCTTTCCTATTAATTTATCAACCGGAAGTACAGTTGCTAATATATAGTATGCTATTATTACTATAACCCAAAATCCTTTGTCAAATGAAGTTAAGTTAGCTAAAAGTCCAGCTGGTCCTGTAACGAACACTACTCCAACTAATATTAATAATACTACTGTAAATACTCTCATTATTTTTTTTACAGTTTCTCCTAAGTAAATACCAACGATTTCTGATGCACTAGTACCTTTGTGCTTCATAGATAAATATCCTGATAAAAAGTCATGGGTTGCTCCTGCGAATATACATCCAAATACAATCCATAAAAATGCTGCTGGTCCCCATAAAGCTCCTGCTACTGCTCCAAATATAGGTCCAAGTCCCGCAATATTTAAAAACTGAATAAGAAAAATCCTAGGCCAACTCATAGGTATATAATCTACACCATCTTCCATTTCAATAGCTGGTGTAGTTTGTGAATCATCGATTCCAAGAATGTTTTCTACAAATTTACCGTATACAAAATATCCTAAGATTAAAAGTATAATTGCTGAGAAAAACGTTATCATTGTATTCCCTCCTTAAAGTTTAGTTAGTCTTAACTAAATTATAATAGATGCTTAGTTAAAATTTTAATAACGAACACGAAATGCAAAAAAAAGCACATAAAGTGCATTTATATGCCCATTATGTGTTTAAATTCTTTTATATTTTTCCTACTAACCGGAATTTTAACATCTAAATCCCTTAATTTAACATTATAAGTATTATTAAACCAAGGTATTATCTCTTCTACCTTATCTATATTCAATATATATGATCTATGGCTTTTAAAAAAATTATATTCCGAAATCTTATTATAAAACTCAGATATACTCATATTAACAGTATATTCTTCATCCTTAGTATAGACCAAAGTATCCCGTTCTGATGACGTACAATAATATATATCGCCAATATTTACGACTATCATCTTTTCTCCCTTTAAAAGAGTCACCCTATCATACATACATTTTTTTTCTTCACAAGACTCTAATCTCTCTATTTTTTTTAAAGTAGTAAGTATTCTTTCTTCAGAATAAGGTTTTAATATATAATCAAATGCCTCTAGTTCAAACGCTTCTATAGCATGTTCTTTATATGCAGTTATAAAAACTATTTTAAATTCTTTATTAAACTTATTTATAACTCTAGCTAGGCAAACACCGTCTAACTTTGGCATATTTATATCAAGAAATATAACATCAACATCATTACTCTCTATAAAATTTAAAGCATCTAATGAGTCATCAAATTCTTTTACTATTTCTATTGAACTAAAGTTATTTATAAAGTACTTAAGCTCCTCCCTTGAAGGAGATTCATCATCTACTATTATACATCTCATATTAATTCCTCTTTCCTTCACGATATATTATAAATCTTATTTTTGTTCCTTTATCAAGTCTTTGTATATCAAGACCTTTTCCATATATAAGCCTCAACCTATTGTGTACATTTAAAAGTCCAATCTTATTTTCTTTCATATTTCTCTTATATATATTTTTTATTATTTTTTCATCTATTCCAATGCCGTCATCTTCTATAGATATTTCTACATCATTATCAAGTTTTTGAACTTTTACTCTTACACACCCACTACCTGTTCCCTTTAGTATTCCATGTTTTATAGAATTTTCAACCAAAGGTTGTATTATAAGGCTTGGAACCTTTACTTCTATACTCTCATCAATATCATATACTACATTTAATTTATCACCAAATCTGGCTTTTTCGATTTCTACATAAGCTTTAACTTGATCTAATTCCTTATTTATATCAACACAAGATTCACCTATTTCTAAATTATATCTAAGATAAGTAGATAAGTTTATTATAAGTTCTCTCGCCTTGTCTGGATTTACTCTTATAAATGAAACTATAGTATTTAAAGCATTGAATAAAAAGTGAGGATTTATCTGAGCTTGTAAAGCCTTTATCTCAGCCTTATTCGCCATCTCCTTGAGCCTTTCTATTTTAGCTATTTCAAGCTGAGTTGATATCATCTGAGAAAGACCTATAGCTAAAGTTTTATCCTTAAAGCTTATAGAGTCTTCTTTATTGTAGTAGATTTTTAATACCCCAACAACAGCTTCTCTATCCTTCAATGGCATTATTATAGCAGATTTTAATGGGCAATTCTCATTAGGGCAAGCTATTTCCCTATGAGATTTAAATATTATTATTTCTCCAGTTTCTATTACCTTCTCAGTTGCACGAGTTAACACTTTTTCACCGTCTATATGGTGATCATCTCCATCTCCCACATGAGCCAATATGTACTTTTTATCAGTTATAGATACAGCACTAGCTCCTACACTGTCTTTTATAACTGTACATATTTTCTTTAAAGAATCATTGTTTATATTTCTGAAATAAGGAAGAGTTTTGTTAGCTATCTCAAGAGCTAGTTTTGCTTGTCTTGCAGCTATCTCTTCTTTTTCTTCGAATATATTTTCTGTAATTAGTATTACTATACCTATTCCTATTCCATTAACTAAAGTCATAGGTATATATATTTTCTTAACTATCAAAAGTGCTACTGCAAACGGTCTAGAAAGCAAGAGTATAAGACCCATACTTATACTTTCAATTAGTATTCCACCTAAAATACCATATACCCACCTATTCTTATCATTTGATTTTATATATATAATACCCGATAGAAAACCTCCAATAACTGTACTTATAAAGCAAGGAAATGCTGTTATTCCTCCTACATCTATTAAGTATCTATGCATTCCAGCTATTATTCCAGACCCTATTCCAACAAAAGGACCACAAAGTATTCCTCCTGCCATAACCCCAATTATTCTAGTATTTGCTATAGCTCCCCTAACATCTGTACCTATATAAGTTCCAAGTATCCCAAATGCACCAAATATAAAAGATAGTACGAAAAGATCTATATAGGTGAATTCATCCTTTTGTATTATCTTCTTAAAGCTTTTTATCTTAGATATCATAAAAGCTATTAATACTACATATCCTAGATTGTTTATAAGATTTTTTAATAGATATATCAAATTATCATCTCCAAATTAATCTTTCATATTAATTATATCAAAAAATATCTTTTTTTGTCACAATGCTATATTTATATATTTACTATCATGTACTTTAATTTTTTAATATATTCAAAAAAAACAACCCTTTATTCAGGATTGTTCTTAAAATTTATCAAGCTATATACAAGTACATAAGTAAACAATAAAACAGTGGCAAACATCAAAGAAAAGTATATAGCTTCAAGTTTAAAACTATTTATAATATATCCGAATAATTTTATAGGATTCGATACTATATCCCAGCTATTAAATCTAACAAATCTACCTAAATATATCCCGTATCCACTCAGAAACGATACAATACTCACAAATATCCAAGATACTAAATTATTAAACTTATCCTTAACTATTATTTGGTTCAAATATAAAGATGCAACACCAAGTAAATATCCTATTAAAGCACAAAATGCTATCAGTATAAAATCATACCATATCCAAAAGTTTCGTTGAAATTCTAAAGTATCTTCTATTTTAAATGGATATTTAGAAACACTTATATGTATAAAGTCCGTTATTATATATGGAGCATTAGGATAAAATAGCAGCCATATGCACATACAGATAAATATCAATATATTGTTTATATTTCCCTTACCTTTATAATACATATTGTGTACTATCAAAGAAAATATGAATGGTATCCACGCCAAAAACATATTCCAAATGTATATATAATATTTATATGTGTTTAGTTTGTAAGATCTATTTGTAGCCATAACTACTGCCATCATTGTAACTAAGAAAAACACACTAAAAATCGAGATTAATCTTTTGTTTATCACTATTTACCTCCTCTATTGCAAGTTACTCTTTAAAATGCGTATTAATTCCATATTTCTGAAAAGCTTCTTCTGTATTATCCTTAGAATATTGAATTAATTCAGTTAATCCATCATCTACCATATCCGATTTAACACCAGTTACATTTATATAATCATATTGTTTATCTCCATCGATCCAAACACCATATTCATTAATATAGTACCCTTTTTTAGTTAGTATATTATGCAATTTTTTAAGATTGGATGAAAGCGATTCAACAGTCATGTCGACACCTTTTAAATTAAGCCATAGCTTTTTATACTCGCTATCATTAATATCCAAAGGTGCATTTAACTTAGTAGAAATATCTGTTTTTGTAATTTCTTTAGGATACTCTACAATAACTCTATCAAATGAATCTGTAAATTCTTCTTTTAATAATGGTGTAATGAGTTTAGCATATTCCTTTTCCATTCTCCTAACTGTATTCCATCCACTTAGAACATCTATTTCATAATCGTCATATATTCTTTTATTCCTATATCTAACAAAAAAGTGAACATCAATATCCTCTTTTGAATAAATATTAGAATAATATTCACCGAACTTGAAATTATACTTTGTTTCTTCAATATTTAAGTTCATATCGCTATAATTAGTATTAACATAATGATTTATTTTTTCAGACGCTATTTTCTTTGATATAGGGTTTCCATTAAATGAGTTAACAATTGATAATATAATGAACACTATAAAAATAGCTAATATTGAGACAATACTTCTTTTTGATATTTTTATTTTTTTCATATCATGAATCTCCCCATTCTATATTTACAAATATTTACTATAGGTTTATATTACCATATATTCATATATTATGCTAAAAAGTGATATACTTATGTTAAGCTTCGAATGGTAAGCCTGATATCAAATTAAAATAGTGTATATTAAAAATCCTCTTTAGAATTTCTAAAGAGGATTTAATTTATTACTGCTCTGGCTCAAATAATATATATCCAAATTCAAAAGGGCTTTTACTCTCTCCCAAAAGAATTGTATTTCTAAATTCTACAAGACCTTTTCCTTCTTTAAATACTTTTATTTCCCTATAAGTGTTTTCAGTATAGTTTTCTATTCCTTGAATTGTAGTTTCAGTTTTTATCATATTTCTATTTCTATCATCCTTAGATACGTCTGTAATCTTTGTTTTTGCAGTATACTCTTTACCATCTATGGTGATTTTTTGATCCCAAGTATTCCCTACTTTCATAGGCAATTTTAAAACTATCTGTTCTGTAATTATAGATTGTGAAAACCTTCTTGTTAAATTCTTTTGTGTTTGTGTAACTGTATCTTTATTTATTATATATTCTGTTTCTATAATCCTATCTTCTTTTGAAGGACCTTCACCTTCAGATATATCTAATATCTCACCTTTAAAGTTTAACATTAATGATTCATTATTATCTACAACTTTATTAAGCGTCAATCCTTGTCCATATTCAGCTGTTCCAGAATAGTTAAGAACAGTTCCTTCTACTGATGGAAAGTAGCTTGCAAGCTCATTACTGTACGTTTTTTTACCTGTATCTTGTTCAACTTCATTATCTGCTTGTGTACATCCAACTCCAACAGCAATTATTGCAAACATCAATGTACAAAAAAATATCTTTTTTAGTAGATTCATTCAAATCTCTCCTTTTCAATACTAATCATTTGATTTATTAATTATATTTTAGTGTATAAATTACTTTTTGTAGTTACAGCTAAATTAAGCTTTAGGTATTTTTATAGTTACTTTTGTTCCTTCTCCTTCGATACTTTCAATATTTAACTCTCCCTTATGCATATCTACTATTTCTCTACATATTGCTAATCCAATTCCACTACCCGATTTTTTAGAGTTTCCTTTATAAAACTTATCTGTTACTTTAGGTAAATCTTCTTGTGATATTCCCATTCCATTATCCTGTATATCTATTAAAATAAATTTATCACTACATATAGTTTTTATAGATATTACTTTATTCTCCTTTGAGAATTTTATTGAATTATCTATAATATTTATAAATACTTGTTTTAATCTATTTATATCTCCTTTTATATAACACTGCTTTTCATCTAAATCTAAAATACCGTTTATATTTTCTTTTTTTAATCTCTTCTTAAAATAATTATAAATAGATATTATTAATTTATTTATATCTATATTTTCTAAATCAAGAGTTATTTTTCCAGATTCAAATTTAGAAAAATCAAGAAGTTCTTCTACCAATCCAGTTAAACGTTTAGATTCATCATATATAATTTTTAGTCCTTCTTTTTCTTCTTCATTATCAACATCACCTGTCAACATAATTTCACTCCAACCCTGTATTGATGTAAGAGGAGTTCTTAGTTCATGTGATACAGAAGATATAAATTCATTTTTTATTAGATTAGTTTTTTGGATCTCATCTGACATGTAATTTAACGTATCTGCCAATTTTCCTATTTCATCTTCATTTCTTTTGATAGCTTTTTTTGAAAAATCTCCTAAAGCTATTACTTGTGCAATATCAGTTAATTCCTCAATAGGATATACTATTTCTTTTGCTAAAAATGAACTAAATAAAAATGTTATAATAATTACAATAATACCAACTAACACTGTAACTATACAAATTTGAAAAAAAGTTTTATCAATATCATCTACAGAAACTATATATCTTAAAACTCCAGATATATTATCTAAATAATAAAGAGGAACAGATACAGCCATAATTTTTTCATTAGTTTTTTCATCAATTTGCTTTATAACTTTTTTGTTCCCTTTCAATGCCTCTTTTATATCTACTGATTCTATATGATCAGTAGAATTTAATCCATATGAATCTATAACCATTGTTTTATCTGAATTAACTACTTGCATATAAAAAGCTCTATCTTTTTCGTTATCTTCTAATATATACCTTGCTTTTTTATCTATTTTGTCACTTAATAGAAGCTTATTATAAAATGAACTAGATATGTTTGCTTTATTTATTAACTCATTTTTAACACTTTCAAAATAATAGTTTCTTACATTAACCAAAAATATTATCTCTAAAATCAAAACTATGCTTATAATAATGATCCCATTTTGTCTATATATACGGCTTTTTATGCTTTTCATTAATCAACACTCCATATATATCCGTATCCTCTAACTGTTTTTATATACTTTGGTTTTGAGGGATTATCTTCTATTTTTTGTCTTATTCTTCTTACATTAACATCTACAGTTTTTATATCTCCAAAATAATTCTTTCCCCAGACTTCATCCAATATCTCATCTCTACTTATAACTTTATCTGCATTAGTAATTAAAAGTTCTATAATTGCATACTCTGTTGGAGTAAGCGATATTAACTCATTAATTTTAATTAAAGATTTTTTATCTATATCTAATTTAAAAGGTTTGTACTCAACTATATTTATATTTTCTTTAACTGAATTTATATTAATTCTTCTTAGTAATGACTCAATTCTAGCTGCAAGTTCTTTAGGACTAAAAGGTTTTACAATATAATCATCCGCTCCACTTTTAAGCCCTATTACTTTATCATCTTCTTGTCCTTTGGCTGTAATCATTATAATACCAAGACCTGGATATTTTTTTCTGATTTTTTTACAAACCTCAAATCCATCTATATCAGGAAGCATTACATCAAGTAGTGCAACATCAATACTATTGTCTACTTTATCTAATGCTTCATCACCACTTTTAGCTTCTATAACATCATACCCTAAAGCTTTTAGTTTTATTTTTATAAATGCCCTTATTGAATTTTCATCTTCTAATACTAAAATTTTATTTTTCACAGAAGTTCACCTACTCAATAATATTTTTAAACATATTTTTAATAATTTCTTCATTTACAAAATACTTAGATTCTTCATTTATATCATATATTATCCCAATTACTATGTTCTTTTCATTTTCTTTTAAAACTGTATATTTTTGTTTCTTTAATAAATTTGGATTCCATTTATCTTTATCATAAGTCTCAATAGAAAAAATTATTTCACCATAATATTTATTGCTGTATAAAGGATAAAAACTTACTTTATTTTTGATATTATTATAGTAGTCTTCAATAACAATAAACTTATCTCGCCAATTACTTGGAATCTGTATTTTATATCCAAAATCATAATTATAATACTCACGTAAAACTAATTTAATATTATCTTCACCATCCCATTGATACCATATATTAATTGGAATTGAATTATATCTCCAATTGACCTTAGATATAAGGCCAATTTCTATTATATTATCATTATTTATATCTTGAGATCTAATCATATCTCTTCTAGCTGTTTTATCGTTATACTTTAAAACTTCGATAAGTTTATTATTCTTCATAATATATAAATTAGTATATGAAAAATATGTTCCCATATCAAAATCAATAAATATTCCTTTTTTATATTTAGATGCATTTCCTACATTCATTGTGCTGTAATAACTGTTGTTATCTATTAACAAATCATCAATAGCATTAAATTGTCCATTGAAGTAATTTAAAACTCTTATATTTGTAGAATTATCTTCTAATCTATTTAAAAGTATCAATTCATTTTTACCATCACCATTTAAATCATCTAGTCCAAATTCTCTATATTCAGTATCATAAATCGCATTATAATATCCAACATCATAAATTGTATTAAAATATCCATCATGATAAGAATATGCATATAATCTTTTATTAGTGCTACCTTTAGTATTATATCCTACAAATATATCCGGAAGATTATCTCCAGTTATATCTTTATATTCAACTAAATCTATACTATCCCCCCATCCTTCTATCCTATTTATCTCATGCCATTGATTATTATTTTTTTTGAGTATAATAATTCCATATTGACCTTCATCTTTATAAATATTTTTATCACTCTTATATAATAAAATCATTTCATCCGTTTTATCTCCATCTATATCAACCCTTCTAATAGATCCTTTATTCGTTTGACTCACAGCAAGTGTTAATGTCTCTTGTTCTGATAGAAAGTTAGATAGTATATTATTTATATCATTTGTATATTCTAAAGTTTTAGGTCTTTTTATTAAATCTGACGGAGATTTATAGACTTTACAACCTGATAATGAGAAAAGTATAATTATTACAAGCATAATTAAATTTATTTTTTTTAGCATAAAATCCCCCTTTTTATATTCTATTATAATAAAGACTACTAATTATTAGGTTACAACTAGGTTAAGGTTCCCTTTATTCTAATGCATAGCTTATATTGTCCAATAGTCCTAACTTACTTCGTTGACTAAAAATAGTTGCCACTAAAAAAGCCCTTCTATTATTTTTGCCCATATTTAGAAAAAAATAATATAGAGCTTTATTTAAAACACTGTAATCCAATTGTAACATTTTTTAATTAATTATAATATAAAATCAAGTTAAAACCTATATACTATGAAAGAGGAGATATATAATGAAAAATTTAAAATTATTATCAGTATTGTTAATCGTATTTATACTAGCATCAATATCAATTGGATGTACAAAAAAAGATGCTGTTAAATCTACAAATGAAGAGACCGTTATAAACAATAATTCTTACACAACTGAATCAGTTACAAATACCTTTGATACTAAAATTTATGAAGAAGATTTATCTTTAGAACTTACATACCCTCAAATAAAAGGACTAGAGAATAAAGAACTAGAGAACAAAATTAACGAAACTATAAAGGGTGAATTCCTAGGTATTCAAAGTTCTTTATGGGCAGAAGCTAATGTTGTTGATGAAAGTTTTGAAATAACATCAAAAACACCTGACATTTTAAGTATTAAATATAATTATATAACTAGCCCTGATAACATATCAAAGTATGAATTTTTCGAAACAATTAATATAAATATGAAAAACGGAAAATTAATAAGAATACAAAACCTATTTAATTCTGAAGAATCAGTAGAAAAAGTAAAATCAATTGTAGATAATATTATTAAGAATCAAAATTTTAATATTAAAAACCCAATAGGTAATACAAATATATATGAAAATATATATTTCACAGATAAAAATATGATTATTTATTATGAAAATGATGAGTTAGTTGAAATTGAAGTTCCACTAAACAAAATATTAGAATATATTAATATATAGTACATTATTTAATACACAAAATCCATAAATAAAAAAACTCGCTTTTAATACAGCGAGTTTTTTATTTATTATAAACAATGCATCTCTTTTTCTGATTTATCCCAAGTAACTGTATAGGCTTGTCCTTTTGAGCAAAAAATAGATGATGATGTATAGTCAAAGTCAGCATTTTTCTTATAATCAATTCTTTTTATAACTTCTTCCTCATTATGACAACGTTCATAACCAGCAAACAGCAAACTCATGCTAGCTTTTCCTTGTGTAAAGGCAATTAACTCTGTGCTGTAGTTCATAAAGGTAGCTACTGGTACGTTACCTGATATAATTGCTTTGTTCCCTATAGTTTTAGGTGCATCAAAGCTACCATATGATTTTTGTATATCTGATAAAACCCTACCTAAATAATCTAATTCCACTTTAATTTTAAAGTTGTAATAAGGTTCAAGTAAAATATTTTGCGCTTTTTCAAGTCCTTGTCTTAAAGCTCTATATGTAGCTTCTCTAAAGTCACCACCACTTGTATGCTTGTTATGAGCTCTACCTGTCAGCAAAGTTACTTTTATATCTGTTATAGATGAACCTGTTAATATTCCATGATGGTCTCTTTCATAAATATGATGACTAATCAAATTTTGGTTCCCAACTGTTAGATCATCAGTATGACAGTTATTTTCAAACTCTATACCATAATTCCTTTTAGTAGGTTCTAATTTAAGATGTACCTCTGCATAATGTCCCAATGGTTCGAAATGACCATACCCATTTACTACTGTATCAATGGTTTCTTTATATAATATTTCAGGTTCTCCAAATACCACACTAAAATCAAATCGTTCTTTAACCAATTGTTCTAATACCTCTAGCTGAATAATTCCCATAACATTAATGTGAATTTCTTGTAAAGATTCTTCCCATGTAACATTTAAAGAAGGATCTTCTGAGTTCAAAATTCTAAAACATTTTAATACATGTTTTATATTTAAAGAATAATCAAATATAACTTTAGACTTTAAAGTTGCCACTATTTCATAACTAGATTTTTCTCTCAAAGTTCCCAAACCATCCCCTATTGATGGAACTGTTAGCCCAGTTACTGCAAAAACTTGCCCTGCTGATACTTTCTCAACAGTTTTGAATTTATTTCCATTATAAACTCTTATCTGAGTTACTTTTTCACAAATTTTGTTTTCTTCATCACTATAACTTAACTCATTTCTTACTTTTAATGTTCCACTCAGACATTTAATATAAGTTACTTTAGTTCCATTATTTTCATGACGTACTTTATAAACTCTGGCTGAGAAAGAATCTTCAACAGAATAATCTGTGAATGTTAGCTCATGTATTTTATCTAAAAATTCAACTATACCTATATCTTGCAAAGCAGAACCACTAGAACATGGAAAGATTTTATTTTGCTTTATCATATTTTTCATATTATTTAACCATAAACCCTTTTCAAAACTATCTTCCATATATTTTTCAAGAAGTTCTTCATCTCTCTCGGCTATAAATTCTATGAGTTCTTCTTTCATTTCATCTTTATTAAAGGTCTCTGTTATATTACAAATATCATCTGTTAAGTTCAATTTAATTTCTTTTAATACCCCTTCAACATCTGCACCAACTCTATCAACCTTGTTGATGAAGAAAAAAGTAGGTACATTATGTTTTCTAAGTAGCTGCCACAGAGTTTCTGTATGACCCTGTATACCTTCAACTGCACTAATAATAACAATGGCATAATCCATAATTTGAATTGATCTTTCCATTTCTGATGAAAAGTCTATGTGTCCAGGAGTATCTATTAAATAATAATTTGAGCCTTTGTAAGACATGTATGCTTGGTCTGAAAACACTGTAATTCCTCGTTCTTTTTCTATATTATGACTATCTAAAAAAGCATCTTTATGGTCTACTCTACCTCTTTGCCTAATACTTTTGGTATGATACAGAATTTGCTCAGCAAATGTAGTTTTACCAGAATCTACATGTGCTAGTATTCCAATTGTTTTATTCATTTTGGCACCTCTATTTAATTAATATCAGACATAAAAAATTCGTCTAGTCGCTACATCCCTTGTGTATAAAAAAGTACCTACTTTAATTTGTAGGTACTCCCATATATTTTAATAATAATATTCTTCAATTTTTTTAGATACTTCATCAGATAATTTAAACTTCAAATTATTAACCTTTTTAGCAGCCTCTTTATCATCTACCTTTAACACATACTCATATTCAGACAATAAATTATCCATTTCTTGAGATACATATTTCAAAATTTTTAGATCGCTTGCTTTAAGTTCTTCATATGTATTCTTAACAATATCATCTACTTTTCCAGTTTCATAATCTACAACATTGCTGAAGTGATCAATTCTTAGTAAAGCTTCTACGTACCATCTCATCATATTTTTTAAATCATCTTTGTTTTCAAAATCTTTATTTTCTCTAATAACTTTTTCAAGCATAACTGCTCTATCTTTTATTTCTTCAAAGTCAATACTTACATATTCTTCAACAAATGTAGGGTTCTCTAACTCTTTCTTTTTTAATTCGTAATATGGTTTTAATCTTTCAGAAAGGTAAGTAGCAAAAGTATCGTTAATCATTGAATAATCCATAGCTAAGTAATAACTTCCTTCTAACATTTCAAATGTATAACCTGAAGCTACAGCATCCATTACTTCTTTCTTTATATTTTCGTCTTTAATTGATTCTAAGTTCAACTTATAACTTTCATCCATAGTATCGTTAACTGCGTTAAAATATTCCATTGAATTAAATTTATCAAACAACTTATAGAAATTATCTTTTAATAATACTTCATACTTCATAACCATCTTATCTGCAGTTTCTTCATCAGCCTTATCTATATTATCTAAGATAAATTTTTTTAACTCTATAGTATTGTTTGATTCTAATTTTTTTGTGAATTCAGCAAATATCTTTTCACTAACTTCTTTTTTATCTTCTTCAACGTTATTTTCTACTTGTGTACTTTCTTTTGATTCTTCTGTATTAGCACAACCTGTCAAAGCAGTAGCTAAGCAAAGTAATAATGATGCTCCTATTGCTATCTTTTTCATTCCAATTTTCTCCTTCCAAGTTCTTTATTATGTATTTTATAATTATATAATATCAAATAATCTTGTCACTTACTATTTAATTTGATTTAAAACTAGTTGAAAATTCTTCTATTTTTATCTATACTGTAATCAATTGAAAATTCAATAAATTTAAATACTAAAGGGGGATTACTATGTATAGCTTCAAAAATGACTATAGTGAAGGTGCTCATCCAAGAATTTTAAATGCTCTAATAAAATCAAATATGGCTCAAGAAGAAGGATATGGATATGACCGCCATACACAGAGTGCAGTTTCCAAAATAAAAAATCTAATACATAATCAAAATATCGATGTTCACCTGATATCTGGAGGAACTCAAACAAACCTTACAGCAATTAGCGCTTTTTTAAAACCTCATGAAGCTTGTGTATCTGCTAATACAGGTCATATTGCAGTTAACGAAACTGGAGCAATTGAATATACCGGACATAAAGTGATTACAATAGATTCAAACGATGGTAAAATAGTTCCCGAGAAAATCCAGGAAGTATTAAATTCTCCTTTAAATGAACATGTTGTAAAACCAAAACTTGTATATATTTCTAACCCAACAGAACTAGGTACAATATACACAAAAGAAGAACTTAAAGCTCTTAATGAATTTTGTAAGTCTAATAACCTTATATTATATGCAGATGGAGCAAGATTAGGTTGTGCTATTTGTGCTCAAAAATCCGATTTAAACTTATCAGATATGTGTAATTTTACAGATGCATTTTTTATTGGCGGAACTAAAAACGGAGCCCTTCTTGGTGAAGCCTTAGTAATAAAAAATGAAAATTTAAAAGAAGATTTTAGATATCATATAAAACAAAAAGGAGCTCTCCTTGCTAAAGGAAGACTTTTAGGAATTCAATTTGAAGAATTATTTAGCGATAACCTTTTTTTTGAGCTTGCTAATCATGCTAATGAAATGGCATATCTTTTAAGGGATGGCTTAAAAGAAGCAAATTGTAAGTTTTTAATAGACTCTCCAACTAATCAAATTTTCCCTGTCTTAGAAGATAAAATAATTGAAAGGCTAGAGAAAAAGTTTAACTTTTATACTTGGAAAAAAATAGACGATAACCATTCTGCTATTAGATTAGTTACATCATGGGCCACTAAAAAAGAAGCAGTACTAGAGTTCATAGATGAATTAAAAAAATAAATTAACAGTAAAATAGTCAACCTTGCGGTTGACTATTTTAACGCTACATTAAATTGTCTTTAACCTAAATTTATGTAATATTATCTTTTTTGTATACATAATCTAAACTATATTTTTCTTTTTTCTTTAAAAATACTACATCCCAAAAAGAAATAGCAAAAGCTCCCCCAACAGCAATTGAGATTGCACTTAATAAACCACTATTTGATATTTTAAAGTAATTGCAAATACAGTTTATTAAACTAAATAATATAAAAAATTTAGCAAACCTAAATACTCTTTTCTTAAAATCTCGTCTATATAGCTTTCTTATATTAATAACACTTACGATTAATATATATATTAGATATAGTACAGTGCAGCCTAGATATATCCACATAAATTTAGTAGCAATCCAATTGTCTATTCCTGTGTAAGCAATACATAGTGCTATTATAGTTTCAATACCATATATTGCAGTAAAAATTTTGGTCAAATTTATATTTTTTCTCATATTTAGTCCTCTTTCTTTCTCTTTCTAAAAACAGCCTATTTTATTTTTATTTATTCTAAACGACTTGTTATCAATTGCCCTTTGAACAGCCAATATACCATCAAGGTGGTCATATTCATGTTGTATTAATTCTGACAAGTCCCCTGTAGGCTCTAAAATACAATCATTCCAATTCAAGTCTTTATAGTAAACTTTGCACTTTTTATATCTATATAGTTTCACCTCTAGTCCTGGATAACTCATACAATCATCCCACATTTCAAATTTCTCATCATCAATAAACTCAAGTCTCGGATTTATTAATGCTATTGATTTACTATCAAAATTCATATATATTATTCTATAAAGCTCATTAATTTGAGGTGCCGCTATTGCTCTTCCAAACCCATACTTTTCTCTAAAATCCATCATTGTATCATGCAAATCTTTAACTATTTCTTCAGCCTTATCAATTTCATTTTTTGAAACTTCTTTACATATCTCATATAAATTTTTATTTCCTAATAACAATATTTCTTTTATAGCCATACATTCCACCCCTTTTTATCTTTATATCTATTAATAATTAATTGTTATAATTTAACTTTTAAGGTTTATAATACATATTTATTATATTCTTTCGTTATTCCTTTGTAAACAAGCCCTTTTGATTATATAATCAATCTATAAAAATCTTACTCCCATATATATAACTCAAAACAAAAATGATGCTTATTAAAATGTTAGCTACTTCTTTGTTAATGTTTTACTATAAAACTCAGATTGAGTCTTTGAAACATCCGTTAAAAAGCTTTTTTGTTTGACTCTAGGGAGTTTAAAAGTTTTAGGATATTTCATAAGGCGTAATCTTTAGTTTTATTAAAACATTAACTAAGTAGCGGTATTTTAATAAGCATCATTTTTCTCTTAACCACTATATATTATATTTTTATACATTCTCTGCTAATTTTTCTTCACACTTAAATATCTTATTAACATATTCACTAGTATTAGCTGCCATTAATGCTCCGTACTCAAGATTAAATTCTATAGTATCTCCTACCTTATAATCTTTCTCACTGTCTGTAACATCAACTATTAAATGATCTGAGCTTGCTCCTAATATTTCTTGTTTTGGATCAACTGTACTCATTCCATCTAAATTAATATCTTGCTTTCCTATTCCTACTATAGCTCTTTTTCTAATTCCCTTATCTTCATAATATGGCTTATTTCCAAATGCATCTACTCCTATCTCTCCGATTGGAATAGATGGTTTTTCTTTAAGCTCTACAATCTCACATACTAGCTTAAATGCATCTTGGTAAGCTCCTTTTATATCTTGAGAATAAGCTGACTCTTTTCCAAGAGCTATAGCTTCCCCAAGTCTTAAGTTAGTAACTTTATCAGGCATCTCATCTTTATCTAGTAGATGTAATGAACTTGAATTTCCTCCAGATATGAAAGATAGTTTAATATCGAATTTTTCTTCTATCCTTTCTCCAAGCTCACATAACCTTCCTAAATTTTTCTTTGAAGGTATTACAGCACCATAGCATGTTAAATTAGTTCCAATTCCAACAAATTCTATATTTTCAAACTTTAAAATCTTTCCTACAACTTCAAATAATTCTTCTTCTTTAAAATAACCCTCTCTTAAATCCCCAAGGTCTACCATTAAAGCTATTTTGTGCTTCTTATTTAGTCTTGCACAAGTTTCATCTATCTTTTCTATAACTTCAAGTTCAGAGTTAAGACTTATATCAGAATACCTTACTACATCTTCAATTTCTGTAAGCATAGGTATTCTTATAAGTATTTTTTCAAGTTCTATATTATCAAGTTTTTTTAAATTTTTTATTCTCGAATCTGCTATATATTTAACTCCACTGTCTTTTAGATAATCTACAATCTCAGGAAAAGCACAATATACTTTTGTAACTACAGCCGTTTCTATATTATGTTCCCTACATTTTTTACTAAGCAAACTTGCATTATGCTTTAATTTGTCAAGATCTATCTCTATTCTCGGATACAATACTATCCCCCCTATATACCTAAACTCTTTTTCATAAGAAGTAAAGCCGATTTAGGATGTCTCTTTGATAAAACTCCTAAAGAGGCCATAATATAATCATTATCAACAAGTATCTCAGCTTCCTCTGATGGAAACAACTTTGTCTTTGTTGTATTTGATTTTGCTATTGACTTCATTATGTCAATTCTTAGAGGTAACCTAGTCAAAGCTCCACCTGTTCCTACTATATACTTAACTTCTGTTAAGTCCTTTCCTTCAGCTATAGATGTTCTGCCTCCTGCACCATATAAATCTCTAACTATACCAGCATGTCTTTCACATGCTCTTAATGTAGCTTCTTGAGCTAATCTTTCAACAAACTTTATTTGATCTTTAGTTTTTGGTATAGGAAGATGGTTATCTATTAAACCTTGTATATCCATTCCCAATTCTTTAGATAATTTATCATTACCTATTAACTCAACTATATTTTTCATATTTATATATACTCCCAAATCACCTTCTACAGTTCTTTTTGCTAAAGGCTCCGGGCTTAAAAGTATTCTACTTATCTTGTCACTTCCATCTGTAACTGAATGTAAATCTGTTGTTGCCCCTCCTACATCGAACACTATTAAATCTCCTATTTCTTCATAAAGTAGTTTTGCACTCTCCATTACAGAACCAGGTGTTGGTATAATAGGTCCATTTACAACTTCTCTAACATGTTCCATTCCAGGCGCATGTATTATATGGTCTTCAAAAGCATCCTGTATTACTTTTCTTGTTGGATCTACATTTAATAAATCTATCTTAGGATATACGTTATCGACTATATATAATTTTGATTTCATATCTTCAAATATTAGTTTGATCTCTTCTTGATTTTCTATATTTCCAGCATAAATAATAGGTATATTAAGATTCATATTTGCTATAAGTTCTGCATTGTAAATTGCAGTATCTCTTTCTCCAAAATCTACACCGCCAGCTATTAATATAATATTTGGTCTAGATTCTTTTATTTTCTTTAAATCGGTTCTTCTAAGCCTTCCTGCTGTAACATTATGTACAATAGCTCCTGCTCCAAGAGCTGCTTCCTTTGCAGCCTTTGCAGTCATATCATATACTAGACCATGTACAGTCATCTTAAGTCCACCAGCTGCACTAGATGTAGCAAGCATCTCTTCATATTCAATCTTACCTTCACCTAAGCTTTTAGCAAGACTATCTATTGCTCCATTTAATCCAATCCTTACATCACCTTCAAGAACCGAAGTAGGTGCTTGACCTTGTCCTATGAATTTAGGGTTATCTGTGTTTATATCATTAAATGCATTTACAACAGTAGTTGTACTACCTATTTCAGCTACTAAAACATCTATTTTCACACGTTTCCCCCCTTTAATATAATTAATTAAGTTGTGCGAAGTACTTCGCACAACTTAATCATTCAAATATTTTAAGCTTCAGCTAATTTTTCTTTTCTCTTATTTACAAGGAATGTAGCTACGTGTATTCCTCTATCAGTCTTTCCAAATCCAGCATCTACACCTTGTTTAACTGCTATTTCAGGAGTAACTTGAGTTCCTCCACAAGCTATCATAATTTTATCTCTTACTCCTTTTTCTACTGCATATTCATGAAGCCTCTTCATATTCTTATAGTGAATATCATCGTGACTTATTATAGTTGATGCAAGTACTGCATCTGCATTTAACTCTATTGCAGCATCTACAAGTTTTTCTATTGGGCAAGAAGTTCCTAAGTATTCAACTTCAATTCCCCATTTCTCTATTCCACCATGTTTAATATCTATAACCTCACGAAGACCAACTGAATGCTCATCTTCTCCAACAGTTGCAGCAACTACCTTCATAGGTCTTTTTTCTATCTCACTCCAAAGCTCTTCATCACTCATAAGTTCAGGCTCTGGTGGTATTTCAAGCTTACTTATATCAACATCAGCATCTAATTTACCTTTTACTTGTACTCTTGTTCCCTCTGATGGGTGCATCATTTCAACATGTATAACCTCAGGGTCAATAAGATTCATCTTCTTAGCAAATTCAACAGCTGCAAATTCAGCTACTCTGCTGCTAGTTGGAAGGAATAATTCAACTTGAACAGTTCCATCAGCAAGCCATTCTACTTCAGGTTTAACAAAGTTTGAATTTCTATACTTTTCACTTTCATCTAGACGGCTGAATACGTTATCATTTTCATCAAGCTCATCTATATAAACTATTTTGTCAGGATCTTCAAACGTACATCCACCAATTAACGAAGATGGATTATCTACAGCGCTCTCATCATATTGAGCAACGTTATTGTATCCAAAGTGTGCAGTTACAGGAGCCATATAATCTTCATCTCTTTCGAATACATATCCTGCACCTATTCCACCGTTTATTTTTCTAGCTATTCCATCTCCATTTCTCTCAGGATACATTCCAGAGTCTACAAAAAATCCTTTTTCTACTGCTTCAAAGTATCCTCCAACTTCAAGCATTTCTTCCATATATAAAATAGCTCTTTCTTTCAATTCTCTAACTGTATCTCCTAAGTATCCATCCCTTTTAAGTTCAACCATCTCAAGTAATCCATCAAGACCTACTAGGGTTTGCTTAGCTGTATCACATGCTTCTATGTTGTACATATGCCATGGCACATTTCTTCCCTCATCAGGAGTTATAGTAGATTGAATATCCGCTCTAGTAAGCTTAGATATCATCATATTCATAACATGAGTCACAGTAGCCTCTCTTGAAGAAGATGTAACATACTTAGTATTTTGTTGAGCTCTCATTCTATACTCATCAAACAAATCTCTTAAAGCAACAGCATAAGGTAAATCATACTTAATACATGGAACTGGAGCTGCTGATGGAGGTACAGTTGATAAACATATATCTTCTTTTTTCATACCTACTTTATGTGAGAATATAGAGTTTAGAGCATGTTGTACCATAAGCTCTGGCATAACCTTCCAAGCATCTCTTGCAGTTGCATTTGCATTGTGAGCACCATCTATTTGAGCTATATCTGCCCAAACCATAATCTTCTTAGATTCAGCAGCATCAATATAAGATCTTATCATGTTTATATTTCTATATAATACGTTGTATTGTGGATCTTGATGAGCCCCGTTAACTCCCTCTTCTGCAAACATTACAGCTATATCAGGACCAGCTACTCCTGATACATAAGAATGGTAGTTTATAGGTCTCCCTACTTCTTCTTCTATTAAATCAACAGCTTTTCTTTGAGCTCTAACTTGCTTTCTTGTAACAGGAATACCTCCTATACCTTGAGGCGATCCTTCTATTAAACCATCATAATGAGATTGACCAGCCGTTCTAATAACCATTAAATGATCTGCTCCATGCCATGCAGCCATTCTCATTCTTCTTATATCATCCTCAAATCTACCAGAAGCAATCTCTGTAGTTATAACTTCTTTAGGTTGAGGATCTAAATTTTCAAAGTACCTAACAGCAGCTGGTATTCCTATTGAATTTTTAAGAGCAGGTGAACAATCTGAATACTTATGGCCTCCCATTTCTATTTCTTTATTTTCTCTCCAAGTCCAACCTCTTCTTTTAGGTCTATAATTTTCTAAATCATCAAGTATATTTCTTATATCTAATTTTTCATTAACATCTAATTTTTTCATATTTTTTCTTTCCCCCCTTTTAATATCTATAAAGTAGCAGCAGCCTTGTCTTTCCCAAATACCTCAAGAGCATAATCCCAATACTTGCCCTCTATCATACTAAGACCAGCTTCTCTAATAGATATATTTTTATCTTTAGCTACTCTATACACTATGTGTCCAACTCCCTTTCTCATAAGATTTCTATCCATAGCACCATCAACTAAAGGCTTAGCTTCAAGGCTTGAAAATCCCATTCTAAGAAGAACAGATCTTTCTACCGATGGAGTTGTATTCTTTTTACCAAGATCTAGTAATGGATCTACTATTTTTCCAGCAAGTTCCCAAAATCTATCGTATAGTTCCTGATCTGACAAGTTAGCCAAATGTACTCTTCTTTCATTAAAATCATCTGCTCTTTTCAAAATTTACACCCCCAAATTTTCTTTTAAACAATTAATACCCAGCTCTTTTAATACTTCTTTTACAAATTCTTCACTAGACTTAGTATCTTTAGCTAAAAATTCTAAATCTTGTTCATTTATTTCATTTCCTTTTATTCTCGCTATACAATTTTTGATATATGATTTTTTAATTTTATTTAAATCAAGATCTTTCACCTTAATCATAGATGGATGGCTAGGAAGTATTATACTTTCTCCAGCAACTTCATCCTCTGGATTTCCAAACCTTATATCTATACCATTTTCTCTTGCAAATGCAAGCTGTGGTTGAATATGCTTCCCTGCACCTGTGTATTCAGTCTCTTGAACAACGATTATCTTATCCTCATCCATTTCTTGAGCTATACAAAATGCAGCCGCAAGTGATGTATTTCCAGCTGGGCCTCTTTCAAGACCCTCAAGCTGAGCTAAGGCTTCTGTCATATAAAATACCTCTCCTTGACTCACAGTTACATATCTATCCATATATCTAAGTGGTCTTCCAGCAGATCTTGGAACATCTGATCTATCTGGATTAGTACAAAACGGTATTCCAAATCCAGTATGTCCTGTTGTAAACGACTTTTTATTAAATTGAGTATCAGATGCCATATGTAGACCTTTTAAGTTAACACTAGCTCCTACAACTTTAGTATCAAAGGCTCCGGCTTTAATAAGCCCTCTTGCTGTACCAGTTAAATTGCCTCCACCTGCATTGGTACAAACTACAACATCAGGATCTCTTCCTTCTTTTTCTCTAAATTGCATACTTATTTCATATCCTAAAGTTTCGACTCCTGCAATTCCAAAAGGAGTATATAAAGATGCATTAAAATATCCTGTTTCCTCTAAAAGTCTTAAGAATGTATAGAATAGTTCAGGCCCTACACTTAACTGAATAACCTCTGCACCATATGCCTCACATTTTCTAGCTTTTTCTATAATCTCTGGTTGGCCTTTTCCCTGACTATCATAACATTCTTGAACTATAATACATTTAAGTCCTTGCATTGCAGCTTGCGATGCAACGGCAGCTCCATAATTACCACTAGTTGCAGCAATTACACCCTTATATCCTAGTTTTTTAGCATGATATACAGCATTTGCAGCACGTCTTGCTTTAAAGCTTCCAGATGGACTAGATGCTTCATCCTTTATAAATATTCTTGCTCCTTTTCCTTTTGGTGCACATTTTCTAGTAAGCTCAGTTATATTTTTAAGCTCTATCAAAGGAGTATTGCATATCGCCACATCCTTTTGAATACTTTGCATTTCATCCAAAGTATAGCCTGTTTCTCTCATCATTTTTTCATAGTTAAACTCAGCAGTCCCTGATTCAAATAATTCATAATCTATTCCAACAGCATTTTTCATTATTTCATTTTTTCTAGACATTACGCCTAAATAGCTCATATCTTTACTCACAGTCTTCACCTCCAAATAAAATGCCTTTTAGCTGAAGACCTATTTGTAAAAGTTCAGGAACACACTTTCCATAATCATGCCTGTAGTATGGATTTATTTCTATGAGTTTACCCTTAACTATTCTTTCAGTTATAGTAGTTATTTCAACTTCATCATTTATAACTGCATCATGATTTAAAAATCCTTTTACCCACATTTCAAGAGGTACTTTCTTAGTATCATCTGGAACCTGTGGTGCTCTTTGATCTGAATTTAATATCACATTATAAATTAAAACCCAGTCTCCCTTTTTAGCGTTCATTTAACTCACCCCTAACAGCAACCACATTCACATTCTTTTTTTACTTCAATCATTTTTCTCATGTCTCCCATAATAGCTCTTGGTACAGGTATATCAAGCATAGTCTTAAGTCCAGGATTAGCATTTATAACGTGAGGTATACTATTAACACACATCGCTATAGTTCCTACTCCACCTGGTATTTCTGGCTTTATTTGAAGAGATATATCTGGCACTCCTTTAATTTCTACATAATCTCCCGTATCAACACCTTCAAGGTGAGGTAGTATTTGTTGTGGATGCTCCATTTCAACTTTTACATCTCCATCCACATATCCGTAACCACATTGCTTACAACCCGCCACATTTCCAGCTTGAACCTCTGCATATTTACTTTGTCTATATACATTAGATACTATTGATTGTCTTGTTTGATCTACCTTTTCTAAATCCCACCCGATTCCATCTGTAATCATCTTTATAGATTCTGGGAATCCTACATGTCCTGCTATTGATCCATCCTTAACTCCTTTTTCGAACTCATCAGGAGTAACTCCAACACCTTGCTCTACCATAACAGCATGACCAAATGGAGATAAATCATTTACTCTTGATGCTTTTATATGATCTACACTTTCACAAGTTCCTGTAAGTGCAAGTATTAATAAATCAAGTACAAATCCCGGATTAATTCCTGTTCCAAGCACAGAAACATGATTTTCTTTAGCTATTTCATCTATTTTTCTAGCAAGTTCTGGCTCTTGTGCATCTGGATACGCCATCTCCTCTGCAGTAGATATTACATTCATTTTTCTTTCTAATACGAATTTTATCTTATCAAAAGCTCCTTTTGTAAATGAGTCAGTAGCAAGTAATACTACATCTGCACATTTTTCTGTAAAAGCCTCTTCTTCATTAGATTTAATTATTATTTCTTTTCTATCTTTTCTGTCAATACCTAAAACCTCATATACATCTTTTCCAACTCTAGCTTCATGTTTATCACAAACTGCTACTATCTCTACTCCTTCTTTCTTTAATAGCATGTTTGCCATTCCACTTCCCATTGCTCCGAATCCCCAAATACCAACTCTAATGTTTTCCATTATATTTCCCCCTTAAATTTTCATATCTTCTAATTTCTTGCACCAATATATATAGCAACATGCATGCCACTTTGTTTTAATATTCAGAAAATTCAATTTCAACTTTGCCTAGCTTCAGTCTTTTCATAACTTTCAGAATAATCGTTCTTTTTTTAACAAATATAAAGTTTAATTTTTATATGCGAAATAGATTTTTCAAATAAAAAAAAAGCAAATATATTTGCACTTTGATGCAAATATATTTGCTTTCCTAAATATTATATTTCTTAATTTTATGCTGAAGAGTCTGCCTTTTTATCCCGAGCTGTTCAGCTGATTTTGTAATATTTTTTTTATTGTTTATTAGAGCTCTTGTTATAAAATCAACTTCAATCTCTTTTAACAATTCATCTAAGCATTTTTCATTAGATGTATCTATATTGTTTTGTATTTTCTTAGATTCGTTAATATTAATATTTAAATGCTCAATTTGAATATTATCTTCGTAATCGATCATGCTAATAGCAGAATATATAGTATTTTCAAGCTCTCTTATGTTTCCATGCCACCTATGATTTAATAGTACCTTTCTAGCTTTTTTATTTATGTATTTTACATTTTTACTTAATTTGTTATTGTACTTTTTTATAAAGTAATCGGCTAGAAGTATTATATCATCTTCTCTTTCATTCAAAGAAGGAATGTATATAGATATCACATTAAGTCTATAGTAGAGATCTTTTCTAAGCTTGTTTTCTTTTAAAAGTTTCGTGGGTGCTTCATTAGTGGTAGCTATTATTCTTACATCTATAGGAATATCCTTCATACCACCAATTCTCCTTATATAGCCTTCTTGTAAAACTCTCAAAAGTTTCGCTTGAAGCTCTACCGGCATGGAATTTATCTCATCTAATAGTAAAGTTCCTTTATTAGCCTGCTCAAATAATCCTGGTCTACTTACGGCCCCTGTAAACCCACCTTTTTCTGTTCCAAACAAAATTCCTTCAAGTAGGCTTTCAGGAAGAGCTGCACAGTTTTGAGCTATAAAAGGCTTATTTTTTCTTATACCTTCATAATGTATGCTTTGACTGAAAAGTTCTTTTCCAGTTCCAGTTTCTCCATATATAAAAACAGGAGCTGGAGTTTTAGATGCTTTTTTAGCTAAAGATACAGCCTTTTTAAAGCTTTCACTCTCACCTATTATGTTTTCGAATGTATACTTTTTAATCTTATTCTGAATTATTTTTTTTGGATTTGATTTTTCTCTATGAAGTGTCAATATTTCGTCTGAAAGTTCTTTCATTTTTGTTATATCCTTTGATATTTCAATAGCTCCTAGTGTTTTCCCATTCTCAGTTATTGGCATTGTAGTATTTACAGTAGTAATTTCGTTTTTATATTTATTTAGGTAAGTTTGTTTTTTGTCTTTTATAACGATTCCACTCTTTAGCACTTTTAAAAGAGTACTAGTTTCTTCATCTAATCCATTGAATATATCTAGCAAATTTTTGTTTAGTACATCGGTTTCTTTCATTTGCTCTAGTTCTGCCATGGCTTTATTATACACAACAGTATTTCCCTCATTATCGATAACATGAATTCCGTCTTCTATATAGTGCAAAATATTTTGCATTAACTTCATATAATCTTTAGTATTCATATCTCAATCCCCCAAAATCTGAAACTTAAATGTGTATATTTGTATATATATATCATATAATTCACACAAAATTAATGCAATTCAAATTTTTAAGTTAATTTATAAACGATCTACATATTATTCTAATATAAGACAAATTCATTAGTAAGATTTTTTATAATTTCTCCAGCTTTTTCAACTTCTCTATGAGTTATGCAAAGATCTATAGCATCAGCTATAACCTTCATTTCATCTTCCTTCATACCTCTAGTTGTGATAGCAGGAGTTCCTATTCTTATTCCACTTGTTACAAAAGGGCTCTCTGGATCAAAAGGTATAGCATTTTTATTAACCGTTATATGAGCCTCATCAAGTATTTTTTCTGCTTCTTTTCCAGTTATATTCTTATTTCTAAGATCTAAAAGAATAAGATGGTTATCAGTTCCACCTGTAACTAAATTAAATCCTCTTTCCATTAGTTCATCGGCTAGTTTTTTACAATTTTTAACTATTTGTCTTTGGTAGTCCTTAAAGTCATCTTGTAGAGCCTCTTTAAAACTTACTGCCTTAGCAGCTACAACATGCTCTAAAGGTCCACCTTGAATACCAGGGAATATTGCTTTATCAATTGCCTTTGCATATTCACTCTTACAAAGTATAACTCCTCCTCTTGGTCCTCTTAAAGTTTTATGAGTAGTAGTAGTTACAAAATCAGCAACATCACATGGATTTTGATGCAGTCCTGCAGCAACAAGTCCAGCTATATGAGCCATATCAACCATTAACATAGCCCCAACCTCATCAGCAATTTCCTTAAACTTTTTAAAATCTATTTCTCTTGGATATGCACTCGCTCCAGCTACTATAAGTTTTGGCTTTACTTCATGTGCTTTTTTTCTAACATTATCATAGTCTATTGTTCCATTCTTTTTACAAACACCGTATTCTGTGAAATCATAATAATTTCCAGATATATTTACAGGTGAGCCATGAGTTAAGTGACCACCTTGAGATAGATTCATACCCATAACCTTGTCTCCTGGCTTTAATATAGCAAAATAAACTCCTAAGTTTGCATTTGCTCCTGAATGTGGTTGTACATTAGCATGATCTGCTCCAAATATTTCTTTAAGTCTGTCTATAGCAAGATTTTCTATAACGTCTATATGCTCGCATCCACCATAATACCTCTTACCAGGATATCCTTCTGCGTACTTGTTTGTAAGATGACTCCCCATAGCCTCCATAACAGCTAAAGATACCGAGTTTTCTGATGCTATAAGTTCTATATTTCTATTTTGTCTATCAATTTCATTTGCTAAAGCTTCATAAACCTGCTTGTCCTCTTTTATTAGATTATCAAAATTCATATTTTATTCCCCCTTAACATTATTTTGTTTCTTTAAATTATATTTAAATATAGTTTTCAATACTCCTTTTATTTTTATACTTTTTTTATATTTTTAAACATTTTATAATAGAATTTTGATATAATTCTTTAGTATGTATTTTTTCATAAGGGGTGAGTATTATGACAGTAACAGAAAAAAAGGGAATACTACGAATAGCTCTTTACGCTGGAGAAATAATGCTTAAAAATGGAGCAGAAATATACAGGGTTGAAGATACTATAACTAGAATATGTATGTCAAAAAATATGAATCATGTAAATGCATTCGTAACACCGACAGGAATATTTGTATCAGACGATAGGATGGATGGTATAAGTTTTATTAAAAGAATAAAAAATAGAAGTTTAAATCTCCACAAAGTGTCTATGGTAAATAACTTCTCAAGAGACTATGTAAACTCTAATATGAGAGTTCCAGAGGCATTATCTGCATTAAAAAAAATAGACAATTCAGATAAATATTCCGTTCCTGTAAGAATTTTATTTACAGGATTTATAGGTGGTTTTTTTTCACTTATGTTTGGAGGCCAGTTTCTAGATTTTCTGTCCGCCTTTATTATATCAATGATATCAATATTTATAGCAGATAAAATAGATGAAATAAGTGATACTTCATTTTTATCAACGATTGTAGCATCATCTACCATAGGAGTACTCGGTATACTATTTACTCTAATAGGAATAGGAAAAAGTCTTGATATGATAATAGTCGGATCTATAATGCCTCTAGTTCCTGGAGTATCATTCACAAACGGTCTAAGAGACTTTATATCAGGAGATTTAATAGGCGGTCTTACAAAAATATTTGAGGCCCTATTCATAGCTATATGTATAGCTGTTGGAATAGGTATAGTATTCCAGCTATGGGTTTACTGGTTTGGAGGTGCATTCTAATGAGCTTATATCTTCACTTTATTTACTCATTTTTAGCTACAATAGGATTTTGTATATTTTTTAATGTCACTAAAAAAGACCTTTTATATGCATCTCTTACAGGAAGTATTGGTTGGACATTATACACTTATTTGAATACTGTAACTAATTCAGCTTCTTTATCAAGTTTTATAGCAGCCACTGTAATAGGTTTATTAGGAGAAATATTTGCAAGAATAAATAGAAAACCCGTTACAGTATTCATAATACCAGGTATCGTTCCTCTAGTTCCAGGTTATGGTATGTACTTGACGATGCTAGACATTATAAATAACGATTTTTATAGCGCAGCTAAAACTGGTAGTGATACTATATTTGTAGCTGGATCAATAGCAATAGGTATAGTATTAGTTTCATCTACTGCAAAACTGTTTAAAAAAATAAATAAAAAATGCTGATTAATATTAATCAGCATTTTTTTGTTTCTTCAATTAAAGTATCTACCAACATATCTATATTCATATTTTTAGAAGCTTTTTCAATATTATACACTACATTTTTATGCTGCTTTTTATTTATATAAAGCTCAACTAATCTCTCTTTCAATCCTTCTTTTGAATCTTCAACATACCCTATTCCCTTATTTTTTATATACTTTGCATTTTCTATTTCTTGACCTAGATCTGTATTAAATACTATAAGAGGAAGCTTTGACGCTATAGATTCAAATAAAGTTATACCACCTGGCTTTGTTACTATAACATTAGACTTTTTCATAAGCTCAGGTATAAACTTACAATATCCTAAAACATTAATATTAATCTTTTTATTAAACTTTTTTAACTTATTGTATATTTGTTTATTATTACCTGTAACAATTATAACCTTAAATGGTTCAAACTTACTAAGCCATTCATAAAATTCTTCATCCTCAGGTAAAACACCCATTCCGCCACCCATTAACAATATAACAAAATCATCCTGTTTTATATCTATATCCAGTATTTTTTCTACAATGCTACAGTCCAAATCCATATAAAATTCTTGTCTTACAGGTATTCCTGTTACTATAAGTTTCTTTGAATCTATTCCTTTTGACATCAAGCTATCCTTGATATCATCGGTTGGAACAAAATATATATCATTATTTCGAGCTATCCACTCGTATTTATCTACTACATCAGTTAGACATGTACACAAAGTTATATCCTTACTCATCATTTGCTTATACCTTGATATAAACCTTGTACAAGTAGGAAAAGTAGATAGTATCAGCTTAGGGTTTAATTCTTTTAGAAATTTATCTAATCTTTGCATAGTAACCAATGGCTTGAATGGATTTCTCAAATCCTTTTCCTCAGCTTTTTGCTCTATCTTCTGTTCTAACTTATTAAACTTATCATTAGCTTGATAATACAATTTATAAAGCTTCGGAGTATTCTTAACAGAAAATTCAAAAGCCTTATACTGTATTTCATAAAAATTAGGATACACAAGCTCAAAAAAATCTACAATTTGAATATTTAAATCAGGATTTTTCTTAATCAATGCACTATTTATAGAATTTGTAACAGACATATGTCCATTTCCAAACCTAGCTGTAAATATCACAATATCACAATTATAATTCACATTTGCACCTCTTAATATATAATTATCTACTCAACTATATTAGTTATAACAGGCGTATACTCTTCACTCTTTCTAAATTTAGGTTCATTTTTCTTTATTATCATAAATGCTACGCTCATTAAAAGAGTTCCTATTATAGCACTCATAGTTTCTACATTAGAACTGTAGTTTATAATTGTTAATACTTTGCTTGATATAACTATTCCAACAAACAAAACTATCAGAGGTATTACATATGCTATAGCAGCGGCCTTCAATACATTAGGAGTACTTACATCTACTTCAACAAAATCTCCCTTTTTAGCACCAACTCTATTTACTGCCTCTATTTGCATTTCCTTACTTTCTTCTTTTCCCATTCCACATCCACCACAGCTTGCACAAGCTGAATGTCTTTGCATGTTTAAAATAGCTGTATTTTCATTAGTACTAATAACAACTCCTGTTTGTCTCACCAATCTCACCTACTTCATAAATTTAAGCATTGTATTCACAAGCTCATCTATAACTCTATCTTTTTCCCCAATATCATCAGAATTATCAATTGTGTTTTTTACACACCCTTTTACATGATTTTCAAGTACTATACCTCCTACCTTATCTATTGCAGAACGTATTGCAGCAATCTGTATAAGTATATCTACACAATATTTATCTTCATTTATCATTTTTTGAATGCCCTTTACTTGACCTTCTATTCTTCTAAGTCTTTTTATTATAGCATCCTTATCTGTTTTAGTCTTTTCAGCCATCTCCTTCATTCTTTTACAACTCCTTATTGTTTAAAATAAAAATAAACAGCAATTATTCCAATCATAGTCATTCTTCTTATAAAGTCGAAATTCCTAGGGGTCATATCGTACTTATCTTTCGCTATAATAAGCACATGCCTTAATATTATATTTATGAAACTCAGTACAAATATAAGAGTAATATTGCTATAAGATAGCATATCAATATTACCTTTAAATAATTTTATAACTATTAAAATAGCCAAAAATACAACTGCAAATATGCCAAATTCTTCTATGATTTCTTTCAATCCAACCTCTCCTTTAGATACCTTATACCAGTATATTTATCTTCATTATACTTGTGTATGTAGTAAAATGTCAAATTGTATATAAAAATTCGCTTTATGCTACCGCATAGCTCATAGCGCCAACAAGTCTTACGACTCTGTTGCTTAAAATAGTTGCTACTTCAGTTCACTCGTCAATATTACCTATAGATTGAGAATTGTACAATTTCCTTATATATTAAAAGCCTGCCAACAAATTTTATTGACAGACTTTTTAATCCACTCTATTTTTCTTCTAACTCAACTTTTATATTAAGTTCTTCTAATTGCTTATCTTCTGCAACAGCTGGTGCATTAGTCATAGGACAAGATGCATTTTGAGTTTTAGGAAATGCTATAACCTGTCTTATATTATCTTCTCCAGCAAGTAACATTACAAGTCTATCAAGACCAAATGCTATTCCTCCGTGTGGTGGTGTTCCATATTTGAATGCATCAAGTAAGAATCCAAACTTATCATAAGCTTCTTCTTCGCTAAATCCTAATGCGCCGAACATCTTCTTTTGTATATCTTCATTAGATATTCTTATACTTCCTCCACCTATTTCAAATCCATTTAATACTATATCATAAGCTTTAGCTCTTACATTTAGTTTATCATTGTCTAAGTTAGCTAAATCTTCATCCATTGGAGATGTGAACGGATGGTGCATAGCAACATATCTATCTTCTTCTTCATCATGCTCAAATAATGGGAATTCAGTTACCCATAAAAGCTTAAATTCATTTTTATCAAGTATTTCAAGTCTCTTAGCTACTTCATTTCTTAAGTTTCCAAGAGAATCAAATACAACTTTGTCTTTATCCGCTACGAATAATAATAAATCTCCTTCAGAAGCTTCCATTGTTTCTAGTATAGAATTCATTTTTTCTTCATCAAAGAACTTAGCTATTGGAGATGTAACACCTTCATTTGTTACCTTCATCCAAGCAAGTCCCTTAGCTCCATAAGTTTTAACATAATCTTCAAGAGAAGTTATATTCTTTCTAGTAAACTTATCAGCATAACCCTTAACATTTATACCTCTAACACTTCCCCCATTTTCTACAGTAGAACTAAATACTTTAAATCCACTATCCTTAACTATATCAGATATGTTTTTAAGTTCAAATCCAAATCTTACATCCGGCTTATCGCATCCATATTTTTCCATAGATTCCTTGTACGACATTCTAGGGAATGGAAGCTGTATATCAACATTCGATATTTCCTTAAATATTTTTTGAAGCATTTTTTCCATTATATCTATTACGTCATCTATCTCAACAAAAGACATTTCACAGTCTATTTGAGTAAATTCCGGTTGTCTATCTGCTCTTAGATCTTCATCTCTAAAGCACTTTACTATTTGGAAATATCTATCCATACTAGATACCATTAAAAGTTGCTTAAATAATTGAGGAGATTGAGGTAATGCATAGAACTTTCCTTCATTTACTCTACTTGGAACTAAGTAATCTCTAGCTCCTTCTGGTGTTGGTTTATTTAAAAATGGAGTCTCAATTTCTAAGAAATTATTATCAGATAAATAATTTCTTACTATATTAGATACCTTATGTCTTAAAATTAAGTTTTTTTGCATAGACGGCTTTCTTAAATCTAAGTATCTGTATTTAAGTCTTAAATTTTCAGAAACCTCATCGTCATCCTTTATGTAGATAGGAGGAGTTTCTGACTTATTTAAGATTCTTATTTGATCTGCAAATATTTCTATATCTCCTGTTGGCATATTAGGATTCTTTGATTGTCTCTCAAGAACCTTTCCTTTTATAGCTATAACGTATTCAGATCCTAATTTTTCAGCTTTTTCAAAAGCTTCTTTAGATACATCAGTATCAAATACTATCTGACATATTCCTCTTATATCTCTTAAATCTACGAATACTAATCCACCTAAATTTCTTTTCTTTTGTACCCATCCCATTAATACTACTTCTTCACCTATATTAGACTCTCTTAAGTCACCACAATAATGTGTTCTTTTTAATCCGCCTAAGCTTTCCATATGTAATCCTCCCTTAAATCATGTTTTTTAGTACATCTGTTATTTCGCTTAATTTTATCTCTGTTTGTTCTGATGTTTGCATGTTTTTAAGTGTTGCTAAATCTTTTTCTATTTCATCATCACCAAGTACTATAGTGTATTTAGCATTAATTTTATCAGAATATTTAAACTGTGCCTTTACACTCTTACCTACATGATCTTTATCACAAGATATATTGTTTGCTCTTAAAGACTTTATAATTTTAAAACTTTCTACCTCAGCTTTTTCTCCAATTGTAACTACAAATATATCTATACCCTCTTCTTTAGGTATTTCTATATTGTTGTTTTCAAGAGTTAATAGAAGCCTTTCTATACCCATACCAAATCCTATACCTGGAGTTTTTGGACCCTCTAACTGTTCAACAAGTCCGTCATATCTTCCTCCACCACATACAGTGCTTTGAGCTCCTATATCTTGTGAAATTATTTCAAAAGCAGTTTTAGTATAATAGTCAAGTCCTCTAACTATCTTAGGATCTACAACATAGTTTATACCCATGCTATCTAAATACACCTTTACCTTTTCAAAATGATCTTTACAATCATCACATATATTATCTATCATTAAAGGCGCATCTTTTATTTCGTTTTGGCAATCTTCATTCTTACAATCAAGTATTCTAAGAGGATTCTTTTCGTATCTAGTTTGACAAGTATTACATAATGTATCAATCTTTTCCTTAAGATAAGCTCTTAATTTAGTATTATATTCATTTCTACACTTAGGACAACCAACAGAGTTTATTCTAAGTTCTAATTTTTCAAGTCCTACTCTTTTGAAAAACTCTATAGCAAGAGCCATAACTTCAGCATCTATAGAAGCTGATTCACTTCCAAATGCTTCAATTCCAAATTGATGGAACTGTCTCATTCTTCCAGCTTGTGGTCTTTCGTATCTAAAACATGGAGTTATATAAAATAACTTCGAAGGTTGTGCGTCTGCATAAAGCTTATTTTCAATGAAAGCTCTAACAGCGCCAGCTGTTCCTTCTGGTTTTAAAGTTATGTCTCTTCCTCCATTATCTTGGAATGAATACATTTCCTTTTGAACTATATCAGTAGTCTCTCCAACTCCTCGTTTGAAAAGATCTGTACTTTCAAATACAGGGGTTCTTATTTCATTATATCCAAACAAAGAACATACCTCTCTAAATAAATTTTCTACATAAGTCCATTTATAAGAGTCCTTAGGTAATATATCTTTAGTTCCTCTCGGTGCTTTAATCGGCATCTTTTAAAACCTCCTCTTCTTTTCTCTTAATCATTTCATCCACTCTATTTATATAGTGCTCTATATTTTTGACATTAGCAACTCGCTCAATTCTATTTTCATCTATATATACTACCTTAGAATTAGCTCCTGCTCCTAGAGCGTATATAGTCTGTTTTTCTTCCATTATTTGGATGTTGTATATACATTCAAATCCCTTCTTAGCATATCCTATATTTTCAAGATTTCCAAGCATATGTTTTTGTCTGTACATGTAATACGGTATAAGATTCATTTTATAAGCATATTCCATAGATATGTCTATCATCTTGACCATATCCATATAATGGCTAAATTCGTAATCATCTATATTTTCATTAAGTGTTGAAGCTCTTTTTATTGCCATAGTATGTACAGTCAAGCTTTCAGGGTCTAATTTTGATATTTCCTTTAAAGTATTTTCAACCATTTTAGGAGTTTCTTTTGGAAGTCCTAAAATAATATCCATATTTATATTATCAAACCCCAGTTCTCTAGCTATATTAAAACAATTTTTGATATCTTCTACATTATGAGTTCTTCCTATTTCTTTTAAAGTTTCATTATTCATAGTCTGAGGATTAATACTTATTCTTGAAACCGACTTTTCTTTAAGTACTTTTAGTTTTTCTTTTGTTATAGTATCTACTCTTCCAGCTTCAACCGTAAATTCCTTCATTTTAGAAAGATCAAAATTTTCATATAAAGAATCTATCAGTAAAGAAAGTTCGTCTGCTTCAAGAGTAGTAGGTGTTCCTCCACCTATATATACAGTCTCGATTTCTTTATTAGTCTTTTTAACTAGATCAGATACTCCTTTTATCTCTTTTATAAGGCAATTCAAGTATTCTTTCTTAAGATGACCCCATTGCTTTAAGGTATTTGAAGGAAAAGAGCAGTACACACATCTTGTTGGACAAAACGGTATACTTATATACAAGGCTATTTTACTCTCATCTATAGGATATACAAACTTTCTTTCAACACACGCTATATTGTATGCAAGATCTACCTTACTTTTATCCATTTGATATTTCTTTTTTAGTATATCCTCTATATCTTTTTTAGATTTATTCTCATCCATAAGCTCGTGTACTATTTTAGTAGGTCTAATACCTGTTAAAATTCCCCATGGAACGAATGATTTATATATCTTGCTCATAACCTTGAATATACTTCTTTTTATTATGATTTTACTTTCTTTTCGTATTGTTTTATCATCATAGTCTAACTTATCTATCAGACCTTCTTCTTCATAATGCAGGGCAAGTTTATTGTTTTGATAAAAATAAGTTTTAGATATTATCAAATTGTCTTTTACATCTACCTCATTAACTAGTATATTGTTTTTTATTTCTTCATCTTCTATAAATTTGAATTGAGATGTAAACAATTTCAACAATTCGCTAACTTCATACTTATAGTCGTGATTCTTTAAAAATACATTAAGCATTAATTTCTCGCCTTAACCTTTCTCTTAACTCTTAATATATGGATTATTCAGTTTCTCTATCTCTATAGTACTAGCAGGTCCATGCCCTGGAAGTACTTTTAAGTTCTCATCTAATTCAGATAATCTATTTACAGATTCTATTATTTTATCATAGTCTCCACCAAACAGGTCCGTTCTTCCTATAGATGATCTGAATAATGTATCTCCTGTAAACAGTAAGTCATTTACCTTTATGCACATACCTCCCGGAGTATGCCCTGGAGTATGGATTATTTGAAGCTTCAGATTTCCTAATTCTATAGTTTGTCCATCAGTTAAATATTTATTAGCCTCAATTTCTATGCTTCCGCCCATCATATATGTTAAGTTATTTTGACTATTAGTTAATACTATTTCTTCTTCTCTATGCGCTAATATATTAGCACCTGTTTTTTCTTTTAATTCCTTAACAGCTCCTATATGGTCAGCATGACCATGAGTGAGTATTATATAATCTAAATTCAATTGATTATTTTTTATAATATCTAATATTTCATCACAGGCTCCGCCTGGATCTATTACTGCACATTTTTTAGTTTCAACATCACCTAGTATATAACAGTTTACACCGTATACCCCAGCCACTACTTTCTCTAAAAACATAAAAAATACCCCCTTAGAAGTTCTTCTTTGAATCTATTAAAAGAGTTACAGGGCCATCATTCATAATATCAACCTTCATATGAGCCCCAAACTTACCTGTTTCCACTTTTATTCCATATTTTTTAGCTTTATCTATAAATTCTTCATATAAAGGCACAGCCTTATCAGGTTTTGCAGCATCTGTAAAGTTAGGTCTTCTCCCTTTTCTACAATCACCATAAAGAGTAAATTGAGATACAACTAAAAGTTCTCCTTTTATATCTAATAAAGATAAATTCATTTTTTCATTTTCATCTTCAAATATTCTTAAATTAACAATCTTATCAACTAAATATTCTACATCTTTTGAATTATCATCATCATTTATTCCTAATAAAACCATAATCCCTTTATCTATCTTTCCAACTACATTTTGGTCAACTGTAACACTTGAGTTGGAAACTCTTTGAACAACAGCTCTCATAATAACAGCCCCCTTTAATTTATAACCCTATATACATCTATAACGCCAGGTATATTTTTGACTTTTTTCATTAAATTATTAAGTTCTTTTATACTATCAATTTCAAGCAATAAACTCATATTAACAAGTTTATCTTTATTAGTTCTAGCATTTATTCCATTCAAAGATATCTTATCTACCGTAAACACATGCGTTATTTCAGTAATGATTCCCCTTCTATCATGTGACTTAACCTGTATTTCAGCTTCAAATCTTACTTTTTTATTTAAATCCCATTCAACTTCAATCGATCTACTAACTGACTCAGTGTTATTTGTATTGATATTAGGACAGTCCTTTCTATGAATAGAAACACCTCTCCCTTTAGTTATATAGCCAATTATATCATCTCCTGGAAGAGGATTACAGCATTTAGCTATTCTAACTAATATATTATCAACATCTTTTACAACAACACCTTGGCTACTTGTCTTCCTTTTGCTTTTATATTCTTTTTCGTTTATAGTTTCTTCAATCTTAGTATCTATAATTTGTTTTTGATTATCTTTTTCATACAAATCTCTCAATTTTGACATAACTTGTGAAACTATAAGACCACCATATCCAATAGTTGCATATAAATCATCATCAGTTGGTTGATTAAATTTCTTAGATATTGCATTTATATTCTTAGTTCTCAAGAATTCACTTAAAACATATCCTTGTCTTTTAACTTCTTTTTCAAGTAATTCCCTTCCTCTTTGGATATTTTCTTCTCTTCTTTCTTTTTTAAACCACTGTCTTATCCTGTTTTTAGCATGAGAAGTCTTAACTATATTAATCCAATCTCTACTAGGACCATTACTGTGAGCTGATCTTATAATTTCTACTATATTTCCATTTTTTAGTTTATAATCAAGTGGAACTATTCTTCCATCTATCTTTGCTCCAATACACCTATTACCAACACCAGTATGAACTCTATATGCAAAATCTATAGGAGTAGATCCTGCCGGAAGTTCTATAACATCTCCTTTTGGCGTAAATACGAATACCTGGTTTGTGAATAAATCTATTTTAAGGGCTTCCATAAACTCTTTAGGATCATTTAGATCCTTTTGCCATTCCATCATCTGTCTAAGCCATGAAAGCTTTATGTCCATATTATCTTCTTGATTACTTGTATTTCCTTGATTATTTGTATCTCCTTGCTTATATTTCCAATGAGCTGCAATACCGTATTCGGCTATTTTGTGCATCTCTCGAGTTCTTATTTGAATCTCAAGAGGTTCTCCATCAGGCCCTACAACTGTTGTATGAAGCGATTGATACATATTAGGCTTTGGCATAGCTATATAGTCCTTGAATCTACCAGGCATAGGTTTCCATATAGTATGAACTATTCCAAGCACTGCGTAACAATCCTTTACATTTTCAACAAGCGCTCTTACAGCCATCAAATCGTATATTTCTTCAAAGCTCTTGTTTTGATAATGCATCTTTCTATATATACTATAAAAATGTTTAGGTCTACCGTATATATCACATTTTATATTTGATTTTTCAAATCTATCCTCTAGCATATCTATAACTTTAGTTATATAAGCTTCTCTTTCTTTTCTCTTTTTTGCGACTTTTTCAACGAGCTCGTAATATCCCGGAGTATCAAGATATCTAAGCCCTATATCTTCAAGTTCCCATTTTATCTTAGATATTCCTAATCTATGTGCAATAGGAGAGTATATTTCGACAGTTTCTTTTGCTTTTTCCTTAGCTTTTTCAGGAGTCATAAACTTAAGAGTTCTCATATTATGAAGTCTATCAGCAAGTTTTATAAGTATAACTCTTATATCCTTTGCCATAGCCATAAACATTTTTCTAAGATTTTCAGCTTGAGTTTCTTCTTTTGATTTATATTCTATTTGTCCAAGCTTAGTTACACCCTCTACAAGATCAGCTATTTCTCTTCCAAATCTTTTTGCAATATCATCATAAGTATAATGAGTATCCTCGACTACATCATGCATAAGACCTGCTGCTATTGTATATATGTCCATCTCCAAGTCAGCTAATATATAAGCAACTTCTACAGGATGTATAAAATATTTTTCACCAGATTTTCTATACTGACCCTCATGAGCACTTTCTGCAAAATTATAAGCCTTTATTATTAAATCTAAATCGCTACTCGGGCTATACTGTTGTATTTTTAGTAATAAATTTTCTAACATAAGATCACCCTATTTTCACTTTATGTATTTAGTTTCACTTTATATATGAAAATAGTTGGTAGCACTACCAACTATTTGATTTATTAATATGTTATTAAAGAGTTAATATGATAATTGTCTATTTTCTTTCTGCCATTTAAAAACTCTAATTCTATTAAGAATTCCATAGCAACTACTTCTCCACCTAATTTTTCAATAAGCTTTGCAGCAGCACCCATAGTTCCTCCAGTTGCAAGAAGGTCGTCCACTATAGCCACTCTTTGTCCCGGCTTTATAGCATCTTTATGTATCTCAAGGACATCAGTTCCATACTCTAAATCATATTCAAACTTTTCAGTCTCAGCAGGTAACTTTCCAGGTTTTCTAACTGGTACAAAACCTATTCCAAGCCCATAAGCAACAGGTGTTCCCATTAAAAACCCTCTTGCCTCAGGTCCTACTATTACATCTACATCTTTATCTTTTAAATCTTCTATTATCTGATCTACAGCACATTTGAAAGCTTTTCCATCTTTTAATAATGTAGTTATATCCTTAAAGTCTATTCCTTCTTTTGGAAAATTCTTTATATTTCTTATTGTTTCCTGTAAATTCATTATTTATTCCTCCCTAAAACTATCTCTTATACTCAATATAATTATGTCTACTCTATAATTAAAATTATAATATTCCATACAATCGAGTTTAATTTTGCGACTTATATCTGTATAATAATGAAATTTAATTCAAATCTTGATATAAAAAGTCACAAATAACAATTATATTATATATTGTAAAATCAATTTTATCAATAAAAAAGTCTTTATTCTAAACATTCTAAATGCAGACTTTTTTTAAAACTCATAACTTAAATTATATTTATAGCGATTCAAAGTATTATAATTTACTATTCATTATAAAAAAATTCGTCAATGCTTCCGTTTTATTACAAATACTATTATTAAATTTACTATATAATTTAGTTTTAAATATTTTACCCAACTATATAATTAATAATCTATTGCCGTGGAAATATATCTATCGTTTATTTTTACTTGACATTAATATAGATATTGTCAAATACAACCCCATTACAGTTGCTATTAAAAATCCAATTATACCCAAAAGAGCAAACCCTTTTATGCTAGGTCCTGTCTTTGTAGTTATAATCATAGATGATCCTACTATTGTAGACGATAATATAAGACTCACAGCTAGTTTATTGGTCATATTGTTTATTTCTTTTTCTAGATTTGTAAATTTTATTTCATCTATAGTAAATTTAACTTCATTTTTTTCTAGGTGTCTCAAAAGAAGCTTTATCTGCCTTGGTATGACTTTAAAATCAGTAAGTGCTTGTTCTACATAAGATTTCGATTTTAATAGAACTTTATCCGGCTTAAACTTGTTTAAATAAAACTCTTTTATAAAGTCCTTTACTATTGTAGATAACGCAAAATCAGGATTTAATTTTTTAGCCGTACCTTCAAGAGTTATTATAGCTCTTGCCAAAAGTGAAAATTGAGAAGGCAGCTTTACTTTATTTTTTCTGCTAAATCTCATAAACTCGTTCAATATTTCCGTTATATTTATCATCTTAATAGGCATATCGTAATAATAGTGTATAAAAAAGCTTATTTCTTCTCTTAATTTTCGTACATTTGTACTCTCGCTTATAGCGTCCAGTTCTATTAACGAATCTATTATTTTATCTACGTCTTTGTTTATGCTTGCAAAGAATATATCTGTTATAAAATTCAATGTTATATTATCTATTAATCCAACTATTCCAAAGTCTATAAAAGCTATTTTGCCCTTGTCTATTGCGAATATATTGCCGGGATGTGGATCTGCATGAAAAAATCCATAAAAAAATACCTGCTTCATAAATGACATAGCTCCTACATTAGCAATTTCCGTAGTATCCCATCCCATGCTCTTTATAGAATTTATATCACTTACGCTTATTCCATTTATTTTTTCCATTACAAGAACTTTTTTAGATGATATATTCCAGTATATTTTAGGAATATATACATGACTATCATCCTTAAATATTTCTCTAAACTTTTCACAGTTCCTAGCCTCAAATGTATAGTCAAGCTCTCTCATTATAGTAACAGAAAATTCTTCTATTGCTTCACTAAAATCAACTACGGTTTCCTTATAGTATTCTTCTATTACTTTTCCAATAAGATGAAGCATCTCTAAATCAGATTTTATAATATTTTCTATATTAGGTCTTTGTATTTTAACTATTACATCCTTACCATCCTTTAGCTTAGCTACATAAGCCTGCCCTATAGAAGCTGCACCTATAGGAGTTTCATTAAAATCATTAAAAACTTCTTCAATTTCAAGACCCATTTCACTTACAAAAGTGTCTCTAGCTTCTTTTATATCAAAACTTTTGACGTTGTTTTGAAGCTTTGATAATTCTTCTATTATCTCTGGGTCTAGCATGTCAGTTCTAGTACTCATTATTTGACCTAGCTTTACGAATGTGGGTCCAAGCTCTTCAATAGCTCTTCTTACTCTTTCTCCGGTACTCATATTCTGTATTTCTTTATTAGGCGTTAGTGGCATTTTATATGCTATTCCATCTATTTTCAATTTTTCCACAACAAAACTAAAACCATACTTCAATAATATTTGTACTATATTGCTAGATCTTTTCAAGTTTCTATAGCCTGTTTTAATCATAAGAGCACCTCTCATTAAAAAAATCTTTAAAAATATTTTTCCTTAAACCCACTCAAAGTGTAGGCCCTACATCTAAAATCTATTTCTTATTTACCTAAAGAATAAAAAGCCCCATATTATTTTGAAAATAATACGAGGCTCAATGTCAATATCTTATACTAAAATTTAGTCTTTTGCTTAATCAACACCCATGCTGGGCTGGCTATGAATATAGATGAATATGTTCCAGCAGCCATTCCAACTATCAAAGGAAGTGTAAAATCTTTAATAGCCTCAACTCCTATTACATAAAGCGATATTATAGCTACTAATGTAGTAAGAGATGTATTAATAGATCTTGATATAGTCTGAGATATACTTTGATTTGCAATACTTGCATAATCGTTTTTCTTAGCATGCTTCATATTTTCTCTTATTCTATCAAATACAACTATTGTATCATTTATAGAGTATCCAACAACAGTAAGAACTGCTGCAACGAACGGGCTGTTAACAGGGACTCTAAATACAGCATACGCACATATTAATATTATAACATCGTGCACAAGCGCTATTATAGATGCTATCCCATATGAAAATTCGAATCTAAAACTTACATATATAAGCATACCAACAGCAGCTATTAGAGTTGATATAATCGCATTATTTCTTATTTCCTTACCTACTGTAGCTCCAAATTGCTCTGCCTTTTCAGGTTGAGTTTCCTCTAAATTATATGTTTCTTTAAATTTATTAAATACCTCTTGTCTCTTATCTGAATCAAAATCTTTTTTTGTCTTTATCTGAATAGTCTCTTTTTTTTCTCCTACAAAGTTTATAGTCATATCTTTGTCATATTCATCTGTTACAGTTCTTATTTCCTCTGTTGAAACAACTTTATGAAGATTTATCTCCATTAATGTTCCACCTGTAAAATCTATTCCAAAGTTAAGTCCAGTTGTAAGTATTATTACAAGTCCTATAGCCATAATAGCAAGGGATAATCCAAACCATAACTTCGTTTTTTCTATTATCTTCATATTATTCCCCCCTAAGCTCCAAAAAACTTTTTGTTTTTTATTATATTAGCATGGACTAATGATTTCATTAATGTTTTTGTAATAACTATAGCTGTAAAGAAAGATGCTATTATACCTATTATTAAAGTAAGAGCAAATCCTCTTATAGGGCCCGTCCCAAATTTAAATAAGACAACACCTGCTATAAATGTAGTTATATTTGAATCCATTATAGTTCCAAGTGCCTTTGAAAATCCCGAATCAATAGATGCTCTAAGCGATTTTCCATTTCTAAGTTCTTCTTTTATTCTCTCAAATATTATTACATTCGCATCAACTGCCATACCTACCGATAATATAAGTGCAGCTATTCCCGGAAGAGTAAGTGTTACTTGCATTTGTGCGTATATATACATAATTATAAGAATATATGCTGTAAGAGCTATATCAGCAATTAACCCTGGAAGTCTATAGTAAAATAACATATAAAGCATTACTAAAAGTATCCCTATAGCAGCTCCTTTTACACTCTTGTTAAGCGCATCTTCTCCAAGACTTGCAGTAACAGTAGATGTTTGAACTTCTTTAAATTCTACAGGAAGTGCTCCGGCTCTTATCAAGTTAGAAAGTTCTGCAGCACTTTCAACAGTAAAGTTACCATTTATTACAGCCTGTCCATCTGGAATTTCTACGCTAACCCTTGGAGCTGATATAATTTCTTCATCAAGAACTATAACTATCGGAGAGTTTGTAGGTGCAAGTTCTCTAGTTGCATCTGCAAACTTCTTAGCTCCTTCGCTATTGAACTCTAACGAAACTATAGGTTCATTAGTTTTTGAATCAAATTTAACCTCTGAAGTTTTAACTTCTTTACCAGTTACAACTACGGTTCCATCTTCTTTCATAAATTTAAGTTGCGCTGTTTTTCCTATAGCATCCATTGCATCTTTGGCATTTTTAACACCTGGAAGCTCTATTCTTATCCTTTTTTCTCCTTCTTTAACTATAACAGGTTCAGAAACTCCCATTCCATCTATACGTTTTCTAAATACCTCTATAGTTTGATCTAGAATTTTATTAAGTTCTTCTCCTGTTGCATCAGTTTGAGCTTCGTAAACCACGAACACTCCACCCTGTAAATCCAATCCTTGTTTTATTGAATCTTGCATAGGATCAATATTAAATTTACCTATGTTCACTCCACTTATTGCCGCATAAGCAAAAAATACAATAATAATAAACAAACTAATGAATTTTGATAAATTTTTAAGTTTCATAAATGTACCCCCAAACCTATTTGTGCTTTTTAGCATATTCTACATAGTCTATTGCAGATTTTTCTAAGGAATTTCTTTCTTCTTGAGTCAATTCCCTTATAACCTTAATAGGGTTTCCATACGCAAGTACACCTGATGGAATTTTTTTATTAGGAGGAACTAAACTTCCTGCTCCAATTAATGTATAATCTCCTATTTCAGCTCCATCTAATATTATAGCCCCCATACCCATCAAACTATAATTACCTATTTTACAAGCATGTATAGTTGCTTTATGTCCAATTGTAACATAGTTTCCTATTTCTGTTCTGTTTTCTTTACTTATGTGCACTACAGTGCCATCCTGTATATTTGTGTTTTCACCTATCATTATCTCATTTTCATCGCCTCTTAATACACAGTTATACCACACATTTGTATTCTTTCCCATTTTTACTTTTCCTATAACATCTGCACTTTCAGCTATGAAACAACTATGAGGAATTTCAGGTTTTTTCCCATCATACTCCTTAATCATCTTTGCTTCCCTCCAACATAATTTTAGCTTTAATCATAATCGCACATTCTGTACGCTTTCTTTGCATCTTACACCCTAATTCATAAGGCTTTAATATGTCATTATTAAAGTTATATGCATTAGCATGACATCCACCTGAACAGTAGAATTTAGCCCAACAGTTTCTACATTCTTCTTTAGCATATACATGTGCATTCTGGAATTCAAGCTGTATATCCCTAGGTATGCTTAAATTTTCATCTAGTATATTACCTAGTTTAAAGTCTTCATTTCCAACAAATTGATGACAAGGATATAAATCTCCTTCTGGTGTTACAGCCATGTATTCACATCCTGCACCACATCCAGTAAGCCTTTTAATAACACAAGGACCTTGATCTAAATCTATCATATAGTGGAAAAATGTAAAATTGTCACCTTTTATTTTTCTATCTGCATATTCTACTGCCAATTTTTCATATTCTTCAAATATTTTAGGCATATCTTCTTCTTTTAATGCATATGGGTTATCATCACTATCTACAACTGGTTCAACAGATGTCAAATCAAACCCTGAATCTGCAAAATGAAGTACATCTTTTGAGAAATCTAAGTTATCTCTAGTAAATGTTCCCCTTACATAGTAGTATTTACTCTTATCTCTACTATCTACTAATTTTTTAAACTTAGGAACTATAAGGTCATAGCTACCTTTATTGTTTAAAGTAGGTCTCATTTCATCGTTTATTTCTTTTCTTCCATCAAGGCTTAATACTACATTGTGCATATGCTCGTTAATATATTCAATTTTTTCATCATCTAATAAAACACCATTAGTAGTAATAGTAAATCTAAATAACTTGCCTTTTTCTTTAGCTTTTTCATTTCCATACTCAACAAGTTTTTTTACTACTTCCCAGTTCATTAAAGGTTCTCCACCAAAGAAGTCTACTTCTAAATTTTTTCTATTTCCTGAGTTCTCAAGTAAGTAGTCTAATGATTTTTTACCTACTTCATAGCTCATAAGCTTTCTTTCTCCACCAAAGTCGCCTTGAGATGCAAAGCAATATTTACATTTTAGATTACAATCATGAGCCATGTGTAAACATAAAGCTTTAACAACAGGCTTTCTATTTACAAAACTCGGATGATATTCATATTCATCATTTGAATATAAAAGTCCTTCTTGCTCCAAAGTTTTTATTTCATTGTATGCTTCAACTATCTTTTCTTTTGAATACTTGTCCTTTAGAATATCAACTATCTCATCTATATTCTTGTCCTTATAATAATCCAAAACATCATATGCTTCATTGTCTAAAACGTGAACTGCGCCACTATTTACATCTAAACCTATATTAACTCCATTTAACGAAAATTTATGTATCATACCCATCTATATGAACCTCCTAAGTAAAATGCCTATCTTTCATATTACCAAACTTTTAATAATTAATCAACATCATCCAAAACACTGATTATTAAAAAATTCGTCTAATGCTACCATTGACTTATATTCGTAATAAGTCTTGCTCAAAATAGTTGTTAATTCATCTGTTTAATCAATATTATCTATGAAAAAATCATATAATTTTCTTATAGACTAAAAAGGAAAAAGCAGCATACCTTCAAAAGAAGTTATGCTGCTAAAATATGTATAATTATCTTTCACATTCTTGATTCGCTACTGTACAAGAAGTTTTACAAGCTGATTGGCATGAAGTTTGACATTCTCCACATCCACCTTTTTCAGCACTTTTCTTTAAAGTTGCTTTTGATAGTGTTTTTACGTGCTTCATAAGTATTCCCTCCTATTAAAAAGATTCCTTATTGATTATATCATAATTCTGCCATAAATCAATCTTTTTTCATATTTACGCCTATAATTCCACCTATTCCTCCAGATAATATATTAAGAAGCATTTTATATAACATATTCATTTCAAATTTAAAGTTTTCCTTGGCTAAGAAATACATAATTATCATGAGTAATACATATAATGCCCCAGCTAATATACCGTATAAAAATCCATTGTATCCGTTCTTATATCCAATATAAAAACCTGCACATGCAATACTTAAAGTTACTATAATAGATGTCATAAGCGGTATTGTAGAAGCCGACACGGAAGTATAGGTTAAAACCAAGTTATAAATAAGAACAAGTATAATGGTTACTAAATATGAGTAACCTAAAGCTTTTAAAAAATATGTAGCTTTCTTCAAAAAAAACACCTCCTTGCTTTTTATAAAATTATATTCGCAAGAAGGTCTTTAAATTACTTATTTTTAACTTTTCCTATAGCCCATTTTTCAACGTGAAGTTTAGTTCTGTCTCCTCCAACTTCAACTGTAACCATTTCTTCTGATACACTAAATACCTTTCCAACAAGTCCTCCTATTGTAACGACTTCGTCTCCAACTTTAAGACTTCCCCTCATTTCTTTTAATTGCTTATCTTTTTTTTGCTGAGGTCTTATAAGTAAGAAATAAAAAATTACTATAAAAGAAATAGGCATTACTATGTTTATTAAATTTGCTGGCACCTTAACTCCTCCTTTTTTTGTATATATATTTAAATTCGATATAAGCTATTTGAATTCCTTTTTTATAACTCGTATCCGTATTTAGTGAAAAATTCTTGTCTATAGTCTAGTAATCTATCTTCTCTTATAGCCTGTCTTACATTTTCCATTAATTTAAGTAAGAAATGTAAGTTGTGAGTAGTTATAAGTCTTGAAGCTAGTATTTCATTTGCTTTAACAAGATGTCTTATATAAGCTCTTGTATAGTTTTTACAAGCATAGCAATCACATTCAGGATCAAGTGGAGTAAAGTCTTTAGCATATTTTGCATTTCTAACCACAACTTTTCCTTGGCTAGTCATAGCTGTACCATTTCTAGCTATTCTAGTAGGAAGTACACAATCAAACATATCTATACCTCTTATAGCTCCTTCTATTAATGCATCTGGGCTTCCAACTCCCATTAAATATCTAGGTTTATCCTCTGGTAAAAGAGGTGTTGTATATTCTAATACTTCATACATTAATTCTTTAGGCTCTCCAACACTTAGTCCTCCTACGGCATATCCAGGAAAATCAATTTCCATTATTTCTTTAGCTGACTGTTCTCTTAAATCCTTGTACATACCACCTTGAACTATCCCAAATAATGCTTGGTTTTCTGTATTCTTATGAGCTTCTTTACATCTTTTAGCCCATCTTGTTGTTCTTTCTAAAGAGTTCTTAACATAATCTCTACTTGCAGGGTACGGAGCACATTCATCAAATGCCATCATTATATCCGCTCCTAAAGCATTTTCTATTTCCATAACCTTTTCTGGACTTAAAAAGTGCTTAGATCCATCTATGTGAGATCTAAATTCTACACCTTCTTCTGTTATTTTTCTAAGTGGTCCTAAGCTGAATACTTGGAATCCACCACTGTCAGTAAGTATAGGTCTATCCCAGTTCATAAATTTATGAAGTCCTCCAGCTTCTTTTACAAGTTCATGTCCCGGTCTCATATAAAGATGGTATGTGTTACTTAATATAATTTGAGAATTGATTTCCTTTAATTCTTCCGGAGTCATAGATTTTACTGTTGCTTGAGTTCCAACCGGCATAAATATTGGAGTTTCAATTATACCGTGTGGAGTGTGTATTCTCCCAAGTCTCGCTCCACTTTGTTTACAAGTTTTTATGTGTTCATATCTTATTGCTGACATTTGATATCTTCCCTTCATTCTATTTTTTATCACATATACACATTAAATATAAATTGCATATCCTTAATTTGTTTTCCCACCTTACACCCTATATAGATTAACTATATATATGCAATTTAAAATTTAACTGTTATTTTGTTCATTCATATCCTTATCCGTAAATAAGTATTTTTTAATAGCAAATAATCCAGCTATAGTACATATCCCCATGAAAACTTCTATCATACCTTTATCTTTTGGTATCAACAAAAGTTTTCTAGCTATAGCATATAGCAAAACATCTATTACACTTTCTGGAGTGTGTAGGGCAAGCATTATAACAAGTTCTACTCCTATAACCAATAAAAGAGCATATCCAAGTATCGCTTCAACCTCATAGTAAGCAGCAGGATTTAGTACATTACTTACATAAGAAGCCCATATAACTCTAGATAAATCCACTGCACCCAACAATACCTTAAATAATATTATTAAGGCTAATACAATCTCAAAAACATGACTAACTTTTAAGATTATCTTCTTTACTGACTTTTTATCCATTGTATCACCTCAAATTATTATTTTACAAACATCGCATCTCCAAAGCTAAAGAATCTGTATTTTTCATCTACAGCTACTTTGTATGCATTTAATATATTTTCTTTTCCTGTTAAAGCAGCAACAAGCATTATAAGAGTTGATTCAGGAAGATGAAAATTAGTTATAAGAGCATCTACTATTTTAAATTCATATCCAGGGTATATGAATATTTCTGTCCATCCACTTTGCTCTTTTAATAATCCATCTTCACTTGCAATTGATTCAAGAGTTCTACAGCTAGTAGTTCCAACAGGTATTATTCTTCCTCCATTTTGCTTACATTTGTTTATTTTATTAGCTTGTTCTTTATCTATCATATAAAATTCGCTGTGCATTTTATGATCTAGAACATTATCAACCTTTACAGGTCTGAACGTTCCAAGACCTACGTGTAAAGTTACAAATGCTATTTCTACACCTTTATCTTTTATCTTTTGTAGTAGTTCATCTGTAAAATGAAGTCCTGCTGTAGGTGCAGCTGCTGATCCATTATGTTTTGAATAGACAGTTTGATATCTTTCTCTATCTTCTAGTTTTTCTGTTATATAAGGTGGAAGAGGCATGTTTCCAAGCTCATCTAAGATTTCTTCAAATACTCCATCATATTCAAATTTAACTATCCTAGATCCCTCTTCGGCCATATCTACAACTGTAGCTATAAGCTTATCTCCAAAAGAAAATTTAGCACCTATTTTTGCTCTTTTTCCTGGCTTTACAAGAACCTGCCATGTATCTAATTCTATTCTCTTTAAAAGTAAAAATTCAATTTTACCCTTAGTTTCTAGTTTTTCTCCTATAAGCCTTGCAGGAAGAACTCTTGTATTATTTAGTACCAAGCAGTCTCCCTCATTTAAATAATCTATTATATTCTTAAAAATCTTATGCTCTATTTCTCCTGTTTCTTTATTTAATAGCATAAGTCTTGATTCATCTCTTTTCTGAAGAGGAACCTGAGCTATTAACTCTTCTGGTAAATCAAATTTAAAATCGCTAGTTTTCAAATTAAACGTCCTTTCTATCTTTGTATTTCTATTCCTGTATAATAGTGCTTTAATATGTCTTCATATGAAAATCCTTGTTCTGCCATATTTTTGGCTCCCCATTGACTCATTCCTAGGCCATGGCCCCACCCATGTCCATTAATCGTATATTTATCCGATATAGCATTATCTAAATTTAATTGTATAGTATCATTATTTCCCATTAAATAAATATTAGTATTATTACTTATACCTTGGACTCCATCACTTGTAATAGCATACATATTATTTAAGCTGTTCTTCTCTTTATTTCCATCGGTTGAATAAATATAAAATATCTCTGTTCCACCAGCTCCTTGAGCCTTTGCTATATCATAATAATTGCTTTTGAGCCCAAGAATAGTTCTTGTCGAATTTTTAGTATACTCTTTTTCACCATTTGTTCCTATAAACTTAATTTTTATAACCCTATCATTTTCAGATAATTCCTCTATCTTAACATCAGTAATTGAGCCTATATCTACATTATCCCTTGATAACTTGCTTTTAATATCTTCCTTAGTCATAACAATAGACCAATTATCATTAGGATATCCTAATGAATAACTATCCTCAACACCTCTCAAATAAGAAACCTTATTAGACCATACATTTTCAGAATCTTCTGTTTTACCACCACTATTTGAATGATAAAGAGCACTTACGATACGTCCATCACATACCATAATCTGACCTCGCGTTTCGTCTACTGCTCTATTACTATTTGAATGTTCCGATCCATACCCACCGTATACCTGTGAAAATGTATCGTCCGTCAAATCAAAACCATACTTTTTATATTTTCCCATATTCATTATAGCATAATTCCTAGCGGCTATAGCTTGAGCCTTAAGTGCTTCTATAGGCCAGCTTCCAGACATTTCTCTAGGTACTACACCATACAAATATTCATTAAGGCCTACTCTATTTATAACAGTCATATTGTTATTATCACTTCTCTTGAATAAAGCACTCCCTCTATATTCCTTCCCATTAATTCCTATAATATCTTCTCTAGGATAGATACATATTTCATCATTAGAATCATACATAAAAACAGTATCATCATCATTCATAATTTTAACAAAATTATAATCAGAACTTATTACCTCAAAACTGAAATCCGATAATTCATCTGATATTTCATCTTTATAATTTTGAGCCTGATCTTGATCTAAATAACTACCCATGTATACTTTAAAGTTACCATCGTAGAATATGAAAGAATCTATATCTTTATCTTCTAAACTCTGCCCCACACTTAAAGCCTCTTGTATATCATCATAGTCTTGTTCTATTTCTATATAATATATAGACTCTTCGTTTTTTGCTGTTAGCCTAGATTCATCAATTTCAATAAGTTTTTCTATATTATCTTCTTTTAAAATAGCAATTTCAAACCCACTATTAGAACTCAAATCAACCTTTGGTAATGCAGAACTACCATATTCAAGTCCTATTTTTAAATAATCTGGTACACTAATACTAGCAAAAGAATTAATCGCAAATAAATTAAATAAAAAACACACAATAACTATATTAACAAATTTAGACCTACATTTCCACATTATAGTCCCCCATAAATATATTATATTTTTCAAATTACTTCTCATATAGAATATTAAAATGCTTATAAGCATTCACAGTAGCAACTCTACCTCTAGGCTTTCTATCTATAAACCCTAATTGTATTAAATAAGGCTCATAAACATCTTCTATAGTATTTCTATCCTCACCTATTGATGCCGCAAGCGTATCAAGCCCTACTGGCCCTCCAGAGAACTTTTCTATTATATTCATCATAAGCTTTTTATCTACATAATCAAGACCTAAAGAATCGATCTCTAGCATTTCAAGGGCAAGATTTGCTATTTCCTCATTTATCATACCATTTCCTTTGACTTGAGCATAGTCTCTAACCCTCTTTAATAATCTATTTGCAATTCTAGGTGTTCCCCTTGATCTTTTACCTATTTCAATAGCAGCTCTTTCATCTATATCACAACCAAGTATTCCAGATGATCTTTTAACTATACTAGATAACTCATCTACATTATATAAATCAAGTTTACATATAACTCCAAATCTATCTCTTAAAGGAGATGTAAGCATACCCGCTCTTGTAGTTGCCCCTATCAATGTAAACTTCGGAAGATCTAACCTTATAGATCTTGCAGACGGTCCCTTTCCAATTATTATATCCAGACAAAAGTCTTCCATGGCAGGATACAAAACTTCCTCAACATTCCTATTTATCCTATGTATCTCATCTATAAACAAAACATCATTCTCGTTCAAATTAGTAAGTATAGCAGCCAAATCACCAGCTCTTTCAATAGCCGGCCCGGATGTTATCCTTATATTAACACCCATCTCATTAGATATTATAGTAGAAAGAGTGGTTTTACCAAGTCCCGGTGGCCCATATAATAAAACATGATCCAACTGCTCTCCCCTATTTTTTGCTGCCTCTATAAATATTTTAAGCTTTTCTTTAGCCTTCTCTTGACCCAAGTAACCACCAAGATTTTTAGGTCTTAAGCTGCTCTCTATATCAACATCCTCATTTTTCATACCAGAAGTTATAATTCTATCCTCTTCAGTAAACATTCAAATCCTCCTTCTTTACTTCATCAAATACATAAGACACTTCTTTATAAGTTCTTCAGTATCACCGCATTCTTTCTTCAACTTATTAGTAGCCTCTTTTGCCTCAGCTAGAGAATATCCTAGTGCTACTAAAGCTTGTACAGCTTCATCTTTTTCAAGTATATTTTTATTAGATGCAGTAAGTAATGTTTGCTCAAATTCAACATTATGCTTGTCTATCTTATCCTTAAGCTCAAGTATCATTCTCTCAGCAGTTTTCTTCCCGACACCAGGCGCCTTAGATAAAGCCCCTATATCTTCACTCAATATGAATGCACCTAATCTTTTAGGCTCTGCAAATGACAATATCCCAAGTGCAACCTTAGGGCCTATTTTTGAAACTGAATTTAAAAGTTCAAACATTTTAAGCTCTTCTTGAGTTTTAAAGCCACATATACTCATATCATCTTCTCTAACTATAAGCTTTGTATATATCTTTACTTCCTCATTTTTCTTGACTTGGCATATAGTATTTTGAGATGTATTTATTCTATAACCTATCCCATTACACTCAACAACTATAAAATCAATATTAATCTCTTCTACTATACCCTTTATATATTGATACATAATTTCCTCCCTATTTATCCTATTATTTTTTCAAGTCTGTTAGAATGGCAATGGCATATAGCAACAGCCAACGCATCTGCAACATCATCCGGCTTTGGAACTTCTCTCAAATTAAGAAGTGATTTAACCATAGTTTGAACTTGAGCCTTTTGTGCCCTACCATAACCTACTACTCCTTGTTTTACCTGTAAAGGAGTGTATTCATACGTTTTTATATCGTTATGAGCACATGCAAGCATAGCAACCCCTCTAGCCTGCGCTACAGTTATAGCTGTTTTTACATTTTTATTAAAAAACAGTTCCTCTATTCCAATCTCATCTACATTGTATTTTTTAATAAGTAAATCTAATCCTGCATATATTTTTTCAAGTCTTTTAAACACATCTAACTTAGAAGATGTCTGTATAGACCCATAATCTATAACCTTAAAATTATTTCCTTTATACTCTATAATACCATATCCAAGTATAGCAATACCTGGATCAATTCCCAATACAATCATCTCTTCATCTCCCAAACATATATTCTACATAATTATATAATACTTTTAAAAATAATAAAACCTATGATATTCAATACAGAATACCATAGGTTTTATTTTAGCTTCCGAAATCTTCAAGTCTTTCATTTAGTTCCTCTAAAGAATTTAATATCAGACCAGACTTTATCTGTTCTTGATCTATAGCAGGAAGCGAAGATATTGAAGATTCTGTTTTTTTAAATACATTCTTATTTCCTTTTTCATCGTATTTATATATGATTATGTATCCATTGTCCTCACCTATTTCATAATGCTTATCGCAATAACTATTTATTTCCTCTAGTAATTCAATTTCTTTTGTCTTAAAACTTAGCAATTTGAATTTAGAATAATGCTCCTTTATATACTCTTTAAATTCTGTCTCACTTAATCCAACAGCATCTTTTGGAACAGGATTTTCTGTCGTTTCTACATGCTCGCACTTATCGTATTTAGTAGTTATTTTAAGAACAGTATTCTTATCTACTAATACCTCATCATTTTTTTCAACGGATTCAATTTCAATCTTTTTTCCTTCTTCACTATTTCCGGTATTTTTTTCTTCTTCAGCTTGTACATTTTTGATAACAGGTGTATCTCTATCTTCTTCTTCAAGCATCTTTCCCATATAGAACCCTCCAACAAGGGTTAATATAGCTATAAGCAAAATAGGAATTTTAGAAGATCTTTTTTTCTCAAACATAAAAATAACCTCCTTTTAGAGGTTATTTTATCCATTAAGTATTAATTTATACAATTTTTAGTCAAAATTAATATTTACTCAATTCCTTCATTTAACTTTTTGATTAATTCATCTAAGTTTATACCATGAACAGCAGCAGCTTCTTCTAAACTCTCCATTTGAGCAGATGGGCATCCTATACATCCCATTCCAAATCCCATAAGTATTGGTCCTGCATTAGGGTTGTGTCTTAAAACCTCTGCTATTAACATATCCTTAGTTATTTTCATAATAAATTACCTCCTCATTTTTATCTATTTATAATATTACATTTTATCTAACTATAATATTACCATATATTTATAATTTTTCAACTACATCATTTCTAAATTTTTCAATACCTATTCTATCTATAAAAAATCCTAATTTTTCGCCCATTAAAGCATTCTCATTATAATAATCGAGTATAATCTCTACCAATCTATATGCATCTTCTTCACTCAGATTTTCAGTTATTATATCTGACATTCTCTGATGAAAACCAGCACTTCCACCTGCTGTTATAATAAATCCTTCTTTAGTAGCTATTACACCTACATCTTTTGCATACACACTAGTACATGCATTTCTGCATCCTGCAACGCCTATTTTAGTTCTATTTGGCATTGCTTTTCCGTGAAAGTTTTTACTTATTTTCATACCTATTCTTATAGTGTTCTCCTTAGATCTTTTGCAAAAACCAGCTGGACACATCTCTACATTTTTAATTGAATACTGATTCTTAACCGCTGGCTCCATATCTAAGTCTTTCCATATATTACTTAAATCTTCTTCTTTTAAATTAGTTATCATTATTCTCTGTCCAGATGTTATCTTAAGTATTCCATTATATTTCTTAGCAGTGTCTGCTATTTTTATCATCGTATCTGCAGTTACAAAACCACCTGGTATATGGGGTGTTATAGCAAACGTCCTTTTCCCATCTTTTATCTTTTGTAAATTCCCAAAATGCGCTCCCATCATTCTCACCTCTATTTGTGTAAATCAATTGTACACTTTTTATTATACCCATATTATAGTTTTTTTAAATAGTTTTTTCCGTACCATATGTTACGTATACATTTTTTTTAAAATTCTTCTTGTATTCTATGGTTTCTTAAAGCTATATTTTCTTTAGCAAGCAGTACTAAAGTAATAAAAAACGAACCTATATCAGATATAGGATATGAATAGAAAACACCGTTAACTCCAATAAAATTAGGAAGTATAATAACTAAAGGTATTAGTATAATTATTTGTCTTGATATAGTAAGAACAACAGACTCAGTTGCCTTGCCTATAGCCTGAAACCAACTAGCTCCTATAGCTTGAATTCCAACAACAGGAAGCCCCCAAATCATCATAGAAAGTGCATCTACGCCTATATCTATAGTAGTTTGATCATCTGTAAATATTTTCATAACTTGAATTGGGAATATAAGCACTATTAAAAATCCACCAATACTTAATATAGTAGCATATATATTTGCATATTTTAAACTTTCTTGAACCCGCTTAAACTTTTTAGCTCCATAATTAAATGCAGCTATAGGCTGAAATCCTTGAACTATGCCGTATATAGGCATGAACATAAACATCATAACCCTATTTATTATACCAAGTGCAACAACATAATAATCATTTCCATAGTAAACTAATGTATTATTTACTATAATCATCAATAGACTTCCTGATATTTGTCTAAAGAATGTAGCCATACCCATACTTACTATTTCTTTTACATTTTCTATTGTAAACTTCATATTTGAAATTCTTATTTTAAGCATACTTCTACCATTTAGATAGTACATAAGTATCCAAACAGCGCTACATAATTGGGATATTATAGTAGCAAGAGCTGCTCCAGTAACTCCCATTTTAAATATAAATATAAGTACATAGTCGAGTATTATGTTTACAACAGCTCCAAGCACCATACTTACCATAGCAGTCTTAGCATTCCCCTGTGCTCTTATAGTATGATTTGAAGACATAGCAAAACTATTAATCAATATACCAAACGCTATTACATTCATATACTCTTTAGCATAAAAAAATATATTTGGTGTAGCGCCACACATTATAAGAATCTTATCCATAAAAACAAATATAATAATAGTAAATATAAAATTTATTATTAGATTAAGCGCTACAGCCTCTCCAAGTAGCTTTTCTGCACCCTCTATATTCCCTTCTCCTATTCTTCTTGAAATAGATGCCGATGCTCCAACTCCAACCATTAAAGCTATAGACATCATAACCAACATAATTGGCATAGCAATAGTAACTCCACCTAAAGCTAAAGCTCCAACTCCTTTGCCTATAAATATACCATCCGCTATATTATATAAAGCATTTACAAGCATACCTATTATAGCTGGTATAGAAAATTTTAGCAAAAGTTTGTTCATAGGATAATTTGCCATCATATTCTGTCTTTTGTCCATACTCTTATCTCCTCTTTATCTTAAGTCTCCCAAACGTTCATAATAAAAAAACTATTATTATAAATCATAGTTTTCTTAGTCTTTGCAATAATTAGCCCAACCATACACTTTGTCTATATTAATTTCATCCGAAATACATCTATATTTTCTAGGAATGTCTTTAGTCATTTTTTTGTAATTCATAAATCTTTCGTTAACTACATCCCAATTTATATTTTCAATAAAAACATCAATATATTTATTTCTGTCTATACCAAAATCAATCATATAAGCATGTTCATATACATCCATAACAAGAAGTGGATAAGACATCAGTACTGTCCCCACATCATGTGCGTCAAGCCCATATATATGAAGATTATTATCCAAAGAATCAATAGATAATACTACCCATCCCCTCATTGATAATCCTACATTTTTTAATCTTTTTGTAAAAAATTCATATGATCCATATTTTTTCTGTATTTGATTAAGGATATCTCCATAAGGCAGATTATTTCCACCTACTAAGTTAGAAAAATACAGTTCATGTAGCTTAACACCATCAACAGCATAACTCTGTCCAAGCATCAAACTTCTAGTTTCACTATAAGTAGTATTAGGATTTTCATATAATTTGTTCTCACCTAATATAGTCCATATTTCATTTACTTTGTTTACATAGCCTTCATATAGTTTATAATGTTGGTTTAGTTGATTCAAAGTCATTCCATTTACATCTTCAAAATCGTACTTTTTAGCTTGTATATACTCCATACCATCACCCCTTATACTTGATTGCTTAAATTAAGCTACTCTTATATAGTATGTAGTACCTATTTAAAATGCGTGCTTTCTTTTATACGGGTTATCAAAGGAAGTACTTTTTTTCATCGTAATATTAAGATATTCCAAAATAAATATTGACAACATAATCTATATATCGTAATATATCAATATATCGATTTACAGATTTTAAGGAGGTTCTTATAATGAAAAAAAATACTAAAAAAAATAAAAAATCACATATGAACTGGTCTTGGATTTTTATGATTTTATTTATTACATTATCAATTTTGGATATAAGATTCGGAATTCTAGGATTTATTTGCATGACAGTACCAATGTATCATGCTATTAAAGGAAGAGGTAAGGTTCATTGTTCTCACTACTGCCCTCGTGGGTCATTATTAGGTAAATTTCTAAATAATATAAGTCTTCAAAACAATTTACCTAAATCATTTAAAAGTAAAACTGTAAAAAATATATTACTAAGCTTAATGTTTATAATGCTTACTATATCTTTAATACATGCAGGTCTTGATATTAAAAAAATAGGTTTTTCAATTTTTAGATTTATGATGGCATCTCTTGCAGTTGGTATTATAATGGGTGTAGTGTTTAAACCAAGAAGTTGGTGCCAAGTATGTCCTATGGGGCATGCCACTGGACTAATAGATAAGCAAATAAAAAAATCAGCTTAAAAATAGGTCTTGATGAAATATCAAGACCTACTTTTATTTTTGTATATTTATTTCATATACAACCTCATTATAAACTTTATGTTTATCGTTTTCGTCATGTAGTATATAACTTATATTAATAGTTCCTTCTTTGATAGCTTTAAATTTCCATGTATACGAATAATTTTTTTCATCTTCAGAAACACTCTGAGATATAAACTCGATTAAACTATTCTCATCCTCACATACCATAGAATACTTAGTTCCTTTTGAATTTTGAAGTGTAATTTCAAAACTTTCTCCAACCTTAACATTCTTTTGATATTCATTATTCATGCTAAATTGAGCTATACTTCTAGTCTTTTGTTCTAAAGGTTCATCTGAAGCCATTTGAATATTCATTATATCATTATTCTCACTTTGTTCATTTTGAACAATTGGCTCATTTTGAACAGTTTGTATGTTTTGATCAGGCTTTTGATTATCTACAGAAGATTTCATACTATAATCAGATGAGACTTCTTTTTTCTTAGGTGCACTTGTACTAGTTTTTTCATTATCAGAAACTGTAGACACTATATCCACGTTCTCCATATTAACATTGCCATCTTCAACATTTTCCATGTTACTATCTTGCATAGGACTTTGCTGTGCATCTTCGTTATTAGAAGTCTCACTAATTTCTATATTACTACTTTCTTGAGTATCTATAGTCTTTAACTTGTCAATATTTTGTGTACTAAAAAACACTATAGCTAACGATGCAGCAATATACATATATTTACTCCATTTTCTTTTCCCTTTGACTCTCTCATTATTTAATTTTTTTCTTAATGTTTCATCATAATTGTCAGGTAGAGGAACCTGGTCAACACTATTTAAGCTATCTATCAAAACAAGCATTTGTTCATACTCACATCTACACTGATCACAATTGTTCATATGATTTTCAAATTCATGCTTATCATTGTCATCTAAAATATCATCTATGTAATAAGAAATATTTTCTCTGAATTTATCACAGTTCATGGGGTTTCTCCTTTCATTTAATAAAGATATTCTTCCTTCATACTTTGTGTTAATATCTCTTTTAGATTTTCCCGACCTCGCTTGATCCTGGATTTAACAGTTCCTAGCGAAGAATCTGTTATATTAGCTATTTCTTCATAACTAAAACCCTGTATATCTCGTAATATGATTGCTGTTTTTTGAATAGGCGATAATTTATCTATTGCATCCCGTATTTGCTGAGTTTCTATTTTTTTATCTAATATTTTTTCTGGATTGTTCTCAATATAATCATCTTGCTTATTAATAATCTCTTCATTTATAGGTATAACCTTATTTTTCTCATTTTTCTTCATGTAATCAAGACAAGTATTCATAACTATTCTATATAGCCAAGTCGAAAAAGAAGATTTCTGGTTAAAATTTTTGATATACCTATACACCTTAATCAAGGCTTCTTGGGATATATCCATAGCATCATCCGGGTTCTTTACAATTCCCAAGGCTATATTGTACGCAGTCTGCTTATATTTATCTATAAGCTTTTCAAACGCATCAATATCACCATCTATGCACCTTTTAATTAATTGATTTTCATTTAAATCCAAGTTCTACCCTCCTTAAACTTAAAAGCCCCCTTGTACTTATTAGACGACTTTTAATCAAAAAAGTTTCATTTATCTATGTAATACATCTATTTTATAACAAAACCGTAAAATATGATATGAATATAAATTCCATCTAATACAATAAATCTCATTCACAACATTTAACTATTGTTCATATTATGGAAGTATTCAGCGAAAAATTTTTAAAAGGAGGTTTCTAATGATTCCATATACCCCTTCATACCATAAAAGACCTACAATGAATAGAAACGACGATAATAAACCAAATAACGACGGAACAATATCAGTTGTAGGAACAGCATCTATACAAGTACCACCAGACATGGCAACAGTAACAGTAGGTGTTATAACCCAAGATAAAGATTTACAAAGAGCACAAGCTGAAAACACAAAACAAACAAACAACGTTATTAAGAGTTTGAACAACATAGGAATTGAGGATGAGGACATACAAACTATAGATTATTCAGTAAATATAAACTACGATTATATAAATGGAAAGCAAAAATTTAGAAACTATGAAGTAAGACATATACTTCAAGTAACCGTAAAAGATATAGATCAAGTAGGAGAGGTTTACGATGTAGCAATCAAAAATGGGGCAAACATACAGGGCGGAGTAACCTTTGGATTATCCAATGAAAAATATTATTATGACAAAACTTTAGATTTAGCAGTTAAAGACTCTGTAAGAAAAGCAAATAATATAGCAAGTTCATTAAATACAAAAGTTAATAATATACCTTCAAGCATAAAAGAAACATCATTTGGTCAAGCTGAAGTATATCCTACAACTTATACAGCTAAAAGTAGTGCACCACCTATTCAAAGCGGACTTATAGAAGTTTCTGCACAAGTAAATGCTACATTTAAAATGATTTAAAAATTTAGTACCACCCACTATATTCTTCATCATCTTTGCCACTTAATATATGAATATCATAAGGAGTATAATCCTGTATAAGTTTTTCATTATAATACACTAATTCTTCTACATCAACTTCATCCATACTGTTTATCAAAGTATTATATATATCCATATTTTTTTCCTTAAGATTCATAAATTCAGTGCCTACAATGCCAATGTTAGCTTCTAAATATGCATTATATACTTTACAAGGGGTACTATAATTTTTATCCGTTATTAAAGTTTTGAATTTTCTAGTTTCCTCTAAATACTCTCGACTATATTTTATTAGATCGTCTAAATTATCTTGTTTTAAGTTTATATTATTTATACTTTCTTTTAATCTATTGCTCTTTTTAATAATTTTGCTCCACACAGTTATAATATTCATAAATTTTCCTCCAAATCTAAATATTTAAATCTAAATAATATATATAATAAAAAATGAGAGTTTAGATCTAAACTCTCATTTTTTATTATATATATTATTTTCAATTAGCCTTCATTTCATTCTAATTCAAAGTCTTTACTATCTATATTTTCATAGTAAGTTTTAACAGGTGTATAATCCTTTATATCATTTCCATACTCCATATATAAACTTTCAATGTTTTTTAATTCTTTTAAACAGCCTATGTCTTCAATTTTATTTTCAATTATGTACAATCCTTTTAAATTAGTAAGGTTAGCTAAGGGCTTAATATCACTAATTTGATTTCCATTTAAAGAAAGTTGTTCTAATTTAGTCAAGTTAGACAAGCTATCTATATTTTGTATACTATTTCTTTGTAGATATAATTCATTTAGATTAACTAATACTTTTAATGAATCTATATCTCTTATATGATTTTCAGCTAGATACAATTTTTTAAGATTAATTAAATTTGATAAAGATCCTATTTTCTGAATACCATTTCCATTTAAAGATAATTCCTCTATATTAATAAGGTTTTTCAACGGCTTTATATCTTTAATTTTATTCCTTTGAAGATGTAAAACCTTTAATTTAGTAAGATATTTAATTTCTTCTATATTATCTAAATAATTATTATCCAAATAAAGTTTTTCTAAATTCACAAATTTAGATAATCCATCCAAATCTTTTATATCCCAATCACTCAATTTTAGTTCCTTAATATTTTTAACATCACTTTCAAGTATATCTCCTGTTGGCTTATTTATACTCTCCCTTACAGCTTTTTCTAAATTATTGTCAGCAAACTCTATTATACTAAGACGACTAGTTATACTAAGACCTTTTTGCTCATCCCAATCAGATTTTAGTCCAAATTCATCTACAACAAATCTCCATGTAAGCGGAAAATATGTTACATATCTAAAATTAAGTATAGGATATTCTTCCTTTGAGTTATCTATCTTTTTTCCATTTACCTCTATATTAAACTCCGGTATTATAGCAAGATACTTTACATCTAAAGAATTATTTCCTGTTGAATCCATTTTTATATCGCCTATTTCATTTAATTTTGAAACTTTTAGACCTTCTACTTCATCCCATGATGTTTGTAAACCTAAAGCCTTACTACAATCCCAGGTCATAGGAACATAAGTTACATAATTGTACACTATAAAAGGATATTTGCTATGTACATTATCAACCTTAACTCCATTAATTATAATATCAAACTTTGGAATCTCTACACCAACCCTCTTTTCCTGCGCATTAATATTTAGAGGAGAAGAAATTATCATTACTAACAAAATTAATACATATACTTTTTTCACCCTAACCAATCCCCCTTTTCTTCATTCTGTAATATTATACAAAATTTAGGATAAGTTTGGCAAATGTTTTGATTTAGAATTTTCAAAATTTTCTATTTCAAAATTCTTTCTGAATCAACTTTAAAACTTAGTTTCTCCAATTCTTCTATCATTTTTATCAATTCTTTATTATCTCTATCTCCTAGCAATGCTTTCTTCTCTATTGTTAATCTAAACAAACTAAGTGATATTAAGTCTAATTCTCTTTTATTTAAATTCATTATGAATTCCCCCTTTTAAATGTTCATCTCAAAACTCCATACAAATCTCTTTTTTTAATATTAACATTAAATACAATAAAAAAACTAGATATTAGTCACCTTTTTAAGTGTATAATATCTAGTTTAAGATTCATAATATAGAAATTATATTTTTAGTATTATATGATTTTTTTAATTTTTCTTTATAAAATATATATTTTTTAAGTTTAAATCTTATATAATTTTTAATTTGCTTCTTTTCTGTAGAATAGTAAGCCAGAAAAGAATACAACAGTAGAAATTCCTAAATCAATTAATACAGAAGGCTTAGAAAGTCCACCATATACAACTATTGAAGCCCCTAGAAGAGCAAGTATAGGAATAATGATTCTTTTCACAGTTGATAAGTCCTTCATTTTTATCATAAACGCAATGTAAATAACTATATAGAATGCATAAATTAAAGCTATTGGTAATTCTGAAATATCTATGAACATTCCGCCAGGAAATGATCCTGCAAAATTCATATACCAAATTATTAAATATCCACAAATCAGACCAAAACTCGCCATAGCTGAATTAGTAGGCATATTAGTTTTAGTATCTACTTTAGAAAAAAACTCAGGCTTTATACCTTGTCCACGAATAGCTAATGAATAAAAAGCACGTGAACCTCCAAGTATAAGTCCATTAAGCGTACCCAGACATGATACTATTATAAATGTAGTAAGAATAGATGCTCCTAAACTTCCAAATACAACACTGGCAGCAAGATTAACAGCATTGTCCCCTTGTTCTAAAATAGTCTCAGCGGGAATAATTCCTACTATACCAAGGAAATAAGAAATATATATAACTACTATAGCTAAACTTCCAAATATAAGAGCCTTAGGAAGAGTCTTTTTAGAATCCTTTATTTCCCCATTAATCGTCGTTGCAATAATCCAACCTTCATATGCAAAAGCTGTTCCAAGTACAGCAGCTGCAAATCCATTTCCTCCAGTAACTGCACTTGTTGCTGTAGAAAAATTCTCAACTAAGATTCCCTTATTCACCCCTTGGAATATACCAACTATAGCTATAATAATTAAGGGAACGATTTTAATTGCTGTTGAAGCAACCTGGAACTTTCCTGATAGTATAGGTGATAAGTAGTTCATAATATATATTCCTAACATATATATAGCAGACATAATCCACACAAAGTTACCTTCTTGATTAAGTAAAATAGCAGTATAATTAGCAGCTACCCACGCTAGTACCGCAGCTAGTGCTGGATAATAAATAATTGCATTAAACCAACCTATTAAATAAGCAAACCTTTCTGAAACTATCCCCTCAGCATAATCAACTATTCCATTAGACCTTTCAAACCTATTAGAACACTCTGCAAAAACTAAAGCTCCGAAAATCATAGAGATTGCTCCAACGATCCAAGCAATTAAAGCTGTTTTTACATTTCCTCCTGAAGCCATAAGAATGTTATCAGCCTTAAAGAATACTCCTGATCCGATTACTATACCAATAACCATAGCAATCGTGGTCCAAAGACCATATTTCTTTTCCATCATAGTTCATACCTCCTTTTAAACACTAATTTGATTCTAAAATTATATCCAGAATTATAATTTAATATATTATATAATACAATTTGAGAAAATTCTATATTTTACGACATTTTTTTATATAAAATTTTATTTTTCCTTATAATGTATATTTTTCTATACTCTATACTTAAAATTTATAGGTGTATTTATCATTTAACTATGTTTATTAAACTCAAAAACACTTCAAATTCTAAGTATTTGTAAATAATAAAAAGCTGCTTGCCAAACAAATTTGACAAGCAGTCTGTAAATCTAATTTATTATAATTTTTTAGATTGGCTTTTTCACTTTAATCACCTTATTAATATTTGTTATATCCAAACCCTACTCCACCATCAATTTTTCCTTTAAATGCATTTATTATTTTATCTTTACACTTATTTCTTAGTATAATTTTTTTAGTTTTACCGTTTATGACTAAATTCAACTTTAATTCTTTAGAAGAGTGGAAATCTATCTTATAGGATTCTATATCTTCATATTTATAATTTTTCATACCTGTGATAACTCCACTAGAATATATAATAAACACACCTCTAGAGGCCAACAAGCTCAGAATTATACTTATAATTAAAGCATCTTGTACACTTGATTTTTTAACTAACATTGTTTTAACAAAGAATATAACAGAAAATAATATTATCATCTTCAACACACTGTATATTATATTTAGACTATGTACTCTTTTAGATGATGAAAATATAATTTCTGAACCATCTAACATTTTTTCAACCTTTTTTTCATAGTATATAGAAGCAATAATTACAACTAAAACTCCAAATATATATAATTTCCACTCCATATCACTAATCCCCTTATTTATTATTAAATACCCTATCCATCTTTTTTATATCGTACTCCATCAACCATGCATTATATTTATTATATAAATGCTGTAAATCATCTTTTTTATAACCTATAACATCAAATCCTCTATCATCATACAAGTTGTAAATTATATTTTTATTTATATTAACAAAAAAACATCCTTCGTAAACTTTAGGATTTAAGCCTATTTCATGATTTGCTATTGCTTCTAATAAATCTTTTGTTCTTATATCCTTAACTTTGCATTTCAAAACATATTGATATGTAACTATATTTTCTTCTTCGTCCCAATTATAAAGATAATATGGTAATTTAACTATATCAATGCTTTTAATTAAATTCTTATTTCTTATATAATGCTTAAATACATCTATATTTTTAACATTTGGTATGTCTTGCTCAAAACCTTTCCTACTATTTACTACAAGAAATAGATCATCATTCTTATCATTTATCGCTTTAAATAATAATTGAGATTTTATATATAGATTCTTTACATATCTTTCAAATTCATTATTATACGATGGACTATTTAATCCTGTCCTAAATCTTAACCCTATGTCAGTGTTATAAAAAAGCCCCAAGGATAATTTTAACTGTGGAAAGTATTTATTCATATAATTATTAAATAAATCTATATTTTTCATTTATTCTGTCTCACCTACTCTAGTTTTTGTTGATATACTCTTATACATTGGTAATTATATCAAAAATTCAAAATTTTTGTAGATATTAATTGTGTTTTTTTCCAAATACTTACTAAAAAGGAGTTTAAACAAAAAAATCCCCCTTAAAGGGAGATATCACTATTTCATATCATCATATCTATAAATTTTTATATTATAATATCAAATAAATTTTTTTGGAAAAAGAAAATTAAACCTTGTAGATATTGATAGCATAGGAACGCTAATAACCATATCAAAAATAACAGACAACCCAAAATCTCTTTCAGCCTGTGCTTCTACAGTAAATATTACTTTGTCAGCTATTATAATAAAAGTTATTAGAGCAATGCCTTGATTATCAGAGATAAACTCTTTGTTCATTATTATTCCTCTAAAATTTAGGTAATTACTATCTTAACTACTTGTTATAATATTTAAATAAAATACAGTATTAAATAATTTTCCCAAAACAGAGCAATTCTATTAAATAAACCTGTTTGTATATACAAAAATCACCTTTTTATACAAACATATTATCTAAATATGTTTGTAAATATGACAATTAACAACACCCCTTTCATTATTTATTATACACATTATGTTAAAATAAGGAAATCAAAGAATATAATCTAGTTATCATCCATCTGCTCCTATTGTGCTTTTCTTTTTCTTACTTCTCTTATTAGAGTACTTTTACTTATTCCCGTTATCTGTACTACTTCGTTATAACTATTATCTTCTAGCATACTTATAGCATGGTTTAATTGTTTAGGAGTATACTTCTTTGGTCTGCCTTCTTTAAAACCTTTCTTCTTCTTTGCTATTGCTTTTCCTTCTTGTGTTCTTTCTATAATCATCGCTCTTTCAAACTCTGAAAATGCTAATAAATTAGTTACTATCAATCTTCCTATAGGAGTATTATCTATCCATCTCATATTTAGTATATGTATTTTAACATTCTTGCTTCTTAGCCTATCTATGTATTCAAGACCTTCCTTAGTTGTTTTACAGAATCTATCTAATTTAGTTACAACTAATTTATCTCCATCTTTTAACTCTTTTAAGATCTCATTAAATATAAATCTCTCTTTTTCTCCACTATAGCTTTCCTCTTTTATAATTGCTTCAGGATATTCTTTTAAGATTTTCTCTCTCTGCTCCTCTATACTATTTCCATCCAGTTGCCCTTTTGTACTTACTCTTGCATATCCATATATCATAACTTCACCTCTGGTTTTTGAATATAAGTTTTGACGCCATTATATGTATTGATTATACGTTATGCCCAAACAGGTGCCAATACTTAGAAGTTATGACACTTTTAAATGTATTTTTTCGGAATAGCATTCAATTTACTTAGAGCATTATAAAGGATATAATAGAGTTCTTAAAAAATGTTTATGAAACGATATCTAGGAGGTAATATGTACAATAAAAACTGGAAAGATATATCTTATTTAAAAGCAGGTAATGACAAACAAAGAAAGAGTTATGAAATACTTACGCATATAAAAATATTTAATATATTATCTGAGTATAACCCCATATTAGTGGGAACTATACCTCTAGGAATTGATATAGAAAATAGTGATTTAGATATAATTTGTAAAGTAAATCATTTTGAAAAATTCAAAAATATATTGATAGATAATTTTGCAATATATAAAGATTTTAAAATCACATACAAAGAAGAATTTGTGACAATATGTAACTTTATAGTAGAAGGTATAGAAATTGAAATTTATGGTTCAACTTATGACACCGAGAAATCAAATGGATATAGGCATATGATTGTCGAAGATAGGTTATTGAATTTATATGGAGATAATTTTAGAAAAGATATAATAGATTTAAAAATCAATGGATTGAAAACAGAACCAGCTTTTGCAAAAGTTTTAAAATTAGAAGATAATCCCTATAAACAGTTATTATTACTTGAAACATATAGTGATGAAGAATTATATAAAAAATACTAAAATTTTATGTTCAGTAAGACAATTACTTTTCTATAACATACCGAAGCACAACAAATAGCATAGGAGTTTACCGTCTATGCTACTGATTATGTATATAATTTTTTAGAAATATTACCTTTTATTATTATATTTCATTAAGAAATTTCTGCAATCTTTCAATATAATTACCTACATGAACGCCATCTAAAAGCATATGATTTACTTGTATAGAATATGGTAATAAAATCTTACCATTATCATTGAAGTATTTTCCAAAAGATATTCTTGGAATAGAATCCTCTTTATTCATTACAATTTCATTTGATATACTTGTGAAAGATATCCAAGGAATACAAGAGAAGTATATTAACTCATCTTGATTAACATTAGTTTCAGGAAAATAATTTGTTTGTTTAATTGACTTTTCTTTTGCCTTATTTGAAAATTCAATAATATTACTTTCTAAATCTAGACTTACAATTTTAAATAAGTTTTCAGAAGGCCCCATATCCGCAAAGGATGGTTGTAACTTATCATGAAGGATAATTTCTCCATTTCTAATTTTATAACGAAAATCTTCTATTTGATTCATTACATATGTAGATGCATAAATCATACTATAGTAAAATGAAATTTCATTACTTTTTACAAACTTAAAAAAATTAGTTACATCAACATTTAAACATATATTAAATTGTGGATTATCTACTTTTTCAAAAAATTTGTAATGATTTTTTCTCTTCCAAGTATCAAAATTAATATTCTGCATATTTACCTCCTAAATACATTTTCACATACTATTATAAAATAACTTTAATTATATACGCAATAAATTAGTTCCTAAAAATACATGTAAAATCTATTATTATATCTAATTATGCTATTTATTCAAAAAGGAGTCATTACTTAAAAGTTATGACACTTGCAAGTAAACGGAATAAAATAAAAATAGACTCGTAAATGAGTCCATCTATAAATTATTATATTTTTTCTTAAAAGAATTTATCAACAACATTAGTTGTAATAAAATATTCAATGCCTACTATAACCACACAACAACCACCAAAAGCGAATAACTTCATTTGCGAAAACCATTCATTCAGATAATCTCCATTGCGTATAGAAAGCCAAGCTGGATTATCAGAAGATATAAAGCACTCGTAAAAACCACTCATATTATTAAAAAACTTTTTGAATAAGTATTTGTATATTGGAATATTAACAATGATTAAAATGAGTAATATAATCTTTTCCATTTTATTCCCTCCAATTTCTGATATATGATTAGATTATATACCATATATTCTATACTTCAATAAAAAAATATACTCATTTTAAAGTCTATCCCATCAGTTCTATTTTGATATACAAAAAATCACCCTCCTACCTAGTCATATTAGATATATGCCTATATAAAAAGGTGATATTTCAATACTTTCTAAATATTACTCTTCCATTTCCCAGTTATGGTAAACTTCTTGTATATCATCATCATCTTCCATCATATCTATCATCTTGTTCATAGCCTTAACTAAATCTTCAGTATCAAGCTTTGCAGTAGTTTGAGGAAGCATCTTTACATCTGCTGCTATAAACTCATATCCTTTTTCTTTTAATGCACCACTTACAGCACTAAAATCTTCTGGAGCTGTTAATACTTCAAATCCATCTTCTTCACTTATGAAATCTTCAGCACCAGCTTCTAAAGCTACATCCATTAATTCTTCTTCATCTATACCTTCACTACCTATCATTATTTGACCTTTTCTATCAAACATGAATCCAACGCATCCTGAAGTTCCTAGGTTTCCACCATTTTTATCAAAGTAGTATCTTACGTTTCCAGCAGTTCTGTTCTTGTTATCAGTTAAAGCTTCTACTATAACCGCAACTCCACCTGGTCCATAACCTTCGTATACAACAGCCTCGTAGTTATCTCCTTCAGTTCCACCTGCACCTTTTTTAACAGCTCTATCTATATTATCATTAGGCATGTTGTTAGCCTTAGCCTTGTCTATAGCAGTTTTTAAAGCCGCATTATATTCAGGATCTCCTCCACCTTGTCTAGCCGCAACAGTTATAAGTCTTGCATACTTTGTAAATATTTGAGCTCTCTTAGCATCTTGCTTACCTTTTCTGTTAATTATATTTCCTATACGTCCCACGATTTCTCACTCCTTAAATATCAACATTAAACATTGTAATTTTAACACATAATTTCATTTTAGTAAACGGATTAGAATACAGGAGGCTTTGGAGGCATAACTCTTTTATGCTCTGATCTCTTATGTAATCTATCTATTATCTCTTTATCTTTTTGAGGAACTTCTTCCCCCTTAACTACCTTGTCTATCATATCATAAGTTGTTCCCATTTCATTCTCATCAGTTTGTCCTTCCCAAAGACCTGCAGATGGAGCTCTATTTAAAACAGAATCTGGAACACCTAAAACCTCTGACCATTCATAAACTTCTCTCTTTGTTAAGTTAGATATTGGAAGTATATCTACCCCTCCATCTCCGTATTTAGTGAAGTATCCTGTATGTACTTCAGCCGCATTATCAGTTCCAACTACCATGTAGTTTAAGTTATTAGCAGCTGTGTAAAGAGTACTCATTCTTACTCTAGCTCTTAAATTAGCATCCGCTATTCTAGTGTTGCCTTCATTATATATACCCTTATCTTCCATGTTATTGACTACTATATCGAATAATTTTGATTGAACCTCAGTTAAATCTAAATCTAAATACTTTATATTACAAGCTTCAACAACCTTTAAAGCATCCTCTCTATCCTTAGGGCTGCTCTTTATAGGCATTATTACTCCTAATGAATTATCAGGAAATGCCTTTTTAATCAAACACGCAACAAGAGCCGAGTCTATTCCTCCAGAAATTCCTACTACTAATCCTTTAGTACCAGATGTTTTCACTTGTTCTCTTAACCATTCTACGGTTTTTTCTATTTTTTGTTCTATAGTCAACATTTCATAACCCCTCTCTTTATTATATATATCTTTATTATAAGTCAAATTTATTAATTTATTTTACACAAATTTAATTATATCATAAATATATTTTCTAGTTTATGCTAAAAATAGTACTGGTGATAAAATATGAATATAAAGACTATATTAATAGGTTCCATAACAGGATTTATAAATGGTGTATTTGGTTCTGGTGGTGGAAGTATATTAGTTCCTGCCCTTAACAATATACTAAACATAGAGGAGCATAAATCTCACGCAACTGCTCTTAGTATAATAATATTTTTTACACTTACCAGTTCATTTATATACATAAGAAATGGAATATTTAATTTAAACATTACCTACAAGGTTGCTATAGGAGCTACGGTTGGAGGAATTATCGGAGCTAAACTTTTAAATAAGTTTTCTGGTCCAAAGCTTAGATTGATATTTGGATTTTTTATGGTAATAGCTTCATTAAGGATGGTGTTTTAATGCTTATATTAATAGGGCTTTTAGCTGGTATTATAGGTGGTATGGGGATAGGTGGAGGAACAATTCTTATACCTTCTTTATTGTTCTTAACGTCTATAGATCAGAAGATGGCTCAAAGCGTTAACTTATTGGCATCTATCCCAATGACTATATTTGCACTCATTTTCCATATAAAGAATAAGAATGTAGAATATAAAGTTATACTACCTATAGTCTCACTTGGAATAATAGGAGCTTTACTAGGCTCCAAAATATCTTCCAATTTAAACTCCGATTTTTTAAGAAGAATGTTCGGAGTATTCTTATTTATAATGGGAGTTTATGAAATAAAAAAAGGTTTAAATAAAAAAGATACTACTCCAAAGTAGTATCTTTTTTATTTTATATTTTTTCAATATGTTTAAAGAAATGTATACAGGGTACATATTAATTGAAAATAATTTTCATTATCACACAGCAAAAAGGAGGGTTTATTTTGTTAGACTTTAATATATTAATCGGAGGTTCTGCGGGACAAGGAATGGATACACTTTCTAAAAATATAGAGAAAACCCTTTTAAAAACAGGATACCATATTTTCTCTAATAAAGATTATGAATCTCGAGTTCGTGGAGGACATAATTTTACTCAAATTAGGTTTTCTGATAAAAAGATATATTCTCATTCTAGCAAATTAGATATTATAATAGCTTTAAATAAAGAAACTATAGAAATTCATAAAGATAGATTATCAGAGAATGGATTTATTATTTGTGATGAAGATATAATTGCAAGGGATAAAAATATTATATCTATAGATATGAAGAGAATAGCTAAAGATTTAAAGAACATGCTTGCTTTAAATACTATATCATTTGGTATTTTAATTAAGCTTTTAGGATTAGATTTAGATTTAGCTAAAACAGTTTTAAAATCTAATTTAAAAGATAGCATATTAGATTCTAATATAAATGCTTTAATAGCAGGGTATGATTCTTGTAAAAACACATTAGATATTGAAAAAACTGCTAAAAAATCTTATATGCTTATAAATGCTAATCAGTCTATTGGTCTTGGAGCTCTAGCAGGTGGAGTTAAATTCTATGGTGCTTATCCAATGACTCCATCTACAGGTATAATGACTTATCTAGCTTCTAAGCAAAATGATTCAGATATAGTTGTTGAACAAGCCGAAGATGAAATAGCTGCTATAAACATGGTTCTTGGTGCATCTTATGCTGGAGCTAGATCAATGACAGGAACATCAGGTGGAGGGCTTTCTCTTATGACTGAAACAATAGGACTATCAGGTATTGCAGAAATTCCTATTGTTATAGTCAATGTTCAAAGACCAGGTCCTGCAACAGGACTTCCGACTAGAACAGAGCAAAGTGATTTAAGCTTTGTACTTACTGCATCACATGGCGAAATCCCTAGAATGGTAATAAGCGTAAGGAATGCTGAGGATGCTTTTTATCAAACTGTAAGAGCTTTAAATCTAGCTGATGAACTTCAAATACCAGTGATAATTCTAAGTGATCAATATTTAGCAGATGCTAACCAGTCATTTGAACCTTTTGATTTATCAAAAGTTACTATTGATACCCATATGTATAGTATAAATAGTCCAAATGAAGATTATAAAAGGTATAAATTAAATGAAACAGGTATTTCTCCAAGAATAATTCCTGGAAAACACTTTGGTAATACCGTATTAATAGATAGTGATGAGCACGATGAGACTGGTCATATTATAGAAGATGCTAAGACAAGAATAGATATGATGACTAAACGTATGAATAAAATCAATATTTTAAAAGAAAAAGTTCTTGAGCCAAATTATTACGGAGTAGAAAATCCTGATATTTTATTAATAGGTTGGGGATCTACTGATGGTTCAATAAGAGAGTCTGTAGATACTTTAAATAAAGAAAATAAAAATGTTGGGGCATTAGTATTTGGAGATATATACCCCCTTCCTACAAAGCTTTTAAATAAGTATTATAAACAAGCTAAAACTCTAGTAAATATTGAACAAAACTATACAGGTCAATTAGCTAAGCTTATAAGACAAGAAACGGAAATTTCAATGGATAAAAGTTTATTAAAATTCGATGGAAGACAAATAAATAAAGATGATATAGTAGATTTTTTTAAGAAAGAGGTGTTTTAAGTGAGTAATAATTTATCTAGTGTTAAAAAATTTGATTCAGTTGAAACAGCTTGGTGCCCAGGCTGTGGTAATCACGGCATATTAACCGCTCTAAAACAGGCTCTTTGGGAACTAAATTTGGAGCCTCATGAAGTTTTGATAACTTCAGGAATAGGCCAAGCAGCTAAGACTCCTCAATATATAAATGTAAATGGATTTAATGGTCTACATGGTAGATCTTTACCTCCTGCTCTTGGTGCCAAAATAGCTAATAAAAATTTGAAAGTTATTGTAAATTCAGGTGATGGAGATACATTTGGTGAAGGCGGTAATCACGTTCTTCATAATATGAGAAGAAATATAGATATAGCTCATTTTGTCCATGATAATCAGATATATGGATTAACGAAGGGACAAGCATCCCCTACAACAGCTGCTGGGCAAAAGACTTCTACTCAAACAAATGGTGTCATCAATCAACCTTTAAACCCTATAGCATTTGCTATTATATCTGGTGCTACCTTTGTAGCTAGAACTTTTGCAGGAGATAAGGATCATCTTGTTCCTATTTTAAAAAAAGCCATAGAACATAAAGGTTATGCTATTGTAGATATAATGCAACCTTGCGTTATATTTAATAAAGTAAATACTTATCAATGGTATAAAGAGAATCTATACCACCTTCCGAAAACTCATGATAAGACAAATAAAATAGAAGCTTTAACTAAAGCTTTAGAGTATGAAGACGGTAAAGGTGTCCCAATGGGAATATTTTATGAGGTTCAAAAGCCTACTTTTATAGATCAAATTCCAAAGCTAAGAGATGGTGATGCACTTGTTGATATAGATGTCAACCCAATGTCTGCTCAAAAGTTTATAAATGAATTTATGTAATAAAAAACCGAGGATATTTCCTCGGTTTTTTTATCCTAATTCTACATATAAGCAATCATAGTAGACTATATTAAGGCCAAGTTCTTTAGCCTTATTTATTGTTTCTTCGTCAAAACTTCCAGGCTGAAACCATACATTTTTTATTCCAAGTTCTGATACATCATCTAGTAGTTTACTTGATATTTTAGGATTAACTACTACACTTACACAGTCAACCTTTTCTGGTACATCTTTTATAGATGTGTATATTTTATATCCTTCTATTTCACTATATTTAGGGTTAACTCCATGTGTTATATATCCCTTATCATTTAATTTTTTAAATATTTTATATCCATATTTACTTTTGTCTTCTGTAACTCCTACGACTGCCCACTTTTTCATTTGGATCATTTCTTTTTTCAATTTTTCTATTGTCATAATATCCCTCCTGTTATAAGGATATATACCCAGCTATAGATTAATCTAAAAGTATTTCTTCATTGTATTTTGATAGGTAGAAATCTTCTTTTTGTTCAACTTCAACATTTGAGCTTGTTATATCTATTATTTTGTTTTTTACTACCTCTACTTCATTTGATTTTGAGTATACTACTATTGTAACCATATCTTCATATAATATTTCTTTTATTATGTATCCTAAATTCATAAGCTCATTTTGAACTTTACCTAAAAGAGTATAATCCATTTTAAATCTTATATCAGTGTATAAAATTTTATCTATTATTTTTGCTGCACTAAGGCCTATCTTAGCTCCTTTTGTATAAGCTCTAACAAGTCCACCTGCTCCTAATTTTATTCCTCCAAAATATCTTGTAACAACTACTGCTACATTTCTCAAATCTTCTTTTTTTATGACTTCAAGGCTAGGTATTCCAGCTGTTCCAGATGGTTCTCCATCATCACTATATCTTTGAATATCCATGTTCATCCCTATAGTATATGCCCATACATTATGAGTTGCATCCTTGTGTTTTTTCTTTATTTCATTTATAAATTCTAAAGCTTCTTCTTCAGTTTTAACAGGCTTTGCATATCCTATAAATCTAGATTTTTCTATTATAACTTCATCTTGTCCGTATTCATGTATAGTTTTATATTGCTCCATAATAATAATCCTCCTATTTTTTATCCTATTCTAAAATTTTAGCACAAAGTTAAACTTAATTCAGTATAAAAAAGTCTGTTGATCAAATTAATCAACAGACACTTATTAATAACTAGTTGCTTGTTCTTCTTTTTTTATTATTTCGCTTTTCTTATCTCTTATGTAAAATGGTATGTACCATAATGAAAATATACCTACTGCTATAATAGCAAGTATAGGCACATAATATGGATAAGGGGGTAAGTAATCAAGTGGGCTTTTGCTAATAGGTTTACTTCTTAAATATGAATAATTAGCTCCTATAGCGTAATTTACTATTTCAACCCCTGCAAAGTAGACTATTGTCCAGTTTATAGTTTTTTTGAGTGATGATAATTTTGGTTCGAATTTGTAAAAATACATCATGAACAATACAGATATTAGCATTCCGCCATGGCCCATAAAAAACTGTACAAACATGACATGTGGAAATTCAAACCCAGGATCAGGAGTTATCAAAGCGACAACACTACCCGACATTCCCCAAAAGTAAGCCACCTCAAAAAAACCATAGCTCTCTTTTAAAATCATTACAATACATAAAATAGTCGTTACTCTACATATGTATAAAGGTAGAGATTCTTGCCAAGTAAAATTTCCAGAAGTTATGTACCAAGAATACATAAAAAACTGCTGAATAATAAGCATTATACCTATACCAAGCCCTACTTTTCTTCTATTTTTTTGTATATAATCTCTCATTAAAAACATACCTAAAATAATAGCACCTATTATTATCAAAGTCGTTATATGGCTCTTTGAATAAAGATTAAAACTCATTGAGTCATATGTATTGCTCCAAAATGCATCCATCTTTATTTTTTCTCTCCTTTTTTGTCTATATCTTACAATTTCATGTAACAACCTGTATATTATAACACATCTATATACAATAAAAAACGATCATAATTTCCTATTTTTAACATAACCTCAAACCTATAACGGTATTTTTTCTATAATAACAATTGTGTAGATAATATTTAACTTTATAATAGAATACTTACTCCTAAAACTATATATGAAAATATCGTTGTATTCACGGTATTTTCATATATAGTTTTGATTACCCACAAAATAAAAAAAGTAGCTACCTGAATTTCATTAGCACGAAATCCAGATAACTACTTTTATATTAATATTTTACTATAAATCGGCTACATCCTTTAAAGATACACTTTCTGCATCCTCTACAGGAGTTCCCACAAAATACACAGTTCCAATTATAGCTAAAACAGCTATTGGAAGAGTTATATATACAGGTACTCCAAATCCTGCTGGTAAATATCCAAATAGTATAGATATAGTACCTACAGTTACAGCATATACAATTTGAGTATTAACATGATCTATATGATTGCATCCTGCTCCCATTGAAGATAGTATAGTTGTATCTGAAATAGGTGAACAGTGATCTCCAAAAGTTGCTCCAGTTAAAACAGCTCCAGCGCTCATTATAATGTATGAAGACTCTGGCGATATAGCATGTGCTAAAGGTATAGTAAGTGGCATAAGTATACCCATTGTTCCATAAGATGTACCTGTCGCAAAAGATATAACAGCTGCAAGTGCAAATATCATAGATGGCAGTAAGAATTTAGGTATAGCACCAGATAATACTGATACTAAAAACTTAGCAGTTCCAAGCTCTTTTATAACACTACTTAAAGACCATGCAAGTAATAATATAACACCTGTTATAACTAGTGAATTCATTCCCTTTACCCACGTATCAATAGCTTCTGATACCTTGAATATTTTTTGACTAGTACCCATTATAATAGCTACTATACTTGCAAACAATGCACCCTGGAATAATACTATACTTGCATCAGATGCTCCAAAAGTTTCTCTAACAGCTGCAAATGAAACAGGTGAATTCTTTAATAATTCTATTAAAACAGTATCTTCTCCACCCATTATAGTATTGTATCCATTGTAGTAAAAACCAAGTAAAGATGCAAATATTAAAACTCCTATAGGAACTATAGCATTCCATACACTAAGCTTAATTCCTTCTTTAGGTTGAATCTCTTTACTTTCCTCTTCAAACTTAGCATCCATCTCATCACCTAAAACTTTTCCACTAGTTCTAGCTCTTCTCTCACACTTAAGCATCGGTCCAAATTCTCTTAAGAATATAGCAGTACAAACTATAAATATAAGAATTAATATATTGTAAAATCTATAAGGAATAGTAGATATAAATACAGAATAAGCATTTACCTGTTGACCTATACTTGCATAAGCATCCTTTATTAAACTTATTTCATAACCAATCCAAGTAGATATAATAGCAATACCAGCTATCGGAGCTGCAGTTGCATCTATTATAAATGATAATTTTTCTCTTGATATCTTCATTCTATCTGTTACAGGTCTCATTATAGGGCCTACTATAAGTGCATTTGCATAATCATCAAAAAATACTATAAGTCCTAAAATCCAAGTAAATAATTGAGCACTTCTAGGAGATTTAGCTCTTTTAGCAAGGCTCTCAGCTATAGCTTTAGCTCCTCCCATTCTAGTTATAAGTGCAATAAGTCCTCCTATAGTTAAACATTGAAGAATAATACCTGCATCCCAAGGGTCTGCTAAAGATGATAAAACCTTGTCTATTATAGATAAAAATCCATTAAATAATGCCATAAAAACATTAGAACCACTTAAACTAACCAAAAACGTTCCTGAAAATACTCCTAAAAACAAAGATAACACAACATTTTTAGTTACAAATGCTAAAACTATAGCAACTAAAGGTGGTAATAAAGTTAATAACCCAAACTTATCCGCATTAACTTGAGCTGGGTCTAGCTCTTCTGCAAATCCAAAGTTCATGCATAATGCAAACAACATAAAAGTTAAAATTAAAATAAATCCTCTTTTTCTCATTTTTACTCCTCCTAAAATTTAGATTACAAGCGAAATTTTTTGGAGAAGAGTCCATCAAAACAAAAAAACCTTGAGTCTTCACTCAAGGTTAAATAAGCATGTTTAAATTAATACCCTACAAATAGGGCTAATTGCCTACTTTCATTTGAATGATAGCTCCCCACAAATAAGTATTTGTGACAGTGTTGCATATATTATACGCAACCCCAACCCTACAACCTTAAAGCATCAGTTGTAAAGCTTCGGCATTATTTCCTTTCGTGCTTCTTCATAGTGCTTAACTCCAAAGCAGTACTATTAAACAATGCAACCTCTATCTTTTTTTTCGTTCACTTGTTATTTCATAATGATACAATACACTCTTAGTTTAGTCAACAACAAAATTTTAATTTTATATGAACTTTCTCAAATTTTCTAATGATTCTAAAGCTTTTTCTCTAGGTCTTACCTCTAATATATAAACCTTATCTTCAGCTCCTATATCCTCTATATACTTTGAAAAATCAAGCTTCCCATCTCCTACAACTTGATGATCACTTATATCATTTACATCATGGACATGAACAGTTTTAATTTTATCTATATTATTTTTGAAAAATTTTATTTCATCATACTTTTCAAAATAAGAATGACCTATATCCCATGTTAAAAATACATTTTTTTCATATATAATATCATCTAAAATTTCTTGGTACAATTTCTGAGTAAATTTTCCAGAATTTTCAACACAAAGTCTAATCTTGTCTTCACAATAATCACTCAAATCTATAAGAGAACTTTTCAAAATACTTTTATATTCTTCATGATATATATCATCTAAATAACATTTTTTATCTGTCAATGTAAAATAAGGAGTTGATCCTATGTGTATAGTTATTCTACTTGCATCTATATTTTTTCCAAACCCTATAATTTCTTTCAATCTATCAATACCAGCACGCCTAACCTTTTCATGAAGATTTAAAAGAGATATATCCTCAGGTGCGTGCATAGTAATCTCTATATTGTTTTCTTTCTTATATTTTTTTATATTTTCTATATCCTTTTCATCATAATTTTCAGGAAAAAAACACTTCATATTCATATTTATCTCAACTGCATTAAATCCATTTATTTTAGCAAATTCCATGCAATCAAGTATATTTTTTTCTCCAACTGATGCTGCATATCCTATTTTCATAAAACCGCCTCCTATAACTTTATACCTTTAGCCCACAATACATTTTTTGAATTTGATATACCTTCAATAGATTCTTTTGATACTCCTTCATCTACATTTAGTATCATTAAAGCTTTTTGCCCTCTTGTATTTCTACCAACTTGCATAGTTGCAACATTCACATTGTTCTTTCCAAGAACCATTCCTATATCCCCTATTACACCTGGAACATCCCAGTTTTGTATAAACAGCATATGTCTAGTAGGATTTACATCAACTTCATATCCATGAATTTCAACAAGCTTTCCTTCCTTTTTTGAAGATAAACTTCCAAGGAGAGTAAATTCACCATTCTTATTTTTTATTTTTACAGACATTGAATCCACATAGTTTTTATAGTTATCTTTTTTCTTTTCTTCATTTACAATTATTCCTCTATTTTTAGCACATAAATGAGCATTTATATAATTTACATTTTCCTTCATTACAGGCTCTAAAAGACCTTTTATAAATGCTATTGTAACCATTTGAACATCCTGAGAAGCTATATTTCCATGATATTGAATATCTACAAGTTCAATTGGCTCATTGTGAATTTGGTAATATATCTTGCCTAGTTTTTCTGCAAGTTCTATATAGGGCTTAATTAGTTTAAGCTCTTCCCTATGAATAGTTGGAAGATTAACTGCATTAGTTACAATATCACCATTTAATCCATTTATAATCTGATTAGCAATTGTTTTTCCAACATTCTCTTGTGCTTCTATAGTTCCAGCACCTATATGAGGTGTAACTACTATATTTGGATGATCAAATAATTTACTATTAACACAAGGCTCTATATTGTGAACATCAAGAGCAGCACTTGCTATTTTTCCATCCTCTATTCCCTTTAATAATGCATTCTCATTTACAATTCCACCTCTAGCTGCATTTACCAATCTAACTCCTATTTTCATACACTCTATTTCGTTTTCATCTATCATATTTATAGTTTCTTCTGTTTTAGGAGTATGAACAGTAATAAAGTCTGACTCTTGCAATAAATCTTTTAATTCATCCTTTTTAGTAGCTTTAAACTTTTCAAATCTTTCATCCATTATATACGGATCATAAGCTATTATATTCATGCCAAAAGCCTTCATTCTAGTTGCAACCAAAGATCCTATCTTTCCAAGCCCTATTATTCCAAGAGTCTTTCCATAAAGCTCTACACCCTTAAAAGAATTTCTTCCCCAATTACCTAGCTTAGTATCTTCATTAGCTTGAGGTATATTTCTTGATTGAGAAAGTAATAACCCTATAGTAAGCTCACAAGCAGACATAGTATTACTTTGAGGAGTATTTGCTACAATTATACCTCTTTTAGTAGCTGTTTCTATATCTATATTATCTATTCCATTTCCAGCTCTTCCTACTATTTTAAGATTTGTACCTTTATCCAACAATTCTTTGTCAACCATAGTATTACTTCTAACTATAATCCCATTATATTCATTTATTATATTCAATAATTCCTCTCTAGAAATACCTGCTTTTATATCTACATCTACTGTTTTTTGCAATATCTTTATTCCCTCTTTATCTATCATTTCTGTAATTATAACCTTGTTTTTCACTATAATCCCCTCCAATTTTGTACTTAGTATTCAGTATACATATTTTTTAGTTAAAATTTTTTTATAGCTTCTTCTAACGCATGTAAGGTTTTCTCTATCATTTCTTCATCAACGCACCCCATATGCCCTATTCTTATAATTTCATTTTTTAATTTTCCTTGACCTGCCGCTATTACTATATTAAATTCTTCCTCCATTATTGTTTTTATATCAACAGCTTTATTTTTCATTTTTATAGAAGTCACTGTATTAGATTGATATTTTTCATCTACAAAAAATTCTAATCCCATATTTTTAACACCTTCTCTAAACATACAAGCTAATCTTTCATGTCTCTTACAAACATTATCAATACCTTCTTTTTGTATCATCTTTAACGCCTCATTTGTTCCAACTATGAGCGATACAGCTGGAGTATAAGGTGTTTGAGGTAATTCTTTATCCATTCGATCTTTAGCTTTTTTAAAATCAAAGTAGTACTTCGGTATGTTAGATTTTTGATTGTATTTCCAGCCTTTTTTGCTAACTGCTATAAAACTTAGTCCAGGTGGCGACATCAAAGCCTTTTGAGATCCGCTTACTAATACATCTATATTCCAATCGTCCATCTTCGTTTCAATAGCTCCTAAAGAGCTAACAGCGTCTACTATGTAGAGCTGTTTTTTATTCTTCATGAACTCTCCTATTTTCTTTATATCGTTATTAGCTCCGGTTGACGTTTCATTATGAGTAATTATAAGTGCTTTGTGTTCGTCAGTTAATCTAGATTTTATATCTTTAATTTCAACTCCCTTTCCCCAAGGGACATCTAGTTTGTCAACTTCTATATCATATATCCTCGCTATATCTGCAAATCGATCTCCAAACACTCCTATTGAAACTATTAACACCTTGTCTTTTTTAGAAAGCATATTCACAATGCTTGCTTCTAATCCACCTGTTCCTGATGATGGAAATGTAAGTACTGTGTTATCTGTTTGAAACACATATTTGAGTCTTTCATTAAATTCTTTAAATATATTAGCAAACTCATCAGTCCTATGATGAATCATATTCTGGGCCATCTTATTCAAAACTCTTTTAGGAACATTTGTAGGTCCTGGTGTCATTAAAATTTTATCTATATTCATTTCACATCTCCCCTAAAATCTTTATTATATAAAATAAAAAATCCCCATCCTTGACGTTAGTCAAGGACGGAGATATTATCCACGTGGTACCACCTTGTTTTACTGTATATACAGTCTTTAATCTTTAACGGAAATCCCGGCATAAGTTTTTACCCCTATGCAGTTCCAGGTCGGATTCAATAACTCTTATTATGGATTCACACCAACCATCCACTCTCTGAAAATAGAAATTATTTACTACTACCTTTCTAAACTTTTAAAATATTATTTTGTAATGGCTTTTTTTATTTGAAATTGATTATATTACCTAAACAGAATTTCGTCAACACTTAAAATTTTTTTATATGTATTATTTTATTTAACACTAATTATTATTTTCATATATATATACTTAATTATATTATTTTGTTTTAATCTATTCAAATAATAAAAAAAGCCTTATTAAAAAATAAGACTTTTTAGTATATATTTTATTGCATATTGCTTCTAATCTGATCAATTAAATCTAGTGTGCACTTATTATTTTCATAGTGATTACACTTAGAACAATTTTCTTCATTTTGTCCAGTAGATGATGTAAACTGGTTTCCTCCCATAGGACTATATTGACTACATCTAGACGCTACTGCTTTTAATTCACTCATATTTAAATTTTCCATGCTTGTAAGCCTCCTTAAATTTTAGTCATATATAGTTTAACCTAAAATTTAAGCTTTAATTCTACTTAACTTACATTTCTCTTTTCAAATTTTTGTATTTTTTAAAAGATAAATTAACAATAGATTTATCTTGACTATAAGTTATCAATTCTAAGGCATCTTTTATTTTATAAAATCCACCATCTACAAATCCCAATTCTTTGTTTATATTACATGTTGCTTCATTTGATTCCATAACATACCATACTATTTCGTTACACACTGGAGTTTTTCTGCTTATTGAATAGAATTCATAATTAGTTTGACCTGCAGTTGATAATATTTTAGTATCTACTCCACATTCATTTTTAACCCTATCTATAGCTACTTTACTTGGAACATTATCCCCTTTAATTATTCCTTTTGGTAATACCCACTCATTTTTTTCATTTTTTAATAACAATACTTTATTTCCATAAAAAACTATTCCTCCTGCACAATTTCTAAAAAGCATTTTAAACTCCCCCTTATATTATATTTGGATAAAGCAAAACTTAATTCAGATGTATTTTTACTACAACTGAGTTTTTAGTTAAGCTAATCGAGAAGCTATTAAGTTCTTATCTCCAGCCCTAAAAGAGGATGAAGTTTTAGAACTTTTAGCTTTCGGATAAATTATAATTAAGATTATAAGATCAAGAGACCTTACCTTTCTGGGTTTTTGTTTGTATTATTAATATATGTTTTTAAAATAGTGCTTATGAGGATAATAGTCAATTTTTATTTTTAATATTTTCAAGAATATCTATGGCTTCTAAAAAAGCTCTTTTCACATATTCTTTTTCATTAGGATTATTTATCAAATTCTTTAACTTTTTTAAAGTAATTTCATTTCCTATTTTACACAAGGACTTAGCCGAATATTGTCTAACTTGTGGCTTTGCATCTATGAGCCCCTTATGCAAGTAATCTATACTTTTATCTGATCCTATTTTCCCCATAGCAGAATAAGACATTCTTCTCACTCCTCCATGAGGATGTTTAGAGCATGTATGGATTATATCTAATAATCTACAATCTTTTAGTTCTCCACATATCCAAAGAAGTATTATCAAATCATCTACATTTTTTTCTACCAGAATCCTTTTATACAATAACTTTTTTACATTGTTCAATTCATTTTCATTTAGTGAGTTTATAATATCCGTTCTTGAATCCTTATCTTCTTCAAGTAATATATCTATAATTGTCTTATTTTTGTGCTTAGTTTGATTCAAAAGTTGTTTGTATTTTATTATATCTCTATTTACATCATCAATTTTCATATTTCTTATTTTGCTTATCTGATTTATATTTTTGCCTTCTTGATATAGCAAGTATGTGATTTTAAAGTCTTCTAAGCTATCTATATTTTCCCAACTCAACACCACTTTTATCCTCCATATCTTACTTTATCTCATATTCTTTGTACTTTCCATAATCTATATCATCAAGTGTTACAGCGACAAATATTCCGTCTTCTTTATATTCAAAATCATCAACACTGTTCTTATTTTTAATAGAGTTAAATACCTCTCCCTTGTTATATGGAATTAGCAAAGATACATCATGAAGATTACCCATTATTTTTTCTTTTATTTTTTCTAAAAGCTTATCCATGTTATAACCAGTTTTGCACGATATAAATAGTACATCCTCATCTTTTTTTGCATCTACATCATATCCAAGTTTATCAACCTTATTAAATACAGTTATAACAGGCTTATCAAGTGCTTTTAACTCTTTTAAAACATCAAGAGTAGTATTCATTTGAATGTCATAACTATCATTTGATGCATCTACAACATGAATTATCAGATCTGCATATCTAACTTCTTCAAGTGTAGCTTTGAATGCATCGACTAAATCATGAGGCAGCTTGCTTACAAATCCAACTGTATCTACTACTAAAAACTCTTTTTTATTAGAAAGTGCTGCTCTTCTTAAAGTTACGTCAAGAGTTGCAAATAACATGTCCTTTGAAAAAACTTCCTTTTCCATTTCATAATCTTTATGAGTTTTCATAATTTCATTTGTAAGAGTTGATTTTCCTGCATTAGTGTATCCTACTAAAGCAACTATTGGTATACTATTTTTAAGTCTTTGAGATCTTTGTGTTTCTCTATTTTTCTTTACTTCCTTAAGCTCTTTTTTAATATCAGATATTTTGTTTAATATATGTCTTTTATCAACTTCAATCTTTTGTTCTCCAGGTCCTCTAGTTCCAATACCTGCACCTGTTTTTGACATTTCTTTGCCGAACCCTGAAAGTCTAGGAAGTCTATATTTCAGCTGAGCAAGCTCTACCTGAAGCTTTCCTTCTTTTGATAATGCTCTTTGAGCAAATATATCAAGTATAAGAGTAGTTCTATCTATAACCTTTACATTTAATAATTCCTCTAAATTCCGCATTTGTGCTCCTGAAAGTTCATCATTAAATATAACTACATTAACATCTAAGCTTTCACAATAATTCTTTATTTCTTCCAGCTTTCCCTTTCCTATATATAAAGCAACATCTCTAGATTCCTTGTTTTGAATTATCTTTTCTATAACCTCAGCACCCGCGGCCTTAGCTAATTCTTCTAATTCATCCATAGAATCGTAAATATCTATATCATCTTCTTTTTTAAATACATTAGTTATATTAAGTCCAACTAGTAGTGCTTTTTCATTCTTTTTATCCATAAAATCACCTCTTTAAAATTTTTCATATTATTTATTATACCATTTGTTGTTATTTTTAATTATAAAAAAGTCTTCCTTTGTAGATTTTAAACGTAGAATTTTTACTTCACATCCATATATATCCTTCATTTAAATTATACAAGAACATTAGTTTGGTGTAAATAAAAGACAAGACTAAATATGTATCTAGCCTTGCCTTTTAGCAAATTCTTCTAAATGTTTAAGATATTCTTCTTTTTCCCTTATAATATTCGATAAAAATCTATATGTATTAGTTTTTACATCTTCTTCTTTTACAACTAATCTTCCTTGTATATCTATAAACAATGCATATATTTGCTTTTCCAAATTCACAGAAAACTTCATAAGACTTTTCGTATCTGAAATTTTTGGATTCATCAATCTCTTTTTAAATTGATTAACCAGAAATAAAATTTTATCATATATCAAAAAATCAATTTCTTCTAATACATTTTCATTTTGTGCTATATATTTTTTTATCCTATTATAACAATCAATATTTTTATCTAAACCTTTGACTAAAGTATTTACAATTATATTCATTCCTTTGTTTTTGGAATTATCTTTTGCAATTTGCCTGTATATTTCTTTTCTTCTTTCTGCCATATCTATTGCTTTATCTATTAGGTCTATAGTATTATATGCCAATTGATACCTCCCTTTTCTGATACATTAGTGAATTAAAAGAGTTAAATGATATCAGAGTTATACTTATTAATTATATCCAATATAATTAATTCTTAACCACATGACCTTAGACCTATATTTTAGCAAGTTCTCACAGACCACACTATCAATAAAATACTAAAATTCAATATTTTAACTATATTTCACAATAAGAAAATTTATTTTTATAATAAAAATAAATGAAGGATTATATGTCATTTTAATATTGTATAAAATTATTGTATAATTAGTATATAAATAGAAGGGGGGGATATAAGTATGAGTGAAAATTATAAGTTTTTTCAAAATAATAAGTGTGAATACTTTCCATGTCATAAGGTAGGGGATTCAAAAGATTTTAATTGTCTATTTTGTTTTTGTCCTTTATATATGTTGAAAGATAAATGTGGTGGGAATTTTAAATACAAAAATGATATTAAAGATTGCTCTGACTGCACTATACCTCATAGTAAAGGTGGATATGACCATATAATGTCTAAAATGAAAGAAGTAATTAATATAGGAAGTAAAAAAACATAAGGTTAGTTATTAAGTCAAAAAATAACTCCTTAAAGTATTTTACAGATATTTTTTCTGTTTCTACTCTAAGGGGTTATTTTAATATATAAAATTATGTAGTTATTAAAGTTAATCATCCTTTCTAGAGCTACAGGTTCTAGATGTACATCCGCTACAACCTACGCATTCTCCTTTAGCTTCTTTTTTTAAAGTTCTAACTAATGCATATATACCATAACCTATTACCAAACCACCTATAATAAATGTCGCCATATTATCATCTCCTGGATTTCATATTGATTATCATTTCTTACTCAAAGTATATGTTAACTGATAATTTGTGCCATCAAAAAACTAACACGTAATTTCTTTCATAGTATTTTTAAAAGATGTCTTACTACTATTGTGACAGACAACTACTGGTATATTTCTTTTTTTAGCTTCCTTAGATACAGTACTAGCAACTTTGTGAGATATAGTATCCGTAAATATAACTATTCCGTCACTCTTTCCTATAGATTTTGTCATATCATTTCTGCCATATGTATATACCTTAGCTTTTACTCCATATCTTTTTGCTTCATCTATATAAATTCTCTCCATTCTATCGTGTCCACCATATATTACTATACTCATTTTAATCGCTCCTTATTTTTGTTATTAATAATCATTCTCACTTAATATTCTAAATCATTTTGTTTTTCTTGTCAATAAAAAAATACGATATCGTTTGATATCGTATTTTTTATTTATCTACTGTAAATTTATCTATTAATTTAACAAGGTTTCCAACCTCAGGCTTACTCATTTGAGCATCAGCTCCTACAGACTCACCCTTATGCATTAAATCATCCGTTATAAGAGATGAGAATATTATTACCGGAAGATTCTTCAGTACCTTATGCTCTTTTATCTTTCTAGTTAATGTATGCCCATCCATCTGTGGCATTTCAATATCTGTTATTAAAATTTGGACATCATCTATAAAATTTTCTCCCTTTTCGTCAGATATTGAGCTCAAGTAATTATATGCCTGCTCTCCATCATCAAAGAATCTTAAATTCTTAAACCCAGCTTTTACAAGAGTATCATTAAGTACCTTTCTTATAAGCGGAGAATCATCAGCCAATATCATTTTTACATGGCTTCTATCTTTAACCTCAATATCATTAATTCTTTTTTCACTTATTCCCGAAGCTGGACTTATATCCATAACTATCTTTTCAAAATCCAACAGCATAAGTATTTTATTATTGAATATTATATTTCCAATAACTAAAGATGTTTCATTTACATTTTCAGTTTTCTTAATTTGATTCCATCCTATTCTGTGAATTCCTAATATGTTGTCAACACAAAACGCTACCTTAATATTGTTAAATTCACATAATATTACTTTACATTTTTTAATATCTGTATTTTCTTTTTCTATTACATACTTCATATCTATTAATGTTACAACATCACCTCTAACTAAAGTAAGACCTGCCACTGCCGGATGGCTATTAGGTATCTTAGTCAGATAATCTACTTCAAGTATTTCTTTTACCTTTATAACATTTATAGCATAATGTTCTTTATTTATTGTAAACTCTAATATTTCAACTTCACCAGTGCCTGACTCTAGTAATATTCCTTTATCTTGCATAAATTCATCCCCTTCATTTTTCGACTACACCCTTTATCTTTCGACACTTTTGTCAGTTTTCCCTTTTTTATTCTATCGTTTTGTTATATACCCTTAATTTTATTAATAAAACCAATTCTAAAGACCTATTAATATAATAGTTATTATAACTAGTACAAATCCTATTATGAATACCGAATAAGTTATGCTATTTAAATGACTACCTATTTCTTTTGGTATATCAGATAGCTTATAACCAGTTTTATTAGCACATTTTATATTACTCATTTCTACATCAGCAATCTCTTTGATTCTTTTATCTGTGCTTTTGACAAGGCTTACAACAAATGTATCTATTGCAGAAAATCCTATAGATAATACTCTGTATACTAATTTGCAAACGGGTCTATAAAAATCATTTTCTAAATTAAACCATATAAGAGATGGATTTTTATATACCTTAGATTCTCTTTCTTTAACTAACAAATACTTTCTTATAAATAACACGTATACACCTACTCCTAGTAGTATAGTAATTATAGATGACCTTATGTTATCTATAGAATAAAATTTCATATCAAAATAACCACTCAAATGAATATTAAAAAACATGTAATCTTTATTCATAATATTTATTAAGAACGAAGGGTTTATAGCTATATAGATTATACTTATACTTAGTATAATCATCGGAATTAATGCTCTCTTTTTTATTTTGGCTTTATACTGACCTTTGAACTCATCGTTTTTTACAACAAATATAGATACAAATATTTTCAGTAGATATGCCACTGTAAAACTGCTGCACATTGTAAATAAAATTTCTAAAATTATAACTTCTTTCCCGTGAAAACTCTCTGATAAAGCATGATGTAACATAGTCTTACTAATAAAACCATTAAACCCTGGCATTCCTATAACACCAAGCATACCTATTAAAAACAGTACTTTTAATAAATTCTTATGCTTTCCAAAGCCATATATCTTATTTATACTAAGTTCATCTAATATCATATATATTGTACCTGCAACCATAAAAAGAAGAACTTTAAATAGTCCATGATTCACAATATGATACATACTTCCATATATAGCTATCTCTTTGTGCTCTCCTAGTAAGCCAATAAGTGCAACTCCCATTAATATATATCCAAGTTGACTCATACTACTATATGCTAATATCCTCTTTATATTCCTTTGGAACATTGCTAAAAATCCGCCTACGAACATACTCATAAACGATAGTATAAGTAAAATCTCACAAAACAGTTTATCATTTCCCATTATACATATTGAGACAATCATTATTCCATAAACACCAGCTTTTGCAAGTATTCCAGAAAGTACTGCTGTTGCAGGTGTAGGAGCTGCGGGATAAACTTTTGGAAGCCATACATGAAGCGGAAACATACAAGCCTTAACGGCAAAACCTATCATAAGAGAAAAACCTATTGTGTATTTCATACCTCCAATAGAATCTATTACAGATGATATTTCAGATATATTTAATGTATTTGTATAATCGAATAATAATAATATTCCCATTAATGTTATCATTCCACTGGCTATTGACATTCCTAAATAAATTTTTCCAGCTTCATGAGAATAAACGTCATCATCATGTATAACTAGCATATAAGATGTAAACGCCATCATTTCAAAGAATGTAAATAAATTAAGTATATTTTCAGATATAAATATACCTACTGTACTTGAAAGTGTAAGCATAAAAAATGCATAATACCTATTTCTATGATTATGCTTTATAAGATATTGCGTAGAATATATAGTAGTTAAAAACCATATAAAACACGTTAAAAATACGAATATATACCTCATCATATCCATTTTCAAATAAAGCCCAATTCCCATTACGTGAGGTATGAATATCTCTATAGGTTGTTTTGAAACACTAGGATACATCATTATTACCAAAAAAATCTCCATACCTGTTACAATATCTATAACTAAATTCCTAAGTCTTTCATTTTTTCTTCCAACTATATATCCTACCAAAGAGCCTATTAACGGAAGTATAATCATTATAATTAAATACATATCTAACCTCCTTTATATTAACTCTACAACTATTTTATGAACAAAATTCACCACAATATTAGGAAATATTCCCAATAATACTACAAGAGCTGTTATAGATATTATAGGGAACAGCATTCTTATTCCAGGGTCATTATTTTTTATTTGTGTATTATCATTTTTTTCAAAGAATGCAGTAACTATAATAGGTAGTAAATATATACTAGTCAAAAATGCGCTAAGCAAGAGTATTATAGGAAACATTATCTTATTTGCATTCAGTCCCCCAAGTGCCAAATACCATTTGCTTACAAATCCATTAGTAGGAGGTATTCCGATCAAAGAAATACAAGCTATTGAAAAACACCACATAGTTATAGGCATTTCCTTACCTATCCCCTTCATATCAGATATATTCTTAATGTGTTTTTTAGTATATATAGCTCCAGCACAAAAGAATAACACAATTTTAATAAGAGCATGGTTGACTAAATGCAAAATACCACCAATTAGCGCATTTTCATTTAACATTAAAACCCCTAAAATTATATATCCCAACTGACTTATAGTAGAATAAGCAAGCCTCTTCTTTAAATTATCATGATGTATTGCTAGAAACGATCCCATTAATATAGTTATTACCACAAATATACTTGAGTATATATGAGCATTAACACTTCTCATTACCTCTGCTCCGAATATAAAATAAGAAACCCTAACTATAGAAAAAATTCCCGATTTAACGACTGCTACTGCATGAAGTAAGGAACTTACAGGTGTTGGTGCTACCATAGCAGCGGGAAGCCAAGAATGAAATGGAACAACAGCAGCCTTAACTCCAAAACCTAAAAACATAAGTATATATACAACAAGAATCATATTTTCATTTCCATAAACACTACCACTAAGTATTCCTCCAGCAGTAAAGCTCAAATCAGGATTTATGTTATATAAAAGTATCATACCTAAAAGAACAAAAGTAGCACCACCAAAAGAATATATTAAATACTTCTTACCACTTTTAAAAGCATCCTTACTTTCAGCGTGAATAACTAAAGGGAAGGTAGCTAAAGTCAGCATTTCATAAAATACATATAGAGTAATTAAATTAGCAGAAAATGCAATTCCTATAGTTACTCCAAGTGTAAGTATAAAAAAAGTGAAAAATCTCTTTTCATTTTTTTCATGTTCCATATACTCCATAGAGTAAAAAGTAGTGAATATCCACAAAGTAGACGCAAGTAACGAAAATAGCACACCGATTTTATCAATTTTTAAGCATATATTTATAAACTCATTTATTTTTAAAATCTCCAACTTCATATCAATATCCAAATGCATAGTATACATAGTCAAAATAAAATTAAATATAATACAACATGCTATATATATGTTTCTACTTTTTTTATTATTAAACTTAAGTATATTTAGAAGTATAGCTAAAACAAACGGCATAATTATTGGAAAAAGTATAAATAGACTTTTCATTTAAATTCACCTTTCTTAAATCATTTGCTCACACGCTATAAGCAAAATTTTTATAATATAATTAGAAAAAATGCCGGTACAAACCATCATACCCATAAGTATAATAATAGGAATAATCTCTTTTATAGGTTTTTCCTTAGACATATACATTTTTCCGTTTAAATTTTCCTCTCCAAAGTATCCATTTATAACTATAGGAAAATAATAAGCTCCATTTAAAAGTGAGCTTGCAAGTATAATGGTTAATAAGTATAATCTCCCTGATTGTATACTAGCAAGAGCAAAGTTCCACTTACTTAAAAATCCAGGAAGTATTGGTATTCCTACCATTGATAAACTACCCAATGTAAATAAGGCTAATGTTATCGGCATTTCTCTTCCTATGCCTTTTAAATCCGAAACCTTCTTTCCTGTTTTTTCTATCATAGATCCTACACTTAAAAATAAAGCTGACTTAGTAAACGCATGACCAATTATATGAAAAATTGAAATTGCAAGGCCAAGTTTATTTCCAAGACCTATTCCAAAGAATATATAACCCATTTGAGCAACACTAGAATAAGCAATTACTCTCTTTAAATCTTTTTGGAATATTGCAAATACAGAACCCATTATCATTCCTATACTTCCTAATATTAATATCAAATCAAGAACAGGTATATTTAAAATTATATTAGTTCCAAAAATTCTATATATAATCTTTATAAAAAGTAAAACAAAGGCTTTAACTACAAGTGAAGAAAGCATTGCACTTGAAGGTGTCGGTGCTGATGAGTGTGCATCGGGAAGCCATACATGAAGAGGAAACATCGCTCCCTTAACTCCAAGCCCTATTGTAAATAATCCAATTGAAAGCAATGTAACTTTTTCATAATCCATATAGTTTTTAACAAGTTCTCTATTCATAAAATTCATATTTAAATTTCCAGTAATAGAATATAGAAAAGCAATTCCCATAAGTACAAGTCCTGACCCCAAACTACTTAATACAACATACTTTATAGTTGCTTTTACATTTTCTTTTTTATCTTTAATAACTATAATTCCGCAAGAAGCGAGCGTACTTACCTCAATAAATACAAAAGCATTAAATATATCATTTGTAAAAACTATACCTAAAAGAGAAGCTATTAATATATTTATAAGAACATAATAAAGACAAACCTTTTTTTCTTTAATATCTTTTTCTATACTATACAGTGAATACCAAATAATACAAAAGGAAACTACAGTAAATAAAACAGCCATCATAGATTCCAAAATTCCTATACTAAATTCAATTCCCCAAGGAGCATCGAAATGGCCCATCCTGTATTTAAAATCACCATGAACTTGTACATAGTAAAAAGTAAAAATAGATAATACCAAACATACAAAATTAGTTGTTAGACTTATAATTTTTATATTTCTATTATTCTTTATAAGGGGCATAGTAAATGAACTTATAAATAATATTAAAATCATAATTAACGGAAAACACTTTATAACCACACCTATCCCTCCTTCATATCCAAAATTTCTCTTAAATCTATAGTTTTGTATTTTTCATGAAGTTTTATTGTGAGAGCGAGCATAAATGCAGTCATACTAACCGAAACTACTATACCTGTAAGCATAAGAGATGTAGGAACTGGGTTTATATACCCATCAACTCCTTTGAATTGATCAATAACTATCGGTGCATCCTTTCCATATATAAATCCTCGGGCTATAAAAAATAAAAATATAGCTGTATCCATTATATTAAGGCCGATTATCTTTTTTATCATATTATTATTAAGTAATAATGTCATAAAACCAATTCCAAATAAAATAATAGAACCTACCTCTATATAATTATTCATTAAATTTTGCATACTATATTTCTCCTTCACTAAACAAGCTATATAAAAAATACATCGTAATAGCAACTATACAACCCACAAAAATATTAAGAGGAAGTAAGTAACCAGCCGAAAATATTCTACCAGGTGTACCAATTGGAAGACTTGGAAGATGTAGATGTAATCCTCCTCCTATAAAACTATATCCTTTTAACAAACCATATCCTATCAAAGAAAAAGACATATATTTCATTAATTTATTATAAGAAAACTTATCTTTGGCTTCATCAGCTCCATTTACAATCCTATAAAGAATAAAGCTGGCACCTATTATAGTTCCTCCTGCAAATCCTCCACCAGGAGATATATGACCATTTACAATAACATATATTCCAAATACTTGTATAAAAGGTATTATAAATTTTGAAACAACACTTAGTATTTTGCTATTCACACTCATCACCTTCTTTTCTCAAAAGCAGCAAAACAACAATTCCTCCTGTAAATAAAACAGTAGCTTCTACGAAAGTATCAAACGCTCTATAATCTAATATAATTCCAGTTATTATGTTAAGTGCACCCGTTTCTTTTACAGTATCTTCTAAGTAAGTCTTAGATACATAATTATGTGCCGGAACGTCCCCTTTACCAAATTCAGGCAATTCGCTTACTCCCATAAGTATTATCCCTATTAATAAAGTGGTCAAAATAACAGTTATAATTTTTCTCATTTTGAATCCCCCTTTATCCTCTTAAGAGTTAATATAAATAAAAGTGTTGAAATTCCAGCGCCAACAGCAGCTTCAGTTATAGCAAGATCGGGAGCATTTAATTGTTGCCAAAGCATTGCCATAACAAGAGAATAGACCATAAATACAATTATCGCACCTAATAAATCCTCAACGAATGATACTGCTACTGATGCAAATATCAAAAATAAAATCATAATAATACTAAGTAATCCCATATCAATTCACTCCATATATGCTTATTTTCTTCTATTAAACTCCGCCCTTGTTATTAAGTGTGTTGCAGTAGGATTTGTAATCCATAAAAAAGCTACTACTAAAATTAGCTTAAAACTAATAAATGAAAACCCATTGTATATAATTAAAGCAAGTAAACTAAGAACCGCACCCAATGTATCACATTTAGCAGCAGAGTGAGCTCTTGTAAAAACATCATTGAATCTAAACAAACCTATAGTTCCTATACAAAAGAAAAATAGGCCTGAGAATAAAAATATAGTTACTACAACCAATTTCATATTACCCCTCCTATTTATCGATTAAATCAGCTATTCCTATCGATCCTATAAAACTAATAAGTGCATATACAAGTACAACATCAATAAAATAAGTTTCGTTTAATACAAATGATATTAACGATATCAAAACTATAGTTTTAGTACCAATTACATTTACTACAATCAACCTGTCAGCAGCTAACGGGCCCTTGATAGCTCTTATCATACAAAATACTATTGTAATAGATAAAAACAAACTTGAAGCTATAAATATTCTTTCCATAGTATTTAAATCTCCTCTATTTTCAAAAGTATATTTTCAAACTTAGAATCTGAAAGACCATCTGCAAACTGTTTTTTAAGACAGTGTATCGTGTATATATCTTTTTCCATAATCATAGTCATGGTTCCAGGAGTCAATGTAATCGAATTTGCCAATATAACTCTACATAAATCAGATTTTAGTTTAGTTTTAAAGTTTACAACAACTGGATCAACCTCTATTTTACGACTTAAAACTATCACTGCAACATCTATATTTGCTTTCACAACTTCTACTATTAATACAAATAAATATTGAATTATATAAATACATTTTCTAAACAAAAATATCCCACCTTATTTTGTAATAAAATTTTCCTTATTAAATTTGTATACAAATAAACATATAAATATTCCAACTAAAAAATTTTCCATATTTATTGATCCCTGTAATATATCCCAAAATATTAATAACATAGTTATAACTATTAATAGTTTTTTCATAAAAATACCTCCTTTTGATTCTTGAGTTTAAAATTAATTCTTATATTATTCTATTAACATAGCAAGTACTATGCCACTTTTATCTTTTTTTATTTTTTTACTATTGAATACCTTATAATTTCAACGTTCATTATTTTGAAATTTTTTATTTCAAAACAAGATTTCATATAAAAACCTTATTTAGACTTATTTTATGTATCATTTTAGAACACTTGTTAATTTCAAGACACAAAAAAAGTGTATCAAAATGAAACTCGCGTTTCATTTTGATACACTTTATATCATGTAATCTATATTGTATTTTTCTATTTTTCTATAAAGAGTACTTCTTCCTATACCAAGGGTTTTCGAAGCAAGAGCTATATTACCTCCTACATCCTCTAATGTCTTTATTATTGCTATTTTCTCTATTTCTGCCAAAGTCAATAGTTCTTCTTTTATTCCTATCTTTTTGCATAAATTACTTGGCTTTATATAAGAAGGTAGATGCTTATATCCTATAGTTTCCCGTCCTTCAACCATATTTACAACTAACTGCATTACATTTTGAAGTTCTCTTACATTTCCAGGCCAGTCATAACTTTTGACATACTTGTAGAAACTTTCATTAATAGGTCCTAGAGTTTTATTAACCTTTTTACTAAATTTTTGAATAAAGTATTCAACCAAAAGATGTATGTCTTCTTTTCTATTTCTTAAAGATGGCGTAGTTATAGGCATTACATTTAGTCTATAATAAAGATCCTCTCTAAAGTTTCCTTTTTCAACTTCTTCCTTTAAGTTTTTGTGAGTTGCAGCTATTACTCTAACATCTGTAGGTATAACACTATGTCCCCCAACTCTAACTATCGACTTAGTTTCTAAAACTCTAAGCAAATTTACTTGCGTATCAAGAGGCATGTCTCCTATTTCATCAAGAAATATAGTTCCCTCATCTGCAAGCTCAAACTTACCTGGATGTCCACCTCTTTTAGCACCAGTAAATGCTCCCTCTACATATCCAAATAACTCACTTGCTACAAGTTCTCTAGGAATAGCCCCACAGTTTAAAAATACAAATGGTTTATTTTTTCTAGGGCTTTCATTGTGTATTGCCTGGGCAAACAATTCTTTTCCTGTACCACTTTCCCCTTGAAGAAGTATCGTAGTATTTGCTTTTGCAGCTTTTTTTGAAATTCTTTTAGCCTCTTGCATAATCTCACTTTCACCTATAATATCGTCAAATGTGAATATTGCTTCTGCTCCTATTATTTTATTTACAAGGTTGTGAATAGTTTTAGACCTTCTAAAAGTAACAACAACACCTTCAACCTCATCAGTATCACAGTCTTTTATAGGGGTCAAATTAACTATACAGTATATTCGTTGTTTTCTTTTATTTTTAAAATACATCTCAGTTTCTTCATATTTTTTACCTTTGTTTATAACACTCAGCACTATTTTATTATTTTTCTCACTTATAAGTTCACTGATATTTTTTCCTATAATATCTTTTTCATCAAGCGAAAGCAATTTTCTAGCAAATAAGTTTATATCCTTTACTATTCCTTTGTTATCTATGCCTAAAAGTCCCTCAGATATAGATTCCATTATCGCAAATAAATGTTTGTTTGTCATACTTAGCTTTTTATTCATATCATTAACTTTCAATTGATTTTCTATAGCTTCACCTGATGCCACTACCATTCCTAAAGTATGAGGATGTACTTTTTCATATGGTCCTGTCACACTCAGAACGCCAACCACATCACCATTCTCATCCTTTATAGGACAAGCAGATGAGCTCCAATTATGATAAAGCTTACAATAGTGTTCTCCTCCAAGAACTTGTATAGGTTCTTTATTTATTATTGCAAGTGATAGGGCATTAGTTCCCATATTTTTTTCACCTATATTGCTCCCCTTTTCTATATTAAGATCTTTATACGTGTCTATAAGATCTCCGTTTCCCATAAACTCAAGAATATAACCGTCTCCATCTGCAAGTCTTATCACAAGACCGTTGTCTTCAACTATCTTATACAAGCTGTTCATAAAAGGCTTAGCTATCTCGACTAGTCTCTTGGATTCTTCTTTTCTTTTTTTAAGCTTTTTTTCATCAAGCTTTAAAGCTTCATTATTTCCAAATGGATCTATTTTATATTCTTTACTTTTCAACCAAGATTTAGCTATAACAGGTCTTATGAGATTGTAATCTAACTCACCAGTTTTTATGAATTTTTTCCAAGCTTTAATACTATCTTCATTCTTACCTAGTAAAATTTCCGTTGGCATTTTTATCACCCCTTCGGACTAATGTTATTATTCATTATACCATTAATATAAATTTATGGTTTTTATTTTAAATATTCAACCTCACTTTTGGTCAATATATAATGTATATGTTATAATATAGTATATTTTGCTTACAAAAGGAGGTTGTTCCATGAACTGGATAGATAAATTGGAGCGCAAATATAGACATCTTGCAATCGAAAATCTAATGTATTATATAATAGGTTTATCCACCCTTGTATATGGTATATATTTCATAACACACTCTTATAACTTAATATCTTTGCTTGAACTAAATCCAAGGTTGGTCATGAAAGGACAAGTTTGGAGGCTTATAACCTATATATTTATACCACCTTTAACTACTCCGATATGGATAGTTTTTAGACTATATATTTATTATTCTCTAGGTTCTGCGCTTGAACATGAATGGGGTAGCTTTAAATTCAATCTATACTATTTACTAGGTATGATTGGAACTACAATAATAGCTTTTGTGATCAACTCCCCGGTTAGTGCTACTTATTTAAATCTGTCTATTTTTTTAGCATTTGCTAAAATATATCCAGACTACGAGTTTTATTTATTCTTCATACTTCCAATTAAAGTTAAATACTTAGCTTGGATGAACTGGATATTCATAGTTTATACAATAATATCTTCTCCTATAATCTTCAAATTAACAGCTATAGTATCTATAATAAATTACTTTATATTTTTTGGAAAAAGTAATTTATACGATGCTAAGAATAGAAGAAATGCTTATAACAGAAAAAAACAGTTCAAATCTAATATAACTAAAAGAGATTATTTTCATAAATGTACTGTATGTGAAATAACAGACAAAGACGATCCAAATATGGAATTTAGATACTGTTCTAAATGCAAGGGCGACTATGAATATTGTAGTGATCACCTTCTTAATCATGAACACAAAAAAAGATGAAGCATTAGCTTCATCTTTTTTATTGCTCTTACAGTTACATCTTGAATTTTCTGAAGAGCTATATAATACATATCTAGATATTTGTTCTATTTTTTACAATTTTTAAACTTATTTACCTCTTTTAAACTTTTATAAGTCTTTTCAATAAAATTTATATGAATAATTTTTTTTTTATAATTCATAAGTAATCAACTTCTTTTCTTGAGAATAACGTCATAAAACTTTTCAATTCATTTTATATGCAATATTTATAATCACCACAAGCATCTTTTCAACTCAAGGTTCATTTTTTGTAAAATTCAGAATATAAAAAAATTTGATATATCATTTATTTTTTGATACAATTGTTTCAATTGATGCTAAATAAATTAAACCCAAATCTAGTAAATACTAAATTTTATTAAGCAATAATATTATTTTGAAAATTTTAATAAAAGGGAGTGATAAAATGTTAGGTTTTTTAGAAACAATAGTTTCTTTAGGAAACACAATACTTTGGCAATACGTTCTTATAGCTTTACTTATTACAATAGGTCTTTATTTCACATTCAAGTCTAATTTTGTTCAATTTAGATTTTTGGGAGAGATGTTCAGACTATTAGGAGATGGAGCTAGCAATTCATCTAGCGAAAAGCAAGGTGTCTCTTCATTTCAGGCATTTTGTATAAGTACAGCTTCTAGAGTTGGAACTGGTAACTTAGCTGGTGTTGCATTAGCTATTTCTGTAGGTGGTCCAGGTGCTGTATTTTGGATGTGGCTTATAGCTTTAATAGGCGCTGCATCAAGTTTTGTTGAAAGTACTCTAGCTCAAATTTATAAAACCAAAGATAAAAATGGATATCGTGGTGGTCCAGCTTATTATATGGAAAAAGCTTTAAATAAGAGATGGATGGGAGTTTTATTCTCAATACTTATAACTCTATGCTTTGGTCTTGTTTTCAATTCAGTACAATCAAATACTATCTCACTTGCTTTTGAGGCAGCATTTGGATTAAATAGAATCATAATCGGATTAGTATTAGCTACAGTTACATCAATTATAATATTTGGTGGAGTTACAAGAATTGCAAAGGTTGCAGAGTTAATAGTTCCTGTAATGGCAGTTGCTTATATATTAGTTGCTCTATTTGTAATTATCAAAAATATAACTTTAATACCATCAGTATTCTCACTTATTTTAAGTAGTGCATTTGGTATGAAAGCTGCCGTAGGTGGTGGAATCGGTGCTGCCTTAATGCAAGGTATTAAAAGAGGTCTTTTCTCTAATGAAGCTGGTATGGGATCTGCTCCAAATGCAGCTGCAACAGCAGAAGTATCTCACCCTGTTAAGCAAGGTTTGATTCAAACTCTTGGAGTATTTACTGATACGATTTTAATATGCAGTTCAACTGCTTTTATAATACTTCTATCTGGTGCTTATTCGACAGAAGGTTTAACTGGAATTCAACTTACACAAACTGCTTTAAGTTCTCAAGTAGGTTCTTGGGGAAATATGTTTATAGCTGCTTGTATTTTACTATTTGCATTCAGCTCTATAATAGGCAATTACTACTATGGAGAAACTAATATTGAATTTATAAATACTAATAAAGCTTATTTATTAATATATAGATTATCAGTAGTAGGTATGGTTATATTCGGTTCAGTTGCTAAGGTTCAAATAGTTTGGGATATGGCTGATTTATTCATGGGTCTAATGGCATTAATAAATCTAATAGCTATTTCTCAACTTGGTAAAATAGCCTTTGCAGCATTAAAGGATTACGCTGATCAAAAAAGAGAAGGAAAAAATCCAGTATTTTATTCAGATAGTATAGAAGGTTTAGAAAATCTAGAATGCTGGGAAGCTTCAAGCACATCTAAAAGAGCATAAAAAATTCGCTAAAAATAATATAGAAAAGCATAAAAAAGAAGGATTTGATAATCCTTCTTTTTTATGCTTTTCTATATGTTTAATAATTTATACGATAGGTTTATTTTAGATTTATCTTGTGATGAATTTACAACGTCTATACTACCATCTATATTTTTATCAGATAGCATATCCATGTTATCTAATATATTTTTCAAATTATACGCGGTTCCAAATCCACCATCTATAAGTTTTACATTATTTCCTAACACCTTTTTTATAGCATTTTTTAAAAATATGTAGTGTGTACAGCCCAGTACAATTGAATCTATTTCATTTATATCAATATCTTCAAATAACTCTTTTATAGCGTCTTCGGCTTCAGCGCCTTCTGTAATCCCATCCTCTACAACAGTTACAAGCCTTGGAGCTGGAACCTTAATAATTTCAGCTTTACTCTTATATTTATCCATAAGTAAATTGAATTTATTTTCTTTTAGTGTTACTTCTGTAGCCAAAACTACAATTTTTCCACTTTTATATGCTTCAACAGCAGGCTTTAAAGCAGGTTCAATTCCTATAATAGGTATGTTGTACCTATCTCTAAATTTATCTACAACAGCACTAGTAGCTGTATTACAAGCTATAACTATAGATTTAACACCTCTATTTATAAAGTAATCTCCGATATCTAAACATATTTTTTCTAGCTCTTCCTTAGTTTTTTTGCCATAAGGTATATTTTTAGAATCACCGTAGTATATATAATCTTCATTAGGCATCAGTTTTTTTATTTCTCTTAAAACACTGATCCCTCCCATCCCTGAATCAAACACACCTATAGGTAGATTTCTCACTATATCACCTCCTAAATCACTATCATATTATATCATAATTTTATATTTTAATTTGGTTTCACTTTATCCGAAATCAAAAAGTTCTAGGACTCCTCCCTCTTAAGGCTAGAGATAAGAACTTAACAGCTTCTGGATTAGTTTAGCTAGAAATTCAGTTAAAGTAAAAATTCCATCTAAATTAAGTTTCACTTTACCTATACGATTTGTAAGTATTCATTTATTTTATCAATAACCCCTAAATCTCCTACTATTATCAAGCTATCATCTACTTTAAATTCAAGATTAGGACCAGGTGATAAAATCATATTTCCATTTCTTAAAACACCTAGTATAGTAGCCCCTGTATTTTCCCATATTTTACATTCTCCTATAGTCTTCCCTATGATATGGTACTCTTCTTTCAGTTGAATTTGTATGGGGTCTATTATCTCAGATCTTTTAAATTTATATAAATCTATAATCTTTTCCATGGTTTCGTGTATTCTTTTGTCTATTTCTTTTTTTTGATCCATTAAATTTTTAAGGTTTTGTCTTAAACCACTTATTGTCTCTTCACTATTTCTGAAGCTTTGGATAACTTCCCCAGCTTTATATTTTGATAATACAATTATCCCACTACCCTTACTAACTCTAACTACATCTCTATCTTCCAAAACCTTCATAGCTTTTCTTATAGTTTCAGGAGATACATTATATTCAGAAGCTAGTATAGACCTTCCTCTTAATTTTTCCCCTTCAGATATATTTCCTTTATAGATACGAGTAGCTACATCAACTGCTATTTTTATATATCTAGGAATCGAAATACGTTCGCTCATAATATATTCCCCCCGCCGAATTATTTTGAATCAATCTTTCTTGACCTATAATTTATTTTTGTAAATTTTATTATTTGTACAATATCATAATATGATAGATTTAAATTAACTACATAAACAGATAATATTATCAGTATTGTCCCTATTATTTGATTGGTATTTATTGCTTCACTAAATACAAAATACCCTCCGACAACTGTTACAATAGGTGAAAAATTCAAATACAATGTTGTAACTGTAGAACCAAGATTTTCTAAAGCATACATATATAGAACATATGAAATAGCAGAACAAAATATTGCAAGATATAGAAAGTTGTATATTACAACATTATTTATCAACTCCCAATTGTTATTTTCAAACAATGAAAACGGAATTAATACCATAGTCCCAAATATTATTTGATAAAATACAATCGCTAATTGTGAATATTTTTTAAACAAATTCTTTGTTGTATAATTATAGAACACCCACGAAAAAACAGCTCCAAACATAAATATATATCCTAGTATTTCATTTGTCCCTAACCTTATATTCCCTCCTATTATGAAATATATTCCAATCATTGACAATAAAACTCCTATAATATTATTAACACTCAGTTTGTTTTTCAATATAATACTATCAACTATTAAGGAAAATATCGGTATAGTTCCTATTATTAGAGACGCTTCTGATGAGCTAATATATTTTATCCCATAATTTTCGAAGCAATAATATATTGCAACACCAAAAACTCCTGCCATGGCCATGGGCTTTATATCTTCTCTTTGAAGCTTAGTATCCGGCTCTTTTATTCTCATTACGACAAATAATATAATTGATGCAATTAAAAACCTAAGCGTTGCAAGTGTCATAGGTCCAAACACATTTAAAGTTATCTTTATACTTAAAAAAGATATCCCCCACATAGTAACGGCTAGAATTATTGCGATAATCGAATAAATTTTAGTTTTCATAAATATCCCTTCTTTTCCCCTTATTAATTTAAAGAGCTTCAAGTTCAAGTATATTACTTTATAAGATATGTGTAAAGGTTGTTACTATTGTTTTTATATATTTAAAATATTTTTTCCTAGATTTACACTAACTCTAAATGGCTACATAAAAAAATTACGCTTATTGAAATGTTAATTAAGTATCGTTATTTCAATAAGCGTAATTTTTAACTTAGCCACCTAAATTTAATTATTAATCTTAACCTTTTTATTAGCTTATACATACTTTTCCATCTTTTAACTCTATATTTATACAAGAACCTTCATTCAGTTCACCTTTAAGATATTTCTCTGCTATCTCATCCTCTATATACTTTTGGATAGTTCTTCTTAAAGGTCTAGCTCCATACTTATCATCATATCCTTTTTGAAGTATAAAGTCTTTAACCTCATCAGAAATACTTATAGTCATGTCCTTTTCTTTAGCTTCTTCTACTACCTCATTTATCATTAATTCTACTATTTTAGATAGTTCATCCTTATTAAGCTTAGTAAATACTATAGTCTCATCTATTCTATTTAAAAACTCTGGTCTAAATGTTTTCTTTAACGCATCATTAACTCTTTCCTCAAGCTCATCATAACCATCATTATTAAATCCTATAGAACTTGATTTAAAGTTTGTTCCTGCATTAGAAGTCATTATTATTACACTATTTTCGAAAAACACAGTTCTTCCTTGACTGTCAGTAAGTCTTCCATCCTCAAGTATTTGAAGTAACATATTAAATACATCTTGATGAGCTTTTTCTATCTCATCTAAAAGTATAACGGAATAAGGCTTTCTTCTTATTTTTTCTGTTAACTGTCCACCTTGATCATATCCAACATATCCCGGAGGCGCTCCTATCAATTTTGAAACCGTATGCTTTTCCATGTATTCTGACATATCTATTCTTATAAGAGCCTCTTCACTTCCAAACAGTTCAACCGCTAAAGTTTTTACAAGTTCTGTTTTACCAACACCAGTAGGCCCTACAAATATAAACGAAGATGGTTTTTTCTTCTTTCTAAACCCAGAACGATTACGTCTTATAGCCTTTGATATGCTTGTAATTGCATTATGCTGGCCTATTACTCTTTTATGAAGTCTGTTTTCTAATTTTAAAAGCTTAGTAGCCTCTGATTGAGTAATCTTTTGAACAGGAATCTTAGTCCAAGACTCTATAACAAACGCCACATCCTCTACTGTAATTGCTACATCTGAGCACTTTGCTTCTATATTCTTAATGTCTTCTTCTATTTTGCATTCCTTCATTTTGCACTCTGCCGCTTTTTCATAGTTATTACTGTCTGATGCTTCTTCTCTTTCTATTTGGACTTTTTCTAATTCTTCTTTTAAAGCTTGTATCTCTATAAGCCCTTGATTCTTTAAGTTAGCTCTTGAACCAACCTCATCTATTATATCTATAGCTTTATCTGGTAAGAATCTATCTGTTATATACCTCTTTGACAAAGTGCTTGCTGCTACTATTACTTCATCAGATATCTTAACATTGTGATAATCCTCGTAATATCCCTTAATTCCTTTTAAAATTTCTATAGTCTCATCAACTGTAGGTTCCTCAACTAATACAGGTTGAAATCTTCTTTCAAGAGCTGCATCTTTTTCTATATGCTTTTTATATTCCTCAAGAGTTGTAGCTCCTATTAATTGAATTTCGCCTTTAGCAAGTGACGGCTTTAATATGTTTGCAGCATTCATAGCTCCACCTTGAACTTCGCCTGCACCCATAATATTATGTATCTCATCTATTACAAGTATTACATTCTCATTAGCTTGTGCTTCTTTGATTATATTCTTCATTCTACCTTCAAACTGACCTCTAAATTGAGTTCCTGCAACAACAGCAGTTAAATCTAGAAGGTATATCTGAGCATCAAATAATTTTGCCGGAACCTCTTTTTGAACTATTCTAACCGCAAGCCCTTCTGCTATAGCTGTTTTACCAACTCCAGGTTCTCCTATTAGTATAGGATTATTTTTATTTCTTCTATTTAATATCTGTATAGCTCTATCTATTTCTCTGTTTCTTCCAATTATTCTATCGACTTCATTGTTTTTCGCTTTTTCAGTTAAGTTACTTCCATACATATTAAGAAACTTATTCTTATTCTTTTTCTTTTTATTCTTTTTATCTTTTTTCTTCTCAAAATCTTCTTCAACATCTATATCATCTTCGTCTTTTGGCATAGTGTTGTTAAACATATTAGCGAACATATTATTTTCATCAAAATCATCCATATCCATTCCATCTATTACAGAGTTCATCTGCCCAGTTAAGTTTTCTATATCTTCTTCATTCATGCCTGTTTGCTTCATTAGTTGATCAATTATTGGCAATCCACTTTTTTTAGCACATTCTATACACAACCCTTTAATCTCTGATTTTCCGTTTTCAACTGTAGATGTAAATACAACTGCAATATTCTTATTGCATTTTGAACATAATTTCATATCAAATCATCTCCATAACTAATACTAAAATAATAATTATATTTTATAATATATATTTTTATCCATCAATACTTTAAATTTCCAATCCAACTAACTATATCTTCATATACCTCATATTTATTCAATTCATTCAATATCTCATGTCGCCCGTTTTCATATATTTTCAAATCTGTATTTTCAATACCTACTTTTTTATAGATATTATACAGTTTCATTGCATCCTTTGAATTTGATCCGACCATATCCTTGTCTCCTGATAATATTAATATAGGCAATTTTTTCGATATCTTTTTTATATTATCTCTATTTATAGTTAATTTAACTCCTTTTAACAGGTTAACATACAATCCTGCACTACATACAAATCCGCATAAGCTATCCTTAATATATTCTTTGACCTTATCTTCATCTGAAGATAACCAATCAAAGTCTGTTTTATTAGGATAAAAAAATTTGTTGTAGCTTCCAAAAGTTAATTTATCCATAAAGTTAGCTTTTTTATTATACCCATATATACTTGCATATATTTTAGATATAATATATCCTATATTTCTTTTTACAAAATTTCCTCCTATTGTTGTTCCAGATAAAATAACACCACTAAATTCATCCGGAAATTCTTGAATACAAGTTCTAGCTAATAAAGATCCCATGCTATGGCCAATCAATATAAGTGGTTTATCATTTTCTTTTTTTATATAACCTATTATATTCTTTATATCACTTACTATATTATCCCATCCATTTTGATCGAAATGTCCTATTTGATTATGTTCAGTGCCTGTTTTGCCATGACCTCTATGATCACACCCATACACAATATATCCATTTTTATTTAATACCCTACTAAATTCATTATATCTCAATGAATGCTCTGCCATACCATGAAGTATCAAAACACACCCTATTAAATTTTCTACATCCGCCCATCTGTGGACAGTAATATTAGCCCCATCTGTACCCTTAATCTTAAACTCCTCAACCATAATATCACCCTCAACTTATACTCTTTTTTATTTTCAAGGAAATTATATACTTTGCGACATGATCGATGCGTTAGCATCAAGCGAATTTTTCAACTTAAATTCCATAGTTACAGGATTATGATCGCTATATTCAAATCGTAAATCATCTCCCTTCACATCTAATACTTCTATATTATCAGAAACCAGAAATCCATCTATAGTTTCAACAAAGTTATATCCATATTCATAAGGAACATCTAGACTTCTTACAGTTGGAGTAAGAGGGTCTACCGCCCATTTAAAAGTATCTGGCTTAAAATTGCTAGGCATCTCCTGCATCCACTTGTTTTCTGATTTGCTTTTAAAATTTGTCTTATCAAGCTTATGATTCCAGTCTCCCCCTACTAAAACATAATTTCCTTTATCATACTCATTTTGTATGTATTGTTTCAAATAAGATAATTGTTGCTTTCTTATAACCCCTCCTTTATCATAAGCTGATAAGTGGATATTTATTAAAACAAGCTCTTTATCAGAATCTAATACCTTAAGTCTACTTTCTATAAAGCATCTATCTAATAAAAATAGCTGTCTTTCAAAACGCTCTTTACCTGGTAATTGATACCTAGTAGCGTTACTTACATCATATTTCGAAAAAGTAACTAGACCGGCCTTTACATATCCATGAGGCTTTTTAACGGGTACAGGCACCCATAGGACTTTATAATTATAAGCATATGAATCGCTATACTTATCAAGCTCTTCACTTATTTTTTTGTACTCATCTATGTAATATGTTCTAGTAGCTTTCTTATCTATTTCTTGAACGAAACAAAAATCAGAATTTTTATTTTTTAAATAGCTTGCTACTCCTTCTATATTTTCATAAGTTTTTTCCTTGCTCTGTGACCTTGACATGGTACCTTCATCCATGAAAAAATCTTGTTTTTTATCAAGTCCTCCAAATCCGATATTAAACGTAGTTATGCTCATAGTATTATCTAATTTTACTATTTCTTCTTTATTACTATTAACCTCAAGTGAAATAATTTCATCAGGTTTATAATCTGTGATAATAACTGCTAATAAGAATAATAAAAATAAACTTATTAACAATATAGATATCCTCAAAGTAAATTTTATAAACATTTTTATCGCTCCTCATTAATTTCATATTATAATTAATTTAAATAAAATCAATCTAATGCTACACCTACAAGTCTTACAACTCTGTTGCTTAGAAATGATATAAATTGTTATTTATTATAAAATTATATAACATTATTTAGTAATTTGCATTATCATTAAGGAGGTTTATATGAAACTAAGAGCTCATCATATATTTTGTATTCAAGGATATATAGGAAAAGGATACGATGAAGATTTTACACATAATATGGATAAGATAGTTAAACACTTAAAATCAAACCCCAAAGCAAAAATTACAATAACAGATTCTATAGATTGTATATGTTCTAAATGTCCAAATAATATAAATAACTCAAATTGTCAAACACAGGATAAAGTAACAGCACTAGATTCAAAGGTAATAGATTTACTCAATCTAGAAAAAGATAAAACCTATACGTATAATGAACTTTTAGAAATCTTAAAAAACAATCTATCAATAGAAAAATTCAGCCGTATATGCAGTAGTTGCCAATGGTTTGAATACGGTTACTGTAAAGAAGCCATGTCAAAACTTTTAAAAATGACATAGAACAAAACTTAATTTATATGGAATTTTATAACTTTTACCTTTCAGATAAATATATTCTCAAAAAATACAGATTATAATAAGTATATTTAATGATCAAAATGAAAGGAGAATTTTCATGAAAGATTTCACCACTCCTAATATCATTCTAAGCAAATGTATAGAACATGATAATTGTAGATATAACGGATCTAAAATAAACAACGATTTTATAAAAACTCTAAAATCTCATGTTAATTTTGTTACTGTATGTCCCGAAACAAGTATAGGCCTTTCTACTCCTAGAGATGCCTTAAGACTGGTTTCGAAAGATGATAAAGAAAATTTTAATTTAGTTTTTTCTAAAACAGGAGATGATTTAACTGACAAAATGCATTCCTTCTCCAATATATTTTTAAAAGATATATCTGACAAGGGTATAGATGGATTTATTCTAAAAAGCCGCTCTCCATCTTGCGGTATAAAAAATGTTAAAGTGTATAAATCCCACGGAAAGTCACCTGCTCTTCCAAAGAGAGGTAGCGGATTATTTGCAAGTAAAATATATGAATACTTTCCAGATGCAGTTATTGAAGATGAAGGAAGGCTTACTAACTTTGATATTAGAGAACATTTTTTAACAAAAATATATACAAAATCAGATTTTAAAAACGTGAAAAAAGATAAAAGCATAAAGTCTCTTATAGACTTTCAAAGTAAAAATAAATATCTTTTAATGTCACACAGCCCTGGATATTTAAAGAAGATGGGAAAATTAACTGCTAATACAGAGTCAAAGGATATATCGGATATAATAAGTGACTATGAAATATATCTTAACAAAGCTTTATCTATACCATCCAAACCAAATAGAAATATCAATATGCTACTTCATTTATTTGGGTATTTTTCTAAGCATTTATCCTTTAGTGAGAAAGCTTTTTTCTTAGAAACATTAGAAAAATACAACAACAAAAAAATACCATTTTGTGTTCCATTAACTATGATAAATTCTTGGGTTATGAGGTTTGAAAATGAATATTTACATAATCAGACTATATTTGAACCATTTCCTAGTGAATTAATACAAACTAGAGATTCTGGAAAAACAATTTAATATGACTATTGTATTATTTCATTAAGTGCTCTCATAATATATAATTATATATATATTACATAAAGGGAGATTCAAATGAAAAATAAAATAAGTATAGTTTTTATTATTACATCTATGTTATTTTTTATCTTAAGCTCTATTTTGATACTATTTCTATTTAAATCATCAACTCCATTACCAGATCTATACAATGAAAAATTCGAAACAAAAGATGAATTCATACAACTTGTATATTCAAAAACCAACTACGGTTATAAAAAATACAATATATATCCAAGTATCACAATAGCACAAGCAATTCTTGAAAGTAACTGGGGTAATTCTAATCTAACACAAAAAGGGAAAAATTTATTTGGAATAAAGGCTAGTAAAGACTATAAAAATAAAGTTGATTTTCCGACTAATGAATTCGTAGACAATAAAAAAGTAAAAGTAGTTCAAAGTTTCAGAGCTTATGATTCATATTCAGAATCTATTGAGGACTACACTAACTTGCTTGGAAAGGCTAAACGATATGAGTCATTGAAAAAATGTAAGGATTATAAAGAACAAGCTATAGCACTTTATGCATGTGGATACTCCACCGATCCAAACTACCCTCAAAAGCTTATATCAATAATAGAAAAGTATAAGTTATATGAGTATGATTAAAAAATTCGTCTAGTCGCTACGCACTGACTCATGTTGCCAACGATCCCTATGGGCTCCGTTGCTCAAAAATAGATGCAATTATAGCTCTATTACCAAGTTATCCACAAAACAAAAATGTTATAATTTCCTGTAGAATAAAAAATTCGCTTCATGCCATTGGCATGAAGCGAATTTTTTAATTTTATCCGATCACCTTAAGATCTTTGCTATATTTATTAAGCACTTCACATCCATCTTCAGTAACAAGTACTAAATCCTCTATTCTAACTCCAACCTCTCCAGGTATATATATACCTGGTTCTATTGAAAATATCATCCCAGGTGCTACTTCATCATGGTTAACACATGAAACATCGCCAAAGTCATGTACTTCTATACCTATTGAGTGTCCTGTTCTATGTGTAAAATACTTTCCATAACCTGCGTCTTCTATATAGTTTCTAGCAGCTAAGTCTATATCACTAAACTTAACACCAGGTTTAACTATTGATATAGCCTTCTTATTAGCTTCTAAAACAGTATTGTAAACCTCTTTAGACTTATCAGATACAGACTTATAAAATACAGTTCTTGTCATATCAGAACAATAAGAATCTTTAACACATCCAATATCTATAATTATACTATCTCCTTCTTTAAGCATAGAATTACCTGGCTCATGATGAGGATTTGCTGCATTTTCACCATAAGCTATAATAGGATCAAATGAGAATCCATTAGCACCTATTTCTTCATATATATCTCCTAAAATTTGACCCATTTTCTTTTCAGAATAATCTTTTGAAACAGATTGAATCATTTTCTCTACTGCCATATCGTTAAGTCTTGATGCCTCTCTCATAAAATCCTTTTCTTGATCATCCTTACACATTCTAACTTTATCTAATATCATAGATCCATTAACAAACTTACTTCCACCTTCAAGTTCCATAAGTCTTAATAAGAAACGAGCTGGCCAGTTTTTATCAACACCCATAGTCTTTTCCTTATCTACATACTTTGATACTATCTCTACAGCATCTTGAGTATCATTAAACCATATCTTTTCAACACCTAAATCTTCATTTACTGGAAATAGTTCATTTATGAATAATTTATGGTTTTCATTTAAATTTAAATAAAGAGCTAACATTCTCTCTCCTGGATGAATCCATTTTCCTGTTAAATAGAAAATTGCAGCAGGATCAGAAACTAACATCTGAGGTATATTTCTATCTTCCATTTCTTTTAATACTTTATTTAATCTTTCTTTTTTCATAAAAAATCCCTCCTTAATTAATACTAATTAAATCTACATTCATTAATCTATTTTCTTTATTTCTTTACAGTCTTCTTTAAATCCTATTCTTTTAACAAAGTTCTTTTAAACCATTAACCCCATAAGAATTAAAAGTAAATAAGGTACTGTTAATCTCAAAGTTCTAACATTTGTGAAAACCTTTGCAAAAGCCATCCCTCTAGTCCTGATAAGTTATAAAATCCAGAATAAAACTAAATAAACTATAAGTACAAAGAATATAAATGTAAAAACAACCCATGCTGGTATAGCACCCAGTCAAAAGCACGTGCATAATTTCTTATAATTTATAGAACATATATATATTCCATATTTTGATATTATCACAATTTTTTTCATATGTATATATTTTTTCAGTATTACTGTATCTTTTTACGTTATTACTGTAATTCGTTTAATATTAGTTAACAAATTATTCATTATCACTTCAAACATTGAATTGATATTTTAAATATGATATTATTTATTAAATCATTAAAATTACTTGGAGGTTAATAATGGTCAACGAAATCTCTGAAAAAATTCGAAATCTTAGAAAAGATAAAAATTTAACGTTGAAAGAAATGAGCGAAAAAACAGGTTTATCAGTCAGCTTTCTCTCTCAAGTAGAAAACAATACTTCTTCATTAGCTATCACATCTTTAAAGAAAATTGCTGATGCTTTATGTATTCCAATAGCTCATTTCTTTAAAAGTCCACCCAATCATACTTTTTTAGTAAAATCTGAAGAAAAAAGTGTTTTTAAAATAGAAGGTTCTAATTCAGAATTTGCTCGACTTAGTGGTGATTTTTCAGAAAGATGTCTAGAATCTGTAATGATTACTATTCCACCTAAAGAAAAACACGGTCATAAATTCAACCATCCAGGAGAAGAATTTATTCATGTACTTGATGGTGCAATAATAGTAGATTTAGATGGCAAAGAATATTTAGTTGAATCTGGAGATTCTTTTCACTTTCCATCAACAATACCTCACATTTTAATCAACCCATTAAATGAACCAGCTAAAATACTAACAGTTGTAACTCCTATAATTTTTTAAAGTCATCAAAGAATTTTTCTTAGATGACTTTTTTATTTACTAAAAATAAAATCTTTTATAGTGAAAACTTTTTTTATCATACTTAATATAGTATAATAAAACAGAACTTATGTTCTAAAATTTTAAAAACTAGTAGGTGTTATGATGAATCGTAAAATTATACATGTTGATATGGATGCTTTTTTTGCAAGCGTAGAACAAGTAGATAACCCTAGTCTCAAAGGAAAGCCAGTTATAGTAGGAGGTAGAACTAGCAAGGGAGTAGTTTGCACATGCTCTTATGAAGCTAGAAGGTATGGCGTTAGATCTGCAATGCCGGGATTTATAGCTGCACAAAAATGTCCTAATGGAATATTTTTACCAGTTAGACACTCAAGATACAAGGAAGTTTCTAATCAAATATTCGATATTTTATACAATATAACAGAAATAGTAGAACCTTTATCAATAGACGAAGCTTATCTTGATGTATCTGCCATAGACACTCCTCCAATTGAAATAGGACATTATATAAAAAATGAAGTTTTTAAAAAAACAGGGCTTACTATATCAGTTGGTATATCTCACAATAAATTTTTAGCAAAACTTGGCTCAGATTGGAATAAACCAGACGGAATCAAAGTTATAACTGAAGAAATGGTTCCAGAAATACTTAGGCCCCTTTCTATAAAGACAGTCTATGGTATAGGAAAGAAAACAATAGACAAGCTAAACAATATAGGTGTATATACAGTAAATGATTTATTGAATCTCCCCAAAGATTATTTCGTAGAATTATTTTCAAATCAATCTTGGGAACTTTATAATAGACTTTTAGGTATAGATAATAGACCTGTTCAACCTAATCGTCAGACAAAATCATTAGGAAGAGAAACTACCCTTTCATCAAATACAGACGATATAGAATATCTTATGCACTTCTTATCATTATTTAGTAAAGATATATCATATACATTGAAAAAACAAGATATATTATCTAAAACTATAACAATTAAGATAAAAACATCAGACTTTTCTAATCATACAAAGAGCAAAACAATTCATCATTACACAGATTCTTACGATGAAATATACACTATAGCATGCAGCTTATTAAAAGAAATAAACATACACGATGATATAAGGCTTATAGGACTTAGTGTATCAAATCTATCTGATAAAAAAATAGAACAACTTACTTTTCTGTAGGATTACTTGTATTATTTCAAAATGATGCTGATTAGCATCATTTTTGTAATTTTTTTGTAATATTTACTTTAAATGTATGTGATATAATTTTTATTGTATCTAAACTAAATTCGGAGGTGAAGCTAAGATGAATATTTTTAAAAAATTTTCTTGCGTGATACTATCTTTAATTTACATATTAAACTTATCATTTTATCCAAATTACATATTTTCACAAGAAAAGGATGATTTTAAAGTCGTTGCATACTGTTCAGACATATTCAAAGATTCAGTTGAAACAAATATTCAATATGATAAGCTAACACACATAATATACGCTTTTTTAATACCAAAAGAAGACGGTTCTTTAGTTCCAATAAAGAAACCCGATGAATTAAAAAAGCTAGTTAAAAAAGGTCACGAAAACAACGTTAATGTATTAATAGCAGTTGGAGGATGGTTTGATGAAGCTTATGCTCCACTAGATACTAGATTTGAAAAAATAGCTGCATCAGATGAACTCAGATCAAATCTTGTAGATAATATAGTAAAGTTTGCAGACGAATATAACTTAGACGGTGTTGAAATAGATTGGGAATACCCCGACCTTGGACAATCTTCTTTAAACTATGAAAAACTAGTTTTAGAGCTTAGTTCTAAATTAAAAGAAAAAAACAAATATCTAACAGCAGCACTTAATGGAGCTTGGTCTAAGGAAGAAGGCCCTGAAGTATCAAAAGCAGTAACTCCTAAATGCTTAGACAGTTTTGATTGGATAAGTATAATGGCTTATGATATGAACAATGAACAACATAGTCCATTTTGGTTTGCAGATACGTCTATAGAATATTGGTTAAATAGAGGTGTTCCTAAAGAAAAGATAGTAATAGGTATTCCTTTTTATGCACATCCAACCAATTCTAATTGGAATGTTTACAGAGATATAGTAAAAGAAGATAGAGAAAATGCATATAAGGATACAGCTACAATAGATTCTATTAAATATTATTACAACGGAATAAACACAGTAAAAGAAAAGACAAGACTAGCCCTTAATAAAGCATCTGGAGTTATGCTGTTTGATGTGAACGAAGATACTTTAGACGAGCTAAGTCTTGTAAAAAATATTGATGATGTTGTAAAAGAAACATCAAAACTTAATCCTAGTGAAAGAAATAAAAAAATATACTTTGTAGTTGATAATCATGAATTAACGTTTGACGAAAATGATAATCTAGGAATTCCATTTATTGATGAAAATTCTCGTACTTTAGTTCCTGTAAGAAAAGCACTAGAAACAATAGATGTAAATGTATCATATAATAGCTTAGATCGTATTGTACATGCAACTAAAGGTGATAACGACTTAAGAATTCCAATAGACAAAGAATATATATACTTAAACGGACAAAAAATTCAGATGGATACAAAAGCTATAATAAAAGATGGCAGAACTTATATCCCGTTAAGATATGTATTTGAAAGCTTTAACTATAAAACTACTTGGCACGAATCTAGTAGAACTATAATAGTGACTCCTCAATTTTAGTAAATATCTCAGCCACATGAGTTATGTCTGAATGAATAGTATTATGTGCTGATTTAATAACACTTAGGGCCTTAGTCATTTGTATCAAAGCTTTTCCAAAAGGCAGATAATATAAATGCATGCTAAGGCCTGATTCTTTAGTTGGAAGCATGTAGTTAATATCAAGCTTTATACATTCTAGATTCTCATAGAACCTTATTCTTCTATAAGTGTTTATGTCTTTATCATCTTCCTTTTCAACCTCTATCATACATCCATCTAAATTCTCGTACTTACCCTTCAATGTCTTAATCATTTTTGTACCATATCCGTTAGAGTGATACTCCTCTAATACAGCTAGATAATCAAGCCACATCAAATTAGTTTCAAAATCTATATAAACTATAATATATCCTATTAAATCACTTTTATCATAACATAATAAAAGTTTGTAGTTATCACTTTTAAATAAGATATCAAACTGATCTTTATCCTTTAATTCACTTTTCTCAAACTGAGAGTATAAATCATTGTATACATATTTTAAATTTTCCTTTGAATAATCTTCTTTTAAAATTAATTTTTCCATATAAAAAACCCCCTTACATAGTTATTGTACCACTTAATACCAATTCTATGTAAGAGGATTAAAATTTACTTTTACTCAAATGTAACTGCTGTTCCAGATACAGTAACCATCATCATACTTCCCGCTTGACCTAATACTTCATAGTCTACATCTACTCCAACTACAGCATCTGCTCCCATTTGATTTGCTCTATTTTTCATTTCAGCTAATGCACCTTCTCTAGCCTTTACAAGCTCATTTTCATAAGATTGAGATCTTCCTCCAAATATATCTCTAACCCCAGCCATGAAATCCTTAACTATATTAACTCCTGTTATTACCTCTCCAAATACAATTCCCTTATATTCTTTGATTTTTTTTCCTTCTACAGTATTAGTCGTACTTACTATTATCATAAGATCCTCTCCTCGATATTATATATTTAAACTTCTATATTATTATATTTCTAGTATTTCTGTTTAATTATATAATATCTTGTAATTCTTAAAACAACCTTAAAGTTATATTAAATTATTTTTAAATTAAACAACAAACATAGCGACAATTGTAGTTACAACTATACCTATCATTACAGGTACAAAATTTCTTCTAGCAAGCTCAATAGGAGAAACTCCGCATATAGCAGCAGCTGGTATTAGACCCCAAGGAACTACCGTTCCTCCTCCTACCCAAATAGCAGTAATCTGCCCTAGAGCTGCTAAAGAAGATGCTTTAACAGACGCAGCCTGTGCAAATACTTTAGCTAAAGAACCTGCTAAAGATATTCCTGAAAATCCCGATCCATCAAGTCCTGTTATAGCTCCAACACTACTCTCTATTGAACATACCATAACCTTATTCATAGGTACAGAGTTAGATAAAGCAATGCCTATATCAGACAATATTCCTTGAGATGAAGCTGGTAAGAAATTTGCTCCTATTGCCTCTGTAAATGCACCCATTTGACCTAGATAAAAAAATGCTGCGATTGGAATAATTGGCCCAAATATATCTATTCCAAATCCGAATCCTCCCTGAATATATTCTGTTACTTTTTCCAAAGATTTATTTTTGTAGTTTATAAATGTAACGATTACAAGTAACAATACAGCAGTTCCTCCAACTAATGCAGTAGCATCTCCTCCCTTTAAATCAAATACGAACATACATATAACATCTAATATAAATCCTATAGCTACTAATACAGCTGATATTTTAGTCTCTTTTGTATATACAACATCTTCATGTTCATTTGTATTTTGTTTAACTTCTATTTTTCCTTTTTTAATATCTCGATTTAACATAAAATATGCTATTGAAATCGAAACTATAGCCATAGTCCAGTATAAAATCATTCCATCTTTTATAATCTCGGATACTCCAACACCTGCTGCTGATGCAGTTATAGTAGGAGCTCCTTGTATTACAAAATCAGTTGATAGCGCAAGTCCATGACCAAATAAGTTTATCGCCATAGCTACACCGATTGCAGGAAGACCTGCTTCTAATGCAATTGGTAAAAATATTGCCCCAACTAAAGCTGTAGCAGGAGACGGCCAAAAGAACCATGATAAAATCAACATAACAATTCCAGCTGAAAAGAATGCACTAGTTCTATTTTTTATTACTTTGACAAATGGTGTTACCAAAAGGTGTGTAGCCTTTATTTCTTCCAATACCTTAGAAAGTGATACTATTATCGATATTATAAGTATTATCCCTAATAGCTCTTTTGTAGCTACTACAAATGATTTAAATACAGTTCCTACTGAAAATACAATATCACTACTAGCATATAAAGCTATACAAAATATCCCTATTATACACGGAATAAGTGTATCCCTCTTTAATGACATTGTAAGTAATACAATTAATATAAACAGCATATAAATATAATGAACACCTGTTAACATTTTTAAGGCCCCCTTTCTTTTAATTTATATACTATTCATATATAATGAGTTTTGTGTTTGTTTAATCAAAAAAAAGACTGTCCAAGTGGACAGTCTTTATTTATACTCTTCTTCTCTATCTTTTATTTCAGCATAAACATCATCTAATTCTTTTTTATGCTTATCAAGTATTGCTTCTATTTTAGATTGCATACCATCTTTAGAATCTACAAATTCAAAAGTTACCTCCCAAGTTGGGTTGTACGCATCTTCTATTTCTTTAACAGATAACACAATGTCATTTAAAACTTCGTCATCATAATAGTCTAATATAGCTGAAAACTCCCAGTCTTCAACATCTTTTTCAGTAGTTAGTTTAAGATGAACTATATTTTTTTCATCTTCACATGCCATATAAATTCCGTTTATTAAATCTAAGTTGCTGCTTATAGTATAGCTTCCTATTTCTTTTTCTATCTCGAGTGTTTCTTTATTTTTTTGCATAAGTACTAAAGCAAAAGATTCCATATTCTCACCTCTTTATTATTCTTCGTCAAAGTAAGAATTATATTCTTCTAATACTCTTTCAAACTCATCATCATCGTTTACTGCAACGTATTGTTCTGCTCCATCTTCTTCAACTATTTTATAAACGTATGCATCTTCCTCATTTTCTTCTTTAGCAAGAAGTACATATTTTTCTTCTTCTATATTTATCTTCTCAACTATTTCCAACTCTACCTTGTTTCCTTGTTCATCTAAAAATGCTACTCTTTCTTTTGACATTTCACAATCTCCTCTCATATATCAATATTTTGATTATATCTTTAAGAATTCAAATTGTAAATATATTTCACATTATATCAAATCATATTTTTTCTTTAATACTTTTGGAATCAAAGATAAAATAGTAATTAATACAGCACATACTCCAAGGCAAATAAAAATTTTATCCATATTTTGATAAGAATTTATAGATCCTCCTACTAGTGTAAATGCTATTATTCCAGGTATAGTTAATATCCAAGAAGCTAAAATGTATGACTTAAATTTAATATTTGTTATGCCGTAAGCATAGCTTTGTAGCATATACGGAAATCCAGGAACTAATCTTGTTATAATCAATATTCTCCATCCGTGATTTTTGACTAAATTATCTATTTTAGCAAGTGATTTATTAGTCTTAACTTTATTTTGGACAATGTCCTTAGCAACGTATCTTGCTATCAAAAAAGCAGATGCGTCACTTATAAGGGCAGCTATACAAGTGTATATAGATCCATTAATAGGTCCAAATGCCATTCCAGCAATTATAGCCATTGGCGGTGCTGGTATGAAAGCAACACATCCTATAACAAAGAATATAATATATATTATTGGTCCTAACATACCTAATTTATGTATGTAATTTTTTATTTTATATGCATTATCTATGCTTACATATTCAAATACACCTAAAAACTTCATACTAATAATTATGCTCACCATTAAAACTCCTATTATTATTCTTTTTTTTGAACCTATACTCACTTTATTCAAACCAAACCAGCTCCCTATAACAACGCTAAAGGATTGCTCTAACTAGAACAATCCTTTATGTTGAATTTTTACAATGTTCTATTTTTCCATAGGCATATCGAAATCTCCGCTCCACTCATATATTGAAGCTTCATAATTTCTAACTTTATCAAAGCCAACGGCTCTGAGGATCATAGATGTATATCCAGATCTTATACCCATAGTTCAGTATACTGTGAAATCATCTTCAGGAGTTACTCCCATATCAGCCATAATAGTTTTGATCTCGTCTGGAGATTTAGGTGTTCCATTTTCATTTAAAAGATCTGTCCATAGCATATGCTTGGCTCCTTTAATATGACCTCCCCTTGGTTCTCCTACTTTTTGAGATCCTTTATATTCAGCATCTGTTCTAACATCTATTACTACTTGTTTTCCTAGATTTTCATATATATAATCTTTTGTAGCACTATAACTTTCATCATAATCTTTAAGAACTACACCTGAAGTTGGAATTGGATTTGATACTTCATTAGTTGTATCATAACCCATATCTTTCCAATAAGAAAGACCTCCAACTAATAGTTTTACATTATCCATACCAGCTTGTTTTAACTGCCAAACAGCTCTTCCATCAGCTCCTGGTCCTTTAAATACATCTGAGTAAAATACTACTGTTTTATTATTATCTATTCCTAATGATTCCAATCTTGATTTTAACTCCTCTTTGTTTACAATAGTTCCCCAACCTGGATCTCCCGGTTTTCCTGTTTTATCTGAAAATGCGTGAAGACCTATACTTACAGCACCAGGAATATGTTGCTTTTGATAAATATCAGGTTTGTTACAATCAAGAAGTACTAGTTCTTCACTTCCTAATAAATCTTTTAATTCATTAGGAGTAATTAAAAAATCATTATTTTCATAAATTGAAGCATCAAATTCTTGTTCTTTTACTGTTGAGTTGTTTTTAGAACATCCAACTAAAGCAGTTATTAGCAAGATGCTCATTAATAAAAGAATTATTCTTTTAGATTTCAATTATAATTTCCCTCCTTGTCTTTTTTTGTCATCCCAAATTTTCTTAATTAGTGCTATTAATATACTTAGTGAAAATAAACATAATAATCCAAATACAAAAGTCTTTGCAGTTCCTGTAAGCATACCACCTATATATGAATAAATAATTGTAGCAGGAAGTTGTCCAATTCCTGTAGCTATAAAGAAAGACCAAAAACTCATAGATGTAAGTCCCGCTGCATAACTTACAATATCAAATGATATAAAAGGAAGTAATCTTGCAATTAAAATCGCATATTTACCGTATTTTTCAAAAAATTCATCTACACTTTTTAATGCAGTTTTAGATGTAAGCTTTTCTACTGCATTTCTTCCTAAAAATCTAGCTATATAAAAGCAAAGTGCAGCTCCTGCCATGGCACTAGACCAAGATAGAATAGCTCCTTTAATCCACCCAAACAACCCAGCATTAGCAAACGTAATAATAAATGCAGGAAGAGGTGCTGCAACCGATTGTAAAATCATAAGTAAAAAAGATACAATAGGTGCCCATATCCCAAATGACAATATATACTCTCTAGCCATATCGACATTCACATTACTTAAAATAAATACAGCTTGATTTACGTTTACTTTAACTGAAGGTATAAACAAATACATACATATAATTAATAATATAACTGATATTTTTATTTTGTTATTCTTTATAAACTCCATTATATTAATCCTCCTAATATTCTCATAATAAAAAGATATCATTATATGTATATTTTTGTCTAATTGATAAATTCTATATTTCAAGTACTTATTATAGATTATTTCTATACAAAAAAATAACCTAGATTTCATTTGTACGAAATCTAGGTTATTAATAAATTCTATGCAAGAACCTTCTTTATCTCATCAGCCTTAACAACTCTTCCTGATATCTTAACCTTTTCATCTACAACAAGAGCTGGCGTTTTCATAACTCCATACTTAGCTATCTCAACAAAATCAGTTACCTTCTCAATAGTTGCCTCGATTCCTAACTCTTCAACAGCCTGCTTAGTATTTTCATATAATACCTCACAGTTTTTACATCCCCCACCTAAAATTTTAATGTTCATATTAACTCCTCCTTTAATATATTTATTTTAAATAATTATATAAGCAAATGCGATATAGCATTAAACATATAACCTACTAAAATTATACTAACTCCTGTTATAGCTACAAATACTGCTATAAGTTTAGGTTTTATAACCTTTCTAAGAAGTATCATCTCAGGAAGCGATAAGGCAGTCGTAGCCATCATAAAGGCTAGTGCAGTCCCAATACCTACTCCTTTAATTATTAGCGCCTCAGCTATAGGTATAGTCCCTAATGCATTAGAATAAAGAGGAATCGCAACAACAACTGCTACAATTACAGCTAGAGGATTGTTAGGTCCTGCGTACTTACTAAGTATCTCGGCAGGTGCCCATCCATGTATTACAGCCCCAATACCTATTCCTATAATTAAGTATATCCACACTCTCTTTATTATATCTTTTACATTTTGAATTGCAAAATCTATTCTTTGCTTTCTATCTAATTCTTCTATCTCAGATTCTCCCATTTTTATCTGATACACATATTCTTCTACTTGATCTTCTAAATGAAGGCTTCCTATTAGTATCCCTCCAATTACACCAACTACAACTCCTGTTATAACATATACAACCGCTATTTTCCATCCAAATGATGCTAAAAGTATTGCAAAAGCTGCCTCATTTACTATTGGAGATGTTATTAAAAAAGAAAATGTAACACCTATAGGTATTCCAGCTTCAACAAATCCTATAAACAAAGGAACCGATGAACAAGAACAAAACGGAGTTACAATACCTAAAAGGGAAGCCATTATATTTCCAGATATCCCTCCAAATTTTTCTAATATCTTCTTAGTCTTCTCAGGTGAAAAATAACTTCTTATATAAGATATAATAAATATCATTATTCCAAGAAGTATTACTATCTTTATAGTATCATATATGAAAAAATGAATACTTCCTCCTAAGTGAGTTTCCATAGAAATACCAAATACATTCTCAACTAAAAGTCTTACCAAATTATTAAGCCAAGTAAACTGAAGCATATTGTTGATGAAATCCATATTATTGTCCCCCTAACTCTTTATTTAGATTTTTTACATTATCACTTACAATTTTTTCTACAATGTTTATTACATCAAGTACTTCTTTATTTCTAACCCTATAGTGCATCCAAAGACCCTTTTTCTCGCTATCTAGTATACCAGCTTCCTTTAATATCTTAAGATGCTGAGATAAATTAGATTGAGTAAACTCTACATCTTTATTTAATTCACATACACAAAGTTTTTGATCTCCTAATTTCTTTATTATCTTAAGCCTTATAGGATGAGCCATGGCCTTTAACACCCTAACTTGCATACCCTCCAAATCCATAAAATCACCTTTCTTTTAAATATACTATATAAGGATTCTCTAATATACTTATATAGTATGCAATTATCTATATTTTGTCAATAAAAATTAGCTTTATTTTAAATCTTTTTTATCTGACTATATAGGTTAAAAAGTTTTACGACATTCAATAGGTGTATAAATTTCACTTTATACACCTACTGAATAATTTATTGACAGATCTAACTTCATAAAGTGAATATCGATTTATACCATCAATCTGCCCTTTTTTATTTTTTCATTATTTTATTTAGCTTTTCTTCAATCCTCTTATTAGTATCTACTATATCAATCCCTATTCTTTTTAAATCCATAAGCATAAACAATATAGATATCAATATTATTGCAAAGAAAGCTACAAGTACTATAGACATAAACAACACATCCTTTCATATCAAAGAATTTATTTCAGTAATTATATTATACAAATTTAGTCTCTCATTATTAAATAACATTAAATTAGCATATCCAGTAGCATCTTATTTTCTTTCTATCAGCTTAATTTTGTGAAGATATATATTCTTTTATTTTTGCTATTTCTTTTCCTTTTGGTGTAAGACCTATTATTTCAAATGTGTCTCCACCTAATTTATCCATATAAGAAAACCAAAAAAACTGTAATAAGAATTATTAATGTAAATCCATTTTTTACTTTGCCCATTCATTCTCCCCCTATAACCTCTTCTGTTATAAGAATCTATCCTTTTTATCCTATAATTAGACCCTAACTTATAATGATATAGTTATATCCTGTTTTTTTATTATACAAATGTAATTACCTTTTTAATATAAAATACCATCTAATCCATAGTATAGACGTGAAAATCCTATAGATTTAATACTCGTTAGAGATATAATCAATGCATTAGCATTATATGAGGTAAAATTGAAACTTTGTAATATAGGTATATTCCCATTAAAACTTTCTGTAAAAATGTTAGTGAATACTTTTAGATATTTTGACTACTACAACTTAGGTTTTATCGTTTAATAATCCATTGAGAAATTTATGTGTCTGACCATAGGGAGTTCATAAATTTCAGGATTATTGATAAGATAAAATCTTAGTTGTATTCAAAATTTCGTTGTATTCACGGTATTTTTATAGTAAGTTTTTGATAACCCACAAAACATAAAAAGAGCCTAAATTTCGTTTTTTAAATTGTAAAGCACAACGTTATTAAGTATATAACTAACTTTAACACCTCTTCTTTTCATTTTTAAAGCGTTTCAATTATTTAACTTCTGGTACTTCTATTTCTCCAGATATAATCTTCTTACTTAAATCATCTATCTTAGCCTTAGTTTCATCGTCTACTAGTTTAGTCATATCATCTGATCCATAAGACATATATACTCCATTTTCTTTAATTCCATACTCGTATACCTTGCCAGCTTCAAATCCATTGTTTTGAATTTTTTCTAAAGATTCAAATATAGATAAGTCTACAGCTTTAACCATACTAGCCACTATATTATGGGGACTTATATATCTCTGGTCTACGTCTACACCTATTGCAAGCTTATTTGCATCCTTAGCAGCTTCAAGCACACCTTTTCCTGTTTTCCCAGCAGCTTGGAATATTATATCAACTCCCTTAGAATAAAGAGTAAGTGCACATTCTTTACCTTTTTGAGGCTCTTTGAAATTTCCAGCAAATATCGTTTCAACTTTAATGTCACTATTTATATATTTAGCTCCAGCTTCATATCCTATTTGGAAGTTTCTTATAACAGGTACATCCTTACCTCCTACCATTCCAATTTTTCCAGTCTCAGTTTTCATAGCAGCTAAAGCTCCTGCTAAGAAAGACCCTTCATTTTCTTTATAGTCGATACAAGCTATATTGTCTACGCCTTTTATTATATCGTCTATATATATATATTTCTTATTTGGGAATTCTTTTGCAACCTCTTGTATTACATCATAAAACTCAAACCCCATAACAACTACTACATCACTTATATTTGATGCTTGAATTAATTGATCCTTATATACCGATATATCCTTTTTACATTCTAACACCTTACCTATTATTCCTAATTTTTCTATTGCCATGTTTAATCCTTCATTGCTTGAATCGTAAAAGGATCTATCCCCAAGACTACCCGCAACTACTAAGCCAACCTTTAGTGCATCTTCATTACTTTCTTGAGGTGTTACTGATCCACATCCAACCAAGAACGTAACTAATACTAAAGCTATACTTAAACATTTGAATAATTTTTTTTTCAATTTATACTCCCCCTTTATATTATTCCTTAGTTATAAAATTTTTCTTCTATTTCATCTATAAGCATCGTTAGAGAATCTCTAAAAACAAATCAATTATAATAATCGCAATATTCAATTATATATTATACTAGATTTTTCATATTTTTTGCTATTTTTTGTATTTTATTACAAAAAATAGATTTAGCTAATCAGCTAAATCTTTTTTTGTATTTCATATAAAGCTTCAAGAGCTAAAATAATCTCTCTTTCCTCGCCTCTTTGAGCTAAGTCCTGTTCATTTACATATTCATTAACTCCATCTTTAACATCACTATTATAGAGTACAACATTATTGAGTATAGAACCAACCTTAACACCTCTTAAAGCTCCTACTGCATAAAGTGTTGCTGTTTCCATATCAGAGCCTAATACATTCTTTTTATTCCAATACTCCATTAATTCCATTTCGTTATCTATATAAAAAGAATCGTGGCTTCTAGTTATTCCTACATGATAATCATACTTAAGCTCTTCTGCTTTTTTCTTTAAAGCCTCTAATATTTCATAATTTGCTACCGCTGGGTAGCTTTTATCTATATACATACTAGATGCTCCATCTTCTCTAACAGATGCCATTGATATTATAAGATCACCTATTTTTATATTTTCTTGAGCAGCGCCTGCACTTCCTATTCTAACAAAGTACTCAGCTCCACAGCTTATAAGTTCTTCCATAGCAATACACGCTGATGCTCCACCTATACCTGTTGAAGTTACAGTTATATCCATTCCTTTATATTTTCCAATTGCACTTTTAAACTCTCTATTATTTGCTATAATCTTTGCATCATCTAAAAAACTCATAACCTTATCTACTCTTTTTGGATCCCCAGGTAATAATACCATCTTGCTTACTTTTTCACATTGTATATGCGGTTGAATCATTTTTTCACCCCTTTTACTGCTAACTCTATAAAACTCTCTGAAAGTGTAGGATTTATAAACAAGCTTCTTTTTATATCATCAATACTTATATTTTTATCAATCCAAATTCCTATATTTCCAATCAAAGAACCTGCATCAATGCTGTTTATCCAAACACCTTTAATATAGTTATCCTTTGTTATTATTTTTATAAATCCATCATTGTTACTATCAAATCCTCTAAAAGTTTCATTAAAGTATATCTTATCTACACTACAATCACTTAATTGACTTTCTTGAAATCCAGCTCCAGCAAGTTCATTTATTGTAAATATACATCTAGGTAAAGACTTATAATCAAAGCTTATATTCTTACCATCATATATATAATCAGCTAATAATATACCTTGTTGTATAGCTATATGAGCCATTCCATGAAGTCCATTTATATCTCCTATTGCATATATATTATCAACGCTAGTTTTTAGATTGTTATCTACCTTAATATATCCACATTCAGTAGTAACTCCTATTTCAGAAGCTCCTATTGGTGTGTTTGGTTTTCTTATTCCTGTTACAAGCACCTTAGAAGTTTCTATTTTCTTTCCACTTTTAAGCTCTATATATGCAATTTCTTCGTCTTTTTCTATACTTACTACTTCTTCATCTAGCATGAATTTTACATTATTAGATATAAGTCTTTCTTTTATATTTTTTATTAAATCAAAATCGTTTCCATTTAATATCTCAGATTCTCTTTCTATAACAGTTACCTTAGCGCCTAGCTCACTAAATAAAGATGCAAATTCTATACCTTCTACATTACCACCTATTATAATTACTTCATCACAAAGATCTTTCATACTAAGTATCCCTTTGTGACTCATTATTATATTTTCATCTATTTCACACGACCCTTTTAGGCTACAAGCACTAGTTCCAGAAGCTATTATTATATTATCAGTATCTAATATATCTTCATTTACCTTAACTGTATTTTTAGTTTCTATACTTGCACAACCTCTATAAACGTCTATATATTCACTATCTAATTTATCAAGTGTAAACCTTTCTATATTATCCATAGAGCCCTTACAAGCCTTGTATAATAACTCTTTATCATTATTAATTGTAATAAGACTCTGGTTTTGCAAACTTTCAGCTTTTTTTAGATCTTTTATTTTATCCATGAACCTTTTAACTGGAAGGCATCCTGTTGCAAAAGCAGTTCCTCCTAATTCGTCTTTTTCTATTATAGCTACTCTCTTTCCTTTTCTTGCACAACTTAATGAAAAGTATATTCCAGCAGCTCCCGAACCTATAACTACTGCATCATATCTCATGTTAATCAGCCTTTCCCTTAACTAATTTCTTTTGTGCAACTCCAAATAATACTATTACAGTAGCTAAATACGGTATCATTTGTGTAAATTGAGATGGTATTCCAAGAGACTGAACTCTTATACCTAAAGCATCAAAGAATCCGAATAATAAAGATGCCCCGTATACATTTATAGGATTTGAATTTCCAAATATTATAGCAGCAAGAGCTATAAAACCTTTACCAGCACTCATATTCTCAGTAAATAAAGTTAAGTATCCAAGTGATAAGTGTGCTCCTGCTAGACCACAGAACATTCCACATAGTATAGAAGATACATACTTTACCTTTTTAGGGTTTATACCAGCTGTTTCTAATGCTTCTTCATGCTCTCCAACCCCTCTTATCCAATAACCATAAGGAGTTTTATAAAGCAGTATATATACAAGTGCAACCAATATCCAACTAACATAAACTAGTATAGAGTGATTATTAAATATCTTATCTAAGAAATTTATTTTATCTAAAAAAGGAATGTGTACATCTGGGAGAGGTACTATATCCGGTGATGAAAAAGCTCCTTTAACTCCAAATATACTTCTTAATAAGAATACAGTAAGACCTCCTGCAAATATATTTATAGCTATACCTATTATGAACTCATCTGATTTTAACTCTATTACGAAAAATCCAAATAAAGCACCTATTGCTATTCCTGATATTACAGCAAGTACTACTCCCATTAACGATGATGAAAAGAAGTAACTTCCCAAAACTCCAAAGAAAGCACCTAATAAAATCATACCTTCCATTCCTATATTAAGTATTCCAGCATGCATTGTAAGAAGTCCTCCAAGTGCTGCTAATATAAGAGGTGTGGCTGTTCTTATAGTATTTTGAAAAAGTGCTAAGTCAAATATGTCCTTCATTATTTCACCAACTTTCCTTTATTCATACTTCTTCTTTTTATAATTTGTTTAAATCCATTTTCTCCTGCTATAAACAGTATGATAACAGACTGAATAACTAGTATAAGCTCCGATGGTACTCCTGTTGTAAGTTCCATAGTGTTAGATCCTGTCTTTAATACTGCAAAGAATATTGACATTATAACTATCCCTACTGGATTGTTCTTAACTATTAAAGATACAAGCATTCCATCAAAAGCTAACCCCTTTGATATATTCTGTAAGAATCTATAATGAGTCCCATATACCTCAAAAGCTCCTGCAATACCACATAAAGCACCTGATAAAACCATAGCAAGAATCATATATTTTTTGTTGTTAAGTCCAGAATACTTAGAGAACACACTGTTTTCTCCAACTATTTTAAAGTTATATCCATACGAAGTCTTTTTTACCATATAGTAAACCAAAATCGCTATTATCATAGTGTAGAATATACTTGTGTTAAGCTTACTCATAGCTACAAGTTTTGGAAATTTATAAGCCTCAGCAATCATATCTGTTCCACCCATTTTTCCTTGTTTAGCTTGGAATGGATAGTTAACTAAATAATTAGTAAAAAGCATCGCTATGCTGTTAAACATTATTGTAGTTATAACTTCATCTATATTGTATTTCACCTTAAGTAGTGCAGGTACATAAGCATAAAACCCTCCAGCTAAAGCCGACGCTATAATAGCTGCAATTACAGCAACAATCACAGGTAGATTAGTAAATGTAAAGCCTACATAAGCTGCTGCAAATGCTCCTAAGTAAAGCTGTCCTTCTCCACCTATATTGAATATTCCACTTCTAAACGATATTGCTGTAGCTAATCCTGTAAGTATTAATGGAACAGTCTTTGCTAGTGTGCTAGCAATGGCATATTTTGATCCAAAAGCTCCTTGTAATAGAGCAACATATCCCATCACTGGATTCTTCCCATTTAAAAGCATTATGAATGCTCCAAGCAATAAAGCCAGAGTTATTGCAAGTAAAAGAGAACCTATGTATTCAAAATCAAACTTTTTTCTCCCTTTCATAATTAACACCTTCCTAATTTCTATTTCCTGTCATGTAGTATCCTATATCCTGCTTAGTTATTTCTGTACTCTTAAACTCTCCAGTTATTTCCCCATCATAAATACTTATTATTCTATCTGATAATCTAAATATCTCATCTAACTCTGCAGACACTAATATAATTGCACAACCTTCATTTCTCTTTTTTATAATTTGTTCATGTATAAACTCTATAGCTCCTATATCTACACCTCTTGTAGGCTGAGATATTAAAAGTATAGGAGTATCAAATGAAAACTCTCTTGCAATTACAACTTTTTGCATATTCCCTCCAGATAAAGATCCTATCTTTACTTCTTCTGAAGCCGTTCTTACATCAAATTTTTCTATTAATTTCTTTGCATATTCTTTTATTCTATCTCTTTTTAAATGTATCCCTTTAGCTGCAAACTCTTCATCATGCTGTTTTCCCATTAGGATATTATCCTCTATAGAAGAATCCTTACTCATACCAGTAGTAAGTCTATCCTCTGGAATATGCGCAACTCCTAAATCCCTTATCTTCTTAGGAGATAAATTTGAAGCATCAACATTATTTATAGTTACACATCCTTTTTCTACTTTTCTCATGCCAGCTAAAGCTTCTATAAGTTCACTTTGCCCATTACCTTCAATACCAGCAACTCCTAATATTTCTCCAGCTTTTATAGAAAGGTTAACTCCTTTTAAGGCATCAAATCCTCTGTTATCCTTAACCCATAATTTATCTACACTTATCAATGTATCTCCAGAGTATTCTTTCTTCTCTATATTCTCAAATAATACTTCTCTTCCTACCATCATCTCAGCTAGCTTTTTCTCAGTTACATTTTTAGTCTCTTCTACTCCGATTAACTTTCCCGCTCTCATAACTCCTACTCTATCCGATATTTCTATAACCTCATTTAACTTATGAGTTATTATTATAACTGTCATATCCTTTTCTTTAACCAGCTTTTTTATAACAATAAATAACTCTTTGGTTTCTTGAGGAGTGAGTACAGCAGTTGGTTCGTCTAATATTAAAATATCCGCTCCCTTATATAAGGTTTTTAATATCTCTACTCTTTGTTGTACCCCAACCGATGAATCTTCAATTTTTACAGTAGGGTCTACCTCCAGCCCATATTCCTTTGATAAATCTCTTATCACTTGATTAGCCTTTTCTTTATCTAGAAAAACACTATTCTTTTTTATTTCATTACCTAAAACAATATTTTCCGCTATAGTGAATGATGGTATCAACATAAAGTGTTGATGAACCATCCCTATACCTTTTTGTATAGCTGTCGATGGACTAAATTCCTTTATCTCTTCTCCCTTTATAAAAACCTGTCCTTCAGTTGGTCTATGAAGACCATACATAGTTTTCATAAGAGTTGATTTACCAGCTCCATTTTCACCTACAAGTGCATATATCTCACCTTTTTTAACATCAAGAGATATATTATCATTTGCAAGAACTCCAGGAAATCTCTTTGTAACTCCTACAAGTTTTATAATTTCATTACTCATTACGTTGGCCTCTCTTTTCTATTTATTAGCTAAAAAAAGAAGAAGATAATCTTCTTCTTTTTTATCTTTAAAACTTTTCAATTATTTAGCTTCTGGTACTTCTATTTCTCCAGATATAATCTTCTTACTTAACTCGTCTATCTTAGCCTTAGTCTCATCATCTACTAATTTAGCCATATCATCTGATCCATAAGCCATAGATACTCCATTTTCTTTAGCTCCATACTCATATACCTTACCAGCTTCAAACTCATTGTTTTGAATTTTTTCTAAAGATTCAAATATAGATAAGTCTACAGCCTTAACCATACTAGCTACTATATTATCTGGATTTATATATCTTTGGTCTGCGTCTACACCTATTGCAAACTTATTTGTGTCCTTAGCAGCTTCAAATACTCCTTCTCCTGTTTTACCAGCAACTTGGAATATTATATCAACACCCTTTGAATAAAGAGCAAGCGCACTTTCCTTGCCTTTTGCAGGGTCTTCGAAATCTCCAGCAAATATAGTTTCAACTTGAACATCCTTATTTACATACTTAGCTCCAGCTTCATAACCAACTTGGAAGTTTCTTATAACAGGTATATCCATACCTCCTACCATTCCAATCTTTCCAGTTTCAGTCTTCATAGCAGCTAATGCTCCAGCTAAGAAAGAACCCTCATTTTCTTTGTAATCAATACATGCTATATTGTCTACACCTTCTATTACATTATCTATGTATATATATTTCTTATTTGGGAATTCTTTTGCAACTTCTTGTATTACATCATAAAACTCAAATCCAACAACAACTACTACATCACTTATGTTTGAAGCTTGAATTAATTGATCAGTATATAATGTTGCATCATTTTTACACTCTAATACCTTACCTGTTGCTCCTAATTTTTCTATTGCCATGTTTAATCCTTCATTACTTGAGTCATAGAATGATCTATCTCCAAGACCACCAGCAACTACTAATCCAACCTTTAATCCATCTTCACTTGTTCCACTTTCATTACTGTTTTCTTGAGGCGCCTTTGATCCACAACCAACTAAGAACATTACTAACACTAAAGTCATACTTAAAATTCCTAATAATTTCTTTTTCAATTTATTTTCCTCCTTTTATATTAGCCCTTAGGCCTAAAATCTTTGTTCTTCTCTTTCATCTATAAGCGATTCTATATCTATTATCTGTATCTTATATCTATCTACATTTATATAGCCTTTGTCACTTAATTCTTTAAGTATTCTATTTATACTCCTCTTTGTAACCACAAACTGCTCGCTTAACTGATTCTTACTTATATAAAAATTGTTTAAATTCTTCTTTTCTCTTTTCTCATAAGCTGTTATAAGATAGTCGCAAATTCTAAATTTTAGAGAATACAAGGTATCTTCTATTGCTTTCTTAGATAGATCATAACTTATTTTACATAAACTTTTCAAAAGATATAGAGTTATATAATTATCATTTTCAATCCATTCGATAAAATGAGATTTTTTCATTCTAATTAATGTAACATCTGTTATACTTTTTATTTCGCATATATAAGGTAGGCTTTCAAATATCTCTAATTCACCAAAATAACTTCCTTCTTTATATATAGACTGAGAATACGTTTTCCCTTTTTCCGAAGTATGGTATACATTAACACTCCCACTAACTATTACATAAAAATATTCGTACACATCATTGAATTTGCATATTACACTTCCTTGCTCATATTTCAAAACTTCCCATTTCTCTGAAGTAGAGCTGTGTGAATTTAATATAATTTTAAATATTGGATAATCTCTATTCAATATAGATCTCAATTAAATTCCTCCTATCCTCATTATAATTTGTCATTTTTCGTTTTTAAAGGACATATGTCCCATTTATTATACGTTATTATAGAAACTTATTCTATATAGTATATACCATATTTTTTTACGTTACATTATTCGTATTTTCATACTTTTTTATTATTTTTACTCATTATATCAAATAAATTTAATTCATATTTAATACTTTTTTATGATATATTTAAGATAACTAAGTTATTATAAAACAAAACTTAATTCATATTGAACGTTAGCACTATTGCTTTCGAATGAATTATGTATTTATACTTTAAAATTGCAATCACAAACAGATGAAATTAATTGGAGGGTTATTATGATTAAAAATCACAAAAAATTTTCAAAAACAATATCATTAGCTGTTATTGCTCTTACTCTATTAGTTGGTTGCTCAGCGGAAAACCAAGCATCTACTGATGAAACCCATACAACTAGTGAAAAAGCTCCAATGGCGTATACCATTTCTGATGAAAACTCTATAACAATGGAAGTAGCAAAGTCTATATCAGATAACAAAAACAACTACCACTTTTTAGATGATACAGATAGTCTATTAGAAGGTAAGGAACCTTATTTATCAGTAATTTATGTGGACAAAGCAGATCTTGAAGGTGAAGAACCTGGTGAAACTATGACTCTTGAGTTTATATATCCTATTAAAGATAGCCCAGAAAGTTCAGCATTAAAGCTATATTCTCAATATGGTGAACTTAGTGATGTTAAAATAGACGAGTTTACTGGTTCTACTAAGGCAGATTACGCTGATACAGATTACAAGATAATTCAATATTCTAGCCAAAAAATTATAGATCTTAGTGACTTTTCATTCGATAGTACAAAAAATTCTTTAAAAGGTACAGATGTATCTGAATTAAGCTCTAATTTAAATGTAGACACACCTACTATCGAGCTCGTACCTAAAGCATCTAACTCTAATATATACTTTTATATAATAGGAGATAAAGCTGCTCCTGAAGCTAAAGGACTTTTCATATTAACTAAAAACGGAAAAGTAAATAATATGAAAATTGGAGAACCTTACTTAAATTTAGATGAATTAAACAATATGCTTGATGCTTCAACTTACTAAAATTCGTCTAGTCGCTACGCACTGACTCATGTCGTTAACAATCCCGATGGGCTCCGTTGCTCAAAATTATTGAAAGTGCAGTCCTTCCATCAATGTTATCCACATTTCAAAAGGATTATAATTTCCTATTCATTATAAAAAGGGATGTTTTAAAATGATAGAAAAATCATTCTAATACATCCCTTTTAAAATTAATATTTATCTTTATAACTAACATTTCTTAATGTTATTCTTATGATTCTTCTTAAAATAGGTCTCACTTCAGGAATTGTAATTCCATAATATCTTATATCTCTAATAACACTTGTATTAGATCTTATTAAATTCCTTAAAATTTGTTGAGAAGCTTGTTGTATATCTAAAGGTGGATTATATATGTCAATACTTCTTAAAGTGAATGCAACAACTCTTCTTACTATACTCCTCACTTCATTTCTTGGTATTCCAAGCTTTTCTAATCTATTAAATATATTTGTTGTATCTCTAATTATATTTGTTATTCTTCTAATTTCCTTTTGAAGGTCGTATACAGGAGTTGGTTTTTCAATATACAATAAAATAAATATTATTATTCGTTTTAAGAATCTATATATTCTTTGATATTCTATTCCAGAAATACTCAATATTAAAAATATCCATGAATGTTTTTTATTCAAGTCATTTAATAGATAACCAGCTATTTCTTCTTTTGTACCTTTGTATTTATAACGATTGTCTTGTACATAATTAACAATAAACCTAAGTAAAGATGTAACAATATTCTTATTCATTCCTTGATTATAAATATTAGGAAAGTCACTTTCTATTCCTTTAATTATATAATCTATATTTTCCTGATCTTGTCTATATGAATTCTCATAATTTTTCAATATCATAAGTGGATTAAAAAACATAAAATCACCTCCCAAATTTCATCTCTTATATAATACGTAAAAAAATTCAGAAGGTGATTTACACTAAATTACTATATTTATTTTTTTAATATTCTCATTAGAACCTTTTCAGGTGTAATAGGTAAACTTCTAATATTAACACCAACTGCATTATAGACAGCATGTGCAATTGCTGGTGGTGGAGTATTTATTACTACTTCACCTATAGATTTTGCTCCAAAAGGACCAGTAGGTTCATAACTTGATTCAAAATCTACAGTTATCTTTCCTATATCTTTTCTACAAGGAATTTTATACTGCATGAATGTATTTGTTTGCATTTTTCCTGTATCACTATACCTAACATCCTCATACATTGCCATTCCTATTCCCTGAACCAATCCTCCTTCAACTTGAATTCGTGCAAGCTTTGGATTTATAACTGTTCCGCAGTCAACAACTGCAACATAATCAATTAAATCTATTTTTCCACTTTCTTTATCAACTTCTACCTCAGCAAATCCTGCTATAAATGGAGGAGGGCTTGTTTCTCCACCAAAAGAACCTACTCCAATCAATTGATTTTTTCCTTCTCCTACTGCTAAACGCTGTGCTATCTCATCAAGAGATAATACATTTTCTTCGTTTATTATTTTTACAAATGATCCATCAAATACTAACTCTTCTATTGATGCATCTAATAGATTTGCTACATTTTCTAATATCTTATTTTTTATATCTTCACACGCTTTTATAACAGCATTTCCAGTAACATAAGTTGTACTAGAAGCATATGAACCTGTATCATATGGAGAAATATCCGTATCAGCAGTATGTACAATTATTTTATCCATTGTAGTTTCTAAAACATCTGCTGCCATTTGTGCAAGTATAGTATCTGATCCTTGTCCCATATCTGTAGCACCTAATAAAAGTGTATAAAATCCATCATCATTTAATTTAACTATTGCCGAAGCTGTATCAATTCCTGGTATACCAGAACCCTGCATTGTTATTGCCATGCCAACTGCTCTAACTTTTCCATTACCCATATCTTTTCTAGGATACTTTTCATTCCATCCAACAAGTTTCTTTCCTTTTTCAATACATTTATCAAGAGTGCAACTTGCTAAAGCAACAGGATTTCCTTCTTTAGAACCTCCTAAAATAGGGTTAGTCTCCCCTTGTTTTATAATATTTTTCTCTCTAAGCTTTGCAGGGTCTATATTTAACTTAGCTGCTAACTCATTGATTGCTGACTCTAATGCAAATATTCCCTGAGTAACTCCATATCCTCTTAAAGCTCCTGCTGTCATTTTATTTGTATAAACTACATTCCCCATATATCTCACTGCTTTTGCTTGATTGTATAGAGGAAGTGTTTTATGTCCTGCAACACTAAATACAGTCCATGCATGTTCACCATATGCTCCCGTATCAGATAATGCCTGCATATCTATAGCCCTAATATTTCCCTCTTTATCTGATCCTATCTTTACTTTAATTTTCATAGCATGACGACTAGTTGTACAGCTAAATGTTTCTTTTCTATCATAAACAATTTTTGCGGGCTTTCCCGTTTTTAATGTAACAATTGCTGGAAAGACTTCTACAGATGCTGTTTGCTTTCCACCAAACCCTCCTCCAATTCTAGGTTTTATTACACGAATATTACTCTTTGGAATTTGTAAAGCTCTTGCAACAATTCTTCTAACATGAAAAGGAATTTGTGTAGCACTTACAATTGTAAGTCTTCCATTATGATCCATATAACTAAATGCACGATATGTTTCCATCATCCCATGAGCCTGAGCTTGAGTGTAATATGTTTCTTCAACCACAACTTCACTATTTTTAAGCTCAGCTTCTACATCTCCAACTTCTGTTTTATAAGAAGCTGCTATATTTTTTTCTTTATTTGTGCCAATATCAAAATTCACATGTAAGTCATCTTCTGGATGAATAGTAGATTTATGTTCTTGTGCTTTTTCAAAGTCTAAAACAGGCTTATATACCTCATATTCAACCTTGATTAATTTCATAGCTTTTGATGCAGTTTTTTCGTCTACTGCAGCTATAATTGCAACCTCATCTCCTACATAACGAACATATTCATCTAAAATTAATCTATCATAAGGAGATGGCTCAGGATAAGATTGACCTGCCATTGTAAATCTTACATTCGGAACATCTTTATACGTAAGTATACATTCAACTCCATTTAATGTTTCTGCTTTTTGTATATCAATATTTTTAATTTTTGCAAAAGCATAAGGGCTTCTAAGAATTCTTACAACCAATGAATTATTATCTAAATCGTCTGTGTAAACAGGTTTCCCTGTTGCAATATCCATTCCGTCAATTTTTGAAATTGCATTATTTACAGCCTTCATACTTATAATACCCCCATATATTTTTTTATTGCTCTTAACTGACCTACATACCCTGTACATCTGCAAAGATTTCCCCTTAAGTAGTGAACGATATCTTCTTCTGTAGGATTTTTAAGCTCTCTCTTCATTGCAAGTACAGTCATAATAAATCCTGGACTACAAAATCCACATTGTTCTGCTCCTTCATTTACTAAAAACTCAGCGAACTCTCTTGCCTCTTCTTGAACTCCTTCAATAGTTGTAATTTCTTTTCCATTAACCCTTGCAGAAAGAACTGAACACGAAAGAACAGGCTTATCTTCTACCCATACAGTACATAATCCGCAAGACCCTGTATCACAGCCTTTTTTAACACTTAAGAAGCCATTTTTTCTCAGTGTATCTGCTAAGAATTCATCACATTCTATTTCCATAGTCATTTTTTTATTATTAATTGTGACTTCTATCTTCATTATAAAACCTCCATTACTGCTCTTTTTATAAGAGCTTTACAGATTGCCTCTCTATACTCTTTACTACCTCTCATATTACTTCCAAAATTTAATTCCTTTACAGCAATATTTGAAGCCAGTTCAATATCTTCATCAGTTAATTTACTTTTTCCTAAGTATATAGACGCTTCTTTAGCAATTTTTGCCCTTTGAGGCCTTGCTCCAACTACTATCTTAAAGTCTGTATTTTCTTTTGAAACAGCTACATTTAATACTGCATAATCACTACTTGAGTTTCTCATTGATTTAAATACTGATTTTTTATTTGTTTTTGGAATAATAATTTTTGTCAAAATATCTTTTTCAAAGCTCTTCTCTAAAAATTCCTCTAAAGATATTCTTCCTGCATTATAAAGTACTACATCAGTATCTAGAGAAAGTAGAGCCGTAATTAAATCTGAAAATCCGTATTTTGAATAAACAGTTCCACCTATTGTTACATTATTTCTAAGCTGAACTCCTACTATGTTTTTTACAGATTGCGATAATACTCCACTAAAGTATTTTGTTAAAACAGGACATGTCTCTATTTCACGAAAGGTAGCCATGGCTCCAATTTCAATTATTTCATCACATTCTTTTATATAATTTAAATTGATTTTAGATAAATCAATAGCTGTTCCAATATTTTTAGATCCCATTCTTAAAAAAGAACAGCCTCCTAATACAGTATTATTTCTTTTAGATTTTAAAATATTATATGCTTCTTCCAATGTTTCAGGAAATACATAGTTTTGTATAGAAATCAATTGTATTCCTCCCCCAAATTTTTAAATTTAAATATTGTATAATTCTCTTATACATAGATAAAAGGCATAATATTGTTTTTCAATATATGCCTTTATTTATACAAATTCTTTTATGCTCCAGAAAGAGATTTATCAGTATTATGTTCTACTTTTTTCTCTTGATTTTCTGGTAAAATAATATTTAATATAATTGCAATAGTTCCTGTAACAACCATTCCTGATCCTCCAAAGATCATTTTTACTGATTCTGGTAAATATGCAATTGCTTCTGGTACAGAACCAAGTCCAAATCCTAGTCCCATTGCAACAGCAACAATCATACTATTTTTTCCAGCAAGAGGTTCTTTTGTAATAAGGTTAATTCCACTAATAGCTATCATCGAGAACATAACAATAGTAGCTCCACCTAATACACTTTGTGGCATTAAAGCAACAACAGTTCCAACCTTTGGGAATAATCCTGTTATAATTAAGAATACTGCTCCTACAGCAACTACAAATCTACTCATAATACCAGTTAACGCAACTAATCCAACATTTTGGCTAAAAGATGTATTTGGTAACACATTGAAGATAGCAGCTAAACAACTTCCTAACCCATCTGCCATAACTCCTCCTGAAAGTTCTTTATCAGTAGCTTCACGATTGGCTCCGCCCATTGTAATTCCTGAAATATCTCCAACAGTTTCTACTGTTGTTAAAATGTACATTAAAAGCATTCCAACAATTGCATCTAAATGAAATGTCATTCCGTATTTAAATGGTACTGGGAAAGATACCCATTTAGCTTGTGATACAGCAGAAAAATCAATTTTCCCCATTGGGATAGCTACGATATATCCTACTATAATACCAATTAATATAGACGACATACTTGTAATTCCTTTTGTATATTGATTAAAAAACAATACAGTTACTAAAACAATTGTTCCTAAAAGAAGATTTGATGGTGATCCAAAATCTTTTGCACCAACCCCACCTGCAAAGTATTTTATTCCCACTGGTAAAAGAGATAATCCTATAGATAGTAGCACTGTTCCTGTTACAACAGGTGGAAAATATTTTCTTAATGGTTTTAAAAATGCACCCATTATAATTTCAAAAAAACCACCAACAAAAGATGCTCCTAGCACTCCAGCAAGCCCGTATTGTGCAGATATACTTATACCTACAGGTAAGAATCCAAAACTTGTACCCATAACAATAGGAAGTTTTGCTCCTATTGGTCCAATAGGATACAGTTGAATTAAAGTAGTTACCCCAGCTATAAACATAGCACATTGAATCAAGAATGTTTTTTCATCAACAGGTAAATTCATAGCATTGGCAATAATAATTAAAGGAGCTACATTTCCTGCAAACATCGAAAGTATATGTTGTAATCCTAATGGTATTGCTCTATGTAACGGTGGAATCCCATCTAAATCATATATTTCATTATCTTTATTCATATTTTTTCCCCCTAATGCTTTTATTCTAAAATATTTTTTAAACATAATAATTAAAATACCTTTTTTCTAAAATCATTATAACACAAAAAAACATTTTTACGTACTATTTTATCATTATTTCTACATATAATTCCTATTATTGCGATCCTTTCTGTGTTAATGCATATTTATAGTTCGATTTTATCAATATGTATCATTTTATTTAATCAAAATCAATACCATCACTATTCATAGAATTAATAATAGCTAAAGATTCTACCCTTACTCCACTATCTCTCAAAAGTTTTCCTCCACCTTGAAATCCTTTTTCGATAACAATCCCAATTCCAGCCAAATTAGCCCCTGATTGATTTACTAAGTCTTTTAATCCTAATGCAGCCTGCGCGTTAGCTAAAAAATCATCTAATACTAATACATTGTCTGAAGAATTTAGATAGTCTTTACAAACCCTAACTGAATAAGTTTTATCTTTAGTAAATGAATAAACCTGGCTCTCATATGCATTATCATTATCTACATTTTTACTTTCTGCTTTCTTAGCAAATACTACAGGAACATTAAAATATTGAGCTGCTATTGCTGCTATTGCAATCCCAGAAGCTTCTATAGTCAAAATTTTAGTTATATTATCATCTTTAAAACGATTTTTAAATTCTTTTCCCATTTCATTTAATAAATTTATATCTAATTGATGATTTAAAAAACTATCAACTTTTAAAACATCTTCACCTCTAACTTTACCTTTTTTCACTATAACGTCTTTTAATAATTTCATTCTTATCCTCCCTAAAATAAAAACCCCCATTTTTTTAAAATGGGGGTTTAGTATATTACTTCATGTCTATCAATAGCATAAAATTTCAAGTATATTATTTGTATTACAAAAACACGTATAATTATACTCTAATCGTATGCTCTCAATGCATGCCTAAACACCCATAGTTGAATAATTTACGGTTACTCTGTAGAAACTCTGGGACCATATTTCCCTGATTATATGAGTGATACTATTCTATTTTCATATTACCATTAATTTTATAAAGCGAAACTTAATTCACAAGCTGTTAAGTTCTCATCTCCAACCTTAAGAGGATGGAGTCTAAAAGTTTTAGCTTTCGGATAAAGTTAATTCTAACTTAATTTTATGCAAAAATCAACAAATTTTTTATGCATTCCTATTTTTTCCCTAATCATACTATTTTTTGATATCTTTTAAGTGATTAAGACTTCCGTTATTTTTTACCATCAGCATTTCTGCCATAATACTAAAAGCAATTTCTTTAGGTGTTTCACCACCTAAAGAAATTCCAATAGGAGCATATACTTTATCTAATTTTTGTTGAGATACTCCTTCATTTTTCAGATTATCCATTATATATTTTGTTTTGTTTTTACTTCCAATCATGCCTATATATTTAGCCTCGCTATCTATAATAGCTTTTAAAGCTATCTCATCATGCTTATGTCCTCTCGTTACAATAACTATATAACTACTATCATCTATGTTATATTCATCTATAACTTGTTGTATATTCCCAACTTTTAGCTCATCAGCTTTTGGGAATCTATTTATATTACAAAATTCCTCTCTATCTTCAACTATAATAGTATAAAAATCTAGCATCTTACCTAATTCGTATAATTCAAGTGCAATATGACCGCCTCCAATAATAAATAGTTTATCAAAGGTATTGAAAACTTTAATAAAAACCTCTGCTTCACCACCACACTGCATATGCAAACTTCCTTTATCATCCGTTAATTTAAAATTAAATCTTTTGCTCTCTCCATTTATAATGCATTTTTTAGCATGCTCCATTACAACTAATTCTAATTTCCCTCCACCTATAGTTCCAAAAATACTTCCGTCTTCCTTAATTCCCATCATGGAACCTTCTTTCCTAGGTGTAGAACCTTCTACCCTAGTTATAGTAGCCAATGCCACTTTTTTATTTAACTTTATTTCATCCGATATTTGGTCCAAAACTTTATATTCCATCTTATTCACACTCCTTTCCTATCTTTTTCATATATAATATAGCTTCTAAAACTCCTCCTGCAACAGATCTAGCTTTATCTGAAATAGTAAAACAATATTCTTTTATTCCTCTAGGATCAACATCCGCTATTTTAAGACCTTTTTTAACCTTAGAATTATTCATAATGATTCCCCTTAAAACACCATCAATAGAAGCTTTTACAGGTTCATCATCTACATAAGCAATTATTTGGTCTTTTTTAATCATATCTCCTATATCTGATAAATTATTTATTATTCCATTGCAAGGGGCTCTTAATACCCTTTCTTTGCCATACCCTAATATTTTGCCAGGTATACCCGTATCAGCTTTTGCATATCCTTTCAGTATCAATTTTCCTAAATCATGTCCTCTAATTGTTTCAATAACAACATCTACATCTTCACCTGCATAAAAGCCCGGTCCAACACCAATTGTAATAGGAGCCATGTTTCTATTCATGCCTAGATTTTTTTTTGCTAATGTAGCATCTACTAAAATATCTATTTTTATTTTATCTATTATTTTACACTTAGGATCTACAATAACAGGTATATTATTATCATTCCATACTTTATACACATCCTCTGTGTTATATGCTTTTACTGATTTTACACCTTCAATCACGGACTCACAATCAAATACTGCACTAGCAAAAGAAACAGTTCTTCTAACCATAGTTGGATTTTCTATTTCAAGTATTAGTATCTTAAATCCACTTCTGTACAACTTATGGGCAATCCCTGTTGCAATATCTCCACCACCTCTTATTACAACAATATCATCAATCATTTAGTTTCATCTCCATTTCAAATATTCATCCCATGTATCTATATCTAATCTAGCAATATTATTATCAAAAAAAACAAACTCAACATCATTATATTTTTTTGTAATAATGCTTTTACCGCCTTTATCTCCTTCAATTTTAAGCAATTCGTCTTTTAGCTTAAAAGAGAAAATTACTGGATTTCCTCTTTTATCTTTATATATAGGTACTACTATGTCAGTATTTTTTTTATTGAAAGTATCTATTAATTTATTTATAGTACAAGGTTCTAAAAAAGGCTGATCTCCAACAAAAAACATAAATCCCTTTGTTTCTATAGACGAAGCATTAATACCCAACTTTATAGACTCACTTTGTCCCAATTGAGCCTTATCATTATACACTGCTTTTATTCTATTTTTTATTGCTATTTCTTTTATTTTTTCTTCTCTATATACCAATATTATTTCATCTATATTAGATTGTTTTACTGCTTTAATAACTCTTTCAACAATAGAGATTCCTTTAAAATCAAGTGTTAGTTTGTCTTTATTCATTCTTTTAGAAAACCCTGAAGCCATAATAATACCTGTAATCAAATTTTATCACTCCACTTAAAGATATTTTTTTGAGTAATAATACTAGATGCAATAATATCCACTACATCAAATTTACTTTCAACTACTAATTCTATAATTACTGATGCTGCTTTTTTTCTTTTTTCAGATTCTACCTTGTTCAGCAGAATATATTTTTTACATTCTTTAGGAGTATTTTTAAACAACCCTTTATCATTTATAATTAATTCAAATATTTTTTCTTCATCTATTATTTCTTCTACTTTACTATTGGTTATATTACAAAACAATTCTGGTCTATGAACATTTTCCATATTTATTTTTTTCCCAATACAATCTAACCCTATAACCCCTACTACTTTATCCGTATTAATAGGTATAACCGGTTCATGATCATCAGGTGATTTAATAGATTTTCTCTTAGAACCATCCGCTTCAACTAAAATATAATCAAATATTTTAAGATTATAAATTTCATCTATTGCTTCCTTGGATAATCCTAACAGCTTATTTTCTTTTGAAACTCTTCTTCCTATAACAGTAATGCTTCCTTCTTTAATTTTATCTATATTCCCTATATCAATTGAATCATTCACAATTAGTTCATCATACTCTTCTTTATCAGGGTGGTATATTGCTGTTGACGTTGTGATCAATACTTTTTTATTCATACTTTTTAATTGTTTTGCTAACTTAAATATAATTGTCGTTTTTCCTCCTGCACCTACAAATGATATCATTTCTTTTTTAGAAAAATTTATATCAAAGTATTCATAAATTTTCATAGTTTGCCTACTTTCTATTTGTATAATTTACATTCTAAGTATAAACCTACAAACTATTCGACTTTAAAACTCCGGAATTCTTGTTTTGTGAACAAAATTCGTATTTATACGAACAATCAAACACTCTAAACATCAAACTGATTACATATTTTTTGCTTTATTTAGGTGATTTAAGTAATTTTTCATTTATATTATATCACGATTTTAACGAATATTAATCTATTAATCAAGACTAATATATGCTTTTATCTAAACTTTATATTATTATATAAAAACTATATATTAAAATTTTAAATTCAAATAAAAAAAACTACCTTTAAAACGATTTATTAAATCATTTTCAGGCAGTTCTTTTTTTTATGAATTATATAAATCCATATCTATTTTATTCATTATTTTACTAGATACAAGACCCGCTACCATACTTCCACTTACATTTAACGCTGTTCTTGCCATATCTATTAAAGGCTCTATTGCTATTAATAATCCTACAAGTCCAACAGGAAGACCCATAGCAGATAATACTGTAAGTGCTGCAAATGTTGCTCCTCCACCTACTCCCGCTATACCAAACGAGCTAAGGCTTGTAACTATAACTAATTTGATTAAAAACACAGGATCCATTGGATTTATACCTACAACAGGAGCTATCATAACAGCTAACATTGCAGGATATATACCAGCACATCCATTTTGTCCAATACTTGTTCCAAGAGATGCTGATAGATTAGCATAACCTTCATCTACACCCAGTTTATCCTTTTGCGCTTCTACATTTAAAGGAAGAGTTCCTGCACTAGTTCTAGATGTAAACGCAAATATCAATACATGTATTACTTTTTTTATATAAGTTATAGGATTCAGTCCTATGAATGTAATTATTATTAAATGTATTATAAACATTATTATTATAGCTATATAAGAAGCCAAAACAAAATTCAATAATCTAAGTATTTCTGAATAATTACTTGTAGATATAAATTTTGTCATTAAAGCCGTTACACCATATGGAGTAAGTCTAAGTATCAATGTTACCAATCTCATTACAACATCATGTAAAGAATTTATCATTGAGATAAAAAATTCCGCAGATTCTGGTTTCTTTCTTTTAAGTCCCAGAACCGCAATAGCTATAAATGCTGCAAATACAACTACTGATAATGTAGATGAACTTCCCTGACCTGTCATTGAATAAAAAGGATTCGTAGGAATAATCTCTACTATTTGCTTTTGTATAGGCTTAGATTTATAATCTTCAAGCTTACTTTCTAGATACTCGCTTCTTTGAGATTCACTTTCTCCTATCTCCATTCCTTTTGCATTTAAATCAAAGTAATTAGCTGAACCTACTCCAACCAATGCAGATATAGCAGTAGTTGCAATTAATACACCTATTATAAGCCCTGCCATCTTACCTAAGTTATTTGAGTTTTGATTTATAACTGAAGACGTTATAGATACAAATACTAAAGGTATTACAATCATTTTTAATAATCTTACATATCCAGTGCTTATAATATCAAACCAACCGTTAGCTTGTTTGATTACTACTGAATCAACGCCATAAATAGATTGAAGTACTGCTCCATAAATTATTCCAAGCGCTAATCCCGTTAAAACTCTAGCAGTAAATGAATATCTTTTATTCTTCATAAAGTATAAACAATACATGATTCCAGTCATACCTAAAATACTAATAATTACTTGCAATATAGTGCTCATTCTGTTACAACCCCTTTTTTTATTTTTATCAATTTGATATTTTTTATTCTAGCATTATCAAATTGATAATGCAAGTATTATTTCTATAAAATAAAAAAAACTGCTTAGCTAATTTAAATTAGCCAAGCATCTTTTATATAAACATTCCTTTTATATTAATATTTGGTTTTACCTTTCTTATTTTATTTACTAAGATATGAGAGCCATTAAGACTTATAAAATAGGATTTATTATCTTTTGTTTTTATTATTATTCTATCAGGCTGACCATTTTGCATTCCTATACTGTATTGATTATTATCTTCACATGCATAATAAGTAGATTCTGCAATCTCTTTTATATCTTCTATTGGTATTATTAATTTTGAGAATGCATATTTTATCAATAGTTTATCATTTACTATTTCATATCTTGTGTTTAAAAAAACCATAAAATAACCTATAATAACACATAAAATCAAAATAGTTATAATGGTATAAATAATAAACACCTCTTTTCTCACCTTATAGTTATTTTTTTAACATACTCCCATTATACACTATATTAGAATTTTTTTCCATAAATTATATTCTATTTGGCTTCTAAATATGATAAATTTACTTAATTACAAAAACTTATTTATTCAAAATTAAAACAAGAGGAGTATCTTATTTAAAGATACTCCTCTTGTAAATTAAAAACATTTAGCTATTTGTTCAATTTTTTCATATAAACTAGATTTTACCTGATCTTCAGAAAGTATACTAGTTCCATCTATTAATATAGAAGATACATCTTCTACTCCTATAAATGGCATTATAGCCTTCATATAAGTATTTCCAAATTCAGCATTATTAGAAACAGCTTGTTCATACATACCGCCCATAGCTTGTATATGCAAAGCTTTTTTATTCTTTAATAGACCAACTGGACCATTTTCAGTATATTCAAAAGTTTTACCAGCTATACATATAGTATCTATATATGCTTTCATCATAGGAGGTAATGAAAAATTCCATAATGGAGTTACAAAAATATACTTATCAGCGTTTATAAATTCGTCTGTAAGTTCATTTATTCTTGAAACTTTTCTTTGTTCTTCATTAGTTAAGTTTGTAAATTCACTTCCCCCTTGAAGCTTATTCCACCCACTCAATACATCTTTATCTATTAGTGGAATATCTGAACTATACACATCTATCTCTATTATCTCATCCTCAGTATTATTCTCTTTATATAAATTTATAAATTTTTCTCCAACAGATAAACTAAATGAATTATCTTCATATTTTGGATTTCCAGTAATATATAAAACTCTTCTCATTAAAATCATTCCTTTCACCTTATCTTATATATCTTTTACCCAACAAAATGAATTTTAACTATGTTTATTTTTTGTAGTATTTGAAAAAATATCCATAACTAAAATAATAATTTATCTTAAAAACAATTTACTATTTATCAATTATGATTTCTGCTCTACCATCGTCCTTCATTCTTATTATTTTAGCCACGTCGGCTGGAGATTTTAGTCTACTTTTATCTTTTATATGCGTCGATTCATCCCAAAACGGCGTGTCCATTCCTCCCATATATACTCCAGTTATTTTTAACTTTGTATCTATTAATTCTTTTTGCAAACTTTCTGTAAATCCTCTGATTGCAAATTTACTTGCACAATATGCAGCTTCATTAGGCTTTCCCCTTAAACCAGCTGTTGATATTATATTCAATATTCTTTCATTTATATAAGGTAATAATGCCTGTGTAATTATAATAGTTCCCTTAACATTTACATCTATCATCATATTCATTTGATGTATAGTAAGATCTTCTATGGGTCCAAAAAATCCTATTCCTGCATTGTTTATTAAGTAATCTATACTCTTATGATTTATAGAAATTTTTTTAACTAATCTTTTTATAGAATCAATATCACTGATATCACAAAGCATACATTCTGCACTTGCACCATTTTGAACAATCATACTCGATACTTTTTCTAATTTTTCTATTGTACGCCCAACTAGTATAATATGATTTTTTTCTTCTGCATAACATTTGGCAAGTTCTGCTCCTAATCCACTTCCAGCTCCTGTTACTAATATTTTTTTCATTATAATTCCTCCATCTGAAATTTATATTACCTAGGTTTTACTTTCTTTTTATTTGGTTTATTATCAAATCCTTAAATCCATTAGGATTTTTTACTTTTATTATAGAATATGCAATTTTAGGAGTAAAAATCTTAGGGTAATATGCTAGAAATCTAGATTCCCACCTTGTTGGTCCATACTTTTTCTTATATTGATGAAGACTCTTAAAGCCATAAAAGTTATTTATATTCTTATAAATAAACTCCATTATAAACAAGCTTATTTGTATTTTTTCTTTATCCTCTCTTACATTAGCAAGAGGCGCAACTCCTAAGCTTCCCCACTTAACTCCTTCGTTTTTCATTTCATTAAAAGCATTAATCATAATCTTTTCCATTACTCCTATCGGAGCATCTGCTCTTCTTCTAGTAACATCTGCATAATATCCTTTTCCCCCTAAAAATGGTACAAAAACAACAAATCCTAATATTTTTTTATCTGAATCAACTGCTATAAAATATCTTCTATCCATAGGATTGTCTAGGCTAATACTTCCTAACATAAAAGATAATTCTCCGCTTTTTTTAAAAGAAAGCCATTCATTTGAAACTTCTAGTATTTCCTTTTCTATAGTAGTATCTTTATTTTCTAAAGGCTTATACTCGAATATCTCTACCCCTAATCTATTGGCATTGTTGATAGCCTGTCTTATTTTTGCAGCTTTTTTCCCACATGTAGTATATGTTTCTAGATCAAACATAGCTTCTTCTCCATATTTAATAAATCCAAATCCTAGTTTATTAAATTCATTTATAAATTTTCCACTTATTTGACAAAAGCAAATACGAAATTCTTTTTCTTTGCAATATGAAATAAATTCAGATAAAAGCTGTACAGCATCATCTTCATCACATATTGGATCTCCTGAACAAACGGCAACACCTGAGCTTATAACATAAATAACAGCACCATCTATATTTTTAGAAAAAAAATATTTTTTATCTTTCTCTAAGGCCAGATATGATATTGAATTATATCCGTACTTTTTTAGATATCTTCTTACTTTAGTTCTATCTTCACTTGATACAATTTGTTCTGTAAAAGTCTTTTTTTTATAATACTTATTACATAGGGAAATTAGTATGAGTCCGCTTAAAATATATAAGTTCTTATGATTCAAAATTGATTGCAAGTGTAACATTTTAATATTTTTGGGTAGCACTAATATAATATTAAGTATTCCTAATAATACTATAAAAAAAATAGAATTCTTAATAAATGTTTTTTTTAATTTACTAGTTAAATTATAACTGCTCATGTGATATATCTCCATTCTAAATTCAATTTATCCGATGACTAGTCTCTCTAATTAAATATAATCCATAAATCTTGATTTATACTTAATTGAATCTTAAAATTTTCTTAAATTCTCCATATTTTATTTTCCTACTAGAATAGGTATTAATTGTGAACTATAAGTTTGTTTTTTATGTGAATTATTTGTTATTACTTGCAACCTATATTAACCAAATTAAACAAATCAAATCTTATTTTATCATATAACTTCCATAAAATAAGAAAATAACCCCTTAATAAGAGGTTACCTTCTAGTTTCTTCTTGCAAAATCTACAAATCTAAACTTATCAGGTCTATGTCTTGATTCTGTATATTGAAACAAGCTCATATCGTCTAGATATGTGTAGTTTTTAACTACAACTATCATGTCGTATTCTTCTAAGTCTAGATATTTTTTATCTTCTTCTGTAGCTTTTTGTACTGTTATTTCTTTTTTTGCAAACCCTATTTTAAGACCAAGTTCTCCCTCTATATACTCATATACAGAGTCCTTACATATATCCTCGGTAAGTGATGGAACATGCTTTTTATTAAAGAAATCCTTGTCTAGTATAATTTTTTGCTCTTTTATCTCTCTAACTCTTATAACCTTCCATATATCACTGTTTTTAGATACATTTAACTGGTTCATCAAAAACTCATCTGGTTTAACAAGTTCAAGTTCCTCTAAAATAGTATTTGATTTAACTCCCATTTTATTTGATAATTCTTTAAAGCTTGTAAGTCCTGATATAGGAAAATCAAACTTATTAATATCTAGTACGAATGATCCCTTACCCTTTATTTTTTGGATATATCCATTTTGCTCTAAAAGATTTAAAGATTTTCTTATAGTATCTCTAGATACGCTGTACTTTTTCATCAATTCACTTTCTGATGAAAGCTTTGTATTTGGCTTCATATCGCCACTTTCTACTTTCTCTTTTATTTCATCATAAATAATTAGATATTTGCTTATCATATATTATCACCTTAATATATTGTAACTTTTTAATAATTATTTTTCAATATAATAAACTATAGACTCATATGCTCTTAAATTAATTTTTTGTATTTCAGTTGAAGAGTCACTGTAATTTGAAATTAATATCTTAGCTTTAGAATTGTCTAGATCCATATTTTGCGGAAGCTCAAATACAGCTTCTTTAGGATAAAAGTTATTTACAACTAATAGTTTATCTCCTTCATATTCTCTAATATATGCAAATATTGATTTATCATCTTCAAGTATTGGCCTAAATGTTCCATTAGAGATAACTTCATACTCTTTTCTTAATTTAATAAGATTTTTATAGTGATAAAATATTGAATTTTTATCATCGAGCGCAGATTTTGCATTTATGTGTTTATGCGTTTGTCCTGGTTTAAGCCATGGATCTCCCATTGTAAATCCACCATTTTCACTTTCATCCCACTGCATAGGTGTACGAGCATTATCACGAGATTTAGCTTGTAATATATTTATAATCTCCTTCTCATCCTTACCTTCACTTTTTAGTATATTGTAGTAGTTAATAGACTCAACATCTTTATAGTTTTCTATCATACCAATATACTGATTAGTCATACCAAACTCTTCACCTTGATATATATATGGAGTCCCTCTTAACATATGAATAGAAGTTGCTAGCATTTTTGCAGATTCTTTATGATACTTTTTATCATCTCCAAAACGTGAAACTATACGAGGCTGGTCATGATTGCTCCAAAATAGAGCATTCCATCCATTCCCCTCTTCCATACCTATTTGCCAAGAATTTAATATCTCTTTTAGCTTTATAAAGTCAAAATCCATTAAAGTCCATTTGTCTCCATTTTCATAATCTACCTTAAGATGATGAAAATTAAATACCATAGATAACTCTTTTTCATCAGGGTTTGAATATTTTATACAATTATCCATATTAGTAGATGACATTTCTCCAACAGTTATAATATCCTTATGCTTTCCAAACGTCTCCTTATTTAATTCTTTTAAATACTCATGCATCCTAATTCCATCTGTGTAAAATCTTCTTCCATCACCTACATGATCATCCTCATATACATCAGGCTTTGAAATCAAGTTAATAACATCTAGTCTGAAACCTTTAACTCCTTTATCTATCCAGAAATTAACCACATCAAATATTTCTTTTTTTACTTCTTCATTTTCCCAGTTAAGATCAGCCTGCGTTACATCAAATAAATGAAGATAATATTCATCGAATTCCTTAACGTACTCCCAAGCAGAACCTCCAAACTTTGACTGCCAATTAGTAGGTTCTTTTTCATTCTTTGTTTTTTTAAATATATAGTAATTTTTATATTTTTCATCTCCATCAATAGCTTTTTTAAACCATTCATGCTCTGTAGAGGTATGATTAAAAACCATATCAAGCATTATTTCTATACCTCTTTCTTGAGCTTGTTTAACCATATTTTCAAAATCTTCAATGGTTCCAAACCTTGGATCTATCTTACAGTAATCTGCAACATCATATCCATTATCATTTTGAGGTGAAACATAAAATGGAGTCAACCATATATAGTCTACTCCTAACATCTTTAAGTAATCCAATTTTCGAGTTACACCGTTTAAATCTCCAAATCCATCATTATTTGAGTCGTTAAATGACTTTGGATATATCTGATATACTACACTATTTTTAAAATCCTTCATTATAATTATCTCCTTCTGCTGGCTATATAATAAATAAAAGGAAGGAGATTGACTCCCTCCTTTTTTATTAAATACTCTTTTCTTCTTTTTTAAATGTCATTTTCTTTTTTGCAAATATAACTGTTAATACAAATGGTACTATTATAGCTATTATCATCGCTATTGCAAACATTCCCATATACTGTGGTTGTATAGATAATATCCCTGGAAGTCCTCCAACTCCTATTGAGTTAGCCATAACTCCTGAACCTACAGATATTACCGCAGCTATTGATGAACCTATCATAGCTGCTAGAAATGGATACACATATTTTAAGTTAATACCAAACATAGCAGGCTCTGTTACACCAAGATAACATGATATTGCAGCTGGTATAGATACTTGTTTTTCTTCTTCATCATCTTTATTTAAGTAAATCATTGCTAAAACTGCAGAGCCTTGAGCTATATTAGACAAAGCTATCATAGGCCATAAGTTAGTTCCACCCATTTCACTCATTAATTGTAAATCTATAGCATTTGTCATGTGGTGTAATCCTGTAATAACAAGTGGTGCATAACTAAACCCAAATATAGCTGCAAATAACCATCCAAACGTTGAAGTTAATCCTGTATATACTATACTTGAAATCATAGAACCTACCTTCCATCCTAAAGGTCCTAAAACAGTATGTGCTAATAATACAGTAGGTATTAACGCAAGGAACGGTACTACTATCATAGAAATATATCCTGGAACTCTATCTCTTAAGATAAGCTCCAATTTTGCTAAAACAAATCCAGCTAATATTGCAGGTATGACCTGAGCTTGATAACCAATCATCTTTATCTGAGTAAATCCAAAATCCCAAACGGGAGTCTCAGCACCACCAGCTACTGCGTAAGCATTTAACAGCTGAGGTGAAACTAATGTAATTCCCAGTACAATACCTAGGATTTGAGTTGTACCCATTTTCTTAGATATAGACCATGTAATTCCAACTGGCAAATAGAAGAATATCGCTTCACCTATTAACCATAAAAAGTGATGTACCCCTGCCCAAAACTGAGATATTTCTGTTAGAGACTTAGTTCCAGCTTCAAAAAGTTTAATATCTCCTATAATATTTCTAAATCCTAAAATCAAACCTCCAACAACTATTGCTGGAATAAGTGGTGAAAAAATTTCACCTAAATGAGATATTAACCTTTGAAGTAAAGTTAAGTTCTGTCTTCCAGCTTTTTTAGCCTCATCCTTACTTACAGCTTCAACCCCAGCCTTTGCTGTGAATTCATTATAAAAAGTTGCTACTTCATTTCCAATTATAACTTGGAATTGTCCAGCTTGAGTAAAACTTCCCTTTACAGCTTTTATACTTTCTATCTTTTTGACATCAGCCTTATTAGGATCATTAAGCACGAATCTCATACGAGTGACACAATGAGACACTGCTGCTATATTTTCTTTTCCACCAATATACTCTAGTAATTGCGATACATCATTCGAAAATTTAGACATCTATAAATCCTCCCTCTTAATCTATTTTTGCAAATCTGTTTAAATCCAGATAACGTTTTCTCTAAGCCTATCATGTACGTACAAGTTGTCTGCAAAATAATTATATCCTGTACGTACATGTTTCGTCAATATATTTTTTGATTTGTCCAAAAATTCCTTAAAAATAGATTTCCCAATGAATTCATTTATAATTTCATTAAAACAAAATAACCTGCCTTACGGCAGGTTATTTACGAAATTCAACTATATTTATTTATTTTCTTGTTCAAATAATTCACTAACTTTCTTAAGATTATCTATTATCTTTATATGCTGCGGACATGCTTCTTCACATTTACCACATTCTACACAATGCATAGCTTTTTCTTTATAACCAACGAAATTATTGTACATCCATTTAAAATGTTCAACATCATTGTACATAGAAGAACCATTTAGAATTTCAAAATTTCTAGGTATATTAACTCCAGCTGGACACGGCATACAATACTTACAATCAGTACAGTTTACAACCATCCTATTTAAATATATATTTTTAGCCTCATCTATTAATGCTTTCTCTTCTTCAGTAAGTGAATTTTCATGAGTATCACTTGCAGTCTTTATATTCTCGTCTATATGATTCATATCATTCATACCACTAAGTACTACGCTTACCTCAGGCTGATCCAATAAAAATCTCAATGCCCACTCAGCAGGGCTTCTCTTAACATCAGCTCTATCCCATACATCTTGAATATCCTTAGGAGTATTTCTTGCAAGACTTCCTCCTCTTAAAGGTTCCATTATAACAACCCCTAAGCCCTTGTCACTTGCATATTTAAGGCCTTCTCTTCCAGCTTGATAGTTCTCATCCATAAAATTGTATTGTATCTGACAAAACTCCCAATCGTAAGCATCAACTATCTCTTTAAAAAGAGGAAGTTCATCATGAAAAGAGAATCCAACATGCTTAACTCTTCCATCCTTGACTATAGTATCTAAAAAGTCGAATAAATCATTCTCTTTTAAATTACTCCATAGCTTTTGAGTCAATGTATGTACCAAATAAAAATCTATATAATCTGTTCCTAACTTTTCAAGCTGTTCATTTAAGTACTTATCCATATCCTCTCTACTTTTTATAAGCCAAGAAGGTAGCTTAGTAGCCACAAATACTTTTTCTCTATACCCATCCTTAAGTGCCTTACCTGTAACAATTTCACTCATACCTTCATGATAAGGGTATGCCGTATCAATATAGTTAACACCATTATCTATAGCATGTCTTATTTGCTTAATAGCTTCCTCTTCATTTATCTGATCATTCTTACCATCTATAACTTGGAATCTCATACAACCAAATCCCAGTGCAGATACCTCCTCATTAGTCTTTCCAAATTTTCTATACAACATATTTTCACGTCCTTTCCATTATATAGTGCATCCTAAATACTATATTAATCATTTACTTATCATAATACAATAGATCTTTTAATTATCCTTTTAAGTATACGTATTTTTGTAATTAAATTATAAGATCGTAAAGAATATAACTAAAAACTTACACTCTACAACCAAGCGAGTCTTTATTTTTTTGTTTATGTGTAAAAAACACTTGTATTTTTGTAATATACATTGTATTATATTATTAATTTAAAATTTGTTTAAGAGGTGGTATTATATGAATATTTTATACAAAAGTACAAGGGGAGATATTAGTAAGGTCACCTCTTCAAATGCTATATTGAAAGGCTTGGCAAACGATGGTGGCTTATATGTACCTACAGAGTTCCCCTATATAGATATATCTTTTAAAAATATGATAAATATGACTTATAATGAAATCGCTTTTTATATAATAAATAAATTCTTTAGCGATTTTGATGAACTGACTTTGAAAAACTGTATAGATAATGCTTATAATGATAAATTTAGTAATAATTTAATAGCACCACTAAAAAAGGTAGATAACAGCTATTTTTTAGAACTTTATCATGGACCTACTCTCGCTTTTAAAGACATGGCTTTATCTATTCTTCCCCATCTTTTAAAAGCTTCTTGTAAAAATTTAAATATACAAAAAGAAATAGTTATACTAACAGCTACATCTGGAGATACAGGAAAAGCGGCACTTGAGGGTTTTAATAATGTAGATAATACTCAAATAATAGTTTTTTATCCTAAAAAAGGAGTAAGCTCAATTCAAGAAAGACAGATGATTACTCAAGACGGGAAAAATACTCATGTAATAGGCATAGATGGTAACTTTGATGATGCACAAAGAGGTGTTAAAGAAATTTTTTCAGACAAAGAATTTAATGATCTATTATCTAATAAAAATTATATGCTTTCATCCGCTAACTCCATAAATATAGGAAGATTAGTTCCTCAGATAGTATACTACGTCAATTCATACGTTCAACTACTAAAAAATGGAGATGTCCAAGAAAAGGAAAAAATAAATATAGTAGTTCCAACTGGGAACTTTGGGAACATACTAGCTTCTTTTTACGCTAAAAATATGGGTCTTCCTATAAACAAATTAATATGTGCATCTAACGAAAATAATGTTTTATGCGACTTCATAAATACAGGGATTTATGATATAAGGCGAGAATTCAAGCTTACCTCATCTCCTTCTATGGATATTTTAATATCTAGTAATCTCGAAAGACTACTATATGAGATAAGTAATAAAAATCCATACTTAGTAAATAATCTTATGGAAGAACTGAAAACTAATGGAATATACGAAATCGATGAGGATATGAAAAGCAAGCTAGGTGACTTTTACGCTGACTTTGCAACTCAAGAAGAAACGTCATCAACTATAAATGAAGTTTACAGGGATTTTAACTATCTAATGGATACACATACAAGTGTAGCTTACTGTGTTTATCAAAAATACAGACAAAAAACTAATGATTCTACTAAGACTATAATCGCATCAACGGCTAGCCCGTTTAAGTTCCCAGAAAGTGTTATAGAATCAATAGATAACAACTATGATATATTATCAGATTTTAGATTAATTGATAAATTATCAAATATATCAAATTTAGAAATTCCTAATCCTATAAAGGCACTGGAAAATAAAAGAGTAATTCATGGTAGTATTTGCAAAAAAGATAAGATGAAATCTATGATTAATAATATATTGAATGTGTAGGTGATTAATATGATAAGTGTAAAAATACCAGCAACGACTGCTAATGTCGGCCCTGGATTTGATTGTCTAGGAATAGCCCTTGATATATACAATAATTTTTTTGTTGAAGAAATAGAAGATGGTCTTGTAATAGAAGGTTGTGACGATGAATACTGCAATGAAGATAATTTAATATACAAATCCATGAAAAAATGCTTTCAAAGAATCGGATACAAACATAAAGGTATAAGAATAAAAATTGAAAATGATATTCCTATATCTAGAGGTCTTGGAAGCAGTGCATCTTGTGTATTAGGAGGAGTAATTGCAGCTAATAAAATAGCTGGTAACAAACTAAGTAAAGATGAAATTTTAAAAATTTCTTCAGAAATTGAAGGTCATCCAGATAATGTTGCACCTGCTCTTCTTGGAGGAATGGTTACTTCTATTAAAGAAGGCGATGATATATATTGCAGCAAAATAAACATTCCAAAAGGATTAAAGTTCTGTGCACTAATACCAGACTTTAAGTTATCTACAGAAAAATCAAGAGCAGTTTTGCCAAGTGAAATACCTTATAAAGACGGTGTTTTTAATGTAGGAAGAGTCTCTCTTATGGTATCAGCTTTAATAAACGGTCAATTCGATTTAATTAAACTTGCATGTAAAGACAGCCTCCATCAAAAGTACAGAGGAAGCTTAATTAAAGACTATGATAATATAATAAAGAAATGTAAAGATTTAGATAGCATAGGAGTATTCTTAAGCGGTGCTGGTCCAACTATAATGGTAATGCTTAAAGAAAATGACATAAATTTTTATAATAAAATTCAAAAATATACTTCTACTTTAGATAATAAGTGGAGTATAAAAGAACTTAATATAGACAATAAAGGTATAGATGTATAAAAGTAAACTCGATGGATTTAATCCATCGAGTTTTATTTTTAAGATGCTTGTTTTTGTTTTCTCAATTCATCAAAATACATCTTCGTTTCTGTTGATATAACTCCACTAAGTCCTATTATAGCAATAAGATTTGGAATAGCCATAAGTCCATTAACTATATCAGCTATTGTCCATATCAAGCTAAGCTTTAAGAAAGGTCCTATTGCAACAAGGAATATAAATATGTATTTAAAAGGTTTTATTCCTTTAACTCCGAATAAATACTCAGTACATCTCTCTCCATAATAATTCCAACCAAGTATAGTAGTAAAAGCAAAGAATATAAGTCCTACAGTAACTATTAACTCTCCAACAATAGGCATAGAAGGAAGTCCAGCTCTAAATGCAGCAGTCGTAGCTGCAGCACCTTCAACATTTGGATTATTCCACATACCAGTAAGAACTAAAGTTAAACCTGTCATTGTACATACTAGAATAGTATCAAAGAACGTACCTGTCATTTGAACTAAACCTTGTCTTACACAAGAATTAGTCTTAGCCGCAGCCGCCGCTATAGGAGCAGAACCAAGTCCTGATTCATTAGAGAATACACCTCTTGATATACCACTCTTTAGTGCAAGTGCAACTGTTGATCCTGCGAATCCACCTGCTGCAGCAGTTGGAGTAAATGCACTCTTTATTATAAAGCTCATTGTCTCAGGAATTTGACCTGCATTTAATAAAAGTATTATTAATGTACAAATTACGTATGATGCCGCCATAAAAGGAACTATAATCTCTGAAACCTTTGATATACTCTTTATTCCTCCAAGACTAACCATAGCAACACATATAGTAAGTATTACTCCTGTTACTATAACGGGAACATTAAACGCTATATTCACAGCTGATGTTATAGAGTTTACTTGTGCAAATGTTCCTATACCAAAGAAAGAAACTCCTATCCCAAATATAGCAAAGCATTTCGCAAGAAACTTATTTTTGAATCCTTTCTCAATATAATACATAGGGCCCCCAGACATTTGTCCATTATCATCTACAACCCTATATTTAACTGCTAAAAGTGCTTCTGCATATTTTGTTGCCATTCCGAAGAATGCAGCTACCCACATCCAAAATAATGCTCCAGGTCCTCCCATTCTTATTGCTGTTGCAACTCCAACTATATTACCTGTACCTATAGTAGCTGATAATGCTGTACAAACAGCTGCAAACGCAGATACGTCACCTTCTGCCTTCATATCTTTTGCCTCAGGATCTTCTGAGAAAAGATACTTAAGTGCTAATGGAAGTCTGAATATTTGTAAAAAACCTAATTTAAATGATAAAAAGATACCTGTACCAACAAGTAATATGAGAAGTGGTGGTCCCCATACCAAAGAATTGATAGATTGTGCAATTTGATTAATTTGTTCCATACTGTTTACCTCCTGCTTTTATTATTTCGAATTGATAAAAAAAGCCGGGAAAATTTCCCTGTCCTTTTACCTGAGAGTTTCGCATGCATGATCAAATGCAGTTTGCTCCTTCGGTGCTCTATAGAGTCTCTCCAGAGATTTGTCCAATAGCGGTCTTTATACCTGAAAGCTTTACTTCTTCGGTGCTATGCTCTCCCGCTATCTTCATCCAAAACATTAATGATGTTTCTAATCAGAGTATAGTATTTCCATTTTAGATTGTCAATAATATAACAATTTGTTTTTTTGTAATACATTTTAGTAATCATGATTAGATTACTCTTATTTTATTTATAATTTTATTTTCATTTTCCCCATGCATTTACGTCGTTTTTTGTCGTTTAGAAGTGATTTTCTGTATATTTCTTTGTATTTTTAATAAAATACGTGTTTTTCATTCGTTAATTTAATATCTATTTTGTTTTTTTAAAATTGAATTTTACATTAAATTATTATTTTTTCGAAATCATTCAATTTTCAGACTTATCAATTTAAATAAAAAAGTCTCACTTTTTAAATTTTAATTCCAGATTTTTTTAAGATTCGTAAAGAAAATTATAAAAAAAAACAGCTTTTTTATTTCTAAAAAAACTGTTTTTTCACAATAATTTGTTTCTAAATATCAATTATCAAATCTATTTACTTTAAACAATCTCATATCCTCATCTTTTTCTTCATGATATAGTTTACTCAACATAATTCCTCCTAATATAGCAAATAATATACCATTACCTCCATATCCTAGACAGTACCATAGATTCTCATGTTTTTTATCAGGTCCAATATATCCTAAGTTATCTTTAGTAGACTCAATGCATCCACAATATTTATACTCTATTTCTATATCATCTATATATTTGAACATAGATTTAAGTCTTTGTTCTAAAATAGAGTATTTTTCAAAAGCTATATCCTCATTCTCTATTTCTTTAAAATCTACATCTTCTCCACCTATAATTAATCTATTGTCTTTTGTAGTTCTAAGATAGTTATATGGATCAGAATTATCCCTAATCAATACACCTTCTTTCCAACCTCGAATTTCTTTAACTGGTTTAGTAGCTATATTAAATGTATTATTTTTAGTTCCAAAATTTTTATTCGTGAACAAACTAGTATTATATCCTGTAGCGACAATTACTTTTTTTGCCTTAACTTTATATCCGTAAGATGTGTAAATAATTACTCCTTTATCTAAATACTCTATTTTTTTAGCCTCGGTATTTTCATACACAAGTGCACCTTTTTTAATACTTACTTCAAGAAGGTGATTGGTAAATTTATATGGATCAATCTCGGCTCCTCCTTCTTTTGATAAAAGTCCAGCTTTTAAGTCAAAGCCATAAGGATTATCTAATTCGTCTATATATTCAACATTAAACCCATTTTCTTTTCTAAATTTGTATTCTTCCTTAATGCTGTTTTTTTCAAGGTTTTTAGCTGTATAAAGTAATGTATCTCTCTTTATGTAGTCACATTTATTACCATATTCCTCTACAAATTTTTCTATTTCTTTCAGTGCACACAATCCAAGTTCATATGATCTTACTATATTTTTACTCTCTATAACTTCTTTAAGTTCAGATGCATTTTCATCTAATTCATACTGTAAAAGAGATGTTGTAATACTTGTACTACCATGAGCTATTCTTCCCTTTTCAATTAGCACAGATTTTATATTATTTTTAGACATATAGTAAGAACATATACTTCCAGTAACTCCACCACCTACAATTACTACATCGGTTTCTACATCTTCAGTTAAATACGCATATTGATTGTTGGTACTATTTATACTGGTAAATATAGGTTTACCTTTCACATATCCTTGCATGAATTACACCTCTAATTCTCAATTTTAATATGTGTTTAGTTTAACCTTATAAATTAATTTCAATTCTAAAAAAGTATCTATCAATTTAAGTAGATATTTTATACTTGAATATATTTATTTAATAATTTTTCGACTTCACTATTGTACTTTTCATATATGATGAAACTTATATTCTTTTCATCTAATTCAAACAAGACTTCATTAATTAAAGAACTTTTAAACTCCCATCCCTTAATATCACTCCATTTATCCTAATTCCCTGTTTATAAATATATTTATTATTATTTTGTCAATAAAACTTATTTTTTATTATTATCTAAAAACTCTATTAATTCATCTATTAATTTTTTATTTTCTTTTTCTTCTACATAATTTGTTGATACATTTAATACAGGTATATAAATACTTTTCTTATTTAATAAATAAAATATTTCTTCAAATAATATACCTTTGTTTTTATTATAGCTACAAGTAGGGCTTTCACTTATACCTATTATTCCTAATACTTTATTTGAATTATTTATGTATTTTTCAATATCCGTAACAACTTCATAAGCTATCCCTTTGCATATATCTCTATAATCTTCATTATCATACTCTTCTTTAGTTTTAGGTAGTCTATCAAGTCCTAGATATTTATTTTCTGGACACATTATTTGATATATTCCTATATCTCTTTTTATTATTTCTTCAACTATCTTATTGTAGCCTCCCTTAGCTCTAGCTAAAGGCTTTACGACTGAGTTTTGATTTAAAATACAATGTGATAAAAATACTACTTTTCCTTGTCGGTACACTATGTCATCCCCTTAAATGTTACCTTGTTTTCTTGTATATTTTTTTGGTAATCTTTTCAATAAAAATGATACAAATAAACATGTTGCAATTTTGTCTAGTATATTCCCTGTTATTCTAGGTATGAATGCCGCTGAAAATATAGTTTTTCCAGATGTTAAAAGCCATGTAAATATTACATCATTTCCATCTCCTGTAATACCTCCAAATACATAAATAGCAATTGGAGTTCCTATTAGTGGAGCTACTATAGCTAATATCATCCCTGCTATAAGTGCAGTTTGAAAGTTAAATTGTCTTTTTTTGCATATATATCCCACAATCAAGCCAATAGCTATGTTAACCAAAGCAAAAGGCATAGATTTAGGATTAGTTATTATCCCTTGAATAATATTAGTAAGCCCTCCAGCTACAGCACCATACCATGGTCCAAGTATAGCTGCTATAAATACGGTTCCTATAGTATCTAAAAATAATAAAGGGATTTTTATCATACTTACTACTGTTCCAAATACTATATTTATAACTATACCCATAGCAACAAAAGTTAGATTTCTTGTTTTATACATCTTTTGAGCCCCCTTATAAATATTATGATTACACTTTATAATTCTAATATTTACCAAGGTTTTAGTCCAATTGTATTATTTTATACTGTAGCCTTTAATAATAGATTGTTTTTATAAGTTCTTCTTCTATTCTGTTTGTAATAGCATATCCCCCCCAATTAGTATTCCCTAAAACATTAACCTGAATATTGTTATCTATATATATTGATGATCTAAAGCTTACCCCTGGATCCCTGCCCATTATACAATACTTATAGATTTTTCCTTCCTTTTTTGTAACCCATACACCAAAACCATAGTAGCAATCATCTCCAGATTCTGCCTGTGGTGTTAATAGTTTTTCAGTAGTATTCTTATCTAATAATCTGTTATCAAATAAAGCCTTCCAAAACTTTGTAATATCTAAAGCTGTAACAAATGCCCCTCCGTCAGGACCTCCAATTATAGGTATAGAATATACATTTGTTCTCCATATATTATTTTCTTCGTTTTCAATATAACCATGTGCACATCTTTCAGGTAACTTATCCAATGAAAAATAACCTGAATCATCCATATTACATACATCAAATATATTTTTTTGTATATAATCTTGAAATTTCATTCCTGTTTGTTGTTCAATTATCAAGCCTAATAATATGTATCCTGCATTATTATAATCGAATTTTTCACCTGGAGAAAATTTCATTTTATTATTTTGGAATAATGGTAAAAAATCGTTGCAGTTTTTCATTTTATACATAGGTATGTCGTCCCACAAAGCTTCATAATTATCCATAACAGATTCATCAAAATAATCTAATATTCCTGAAGTATGTGTAAGTAAATGGTTTATTGTAATATCAGAATCAAAATTTGGAAAACTAATATCTAAGCAGTCATTCAACATGGTATCAAAAGAAATTAAACCTTTTTGAACTAATTGACAAATAGCTACTGCCGTAAATATTTTGCAACCAGAAGCTATCCCAAATCTTGTATTTAGAGTGTTATTATTTTTTTGATTCCTATTTGCATATCCATATCCTTTTCCAAATATAAGTTGATTGTCTTGCGATACCGAAACTACTCCATGAAAATTTCTGTCCTCTTTTGTTTTTTTTATTATTTTTTTTATATCTAATGATTCAATCCTCATAAACATACCCCCTGTATTTTTTACTGAATAAATTATAATCTACTTAATTCAAAATATTGATCTTCTTGTTTTGTTTCCTCACACCACTTTATATATTTATATTCAAATCCCAGCTTTTCCAGTATTTTTTTTGAATTTTTGTTTCTTGGATCTATTGATGCAATAATTTTATTAATCTTTAGATTATTATAAGCATAATCAACGCATGACTGTGCTGCTTCAGTAGCATAGCCTTTACCCCAATATTCTTTTGCAAAATGATATATAAGTTCAATTTCACAGTCATTGCCTGTAGGATTAAAGCCACAAGCCCCTATTATTTTCCTATTTTCTTTTAAGATTACTGCATAAGGAGAAAATCTTTTTTCATTCTGAAGGCTTATATAAAAATCTATTACTTCTGTTAATCGTTGTCTATTCCCTGACTTACCGCAATATCTCATAACTTCTGAATTCCCCCAAAAATCCATTGCATATTCTAGATCTTCTACTTTCAATGTTCTTAATATCAATCTATCTGTTTCAAATTCAACCATCATAACCGCCCCCTATAGGTACTTTGATTTACGAAACATTTAATTATATTCTAAATTTTAATTTCTCAAATTTTACCATATACTAAGGTGTATTAAAATAAAAAAGTTTTTATTCTAAATATTTCAAATGTATATATTTAGTGTATACTATTTAAATGGAATAATTTGAAAATCATTGTATAAAATACAAAAAAGAAAGTGAGGGTTGATTTAATGAATAATAAAACAGCGTTATTAATTGTAGATGTACAAGTTGCAATGTTTTCATATGAAGATGCTACTTTGTACAATGGAGAGAAAGTATTAGATAATATCTATAAGTTATTGCAAAGGGCACGTTCAACAAATACAGCAGTAATATTTATTCAACATACTGGTAAAGACGATGATGAATTTGGTAAAGGAAAGTCAACTTGGAAGATACATCCTCGAGTCGAGCCATTAGAAACAGAAACCATTGTAGAGAAAAAAACATGGGATTCTTTCTATAAAACAGTTCTAAATGATGTGTTACAAGAACAAGAAATTAGTAAATTAGTTATTACTGGTATGCAAACAGAATTCTGCATAGATACTACTTGTAGAAGTGCATTCAGCATGAAGTATAAGAATATTTTAGCACAAGATGCTCATAGTACTTTCGATAGTAAAGTATTAGATGCTTCTCAAATCATCCAACATCACAACAATATTTTAGGTGGAAGATTTGTAGAATTAAAGACTACTGAAGAAATAGATTTCAGATAAATTCCAACCGATTTAATATAACTCTTTATTTCCCGAGAAATCAGATAATCCCTACTAATAGGGATTATTTTTAATCTTCTTTAATATAACTATGTATATGTGAAATCCTATAATGCCACCTATCCAGTTTAAAATCACATCATCAATATCACAAGTACCTACTCCAATTATACATTGTATTATCTCAATAGAAATTGTTGCAATCAAAGAGAGTATAGCTATATCTTTAAATTTATTAATTCTATTGAATGCAATTGGAGTCAAAAATCCCATTGGTACAAAAGCTAATATGTTTCCAGCTATATTTACAAATGTTGCATTTAAATTATGTGAGAAAAATATGTACTCTACAATTGTTTTAAAAGGAATGAAGTTATAGCTTCTATGAAAATACCCTCTTCCATAATGTGTGCTAAAAAAGACTAAATTCAATAGGTAGCTTATATACATTACTAAAAATATACTACTTAATATCCTAGAAATTTTTTTCATATATAACTCCTTTTCTAACAGATTTTACATACTCAAGCAGTTTTATATATTCAAGCACGTTGCAAATAATCCATATTATGGTAACAACCTAATCACAAAGAGGATTAATAAGCCTGTACCTTTTATCCATATTTTTTTCTCCCCATTCGCACATTGATTCTAAAATAGGTAATAGTGTTTTTCCCTTTTTTGTCAAACTATATTCTACTTTTGGTGGAACCTCAGGATATACTACTCTTTCCACCAATCCATCTTCTTCTAATTCTCTCAGCTGATTAGTTAAAGATTTGTGAGAAATTTTATCTATAAATATTTTTATCTGCCCGAATCGTTTTGTACCCTCTTGTCCTAAAAAATATAATATTAGTGGTTTCCATTTTCCACTTATCATATCTAAAGTCACTTCCATTTCACATACTACTTCTTTATACTTCAATGTTTTTACCTCCTAAAATCAACTCAATAGTTACCTTCTTGTTACTATATTCAAAAAAAGTGCATACTTAACAATATCTTTTTCATTTATTATAATCAAATCATGAAGTTTGCAAACTGTTCAAATCTTAATAAGTAATACTGTTCTAGAATACTAGACTTCAATTAATATATCAATATTTAATATCAAAATAAAACTGGAGGTTATACTATGAAAAAATTAATCGTTATCACTGGCGCAAGCTCTGGTATAGGAAGAGCAACTGCTATTAAATTATCTAATGAAGATCATCCTTTATTATTATTATCTAGAAACAAAGAAAAATTAATGGAATTAAATCTTCCAAATACAATTTGTAAAAGTGTAGATGTAACAGATGTTCAATCAATTAAAGAAGCGGTGGCTGGAGCTGAAGAAAAGTACGGTAAAGTTGATTGTTTAGTGAATTGTGCAGGAATCATGTTGCTTGGAGAAGCTCAAAATCAAAATCCTGATGAATGGAAAAAAATGCTAGATGTAAATATTATGGGAGTATTAAATGAAATTCATGTTGTATTAGATGACATGATAAAGAGAAATGAAGGAACAATTATAAATATAAGTTCAATAGCAGGAAGAAAAACATTCCCTAATCACTCAGCTTATTGTGGTACAAAATTTGCTGTACATGCTATAACTGAAAATATAAGAGAGGAAGTATCTAATCATAATGTTAGAATGATAACTATAGCTCCTGGTGTAGTTGAAACTAACCTTTTAAGCCATACAACTTCAGATGATATAAAAAGCACCTATAAAGATTGGAAAAAAGAAATAGGGGGAGGTTTACAAGCAGAAGATATTGCAAATACTATCAGTTTTGCTTATTCACAGCCTCAAAATATATGTATAAGAGAAATAGTAATTGCTACTACAAGACAAGATTCATAATAAAAATACCTATAATGAAAGGGGTTTAATCCACAACCTCTTACATTATAGGTATTTAATTTTAAATTTTAAATTTCAATACAAAGCTGTTTAGTCTTTGTGATAATAAGGTTTGATTTTGAGTAACTTCATTTACTTCTTTAATAGTTTTTGTAGTTTCAGTAATATTCCCAGATATCGCTTCAGTACTCGCAGTAACTTGTTCTACAGCACTTCCAACAGATTCTATGGCTAAATTAACTTGTTCTATATATGTTGATATCTGATCTGAACTAACTAAAAAATCACCTAACAACCCACCTACAAATTCTGCATCTTTTAAATACTGTACTCCCGTATCAACCAAAACTTGATAATCTAAAATAACTTTTTCATCAATAAATTTTAATATGCCATTTGTATTTTCTACTAAGTTTCTAAATGCATCCTGAACCTGGTTAATTACAGTTTGAATATCTGACACTGTATCTGAAACTTGCTCAGATAATTTACGTATTTCTTCTGATACAACTGCAAATCCTATCCCTTGCTCTCCAGCTCTTGCTGCTTCTATAGCAGCATTTAAAGCTAATAAATTAGTTTGTTCAGCAATAGCAGAAATTTCACCGGCCATTTTTTCAATTTCTTTTACTACCATTCCTTGTTCTATCGATATTAAAATACTATCTTGTTTTTCTTTATATATAGCTGTAGCAACGTTCCTTGATTCTTCTGCACTGTTTTTCATTTTTTCAGCACGTATTCCAATCTCTTTTGCTGAACAATTTCCTTCCTCTGCTTTTTGTGACAGTTTTTTTGCAAAATTATATATTTCTCTACTAAAATTATTTACCTCTTCAGCAGAGTTACTTGTTTCCTCCATACTTGAAGTAATTTCTTGAGTTCCTACATTGATATTTTGTATTTGAATATTAATTTCTTCAACAATATCATTAAGTTGCTTATTTGAAAAACTAACTTCTTTACTATTAATTACAACTTCTTTAATAAGATTTCTTAAATTAATTGTCATTTTATTAAAAGCACTTGATAAGGCTCCTATCTCATCTTCACCAAACTCATCCTCTATAATTTTCAAATTTCCTTCAGCAATCTGGTTAGCCTTTTGATTCAATATGTTCAATTTTTTACGCAATGGAATGATTGTTCTACACATAATAATCAATGTTATTAAATTTATTAACATAATACAACTTATCACTATTAATCGAACTTTTCTTTGAACTTTTGCAAAGAGGTCATGGAATGCATGGCTATTCTTTTCAATTTCTTTAAATATCTTCTCTTCAGACTCTATAAATTTTACTAAATCTATTTTTTTTGCTTCATAATTCTTAACATTTAATACCCAATTTTCCTGATCTTCAACATCTTTATAACACCAATAATCGCCTTCTTCCATATCTGACGGTAAAATTAATCTATCTAGTTTAGTTACCATATCTATGAAATCTTTAGGTTTTGTTTGTAATTCTTTTTGTTTTTCGTAGAATTTTCTTAAATAATCTAGATCATTTGTTTGAGTATACTTTTGCAAGTAATATTTATTTTCCCATACCAATCCAATATGATCTCTCTCTAAAGACTGCATTGTTGATAATTTTTCTAAATATGAAATACCAAAAAAAGTAACACTAATAGATAATACTGGCAATAATAAAAGAAGTCCTAATTTTTGTTTTAATAAATTTTGTATAGTTTTTTTTAATCCAAACATTGTTTATACCCCTGCTTTCATTTTGAATTCCAAATATTATTAGGTTATTAAATTATTAAATTTTATCATACCAGATAAGTATATAACAAAATCTCTCTTCCATTCAATAACATATTTATATTTATTTACCTATGCAAGGAGTTTATTGAAATAATCTCATATTAGTTTTCATATATGTTTCTTGTTGATAGCTTAATTTAAGATTAAAATAACTAATAGAATAAGGTAAACAGAAACTACTTATAATTTCTCACATATCCCTCGTCATAACCTAGGCCTCCAACTTTTTTATCAAATATATTAATTTCTAAAGTGTAAGTTCCATTATATACAGGTTTATTATCTATTATTTTATAAGTTGTATATTCCAGTGTATTTTCTAATACACCATTTGTACATTTTATCGCTCCTATATATTCATTAGGTCTTCTTAGTTTATAATAGCTTTGCAAAAACTTACTTTGATTAGAATCTATAATTGCTACTATTTGCGTATTTATAAAATGTTTCTTGAACTATATCTTGCGCATCCTATTCATTTGCTCCTATTTTTTAAAGATATTTATATAAAAGATTCATTTTTTCTTTAAAGTAGTATTCTAAATCCATGATTCCTCCTTTCATTTATTAATTATTAACAAAGTAAATTACATATATATAACTAATTAAGAACAAAAAAGTATACAAAAACTTTTAAATTATTTATAATTTCCTTAAATAAAAAAACAGCCATATTAATTAAAATATGACTGTAGTATATTTAACTATATTTATTTGTTAATTACAATACTTTCTCCAGCTCTTTTACCAAATACTAAAACCTCTGTTATAGCATTTCCTCCAAGCCTATTTGTACCATGAGTTCCTCCTACTATTTCTCCAGCAGCATATAATCCCTGAATTATAGTTTTATCTGCTTTTTCTACTTGATTTTTATTATTGATTTTTACGCCACCCATTGTGTGATGAACTGCAGGAGCTACTACTTGAATATAATAAGGACCTTCACTTATTGATACTAAATTTCCTCTTCTATTAAACTCTTCATCCTTACCAATTTTCACATAATTATTATAATCTTCTATAGTCTTTCTCAAAGTATCTTTATCTAGTTTGAAGAACTGCGCTCCATCTTCTATAGTCTTGAACTCTCCAAATAGGTTATCTTTCATAAGTCTTTTTGCTTCTGCCTTATGATTTATTGTTCCATTTCCTATAGTCTCAATTTCTTTTCCCCAAATCAAATAAGCAACTTGTCCTTCTTGAGCTAATATATTTTCCGAAACAACATCTCTTCTCTCTAACTCTTCTACAAATCTTTTTCCAGATTTATTTACTAGTATAGCTCCATCAAATCTAGATCCTCCTACATGAGAAAGTTCTCCTGTGTTTGGATTGCAAATAGGAAAAGTTTGGATGTAGTTCATATGAACAAATTTAGCTCCAACTCGCTCACTCATGATGTGGCCATGGCCCGTTACACCACTAACATTAGTCGTCTTATATCTATCATCAAGCTTAGAATTATATTTCTTTCTCATCTCAATATTTCCACTAAATCCTCCAGTTGCAAGTATAACTCCATACTCAGCACTAAAAGTAATTTCTTTTTCAGCTACTCTAGATTTAACCCCAACTACTCTTCCTTTATCATCACAAATTAAATTTTTACAATCTACTCCGGTTAGAATTTCTACTCCCAGTGATAAAGCTTTAGCTTTTAATTTAGATATAAGCTCTATTGCATATTTTCCATTAAATACAGAGGCCCTCGGAACTTTGTGTCCTCCAAAATGTATAAGTTTCTTTGGTTTAAACTCTACTTCTACAACGTCTTTTAACCATCTATATGTATCTAAAGCGTTTTGTACAAGAATATCCACTTGATCTAAGTAATTCTCTTGATCTCCACCTTGAAGTATATCATTATAAAAGCTTTCTTTACTATCTATTATTTCATTTTCCTTTTGTTCATCATTTTCAGGAATATTAACTCCACCCATAGATACTAGTGTATTTCCCCCTAAGTTATTCATTTTTTCTAGCAATACAACTTTTGCCCCGTTATCAGCAGCCGATATTGCAGCTGAAAGACCAGCTCCTCCACCTCCGACAACTACTACATCAAATTTTTCTACAGAGTTTAGAATTCTTTTCTTTGCATTAATTTTCTCAAGATTTTCCGATTGTAATATTAGTGTTTCTAGTTCTTTTCTATCCCCATTAGCTTCTATTAAAGCATTCTTTACCGCTTCTCTAATTCCTCTAGAACTCATTGAACACCCCGATACATTAGGAACTAAAATAGTATTTTTCTCTATTATATTTTTAATAATATACTCAAATGCTGGGTCTGATATAATTTTTGTTTCATTATGACTTATTACTACTATATCATTTATTTTACTTTTTAATATCTCAACTTCAAGCTCTATATTTCCTCCATACCCATTTCCTATGCCTATATATTTTCCGTCTTTATACTGCATAATTGTTCCTCCTAAATGTGATTAGTTTTATGTCAAACTATTTTTGCAACATATTCGATTATACATTCATATAAAGTTAAGGTCAATATATATTTTGTACAAAATGTTGAACACTAGATTTACCAAGAGTAAAATGAAAGTATAGTAATAGCAAAATAATGTTGTAGAAGATGATTTAGTTGAAAAATTTTGTTACTGCTTCTTGGCTATTTAATCATTTAGATAATAATAGTATGGTAGTTTTGGATTGTAGATTTAATTTATTTTTATCCAACTTATGGAAAAAATATATGAAGAAGATCATATTAAAAATGCATTTTACCTTGACATGAATAATGATTTATCAGGGGAAAGAAAAAAACATGGAGGATTCAGGCCTATTCCAGATTTGAATCTATTTAAAGAAAAATTAGAAAATATAGGAGTTAATAATCATACAACCATTGTCATATATGATGAATATTTAGATGGTGCTCCTAGGCTTTGGTGGTTATTAAAATATTTAGGATACGATAAAACCTATGTACTGAATGGTGGTACACAAGAATGGAAAAAGCAAGGTTATCCTATAACAAAAGAAATACATAAAGTAGAAAAACAAGGAAAATACAGTATAAAAATAAATAAAGATATTTATTGTTATATAGATTATGTAAAATCAAGAAAAGCCGACGATAATATCGTATTAATCGACTCTAGGGCCTATGAAAGATATCTAGGAGAAAATGAGCCTTTATATGCTACAGCTGGGCATATTCCTAGTGCTACGAACTACCCATGGCAAAATAATATAAAAAATAATTTTTTCAAAGAAAAAGAGTCCTTAAAAAAGGATTTGGATTAGCTATAAAGAAAACCCAGTTGCTAAACTGTAAATTTGTATTCTTCATCAATTACATTAAAAAGAAGAGCTTATGCTCTTCTTTTTCTAGACTAATTTCAGACTAACTTTCCATTTATAAATTTACTTTAAAAATAGTTTTTTCAATTATTATTTAATATAAAATTCACCATTCTTTGATTTGTTTCCTAAGTCAAATCTATTGAAAGATTTCATAGTCTTAATTACTTTATCTTTTTGATCTGTAGGCATCTCTTTCTCTAAATCTCTAAGCATATTTAGTACTACAGAGTATACATTTAAAACATTCATTGAATCAATCTTATCTATTGAATCTTCATCTGTATGATAGTTTTGATCTATATGATAGTCAAAATGTACAGATGGTATACCAACTGTATCAAATGATGTATGATCACTTCTGTCTTCAACACTACGATCATAATTATAACCAAGCTCTTTAGTACATTTTTCTGCTAAATCAGCCATGTACGTATTAGAATTATCTGTAGCTGTCATAATTCCTAAGGTTTCTCCAACCCCTATCATATCCATATTAATCATACATGCAATATTGTCTTTTTCTTCTTGGCTTAAGGATTCTACATATTTTTGTGAACCAACTAAACCTATTTCTTCTGCTCCAAATGCAACAAACTTAACATTGTAGTTTAATTTTAACATCTGAGAAGCTCTAGCAAGTTCTAATAATCCTGTTACTCCCGAGCAATTGTCATTAGCTCCAGGTGTATCAACACAGTCCATATGTGCTCCAATTATTACTGTTTTAGCATTTCTAGCATTTTTTTGAGCATATAAAGTCCCTATAACATTTTCAGAATAACTATCCTTCACCTGTGTATCTATTTTCATACAAACTTTTATTAATTCTCCTTTATCTAGTATAGCTTTTAAAGCCTCACCATCTTCTTGCATTATAGCTAATGCTGGAATATCTGATATCTGACCTAAAGTTCCACTAATCATTCCCTCACTATTATTAAAAATAATAACGCCTATAGCTCCAGCTTTTGCTGCATTTTGGACTTTATCATAGAAAGTATAGGCACCTCTTTTAATTAAAGCAATTTTCCCTTTCACATCAATGTTTGTAAAATCTTCTTCTGAACCTAAATTTGCAAAGACTATATCGGCTGAAATTCCTTCACTCGGCGTCGCAGGCGTATAAGTAAAATTTTTAGTCTCTATTTCTTTCCCATCAAGAGAATCTATAATTAGTTTAGATCCTTCATCTAAAAAAGCAGTTACTGGGAATTCTTGTCTATCTATAATTAAGTCATAATCTTCAAATTGTTGCGCTATGTAGTCAGCAGCTTTGTGCTCTCCCTCAAATCCTGTTACTCTAGCATTATCTACGCTTGCAAGCACATTTAGATGTTCATATACTCTGTCATCAGCAGGATAAGGTGAATCTTTAAGTGTAGGCTGTGCATAAGAAAAAGAACTTAACATAGTAAACATGGCTACCCCAACATAAAATCCTTTAAATCTTCTTAAATTATACAAACTACTCCCCCCTATAACTTTTTATTTTTTACACATAATGGAATTCATGTAATTATATCATATGATTTTTATTATAAAATGATTTTTTTTAAAAAAATCAGAATATAAACACAATTGTTTCATTTTGTTAACTGCTATGCTATTTTCATGTCTACATACTAAAAAGCTACCTTTAATTTAAAGGTAGCTTCAGTTTAACTTTCTATTATGTATTTATTCAATCCCTTATCAAATAAGCAAATCACCTTTAAATATATCCTCTTCAGGTAGCGGCTTACTTATCAAATAGCCCTGTATTTGGTCGCACTTATATTCTTTAAGCTTATCTTTTTGTGCTTCTGTTTCTACACCCTCAGCTACAACTTCTAAGTTAAGCTTATGAGCTATTTCGATTATTGATTTTATTATTGTCTCATCTATTTCATCATTTCTTATATCATCAACAAAAGACTTATCAATCTTTAGTATATTAGTAGGTATTTTTTTCAAATAATTGAGTGATGAATACCCCGTTCCAAAGTCATCCAATGATACTTGTATTCCAAGTTCAATTAATTGATTTAAAATTGCCTCATTTGTTTCAAAAGATTCCATTAAAGCGGTTTCAGTTATTTCAATTCCAATCAACTTTGGATTAACTTCGATTTTTTCAAGAATTTTTTTTATAGTAGACATGTAATTTGCATTCATTAACTCTACTACTGATACATTTACAGATACAATTATATTCTTTTTAGAACTCTTATTTATTTTTTTACTAAACTCACATGCTTTTTCGAATACCCATATACCAAGTTTAGATATTAATCCACTTTCTTCAGCTATACCAATAAATCTATCAGGAGGAACAAAGCCATAATCTGGACTAATCCAACGGATTAGAGCTTCATATTCTATAATTTCATTATTTTTCAGATCAACCTTAGGTTGATAATACAGTACAAGTTCATCATTTTCTATAGCATTTCTTAATTTATTTTGCATTTGCATTTTTTCAAAAGATTTTTCATTCATATCTTTTTCAAAGTATACATATCTAGCCCTACCTGAATCCTTTGCTTTATACATTGCAGTATCAGCATTTTTTAATAATTCATCTAAATTATCTCCATCTTTCGGATAAAGTGTTATTCCTATACTTATAGTTAAGTAAAATTCCTTTTCTTGAATATAAAATGGCTTTTCAAAAATGCTTATAACTTCATTAACTATGTTATCTATTATTGTTCTATTATTTACATTCTTTAGAAGAATAATAAATTCATCTCCACCAAGCCTCGCTATAAATTTATCATTTCCAATTAATTCTTTAATTCTTTTTCCAATATCTATTAAAATTTCATCCCCAAATCCATGACCAAAAGTATCATTTAATATTTTAAAATTATCAACATCAATAAAGAAAACCACACCTTTAGCTCCAGAAGTCTTCGCTACTTCTAATTCATCTCTTAGTTTTTCATTTAAATATGTTCTATTAGGTAATCCCGTTAATATATCATAATATGCAAGCCTCTTTATTTTACTCTCTTGAATTTTTCTTTTTTCGATATTCATAATCAGTAAAACAATTAAAGAACTCATTATAATAAACATTCCAATAAGAATCCATACTAATAATTTATACTTTTCATAAAAAGTAAGGTTTTTATGAATTAAAATACTGTATTTGGATAAATAATTTGATCTAATGCCATACTTTAATAAAACATTATTATTTGATTTTATTCCTTCGATTTGATTAAAAAAGGTTGGAAAACTTGAATTGTACGAATTTATAAGTAATACTTTCTTTTTATATTCAGCATATGTAAATGATGTCATCAGAAAAAACATCAAAAATGATATTAATATTGTAACCACCTTTATGTATTTTTTCATATGTTCAACTCCTAGTTTTAGTCCATGATTATTGTAAATAAAATAATCAATTCTATCATTTAATGTCCTATTAAATCATTCTACATTTTTATATATAGTCCTTTATATTTTTACAATGCCTTGATAATTTATAGTAAAATATTTTATATGTAATAAAAAAGACTGCCCTATTATTAACAGAACAATCCTTTTGATATAAATTGTAGTTATAAAGTCATCTAATGTGTTATCTATATGAAACTATATATGTTAATCTTTTCTTAATTTTTCTATATTTATATAAATATTATATACTAATTTCATAAAGATTTTATAATTTTTTTAGTAATAAATTCATTTATTCTTAAATATTTCAACACTATATAGATATTTTACAAATTAAGGATACTAATATATTGTGTAAAGAAACGTATAACCTATATAGCTTTTAACCTTTATGAATCTTACAATATTTTACCAAAGAATTTGCTGCCTTCATTCCACTATTTAAAGCACCTTGCTGCCAAGCATGTGTAGTAGATGTATGTTCACCTGCAAAAAATACTCTATCATTATATTCAGGTTTTATCATAGCATATGAAAAAACTCTTTTCTGTTCTGGGAAAAAATAAGCAAAAGCTCCATAAAACCCTTCTTCTTCATCCCATTGTACAGTTTTATAATCTTTTATTACTGAATCAAGATATTCTTTTTTAAGTCCATGAACAGCTTCTACTTGTTCTTTTATTTCTGTAAACTTTAGATTCTTATTTAAATTTCCTAGTCTTACTGAATCTAAAGAAAAATTGTATGATGCTAAAAGAACTCCTGGATCATCAGGTGAACAATTTTTTCTAGGTTCCCAATTGTCAAATACAGATTCACCAAAACAAGCTATTCTATTATCATCAGCAACACATTTTGCATGATCTGAAGGATACCAAATGCTTGTAATAGGTAAGTCTGTATATGAGCCTCCTCCTATAATTCCTTGTTCTTCCCAAAATCGTTTATCACAAAGAAATAATGTTTTTTGAGAATTTGAATAGTTAACTTCTTTTATTGATTGCATTTTTCTCGTGCTAAACAAAGGATTAATATTAACATTTCTAAGGCTTGAAAATGGTATAGTACAAATAACGTAATCAAATGTTTCTTGTAAAGTTTCTGTTGAATTCTTATTTTTATATTTTAATACAACTTGGTTTCCTTTTTCCGATTTGTGAATTCCTGTAACTAGATTTCCACTTTTCCACATTACTTTTCCCAAATCATTATTTGATATATTTTCATAATTATTAGGATTTTGAGATATTAAAGATTTATAAAAAGAAAGAGGAAGATTGGCCATTCCACCCATAATTTCATATAAGAATGAAAAATCTACAGGATACTCTTCTTGTAAGATTTCAGAATAGCTGTTGTAATAAAAAGAACCTATAAAAGGAGAAATACTTCCTAAAAGATTTAAAGCACCTTGGCTTAGTTTCATTAATTCAAAAACTTGACGGATATTATAATATGTCCAATATTGAATCGGTAAACTGTATTTAGGCTTAACTTCTAAAATTTCTCTTCTTAGGCATGGATTAATACTTGCTAAAGGAGTCCCTAGCCCATATTCTATAAGCTCTTGCCACGGAGTATTTCTTTCCCATAATTTCAAATTAAATTGTGGATAAATTTTCTCCATTACATTCTTTCCTTCAGGATCATTTCTAACTCTTATATCTCTTACATATAAAAAAGCATTTTTGTTAGTTTGAACAAAAGGCCTCGTATTTAAGTTAAAAAGATTTATGTAATGCCAAGTAGTTTCATGACTTACTGGAATACGCATAGCACCAAGCTCTCCATAAAGTTTTTTATCTTCATCAAAGTAATAAGTATAAACTCTTCCTCCTACACGATCTTCTAAAGCTTCAAATATAGTAGTATCAAACCCAATCTTTCTAAGTTCAAATGCTGATGATAGACCTGCTAATCCTCCTCCTATTATACCTACTTTGACTCCCTTAAACCTTCCTGGTGATGCTATGGTTGTAATATCAGGTGGAGGATTTAATAATTCTATAATGTTATTAAAATCTTCTAAACGATTAACTCTTTTTAATGCATATCTAATTAATTTATGTCTTTCTAAACTAGTAGGGTTATCAGGTTGTGTAGGTAAAGACACTGTTTTCATAATAGATTCAACTCCTTAAAAATCACACTCACATAGTTAATTATATTAATGTAATTTTTATAAAATGAATAAAAAGTTCATTTAGCCGCTACACACTGACTTTTGTTTAATCTATATTATCAATAGATTAAACCTCGTATTAAATATATAGAAATCAAAAAAGAGAGCATATGCTCTCTTTTTTGACTTTTATAGTTTTTTATTTCATTTCATTACCTGGTTTTGAGATTGAACTTAAGGCTTCACCAGCTTCATTTACATGTATATTTACATTTGCTAAATCACCTAGCGAAAGAATTCCAACAATCTTGTTGTTTTCAACTATTGGTAGTCTTCTTATCTGATTTTGAGCCATTAATGCAGCTGCTTCATGAGCATCTGTATCAGGAGTCGCACTTACAATATTTGAACTCATTACATTTCCTACATTTTGATTAGCATTATTATTCTCAGTAACACTTCTTAAAACTATATCTCTGTCTGTTATTACTCCAACAGGATTTTTATTTTCATCACAAACAGGAACTACTCCAACATTTAGAGATTTCATAATATTTGCTGCTTCTGCTATATTAGAATTTGTAGTTACACATGATACTTCGCTTGTCATTATATCTCTTACTTTCAAAATTAAAACCTCCTCTTTTTTGAATCAATATTAGTTTCTCTTTTTTAGAAAGTTTTATTTATAAATTTTAAAAAATGATTTTTTTACTAGTTTTTTTAAATTTTTCATTCATTTATAAAACTATATATTTATCATTTTCTAAATTTAATAAATACTTTATAGTATAAAGAAAGAAGGTATTTACCTTTTTTTCTTTTTTACAATATGAAGTCCTTCATCTTTCTTCCATTCAGCATAAAAAATTTCTTTTATTTTACTTATTTTATTTGTATGAAGCTGTTTTTCAAGCCATTTTTCATCAAATCCACAAGCTTGAACATTATCCCATAAAACTTCTCCATCTAGTATCAGAGTGATAGGCAAGTATACAGGTTTTTCTGATAAATTCAAATCTTCATTTGTAGGATTATCATACTTTGATTTTTTTAGAACACTGATTGAGCCATTTGTTTCTAAAATGGCATATTGAATTTCTCGAATAGAAAATATATCTTTTGATCTTAATAAACTTTGTAATTCATTTATATCTAGTTTTTCTTTTTTTAATTCTTTAAAATCAATTTGTCCATTTCTAATTAGAATAGAAGGCTTACCTTCGAAAAAGCTTCTTGTTGCTTTAAATTTTTGTGTTGCTACTTCAATTATATATAATAATGACGCCCATAAAGAAACTGCATATAAAATATAGAATATATTAATATCTTTATCATAAATAGCATTACCTACTAATTCTCCTAATACTAATGCAGATATAAATTCAAAAGGAGTAATCTGACTTATTTGAGTTTTTCCTAAAATTTTAGTAATCATAAGTAATGCAAAAAAACCAACGACTAATTCAATAGTTAAATTTAATATATGTGATATGTTCAATCATTTCACCTCAATTCTATTTTGTATTATTTACTGATAAAAATTAATATATACCTTTTTCATAAGCATGATATGGAAATTATTACAATGTTTTAAAAATTCGTATTGTGAATGAATAAAGAATAATTGCAAAAAATAGATATAAAGTAAGTTATACATTAGAAAGGATGATAATCATGACTATTGGTGCTAAAGTAAAGCAAACTTTAGCTAGTTTAAAAGGTACTCAAAGTACTTTAAGGCTATATTCAATACAATCTCAAGATAAAGAAACAAAAAACACATATAAAGAAGCACTAGATATAACTAATGAAATAATTAATGATTTAGAAGAAAGGATAAAAGCTTTAGAGTTTGAAGAACCACAATATAAAGGTTATTAGGTGATGTAAATATGAATACTTGGATTGAAATATTAATAAGATCAGTAGGTTTGTTTTTTTTAACTTTACTATTTATTAGAATTATGGGAAAAAGACAATTAGCTAGAATGACATCGTTTAATTTTGTTAGTTACACTGTTATTGCAATTTTAGTTGCTTTAATTTCAGCAAATATAATTAAAAACTTAGCATTTGGATTTGTTGCTTTAGGCGTTTGGATCTTATTTACTATAGGACTAGATTATTTATGTTTAGCAAGCAAATTAATTCATGATTGGGTGTATGGGAAAGAAACAATTTTAATAAAAGATGGAAAAGTTATGGAAGAAAATTTAAGTCAAGTAAGATTTACAGGAGAAGAATTATTAAGAGAGTTACGATCTAAAAATGTATTTAATTTAATGGATGTTGAATTTGCTCTAATGGAAACAACAGGTGAAATTAATATGTTGTTAAAATCAGACAAAAATCCTATTACACCACATGATTTAGGAAAACAAGTATCACCACAAAGTGAATCTCAAACAGTAATCTTAGATGGGAATATAATTGATGAAGCTCTAACTAATAGAGGATTAAATCGAAGATGGTTAAACACACAATTAGAAAGTACAGGAGTATCTTTAGATAATGTTTTTATTGGCCAGGTAGATTCTTCTGGAGATTTATATATAGATCTTTTTGAGGATTCTATACAAATTCCTAGACCCCAAGTAAAAGAACTAATTTATTCTAATCTTGAAAAAACTCAATCTGATCTCCTTAGTTTTGCATTAGAAACAGAAAACCCAAAGGCAAAAGATATGTATTCAAACGATGCACAAAAACTTCAAAGTATTGTAAAAAAACTAGAACCTTATTTATTACATTAGAAGGTGATGATTAAATGTCTAATAAAAAAAAGAAAAAACTAACTCCTACTCAACAGGAATATCAAGATTTTGCAAAAGCTAGGGAGCCAAAGCGAAAAGTTCTTCGTAATTGTTGCAGAGCATTTGTTGTTGGTGGATTTATTTGTACTCTAGGACAAGGACTACAGTGGGTGTTTATTAATTACTTTAATTTCACAGAAAAAACAGCGGGAGATCCCGCAACAGCAGTTTTAATCATTATTTCAATTTTGCTTACTGGATTTGGTGTGTATGATCATATTGCTCAATGGGCTGGCGGTGGTACTATTATTCCTATTACAGGTTTTGCTAATACCATGGCTTCTGCTGCTATTGAACATCGTAGTGAAGGATATGTTCTAGGAGTAGGCGGAAATATGTTTAAATTATCAGGTTCAGTAATTGTTTATGGGGTTTTTTCAGCGTTTGTTGTTGCTCTTATTAAAATTACTATCAAATGGTTAGGTGGGATGTAAATGCTAAAAGGACATCAATCGTGGGTATTTAATTCAAAGCCTGTTATAATTTCTTCTGCTGCTGTTGGAGGTCCTTTTGAAGCACAGGGTAATTTAGCTGATGACTTTGATATTCTTCATGATAATATATGGCTAGGGCAAGACAGTTATGAAAAAGCAGAAAAAAAACTGTTAGAGCAAGCCTGTGAACAAACAATACAAAAAGCTGGACTGAAAAAAGAAGATATTCAATTTTTTCTAAGTGGAGATTTGATGAACCAGATTATTTCAAGTTCTTTCGCTGCTCGTACTCTTGGAGCACCATTTTTAGGTATATTTGGAGCTTGCTCTAGTGCTATGCAAGGGTTAGCTTTAGGCAGCTTATTGATTGATAGTCAGGCTGCAAACTATGTCTTAGCAGGTGCATCTAGTCATAACGCATCAGCTGAAAAACAATTTAGATATCCAACAGAGTATGGTTCTCAAAAGCCTCCAACTGCTCAATGGACTGTAACTGGAGCTGGAACAGGTTTGTTATCAAATAAAGGCCAAGGGCCCCGTGTTACATCAGCTACTATTGGAAGAGTAGTAGATATGGGTCTTTCTGATCCATTTAACATGGGAGCAGCCATGGCACCTGCAGCAGTCGATACAATTCAAGCTCATTTTAGAGATTTAAATATTGATCCATCATATTATGATGTTATCGCTACTGGAGATCTTGGAAAAATAGGACATAAAATTGCAGGAGACTTATTAATTAAACACGGATTAAAAATTCCGCGTGAAATATTTACAGATTGCGGAATAATGATATATAAAAAGGACCAACCTGTTATGGCAGGTGGTAGTGGATGTGGCTGTTCTGCTACTGTAACTTATGGTCATTTTCTTAATCGTATGAAAAAAGGAGAGTTAAAAAGAATATTAATTGTAGCAACAGGTGCTCTACTATCTCCTATTTCATATCAACAAAAGGAAAGTATCCCTTGCATAGCTCATGCAGTATCTATAGAAATGACTTAAAAGGAGGTTTAAATATTGGAAAAGTTCATTTGGGCATTTTTAATAGGTGGAGCAATATGTGTTATTGGACAAATTATGATTGATGTATTTAAACTTACTCCTGCTCATACAACAAGTACCTTAGTTGTAATAGGAGCAGTACTTGGAGGACTTGGATGGTATGAACCGTTAATAGAATTTGCAGGAGCAGGAGCATCTGTTCCAATAACTAGTTTTGGAAATGCCTTAGTTAAAGGAGCTCTAGCAGAAGCAAAGCGAACTGGTATAATTGGTGTTCTCACAGGAATTTTTGAAGTTACTAGTGCAGGAATTTCTTGTGCAATAATTTTTGCATTTATGGCATCGTTGATATTTAAGCCTAAAGGTTAAGAAATGGATAAACATTCTATAATTAACTTTTTATTAATAATATATATTTTTTAAAAAAGGAAATAATAATTAATGAGCAACTAACAAAGGAGGGTTTTTTAATGAGTACAATAAATAAATTAGAACAAGCGTTAGCAGGTAGTAAAGGATTGGCATCACAATTTAAAACTTTTGCATTAGATACTGATGATCAAAATGCAAAACAAATGTTTAATCAACTATCTCAAAGTGCTGAAAATATGGCTCAACAGCTTCAAGGTAGAGTTGAATATGTAAAAAACGAAGAGCCTCAATATAGACAAGAACAATAATAAAATAAAAAATCACATTTCTAATCCAAGAAATGTGATTTTTTTATTTTATTAATTAAATTTCACTTTATCTAAGATATATAAAAATCCCAAAGAAGTGTATAACGCTACCCGCCAATACAAACACATGCCATATTGCATGATTGTAAGGTATCTTCTTTATAGCATAAAAAATAGTACCAATTGTGTACACTATTCCTCCTGCTAAAAGCCATATAAAAAATTCAACAGGAACCACTTTAATCATAGGTTTTATAGCAATTACTAATGACCATCCCATAAATATATATAAAGCTAGTGAAACTACCTTATATTTCTCAAAATTATTAAATGTAAGAACTTTAAATGTAATTCCCAATAATGCGATTGTCCAAATAGCACTCATAAGCCCTATTCTCCAGTACCCTGTCATAGACAATAAAATTATAGGTGTACACGTTCCCGCTATACATAAATATATAGATGAATGATCAAATAACCTAAATATTTTTTTTAGTTTTTCTTGTTGAAAACTATGGTACAGCGTTGATGCTATGTACAAAGAAATCGATCCAAAGCCGTATATACTAAAAGCAACAATTGAGATAGTATTTCTTTCTGAAATTGAGTAAACTAAAAGAATTGTTAGTGTAACAATGCTAAATAAAATTCCTATTCCATGAGTTATACTATTTGCAATTTCTTCCTTTATTGTGTATTTAGGTTTTGCTTGTAGACTGTAATCTATTGGTTTCATTTAATACCTCCTTATATATTTATTCAAAATATATTTTTATAAATAATACTTAATGTTATTCTACCCATAATTTTATTATATCAAATATATAACATTCTATTATTAAATATTAAAAATAAAAAATTCAATTCATGCTAACACCTTGCTCATTTTAAAATTCTTATTTATTTCAATTTCATCCTCCTGTGTCCACTTACTCTCAATTCCCATAAATCTACACTAATATAAACTAAACAATCATCCTCTTTAATCACCGTCTTACTTTACATAAATTTTTTTCTTTAAATTGTCTATATCTCTTTTATAATAATTACCGCTCAAACGTTTATTACTATATTCTTTTTCTAACTTATTATACATACTTATAATCTATTTTTATTCATTATATTACCTCCATAATCTTTCACTGCTCACATAGATATATTTATATTCTATTTTAACAAGTCATCTCCTTTTTATTCCATTTTTTTAAGACTCCTATAACATCTATACAAATATAGAAGAATAATATGGTATAAAAAATACCTTTTCTAAATCTATAAATACTACCTTGTTTTGCATTTACATAATAAAAAAGCTACCTAATTAAAAAAGGTAGCTTTTTCATTATGTAAATGCTTTTATGTTTTCACAAATCTTGAATAAACAACTTTATACTCATTTTTTAAAACATTTTTTTCTTTGCCATTATAGCAGCTATTATGGACGAAAGAAAAAAAGATATAAATAGAACTATACTAAAAGCATGAGGATTTTGAGATAAAGGTATATTTACGTTCATACCGTAAAAACTTGCCACAATAGTAGGAATAGACATTACTATTGTAACAGAAGTTAAAAATTTCATAACTATATTTAGATTATTTGAAATAATTGATGAAAAGGCATCCATCATACTACTTAAAATATTACTATATATATTTGCCATTTCAATAGCCTGTTTATTTTCTATAATAACATCTTGGAGTAATTCTTTATCTTCAGCATACTGTTTAATATTTTCAAGTCTTAACATTTTTTCAAGTACTATTTCATTTGCTCTTAAAGAAGTAGTAAAATATACTAAGCTTTTTTCAAGAGATAATAATTGAAATATTTTTTTATTTTCAGTAGATTTATGAAGCTCTTTTTCTATTTGATTACTTTTTCTATCAATATGTCTTAAGCATTGAAGATATAAAGTTGCATTTTTATAAAGTACCTGAAGAATAAATCTAGTCTTTTTAAATGTAGAGAAACCTTTTACTTTTCCTGTAAAAAAATCATTTAGTATAGACGTTTCTCTTATACAAATAGTAACTATATATTCTTTTGATAAAATCACGCCTAAAGGAATTGTTGCATAAAACTCAGAATCTTTTTCCTTCTCTATTATAGGCAAATCTACTAAAATAACAGTATAATTTTCCTCAGTTTCAATCCTTGAGCTTTCTTCTTCATCAAGTGCAGCCTTTATATGATCACACTCTATATTAAACATATCACATACTTTATTTATCTCTTCTTGAGTAGGATTTGTCAAATTAACCCAAGTGTCTCTTTCTATATTATCTAGTTTTACTAACTTTTCATCAATAGTTTTATATACTCTAATCATAGTTATATCTCCTTTACATTTAAATTACAGCACACCATACCTTACTTTTATTTAGCATTAACAAATTTGATGCACTTTAATAAATGTAAAAAATAACTATTGTTAATAATAAATAAATATGTAAGGCACTATTATAGTTCTTAATTTATTCCTCGGTTCAGGACCAGAATCCATAACACACCTTCCTTTCAAAATAAAAAAGTCTTCCTCTGAAGATTTTAAAGGTAGACTTTTTTGAAATTCGTAACGGAAATTATACTTATCTATAATTTAAATAGGAATATAATGTCCTACTCATTATAAAAAAACTTTCATAATAAATGAAAGTTTAAAAATATACTTTTCAATTCTTTCCTCGTTAAATTTTATAACTATATAGATTTGGATCCATCTACATTAAGTAAAATCTTAATCACATAGTAACGGTTAAGCCGTTAGCATCTGTCGATATTCCAAGAAAGTAAAGTATATCTATACAATAGCTCAACCTAACAAAGAATATTTTATTTTCTTAATCTATAATATTAAATATATTAAAATCAGTCAATATTTACTGTAAAATCCATTATATAAAATTTGATCAATTGACTTGCTTATCATAAACTTTTTTCTGCTAAAATCAAACTATATTTCTTATTAACTAAGTACTTTACCTCTTCTAACCTATGCTAAATAGTATCTTAAACCATAAAATATCCTTCAAATTAACTTATATATCTCTTTACTAGAAATAAAGACTTCTTTTATTATCCATTAATATTATAGCCTTATATCCGATTTACTCTGTTATTATAGTTTCTAACACGAGGACCGAAGTATTTTTTTCCTTTCCTGCATTAGAATCAAAAATATGTGCATATAATACACCGTTTAAATCATAATGAACTTCATATTCAAGTTCACCTTCTTTATTTCTTATAAGAATACACTCTTTAATTGAATTTTTTTTTATATTTGATAATATTTCGTATTTATTTAATTTCGGCTCGTTTATCTCATATTTTTTATTTAAAGGATTAGATATGTATATACTAGATTATTCTCCATATTTATCAATACATACTTCTATAATGTCTTTTTCATCATATACATATTATTTCTTAACTATAATCATATACATCTCACTCTTATCGATACCTTTTACTACCTTAATTCCATTCCTATCAAATATTTCTCTTTGAGTTTCAAAATCAATAAGCTTATCCTCTGCAACAATATCATCTGCTTCTTTATGTATTCTATTTATATCGTCTTTACTCTGAGAATGAAAAATTAAAAGCTTACCATTTTCTTTTAAATTCTCATCTATAAACGCCTCTATATAATTATTTTATTTATTTGAAAAGAACCTATATATTTAAAAACTTATAATACCCCATACCTACATTCCATTACTTTAAATCTATATTGTCTAAAGTTAAAATGTATTGCGCTATAAATAATATAAAAAACAAGGAATCCTTTTTTTAATTAAGGATTCCTAATTATTAATTGAAATTTTTATTATTTTCTTTTTACATATCCTCGAATAATCAATCCAACAAGCCCTAAAGCCATAACAATGGCAGATACTGATACAGCATTATTTGCTTTTCTTTGTTTTTGTTCCTCTTTTTTCTTAATTTCATAAGCTTTCACACCAGTCTTTTGACTCTCTTCATGATTTTCTGATTTCTTAGGCTCTACCAACTCACCCTTTTTCATACCATGAGTATTCATTGACACATCCATTTCTTTTTCTTGTTGTTTTTCACCTGTATTACTTATATCAGTTTGTGATTCTATTATATTTTCAGGTGTCAATAATGTTTGATTATCTTCTATAACTTGTTGAGTAGGATTTATTTCATTATCTTTCTCTATTTTAAGTTGTTGTTCTTGTGATTTTTTAGACTCTTCAATAGACTCTTCTGGTTCTTCTACAACAGGAACTGTTTCATTTTTCTCATCTTCTTTTTGTTCTATATCGTCTTTATCTTTATTCTTTTTTTGTGATTCATCTATTGCACTGTCTATTTTTAAATCGTTATCTGTAGCTTGTTGATATATATTATTAAACTTATTTAATGTATCCTTATCCAATGTAGTAAAACTGGCTGCCAACTCATTCAATTTAACATTTGCACAAGTATGATGACAACAAACAACACCATAATCTACAGCTGTTTCAATATAAATATCTGAAAGTTTTTTCATTGTTTCATCATCAGTCTCCCACATATCACGTCTTGCAGCTTCTAAATTCCATCCAATAACGGATTGAATTACATAAGGATCTAATTGAGAACGAATACTCTCATCAAATATAAATGTTTCAGCTACATTTTGCCAACCCCAGTCATCAATAGCATCTAATGTTGCATCCATTAAGAACATATTTTCTATATGCTTTCCAATTTCAACAGAACCAGAAAAACCTTCTTTTAACATACCTTCAATCCATTTAGGATTCAATATCCTTGTTCTTAACTCTGTTGATATAAACTCTGATAATGTTTGAACTTCAGGTTCTCCAGCTTTTCGTGTATTTACAATATATGATTGAACATCTTTGCCAGAAGCCACCTTAGCGGCCAAATTCAATCCTCCTAAATACTGAGCTACATCATCATTATCCATTGTTCCCCATATTGAATCTCTTATTTGAGTGACAACATCTACATAACTTAATACATCTTTAAAAAGATCTTTTGCTTTTCCATCAAAATTTTTGCCAAAAGTATCTTTTCCATAAATAAATGACATTCGATTCATGTAAACGTCAACAAGATCTTCTTGAGAATCCCATGAATCTGTAGCCTCAGCCATGCTCGAAACACCTGTTCCATAAGTTCCTGGTGCATCTCCAAAGATTCTTGCTCCTGCTAAGAAATCTGCTGTTTCTTCATCTATACCTTCCTCTTTTAGTTTTTCCTTTATAATATTATAATGTTTTTTAAGATAGTTATTATCATTAGATTCATCAAGCTTTTGTACTAATCTAAAAGCTTCATCTAAAATTTCTGCTGTATTTGAGAATGTATCTCTAAATAATCCTGATATAGTTACTGCTACATCAACACGTGGTCTTCCAAGTTCATTCAATGCTGTAACCTTTACAGAATCAACTCGTCCATATTTATTATATTCAGGTTCTGTACCTATTAATCTCATAATCATTGCGACAGTTTCACCATTTGTCCTCATTGTTTCAATAGCCCATAACACCACACCTACAGATTCTGGATATTCTCCATACTCAGCTTTATATTTTTCAAGCAATTGATCCGCAGCTTTTTTTCCTGTTTCCCATGCTGCTTTGTCAGGGATTTCTCTAGGATCAAATGTAACGATATTTCTACCTGTAGGTAATGCATCAGGTATTCTTAATGGATCTTTTCCTGGTCCTGGTTCAATATATTCTCCATTAAGAGCTCTTAAAATATTGCTAATTTCTTGAGTTGCTAATGTTAAGTTATTTTCAATATTACTTCTATCATTTTCCCTATTATCCTTATCATAACTTACAATAGAATCCACCATCTTATCCAATAGTTCTCCTTGTGGTGCTTCACCTAGTGTATGTAATCCGTAAGGCATCAATTCTTCTGTAAACGCTTCAAGATATTCATGTAATTCTTCAGCTGAATCATAAAAGTTATTTGTCAGATCTAAATTAATTTCTTTATCAAGATTATTACTCTTAACTATATCAATAATCTGGTTTTGTAGCTGCACAGTTCTTTCATTATCTCCGTTTTTCATTTCATTTAAATATTTTATAATTAAATCTTGTAAATTTACTAAATCACCATAAAGCTCTGGTTGAACCATTGGAGGAATCAAATGGTCAATAGTAACTGCGTAACCTCTTCTTTTGGCTTGAGTTGCTTCACCTGGATTATTCATAATATAAGGGTTAATATTCACCATATTTCCAATCAATTGATCAGGCCAATCATCTTCACCTAAACCGACACTACGACCCGGTAACCATTCTAAAGTACCATGGGTACCTAAATGTATTACAGCATCAGCTCTAAACTCATTTTGCAGCCATAAGTAAAAAGCTATATATTGATGTGTAGGTGGCAATTTTGGAGAATGAGCTATCTTGCTTGGATCATCTCCCCAACCACGCATAGGTTGTGGACCTACGAAAACGTTCCCCATATTCATACCTGGCAGGATAATTTGACCCTCTATTACCATGATATTTCCTGGAGCAGGTCCCCATTCCTCTTCTACATCATCTTTTAATTCTTGTGGTAAATTATTATACCAATCAAGGTATTGCTCTACTGGAATAGTCATAGCACCTGCATCTAATAATTTTTCCATCTCCCCTGGTGCCCAGCTGCCTACATTTCGTCCACGTTCATCAATCATTTTCTTTATTGATGTATAATCTGTTTCTCCATCAATGTTATAACTATTATCTTTTAATGCTTCTAAAATATTAGATGCACTTTCTATTGTATTTAAATACGAGGCAGAAATACCATCTTTTCCACCATCATGATTATAATAAATTAAAGCAACCTTCTTCTCTTCATTTTCTTTGTTTTTAAGATTTGCCCAAGATGATATTCTTCCTTCTAAACGTTTTATGTTATAGTCTAGAGCCACTTTTTTTATAAGCGATACACCTGTAACAGGATCAGTTCCTATTTCCTTTGTTCCTCCCATAAATACTGGTTCAATTCTTCCATCCATTTCAGGTAGTGCTATTTGCCAATACATTTCGTTAGTAATTCCAGCAGGATTTTGTTCCCAATTATCCAGATCACTACTATATGTAGGTGAAATTACCGGTACATTTAATTTTCTAAAAAGCTCAACACCTACTTCAGGTTTTCCGTATTTATAATTGAATCCAAATCCTGCAACATAAGCATCAATTATACTTTTGTTGTTTCGAATGAAATATTCATCTAATAGCACATCTCTCTTACTATCTGTAAATGTAAGTATCACATTGCTATCATTTTTTTCTAATTCTTTTAATAATTCTATATACATATCCATATCATTATTTTTAAAACTACTGTTATATGTTGATATTCCTATCCATGGAGCATTTTTCTTAAAATGATTACTTCTTTTATACCAAGCTTTATATGCCTCTAAATTTTCAAATACTCCTGGGAAAGTTTGTGGTGTTTTTAAACAGTTTTTTACTTGTTCAAATAAATCACTTGTATCTTTAGAACAGTTCAATGTATTTTTAATAGCATTTGCTAAATCTTCAGCTTCAATATTTTTGTCTGCTCTTTCATAAAAAGCATGATAGGATGAATCAATTACAATAGGTGTTGTTGGTCCATCATCACTACATACTGAATTGTAAACTGCATCTGTAACAGAAGTAATAAAATCATTTGAATCTCTTAAGGATACAAATAATTCATTCCAACTGTCTTCATCTGATTCTGAAGAAATAATATTCTCTTTTAATATATCTTGTGCTAAAAGTATTCTTTGATCTTCTTCATAAACTGCCTCATAAACCGATTCATAAACTGCTCTATGTGCTGTATTTGTCATTAACCCAATATCTATTTCTTCAGTTTCTTTATTTATATATTCATAGAAAACTTTACCAAGTTCTCCTGCATTAAATGAAATTTCTCTTGCATCAGGATGATAAATAAATCGACTCGGCATTTCTGAAGGTTGTATTGATTCATCTACTTGTAATCCTCCTAATTTTCCTAAATAGAGAAGGAGCTTACGCATATTTTCAACTCCACCTTTTGTGAAGTAATCTTTTATTTCTTCATCTTTACTATAATCAATATTTGGATACTGTCCTGAAAAATCACTACTTCTCGTAGCATATACATGACATGATTCAGGAGAATCTGAAATAATCGGTCCTAACGAGCTAATTCCATCTGAACCAATCATTTCCATTAATAATGCATCTGCATTTTTTAAATCAGTCTTCAACTCATCAGTAATATTTGAATTATTTAAAAGTGTCGTGCTAAATATTTTTACATCTAAAGGATATTTCTCTTGAAGTTCTTTATAAGCATCTACAGCAGGAGCAATATAACTGTCACTACCAAGTACTAAAACAATTTTTATTTTATTCATATCCTCAGCATTTGCAATAGGTATATTAATAACATAAGTCATCATTATGCTTAATAATATAAAAGTAGCTATTAAACGTTTGTATATATTTTTTAAATGATACACGAATTTTTATCCCCCTTTAAGTCTATTTGTATAGTATTTAAGTTAGTCTTTTGTTCTATGTAATTATAAATTATTCCTTATTTTTTCTGCCCTTTATTTGACAATTCACCTTCAATTAAAATCAATTTTCCCGTTTTAGGATCTTGAAAAACAGTTCCCATTTGATTGTATCCTTCTCCTGATCCATCATTTAGTTCAGGAATCTCATTAAGCTCTGTTCCTTTATCTACAGCTGTTATCTTCTGTAATTTCTGCTGCATCTTTTTCCTTTCCTCTGGAGTCTTAGTGTCAAAAATAACATTTTGTAAATTCCATGAAAGAACGAGTGCAACCATTAATCCACAACAAAATACCATCATTACATCCATTAAGTTTGCCATTCCAGCTAAAGGATCTAATTCACTATCTTGTGACTGCATTCTTTTTCTCCCACTCTTCCTTATCAAGCACTTCACCCCCTACAATTAATTCCATAATTTTTTCCATATAATTTATATCTTTTTCATACCATCTTCTCCTGATTTTAGAAATCATAGATGAAATTGCACCAACCGCAACACCCACTACAGTAGTATCAAATGCAATAATTACCGCTTGTGAAAGCCCCTGTACATCGCCTTGGCCAAGGGCTCCTAATCCTGGTCCCAAAGGAATAAGTGTTCCCATTAGTCCCAATACTGGTCCCAATTTCGTTATCAAATCTGTCTTATCTAGAATTTTTTTCATACGGTATTCTTCATTGTCTAAAATATCTCTTGCAAGAATTTCTTTTGTGTCTTTACTTATATTTTCTTTATTCATAAAATCAAAAATTATATCTTTTTGTTTTTTCATTAATTTACTGTTTTCTACAACTTGACAAAGGTTATTTTTCTGCCATGAAGAATTTTCTTGAATATCGCTTAAGATTTTAGTTAGCTCTACCATTTTTACATCTTTTCTTCTTCTCCTTTCAGCAATAAAATTACCTAGTTCCATAAAAATAATTACTGTCATTAATAGTAATCCCGCTATCACCGGAATCGAGAAGCTTTGTGCAATAGAATGCAAAACAATCGTTAAATATTCAGACCCTTTAATACTCATCTTTTCTTACCTCCTATTTTCTATTTTTCAATTCATAAGATATAAAACCGATAAAACTCATTACAGCTAATCCAACTCCTACCATTGTTAAAATCTTCAACGAGTCAATAGTCATTGATGAAAATGACATTTGAGCAGAATTTACAAAGTTAGGAATGAAAAGTCCTAATGCCACTGTTATAATTCCAAAAAACAACACCACTGAATTAAATATACCGCCTGGTTGAATATTCATACGCTTAATCATACACTGTGTCCCAAAAGCTACTACAATCAATAAAGCTATAAAAAATAAGGATATACCTAACTCTAATAGTCCATTGAAAACTTTTACCTGAAGCTTAAAAAAAATGACACTTACTGCCATGGCAATAAGACAAAATGGACATGGTAAAAATGCAATAATATGATTGCCATGTTTTTTACTACATAAAGAATTATCCTCTTTAAACTGAGACTCCTCATGTAATCCAAGATAAATTAAAAAGCCGGCTAGAATCATTGATCCTTCAAAAGTATATTGATCAATAAAAACAGAAATGCTTTTCATTCGTGGTGTAAACATGATAATTAAGATATACAAAACAAATCCAAAAATAAACGAAATAAAAACAATAATCTTTCTATTCAGCCCCGATGCTCCTAAAATCAATCCTGTCTTTAAGCTCAAAATGAAAAGAGAAACAACCATACCTAAAAATGCAAGAAACATTAAAACCCTCCTTTCTAAATTTAATATTTTTCAAATAAAAAAAACCTCTCAACAAAACATCGAGAAGTTTATATATATATATGCAAATTTATCCCAGTAATTAGGCTCTAAACATTTACACTATAACAACACCCCCTATCGCTCGTAGAGTTAACAGCATCATCATACAGGCAGGTCTTCTGGCTTAAGGTTCATCATCCTTACTTCCTTCCCAGTTTCCCAGTGGATTTATGTAAGAACTTCCCTTTTACAGCGGCGGGACCGCGCAGGATTTTCACCTGCTTCCCTTTTAACCGATTGTTCAAAATCGGCACCTGTATGCACAATATTCTTTTTTACATCCAAATTATATCACATATCCTTCAATCAGACTATATAAAATAAGTATATTATTCTATAATAAGCTTTTTATGTATAATTTTGTAAGTATTCATTGGTACTATAAATGAAATAATAAGGGCTAGTTTTTCATAGAAAAACATAACCCCTAGGTACAATTAAAGCACTATTTTAAAATCTAAACTAAAATATGAAGTTTATACATATTTAATTACATACTCCGTTAGTCTACACTAGGCTCAAGTATATTCCCAACCTCTTCCTTAGGAATACTTACATAGTTTTGAGGTACCTTACCAACTACTATAGTCTCACATACAGGCATCTGACTTAAGACCTCTTTATATGATGATGTGAATGGAATTATAACTCTAACCTTAGTCTTTATTACTAAATATATCCTATGTCTAGTCTGGTTTATCCCTGATGAATCAAACTCCGTCTTAAAGTCTACATTAACTATTCCAACAGGTTGAATCCCTATTTTCAACTTAGGTCCATACTTTGCTAATATAGAACTTTTAAATGCAGTACCCAAAGGGACATTTGCAGATGTAGTCTTTATCTTCTTTAACTGCTGCTGTACTTCAATAGCAACATCAGATGCTATTTTATTCATTAGTATAGTATTTGCTTGTATCATGGTAATATTTCCATCTACATCTGTTTTAAGACTTATAAGTTCCTCATATTTTATCTTCTCCTTTAATATACCCCCAACAGCGTTGTTTATAGATCTATTTGCAAGCTCTTGTGCTTTTGATTCGGCTATTGCTTGAACTACGGGTTTTATCTTTCTATCTACAAATACGAATGAACCTAAAGCGGTAGAAAATATTAATATCAAAATCATTACGGTTAAAACTTTTTTCTTTTTCTTTTTTTTATGAACCTTGAGTAACTTTTTCAAGATAATACCCCCCATATTATAATATGAGGGGTATTTATATTTGGTTACTCATTTCTTTATTTTTTATCTTCTTGTTCAACAGACTTTCTACATCTTTAATATTTGACTCTTTGAGCCTAAGCTTTACCTCATCATTTTTTTTAGTTCTAAATAATATAGTATGAGAATCATCTTCGTCATATGTATAAGAATTTATTTCCTCCCACTTATATAGTTTAGTATTAATTATTACCCCTTTATAAGTTATAGTTTTTTCGTAATATAATGAAATTACAATATCCCATATTAAAATCCCTAGTATAATCCCCTTAATCCTATAATCCATATTATTTTCATCCGCTAAAGTCAAATATATTATACCAATTTGAACAATACTAGCAGGTATCATCCATATAATACTAAATCCACTAAACCTCAATAACATCTCATTATCAACTACAAATGCTTTTATATTTTCTATTAACTTCAAACAACTCCCAACTATAATAACAACAAGAATTATCTGCATACGTTCCATTTAACCAACTCCCTAAAATAATGATATAATCAATTACATATTTTGTAAATAGTTCATCATTATTTTACCTCAGCTCTCTATTAAGAATCGGAGATCCTTTTTATAATATCCTTATATTTCTATTGTTGATTAAGCACTACACTTAAAAATGATGTTCATTAAAATGTTAGATAGTTTTGGGTTAATATTTTTCTATATAACTTAGGTTGTAGCGTTTAAATGTCCGTTAAGAAAGTTTGTTGTTTGACCAACGGGAGTTTAGAACTTTTAGGATATTTAATAAGCTACAACCTTTAGTTATATAAAAATATTGACTAAGTATCGATATTTTAATGAGTATCATTTTTCGCTCAACAAAAAATACCCCCTAATTAAAGGGAGCATCCTTCTATCCTAATTTAACTTGATGATATACCTTCTTACCTTTTCTAATCATTAAAGAATCATCTTCAAAATTACCTTCAGTTATTTTAAAATCTATCTCTTTTATCTTCTCATCATTTATAGATACTCCACCTTGTTGTACTAAACGTCTTGCTTCACTTCTTGAAGATGCAAGTTTAGTAGTTGTAAGTACAGTTAATATATCCATTCCATCAGATATATCAGCTTTGCTTATTTCAGTACAAGGAATTGATCCAGCCATAGCTCCTTTTCCAAATAAAGCTTTAGCTGCTTCTTGAGCTTTTTTAGCTTCTTCTTCACCGTGAACTATCTTAGTAACCTCGTAAGCCAAAATTTCCTTAGCTTTATTTATCTCTGATCCTTCTAATGAAGCCAGTCTTTCAATCTCATCCATTTCAATGAATGTTAAAAGTGCTAAACAGTTTCTAACATCTGCATCAGCAATATTTCTCCAGTATTGGTAAAACTCATATGGAGATGTCTTTTGGGCATCAAGCCAAACTGCTCCTGATTCTGTTTTACCCATTTTCTTACCTTCACTATTAGTTAAAAGTGTAAATGTCATACCGTAAGCAGCTTCACCTTCAACACGTCTTATAAGATCTGCTCCTGATATTATGTTAGACCATTGATCATCTCCACCTAATTCTAGTTTACATCCATATCTTTTATGAAGCTCTAAGAAATCATAAGCTTGCATTATCATGTAGTTAAACTCAAGGAAAGATAATCCTTTTTCCATACGGCTTTTAAAACACTCAGCTGTTAACATTCTATTAACAGAGAAATGTCTTCCAACCTCTCTTAAGAAAGGTATGTATTCTAAGTTCATAAGCCAGTTAGCATTATTCTCCATTATAGCTTTGTCATCAGAAAAATCTAAGAATCTCTTCATCTGAGCTTTGAAACATTCTGCATTATGTTCTATTTCTTCAACAGTTAACATCTTTCTCATATCAGTCTTTCCTGTTGGATCTCCTACCATAGTAGTTCCTCCACCTAAAAGAGCTATAGGTCTATGTCCTGCTCTTTGAAGATGAGCCATAGCCATTAATTGAAGAAAGTGTCCTACATGTAAACTATCAGCAGTTGCATCAAATCCTATATAAAAAGTCACAGACTCTTTCCCTAATAGTTCACGGATTTCGTCTTCATGTGTAGTTTGTTTTATAAATCCACGTTGTTTTAAAATATCAAATACGTTCATTTTAAATCCTCCTTATAGTTCTTTATATACTAAAAAAGGTTTCCTCATCCTATAAAGGACGAGAAAACCCGCGGTACCACCTTAGTTCGCATAAAAATGCCTCTTATCCACTGTAACGTATGGAAAACGTCGAAATTTTTAATTCCGAAACTCCAGAGTGTATTTCATCTTATCATGTACTGTAAATCTTTCACCGCCCGATCTACTCTCTAATTTTGTAACCATGAGGATTACTAATCTCCTTCAACGTTTATTATTGAATATTTTACCCTATTTTATCATAAATATAACTTTTTTTGCAATAATATATATAGCATTTTTTATGTTACAACAATATTACAAAAAATATTCTTTATATAAATTTATAGATTGAACTTTTTCTTCTATGTTATAATAGATTGAATAAGGAGGTAATGACGAATGCGTAGCGATAAAAACAATGATAAAAGTAAGTCTACTGACAATAAAGAAAAAAAGAAAAAAGTAAGCATTTTCAGAATAGTACTTATTACTTTTATTATATTATCTATAGTTGGTACGGCATGTGTGATGGGCCTTGTCGTCGGAGTTATTAAAAATGCACCACCTATAGACCCCCATAATATTGAAATGTATGAAAGTTCTTTCATATATGATTCTAATGGACAATTAATAGAAAAGGTCCATGGATCAAATTTTAGAAGTCTAGTAACCTTAGATAAAATACCAAAGGATTTACAAAATGCAGTTATATCTATAGAGGATGAAAGATTTTATGAGCATAATGGTGTAGATATAAAAAGATTATTCGGTGCACTTTGGTATGACTTAAAAACTATGAGTAAAGCTCAAGGAGCAAGTACATTAACTCAACAGCTTGCTAAGAATATGTATACATCTAATGAAAAAACAATTACAAGAAAAATTAAAGATACTTATTATGCTCTTCAGTTAGAAAAAACTATTTCTAAAGAAGAAATACTTGAAACTTACTTAAATACTTTCTATCTAGGTAGAGGTGCTATTGGAGTACAAGCCGCAGCTCAAACTTATTTTTCTAAAGATGTAGGCGAATTAACTTTAGCAGAATCTTCAATGATAGCAGGTATAACTAAAAATCCATCTAGATATTCTCCGTATACTACTCAAAGACTTGATGGAAGTGAGAATTTAGATGAGCTTAAAAACTTACTAGTTTTTTATCCTAAAACAGCAAATACAGATCCTGCTTCTGATTCAGAAAAAGGAATGTTTGAAAAACTACATAACAAAGGACTAATAGATAATTATCAATATGATCAACTAAAAAAAGAGCAAATTGTAGTTAGAAAAGCAGTTGTTAATCCTAAAGCTAAAGAGAGACAAGAAACTGTACTTTATAAAATGCTAGAACTTGGACATATCTCTGAATCAGAGTATGAAGAAGCTAAAAATCAAGAGATAGTTATAATGGTTGGAAGTCAAACTCAAGCCAATGTTTCTTCTTATTTTGTAGATTTAGTTAAAGACGATGTAATAGATGCTCTAATTAAAGAAGGTAAAACTGAAGATGAAGCTAGAGATATGCTTTATAACGGAGGACTTAGAGTATATTCTACTATGGACGTTACTATCCAAAAGATATTAGAGTCAGAATATCAAAAGAACTCTAACTTCCCAGGAACTTTCACTGATAAAAATGGTAATATACAACCTCAATCAGCTATGGTTATAATGGATTACCGTACAGGTCAAGTTAAAGCCTTAGTTGGAGGAAGAATGATAGGTGGTAAAAAGCTTTATAATAGAGCCGTTAATCCTAGACAGCCTGGTTCTTCTATAAAACCACTTGCTGTATACTTACCTGCACTTGATAGCGGTATGACAGCTGGTACTATAATAGATGATTCACCAACAGGATATAAATATTCATCTAATGAGAAATGGAAGCCTAAAAACTATGCTAATAGATATAGAGGTCCTATAACCTTAAGACAATCAGTTCAACATTCTTCAAATGTAGGAGCTGTAAAGACAGCAGAAATGCTTTCTTCAAGCCCTTATTCTTCTGTTGAGGTTATGGTTGATTTCTTAGAAAATATGGGTATCTCAACTATAGTAAAAACACCAGGTACTAACGATCAAAACTTCTCTGCCTTAACTCTAGGAGGTATGACTAAGGGAATAACTCCACTTGAGATGACTGCAGCATATGGATCTATAGCAAATGGCGGAACTTATATCAAGCCTATGCTGTTTAGTAAGATAGAAGATTCAAGTGGAAATGTAATATTAAATAATAAAACTGTTAAACACTCAATTACAACGCCTCAAAATGCTTATATAATGACTGATATATTACAGACTGTTGTAACTTCTGGTACCGGCGGCCGTGCTAGAATATCTAATATGCCTGTAGCAGGAAAAACAGGTACTACTAGTGATAATAACGATGCTTGGTTTGCAGGGTATACTCCTTATTATGTTGGAGCAACTTGGATAGGAAATGACTGGAATCAAAAGCTTAAATCAGGAAGTTCTATGTCATCATCTCTTTGGTCAAAAGTTATGACTAAAGTTCATAAAGATCTTCCAAGAAAGTCATTTAAAAGACCAAGCGGAATAATAGAGCAAACTATATGTTTAGAAAGTGGTCAACTTGCAACTCATTTTTGTGAAAAAACTAGAACAGAAAAATTCGTAGCAGGTACAGAACCTAAAGATTACTGTGAAATTCATACTCAAGATGAAAATATAGAGATAGAAGAAAGCCCTGATGCATCTGACATAATAAATGATTGGTTGTTTGATTCTGATAAAAAAGATGACAAAAAAGATGAAGAAAATAAACAATCAAATAAAAATGACAAAAAAAAAGAGGAAAAAGAAACAGAAAATAATGAAAATACAAAAAGTGAAGATGATACAAAAATAATAGAGAGCAATTAATTGCTCTCTATTTTTTGCTCTTACGGTTTTGTTTTTGGGGTAAATATTAAAGACATTAAGTATCCAAACAAAACAGCTGCTGCAATTCCACCTGCATTCGCAGCTGTTCCTCCTGTAAATGCACCTAGTAACCCTTTTTTACCAACTTCTTCTATAACACCTTTTCCAAGTCCATATCCGAACCCTGTAAGAGGCACAGTTGCACCAGCTCCTCCAAATTCTACAATTGGTTCATATATTCCAAGTCCCGTCAATATAACACCTACAGTCACAAAACTCACAAGTACATAGGGTGATGGTACCTTAAAAAAATCCATAAGTATTTGACCTATAACACATATGGCTCCTCCAACTATGAAAGCTCTTAAATATTCCACAATTCCACCTCCTAATTCTCTATAATCACAGCATGAGCTATAGATGGTATACTTTGCTTTTGAAGTGTGCTTGTAGGAGACAGCAAGGCTCCAGTTGATACTAACATTACTTTATTTATTTCTTTGTTTTTAAGTTTCTTGTATATGTATCCATTGAACACACTCGCAGAACATCCACATCCACTTCCTCCAGAGTGAGTATCTTGTTTTTTATGGTCAAATATTTCTATACCACAGTCCATATATACATTAGATATGTCATAACCTTCTTTATTTATAAAATCTAGAAGAATCTGCCCTCCTACTATTCCCAAATCTCCTGTTGCTATTATGTCAAAGCTATCTATATCATCTTTTGTATCGTCAAAGTATGCTTTTATTGTATCAACTGCTGCAGGCGCCATGGCTGGTCCCATATTATTTACATCAGTTATACCTTTATCTATAACCTTACCAGTAGTTATTCTTTTTATCTTAGGTCCTTCTCCTCTTGATGATATAACACTTGCTCCTGCTCCTGTAACTGTCCATTGAGCAGTCATAGGTCGTTGATTTCCAAGCTCTAGAGGATATCTAAACTGTCTCTCTGCTGTTGAAAAATGACTTGAAGTTGCAGCTACTACTAAATCAGAAAATCCTCCATCTACAATCATAGATGCAAGACTCATAGATTCTGACATTGTAGAACAAGCTCCATAAACTCCAAAGAATGGTCTTTTTAAATCTCTTGCAGCAAACGATGTAGACATAAGTTGATTAAGTAAATCCCCTGCTACTATATAATCAACCTGATTTAGTACATAATCACCCTTATCTACAGCCATTCTTATGACTTCTCTTATCATCTTACTCTCACCAAATTCCCAGCTATCTTCTCCAAACAAATCATCCTTTAAGATTATATCAAAATAATCCTTTAATGGCCCTTCCCCTTCTTTTGGTCCTACTATTGATCCAGTTGATATTATAACGGGACTATTTTCTAACTGTATTGTTTGATTTCCTAATCTTTTCTTTGCCATAGTACTCTCCTTTCTAACTAATTCCTAAGAAATGATAAATTAGTCCAAGTATTACAGAACTTCCTATTCCATATACAAGAACAGGCCCTGCTATTGTAAACATTTTTCCTGCAACACCCAATACATAGCCTTCTCGCTTATACTCCATAGCTGGAGATACTATAGAGTTAGAAAAACCAGTTATAGGAACAATTGAACCCGCACCAGCCCTTCTTCCAAGTAAATCATATACTCCTATACCTGTAAAAAATGCTCCTAAAAATATAAGAGTTATAGAAGTTGCAGTAGATGCCATTTTTTTATCAAGACCGTATTTTATATAACTGTTTAATATAAACTGTCCTAAATCACATATTAATCCACCTACAATAAATGCCCATATGCAGTTTTTAAGATATGTAGGCTTCGGGCTTTTATTATCGACATATTTTTTATAATCCATTTAATCACCTCTATTTTAATATTGTCCAATTAACTATAGAACCTACCGTTTTCCCTATTAATAAAACTATTATTATATACTTGACCATCCCTTGTATATTGAGCCTTCTCTGCATAACTGGTATAACATCTACTGCCTCTGCAAGAGCAGATGCTAGCATACCTATAAAAATACCGTAGAAACAACCAAATAATATTACACACATAGTCCCAGAATTAAATGATATATCTATAAGTGAAAATAGACTTCCAATGAACGCTCCTGATATTAACATATATTCATATCTTCCTAAGTAGTTATAAGTATTTGTTATCTGACAAAGCCTTGGAATTATATCTAGTAATGTAAGAAGTGCTACTATACCTGATCCAACAACTACACCTTCTGAAAATCCTAATATAGTTATAAATGCTAGTTTCAAATCTGCCTCCTTATTTCTCATTATTTTCAATAATATAAGTTTGTACCTCATTTTTAAAAGTAGATACTTCTAGTTCTAGTGGACTTGGCTCTGATTTTGAAAAATTCGGTATTACTTTATTGTAAAACACAGCAACTCCCGCTCCTATTCCTAGCGAATATGCTATTTGAAACAGTAATAAGTTCTCAGTCTCACTTCCTGTTAATATTCTGAGTATTGTTTTTTGAGATGTATTCATATTTACATCAGAATGAAAATTAATTATAGCCATCCCAGAACCTAAAAACAGTACTATACATACAAATAAAACCCTTATAAACAACATATTATCCTTTTTGGGATTATCAAAATGTATTAATAAATCATTCAATTCTAAAAAGTTAACCTTAACATAACTATTTTGACTGTTTATTCTACTGATAACATCCCCAAGTTCTATAACCTCGTAATCCTTACTAACTCCATTTACATGAGCAACTATTATATCTTTTACCAAATCTTCATTTTGAGAAGGATATATATGAAACAAATCCTTCAGATACAAATCCTTTATATCTTTTTTAAACTTTAAATGCTTCTTAGGTTTTAAATATATTTCCACTTTAAGTCCCCCTTTTCATACAATTATTATTTACAAAAACAATTAAAAAATTCTATTTTCTAACTTTAAATCACGCAATTTAAAAATGAAGATTATTTAAATGTTAGCTATTTTTTGTTAACATTTTAAAATAAAACTTAGATTATGATGTTAAAATATCCGTTAAAAAAGTTATTTATCTGACCGTAGGGAGTTTAAGAAATTTTAGGCTATTTTATAAAGCAGAATCTATAATTTTACTAAAAGGTTGACTAAATAGCATTATTTCAATAATCTTCATTTTTTGCTTAAGTACATAAAAAGAGCCATACAATTGTATGACCCTTCTCAACTTATCATATTTTTAAGTTTGCTTAAAACCTTCTTTTCAATCCTAGATACCTGAACCTGAGATATTCCAAGCTCACTTCCTATCTCACTTTGTGTTCTATCCTCAAAATATCTTAAAACTATAATTTGTCTTTCTCTTTTTTCTAATTTACCTAACACTTGCTTTAAAAGTAAATTATCAACTATTTTTTCATCATCCATAGTTTTAGTTTGACTTATTTTATCTATAAGGCATATAGGGGATCCTTCATCCTCGTGTATAACCCCATGTAAGTACTCAACTGATGAGTTTGATTCAAGAGCCATAACTATATCTTCTTTAGATACCTCAAGAGATTTTGCAACCTCTTCTATTGTAGGCTCTCGTCCAAATTTTTTAGATAGTCTTTCAGTTTCAATCTTACTCTTTGTAGCAAGCTGTTTTAGAGACCTTGATACTTTAATCATCCCATCATCTCTTAAATATCTTTTTATCTCTCCTAAAATCATAGGTACTGCATATGTAGAAAATCTCACATTAAACGTAGGATCAAACTTATATATAGCTTTTATAAGTCCTATTGATCCTAATTGAAATAAATCATCTCTTTCATAACCTATATTCATAAATTTATTTACAACACTTCTGACTAGCCCTAAATTACTTTCTATTAAAATATCCTTTGACCTTTCATCTCCATCCTGAGCTTTTTCTATGAGAGCTAGAGTTTCCTCATGGCTAAGTAAATGTCTTTTTTCCTCACTTACAGCAGGCATCACCATAATTATTACCCCTAATCTTTATTTTTATTGGATTTTATAGTTTTTTTCATAACTAATTTAGTTCCTTCCCCCAAAATAGAAGATATTTCAATACTGTCCATAAAAGTTTCCATTACTGTAAAGCCCATTCCTGACCTTTCAAGTTCAGGCTTTGAAGTATAAAGAGGTTGTTTTGCCATATCTACATCCTTTATTCCATTCCCCTTATCTTCTATCACTACCTTTATAGTATCTCCATCTATCTCACTTCTTACATTAACTAACTTTGTTTCATCTTCATCGTATCCATGAATTATAGCATTCGTAACAGCCTCAGATACAGCAGTTTTTATGTCTGCTATTTCATCTATTGTTGGGTCTAATTGAGATGCAAAAGAAGCAACTACCACCCTAGCAAAAGATTCATTCTCAGATTTGGCTAAAAAACTAATTTCCATATAATTCTTCATCGTTTTTCCCCCTTATAAAGAACTTATTGCTTCTTCGTAATCGTTATAAATTCCTATTATCTTGTCTATGCCTGATAAGTCAAATATTCTTTTAACATGCTTATTTAAGTTTAAAACAACTACCTTTCCTCCAGTTTCTGAAAGCTTTTTATATCTACCTATGATAACTCCTACTCCTGAGGAATCCATAAAATTCATGTTCTTCAAATCAAATATAACATTTTTTATGGAATTTTTATCTATAGCCATATCAATCTCTTCCCTTACCTCTGAAGCTATATGGTGGTCTAGTTCTCCATATAGTTCAACGATTAAATTTCTGTTATCTATTTTATAGTTTATATCCAATGTTATCCCCCCTTATTATGCTCTTAATATCTTTCTATAAAATATTACTTCTTTCCTTCGTAAAATTTTAACTACTTTTGTAGAATAAGCATAAAAAAAGCGCTAATAATTAGCACCTTTTTACAATTTCTACGAATGTTTCATTATATGCGACTTGACCTCCCATTTCAGACGATATATCTTCAGTTAAAAAGTTTGGATTTCCGTCTTTATTAGCCCATCTTGTGTACATATGAACAACATCATTAGCTACATCGTCAGTAATCTTTACTTTAGTTTCTATACTTCCATTTCTAGACTTTAAAACTATTATTTCATCTTCCGATATTTCATATTTTTTAGCAAGATCAATATTCATATAGACAATTGAAATTTGATTATCGTCTAAGTAGTGCTGTGTGAATAATGAATTTTTCTCATGTGTAGTTATTAACCTTATATCCTCTTTTTCACTTTTTATATATACAGGTATAGGACTTAGCCCATCTTCTTCTGCATTATCCGAGTATATTTCTATTTTTTCAGAAGGAGTTTTAAAAATTTTATCTCTCCAAGCTACTTTATCAAATGCCATATTTACATAACCTTTTTTTATATCCTCTATTTCTATGTTCCATTTAGATAAAGGTTTTACTATCTGTTTCAAATACTCTTCTTTTGATACTAGAGGATAATCTTTCATATTCATTTTCTTACTAAGTTCCATAAAGAAATAATATTCATCCATAAGTATATGCTTTGGGTCAGCTATTTTTTCATTGTATATAATATATGGATTACACATAGATGAATACAGCATATCTTCACTTTCTAAAGTGTTAGTGCACGGTATAAATAAATCACAATATTTAGCAGTATCCGTCATAAACATGTCTATACATACTTTAAATTCTATTTCTCTAAATGCCTTTATATTTTTATTTAAGTTAGGCCATCTACATAAAGGATTTGCTTTTGTTATAAATATAGCTTTTATAGGTTCTTGGTTCGAATTTTTTATATCATCCGCAAAACTATGAATGTTTAAGTATCTTTTATTCTTCGCATAATTACAACTATTATAAGGGTCTCTATTTAGTATATCAGGATATACCCTATTTGCATAATTAACTCCAGCTCCAGTTTTTCCTATATTTCCTGTTATAGCAGCTATGGCATCTATACTTCTTATACTATTTCCTCCATTTCTATACTTTTGAACTCCGTATCCTATATATATCGTGCTGCTTTTTTTTGCATATACACGAGATATTTTCTTTATAGTATCTATATCTACACCGCATTCCTTTGATAGATATTCAAGACTTAGTGTATCTAAATATTTTTTATATTCATCATATCCTTTTACATATTTATTAATAAATTCGTTGTCTTGTAAACCTTCTTCTATTATAATCTTAGTCATAGCCATACAAAGAGCTCCATCTGTTGATGGGTTAACTCTTATGTATTCATCACCCCTCTTTGCAGTTTCTGTGTATATAGGGTCTATAACGGTTACTTTAATTCCATTTTTCTTGGCTTTTAATATGGTGTCCATAAGATGTATAGATGTATTATAAGGATTTCTTCCCCAAACTATTATATTTTGTGAATTCATTATATCTTCAAGCGAGCTTCCTTTTACATATCCAAAGTCGTATTTTTGAGCTTTAATTCCAGCGGACCAACATGTTCCTCCTTCAAACTCTGTAATACCTCCATAAAAGTTAAAAAATATATTTTGCATAGATTTTAGTAATCCACCAGTTCCCGATTCATAGTAATGTGCAACTGAATTTGAATTATAATTTTCTTTGTAAAAGTTTAGTTTATCAGCTATTATTGATATAGCTTCATCAAATGTTATCTCTATCCATTTCCCATCCACCTTTTTAAGAGGGGTGTATATTCTATCCTTGTGATTTAATCTATCTAAATGCTTCTTTCCCTTTGGGCATATTATCCCCCTTGTATAAGGATGGTTTTTATCTGCCTTTATATGAATATCATTATTTTCATTTTTATATACATCAAACTTACAACAATCAAAACAATCAAGTGTGCACCCATGACTAAATTTTTTCATATAATTACTCCTTTTCTTTTTATTCTATATTGTATCAAATTATTCAAACTATTAATAAGATATTCTATGATTTAATTTAGATATGCTTTAACAGTTTATTGTTCATCTAAGGGGGAGTTTCTATGGATTTTGTCGATAACAAAATATCCGAGCGTTTAGGAGGAGTCGATTTTTTTAATAACTCCAAAGATTACAAGTTTGAATCTATAAAAAAAGAAAAAGAAATAATCAAAAAGAAATATCCAAATATAGATATTATAGATATGGGTGTTGGAGAGCCAGATCTTGCTGCTGACATTAGCATATGTAAAGTGCTCTGTGAAGAATGTTCTAAGCTTGAAAACAGACTGTACTCTGATAATGGAATACCAGAATTTCAAGAGGCTGCATGTTCTTTCTTAAAAAAAGTATACAAACTAGATAACCTAGACCCATATACAAATATTATGCACGGAATAGGATCAAAACCAATACTTGCTATGCTTCCTATATGCTTTATAAACCCTGGTGATATAGTGTTAACTACTGTTCCTGGTTACCCTGTATTATCTACTTATTGCAAATTTTTAGGAGGAACTGTATATAATTTACCTTTATATAAAGAAAATGACTTTTATCCAGATTTTAATTCTATACCCGATGATATACTAAAAAAATCAAAGTTATTGTATATTAATTACCCAAACAACCCTACTGGCCAAGTCGCTACTAAAGAGTTTTATAAAAAGGTTGTTGATTTTGCTTATAAAAACGATATATTAGTAGTCTGTGACTCAGCTTATAGTGCTCTTACATTCGATAGTGAACCTTTGAGTTTTTTATCTATAGATGGAGCAATTGATGTTGGTATTGAAATACATTCTTTGTCAAAGTCGTTTAATATGACAGGCTGGAGATTAGCATTTATAGTATCGAATCCAAAAGTTATAAAGGTTTACGGAAATGTAAAAGGTCACACAGACTCAGGTCAGTTTAGAGCGATTCAAAAGGCTGGGGCTTATGCTCTTAATCACCCAGAGATAATAACTAGGAATTGTGTTAAATACTCAAGAAGATTTGATATGCTAGTCGATGCACTTCGCGATATAGGATTTGATGCTAAAAAGCCTGTAGGAACCTTTTACTGCTATGTCCCTATTCCTAAATCCACTAAGTCAGGTTATATATTTAAAGATGCTCAGGATGCGTCGTTATATATTTTAAAAAATGCATTAATATCTACAGTACCTTGGGATGATGCTGGAAGCTTTTTAAGATTTTCAGTAACCTTTGAAGCATCAGATTATTCACAAGAAAAATGTGTTATAGCTGATTTAAAAGAAAGACTTAAAAAACTCGAGTTAGTATTCTGACAAAAATATCAAAAATTTATTTTATTCTATTATTTTTAACAATTATTTGATTTTATTTAAACCTTCTAGTATTATTTATATGTTAAATTATTTTTTTAGGAGGTTTAAATATGACATATGGATTTCTTAGTTTACTTCCGTCATTAATTGCAATAATACTCGCTATAACTACAAAGCAAGTTTTTATTTCTTTATTTGCTGGAATATTAATAGGAAAATTAATAATGACTAATTGGACATTATTTCCAGCTTTAGGGCAGAGTATAGACTCAGTTGTTAACGTATTTTCTGAGGGATGGGTAACTAAAACTATCATATTCTCTTTCTTAGTAGGTTCTGTAGTAACACTTATACAAGCTTCAGGTGGTGTTGAAGGATTTGTATATTACTTAACTGAAAAAAATAAGAGAATAAAGAACAGAAAGACAGCTATGCTTTTGGCATATTTTATAGGGATTGTAGTATTCATAGAATCAACTATAACTTGTTTAATTGTAGGAACTGTATCAAGGCCTATATGTGATAAGTATAAGGTTTCTAGAGAAAAACTAGCCTATATTTGTGACTCTACATCTGCCCCTGTTTGTTCACTGCTTCCATTTAACTCTTGGGGAGCTACTTTACTTGGACTTATAACTGCTCAAGTAGGCGCTGGTGTTATAAGTGGTAATTCTGTCGATCTACTTATTAAAAGTGTTCCTTTTAACTTTTATGCTATATCTACTTTGATAACTCTTTTAATAGTTATACTTACGGGTAAGGATTTTGGCCCTATGAAAAAAGCAGAATTAAGAGCTATAACAGAAGGAAAACTATTAAGAGATGGTGCTATGCCTGTAGTAGATCAAGATGCAATAGAAATCAATACTAAAGAAGGAATTGAGCCTAATATGAATCATATGCTTTATCCTTTACTAATTTTAGTTTTAATGATTCCTATAAGCCTTTATATTACAGGAGATGGTGTAATATTTAATGGTTCTGGTTCAACATCTGTATTTTGGGCAGTTCTTGCATCATTAGTATTTAGTGGTTTTTATTATATAGGAAAGCGTCTTATGACTCTTAATGAGTTTATGGATTATGTTTATAAGGGTGCTGGTGCTATGATACCAGTTGCTGCAATACTTGCTTTTGCATTTGCTATTGGAAATATTTCAAGTGAGCTTGAAACTGGTAAGTATATGGCAAGCTTAGTTGAAGGTAGACTTAACGGCTCATTTGGACCTGCAATTATATTTGTAATGTCTAGTGTAATAGCCTTTTCAACTGGAACAAGTTTTGGAACTTTTGCTATAATGATTCCTATAGCTATTCAGATGGCTGTTGCCATGGATGCAAATATATATATGAGTATAGGTGCTGTAATTTCAGGAGCTATAATGGGAGATCATAGTTCTCCTATATCAGATACGACTATAGTTTCATCTATGGCATCTGCATCAGATCATATAGATCATGTAAAAACTCAGCTTCCATATGCATTATTAAATGGAGCTATAGCACTTACACTTTATATAGTTTTAGGTGTTCTGTTATAAAATCCGTTTAGATATAAGAAAAAGCTGCTGACTTAGTCAACAGCTTCTTTTTATATCTATTTTCTATTAGCAGGCTCTATATTTATAGTCTTACCTTTTATAGTATTGTTTTTCATTATAGTTAATACATCTTTAGTATGCTCTCTTGGAACCTCAACAAATGTATATCTATCGTATATATCTATAGTCCCTATTAACTTTCCTGGAATACCAGTTTCTCCAGCTATAGCTCCTAATATATCCTTAGGTTTTATGTTTTGCTTTCTACCTATGTTTATAAATAATCTTACCATTCCTGATTCTGCACCAGTATCTTCAAATAAATCTTCTTTTATTTCTTCTTTATTTTGATCACCCATTGACATTTTAAGAAGTGCAGCAGCTATGTCTAAAGAAGTGTATTCTTCCATTAACTTCTCTAAGAAATTAACTTGGCTAGTTAAGTGTCCTTCTTCTATAACATTTTTAACTTTTTCTAAGAATAAGTTAGTTTTAATTTCTTCAACATCACTAAGAGATGGTATATCATGTCTTTTCATATTAGTCTTAGTATATCTTTGAATATCTCTTAATTTATATATTTCTTTCTTTCCTGATACGAAAGAGAATGCACGTCCTGATCTTCCTGCACGTCCAGTTCTTCCGATTCTGTGTACGTAATATTCGTCATCTTGTGGTACATCATAGTTAAATACGCACTCTACATCATCAACGTCTATCCCTCTAGCAGCTACATCTGTCGCAACTAGTATTTCTATAGTTCCATTTCTAAATTTAGCCATTACATTATCTCTTTGAGCTTGCTTTAAATCACCATGAAGTGCATCAGCAAAATATCCTCTTGATTGAAGTTCTGATACTAATTCATCAACTTTTCTCTTTGTATTACAGAATACAACAGATAATTTAGGATTGTATATATCTACAAGTCTTGATAATACATCTGATTTATTCTTAGACTTTGTTTCTATATAAAACTGTTCTATATTCGGAACTGTTAATGCCTTACGAACAACCTTTACAAGTTGAGGATCTTTTTGATACTTCTTTGTAAGATTTAATATTGCTTTTGGCATTGTAGCCGAGAAGAAAGTAGTTTGTCTTTCCTCTGGAAGTTGTTGTAATACAGTCTCTATATCTTCTCTAAATCCCATATCTAGCATTTCGTCCGCTTCATCTAAAACTATCATCTTTACATTTCCAAGCTTTAATGTCTTACGATTCATATGATCCATAACTCTACCAGGAGTACCTATAACGATCTGAACTCCTTTTTTTAATGCTTTTATTTGGCGATCTATCGGTTGTCCACCATATACTGGTAGTGTTCTTACGTTCTTCTTGTACTTAGCTAATTTTCCCAGTTCTCCCGCTACCTGGATAGCCAATTCTCTTGTAGGGCATAAAATTATAGCCTGCACACTACTATCTTTTTCATTAACCATATCTAATACAGGAATACCAAAGGCTGCTGTTTTACCCGTACCAGTTTGCGCTTGCCCTATTATATCTTTTCCTGCTAATATATGTGGTATTGCTTGAGCTTGTATAGGAGATGGTTCTTCAAATCCCATATCAGCTACAGCTTGCTTTATTTCTCTTGATAAATCCAAATTCTCAAATTTCATGTTTTCCATATATATATTACCTTTCCTTTCGTTTTTACGTCTCTCTTGCTCATCTTTTCAATTATATATATATTACTGTTATTATGCAACAAATATTTTTCATTTATTTATTATTTATATATTTTATCTAATTTTAAAACTTTTAATACAATATTTCTTGCTTATATATGTAGATTTTTTTAATATTTATATTTGTTAATTTCTATGATAATTCAAATATGAATTTAAAAATATTCCATATAAGTTCTTTGTATACATGATAGTTTAAGCCAAAATAATAAGGGTATATACATTATTGAAAACTATTTTCTGTATTTTCTATCATTATTATAATGTTTTTTTAAATGATATTCAGTGACTTCGTTTAAATTTATCAAATTATCAGAACTATTAACTTTTCGTAACATTTGAATATTGTATACAAAGTTCTATATTTTTATGTTATTATATTTTTATCAACACAGATTAGCTACACAGAAATTATTTTTATATTTTTTAATCAAATAAACTATTACTTTTAAGGAGTGATTTTAATGATAAATGCATGGGAAACTTTTAAAACAGGAAATTGGTCTAAAGAAATAGATGTAAGAGACTTTATACAAGTTAACTATACACCATATGAAGGAAATGATTCTTTCTTATCAGGTGCTACTGAAAACACTAAAAAATTATGGGATGAAGTTTCAGCTTTAATGAAAAAAGAAGTTGAAAATGGTGGTACTTTAGATGTTGACACTAAAACAGTATCAGCTATAAACGCTTACAAATCCGGATATATAAATAAAGACTTAGAAACTATCGTTGGTCTTCAAACTGATGCTCCTCTTAAAAGAGCTGTAATGCCTTATGGTGGAATCAGAATGGTTGAAAATTCTTGTAAAGCTTACGGATATGAACTTGATGAAACTATTAAAGAAACTTTCTCTAACTACAGAAAAACTCATAACGATGGTGTATTTGATGCTTACACTCCTGAAATGAGAGCTGCTAGAAGTGCTGGTATAATAACTGGTCTTCCAGATGCTTACGGTAGAGGTAGAATAATCGGAGACTACAGAAGAATAGCTCTTTACGGTATAGATAGATTAATAGAAGATAAAAATGCTCAAAAAGAATCTTTAAATGTTATGTCAATGGATGAGGATACTATAAGATTAAGAGAAGAAATATCTGAGCAAATTAAAGCTTTAAAAGAAATGATTAAAATGGGATCTGAGTACGGATTTGATTTATCAAGACCTGCTCAAAATGCTAAAGAAGCTGTTCAATGGACATACTTTGGTTACCTTGCAGCAGTTAAAGATCAAAATGGAGCTGCTATGAGTTTAGGTAGAGTTTCAACTTTCTTAGATATTTACTTCGAAAGAGATATTAAAAACGGAGTTTTAACTGAAGAAGAAGCTCAAGAAATAATGGACCACTTCGTTATGAAGCTTAGAATGGTTAGATTCTTAAGAACTCCTGAGTACAATGATTTATTCTCTGGAGATCCAACTTGGGTAACTGAAACTGTAGGTGGTATGGGTATTGACGGAAGAACACTTGTTACTAAAACCGCTTTTAGAACATTAAATACTTTATATACTTTAGGTGCAGCACCAGAACCTAACTTAACTGTACTTTGGTCTAAAGATCTTCCAGAAAACTTCAAGAAATTCTGTTCTAAGGTTTCTATAGATACAAGCTCTATCCAATACGAAAATGATGATTTAATGAGAGCTTATTGGGGAGACGATTACGGTATAGCTTGTTGTGTTTCTGCTATGAGAATTGGTAAGCAAATGCAGTTCTTCGGAGCTAGATGTAACCTTGCTAAAGCTTTATTATACGCTATAAATGGTGGTGTAGATGAAAAGAAAGGAATCCAAGTAGGACCTAAATTCGCTCCTATTACTTCTGAGTACTTAGAGTTTGATGAAGTTATGGAAAAATTCGACTTGTTCCTTGACTGGTTAGCTAATTTATATGTGAACACATTAAATATAATCCACTACATGCATGATAAATATTCTTATGAAAAAGCTCAAATGGCTTTACATGATAGAGATGTATTCAGAACTATGGCTTGTGGTATAGCTGGACTTTCTGTATGTGCTGACTCTTTATCAGCTATAAAGCATGCTAAAGTTAAAGTTGTAAGAGATGAGAACGGTATGGCTGTTGATTTTGAAACAGAAGGAGATTTCCCTAAGTTTGGAAACAATGATGATGCAGTTGATTCATTAGCATCTGATTTAGTTGAATCATTCATGAACAAGATAAGAAAAAACAAAACTTACAGAAACTCTCTACACACTCAATCTATACTTACTATAACTTCAAACGTAGTTTATGGTAAGAAAACTGGTAATACTCCAGATGGAAGAAAAGCTGGAGAGCCGTTCGGACCTGGAGCTAACCCAATGCACGGAAGAGATACAAAAGGTTGTCTTGCTTCTATATCTTCAGTTGCTAAGCTTCCATATGAGCATTCTCAAGATGGTATTTCTTACACATTCACTGTAGTTCCTAAAGCTATCGGTAAGACTGCTGAAGAAAGAATAAACAACTTAACATTCTTACTTGATGGATATTTCATTCAAAATGGACACCACATCAACGTAAACGTGTTTGATAAAGAAACTTTACTTGATGCTATGGATCACCCTGAAAAATATCCTCAACTTACAATACGTGTATCTGGTTATGCAGTTAACTTTATAAAATTAACTAGAGAGCAACAATTAGACGTAATAAATAGAACTTTCCACTCAAATATGTAGTATTCAATAAAGTCCTAACAGTTTTGTTAGGACTTTATTTTGAATTTTAATTTCTTGAATTTTAATTTAAGGTGGTGTTTGTATGAGTATTAAAGGCAGAGTACATTCTCTAGAGACCTTTGGAACTGTAGATGGTCCTGGAATTAGATTTATAGTATTTACTCAAGGCTGTCCACTTAGATGTAAGTATTGTCACAATAGAGATACATGGGACCCTAGTGGTGGAAATGAATACGATGTTGATGAGCTCATGAGCGAGATAGTTAAGTATAAACCTTTTATGATTTCATCAGGCGGAGGTCTTACTATATCTGGTGGTGAGCCTACTTTGCAGCCTGAATTTTTAAAGAGCTTGCTTATTAAGGCTAAAGACAATGATATACACACAGCTATAGATACTTCAGGGTTTGTAGATATAGATGTTATAGATCCTATACTTGATTACACAGACTTAATATTACTTGATATAAAACATATAAATAGAGATGCTTTTAAAGATTTAACTGGAATTTACAATGATAAAACACTAAATTTAGCAAAGCATTTATCTGATAGAAAAATATCAACTTGGATAAGATACGTTCTTGTTCCAGGTCTTACAGATAACGAAGATGATATACGCGATCTTTGCAAGTTTATAAATACACTTGATAATATAGAAAAAGTTGAAATACTACCTTATCATTCTATGGGAAAATTCAAGTGGGAAGAACTTGGATATGAGTATGCTCTAAAAGGAATCGAGGATGCAAATGACGATGATTTATTAAAGGCTTCTAAGATATTTAAAGAGTACGGAATAAATGTGGCTATAAAGTAAAGCACAAGGACAAAATTTTGTCCCTGTGCTTTTTTTATTTAATCTAAGTACCAATAAAAAAGATGCTTATTAGAATATTATTAGAATATCGGTATTTTAATAAGCATCTTTTTCGCTTAGAAACCTAATTTATAAAAAAAAGATTTGCCCGAGGGCAAATCCTTATGCATTCTTAATTATTTCTAATACAAGCCTAGAAGTATTTACTAAATCTTCTATACTGATATACTCCTCTAATGTATGTACCTTTTTCATTCCTACACCTAAATTCACAGCCTTAATTCCATTTCCATTTAATATATTCGTATCACTTCCACCACCAGATGCCTTAGTAGTAACTTCAAAACCTAATATATCACAAGCATTTCTAACAATATTAACTACTTCATCGTTCTCATCTACATTAAATGCTGAATAAGAACGAGATGTATCTATTTCTGCCTTAGCCCCAAGTTCTTCACAAGCCTTTTCTATACACTGAACCATATGCGCTGTTTGTTTGTCTAATTTTTCATTTACTAAACTTCTAGCTTCTCCCTTTATAGTAACTTCTGGGCAAACTATATTTGTAGCCTTGCCACCCTCTATTATACCAATATTAGCAGTAGTTTCTTCATCTATTCTAAGTAAGTTCATCTTAGTTATTGCTGATGCTGCTACTTGAATAGCACTTATACCTTCCTCTGGACACACGCCTGCATGAGCTGGTATTCCTACAATTTTAGCTAATAAATTATCTTGTGCAGGTCCCTTTATTATGATTTCTCCTGGCGCTCCACCACTATCTAAAACAAAGGCTCTTTTACTTTCAATCTTATCATACTCTAGATTTTTAGCTCCATAAAGACCACCTTCTTCATAAACGCTAAAGGCTATTTCTATATCTCCATGATCTATATTTTCTTCTTTTATTATTTTTACAGCTTCTATAATAGCGGCTATACCAGCCTTATCATCTGATCCTAATATCGTAGTTCCATCACTATATATAACTCCATCTTTTACAATAGGCTTAATACCTATACCAGGAGTAACCGTATCCATATGTGCACTAAACATAATAGGCTCAGTGTCTTTATTCCCTTTTAGCTTAGCTATAATATTTCCAGTATTTGAACCAACTTTACTTCCTGCATTGTCTATGTATACATCAAGCCCTAGTTCTTCTAGTTCAAGTTTTATTTTGTTTGCAAATTCTTTTTCATTTTTTGTTTCACTATCGATTTGAACATACTCTAAAAATTTTTCAACTATTCGTTCTTTGTTTATCATAACAAAACCTCCTACTAGTATAGTATAAACCCACTATATCAATTATACTTCTCTTAATTCAAAAGTGGTATAATTTTTTTTATATATATAAATTAAGGGTTTAAAGTTAAGAGATTTTTCTCCCTAAACTCTAAACCCTTGAATATATTTCAATTAAATTTCACTTTATAATTATATAAGCTTATTTATTTCCACGCTTAATTATAACGTTATATCTACAACTTCCATATTTTCTATAGCTTCATCTATAAGCTTTTCTATATCAAGATTTTGTTCTGATAACATTATTTTTTCAAGTTTTGGCTTTGTAACAGGATTTTTAGGTAAAAATACTGTACAACAATCTTCTTCTGGTATTATAGAAGTTTCAAAAGTTCCTATTTTCTTAGCAATATCAACTATTTCACTTTTATCCATAGCTATTAAAGGTCTAAATACAGGTACATTAACTGATGCATTAGTAACAGTAAGTCCTTGTATTGTTTGAGATGCAACTTGTCCTATACTCTCTCCAGTTACAAGTGCATTACAGCCTTTAGCTAATGCTACTTTTTCAGTTATTCTCATCATAAATCTTCTAGATATAATTGTCATCTCTTCTTCTTTACAGTGTTCATTTATCTGCTTTTGTATAGGAAGAAGGTTTACACTATGCATTCTAAGTTTTCCACAATATTTAGATAAGATTCTCGCTAATTCTTCCACCTTTTCTTTAGATCTCTCGCTAGTAAACGGATAACTATGATAATGCATTAACTCTAGGTCAACTCCTCTTTTAGCTACCATCCAGCCTGCTACAGGAGAATCTATCCCTCCTGATAATAATACCATTGCTTTTCCATTAGTTCCAAGAGGTAGTCCTCCATAACCATCTATTCTCTCTAGATAAGCTACACAACACTCTTCTCTTAGTTCTGCTTCAACCTTCACATCAGGATTTCTTACATCAACTTTTATTTTATCTCCTAATTCAGATAGTAAATATCCACCTATGTCTCTACTCATTTCAAGTGACGTCATCTTGAATTTTTTATCAGTTCTTTTAGATTCTACTTTAAAAGTTTCTACATCTTCAAACTCGATTTTATCCTTTAATATTTCAAGTGATACTTCTTTTAATTTTTCATAATCATTTTCAAATTTGACAGCAGGGCTTAACGAAACTATTCCAAAGACCTTTCTAGCTTCTTCTATTATAGCTTCATGATCATATTCTTCAACATCTATATATATTCTTCCAAACTGCTTGTATACGTTTAACTTTCCTATTGCTTTTAAAGCGTTTTTAATATTTTTTACAAGCTTGTCTTCAAATATATATCTATTTTTGCCTTTTACTCCTATTTCTCCGTATCTAGCTATTACTACATTATACATTGGTTCACCTCTTATTTATTATAATTCTTAATTCTTCAACTTTTTTCTTTATTATTTGAACAGCCTTTTTTATATCTTCTTCTTTATTCATAGTAGATAAACTAAATCTTATAGCTCCTTCTATTTCTGTAGTCCAAAGCCCCATTTCTATTAAAACATGACTTCCTTTTTTCTTAGAAGAACAAGCTGACCCTGTTGATACATATATATTATCTTCTTCTAAATAGTGAAGAAGTATTTCTCCCTTTATTCCTATGAAGGATACATTTAATATATGGCATACTCCATCTTCGCTACTATTTATCTTTATATCATCTATATTAGATTTTATTTCATTCAGTAATAATTCTTTTAAATTAGTAACCTTTTCTATATTATCCTTTAAGTTGTCCATTGTTATTCTAACAGCCTCAGATAAACCAAATATTCCCGGTACATTTTCAGTTCCAGACCTAAATGAACTTTCTTGTCCTCCACCTGTTACAATAGACTTTATCTTAGTGTTTTCTTTTACATACACAAATCCAATTCCCTTTGGTCCATGTATTTTATGACCACTTACAGACATTAAATCTATATTGTATTTTGAAGGCTTAAAATCTATTTTTCCAAATGATTGTACTGCATCTACATGTAAATATACCTTTCTTTTCAACTTAGATAAGTATCTACCTATTTTATCAATAGGCTGAATAGCTCCAACTTCATTATTTACATGCATAATACTTACAAGTGTTGTATCTTCTCTTAAAGCATTCTTAAAATCTTCAAAATCTATTAATCCCTTTTCATTTACGTCTAGGTATGTAACTTCATATCCGTCTTTTTCCAAGTCTTTAAAAGTATTTAATACAGAAGGATGTTCTATTTTAGTAGTTATTAAATGCTTACCACTTCTGTGATTAGCATAAGCTACACCTCTTATTATTATATTGTTAGATTCAGTTCCCCCAGATGTGAAGAATATCTCTTTATCCTTAGAACCTACATACTTTGCTATTTCTTTTCTAGCATTCTTTATTTCTTTTTCTACTAATACTCCTTTTCTGTGTATAGAGGAAGGGTTAGCATACTGCTCAGTTAAAGCGTAAACCATTTTATCTACCACTTCTTTATACGGTTTTGTAGTAGCACTATTATCTAAATAAATTTCCATTTAATCACCTTCTAATAAGATTAGCTTCATGTTATCGCATAACTCATATCACCAACGAATCTTCACAAACTCCGTTCTTAAAATTCACATTCGTTCATAGCCCCAACAAGTCTTAACAGACTCTGTTACTTAGAAATAGTTGCAAATTTAGTTCTTTAATCAATGTTATTCACATATTTGAAATTATATATTAAAGCCAAATAATATATTATATTATTTGGCTTTTGTTGTAAAGTTAATACCCTATTTCTTCATTTAATATATATACTTTGAAATCTATTGTAGGTGGTTTTTTCTCTATTATACTAGTTACCATGCACATTCTTTGATCACTTTTGCAATCTACACAAGAATCTATTTTTGCACAAGGAGTATTAAGGTTAAGTCTTCTAGCGTTGTTTGGACATGCAGATGTTTTTATTCTATTCATAGCATCATCATAATCCTTACTTATTTTATTTATACCACATACAAGAATTACCTTCTTAGGTCCAAAGAACATAGATGCAACTCTATTTCCTACACCATCTATGTTTATTATTCTGCCATCCTCCAATAGAGCATTTGTACTTGATAAGTATACATCAGAGAAAATAGCTTTTTTAAGAAGTTCCATTCTCTTGCTAGGTTCAACCTTCCAATGCCAAAGCACCTCTTTAGATTTGTTTACAAGTTCATCATATACATCTATCTCTTGTATAGACATAGATCCTCCTATTGCCACTACATCATCTTCATTTACTTCATTTAATAAGTCTTTTTTAAGCTCATCTCTAGTTTCAAAAAATTTTGCCTCAATACCTCTTTTACTTAAATTATCCAATAAATCTTTCATAAAAAACTCCCCCTTATTTTAGTTATAACAATATTATAACTTATTATAGCTTATTATAGCTTAAGTCATGAAACTTTTTAAAATAAATTTTAAAACAATATGTGCCTACATATTTTTATAAAATTATATTAATTTATATATTTTTTTGAAAAAGCTATTGCAAAACATGTCGTATTTTGTTATACTATCTTTAGTGGTTATCCCCCTGGTAACCTCAATAAAATCTCTATTCCCAATACCCCTTTTGAACGGATTTTCACATTTTCGGATGTGAAGCCTGCCTATATGGCAGGTTTTTTTTTGTTTATTTTTGTGTTAAACATCTATAACCACGTTTATTATTATATAATTAATATACAATATCTTTTAGGGAGGTAAACTTTATGAATAAAAAAAAGGTTGCTATAGTCTTCACAGGAGGAACAATATCTATGACAGTAGATTCTAGAATAGGTGCTGCTATTCCCTCTCTCTCAGGAGAACAGATAATGTCTATGGTTACAAATATAGATAAAATAGCTGACATAGAGGTTGTCAATTTTTCAGAAATCCCAGGACCTCATATGACACCTGAAATGATGATGGATCTTAAAAATTTAATATCAGATTTAGTTGATAGAGACGATATAAATGGTGTTGTTGTAACTCACGGTACTGATAGTTTAGAAGAAACTGCTTATTTTTTAGGTCTAACTCTTTATACTCAAAAGCCAGTAGTTGTTGTTGGGGCTATGAGAAATTCTTCAGAGCTTGGTTATGATGGACCAAGCAATCTTGCAGCAGCAGTTTGTACTGTTATAGCTGATGAAGCTCAAAATAAAGGTGTTTTAGTAGTTATGAATAACGAAGTAAACCTAGCCTCAGAAGTAACTAAAACGAACACGTTAAGTCTTGATACTTTCAAATCTTTAACTTATGGACCACTTGGAATAATAGATGATAATAAGTTAATTCTTCACAGAGATATAGTAAGGAAACAGCATATACATACTCATAAAGTTGAGGCTAATGTTGATTTAATTAAAGTTGTAGCTGGAATGGATTCAAAATTTATAAACTTCTCTATAGACTCAGGAACTAAGGGCATAGTTATAGAAGCTATGGGAAGAGGAAATATCCCTCCAAAAATGTTAGATGGCATCAGATATGCAAAAGAAAAAAACATACCTGTAGTTGTAGTTTCTAGATGTCACTCTGGAAGAGTTTTAGATACTTATGGATATGAAGGTTCCGGAAGAGATTTAGTAGATCTAGGATGTATACTAGGCGGAAATCTACCTGGACAAAAAGCAAGAATAAAACTAATGCTTGCTCTTGGAAAAACTAATGATATAGATGAGATAAGAGATATATTCGAAGAAGGATTATATTAGCATAATTTTTTAGACTGTTGACGAGATTATCGGTAACAGTCTTTTTTTATTTATTTTTTATTTTAATATCAAATATTATTTTTTAATTAGGACTAGAAATCAAATGCTTTTACTATTATAATTAATAAAATACCATTTGAAAAGGAGAGATCTCTTTGAATAAACTAAAAGAAATATTAGTCCATAATAAATCATTCGTAGAGAATAAAAAATACGAAAAATTCAAAGCTACAAAATATCCAGGTAAAAAAATGGTTATATTTTCATGTATGGATACAAGATTAACAGAATTACTCCCACATGCATTAAACTTAAAAAATGGAGATGCAAAGATTATTAAAAATGCAGGTGGAGTAATTATGCATCCATTCGGAAGTGTTATGAGAAGTATTTTAGTTGCAATATACGAGCTACAAGCAGAAGAAATTTTTGTAATAGGTCATCACGGTTGTGGCATGAGTAATATAGATACTGATAAAACTATCAAAAAAATGATAGATAAAGGTATATCAAAGGATACCATGACAACGCTCGAATACGCAGGCATAGATTTAAAGAAATGGTTACACGGCTTTGATTGTGTAAATGATTCTGTTAGAGAAAGTGTACTAGCTATAAAAAATCATCCATTAATACCTCAAAACACAGCTGTTCACGGGCTTATAATAGATCCTGAAACAGGGGAGTTAGAAGTTGTTGTAGATGGATATGAATAAGCAAATAAAAAAAGAGGCATATGCCTCTTTTTTATTATCCTAACATTTTTTCTAAATCAGCTTTAGCATCTCCACTTATTAATTGTAAGTTAAATGCATCTTGTAGTACTCCAAGAACTCCTGGTGATACAAATTTTGGAGCTGATGGTCCTATATAAATATTTTTAACTCCTAAGCTAAATAATCCTAGTAATATAGCTACAGCTTTTTGTTCAAACCAAGAAAGAACTATTGTAAGAGGAAGATCGTTAACTCCACAATCAAAAGCTTCCGCAAGTGCTATTGCAATTTTTGCAGCTGATCCTGAATTATTACATTGTCCTAAGTCTATATATCTTGGTATTTCAGTTCCAGGAACTGTTCCAAAGTCTATATCATTAAATCTAAATTTACCACATGAAGTTGTAAGTATTACAGCTTCTTTAGGTAATGAGTTTGAAAGTTCTCTATAGTAATCTCTTCCTTTAGTAGGTGCATCGCAACCTGCTATTACAAAGAATCTCTTTATCTTTCCAGCTTTAACTGCATCTATTATTTCTGGAGCTATTGAGAGTACAGTATTGTGATGGAATCCTGTAGTTAAAGTCTTATCTGATTCAACGTTAGCTTTAGGCATAGATAATACCTTCTCAATTATCGGAGAAAAATCATCGTTAACTATCTTATTTATGCTTTCAAGTCCACAAGTTCCATAAGTCCAGAATCTATCACCATATGATGCATTAGATTTTAACGGCATTAAGCAGTTAGTAGTTCCAAGTATAACCCCTGGGAATGATTCAAATAAAGTTCTTTGATCATACCAAGCTTTACCTACATTACCTTTTAAGTGAGAGTATTTCTTAAGCTCTGGATATCCATGAGCTGGAAGCATTTCTGAATGAGTATATACGTTTATTCCTTTTCCTTCAGTTTGCTTTAATAACTCTTCAAGTGCGTATAAGTTATGTCCTGTTACAAGTATTGGATGTCCTTCTATTTTATCTTGAGATACCTTAACTGGAGTTGGAACACCTAATCTTTGTGTATGAGCTCTATCTAATAAATCCATAACTTTAACAGTAGCATCTCCAACCTTCATAGCCATATCTATATGCTCTTGTAAGTTAAAGTTTGAGTTTGTCAAAGTTGCGTATAAAGCTTCATGAACTATTCCATCTACCTCAGGATCTATCATTCCAAGCTCTCTTGCATGAGTTGCATAAGCTGCCACTCCTTTTAATCCAAATATTATTGTATCTTGAAGACTTGCTATATCAGGATTTTTTCCACAAACTCCAAATTTAGTACATCCATTCTCTGGTGTTTGCTCACACTGATAACAAAACATTGGACATGCCTCTTTAGTATTTTTCACTTCTTCTTTCTTTCCAAATAAGTTAAACATTCAACCTACTCCTCTCATCTATTTAAATTTTGTTTGCTTTAATTGCTCGAATACGTATATAGTATATCATTTTAGTATAGTTTTCCGTAACCGATGTTACTACAATAAAAAAAATCGCAAACTCTGCGATTTTTCTTATACTTTCTCTATTAATTTATTTCTAATGCACACCCTATAGTTCAATATTTTTATATCATCTTTAAATTCTATTTCTATCATATTATCACTTTTGTTTATTACTTTTCCTCTTTTGAACTTTTTATGGTTTATTATATCTCCTTTTTTTATAGCGTCTAGTTCTTCATCAGATGGTTCATTGATTTCTTCCATAAACCTGGATGCAAAAGCTCTTTTTCCATATTTATATTGAGGACTTGATATATGAAGCTTATCCATGGCCCTTGTCATAGCCACATAAAGAAGTCTTCTCTCTTCCTCAACATCATCATTACCTTCAACAGATTTTTCGTGAGGTATAACCCCTTCAATAACTCCTATTATAAATATATTCTTAAACTCTAGACCTTTAGCAGAGTGAATAGTAGTTAAAACGACCTTATCCTTATTATCGTCTTTCTTCTGATTTAAAATTTCTTCTTTAACCTTACTTATATGATCTAAATAATCTTCTATAGTCTTGTAGTTTGATGCTCCACCTTCTATTTCATTTAATATTTCAAATAAACCTGTGGTCTTTATCTTTCTCTTCTGACAATACTCTATTAAGTATCTATCATATTCAAGACTTGTCCTTATATAGGATATAGCATCCTTTGGAGATATCCTACTTATATAATCAAGGTCTAGTTCTAAATCTTCTATAGTCTTTATCTGCCACTTATTCAGATTTGCTTTAGTTTTTATATTGGTTAAGAAGTCGCCATCTGCCATGGCTATTTTTATGCTTTCCTTAGATATATATCTAAACGGCTTATTTATAATTCTAGATAATTCATCCTTTAATCCACTATATAAAGCTACACTCAAATAGCTTATAATATCCTTGCTAACCCAATGATCATATATACTAACAACCGTATCCCTTATTACAAACGGTATATTCATATCCATAAATACATCTACAAGAGCTCTTGACTGTATATTGGTTCTATATATGACGCTAAAATCACTATAACTCATATTGTTACTATTGATATTTTCAATAATTAAGCTTCCAACTTTTCTAGCCTCATCTTCAGAATCCTCTGGTGATAAGAACAATATGCTATCACCTTTTCCCTTAACAGACTTTATAACCTTATCATACCTGTTATTATTGTTTCTAATAAGCTTATTTGATGTATTGATTATCACATCAGTAGATCTATAATTTAAATCGAGCACTATGTACTTAGAGTTTGCAAAATAATTTTTAAATTCTAATAAGAAATCAGGTCTAGCACCTCTAAATCCATAAATACTTTGATCTTCATCTCCAACAACAAATATATTGTTACCCGGCTTTGATATCATCTTCAAAACCTCAAATTGAACCTTATTTATATCCTGAAATTCATCTACCAATATGTATTTATACTTATTCCTAATTAAATTAAGTATGTATTCATCCTCTTTTAAAAGATTATAAGTATGTATTAACATATCATCAAAATCTATTTTTTTCATATCACTCTTATAATTTTCATACATAGAATACACTTTTAAAAACTCATCATTAGACACTACGCAAGAATCAAAATCATGAGGATCCAACAATTCATTTTTAAGAAATGATATTTCATTTATAACACCCTTTATAACATCCTCTTCCTGATAATTCTCAACATCCATACTCTTTAATATATTCTTTATAGTATACATTTTTTTATTTTCATCTAATAAATTATCGAGTTGATAATTTTTAAATCCCCTAAGAATTCTAAAAAACACAGAATGAAAAGTCCCAAAATTGACTCTATTTATTAAACTATTAGAAGATAACCTAATACTTCTTTCCTTCATTTCAGTAGAAGAAGCCTTAGTAAAACTGATAGCTAATATATTCTCAGGCCTAATCTTAAAATTTTGAACCAAATTATTTATTCTATAGCTTATAACCCTTGTTTTTCCAGAACCCGGACCAGCTATTACCATACATGGTCCTTTAAAGTGATTAACAGCTATATTTTGATTTTCATTTAAACTCTCACAATTCATATTCATCACCTAATTACTATAATATAACTTTTAAAATTCTCATTCAAGCATCAAAATCTATATGATATTATTATTATAGTCATATTTAACAAAAGCAAAACTACTCGAGGTGATTTAAATGGAAGTTATAACCTATAAAATAGACGAAATAATAGATATCCCTAAAAATACTTGTGTATTTGACATAGAAACCACAGGTCTTAGTCCTAAGTACAACAAAGTAATATTAATAGGTATATTATATATAAAAGATAACCAAACAATAATCAAGCAATTTTTTGCACACAATACTGATGATGAAAAGGAACTTTTATTTTATTTCAAAGAAGTATTTAAAACATTTGATAAGCACATAACATTTAATGGACATAGATTTGATATTCCTTTTTTAAATAAAAGGTTTGAAAAAAACGATTTAAATTTCTTTATAGATAAAACTAACGATATGGATATACTCAAAATAGTAAAACCATATCAAAAAAAATTAAATCTTGAAAACTGCAAATTAAAAACAGTAGAGAGTTTATTGGATATAAAAAGAGAGGATACTATATCAGGAAAAGAAAGTGTTGATATGTACAAAGAATTTGAATCAACTAAAAATGAATCATTAAAGAAAAAGATACTTCTTCACAATTACGAAGATATCTATTACTTAGCAAAATTATTTAAAGTACAAGACATAATCGATTCAAGCGAAACGTACCTAAATATAGATTATCTAGATACAAATCTAAAATTAAAACTATCAAAATATAAATTCAAAGGCAATTTTATCTATATAGAATATATGTCCAAAGATATTATACCTATTAACATACAGATATATGAAGATGAGTATTCCATACTAGGCTCTAATCAAAAAATTACAGTAGAATTAAATGTATCATATGCGACAACATCTAATAATAATAAAGTTGTATTCTTTAAACACGATAAAATAGTTCCACTAAAAATAGACTCCGATGTTTTAGAAGACAACATATTATCTGTAGCATCTCACTTATTCAAAAATATTTTTTAAAATTCCAATAAAAAAATGTATCTCTATGTTTTGAGATACATTTTTTCAGATTGAAGCTATATGAATTTTATTTTTGCAATTATTTTTCTTACCCTCTATAAGTGCCATATCTGCAAGATTAAATATTTTATCAGCTCCATCTACTAATTTTGAAGATGCAACACCTATAGTCATAGTTATATCTAGACCTGTATCTCTTATTATATCAAGATTTGGTACGCCTTGTCTCAACTTTTCTAGTATTCCAATAGACTCCTCAATCGACTTATACAATATAATAACAAATTCATCTCCGCCTATACGTATTAAATAACCTTCGTGATCTTCAATTATTTTTCTTGCCATTTCACTTATATATATCAATACATCGTCGCCTTTTTTATGACCAAATAAATCATTTATTATCTTAAAATTATCTAAATCAAATACAGCTAGTGTATACTCTCGTTCTGATAAATCTTCCGAAATAATTTTTTCAAAATATTTTCTATTATAACATCTTGTAAGAGGATCTTTGTTTGTTATTTCATTTACTCTTTCAAACAACTTAGAATTAACAGCCGCTATACTTAATTGTATAGAAAGTATATCGAAGAAACTCTTAGTATTTTTATTAAAAAAATTCTTATTTCTATGCTCCAATATTATAACGCCCATCCTTATATTAGTTCTAAAATCATCTAACGGAGATATTAATATAGAGTTAACATTTTGACCTTTACAGAAACTAAAGTTTTTATTGCTTACATCCAACGTCTTAGTTTCTTTTATTTTTAAAATATCATCCGGAAAGTAACTGCAGCTATTTATCTCATATTCATTACTGTTGTATATACTTCTTGAATAAGATGTGTATCTATTTATACTATTGCTCTTCATCCATATACTGCATGTATCTACACCTAAAACTCCCATAAGTATATCTGTAATATTTCTCATTAACCCTTCAAAAGAATCAATAGTTCCAGATGCTTTTATAACCTGACTTAATATCCAATTTGTAGCTTTATACTCTTGAAGTTCTTTGTTTAAATTAACATTTTCTATTCTCAACTCATCATTCTGCATCTTAATCTTTTCATTCTCTATATTACTTTTTATTCTATTTAACATTTCGTCCTCCAATTTAAGATTAATCAATTCAACTTTAAATCAAAGATACTTCTTATTATAATATTTTATGCTATACCTATTTTTTATATGATTAAACATAATCTTATGTATTATTACATTTTTGTATGCTTTAAACAAGTTTTTATGTTAATAAAAAAACAACTTATATTAATATAAGTTGTTTTAATACTGGCGGAGAAGGAGGGATTTGAACCCTCGCGCCCCGTAAAAGACCTACTCCCTTAGCAGGGGAGCCTCTTCAGCCACTTGAGTACTTCTCCATATGGAGCGGGTGAAGGGAGTCGAACCCTCGCAGCCGGCTTGGAAGGCCGGAACTCTACCACTGAGCTACACCCGCATATTGTTCACTTGACTAAAATAATAATATCATATTAACCAAAGCTTGTCAATGGTTAATATGATATTAAAATTACATATTTTTTTTAGCTTCTACTAACATGTCATTAGCTTTTTCCATATATTCTATGGCTTTTTCTATATTCTTAGCAACTTCATCTTTACCCATTTCTTTTGATTTATCAGCCCACTCTTTAAAACTCTCCTCATGAGATTTATTATGCTTAACCCAATGTGCTAAAAGAACTCTTAAAGTTTTTTCTTCCTTGTCTTCATCATTATGAGAATGAAGACTGTGATGATGACCAGAAATTTCATGATCATGATCATTAGTATGATGGTATCTCTTTTCAAATTTATTCATATTTATCCCCCTATTTTATATTAAATTCTTTTTTTATAAGCTTTACAGCATCCTTTATCAAAAGAATTAAAGGTTTATTTTCAAGTCCTACAAGTTCAAAATCTTCTGGAATCAAAGGCAATAATATTTTTAATGCTTCTGAATCTGATATAGCTTCACTCATTCTACTTGTAACCTCACCCATCATAGAATTCGGAATAACTATAGACATCGGTCCTATTATAACATTTGCTTTTTTAGAAGATACACATATAGCATTCTCACCTGTAGCTCCTTTATTAGCATGGCTTTTCATCATAGATGAAGTTGCTATCGAGTTAGTTCCAAGTCCGTATATTTCTATGTAAGAAGGTAATTCATCTCTTAAACTACTCACTATTTGAGATCCTATTCCTCCACCCATTCCGTCAACTACAGCTATAATCATATTTTATCCCCCAAGTTTATTATTTACTTCTCTTCTATAATTATTTTGTGATCTATAAGTCTAATTTCTTTAACTTCACCATCTATAATTTTTTGATCTCCTAATAAGTCTGCCAAGTATACTTTTCCATTTTCAGGCTTCATATACACTACATTTTCCATTACTTTTTCAAGACCATCTTCTTTACATAAATAAGCTGTTGATTCACACATTTTATAATTCCTCCCCTATTAATAGACAAAAAGATTCCCTTAAAGCTCTCTTCAAAAAGCCTTAAAGAAATCTTCATGATCTCTATGTATTATTCTATTATCTTCTTATTAAAGTATAACATGTTAATTTTGTTTTATCAATATTATCTCTTTTTATTCCAATCATCATTTGAGTATTTTTCATACAACTGTTTTGCAAGTTTTATTTCATAATCAGATAACTCATCTTCATATATTTCTATATTAAAATGCTGCTCTAATTCTTTAATGATATTTTCCTGTAAAATGTTTATATCTACTTTCTTTCCTAGTTCATTTTCTATTCCGCTAGCTTTTTTCAATGTTACTCTTTTTAACTTTTCTTTCTTTGACTCATCTATTTTTATAATAGAGATCAATTTATCTACATCAAAATCTAAAACAATAGATCCATGTTGTAGAATTATTCCTTCCTTCCTAGTTTGAGCGCTGCCGACTACCTTTTTATTATTTATACTTATTTCATAATGAGACTTAGAATTAAAGCATACAGCACTTTTATCACTTTTTATATCTTTATGAGCTCGAGTTAGTGGATCTATATCCACGCCACTCACCTTAAGTCCATTTGCCAGTCCTTCACTTATATACCTATAAGTTTGCATTATTCCTCCATCCATCAATGGATTCTTTTCATCTACAACTATGCTGTATGTAAGTTCATTATCATGCAAAACTGCCCTTCCTCCTGTTGTTCTTCTAACAAAATCAACTCCAAGTTTTTTGCATATATTTATATCTATTTCGTCTTCCATTTTTTGAAAATATCCTATACTAACACAAGCTGGTTTCCAAGTATAAAATCTTATAGTAGGGTCTACTCTTTCTTCTTTATATGCATTCATAATAGCTTCGTCTATAGCCATATTCATATATCCATCGTATGCCCTATTTCTTATTACTCTCCACTTTTGCAATTATACCACCTCTATGTTCATTTCAAGCTCTGATATAGCTCTTAAGCATTCTTTATCTGTTAATTGTCTGGAATAATTATATATAGTTCCTCCAGGTCTCTCGTTATAATATGGTCTGTTACAACCTTTGCATCCAGATATTATAAAAGGTATTCCTCTTTTTATATCATCATTTTCTTCCGGTCTTATATTATTTATCTCTTTTAATTCTCTATTTATGAACTTAAAATCTTGTTTTTTATGTCCACGCTTTATTAAGTATGTCATAAGTTGGATCTTTCTATAGTCATTTATGCTTGGCTGTTTCTGATTTTCAAGTTTAGTCCCTTTAATAGGCGTAAATGCAAAAAGGCTTACAGTTACGTTATTATTAATAAAGTCCTGATATAAATCAAATATATCCTCATGACTTTCTCCAAGACCTACTATTATGTGAGTACTTATCTTTCCTTTATATCTACTTGCCATTTCCTTTATAAATTTTACTTTTTTATAAAAATTATTTCCCTTTATCTTTTCATATAGTTCTTTATTTGCGGCGTCTATTGCAAGACCTATCTTGTCTACACCAATATCAAATACCTCTTTAACCTCCTCTTCAGTCTCAACCTTTGCCGACAAAGATATTGGAAATTTAAGACTTTGCTTTATGTATTTTATAAATTCCTTTGACTGTTTTAATGCTTCATCAGTTCCCATAGCTTGAATGCAAATTCGCTTTATATTTTCTCCACTATAATTTAGCAGAGCTTTTAGTGACTCCTCTTTACTAAATTCGGGCCAAAGGACTCTAGAAAGTCTATCTTTTCTAGATGTACTCTCTATTGATTGAGAACAAAAAGCACACTTATTATCACATCCATTTCCAATCATTATATAAGCAGTAGTAGGGTTTATTTCCATAGTAGCATTAACCAACCCAAGTTCAATAGCACTTCCATAAGATAGATTTATCATAATACACAACACCTTTCTAGCTTTTGTATATTACACTTTATGTTCATGGCTTCTTCTATAGCTTCTTTAGACGGCATTACTATATTATTTATTCCGCTTAATATAGCCATCTTATCTAATTGTTTTCTATATTTACCTCTTGGTCTCATACACCCTAAGTTTATGTGTATGTTAGGAAATTTCATTCTAGCTTCACATATAATCTCTATTACATCTTCTATTTTAGGTGGTTGAATTTTCTCAAACTCGGTTCCTTTAGTTGGAATTAAAACTATAAACGTTATACTATCCGGATTTTGAGTTTCTAAATATTCTAAAGCATCGTACTCTCCTTTTATTTGACCAGAGTCTATGCCTATGCAAATATGAGGAACTACTCTAGTATATTTTTTTAATATCTCGTATGATTTTATATAATCTTGTTTTTTCTTATCTATTTTATATACATTTTTTATAGTTTCATCGTTCAATAAAATATCGAAAGAAGCTACATCTATATAACCTGATATTTTTTTTATATCATGCTCATCCATAAGACCTAGATGAGCATTAATTTTGTATCCCTTATTTTTTAAAACCTCAATATCTTTTATATGATTTATAATAGGTACCTGCCCATCAAAAGAGCACCCCCCGCTTATCAAAAAGCTATCAATATTTCTGTGCTTAATCTTTTCATCTATTTCATTTATATCCGTCATATTTTTAAGATAGTGTCCATTGCAATGAGCACATTTTAGACTACAATCATTTCCTGTAGTAGTAACAGCTAATGTCTTATTTGGATATGAAAATATAATATTTTTCCCAAAGTTACTTTCTTTAATTTTAAGAGCTCTACTCATCTTGTCTTCAAGCTTCATACTAACACCCCAACATATGTTTTACACTAGGAAATTTTTCTATATCAGTATGCGGTAAAAAACAAGCTGATATAAACTCATCCATATAACTTGGATATACGCTAAGTTCTACATAAGTCATAGAATCTGAACATTCCTCAAGCTTACATCTTGCATCCTCACTAGTTAAAGCAAGATAACATCCCATCAAAGAGCTATTTCCTATATAAGAATATTTTGTTTTATCTACATCTGGAAGCATTCCTATTAGTATAGATTTTTCTATATTCAAGCTACTTCCTATACCTCCAGCTATCAATACTTTATCTATCATGTCAAAATCCATACCTAGGCTTTCAACTAACGTCATTATTCCAGAGTAAACAGCTCCCTTAGCTCTTATAAAGCTATCTATATCTACTTCTGTTATAGCTATATCACTCTCTATATTGTAATCTTCTTTAAAAGCAAGTACATATTCTCCTATTTCATTTTCATCAAATCTTATTCTATCAGAACCTATATTTTTATTTATTTTTCCTCTTCTATCAATAATATTATTTATAAGCATTTCTGCTATTAAATCTATTATTCCAGAACCACATATTCCCTGCGGCTTATCATTTGATATGATTGTAAGAGTTGGTTCTAATGTATTTTTATCTATTCTAATCTTCTCAATAGCACCACTTGATGCTCTCATTCCACAGCTTATCTCTCCCCCCTCAAATGCAGGTCCAGCAGAGCAAGCACATGTCATTAAATAATCTTTATTCCCAAACACTATTTCTCCATTTGTTCCCAAATCTATGAATAAAACATTATCATCAGATGACCAAATTCCTGATGATAATACACCTGCTGTAATGTCACCACCTACATAACTTGCAACGCAAGGAGTTATATATATATATGCATCATTATTAATTTCGATTTCAAGCTCTTTAGCTTGCATGTAAGGAGATTTTGAAAATGCTGGTATATAAGGTTCCATTCTCAAGTAATCAGGATATACATTCAAAAGCAAATGCGTCATTGTTGTATTTCCACCAGCTACAAGTGCTACAATATCATTTTTATCAATACCCAACTCATTGTACATGTTTTTCAAAATAGGATTTATAGTTTCATGTATTATAGCTTTGTTTAATTTTTCAAGGCCATCATTTTTAGTTGAATATATAATTCGATTTATAACATCTGCACCATACTTTATTTGAGCATTTCCCGAAGAAGCTTTGGCCACTATTTTCCCTTTACACAGATCTACTATACATGCTGCCACCGATGTCGTTCCTATATCTAGCGCAACTCCATAGAACTTATCGGTTGTATCACCTTCTTCTATATTTACTATATTAGTAGAATTATTTCCTTTTGGTATATGAGTTATTGTAACTTTAAAGTCCCCTTTTCTCAACGTACTCGGAACCTTTCTTATAGTTTCTATCTTACAAGTGATCTTTTCATATCCAAAATTATGTCTTAAATGTCTTTTTATTCTATCAAAATCAGATATATTATCATCAAGATTTGGTAATTCTATATTTACATAATCTTTTCTAACATATGATTTGAACTCCATGTTATTGTTAGATATTAATTCTTTACATTTTTGAAGTAGTTTCTTATATACGTTGCTAGTAGAATCTTCTATTTTCATTTTATCCATAGAAGATGACAATTTACTAGGTACTTCTACTTGTATATCTTCTACAACCTTACTATTACATGCTAACACATATCCATTATCAAACTCTTCATCCGTTATATGAGTAGTTTTTTTAGTGTCTACTCTTCCATTTATAATCTTTACTTTACATTTTCCGCAGGATACATTTCCGTTACAAGGTGCATCTATAAAAACATTTCCTTTTCTAGCTATTTCAAGTAAATTATCTTTATATTCACAGCTAACTTCTATATTTTCTGGCATAAATTTTACCTTTATCACTTTATATCCCTCCAAAAAACACTTCCCCAGGAAAGCCCTAGGGAAGTTTATTTTTTTATTTATGCTAAAGCAGTTTCATAATCATTAGAATCTAATAATTCATCTACCTCAGACATATCATTTATTTTTATTTTTATAATCCATGCATCATATGCATTTTCATTCATATATTCTGGCTCATCATCTAATTTCTCATTAATTTCTAAAACTTCACCAGATATAGGTGCCAATAGATCAGATGCTACCTTTGAAGATTCAACTACTCCAAATTCTTCTCCTTTTTCTATTTCATCTTCCACTTCTGGCATCTCAACAAATAGGATTTCACCTAATTGATCTTGAGCATAGTCAGTGATTCCTATATAAGCTTCATCGCCTTCTATTTTTACCCAAGTATGATTTTTAGTGTATTTTAAAACAGATGGACAATTCATTGATATACCCCCCTTACATAACTTCTTCCATTTGTAATGCTGGATGGCCTTTTTCTTCTAAGAATGCCAATACATCTTCAGACTCAGTAGCTATAGTCTCATCACATATCATATCTGTGAAGTTTTCTACTCCATATAACTCTTTAGCAGTAGCATCTAATTTTTCTCTTACATAATCTTTTAATTCTTTTGGCATCCAAACTATTCTTCTTGTTCCTTCTTCAGCTGCTACGAATTTCTTAGATGAAATAAATTGTCTACCATGACCCATGAATCCTGGAGTTTGAACTCCTCCTCCTGTCATAGATGCAAGTTCTCCAAATGTCATTCCAAGAGGTGTTATTCCTCCATGCTCTCTATTAACTATTACAAGTCCATTAGCTTCTGGCATTATTCCACATATACACTCAAAACATCCACAAGAAGTCATAGGATCTTCCATTATACTATAAAGAGTTACTCTCTCTACTGCACCTTGAGAAATTTGAGCTACAGTTTCATTAACAGCACTCCAAACTCCCGCTTTCTCATCCTCAACACCATCTTTTGGTACTGGTTGACAAGGTCCTGTAGGATCTAATTCTTTAGTAGCCTTAGCATCTAACCAGCTTACAGCTCCGCAAAGACCTAGTCTTTCTGGAGTTACTATACATACATGAGCTGGAGCAAATGACTGACATAGGTTACAAGAATAAAAATCATTTACACTCTCATCTGTTAATGATGCAAGTCTTGCATCTCTTGCTTCATATTTTGGAGTAGCATATTTACCTCTAAGTTCTGCTACTTTTTCAGGCTCAGTTATTATAGTTACTTGACACTTATCAACAACAGATGCAAATTCATCCATCATCTTAGCATATAAAACTTCACCTATATGATTTAATCTAAATCCTTTTTCATTTGCTTCTTTACCTATTCTTATCCAAGTTATATCTCTTTGACCTACATGCATTACGCCTTCAGTGTAGTTCATAAAGTAATGGATACGTCTTTCAAGTACAGGCTCGAAATCTTCTTGCATATTCTTACCAGCAACTTCTACAATTACAGCAAGAGGTAATCTTCCCGGTGCCTCTTCAATAGTATCTATATCAGGTCCTATTACTTCAATCTTATGGTCCTCAATTTCAGAAAGCTCTCTTTTTAAAACTAATTCCCAAGACTCTGTTTTTCCTCCACCAAATTCTGCAAACATATCTCCTTTTCTAATTCTTTCTCCTTCAAATGCTGCAGCAAATGCTACTGGTATAGGAATTTCAGTTATTTTTATCTTTATTTCTCTAGCTTCAAGTGATGTAGCTACGAATTTATCATAATCTTTTTGAGTTAATAATCTAGTTGGAACTTCAAATACATCTTGATCTGTTATAACAGGGAATCCTAAAGCTATAGCTCCAGCTCCACAAGATACAACAAGCTCACTTAATGGTCCAAACGCATTTACAAATGCTGGAACTCTATTAAGAGTATAATCTAATAATCCCTCTAAATTACCTGGCTCCAATGCTCCGAATATAAGAGCTGCTCTAACAGCTACAGATACAACGTGTATTACAGATGTAACATCATATCCTAAAGGTATTACCCTTAAATCAAGACCCATCTTCACATCTGCTTCTATAGCTTGATCTATAACCTTACCAACCAAGAATGTTAAAAGACCCTTAGATTGATAATCCTTTATAACCTTTGCTGCTGTTTCAGCATCAGGACATTCTCCTAATACAACTGCAACTCCAGGTATATCTCCTGTAACTAGAGGAACGCCTAGAGAACGAATTATAGGGTCACTTATATGTCCTGCGCATGGTGCTTCATAAGGAGCATCCATAGTAGAGTATTTAATAGCTTCTATAACTTCGGCTGCAACAGCTGTTCCAAGACCTGCATTAAGTCCATTTTCTAGGTTTTCTTTTTCTTCACCTATTAAACTTTTAACAACTCCTAATGCTTTTTGAAGGTCAGCTAAACTTTCCATTTTAAGTCCAGTAGCTGCATATATAATAGGAAGTGAATATGCAGTATCAGGAAAAGCAACTTTATGATCAATTCCTTTTTCTTCTATACTTTTATTTAAAAAATCCGTAGCCGCGTCTAATGCTTGGTTAGATCCTGTGAATATAGTTTTAAATAAACTCATTTTTCTATCCCCCCGAATATTTATTTTACATTCTCTATAATTCTAAATAAGAGTCAGCGTATAATATATTTTCTTTTATTACATCACAAGATTTTATCATTTCTGAAAGTTCTTTATCACATGGATTTATTATTGCTGAGCTAAATCCATTTGCCATTGCCATAGCTAAGAATGCTGTATCTAGCTTTGGTCTTATATCTTTTGGAGCACCATTTGATACATTAGAAAGTCCTCCAGTAGTTTTAAGTCCCATCTCGCTCATCATTCTTATTGCCTCTAAAACTTCCATTTGCTTTTCTTGCATACCTTTTATAACAAGACATAATGGATCAAATAATATATCTTCTGGATCCATTCCAAGTTCCATAGCTCTTTCTAATATTTGAGTACAATAAGCCATACGCTCATCATTATCTCTTGGAATACCTTCTTTAGCACAAAGTCCAATTACCATAGCATCATACTCAGCAGCTAAATCTATAAGATCAAATCTTGGTCCTGCATCAGCAGAATTTATGATAGGCTTTCCATTTTCTCTATTGTAAACCTTAAGACCTGCTTCAATAGCTTTTTTATTAGCGGTATCTAAAGCTATAGGTATATTATTGAAGTTTTCTTGAATTAACTTAACTCCCCAAGTCATTAATTCTTCTCCATTTCTTTCTGCTGGTCCTATATTAAAGTCTATGTAATGAGCTCCTGCGTCTATTTGCTCTTTAGCTCTTTTTAAAATTGGCTCAGGATTTTTTTCTTCTAGCGCCTTTCTTATAGTTGGTGAAATACAGTGGATTCTCTCTCCTATTATCATAAATTTTCCCATTAATAATTACCCCCTTTTATAATGAAGGAAGGATAAATCCTTCCTATTTTTAATTAAGCTTTAGCAGTTCTTAATTCTTCATTAAAATCTCTTAAGAATTTAGGAAGTTCCATAGCTTCATTAGTTCCTATAACAACATCCCATCCAGGTAAATTATCTTCAATATCACCCTTTAAAACAGCTACCTTTCCAGGTATTATAAGCTTTCTACATTTAGTTTGTTCTGCTACTCCACTTTCTTTAATAAAGTTTGAAATACTACTTCCTCCGAATTTACCAGCAGCCCAAGCTGTTAAAACAGAGTATCCTCCTGCATCTGGTATTGCAAGCCACATTGGAACCTTAGATCTTTCTATTTCTCCAGCTATTATGAAGTAAGTAAGTGCAAAGTCAACAGTTACAAGAACCGGAGAATTCTCATCTGGGTTATTTATAGGATAAATCTTAGGTTCAACTCTCATAGGTCTTTGAGGATCTGTATATATATTTTGTCTTAGAGCAAACAAAGGAAGCGCTCTAGCATAATCTATATCATCAAGAACTATTATAGATCCATACTTAACTGTGAATAAAGAAGATATAGCAACTTCCATATTCTTATCACCTTTGGCAATCTCATTAGCGAATACAACTGAAGGATATCCAAATGATCTATCTCCCTCTTTTAAAGCAATTCTTCTTATTTGAACTGCATTAGTAAATGCTTCTTTCATATTCTTACTAGTAGGATCTAATATTAACTCTTTGTATCCTAGTTTATGAATATCTTCTACTAAACTATATAACTCTTCAAGATTTTCTCCTCTAACACCTAATGCTAGTTTATCATTTTTAACAAGTTCTACCATTTCTTTGTAGTTCTCTTTGTTTGCTCCATAAACTATAGGGTTTTCTCCCTTAACTATTTCAAGAGCTTCTTTCAATACATCTACATCTTCACAAATTAACATATAAGCTACTTTTATTTCACTGTCTTTCACTTTATTTATTAATTTAATGTAGTTTTCTTTATTACCAGTGTATTTTAAGGCAGCTATTTCAACCTTCATTTGTTCACCGATTCTTATGTAGTCAACTTTTTTAATGTTCTCTATCTTATTATTTACAGTTTCATCATCCATAGAGTCAGATAATAACACTGCAAATCTATTTCTATTAACTAAAGTCTTTTCATGTCTGAAAAGTACTGTTTCTCCACCTAGCTTATACTCATTTTCACCTTTACCTATAGTTAAAGTTTTCATAGGTGGTGCAGTAGCATCTGAAAGCTTAGCTAAAGCTTCATCACTCATATGAGGACATTTTGATATTTCAGTTGCTCCTGCTGCAACCTTCATAGAAAACGCCATACATGTTGGAAATCCACAATCCTTACAGTTTTTCTTTGGAGATAATTTAAATATATCTAATCCTTTTAAAGCCATTTTTCTTTCCCCCTTAACCTCTATTTATTATGCTAATTCACATACAAATTTCTTCATAGTTTCTAAAGATTTCGGATGACGAAGTATCACTGCATTTGCTCCCCCTACTAGCATACTAGATGCAGTTGATATTTCCATAGTTATTCCTCTTTCTTCTTTGCATCCCCACTCTGGAGCATCTTCAACATCAGCAACAGATTCTTTAACTGACCAAGTTTCAGAAGAAACAGGTGCTATTATAGGCATTTGAAGTGTTTTATCATTTTGACCAAATGCTGCAAGTCTGATTCTATCCATAGTTGTAGCAACATACTCATATCCATATCCTACTGCTGAACAACCTATATTCATAACTATGTTTTCTTCTTTAACTCCAAGTTGATTCAATAGTACATTTAATTGTTTCGCTAAGTTTATATCAACAGAAGACTCAGCTCCTACCTTATGAGGATAGGCAAGACCAGCTGCTGCTCCTACTGCCTTATAGTTTTCTTCAACTGCTGCTAAGAATAAACAATTTTTCCCATCAACAGATGCTGCTACCTTTTCAAATACCTTAGCATCTTTTTCAAAGTTATTACACCCTGAAATAACTAAAGGTATCTCAATACTTTCTACTACATCCTTTGCAATTTGTGCACACTCTTCAGCAGATCTATCTAATCCGTTAGGATCAGCTCCTTCAAACTTCAAGCATATAAAATCAGGTTCCATTTCTTTTTCTACAAACTTAGCCCACTCAACTGGATTTTCAGCTACATCCTTGTATAAATCTTTTAATGGCTCTATCCAATTCTCTGGGAATACATCTAATATTTCTACTCCCATTTTAGCTATATTTCCACAATCTCCATCAAAACTGTAAAATGGCATTGCATTTTCTCCACCTAATTTTAAAGCTTTTTCTCCAGTTCCAATTTCAACTTCCGAAATTTTTCCTGCATATTTTTGAACAGACATCTTAAATGCCACAAAAATCGCCCCCTTAATAACTACTTTTTAAATTTCTATTTTTGATAATATTTCTTTAATAGCTAATTTAGACTTGTTATCTTCTGGTAACTTAACTAGTGGTATTCCACTTGAATCATATTCATATATCATTTCATCCATTGGAACTACACCTATTAAATTTAAATTTTGAATTGCAATTTCTTCTTTTACCCCTTCATGCAATTGTCCACCTATTGCTTTATTAACTATTAGATGTATATTACTGACTTTCAAATCAAGCTCTTTTACAAGTTCTTTAATTCTTCCAACAGCTTGAATACTTCTTCTTGAACAATCACTTACAAGGAATAAAGTATCTATATGTTTAGTAGTTTTTCTACTTAAATGCTCCATTCCAGCTTCATTATCTATAACTAAGTACTTATAGCTATCAGATAGTGAGTCTGTTTGCTCTCTTAAAACTCCATTTACATAACAGTAACAACCTTGACCTTCTGATCTTCCCATAACCAAAAGATCGTATCCATCTCCTTCTGTTACAGAAGTATTTAGTTTATACTTTAAATATTGAGCTTTAGTCATACCTCCAGGAAATCCATTTCCAGAGATTTCTCTTTGATTTACTTCTTCTCTTATTTCTCCTATAGTGCATTCTACATCTACACCTAATACTTCGTTTATGTTTGCATTTGCATCTGCGTCGACAACAAGTATTGGATTTTCTCCTTGTTTGACTAAATTGTCTATTAAAAGCCCTGTCAAGCTAGTTTTTCCAGTTCCACCTTTTCCTGCTACAGCTATTGTATATCCCATAACTCTACCCCCTAACTCATATCTCAGACAGAGCTTTTAATAAAGCTCTATCTTTACTAAGCGTCAGCTTTTGCTTTTGTAACTGAATGTACACATTCTCCATGTACATCATGTAAAGCTTCCATTAATCCCTCCGATAAGGTTGGATGAGGATGAATAACATCTCCAACTTGTTCTACAGTAAGGCCCAAGTTAACAGCTAAAGTAAGCTCTGTTAGCAAATCGGTAGCATGAGGACCCACTACAGAAGCTCCCACTATCTTATCTTCATTATCTGCTAATACCTTTATAAACCCTTGGAATTTTCCTATTGCTTGAGCTTTTCCAAGTCCTCTAAACTCGAATTTACCTATCTTATACTGTATACCTTTTTCCTCTAATTGCTTTTCAGTAAGTCCAACTCCTGCAACCTCAGGTTCTGTATATACACATCTCGGAATAGCTGTATAATTTATATTTTTATCTTTTCCAAGAGCATTCTCAACTGCTATCATACCTTCTTTTGAAGCTACATGTGCAAGGAACGGGCTGTCCACTATATCTCCTATTGCATATATTCCATCTACATTTGTTTGCATCTTTTCATCTACTACTATTTTTCCTCTTTCTGTTTTTATTCCAAGTTCTTCTATTCCTAAATTTTCAAGGTAAGGTTTTCTACCAACAGAAACTAGCATAATATCAGCTTCTACAGATTTTCCATTATCAAGATTTGCTACAACTTCATCATCCTTAATGTTACAAATTTGTATTTTTTTACCTGTTAACAATTTAATTTTATCCTTTTTAAAGCTTCTTTGCAACTGTTTGGCAACATCTTTATCTTCAAAAGGAAGAACTTGATCCGCCATTTCAACTATTGAAACTTTAGTTCCTAAAGTTCTAAAGAATTGGCCAAATTCGCATCCAATTACTCCTCCTCCAACTATTAACATAGACTCTGGAAGTTCCTTTAAGTTCAAAGCCTCATCACTAGTTATAACTTTTTCACCATCATATGGGAACATAGGAGGTACTATAGGTACAGATCCTGTTGCAAGTATTATTTTATCAGCTTTTATTACTTCCTTTGATCCGTCTTCTTTAGAAACTGCTATCTCATTCTTGCTTATTAATTTTCCAAATCCATTTACAAGCTTTACACCTTTTTTATCAAATAAAAACTCTATCCCTTTTACAAGCTGATCTACGATTTTATCTTTTCTATCCATCATAGATTCGAAATCAGCATCTATATCTCCGTCTATATTAATACCGTAGCTTTCAGACTCTCTTACATTCATTAACATTTCTGAACATGCTAGCAATGCCTTAGTAGGTATACATCCAACATTCAAGCAAGTTCCACCTACTCTTTTCTTTTCTATTAGTGTAACATCAGCACCCATCATGGATGCCTTAATAGCCGCTACGTATCCTCCTGGTCCTCCCCCTATTACTGCTATTTTCATCTAAAATCCCCCAATTTCCTCTATTTTTATACATTTTTTATGTATTTTTATGCATGAATATGTATAAATAAAGCCATCCTACTGTTTTTGTGTTAAAACAACATATGACTGTCTAATAATTTTTATTGAGTAATTCTATAATCCAGCAGCATCTAGTATTGCTGGTACATTTTCTTCAGCTCCGATTGCCATTATGTGTACCCCATCACATAAGCCTTCTGCTCTTAATTCTTTTATAAATTCTCCAGCAATTTTAATTCCCTCTTGAACTCTAGCATCTGCTTTTATTTTCTTTACTTCTTTCTCTGTTGCTCCATCTAGTATCTCTACGCTATTAGCAGCAGCTTTTATTCTTTCTATAACCTCTTCTGGTACGTATATACCAGGAACATTGGCATTCATAAATCTAGCCATTCCAACATTTTTTAGTGGTATTATTCCAGCTAATACTTTGCAATCTAAATGCTTAGTCTTTTCTCTAAATTCTCTCATAGTTTCTATATCAAATACTGCTTGAGTTTGGAAGAATTTAGCCCCTGCCTTTATCTTCTTTTCCATTTTAAGTATTTGTACTTCTAAAGGAGCATATCTCGGCGTTACACAAGCACCTAGGTAAAATTCAGGTTTACCCTTTAACTCATTTCCAACCATATCAACTCCATCCATTAGAGTTTCAGCTGTTTGAAGTATTCCTACTGAATCTAAATCATAAACAGGCTTTGCTCCTGGATGATCTCCAACTACTGTATGATCGCCTGTTAAAGCTAACATGTTCTTAATTTCAAATAAACCGGCAGATAATAATTCTCCCTGTATAGCTATTCTATTTCTATCTCTTCCTGTCATTTGAAGAACAGGCTCAAGACCCTCATCCTTTAAAACCTTACATGTAGCAAGCGATGTTGTTCTCATAACAGCTGATTGAAAATCTGTTACGTTTACGCCTTGTACTCTTCCCTTTATCATTCTTGCACACTCTATTAAGTGTTTAAAATCAATCCCTTTCGGAGGAGCCATTTCAGCTGTAACACCGAATTCTCCACTTTCTAAAGCTTTTTTTAATAAGCTCATCTCAAATCCCCCTTTTAAACCTTCTAAGCTTTCGCTAATTCTTCTTTTTTCTTTAAGTTTATATGTCTTGGATTTGCACATTTTTTATAGTCTTTAGCTGGTTTTATAGCCGTTAAGTTATCAAGTTGGTCTAATTCTTTTAATTTTTCATATATCATAATCCATGCACATTCATTTTCAGGATTAACCTCACACTTTCCATCCTTAGCTCCACCACATGCTCCATTTAATAATCCCTTAGCACATATAGTGACTGGACAGATACCTCCAGTCCATCCAAGCTCACACTCTCCACAAGCTTTGCAAGATTCAGCGTATTGACCAACTCTTTCAATTTCTCCAATAAACATAGTGTTATTTCCTGGATATACTGGAATTTTAACATTTTTAGCTATTGTTTGAGTTCCATCTCCACAAGCTAAAGAAATTATAGCATCAGCTTCTTTTAATTCTTGTTTTAAAGATTTTAAATCTTTTTTTACTTTTAATAAATTACATGATGGATCTAAAAGCTTCACCCCTAAAACTTCTTTACCATTCTCTTGTAATATACTTTTCATTTCTTCTATTTCTTCTTCTCCACCGACCTTACAAGTTGATGCACATAGTGAACATCCTGTAACAATTACCTTTTGAGCGTCCTTTATATATTCTAGAACTTCCTCTAAAGGTTTTTTTTCTGAAATTATCATCTCTATTCCCCCCTTGTTTTATGCTTTATTTTGCATTTTACAAGCTTTAACTATATGTTTAGCAAGTATAGAAGTTGTAACAGATCCAACCCCAGCAGGAACTGGTGTTATCATAGATGCTTCATTTTTAACATTCTCTGTATCAACATCTCCACATAATTTTCCATCTTCATCAACATTTATACCAACATCTATAACTACTGCTCCTTCTTTTACAAAGCTTTCTTTAACCATTTTAGCTCTTCCGACAGCAGCTACTAATACATCAGCTTCACTTGTAACTTTTTCTAAATCTTTAGTTCTTGAATGACATATAGTAACTGTTGCATTTTCATTTAATAAAAGCATAGCAGCTGGTTTTCCAACAACCATAGATCTTCCAAGTACAGCTACCTTCTTACCAGAAAGTTCTACCCCATAGTGCTTTAATATTTCTACTACTGCAGTAGGTGTACATGGTGGATATCCTGATTTATCTCCTTCCATAACTTTTGCTGCATTTACAGGGCTAAAGCAGTCCACGTCTTTTTCAGGAGATATAACATATTTTATTTGCTCTTCATTTAAATGCCTTGGAAGAGGTCTAAAGCATAATATTCCATGAGTTGAATCATCTTCATTTACTTTTTTTAATTCATTTATGTAATCTTCTTGAGTTATATCCTCAGCAAGTTCCTTAACCTCTGTTAATATTCCTACTTTTTCACATCTTTTAAGTGCGCCTCTCTCATATGCTAAATCGTCTCCTCTTGCGCCTACTCTAACTATTGTAAGTTTAGGATTTATTCCTTTAGCCTTTAAACCTTCAACTTCTTTTATTAATTCTTCTGATATTTTATCAGCAACAGGTTTTCCTTTTATAATACTATCCATAACTACTGAATCTGCCATTTAAAGTTCCCCCTTTTTATTTACAAAGCTCTTGTTCAACTTTTTTATAAACTTCATCAGCTATCTTAGTTCCTTCAGAAACTAATCTATCTGTCTCTTCTTTAACTTTGCTTACATATTCTTGATCTTTTATAGAGTTTATATTTATAGCAACATTTAACTTTCCACTTATAAGTGCAGCTCTTAAGCACTGTACTCCTACTCCGATATCACTTATAGCAAGCTTAGATGTTTTACCAACTAAATCTTCATGAAGCTTTATTGCTTTATAGCAAGTTCTTACTATTTCTATAGGAACTGAACATGCTGTTTTTAAAGCTTCTTCCATTACTTTATCTTTTTCTCTTTTTTCTTCTTCTGTGTTAGCTTTTATTCCATATGCTTTTGATAAAGGTAGGAAGTTTTCAGCATCTTCATCTACCATTTTTAGCAACTCTTCTTGAATTTTAGTAGCTTTTTCTAATGCCTCTTTAACTACTTCTTCATATTCTGCATATTTTTTCTTTCCTATCGTCAAGTTGCAAACCATGCTTCCAAGAGCCATTCCTATAGCTCCTACCAAAGCTGCTGCCCCTCCACCTCCAGGGACAGCTGCTTTAGAAGCAAGAACCTCAACGAATTCGATAGAGTTTTTCTCTATTAATTTCATATTAGTTCCTCCTATTGTTATTAGAATAATCCTGATATTGTTCCATTTTCATCTACATCTATTCTCTCTGCTGCAGGAACTTTTGGAAGTCCTGGCATCTTCATTATCTGACCAGTTAATGCTACTATAAATCCAGCTCCTGCTGAAACTGTTACTTGTCTTACAGTTATATTAAATCCAGTAGGTCTTCCAAGCTTAGTTTGATCATCAGTTAATGAGTACTGAGTCTTAGCCATACATATAGGCATTTCTCCAAATCCAATTTTTTCAAGGTTTTCTATTTCTTTAGTTGCAGCTGGAGTAAAGTCTACATCATCAGCTCCGTATACCTTTTGAGCTATAGCTCTTATCTTATCTTTAATAGGCATATTAGACTCGTATGCAAAAGTAAAGTCATTCTCTTCTTCTTCTATTAATCTAAGAACTTCTTTAGCTACTTCAACTCCACCTTCTCCACCTTTTGCCCATACTTCTGATAAAGCAACGTTAACGCCTAATTCTTCACATTTTTGTTTAACTAAGTTAAGTTCAGCTTCTGTATCAAGTGGGAATCTATTTATAGCAACTACTGCAGGTAATTTATATACCTTAGTAATATTCTCAACATGCTTTAATAAATTTGGAAGTCCTTTTTCTAAAGCTTCTAAGTTTTCTTCATTTAGATCATTCTTAGCTACTCCACCATTGTATTTAAGAGCTCTAACAGTAGCAACTATTATAACCGCATCAGGCTTTAAGTCAGCCATTCTACATTTAATATCTAAGAATTTTTCAGCTCCAAGGTCAGCTCCAAATCCAGCTTCTGTTATTACATAATCTGCAAAATGCATAGCCATCTTAGTAGCTATTACAGAGTTACAACCATGTGCTATATTTGCAAATGGTCCTCCGTGAACGAATGCTGGTGTTCCTTCAAGCGTTTGTACAAGGTTTGGTTTTAGTGCATCTTTTAAAAGAGATGCCATAGCACCGTGAGCGTTTATTTGTCCAGCAGTAACAGGTTCTCCCGATCTGTTGTAACCTATTATTATTCTAGATAATCTTTCTTTTAAATCCGATATATTATTAGCAAGACAAAATGCTGCCATAATTTCAGATGCAACAGTTATATCAAATCCATCTTCTCTTGGCATTCCATTGGCTTTTCCTCCAAGTCCATCAACTACAAATCTTAACTGTCTATCATTCATGTCAACGCATCTTCTCCAAGTTATTCTTCTTGGATCAATATCAAGTTTGTTTCCTTGATATATATGGTTATCTATCATAGCTGCAAGTAAATTATTTGCAGCACCTATAGCATGAAAATCTCCAGTAAAGTGTAAGTTTATATCTTCCATTGGAACAACTTGTGCATATCCTCCACCTGCTGCTCCCCCTTTAACTCCAAATACAGGTCCAAGTGATGGTTCTCTTAGAGCAACCAAAACATTTTTATCAAGCTTAGCAAGTCCATCTGCAACACCTATAGTTGTAGTTGTCTTTCCTTCTCCAGCTGGTGTTGGATTTATTGCTGTAGTTAATATTAACTTAGCTTTTTTGCCAGTTTCTCTCTTTAATAAGTTATAATCCACTTTAGCTTTATATTTTCCATATAACTCAATGTCTTCTTCCGTTAGGTTAAGCTTTTTAGCAATTTCCCTTATATCTTGAGGCTTAGCTTCTTGAGCTATTTGAATATCAGATTTAAAACTCATTTTAAATTCCCCCTTGTATTTTTTGTTTTATGTACTTTATCTCCTCTCTAGTTTTTTCACTATTATCATAAGGAGATAAATTTTGCCTATCTGAATTTATTACATCTTCATTATAATATATAAAACCTAAAAGTTCTTCTTTTTTTACATTATCTAATATAAAATATTCGTCTTTTTCATTTCTTATCTTATTCGCGACTACCCAAACTTTGCCTACTCCTATATCTTCACCTAGTTTTTTTACCTTTCTATAAGTCTGAAGACTTCTTTCTCCAGGTTCAACAACTACTATAAAGGCATCTACACCTTGAGCTGTCCCTCTTGCCAAGTGTTCAATACCAGCTTCCATATCCATAACAACTACATCTTTATTTTGAAGAATTAAATGAGAAGTAAGTCTTTTTAATAGTACATGTTCAGGGCAAACACAACCAGATCCTCCCGTATCAATAGTTCCCATACTAAGAACCCCTACTCCATTGTACTCCTTGCAATATCTATCAGGTATATCATCAACTTTTGGATTCATCTTAAACATCTTAGCAAACGTTCCGGCTTGTGCACTAGTTCTTTCTTCTACTAAATTTTTCATTTCTGATATAGGTACTATTTCATCTATTAGCTTTTGAGGAAATCCCAATGCCAATGCTAAATTGGCATCAGGATCTGCATCAACTGATAAAACTCGATAACCTTCGTCTGCATATATTCTAGAAAGCATTGCTGAAAATGTTGTTTTTCCCACTCCACCTTTTCCTGTTACAGCTATTTTCATGTTTTATCACCTTCTCAGTTTATTTTTAAGCTTTTGCTAATTCTTCCTTTTTCTCGAACATTTCTTCTAAAACCTTACGTTTTTGTTCTATTCTTTCTATTATTTGTCCTGCAGCTTTTACAGGGTCTGGCTCTACAAAGAATTTAGCTCCAACTATATTCTCAAGTTCATTTGTAAGTATTTCTAAAACTCTTGGTCCTCCTGTTACAGGCGGCGCCACTCCAAGCCATGTATCTATTCCTGATGAAACAACATATGTTCCTATAGCTACTGCCTTTTCTGACATCCACTCAGGTGCTGCTCCAACAACTGGTAATTGAGGTATATCAACATTTAAGAACTTAGCAACTTCTCCTACAAGATGTAATATACGGCTTATATCAACACAAGAACCCATATGAAGTACAGGAGGTATATCTACAAGTTCACATACAGTTGCAAGACCTTGACCAGCTAATCTTTTAGCATCCTTACTTAAAAGTCCCGCTTTCGCACACGCTTGTGCTGCACATCCTGTTACAACAACTATTACATCATTCTTAATAAGTTCTTTTATTAATTCAATGTGTCCATAGTCATGCTTAACCTTAGGGTTATTACATCCAACTATTCCAGCAGCTCCTCTTATAACTCCTGATGTTATACAATCAGCAAGAGGCTTGACAGTTCCAGCTGGATCTATATGAGAGTTTACAACCTTATCTAATTGATTAATTATAGCTTCAACACTATATCCTACTATTGCATGACTTTTACTCTTAGGTATGAATACCTTCTTATTGTCTCTGTTTGAGAAATTTAGTATAGCTTCTTTGACTATTGATTTTGCTGACTCGAATGCTTTTTCTTCGTCAAATTCTAGATGAGTTGCTCCGGTGATTCTAGCTTTTGGAGATGTCGTTATGAATTTTGTATGATAACAATCTGTAAGAGATGCTAAAGCTGGGAATATACACTGAACATCAACTATTACTGCTTCTACTGCTCCAGTTAATACTGCAAGCTCTTGTTGAGCAAAGTTTCCAGCTATTTTAACTCCATGTCTCATTGTAACTTCATTTGCTGTACAGCACATACCAGCAAGATTTATTCCTTCAGCTCCAACTTCTTTAGCTAAAGCTACAAGCTCTGGATCCTCTGCTGCAAGCACTATCATTTCTGATAATGAAGGCTCATGTCCATGAAGTACTATATTTACATAATTTTCTTCTAAAACACCAAGATTTGCTTCTGTCTCTCTTGGTATTGGAGTTCCAAATAATATATCACTAAGTTCTGTTGCCATATAAGAACCGCCCCATCCATCAGCAAGAGATGTTCTCATTGAAATATTTAGCATACTATCTGCATCAGCAGTACAACCCACATGAGTTGAGTGCATAACAGTTACAACTTCTCTATCTATTGCTCTTGGAACTATATTTAGATCCTCCCAAACTTTTCTTCTTTGTTCTGGTAATGATGGCGGTAATGTTAAATTTCCAAAAGGCTTTCCAAATTCATTAAGTGCAACGCCTGCAACTTCATGAGCTATATCGTATATATCTCTTTCATCTGTTTCTATTTCCCATCTTTTAGCTAAGTTTATTAATTTAGCCTCATCTCTAACCTTATAATTACCATCTTTGCTTGACATATGAAGAACATGAGCTATATCTCTACCATGATCTGAGTGTGCTGCTGCCCCTGCTGCTACCATTCTTGCAAAGTTTCTAGATACAATAACATCTGGACTTGCTCCACAAAGACCTCTAGGTGTTTTTGGAGTTATTCTACAAGGTCCCATTGCACAAATTCTACAACATATTCCCTTTTCTCCCATAGGACATGGCTTCATATTTTCTTTTCTATCCCAAATAGTCTCTACCCCATCTGTCTGAGCTTTTTTTATTAGCTCATTAGTGGCATTGTCAATTGACAATAACTTTTCATCCATATTTCTTCCCCCTTTTAATGGTAACCTCTTGAAATTTCAAATTTATATAACAACAAAAAGAGTCTTCATGACTTTTTTTGGTTATCTTCAGATAATTGTGTACTATTATTCAAATTTCATGAGCCTTGAAATGTTATGTCTAAAAGCTAAATAACTATTTTTCATTTAAATTAACAAGCCCCTTTAAGTTTGTTAATTTAAAAACGATAATATTTAAAAAATATATTTGTATATTCCATTTTTTTCTATTCCTTGGTTTAATTATAACATATTTTGGGATATATGTTGTATATTTTTGCATATTTCTTGTATATTTTTTATAATTATAAATCTATGACATTATTCATATCTTGAATGTATATTTTTATTTATAATTTTAATATTTCAGTTAATTTAAACATTACGTGATATGTTATTTTTTTGTCGAATCATTTAAATATCGTTTATCTTTTGTCATAGTTTATTCAATTTTCAAAAAATTCTTTTTTATGTTTATCAAGAAACTATATTTTTTATTATAAATCTTACACAGACATAATTTTCACTACAAATCATGTCTATGCAAGATTAATGTATAGTATGTATATTATTTATTCCCCATACCTATTTATTGTTTGCAATTAATGCACCTATTGCTATTGAATATAATTTTGATTCATGAGTATCAGCTCTTGATACTAATACAACAGGGGCTTTAGCTCCCATTATTATCCCTGCAGATTTTCCACCAGCCATATAAGTGAGAGATTTACCTATTCCGTTTCCAACTTCTATTGTAGGAACCAGCATTATATCTGCATCTCCAGCTACTTCACTTTTGAAGTTCTTTATTCTAGCAGCTTCTTTTGATATAGCTAAATCAAACGCAAGAGGTCCCTCAACTATAACACCTTCTCCATACTCCATCTTTGAAAGCTCGTCAGCATCAACTGTTGCTATCATTTTATCACTTACTTTTTCTTTTGCAGCAATACAAGCTCCTTTTACCGTTTCGAGTTCTAATGATTTTCCAACTTCTATAGCATTCTTCATTATCTTATATTTTTGCTCTGCATTCGGACTGATGTTCATTCCTCCATCAGTAAGAATTAATAACTTATGATAACTAGGAAGTTCATATACCATTACATGACTTAAAAGACTTTCTGTTCTAAGTCCATACTCTTTATTTAAAACTTCTTTTAAAAGTATAGATGTATCTATTAGACCCTTCATAACAAAATCTGCTTTTTCACTAGATACAAGTTTTACTGCTATTTCAGCACTTTCCTTTAAACCTTCAGCTTCTATTAATTCTATTCCTTCTATATCTTCATTTAATTGTTTAGCTATTTTTTTTATTTTTTCAGTATCGCCAACTAATATAGGTTCTATAATTCCTTCTTTTCTAGCATCAAATATAGCTTTTAAAACCTCTTCGTCTTGAGCAGCTGCAACTGCTAATTTCATAGTTTGTATACTTTTAACCTTACTTATTACTTCATTTAATTTTTTTATCATTATACTTTAATTCCTCCCTATAATGTCTTTTTTTCTATATATTATATTTCTATATTTCAATCGTTTTCCCTTTTTTATCTGTAAGGAAAACGTTTTTTTATTCATAATATTCTCAATAAAGATATACACCAAAGATTGAATTTAACTTAATCTTCCTATATGATATAATATATTTTTGAGAACGAAACCTGTCAGGATTCGTCGACAATGTGAGCTATGCGTTAGCATGAAGTGAATTTTTTAATCATTTTAATAGGAGTTGATATTTATGGGAAATCATATTGTAGAAGAAGCCAAAAGATGTATGCAGTGCAAAAATCCAAAATGTAAGCAAGGTTGTCCTGTAAATACGTCTATTCCAGAAGTTATACAATTACTTCTAAATAGCGATATAAAAAAGGCCGGAGAAATATTGTTTAGCAACAATCCCCTTTCTGTTATTTGTTCTCTAGTATGTCCGCATGAAAATCAATGTGAAGGTAATTGTATTCTTGGCATTAAAGGAAGTCCTGTTCAAATAAGTTCTATAGAACATTATGTTTCTAATTACTATTTAAACAGTTCTTCTATCGAAAAAAGCGAAAGATTGAATAAGAAAGTAGCTATAATCGGTTCTGGACCTGCTGGTATTACTATAGCTTTTATGTTGTCTTTAAAAGGCTATGATGTTACTATATTTGAAGCTCATGATAAAATCGGAGGAGTTTTAAGATATGGTATTCCAGAGTTTAGACTTCCTAAAATAGTTCTGGACAAACTTAAAGATAAACTGGTTGAACTCGGTGTTAAAATACGTCCAAACACATTAATAGGTCCTGTTATAAACCTAGATACCCTTGAAAGAGATGGATACGAAGCTATATTTATAGGTACAGGTGTATGGAATCCAAATACTTTAAATATAAAAGGGGAAAGTCTTGGACATGTGCATTATGCTATTGATTACTTAAAGAATCCAAGTGTTTATGATCTAGGCGAAAAGGTATGTGTAATAGGAGCTGGTAATGTAGCTATGGATGTTGCAAGAACTGCTATTAGACGTGGTTGTAAAGATGTGTACGTAATGTATAGAAAAGATGTATGTGATATGTCTGCTACTAATTACGAAATAGAGTATGCTAAAATAGACGGTGTCAAGTTTGAAACTTTCAAAACACCTATTGAGTTTGTGGATGAAGGTGTTAAATATGTGAGAACTGAAAAAGTAAAAGATGAGTCAGGCAGAGTAAGCGTCACTCCAATTAAAGGGTCTGAGGATATATTCAAAGCAAATTCTATTATAGTTGCTGTAAGTCAAGGTCCGAAGTTTAATATAGTTTCTACTTCAAAAGGTATAAATCTTAATAAATATGGACTTGTAATTACTGATTCTTTAGGGAGAACTACTAGAGAAGGTGTGTTTGCATCAGGTGACGTTGTTACAGGAGCTAAGACTGTTGTTGAAGCTGTTAATGTATCAAAGAAGGTTGCTATGGCTATAGATGAATATATAATAAAAAAATACGAGAAGTAATTACTTCTCGTATTTTTTTAACTCATTAAGGCAAGCTACTGTGACTTCATCATCAGGATTTAAAGTAAATGCCTTTTCTATATAAAATCTAGCTTCATCTAAATTCCCAGTTTCAAGATATGCCATTCCCAAGTTGCACATAACCTCAGGATCTTCTTTTATATCTAATGCTTTTTTAAACTCTTCTATTGATTTTTCTAAGTTTCCAGTCATGGCATAACAAAGTCCAATTTCCACTATAGTATCTACTTGTGTAGGATTAAGAATTAATATCTTTTCAAAGTATTTTATAGATTCATTTATATCTCCTAGTTGTCTATAAGCAAGACCTATAAAGAACAATAAATTCCACCAATCAGGATATTCTTCCTTTAATGGAAGTAATTTTTCAAGACCTTCCTGCGCATTTCCTTGTAATACTAGATTATATCCTTCTTCATAATCTACTTTATCCTCAATTTTTTTTAATTCATTTTTTATTTCCATTACTATATTTTCATCTAATTCACATTTTAAAGCTTGCTCCCAAGTAATTCTTGTTTTTATATATTGTTTTTGATTATAGTAATGATATCCAAGTTGATAATAAGCAATACCAAAATTAGGATCTATCTCAACTATAGTTTCTAATTTATCTAAAGCTTCAAGAAGGAAGTCATTCATCAATTCTTCTTCCTTATTCTTTTCATGAATCTTAGCTATATCTTGACAAACTAAAGCGTAATTATAAATACCATCTATATTATCCTTATTCAAAGTTATAAGCGCCTTAAAGTAAATCAATGCGTCTGTAAGCTCTTTTTCATTAGCCTTTTTAACACCCATATAACCTATATATTCTTCTATTCTTTCATCAAATGCATATAAAAATTTCTTGTACTCTCCATTATATCTAAAGTTTGAATCAATACCTATTATGTATATCATTCCATTTGATAAAGACGATAAAGTTAGTGATTCCTCTGCACTTCTATCCTTTATTCCTTTAACTAATTCTTCATTAAGTATAGGAACATCTATTCCTCCCGTTGGAATAGTATATCCCTTAAGAGGAAGCTTAGCATCCTCTTTTATACTTAAAAAAGCTAAATTTTCAGTCTTAACTAATAAATGTTTTTCTATATTAAACTTCATATATATACCTCCTAAATAACAACCTTATATGAATTGCTTTTCTCAAACACTTTTTTATCTAAGTCATAAACGAATAATATAGTATTCAAGTCTTTATCAAGCTTCTCATGTATATTCTCTTTAAGCTTTGATACATCGTAATTAAATGGTTCAAATCGAACATATTTAATTATATTCTTAGCTGGAGTATTTTCAAACTTTGGAGTATACTTTCTAACATTTTCCTCACTCTTTAAGAATATATGACATCTATTTTTAAAATCATCTACTTCCATTTTATCAAACATACTAGGTAAAGACGACACCTTCCCAAGAGAAATATAATCGTATTTAAGTACATCTTTAAATATATCAACATCTACTTTTATCACATCAGTGTAAAAATCAATCAATATCTTATATAACTGATTCTTTCCTTGTGATATTTTAAAGTAACCATTGTCTTCCCAATAAGAAGATAAATCTTCAAATAATTTAAATGCATCTTCACTGTAATACTTCTTTATTATATAGTTCATAGAAAGCTTGAAATTATTTGAATTATAATAAATCTCAAGAACCTCTTCTATATCCTTTATCTTTAACATTTCATCATAGCTCATATACTTGTTTCCTAAAACCTCGTACGGAGTATAGTCTTTAAATATATAATCATGCTTTTCAGAATTTTTTCTAATACCAGATCCCTTTAACATCTTTAAAAAACCAAGCTGTAATTGTTCTATATCTAGGTTAAATACTGTATTAAATGAATTTCTAAAACTTTCATAATTCTCATACGGAAGACCTGCTATTAAATCTAAATGCTGATGAATATTTTTAAAGCTTGAAATCTTATTTACAACATAAGATAGACTCTCGAAATTTTGAGTTCTTCCTACTTCTTCTAAAGTCTTTTTATTTGTAGATTGAACTCCTATTTCAAATTGAAAAAGTCCAGGACTGCACTTTGATAAAAACTCCAACATATCATCGTCTATTAAGTGAGCAGTTACTTCAAAATGAAAGTTTGTAAATCCATTATCATTTTCCATAATAAATTTCATTATATCAAGTGCATATTCTTTTTTTGCATTGAATGTTCTATCAACAAATTTAACTTGCTTAACATTCGCATTTATCAAGTTTTTAAGTTCCATTTTGACTCTATCTATATCAAAGAATCTAAGTCCCTTTATAGTAGATGATAAGCAATATTGGCAGTTAAAAGGGCATCCTCTTGATGTTTCGTAATATACAATCCTATTTTCATATTCCTTTTTATCTATGTTTTCATAAGGGCTAGGTATTATGTTAAGATCATGTATTAACTGTCTTGGTTCATTAACAATTATTGAATCTTTTTTTCTATAAACAAGACCATCTATATTATCAATATCTTTTTTTCCCAGGGAATACTCTATAAATTCTCTAAAAGTCAACTCCCCTTCTCCATATATTATATAATCTATGCAATCATATTTTTTCATAAATTCTTCAAAATCATAAGAAACTTCTGGTCCCCCAAGTAATATCTTAATATGAGGGCTCACTTTTTTTAGGTTCTTACAGATTTTTATAGTATCATCTACATTCCATATATATGTAGAAAATACCACTATATCAGACTTTTGCTTATAAATTTCTTTTAATATATAATCTACACTATTGTTTATAGTATACTCAGCAACAGTAATATCAGCTAAATCTTTACAAAAACTATTTAAATATCTAATAGCTAAATTAGTATGAATAAATTTTGAATTGAGAGTAGTTAAAAGTATTTTCAATATAATCAGCCCTTTCCTAATGATGCATCATTATATATTATCACAAATAAAAAAAAAATTCTATTTGTTAAATAAAGTAAATGCATCATTTACATTTGAAATTTATTATCACCTAGTTTAAAATAGAATTAAGACACATTTGAAAGAAGGTGCTGCTTTTGTTAGTTCAAAGTCACAATGTTATAGCAAACCATATACATTACAATATAAAAAACAACTTAAATATAGATTTGAATCTCAAACTACTATCATACGGAGCTATGAAACCAGACATAGCCCCTAGACTTGCTGTGAAAAAACACTATAAAGATCAAAGTTTTGATTTTGTTTTAAATGAAATATTAAATTTAATAGATAACGGGCTTAAAGAAAACCCTATATCTATAAATAGATTTTCTACAAAACTAGGAGTTATAAGCCATTTTTTATCTGACTTTTTCTGCCTTCCACATCACAATAGAGAATATTATCATGACAAGCTATTTGAACACTTAAAATACGAAAAAGACCTACATAAGTATTTTGTAAATTTTGAAGGTCTTAGCAAAGTTAAATCTCCATATATAGAAAAAATAGATAAGGAGAATATAAAAAATCTTATAGAAGAACTTCACTATAACTACACTCAAAACACAATGGGTTTTGAAAACGACGTTATAAGCTCTGTAAATATATCAAGTGCAGTTGGTATAATAATAGTTGAAAACTCATTAATAGAATCATTCAATAAAGTTACAGTTTAAATCAATAAGTCCTATTTTATTGTACTTTCACCTTATGTATAATAATATAGGGCTTTATATAATTCTATATTTTTTTATCTTAAATATTACTATTCATCATTATTTTTACATTTTTTGAAGGTTTTTAAACTATTTTATAGAAAATTAAGTAATAATATTACTTTTAGTTGTGAAAGGAGCTCATTATTATGGAATCATTCGATAAAATATCTATAGATCAAATTTCAAAGAGAGATTTACTTTTAATAGTTAAGTCTTTAGAATATACATACGAAAATACTAAAATAGATGATTTTATTAATTTAAGAAACAGCATGGTTAAAGAACTTTGCTTTTTAGCAGAGACAAGTGAAGATGACTTTTTGAAGTTTTTAGAAAAATAAAATTCGCTTCATGCTTACATAATTCGGTATGTGGGTTATCAAAATATGTCTATGAAAATACCTCTCTTGCATTAAATATTTTCATAGACATATCTTTAGTTTTATTAAAACATTGACTAAATAGAGTTATTTCAATGAACTACAGTTTTCGCTTAAATATACTAGAAGTTCAAATTAATTAGTCTTCTTAAACTTAAACTCATATTCACCCGATTTTGATCTTACATTTATATAAAGCATATCTTCTTTAATCTTTTTATCTATAACGGTTATATTGTTTAATATAGGGTTGTATATAGAGTCTCCTACATTTAAATTTATAAATTCTCTCGGATGTGTACTTTGAGTATACTTTTTTTTATTTATCTCATATTTTCTAAGTTTTATAATATAAGCCCCAAGAGATTTAATAAAATTCAAATCAGATATATTTAAATTATCAAATTCAAATCCTAAAATACCGAGTATAGAATTTTTAAGACTTAAAAGACTTTGATTATTTTCATCTAAATCTTTTATATATACTTGATAAATAACTTTAAAAAAACCATCTAATATACTTTCTTCTTTTAATTCTTCTATTTTTTTATCCATACATTTATCTATCTTCTGAATAAATTTTATCCTGCTTCTTTCAAATCTTATAACATCTTTTTTATCTATACCTTCATCAAATGTAAATCCGATTATATGTTCTTTCATACTTTGAAGTAATTCATTAAAATCAATATTTTTATCCGATATAAGAGCATGGATTAAAAAATTATAAGATATACCTATAATCATATAATCATAATCTTTCACATTTTCTTTATGTAATTTACAGTAATACGATACACTCTTTAATACCTCAGATTGTGATCTTTCTAAATTTATATTTGAAAGTATTATAGGAAGTACATAAGTTATATCATATAGATAGTCGTCATTTTTGGCCCCATAGTACTTATAAAATACAAGTTCTTCTCTAAACCTCTGATAGTCCATACTCACAGTTTTTGTAGATTTATCATCTATCAAAGATTTGGTAATCATTTTAATTAGATCATTTAAATAATTTTTCTTATTATCAAAAGAATATATATATGAATTCATTATCCTATTTTCCATACAAACACTCCTAAATCTTAATTCATTCTATTATATTAATAGCTTTCCCAAATTCCTCAAAATTTACTTCATGCTAAATCATCGTCTATTTACTCCAAGTACTAACAGACTTTACTTCTAAATGTACAATATCTTTCATTACAGAAAAAAATAGCAGCTATTAAGCTGCTACATAGGGGGGTAGTAGCATTGATCTAATTTAATCTGCCACTATTCTATATTTTTTATATATTTATTATATAATAATATAAATTTAGATGTAAAGCTTTATTTTTCGACAAACTACATTCTTTCAGGAGCGTCTACTCCAAGTAAAGAAAGTGCATTTTTTATAGTTTGCTTTGTAGCTAAAACAAGAGCAAGTCTTGCTTTTCTAACTTTTTCATCTTCTACTATTATCGCATTATCATGGTAGAACTTGTTAAATGCTTGTGCTAAATCAACTACATATCTAGCTATTATATGAGGTTCGTTATTTTTAATTACATCTTGTATAACTTTAGGGAAGTCTCCTATTTCCTTTATAACATTAACACTGTCATCATCTGATAGTACAGAAAAATCAACATCCATAGTTACTTCTTCATTTGCCTTTCTAAGAACAGAACAAGCTCTAGTGTGAGTATATTGAACATATGGTCCTGTCTCTCCCTGAAAATCTAAAGTTCTATCCCAAGAGAATGTATAATCCTTTATTCTATTATTTGATAGTTCTTGGAATACCACAGCTCCTACTCCTATTTGCTTAGCTACAGTATCTATATTCTCAATATCTATATTTTTCTTTTGATTTTTGATTATTTCCTTAGTTGCATCTACAGCTTTATTTAAAACGTCCTCTAAGAAAACTACTCTTCCTTTTCTTGTAGACATAGTTCCTTCTTCAAGACTTACCATTCCGAATGGAACGTGAACACAATCCTTAGCCCAGTCAAATCCCATAAGCTCTACAACCTTCATCCATTGGTTAAAGTGAAGTATTTGTTGAGATCCAACAACATATATGTTCTTATAAAAATCATATGTTTCTTTTCTATAAGTTGCAGCTGCTATATCTCTTGTTAAGTAAAGAGTTGACCCATCACTCTTAGTTATAAGAGCTGGAGGCATGTTGTAATCTTCAAGATCTACTATGTTAGCTCCTTTAGATTCTTTTAATAGTCCTCTTTCATTCATTATATCTATCATTCTAGGCATTTTGTCAGAATAGAAACTTTCACCTGCATATGAATCAAACTCTACTCCTAATATATCGTAAACTCTATTAAACTCTTCTAAACTTACTTCTCTAAACCACTTCCATAATTTAACCGCTTCTTCTTCTTCATCTTCAAGCTTTTTAAACCACATTCTAGCTTCTTCATCTATTGATGGATCTTTTTCAGCTTCATCATGGAATTGAACATATAATTTAAGTAAAGTTTTTATAGGTGCTTGTTTTACTTCTTCCTCGTCTCCCCATTTTTTAAATGCAACTATAAGTTTACCAAATTGTGTTCCGTAATCCCCTAAGTGATTTATTCTTACAGTATCAAACCCCAGTGCCTTATAAACCTTGTAAAGAGAATTACCTATTACAGTACTTCTAATATGTCCTATATGGAAAGGCTTAGCTATATTAGGAGATGAGAACTCAACTATAACTTTTTTACCTTCTCCTAAGTCACATTTACCATAATCATCTTTTTTTTCTAAAACTTCTGTAACTACTGATTTAGCTAAAGAAGATTTATCTACAAAAAAGTTTATATAAGCTCCTGCCGTTTCTACTCTTTGTATTAAATTAGTTTTTCCCATTTTTTCACAAAGTTCATTAGCTATCATATTAGGTGCTTTTCTAAAAACTTTAGCTAGTTTAAAACACGGAAAAGCATAATCTCCCATATCCTTATTTGGCGGTATTTCTATTAAAGAAATAATTTCTTCTAAACTTAAATCTGAAACTTGTGCCGATATAATATCCGCTACCTCTAATTTAAAATCTTTCATTTAGTATTCCTCCTATATATAAATCTTTATTTGAATATTCTTACAATACAAAAAACTCCCGTCTCTAAAAAAGAGACGAGAGTTATATCCCGTGTTACCACTCTTATTGATATATAAACTATATATCCACTCATATGTTTTTAACGTAAACAAACCGTATTTTCCTACTTGATTTCAGAAAATCTTCTCAAGGATGCGTTTCAATAAGACTATGTTGCTAGACTTTCACCAGTCTCTAGCTCGCTAAAACAATCATCATATCTACTTTTCCTATCATAGAATTTGTAATTTCAGTTTTACAATGTATATTAACAGAATTTTTAAATAAAGTCAAGCAGTTTTATTTATTTAAATTAACTATTTTTGTTTCATCTATAGATTTTATATCATTACAACCTGTAAGTATCATAGCTTGCTTTAATTCATTTTTAAAATTGTTTATAACTAATTCTACACCTTCTTGTCTACCTCCATATGATCCCCATATTATAGGTCTAGCAGCTAAAACTGCATCGGCTCCAAGAGCTATGTATTTTAATATATCAACACCTTGTCTTACAGATCCATCTGCAAGTATAGTTATTTTACCCTTTACTCTTTTAGCTATTTCAGGAAGAACCTCTGCAACTCCTAGAGTATGATCTAATATTCTTCCTCCGTGGTTAGAAACAACTATAGCAGCAGCTCCTACTTCAACCGCTAACTCAGCTTCATCAGCAGTCATTATACCTTTTAGTATAAATGGGAGCTTAGTTGATGATACTAACTCTTTTAATTCTTCTACTGTTTTAGGACCAACTGGTTGTCCATGAAGTGCCATAGTTATAAGTCCTGCTCCATCTACGTCTACTCCTACTGCTAAAGCACCTACCTCTTCTGCTTTTCTTATATTTTCTATTATTTTTTCGTTCTCTCTAGGCTTTATTATAGGTATTCCAGATCCATCAACCTTTTTTAGAGAATTTAAACCATCTACAAAGAATTGAGGATTACCACTATCACCAGTCATAGCAAAAGTTCCTGCATTTATGCTTCCAATAACTACATCATCGCTATACTGATCCTCAGTTAAAAATCCTCCCATATTGATAGAACTTCCTGTAACAGGAGCTGTTATTAAAGGTATCTCTATTCTTTTACCAAATATCTCAGTGCTCATATCCGGATTTTTGGCATTATGTATTGTTCTCAAATTCACTTTGACATTGTTTAAAGCCTCATAGTTTCTCTTAAATGTACTTCCAGTTTTAGTTCCTCCCATACCAGGAACTTTTCCTGAACATGAATTTCCATCACATTCTCTACAAAGGCCACAATAACCCTTCATTCTCTCTCTTGCAAGTTTTTTCACTTCATTTAAGTCCATTTTTTTCTCCCCCTCCAAAATATTTTTCTGATTTTAAATCTACACCATCTTTTATTAAAAGAGCGGCGGTTATTCCATATCCATCTATAAGCTTTGATTTAAAACTTCCATCATATATTTGATTACTTCCACAAGAAGGGCTTTTTTCCTTCAATATAGCTTGCTTTACTCCTAAAATTCTACATATTTTTAAAGTCTCATATGCACCCTTTAAAAATTCCTCAGTTACATCTTGACCTTCTTTGTTTACAACCTTAGCATTTCCGTCAATTACATCATCAGCACTGCCTTCAACAATTTCAGCTGGAATCCTAGGGGTACAAAGTCCCCCTAGCTGTTCCGGACATACAGGAACTATATTTTTGTCCTTTAAATAATTTATAATCTTATCATTTTTGTTATTACATCCATTGTACTTACAATCAACACCAATCAAACAAGCAGAAACCAAGATCATTACATCATCTCCTATTTAAATTCAACTATAGTAACTCCAGCTCCACCTTCTCCGTATATTCCATCTCTGTAGCTCTTTATGTGTTTGTGTTTTTTTAGCATTTCCTTCATTCCAGCTTTTAATACCCCTGTTCCTATTCCGTGTATTATAGTAGCCTTTGCTATTCCAGCTAAATAAGCATCATCTAAATATTTATCAACCTCTACCATGGCCTCTTCAAGATTCATACCTCTTAAGTCAATTTCCTGTTTTATATTAAAAGTCTTTTTCTTAAGTATCTTTCCTGCACCTGATTTTAAAACATCCTTTTTATTAACCTTTATTTGCTCTAAAGATGCAAAGGGCAGAGTCATCTTCATAATACCAATCTGAACTAAGGCTTCTTTCTTGTCATTATCAACAGATAGTACAGTTCCCTGTTGATTAAGCGTTACTACCTTCACATCATCTCCAGCCTTTAAGTTCTTAATAGCTTTTTTTGCAACCTTAGGTACTATCATATCCTTTACATTAGAATGAAGACCTTTCATAGACTCGTTCATTTCTCTTCTTAAATTCTCTATCTCTTTATTTTTATCTTTGTCAACACCTTGCTTTTGAAGCTTTCTTATTTCTTTAATTATCATATCTGCTTCTTCTTTAGAGTCCCTCATAATCTTTAAAGCGTCTCTTTTTGCTTCATTGATTATTTTATCTCTTTGAACAGATATTCTCTCAGTTTTTACAAGAAGCTCTTCTTTTAACTTCCTAACTTCTTCTTTAAGTCTATTTGCTTCTTCTTTTTCTTTTAATGTGTCTATTCTATTTTGTTCTATATTTTGAAGTAAGTCTTCAAATTCTATATTTTCACTATTTATAAAGTTTTTAGCCTTTTGTATTATATAATCTCCAAGTCCAAGCCTTCTAGATATCTCAAATGCATTTGATTTACCTGGAACTCCTATTAAAAGCTTATATGTAGGACTTAAAGTTTGAACATTAAATTCTACTGCGGCGTTTTCAACTCCTTCTTTAGTAAGTGCATAATGCTTAAGCTCACTATAATGAGTTGTTGCTATTGTAAGAGCTTTAAGATCATATAAGTCGTTAAGTATTGCCATGGCAAGTGCTGCTCCCTCAACCGGATCAGTACCAGCTCCAAGTTCATCAAATAATACAAGTGAATTAGTAGTTACATCCTTTAATATATCAACAATATTAGTCATATGAGATGAAAATGTTGATAAACTCTGCTCAATACTTTGCTCATCTCCTATATCTGCAAATATATTATCGAATATACACATGTTACTTCCATAGTCCGCTGGTATATGAAGACCACTTTGAGTCATAAGAGAGAATAAACCGACAGTTTTAAGAGTTACCGTCTTACCTCCCGTATTCGGACCAGTCACAACTAATGTATTAAATTCTTTTCCAATCCATATATTACTAGGTACAACATCTTTTGGATCAAGTAAAGGATGTCTTCCATTTTTTATATTAAGACTTTTATCATCACTTATTGTAGGCTCTATAGCCTTCATTGAAAAAGACAACTTACCTTTAGCGAATATAAAATCTACCTTTCCAAGTATCTTTCCATTAGATATGACTTCATCTGCCACCTCTCCAATAAAACTTGAAAGCTCACTAAGTATTCTCTCTATTTCTTCTCTTTCTTTAAGCTTAAGTTCTCTTAGCTCATTGTTCATATTTACAATAGACATAGGCTCTATGAACAAAGTAGCTCCAGACGAAGATTGATCATGTATAATTCCAGGCACATTTGATCTATACTCTTGTTTTACAGGTACTACAAATCTATCTCCTCTTACAGTTATTATTGCATCCTGTAAATATTTTTGATAAGAAGTTGAAGATATTATAGAGTTAAGTTTGGATCTTATAGATTGGTTCTTTTGAACGATTCCACGTCTCAAACTCTTAAGAGTGTGGCTTGCATTATCAGACATCTCTACTTCACTTATTATAGAATTGAATATCTTATCCTCTATATCCTTAAAAATATGAAGACTTTCTGTTAAAGACTGTATTATAGGATATGATTCATCTTCCGACTTTCCTATACTGTTTTTTAAAATTCTAGCACCTCTTAAAGTATCTGCAACCATTAACAGTTGCCCCATATCAAGAGATGAACCTATCTTTGTTCTTTTTGCAAGCATCTCCACATCGTGTATTCCTCCAAGAGGAACAGACCCTCTTTTAATTATTATAGACTGAGCCTCGCTAGTTTCCTTTTGCATCTGAATGACTTCCTCACGATTAGTGGATGGAACTAGTTCATCTACATATCTTCTTCCAAGAGAAGAAGCCACCCTTCCTTTTAACATATCTATTATTTTAAAATATTCTAAAACTCTTAATGATTTCTGATTCATATTTCCTCCTTAAAATTACCTAAACGTCATTTTTGCCTATATATATATCTAAAGCTTTTATACCTCTTCTACCAAGCTTTATAAATAGTATTAAACAGTATATACTAAGCCCGAAAAATCCCAACATAAATATCATGTATATAATCATAATAAAACCGCCTATAGCACCCGGACTATCTATCATATATTATCCCCCCTTAAATTCAATCCTAACCTATATTTTATCAATAAAACCTATTATATGTAAGGTTAAAAAATTTTTTTTACAATCACTTTATTATTAACATATTTCTCTAAGGATAAATCCAATTTTTATATTGGTTATTCAACGAATCCCATTTTTTATGTGTTATAATAAAATTAATTTATATGTACATATAAATTAATTTATATATGTTTTTTTATTATTTTTTTACATAAAGGGAAACTTAAGACAATAATACTAAAAAGATTTTAATTAGGAGTTGATTTTATGAGTAATGTTTTAAACAACCTAAAGCCTGAAGCAGTTTTTAGATATTTCGAAGAAATGTCTCAAATTCCTAGAGGTTCAGGAAATGAAAAAGCTATAAGCGACTATCTAGTGGATTTTGCTAAAAAATACAACCTAGAAGTAATTCAAGATGACGCTCTAAATGTTATAATCAAAAAACCTGCCACTAAAGGATATGAAAATGCTCCTGGTGTTATACTTCAAGGACATATGGATATGGTATGTGAGAAAAACAAGGGAACTGATCATGACTTTGAAAAAGATCCTCTAAAATTAAAAATAGTTGATAATTATATATACGCAGATAATACAACTCTTGGAGCTGACAATGGAATAGCTGTAGCGTACGCTTTATCTATACTTGAGGCAAACGATTTAGAGCATCCTGCACTTGAGGTGCTAGTAACTTCAGAAGAAGAAACAGGAATGGGTGGAGCTATAAACCTAGATCCATCTCACCTTAAAGGAGAATATCTTATAAATCTTGATTCTGAAGAAGAAGGATATCTTTTAGTTAGCTGTGCTGGTGGAGTTAGAACAAGACAAGTTCTTCCTATAGTTTGGGAAGATTCAGATACTAATTTAACTGCTTACAAAATAGATATAACAGGTTTAAAAGGCGGCCATTCTGGAATGGATGTAATAAAACAAAGAGGAAACTCTAATAAGTTAATGGGAAGAATCCTTTCTAAATTAAATGATGAAATGAACTACTCTATAGCTAATGTTCACGGAGGAGCAAAAATGAATGCAATACCTCGTGAATGTGAAGCTGTAATACTTACAGATTCTAAAAACGAAAAGATACTTTGCGAAACAATGGAAAACTTAAATAACACATTCAAAAGCGAACTTGCAACTTCAGATCCTGGTATATCTGTTGAAGTAAAAAAATACGAAGATAAAGTAGAAAAAGTATTCTCAAAAGAGACTATGAATAAATTAGTATCTTCTTTAGTTTTAATTCCAAACGGAATCAAAACTATGAGTATGGATATTGAAGATCTTGTAGAAAGTTCTACAAATCTTGGTGTAGTTATAACTCATGATAATGAAATTACATTTGAAAGTGCTGTTAGAAGTTCTGTTAAGAGCTTAAAATACGATATACTTAACGAAATGAAGCATGTTGCTAGTTTACTTGGCTGTGAGTTCTTAGCTGACTCTGATTATCCTGAATGGTCTTACAAGGCTGATTCTAAGCTTAGAGAAATATGCCAAGAGGTTCACAAGAATAAATACAACAAAGAAGCTAAGGTAATAGCTATTCATGCTGGTCTTGAGTGTGGTCTTTTACTTGAGAAAATGCCTCACGTTGATGCTATATCACTAGGACCTGATATGTTTGATGTTCATACTCCAGAAGAACATTTAGACATAGCTTCAACTCAAAGAACTTACGAATACTTATTAGATATATTAAAGAATATAAAGTAATTTAAAAAGGAGCTTAATTTAGCTCCTTTTTTATATCTAAAAAAATTATATAATTTTAAATATATTCATAACATTGATGAAAAAACTGAAATATCAACTATTTTTGAGCAACGGAGCCCGTTAGGACTCGTTGGCGACATGAGCCATGCGTTAGCATGAAGCGAATTTTTCTATTTATTTAAATAGTTGTATATCATAATAGCTGCATTAGCTCTTGTAAGTTCTTCATTAGGTTTTAACTTTCCATCATACCCTGATACTATATTAAGACCATATCCAATAGATGCATATCCTTTGAAATCTTCATCTACGTCTTCAAATGGACAATCGAATATTCCCTTTATATTTGCTATAGATTCATATTTTAGACCATTTATAATAATTTTTAATGCATCTTTTTTAGTTATAACTTTATCTGGATTTACATCTTTTTCTCTTATTACACCTTCTCTTATAAGGTATGCATAAATATTATCCATAGATTCAACTTCACCATAGTAAGAGTTTATAGTTTTTACATAGAACTTTAAAAAATCACTTTGAGTTATTTTTTCGTCAGGCTTAAAAAACGCTCCATCGAATTTTATTCCAAATTTTCTAAGTTTTTGTATTTGATTTTGTGCGTAATGTCCTTTTATATCTTTGTATTCTACATTTTCAACTTTTTTATACTTCTTTTTATCACGATATATTATATCTCCATTAACAGCATCTATGTTATGAGGAATACTATTGTCTAAAGTATAAACCAATTTAGCGTACTCTTCCTCTTTGTTATTCTCATAGTCATAGTCTATTTTATATTCAAGATTTAAACCTATTTCATTAAATAAAATACTGTACGCCTTGTTCATATCTATAACTTTTGGTTTCTTAAATTCAATATCATCCCATACTATATTAAGTGAATTTAAGCTTCCCTGTACTGCATCATATCCAATTGTTATATAGTTATTTTCATATTCTATACCATTTACTATTCTATTGAATTTTAAATTATAGTATCTCGGTTTAGTATCTTTTTGAATGTCATAAAACTCATCATAGCTATCATCATATTTTAAAGAATTCATTTTTTCACTATAAAATTCATTTAAAAACTTTTCAGCTTCTTTTTTTGCATAATCTTTATCGTATTTTGCTTCACGTTCTGCTTCATATGGTAAATATTTATTGAATCTTTTTATATCTCCTTTAGATGCATCTATTGACACATGAATACTTCCTAATTCTTTATCACTTGAAGCGTAATTTAAATACCATGTATAGTTAGAATCATCTAAATAACTTTTATTTAAGCTGTAGCTTTTAAGTTCATAATCAGAAGATATTTTTATAAACTTAGATTCTCTAGCTATTTTATCTGCATCTTCTTTTGTTATCAAATCAGAAACTTCATTTATAGCCTTTACCTCTTGTTCAGATAAGGCCGCTTCTTTTTCATCTACGCTTCCTCTTGCATCTAGTTTTGCATTATCATAATAAATAATGTTTGAATCTATTTTTTCTTTTTCACCAGTTAATGCGTTTATAGCATAAGAATTTCCATATTTAGTTGTATAAACAAGATACGGCTTTGAATCTTTATCATATCCTCTTCTATAAACTAATTTAAGTCCTAATTCCTCAATATATTTTTGTTTAGCTTTGTCTAAACCGATTACTTTATTAGCATCTTTGAATTTAATATTATAATTATAATTTAAGTTGTAATCAGTTACCTCTTTAGTCTGCTTATTTACAACAATTCTAACTCCATTTTCGTAAAAAGGAACTTCGTTGACTAACCTAACATAGCTAAAATAATGAGAATCACTTTGTATAGTACTATTATCTTCATCTATATATTTTAGCTCACCTATAAAACTTGGAGCTACATTTTTTATGAACTCATCTGCTATCTTTTTAGCTTCGTCCTTACTTATAACATTAATATTAGTTTCATAATTGTCTTTTGAGTCATGCTTACTATATCTAGTAATATTTCCATCATTATCTATAGACACAGATATTCTTCTGCTAAGTTTCTCATCTGTACTCCAGTTTAAATTCCAAATAGTTTTACCATTGTTGCTCTTATAGTATTCAAAGTTTTGAAACTCATCACCTATATTAAATTTGTTTTTTGCACTTAGTATAGCTTTTTGCAAACCATCATTTTCTTGTGCCATGCTTATAGATGGTAAAAATGAAAGCACCATCATTACTAAGGATATAATAACAGCTATTCCTCTTCTCAATTCCAATCATCTCCTTTTATTTACTTTCTATTATTAGACGATTTATAGTTGTAAAAAGTTCCATCATTTTTTAATAATTTATTACTTTATATTTTACCAACTCTTTATTTTTATATATTATTTTACCTGAGAAGAATTCATATTCTTCCATCCACTTTAAAAACAATCTATCTCCATCCCAAAGATTAAGTTCTTGTATTTTATCATCATCTACCCACTTTAAATCCCCTTCGTTACAATCTAGTATTTCTCCACTAAACTCCGAAGCTGTAAATAGGAATACATACCAATCTTCATCATCCTTAAATTTCGGAAAAGTAAGTATTCCCTTCAATTTAGGGTTTGATATATCAAGACCACTTTCCTCTTTAACCTCTCTTATTATACATTCCTCAGGAGTTTCTCCTTGTTCCATTTTGCCTCCAAGACCTACCCACTTGCCCTCATGTATATCATTTTTCTTCTTAGTCCTATGAAGCATAAGTGTTTTGTTATCTTTTTTTATATAACACATAGTAGAATTTTTCATAATTATCTCCTCCTTTAAGAAAAAATTGTTTAGTTTGTGGGTTATCAAAATATGTCTATAAAAATACCGCTCATACAACGATATTTTGAATACAACTAAGCGTTTGTCTTATGAATAATCCTAAAATTTCCGAACTCCCTACGGTCAGACACAGAAATTTCTTAATGGATTATTCAACAACAAAAACTAAGTCATATTAGTCAAAACATCTAAAAGCATTCGCTAATATTTTCATAGACATATTTTTGGTTTTAGTTCTTATTATAAAATAAAATTTGCTTAATGCTATTGCATAATTCATATAGCTAATTAGTTCTAATGGATTTGTTTATTAAAATAGTTTCTATGTAAGTTTTTCCATAAATGCTATTCATAGATTGAAACCGAATAAAATATTTTTTATTAAATCTATATAGTTATTTAAATAGACATACTAAAAATTACGCACATTGAAATATTAGCTACTTTTGTATTGATATTTTTTCATACAACTTAGATTAGAACTACTAAATATACGTTAAGAAACTTTTTTGTCTGACCATAGGGAGTTTAAAAGTTTTAGGATATTAAGTAGTCCTAATCTGTAGTTGTATAAAAATATTAACTAAGTAGCGGTATTTTAATGTGCGTAATTTTTCACTAATCCACTAATATACTTATAAAATTATTTTTTAATCTATAATCCTAAATCATCTGATATTTCCTTCATAGCATTAAGAGATAACTCTGCAAATTCTGCAAATGACACTCCAAGTTTTTCTATAGATTTCATAGCCCCTCTATCAGCCCCAGCTGCAAATCTTGTTTCCTTCATTCTCTTTGTTATAGACTTTACTTTTACACTGTTTATTTTTTTATCAGGATATACAAGCGTTATAGCAGTTATAAATCCAGTTATAGGATCTGCTGCATATATTGCTTGGTCCATTTTGCTCTCTATTTTTACTCCACAGTCTTTATTGTGTGCACATATTGCATGATACATTTCTTCATCTCCAAAGCCCTCTTCTTTTAATAGTTCTACAGCCTTTGGTCCATGAAGATTTCCCTCTCCATTTTTGTAATCTAATAAGTCGGCATCAAGATCGTGTAAAAGTCCAGCAAGAGCCCATTTTTCTTCATTTTCTGGCTCTATCTTCTTAGCAAGTCCTCTCATAACTGCTTCAACTGCATAAGAGTGCTTAACTAAATGTTCTGTACTCAAATGTTTGTTTAGTATTTCTACCGCTTTTTCTCTTGATATCATTTATATAACATCCCCTTTAGTATATTTTTATACTTTATTCGACACCTCTTAGGTAATGTCCTTTTGTAATTCCCTCATTTATTAATTTTTCATACATATCACTATCTTCAACTTCAAAATCATTGTCTATTATAGCTATATATGATTTAACTATTTCTCTTATAAAGTTCTCCTCTTCAAATGTAAACTCTAGCCTAAATGCATTAATACCTGAATTATATATATCTTCTAAGTGATCAATCATACATAAAATCTTAGAATTGTATATTATAGACCTACAGAATTTATCTTGAGCCACAGGGAATTCTTGTCCTTTTTCATCTTTTAATAAATACTTAGATTGATTACAAGTTCCACATCTTTTGTCTTTATTGCAATTTCTAGTCAAAACTCCCATAGGACAATATTCACTTATCATTAAAGGTATTCTAGAATACACTATTGATTCAGCTTCTATGTCAACGTAGCTTAAAGTATTTTTTATCTCATGTATATTAAGCTCAGGAGATAAACATATAGATTTTATATTTTCATTTTTAAGGTGTTTTATAGTTTCGCTATTAAATACATTTAAGTAATAGTCTCCATATATAGTGTAGTCAGATAATTTATTTATCATACCTATGTTAGATACTAAGAATTTATCAACGCCCATATCAATTGCTTCATCTATTATGTTATATTGATTATTTCTAAGTATTCTAGAAGGACAATAAACTATACTTTTATTGTGTTCTTTACATAAGTTCACAGCATCTTTTAATGTATCTATATCTTCATAATATATAGTATCAATATCTAAATCTACTATTTTTCTAAGCTGAGACATTTTTCTTATCTTTACATTTACCTTAGTATCTCTTACGTCTTTATCCAGCTTTTCTTTATCTTCTATCTCTATTTTTAATAATTTTCTTTTGTTTTCATTCTTTCTTTTGGCATTTAATTTTTCAACAGCATCTCTTCTAATTTCATTTAGAAGACTAACAGGTATGCTTATGTCTTCATCTTTATCTATTAATATAGATTTTAATTCATAAGGTGTGTTTCCAAGCTTTGATAATTGAGTTTCTATTTTTTCATCTGAGATTGCTACCTTTATAGCTTTTTCTACTTTTTTAGTTCCTACAACTTTAACCTTATTGTCTTCATTATCTTTTATTAAAAGAGCTGGATATTCATCTAGCTTTAATATTATTTTTCCCTTTATAGGGATTTTTTTGAGTTCAACTTCATTTTCATAAGTTCTTCTAGCTCTATCTAAAAGCTCACTATCTAAGGTCTTATATACTTCTTGTCCTATTTTTATAGGTATATTAAAATCAAGCTGTATAGTATCTCCTGCATAAGCCTTTGTAAATATATTGTTTTCCTTGAGTATTCTACCTACATTTCCGCCACCAATGCTTAGCCCATCACCTTTTTTAAGTGTGTTTTCAAGTTTTAAAGTTATCTTATTTCTTCTTTTGTCTACATCTACAACTTTACCTATATAAAGTCCTGTATTATTAGGTTTTTCAGGGTTCATTATTTCTTTTCCACTTTTTTCAAGTATATATCCTTTAGTAAATTTTCTATTGAATATACTGTATAAATCATCTAATGTATCTTTCTCTACTTTTAATTTTTTATTATCTACATAGTAGTCCACAACTTCTCTATAAGCTCCAACTACTGTAGCTACATACTCAGCTCTTTTCATTCTTCCTTCTATTTTTAAAGATAAAACTCCTGTATCTATTATTTTATCAAGTTCTTCTATTGTATTCAAATCTCTAGGGCTTAACAGATACTTGTCATCTAAGTTAACGCTTGAATTATTACTCTTATCTATTAAATCGTATACTTTTCTACAAGGTTGAGCACATCTTCCTCTATTTCCAGATCTTCCTCCTATCATACTACTCATGAGACATTGTCCTGAGTAGCATACACATAAAGCACCATGTACAAATACTTCTATATCTACAGAAGTATTCTTAGATATATACTCTATCTCACCTATTTCAAGTTCTCTTGCAAGTACAACTCTTTTAAATCCTAATTTTTCTAAGTATTTTACATCTTCAAATGAATGAGCAACCATTTGTGTACTTGCGTGTATTTCAAAATCAGGGAAATGTTCTTTAACTAATTTTGTCATACCTATATCTTGAAGTATAAGTGCATCTACATCTATGTTGTATAAAAAGTTTACATATTTCAAAAAGTAACTTATTTCATTTTCTTTTATAAGAGTATTTACAGTTACATATACCTTAACATCTCTTATATGTGCATATTCAACTGCTTGCTTCATTTCCTCTGTATCAAAATTATTAGCCGATGCTCTTGCTCCAAAATTCTTACCTCCAAGATATACAGCATTTGCTCCATTTGATACTGCTGCTCTTAAAGCATCAAAACTTCCAACTGGTGCTAACAGTTCTATATTACTCAAGTTATCAACTCCTACGTTATTATTTAATCTATTATACAGAATAAAACCTCCAGGTTTATTTTTCCTGGAGGTATTATTCTTTATTCCTTTTCTTCTAATTCAACGATTTTCATCTGCATATCATACAGCCTATTTTGAAAATTATTTGCTATTTCTTCAGCTTCTGCAAGTCTTTGTTCTTGTTCTTTGAAGCTATCTTTTCTTTGTTCATACTCTTGTTTGACTGAAGTTAGTTCCTCTTTGTATTTTTCTAGTTCTTTTTCTAGTTCTTCTATTTTCTTATCTCTTTCACTTATGTCAGTTTGAAGCTCTATCAAAGTTGTGTTCGCATTTTCTAAATCTTGAAGAGGTTTTTTGTATTTAGTGTTAACTTCATCTAACTCGTATGAGCATTTGAAAAGTTCATCCGCTATATTCAATGTTGTCAAAACTGCTGCCATGGCTATACTCAAGCTAGGATTAGCCTTAACTACTTCCTGCATCTTGTCATCCACATAACTAGCAACTTTTAACAAATATTCCTTTGGCTCTTTCCCAACCATGTTATATTCTTGCCCATTTATTCTTACGGTAACTTTGTTCACCTTAACTCAGCCCCTTAGATATTTCTCTTTACTTCCTATTGTAAGTTTTTTTTAAGAATTTTACAATCTTAAATTAGCATTTATTTGTTCGCTAAGTTCTTTAAGTATATTTTCGTGAACTTTATTTACTTCTTCATCTGTAAGAGTATTATCTTTGCTTCTATATACTAAAGAATATGCAACAGATTTATAACCTTCTTCAATTTGCTCTCCCTTATATACATCGAATAATTTAAAACTCTCTACTAAACCTTGAGAATTCTTAGTAATTATATCCTCTATTTCCTTAACATAAACTTCATCTTTAATAAGAAGTGCTATATCTCTTGTCATAGCAGGATATTTAGGAAGTGGTGTATATAACTTTTCATCGTTTGCATAAGTTAATAATAGTTCAAAATCAAACTCAGCAGCGTATCCCCTCTTGCTTATATCATAGTTTTCTAATACATCAGGATGTAATTCTCCAAATACCCCTACTATATTATCATTGTATACTATGTTAGCACATCTTCCTGGGTGGAATGTAGTGTGATTTTTTTCAGGTAGTACTTCATAATTCTCAAATCCTATATTTTTGAACAATTCTTCAACTACACCCTTCATATCAAAGAAATCTATAGAATCTTTATACATAGATATACATATAGATTTTCTCTCAACAGGCATTATTTCATCCATAGGCATGAAAGTATTTCCTATTTCAAATGCTGCAAACTCTTCAACTTTTCTAGAATTATTTCTAGCTGCAACATCTAACATATTAGGTAACAGTGTAGTTCTCATAACGCTAGTTTCTTCACCTAGAGGATTTTTAATCTTTATAAAGTTTCTCTTTATAGAATCCTTTGAAAGATTTATTTTATCTACTCCTCTTGGACTTACAAATGAATAAGTTAATATTTCATTAAGACCCATAGAAACCAAACTACTCTTTATACCTTCTTCAAATAACTGCTCTATAGTTTGAAGACCCATAGTGTTATCTCCATATAGCATCTTAGATGGTATATTTTCATATCCATATATTCTAGCTACCTCTTCTAATACATCGGCTTCTTCCACCATATCAAGTCTAAAGCTTGGAACTGTAAGTTCAACTTTATCTTCAATTAGTTCGCACTTAAACTCTAAGCTTTCAAGTATCTCTACAAATTGATTAAGAGAAATATTCTCTCCTAATAGCTTGTTTATTCTTTGAGGTCTAACAGTTATCTTTTGCTCTTTTACAGGAGCATTATAGTTTTCTACTATTCCCTTTAATACAGTTCCTGCATTTAACTGCTCTATTAATTGTGCCGCTCTATTTATTGCAGTTTCAACTAAATTAACATCTATTCCTTTTTCAAACTTAGCAGATGCTTCTGTTCTTAAGTTAAGCTTCTTAGAAGTTCTTCTTATGCTATCAGCATCAAAGTTAGCACTTTCAAGAAGTATAGTCTTAGTATTATCACTAACTTCTGAATTTGCACCACCCATAACTCCAGCTATTGCAACTGATTTTTCTCCATTAGTTATTAAAAGCATATTGCTATCTAATGTTCTTTCAACATCATCTAATGTTGTAAACTTTTCTTCATCTTCAGCACGTCTTACAACTATAGTTTCCCTTCCTAACTTTTCTAAATCAAAAGCATGAAGCGGTTGCCCAAGCTCTAACATAACATAGTTAGTAATATCAACTATATTATTAATAGGTCTAACACCAGCTTCTATAAGTCTTCTTTGCATCCAGTATGGAGAAGCCTCTATTTTAACATTTTTTATTATTCTAGTAGCATATCTTCTACATAAATCTTCTTCTTCAATCTTTATATTAAACTCAGCTACATCATCTGACTCTTTAACCTCTATATTAGGATATTTAAGTTCTTTTCCTATTGTAACAGCAGCCTCTCTTGCAATACCTAAAATAGATAAGCAGTCTGGTCTATTTGAAGTTATTTCAAATTCTATTAAAGCATCATTTATACCAAGTACTTCTTTAACATCTGCTCCTAATTCGTACTCTTCATCTAATACATATATTCCATCTCTTTTGCTTTCTTCAATCATACTAAAAGGAATTCCAAGTTCTTCACTTGAACACATCATACCTTGAGATAATTCTCCTCTTAGTTTTCCTTTTTTGATTTTTATTCCACCAGGAAGCTTTGCTCCAACTAATGCAACAGGAATTAAATCTCCCTCTTTTACATTTTTTGCTCCAGTTACTATTTGAATAACTTCTGATCCAATATCAACCTTTGTAACTATTAACTTATCAGCATTTGGATGCTTAGTTATTTCTAATATTTTACCAACTGCAACCTTTTCTATATCTGCTCCAAAATACTCAACCTTTTCAACCTTTGATCCAGTCATAGTCATTTTATCAGCAAATTCTTGTGTATTCATATCTATATCAACATAGTCTCTAAGCCATTTAACAGGTACTAACATATCAACACTCCCTTAAAATTGATTTAAAAATCTCATATCGTTTTCAAATAATAATCTTATATCATCTATCTCATACTTAAGCATTGCTATTCTATCTACACCCATACCAAAAGCAAATCCGCTGTATTTTTCAGGATCTATTCCACAGTTTCTAAGCACGTTTGGATGAACCATTCCAGCTCCAAGTATTTCTATCCAACCTTCACCTTTACATACTGAACAACCTTCACCTTTACACTTAAAACAAGTCACATCAACCTCTGCACTTGGCTCTGTAAATGGGAAGTTATGTGGTCTAAATTTAGTCTTAGTGCTATCTCCAAATAATTGTCTAACAAATTCATTAAGAGCACCTTTAAGTTCTGCCATTGTAACATGCTCACCTATTACAAGTCCCTCTATTTGATGGAACATTGGAGAATGAGTAGCATCTGGTGCATCAAATCTAAAACATCTTCCAGGTGCTATTATCTTAATAGGTGGTGTAGTTGATTTCATAGTTCTTATTTGAACTGGAGATGTTTGAGTTCTAAGAAGTAAGTTGTCATCTATATAGAATGTATCACTAGTATCTCTTGACGGATGGTTCTTAGGAGCATTTAATGCATCAAAGTTATTAAATACTGTCTCAATCTCAGGTCCCTGAGCAACCTTAAATCCCATACCTGTGAATATATATTTAACCTCATCTATTATTTGAGTTATAGGATGCTTCTTTCCTACCTTAAATTCTTTACCAGGCATAGTAACATCTAAAACCTCTTCTTGTAACTTTGCATTTTTCTCTATAGTCTTTATCTCTTCTTTTTTAGAAACTATAGCGTCTTCAATCTCAGATCTTACCTCATTTGCAACCTTACCAATAACAGGTCTTTCCTCTGCTGATAACTTACCCATTCCTTTTAATATGTCAGTTATCTCGCCCTTTTTACCTAAGTACTTAACTCTTAAGCTTTCAATTTCATCCATTTTAACACATTCATTGATCTGTGCTAGGGCACTGTCTTTTATGTTAATTAATTGATCTTTCACTTAATTCACCCTTTCCTACAATAATATTTAGATATAAAAAAAGCCCTTCAATCCCTGAAAGGGACGAAAGACTTATATTCCGCGGTACCACCCTAATAGTCTATTAAATAGACCACTCGAAAGACTTAACGCGTCCAACGTTAAAACCTACTGTTATTTCAGTTTTAAAGCTCCAGAGTGAACTTCTCTTGGTATCTTAGGGAATAATTTCAGCTTTATATTCCTCTCTGGTCTAAGATGGTTCAAAATACTCTCTCTTTCACAGCTTTTATGTATTAAACTTTATGTTGCATTATATCATATTTTCAGATAATTTACAATAAGTTTTTAATTTATATTTCTAATGCAAAATATGTCTATGAAAATACCGTTCATACAATAGATATTTTGAAGAAACTAAGCCTTCGTCTTATGAATAATACTAAAATTTGCGAACTCCCTCGGTCAGACACACAAATTTCTTAACGTATTATTCAACGACAAAAGCTAAGTTCCTTAGCAAAATATCTAAAGGCATTCTCTAACATTTTTATAGACATATTTTTTGATTTTCTTTTTATTTATAGAATTGCATTTCATCTCACTTTTAAAAAAAAGATTTAAGCATTAACTTTTAAAAATTTAGTCTAAATTTTCTAACCTATATCCAATTTTATATATAGTTTTTATTTCATCAAATAAATCTAGTTTTTTCCTTATCTTTTGAATATGCATATCGACAGTTCTCGTTTCTCCTAGGTAGTCAAATCCCCATACTCTTTCTAAAATTATTTCTCTAGTTAAAGACATTCCTTTATTTACAATTAAAAGCTTTAACAGTTCAAACTCTTTGCAAGCCAAATCAATAACCTTACCACTTTTCTTTACTACTCTTTCATCTAAAGAAATCTCTAGATCCTTCAATAATACATGATCGTTCTTTCTTCCATAACGTCTTAATACAGATTCAATTCTAGCTAAAAGTTCTATACATTCAAATGGCTTTACAATATAGTCATCTGCCCCTATTTTTAAGCCTTTTACTCTATCAGAAATTGAATTTTTAGCAGTTAAAAATATTACAGGCAAATTAGTATGCTTAATTCTTTCCATTACACCAAACCCATCAATTTCTGGAAGCATAACATCTAAAATTATTAAATCAAAGTTTTCTTTTTCTATATATTCTAAAGCATTTTTCCCATCATAGACCTGCTTAGTATCATAACCTACCATATTTAAATTCATCTGTATTAAATCTGAAATATCAGTATCATCTTCAACAATTAAAATTCTTTCCAATAGTATTAAGCACCTCTATTCTTATCTTAGTCCATATCCAATATGATTTACCTTTTTATTTGTAAAGTCAATATAAACCCATAGCATTTCATCTTTATGTTTAAATCCTACTGCACCACTTTCTTGATCATAATTTTTCCATCTATCTATTTTAGGTTCTTTTAAATCTTTTATATCACTCACGAATTTGTTTTTTTCTATAAAATCAAGTGCTATTTGCTTCATTTCTTCATCACTAATTTTTGAAGTTTTTTGATTTAAATCCGTATTATAAGCTCCTACTTCTCTTAACTCTCCTGTATTGGCATCTATATAAGCACTGTATCCAACCTGTTTATTTTTTTCTTCTCTTAACTTTAAATCTCTCCAATATATATTCCAACTTGCAGGTCTTATTGTTCCATCTGAAATTTCTATTTCTTTATATAAACTAATATCTTCTACTAACTTATCCTTGTCTACTTTTACATTAAAATACTTTTCAATTCCATCAAGTGCAATCTCTATTGCTTTTTCTTTTTTTATATTCACATTTGTATCATCACACTTATAAATAGGTGCAATATTACGACTAATTCTAGAAACTTTATCTATAGTCATATCTACATCAACAAATACATACTCCTCTTCATTATATAAAAATACAAATTTTCCGATACCCTTCCCATAAATCAACTTCAACTTTAATTTATTTATATCACCTACTAACTCATTATCTTTTACAAAATTGTATGCCTTTTGTTTTGCTTGTTTTATATCTATTATAGTTTTTCTATTTGTTATTCCTTTTGTATTTACTCCTACATAATTTTGTATTTCTAATAATTTTTTATTTTTGGCATCTATTAATATACTATAAGAATGATCTTTATTTTCTTCTTTATCCCATATAATACGCCAAGCTCCATTTGATTCTATTCCAAACATATAATCTCTAGTTTCTTCTGCATCTTTTATGAATTTAACCTCTTTTATTAACCTCTTTAATTCTTCTTCATCTTCTTTTATATCATAGCATCTTTTAAGATAAGTAACCGCTATATCCTTTGCTTCTTCTTTGCTAATCTTTGCCTCATTTTCATTATCATTTGTTTTTTCCACCATAACCTTATCTTTTTGAACAGAAGAAAAACTACTACATCCCCCCAATAACATTGATATACTTAAAATAATAGGTACTAATCTTTTAAATTTCATAACACAAATCCCCCTTAAATTGTATTTTCTTCACAACTCAATTTTAAAAATACAACTTATTGTAACTGTATCCAAATTGTAAAGAATTTGTAAACTTTAATCAAATATTATTTTTACAGATGTACCTATATTCAACTTGCTTTCTATTGATAATTTAGCTTTATGAATTTTTGCAATCTGCTCACAAATAGAAAGTCCAAGTCCTGCACTACCATTAGTTTTTTTTCTCGATTTATCAACCATATAAAAAGGTTCAAATACCTTTGTTAAATCTTCATCTTTTATTCCTATACCTTGATCACTTACTTCAATAACAGATTTTGAATTTTCATTTTTATATAATTTAATATTTATTTTACTATTTTCATAAGAAGCTTTTACTGCATTATCAATCAAATTAATTATTAAATTCTCAATTAAGTCTTTTTCCATTACAATTTCCATATCTTGTCCAGAAATAATTAATTCTATATTTTTATTTTGAAGTTTTGGTTTTAAAACTTCTTTTATATCCATTAGTATATTTTTAATATTTTCTTTTTTCATCACAAAATTTTCTCTTTTAAACACTATCAAATCCATCATTTTAGAAGAAAGACCTTCTAGTCTTTTTCCCTCTTTGAATATGCTATTCAATCCTTTCGAGAATGCATCTTCATTATATTTTGTATTTCTTAAAAAATCAGCATATCCAATAATAGAGGTTAATGGAGTTTTTATTTCATGTGTTAAATTATCTATAAAACTTTGTTTCTCATCTATATTTTTCTTTAACTGCTTCATTTTTTCCTCAATAACAGATGCCATCTTATTGAAATGATCTGATAAAATACCTATTTCATCATTAGATTTTATATTTACTCTTTCTGAAAAATTTCCATTTTCAATAATTTGTATAGAATTTATAAGTTTATCTATAGGTTTTGTTATATACCTACTTAAAACATAAGTCCCACATGCAAGTATAATAGATATAATAATATCTAACTTAATAAAAAAATAATATACTTTTTCTCTATCTTTATAAATATAGGTTACATCTCTTACATATGTAAATTTTAGCTGTTCTCCACTAGCATCTAATAAATTTGTTATAAACAAAAGTGTTTTATCCCCTACATCCCTTATTACATATTTTCGTTTATCTACATAAGGATTTTTTAATTCTTCTCTTTCTTTAGAAGCACGAAAATCTAAATTAGTAAAAATTGTATTGTTATATCTATCTAAAACTTCAACATATATCTTTTCATTATGAAAGCTTTTTAAAAAGTCTTTCATAGTTACACGAAGCATATCCTTATTAAATTTTTCATCATAATTCAATCTATACTTACCAATTAATTTCATTCCAGAATATATACTTAAGTGCTCGCTCAAACCTCTTTCTATTTCTCTGTCTAAGCTTACACTATGCATATTCTCTATTAAAAAAACTCCTCCTAGATTAAAGATAATTACGAATAGAATAAAGTTGTATGTAAATATCTTTTTCCAAAATTTCATCTAAATCCCCCTGTTTGATTATTTTTTATTATATTGTAGCTAAAATATAATTGTAAAACTCTATAAGAAATAACATTCTAATTCTATCATACTCCATTCCATTTATTAGCAACATCAAAAAAGAGTTAGATACTAATTAAATTAGTTTCTAACTTTTTATACTCTCGACCTCGATATATACTCTCCTTGTATATACAAAATATTATTTTAACCCTATAATTTTCATAAATCTAATAAAAAAAAATATATATCCAATTACAAGAACCAATCCAAAAATATAAATAACAGATATAATATTTAATTTACAACCTATAAAATAAATAGATAAAAGACATATTGATGAAAAGCAATTGCTTTGACCTAATAATTTGCAATAATTTTTCTTATCTTTTATGACTACAAAATTGTAAAAAATTTTATTTACCTCTATATCAATTTCTTCATACCTTTTAGTTTTATATATACCATTTATTATAAGGTATATTCCTCCTACTAATAAAAATATTTCCTCCCACATTCTAAAGTCCTCCACATACTCAATATATATAATTGTAGCATATATTTTAATTTTTTACACAAATAACAATAATTGTATTCTAAGTTATTATACTTTCTACTTTTATTTTCTTATTTATACTTTTAAGATTATACAAAATCAAAAAATCATATAATTTCCTTGGAAATGAAAAAGAGTTATATACTAATATATTAGTATATAACTCTTTTTCACAATTCCTTTTCAATAACTGTTTTGATGTGATAAAATTTCCCATTTCTCTATTAATATAATCATTGACATAATTAATAATAATTATAACATTAAGATTTATTTTTTATCCGAAAGCTAAAAGTTCTAAGACTCCACCCTCTTAAGGCTGGAGATAAGAACTTAACAGCTTCTGGATTGGTTCAGCTAGAAATTCAGTTGGATTAAAAACTCCATCTGAATTAAGTTTCACTTTACCTACCATCTAAAATAAAAATTCACATTTCCTTCATCAACCATCTTTTGTAGTTTCTTTTTAACAAAACCTTTCACAAGTTCTCTAGTAACAGGTATAACAAGAGTAAATCCAACTATATCGGTTAAAATCCCAGGAGTTAAAAGCATAGCCCCTCCTACTAATACACATAATCCGTTAATTAATTGGTCCCCAGGAAGTCTTCCATCCTGCATTTCATATCTTATTCTAAACAAAATTTCTCTTCCCTGTGATTTTGCTAAATAAGCTCCTAAAACACCTGTAAAAACAACAATCCCTATCGTACTAAAAAATCCTATATAAGCATTCAATTTAAACAATATAGCTAACTCAACTAATGGAACTACCGTAAATAAAAGTATTAATTTCATCAACATAAATCTCATCTCCTCGCTGTTTATATAATATATTACTTAGTTATTCTCAATTTACAAAAATCTTATTTCAATTATATCATACTCAGTATAATTTATAATTCTTTCAATCTGAGATATTTCTTTTCTATATTTCATTGTTAAAAATTGTAATTATGTTATCATAATATATACAAAGGAGATTATTAAAATTAATACAAAAAAACTAATAAAAACCATCTTCATAACTTCACTTGTATTATTATTGATTTTATGTATATATTCAGGTGGTAACAAATTTTATCTTAGTATGTTTTATTGTATATTGATTATATATTGGAGTGTATGCATAGTAAATCCAACCTATGCAAGAAGTTTGATGTCTAAAAATAAAACAGATACGCTAACAAAATATCAAATTGTAATGAATAGAGTTCTCGGTATTATTTGGATAATAATATCTATACACTGGTTAAGGCTTCTCAATTAAAAAATATGTAAAGGACCTATTTAAATTAATTCAAGAAAAACAAAATAAATATTTGTACTTTTAATCACTTTGACATCCATATTAAAAATCATGCTCATTAAAATGTTAGATACTTTTTTGTTAATATTTTACTATAAAACTTAGATTATGACGTTTAAGTATACGTAAAGAAACTTCATTGTTTGACCATAAGGAAGTTTATGAAGTTTTAGTATACTTAATAAGGCATAATCTTTAGTTTTATTAAAATATTGACTAAGTATCGGTATTTTAATGAGTATGATTTTGGGATTTAAAACACAAAATCACCTATCCTTTTTTAAGAATAGATGATTTTTTTTATTGCTCAAGTTCTCTTTTATAACTATCCATCGCATTATACATATACACTCCTGCAATAATATAATACACAAGATTGAAATATGGTATATAAATAGGCGCATATCCAAGTATAAGCTTATCAATCACTATAGGAAGTGTAAATGCATATATACATATCTTGTATATATCACCAAATTGAATATTCATCTTCTGAACCTTACTTATTATAATTCCAGCTATTCCTAATATCAATGCATTTATCATAGTAGATATCATTATCCAAAGTGTTATAAATATTATTCCAAACACAACTATAAATATGCTTATCCATTTATTGATCTCTGGAATAAATTTCATAGCATCTTGTTTATTAAACTCAACATCATTTATAGAACTAAAATCAAATTCTCTTTTTTCAACTACGCTCTGTTTTACTATAACTTTATCTTTTAAAATTAGCATTCCTTCATTATAAGCATCTAGTACACTATCATCTGTACTCCCTGTAGTATCCACTATAATATAATCGTCAATTTTAAGTGGCATATCACCTTGTACATCTAACTCTCCATTTTTAAATTCAAACTCTGGAGCTCGTATTACAAAACTTCTTGCCTCACTCTCAAAATAATTTTTAAACTTATATGACATTACTGATGAAGTTATAACTCCGACCATTAATGATAGTAATAACAAATACAGTATCCCTTTTCCTAATGATTCTTTGACAAAGAAATTGTAAGATGGTATATCAACTATACTTCTTTTAAATCTTTCAAAAAAACTTATTTTATCACTTTTAATTTCGTCCATGTTTTTTCCTCCAGTATCAAGTTTCTGTTTATATTACCCTATTTTTATATTCTTTTCAAAAAATAAAGATAGGGTAAATCCCCCTACCTTTATTTACAAGATAATTTATTTTTTATCTCGTACATTAATATTCCAGAAGCCATGGCAGCATTTAGCGATTCCGCTTTTCCGTATATAGGTATCTTAACCAATATATCAGACTTATCTATGATTTCATCCTTTATACCATTTCCTTCATTACCTATAATCAAAGCTACCTTTTCTCCATAATCCACACTATTATAGTAATTATTAGTATTTAAATAGCTAGAAACTATGTTAAAGCCTTTATTTTTTATAATATCTAAATCTTCATCAACACAATTAACTATATTCATATCAAATATTGAACCCATAGTAGATCTTATAACCTTAGGGTTATATATATCTACACAGCCTTTTAATAAAATTATAGATTGTGCTCCCGCAGCATCTGCCGTTCTTATTATAGTTCCCATATTGCCTGGATCTTGTATTCTATCAAGTACAACTATAAAATCTGTTTCTTTTTTTAATGAATTCTCCAAAGAATATTCTTTAGATTCAACTACAGCTATTATTCCTTGTGGCTTTTCCGTATCACATAGTTCTTTAAAAAGCTTATTAGTTGTCTTATAGATTTGATAACCCTTATTTTCTAAGTGTTTTACAAATTCTTTATGTTCATCTTTATTTAAAAATTCATCATTGCATACAACATAATCAATAGTAGCACTGCACTCTATAGCCTGTTTTACTATTCTATATCCTTCTATTATGAATTTTTTTTCTTGGTTTCTCTTTTTTGATTTAAGCAAAGATTTAGTATATTTTATTCTTTCATTGTCTTTACTAGTTATTTCTACGATCATTATTATCTGTCCTCTTTACTTATTTTGTTTATTTTAGTATTCTCACCTATAACAACTAATATATCTCCATGTTGAAACTTAGCATCAGGTGCCGGAGATATATCTATATCATTATTATGCTTTACAGCCATAACATTTATTCCATATTTAGCTCTCAAATCTAATTCCATAAGACTATTGCCTATCCATTCACTAGGAGTTACTATCTCAACTATAGAATAATTCGGATCAAGTTCTATATGATCTAGAACATTCTCAGATACTAGATTATGAGCCACTCTAACCCCCATATCTCTTTCAGGGAACACTACTCTATCTGCTCCTATCTTATAAAGTACTTTTGCTTGAAGTTCATTTTGAGCCTTACAAACTACATGTCTAACACCTAGTTCCTTAGCTATTAATGTAGCCATTATAGATGACTGAACGTCAGCTCCTATACTTATAACTGCAACATCAAAATTTCTAATGCCTAAAGATCTCATAGTGTTTTCATCAATAGCATCAGCTTGAACTGCATGAGTTACCTTCTCAGCTATACCTTGTACAATATCATAATTTTTATCTACAGCCATAACCTCATGTCCTAAAAGATACAATGTTGTAGCTACAGAAGTCCCAAATCTTCCACACCCTATTACTACATACTGCTTCATAAAAAAACTCCTCTCTATCCTACCATTACTTTTTCTTCTGGATATCTTATAACACTTTTTTTCTTTCTATTTGAAATAGCAAATAATATAGTTAAAGCTCCAACTCTTCCTGCAAACATAGATAAGGCTATTAATATTTTACCAATAGTAGTTAAATTAGGACTACCGAAAATACTAAGTCCGACAGTTCCATAAGCAGAAACAGCTTCAAATAGTATATGAATAAATTGGAACTTTGTATCAGTCAAACTTAAACTCATAGTTAGAACCACAACAATACTAACACCTATAGCAATAACTCCCAAGGACTTATTTACAACAGTATAAGATATTCTTCTTCCAAATGCTTCAACATCTTCTTTACCTCTTATAAAAGCTATTACAGAAAGAAATAGTACTCCTATAGTAGTAGTCTTTATACCTCCAGCAGTAGATGCAGGAGATCCTCCTATAAACATAAATATAACAGTTAAAAACTTAGAGCTGTCCTTCATAGCTGCAAGATCTATAGTATTAAATCCAGCAGTCCTTGTTGTTACAGATTGGAAAAGAGCTCCTAGAACCTTGCCTTTAAAAGAAAGTCCTCCTAACGTATCAGGGTTACTGTACTCAATTGCAAAAAATAATATAAATCCAAATAATATTAAAAATGAACTTATAGATATTACTATTTTAGAATGAAGGTTAAGCTTTGAAAATTTTCTCTTCTTCATAACATCAAACATAACAGGGAATCCCAATCCACCTAGTATTATAAGCATCATTATGACTATATTAACAGTAATATTGTCTACATATGATGTAAGTGATGAAAAATTACCCATCAAATCAAAACCAGCATTACAAAAAGCTGATATAGCATGGAAAACTCCATATCCTATTCCTTTTGCAAATCCCATCTGAGGGACGAATACACTAGATAGTATAATAGCACCTATGCCTTCTATTATAAAAGTTCCTATTAATATATGTCGCGTAAGCCTTACAAGGCCAGATAAATCATATTGATTTAATGCTTCTTGTATCAAAAGTCTTTGGTGTAGATATATTTTTTTTCTAACCAATATAGCAAATAAAGTCGCCATACTCATAAATCCAAGACCCCCAACTTGAATTAAAGTTATAATAACTACTTTTCCAAATAACGTCCAATAAGTTCCTGTATCTACAACAACAAGACCGGTAACACAAACAGCTGACGTGGAAGTAAATAAAGCATTTATAAATCCTACTTGTTCACCGCTATTAGTTGCCATAGGAGTATTTAAAAGTATAGCTCCTATTAATATTATCATTGCAAATCCTATAACCATTATTTGGGCTGGGGATAATCTATTCTTCTTTCGAATATATTTACCTAACATTTTTTCACCTCTTTACGCAATAAGAATATACTGTAATAATTTCATATTAATACAAACAATGTAAATTATATACTATTGAACTAAATAGTCAATCTTATTTTCTGTACATAACAATACACTATAACCCCATTTATACTATGTCTTTCAATTTAATAAAGTACAATATAAATGATTTATAGATTTTCCATGGATGTTTATATTGTAATATTTATCTTAGCCTCAATATAATACCTACTATTTTATTACATTAAGTGACTATTTTCAATCAATATAATGTATTTTTATAATACTTTGTTAAAGGAGTGATTAATTTGACTTATGACAATTACTATACTAATGTAAAAAAAGTATTAATATTTATATTAATATTAAATCTAATTGTAGCTTTTTCAAAAATATTTTACGGCTGTTTAACTAATGTATCAAGCATGATAGCAGATGGTATTCACTCTTTAGGAGACAGCTCATCTAATATAGTAGGAATATTTGCTATATATATTTCTTCTAAGCCACCTGATGATACACATCCTTATGGTCATGAGAAATTTGAAACACTTGCATCTATTTTTATATCTTTATTATTATTTTCAATGTCGTTTAAAATAATAACAAGTTCTTATAATAAATTATTAAATCCAACTCTACCTAATATTAATATATATAATTTTGTAATAATGATACTAACATTAATGATTAACTTTTTTGTCTCAGATTATGAGTTAAAAAAAGGAAAAGAACTTAAAAGCGAAATACTAATATCAGATTCTATTCACACGAAAAGTGATATATATGTGTCTATATCAGTTTTAATAAGCTTATTTACCATAAAAATGGGATTTATAATACTAGATATAGTAATTTCTTTTATAATATCCATATTAATTATAAAAGCATCATTCGAGATATTAATTCCTGCAATAAAAGTATTATGCGACGGAGCCATGATTGATCCTACCTATATACATGACTTTGTAACAAAATTTGATGAAGTATTGTACTGTCATGATATAAGAACGCACGGTAAAGAAAATCGTATAAGAGTAGACCTTACTATAGTTGTTGATAAGCACCTTACTCTTGAACAAACACATATTTTATCACATTATATAGAAGATAAAGTTATAACTGAGTTTAATGGGGTAAAAGAAGTTATAATACACATTGAGCCTTATAATAGAAATTAACATACTAAACAATATACATTTCAAAATATTCAAACCAATGCTATAATATATTACGCGTACAAAATAATAATTTCAATCTAATGAAAAAGAGGTGTTATTATGAATAAAGATATAGGAAAAAAAATAAAAACTTTAAGACAGAGTAAGTCTATGACTTTAAAGGTTTTAAGTGAAAAATCTGGATTATCTATAGGCTTTTTATCTCAGCTTGAAAGAGGATTGACAAGTGTTGCTATAGATTGTCTGAATAATATTGCTTCCGTTCTAGATGTAGAATTGACTTATTTTTTCTCAAGACAAAAAAATAATGATTCTGTAATAATGAAAAGTTACGAACAAGAAGTATCTCAAGTAGTAAATTCTAAAGTAGTCTATTACCACCTATCTCAAAACCTAGAAGATAAGGTTATGCTTCCGAAATTGGTAAATGTTCTTCCATACGAAGGAGATGAAGAGGTAACGGAATATTCTCATGAAGGTGAAGAATTTATATATGTATTAGAAGGTATATTAACTCTTTATGTAAACAATAGAAAGTATGTACTTCACCCTGAGGATTGTGTTCATTTTAATTCTTCTTTAAATCACAATTGGGTAAATCATACAAACAAAAATGTAAAAATGCTTGTTGTAAATACTCCTAATTTCTTTAAAAAAGATAACTTAAAATAGTTTTTAAGTTATCTTTTTTGTTTAGTTAATTTATTTCATTATTTATTCTTTTTGATGTTTCTGCAACTGATAACCCTGCAAGTTCTGTACATCTAAGTTCTACAGGAATCATTTTTCCAACCTGGTCCATGGCTTTAATAGTTTCATCAAGAGGAACTACCTTATCATATCCAGCAAGAGCCATATTAGCACTTGCAAGAGCATTAGTTCCAGCCAAAACATTCTTTCCAAGACAGGGAACCTCGACCCTTGATCCAACAGGATCACATGCAAGTCCTAAAACACTTTGAAGTGCCATTGAAGTTGCATCTACAGATTGTATAATGCTTCCTCCCATAAGCTGAACAAGTCCTGCTGCTGCCATTCCAGAACCAGATCCACACTCAGCCTGACAACCCCCAACTTCTCCTGCAAATGTGGCATGCTCAACTATAAATATACCTATCATACCAGACGCTAGCATAGCTTTAGTAATTTCATCTACACTTTTTCCCAACTGTATAGCTGTTCCTATTATAGTCCCAGGAAGCCCTCCACACGATCCAGCAGTTGGTGCTGCCGCAAATGCTCCCATCGAGCTTTTAACTTCCATTATTGCAGTTATAGATGCTATTACTTTATTTAGAACATCTCCTGGTATTAACTTACTTTGTTTTTGCGCTTCTTCTATCATCCATGATTGTGGTCCTAATATACGATTTTCATATTGTGTACCCTTAAGGCCTTCTTCAACTGAATTTATCATTATATTTACTATTTCTTTCATTTTATCAAATACTTCTTGCTCTGATATATTACCTCTTTTGCTTTCATATAAGACTGCAGCTTCCCATAATTCTAAGTCTTCTTTTTTAGCTACTTCAAGCATTTTTTCGCTCGTTAAAAAAGGAACTTCACAATCTTTATGTGACATAGTAGGAAGTACAGGCTTAAGTGATATTATGTTCAAAGCCTCACTCGAATTCTTTATATTATCTAATATATCTTTGCCAATTTCTTCTTGAGTTTTAACAACAACTACACCTTTTTTATCATTAATAGATGTAGTGCAATAATCAAAGCTATTTATACTTTCTTTTATATATTCACATTTTTTATTAAGTATTTCACAATCTACATTATCAAAAAATACAAGAGTCTCATAAAAATCTCCCTTTATAGATACTTCAACACCTTCTACTTCTTTTATCTCAATCATTCCACCACCAACAGATATAGCTGTTAAGCTTACAGTTTCACCGACATCACTCTTCATAGTCACCTTGTAAGTATTAGGATGATCTGCTTTATAATCTATTATGTTGAATGTAACTTCAACTCCAGCAGATTTAGCTTCTTCAAGTGCATTTACAAGCCTTGGATCATTTGCTTCAAAGTCTAATACTCCGCCAGCAATACCTATATCTGAGCCATGGCCATGATAAGTAGTAGCAAGCGACCCCTCTTTGTTAAAATCATTTATAACATGAGTAAGATTCCCTTTAACCATCTGTCTTGCAATTTTTCCTATTCTCAAAGCAGCTGCCGTATGAGAGCTAGACGGACCTCTCATAACGGGACCTATTACATCATTAAATATACTAGGTATTTCTTTAATCATATAATTCACTCCTTTTAATTATTTCTTAAAGGTTAATAACTTGTCCTAACCCCTTTTCTTTTGCTCTTGTATATATAAGCTCTGATACAACTATATCGAATAGTCCCATCCCTACTGATTTAAACAATGTAGTTTCTTCCTCTACTTTTTTTCCATTAACTAAGTCCATAAAAGGCTTTATCTGTTCTTGTTTTATCCAACCTTCTTTAAGAGGTGTTATTATATCCCCAGATTCCTCAGTTGCAAATTCCGTGTCTATATACAAGTTTTCTATAATATCAAATATAGCTTTTGGATATTCATGCATAGTAGGTTTATATGATCCTATAGCTATGAAATGCTTACCTTTTAATAATTCTTTATCATTTGGGATTACGGGTTCAACAGATGGTGTAGCGGTAATTATAACCTCTGAGTTTTTAACAACTTCTTTTGATGAATTAGCCGCTATTATCTCTATATTTGGAAGTTCTTTTTCGAGTCTCAAAACAAATTCTGGAAGTTTTTGGATGTAAGAATCGAACACAGTCACTTTTGTGAAATTTCTAGCCTTACAAGCATACAGAGTCTGGTAAAGTCCTTGTACACCAGTTCCTATTACCCCAAGAGTTTTTACATTCTGTGGTGATGTATATCTTATTCCAACTCCACCAACCGCTCCAGTTCTATAAGCTGTTATACTTGCACCATTAATCATGCATACTGGCTTACCTGTTTCTTTATCATTTAATAACATAAGACCATTAGTTACCGGTTCATTTTTTTTAGGATTTTCAGGGAATAGAGTCAATATTTTAGTCCCAAATATACTTTCGCTAAAACAAGGCATATATAATAATGTATTTTGGTCCTTATCTATATGGATTCTATCTGGCATAAAAAAAGCATTTTTTTCATATATGTGAAAAGCCTTTTCTACAGCATCCATTATTTCATCAAGCGAAACAGATTCTTTTATATCCTGTTCATTAAGGTATAACATTAAATTTATATTTTAAAAACGCATTTTTAAGTATTACTTAAATTTTATGTTATTTTTTTCATTTTATAAAAATAATATTATTTATATATTTACTCATTATAGGCAAAAGAAAAACCGATAGTTTGATAACTATCGGTTTTTAATATATTTATTTAGTTAAATTATTTTTTAAATTAACTAAGAAATCTTGAACATTAGTAACTATAGTACTAACTTCTAAAGTTCCTCTATCTCTTAACTTATTAACTGCAAATTCAGAAACATCAACACTGTATATATAAACAGGTCTTACTTCACCATTTACAACTGTATAAGATGGAGTCATATTTCCTGTTGCTATTGAGTGAAGTTGAGTTGCAAGACATATAACAGTTGTAGCTTTTCTAGTATGCTTTCTCATCTCATTTTGAGCTTGATACACATCACTTATAACTATAGGAAGAGGTCCGTCATCTCTTATAGACCCTCCAAGTACTATAGGTACATTGTTTTTAACACAAGCATATATAAGTCCATTATCTATATTTTCTTCTTCTATAAGCTTTTCTATACATCCTGCTCTTCTAGCTTTATTTAATAAATCTAAGTGATTGTAGTGTCCATCCTTCATAGATTTTTGAGTATATATATCTTGTCCTAGAGCTGTTCCTATAGTGGCAGCTTCTAAATCATGTGTAGCTACTGCATTTCCACCTAAGAATGCATGAGCATATCCATTTTCTATTAAAGCTTGCATAGCCTCTCTTGAATCTTTATCAAATACAGCTGCTGGTCCTAATACCCAAACTATATATCCATTTTCTTTTTCATATCTTAAAGCATCATATAAATCATCATAATCTTTAGAATATGCAGTTTCTCTAGATCTTCCACTTCTAAATGCAAAAGTCTCTTCGTCTTCTTCTTCATCACATTTAAAACCTTCAGTATATACATAAATTCCTTCGCTAGCATCTTCAGTTCTTCCAACTATAACTTTATCTCCAACGTGTAAGTTTCTAAACTCTTTTACCGCAACATCATCATTCTCAGTTACAGTCATTACACAGTCCATTCTACTTTCTTTAGCTAAAACCCATTTTCCATCTACTTTTAAGTATTCAGGGTATATTGTAGTCCCATGATAATTATCTGGAGCAACACCATCTTTAACAACCTCTACAGTTGTAACATTTGGTGCATTTTTTAAAAATTCTTGTTCAAAATTCGGTTCTCTGTATTTCGGTAATTTAAAACTCATTTATAATACCTCCGTAAGATTGTATTTTACTAAATTCCATCGTTCTGGTTTTATAAAATTTTAACACTCTTACATATTATATCAAATAATTGCATATAAATACACCCAACGACGTTTATTGTGAATTTTTTCATTTTTTTTTATATTCTGATTTTATTCTTTTTTATATGAATACGAATTTTATTTACCATTGAATACCACTATATATCTAAGAAGCACAAAGGGTATCGAAATGATTTTTTCAGTGTTTTTATCAGGTATTTAGCAACTTTAGCTTGAATTTTTAGTCAAAATTAAAAGAAAAAAGTGGTGTACATTTAATCGCACACCACTTTTTTTAGCCTCCAAGAGTTACATCTTGAGTTTCATACCAATTTAGAGCTTCATGTATATGTTGTTCTTTAAAGTCAGGCCAATAATCATCTACCACATAAAAATCGGCATATATCGATTGAACTGGTAAGAATCCACTGAGTCTTCTTCTACCACCCCATCTTATTATAAGATCAAGCCTTGATATATCTTTTGAATTTATATTTTCTATTATTTTATTTCTGTTAGTAGTAGCTTCATCAAATTTCAAATTCCCAAGATCCCAGTTCCATCCATAATTAACTAAGAAATTCACTTTCATACCTGCATTTCCAAAATCTTTTCTTGTAGTATATTCTTTCAACGCATCTGGAAACATAGGTGATTTATGATTCCCTACAACCAATAAAGAAGCATCTTCATTTTCAAGCATTTTTACAGCATCTACACAAGCTTTAGTAAATGTTTTTGTTTGAATAGATGGTCTTTTTGTATTATCCACAGTAAATCCATAATATGTTATCTCTTCTATACCTATCTTTTTACAAGTTCTAAATAATTCAAGACCAGGATTTAGCCCTTCATCATATCCCATTTCCTTACTCATACCATTGTTTTGAGCCCATCTTCTATTACCATCAGGTATTACCCCTATATGTTTTGGAATTCTCATACAAACCCTCCTCCAACCTATTTTTCTGTATTATTCACCTTACATAGGGAATTTATACTTTCATTACCAATTTTAAACTTTTTAAATTATATTGTTGAACAATATTTATTAATGTGTTATTATGAACCTAAATTAAATAGTTTTCGCTAGGGGTGCTGGTAGGCCAGCTGAGATTAAGACCCATAAGTCTTTAACCCTTAACCTGATCTGGATAATGCCAGCGTAGGGAAGTGTATGTGTATATATTTGTATATGTAAATATATAGGTGCAAATCCTTTTCTGGATTTGCACCTTTTTTATTTTTCAGAAAGGAGGTATAAATATGATTGTTAACGGAGAGAAAATGTCTTTCAACCAAGATATAACAGTCAAAGACCTTATTTTAAACTTAAATTTAAAGCCACAAACAATTGTTGTTGAAGTCAATTTAAATATAATACCTAAAGATCAATATGAAAGCACAATTATTCATGAAAATGATAAGGTTGAAATAATCAATTTTGTTGGAGGTGGCTAAGGTTGAAAATATATGTGAATCAGAAAAAATACAATATAGAGCCAAATACAACTGCTTATGAAGTAAGGGATTCTTTTAAAAAAGATGCAGATGTAATTATCCTAAATGGATTTATTATAAATAAAGATACAAAGCTTAATGAATTAGACACTATAACACTTATAAAAAAAGGAGAACAACCATCTAAAGAAGAATTAGAACATCTTTTGGTATCAAGACACACCCCTAATATTCATGAAAAAATAAAAAAATCTACAATAGCAATAGCAGGTCTTGGTGGCCTTGGTTCAAATATAGCTGTATCTTTAGCTAGAATAGGTATTGGAAAGTTACTTTTATTCGATTTCGATGTAGTAGAACCTAGTAATCTAAATAGACAACAATATTTTGTAAAACATATAGGAATGAATAAAACAGATGCAATAAAAGATATTATTTATCAATGTAATCCATTTGTAGATGTTTATACAAAAAATATATTTATAGATAAAAATAATATAAAAGATTTATTCAAAGATGTTGAAATTATAGTTGAAGCATTTGATAATCCAGAATCAAAAGCCATTTTAGTAAACACTGTTCTTTCTGAAATGCCAAACAAAAAGATAGTAGCAGCATCTGGATTAGCAGGATATTTTTCATCAAATTCAATAATCACTCATAAGATAAAAGACAATCTATATATTGTTGGTGATAATAAATCAGAAGCAAAACCAGGATGTGGTCTTATGGCTCCAAGAGTTGGAATTGCCGCTAATCATCAAGCTAATATGGTTCTAAGACTTATTCTAGGTGAACAAGAAACTTAAGGGGGTTTATTATGGATAAATTAAAAATAGGCGGGACTGAGTTAGATAGTAGATTATTTATAGGAACAGGTAAGTATTCTTCAAACGATATATTACCTAAGGTTATAGATTCTTCTAAATCTCAAGTTGTAACAATGGCTTTAAGAAGAGTTAATTTAGATTCTCCAAAAGAAAATATATTAAATTACATAGATAAAAGTTGTATTTTACTTCCTAATACTTCTGGTGCTAGAAACGCTGAAGAAGCAGTTAGAATAGCAAGACTTGCAAGAGCTGCTGGATGTGGTAATTGGATAAAAATTGAAGCTATTTCTGATAATAAATATCTTCTTCCAGATAACTATGAAACAATTAAAGCTATAGATATATTAGCAAAAGAAGGCTTCGTAGTCCTTCCTTATATGAACCCAGATTTAATGGATGCTAAGAGAATGGTTGATGCTGGAGCTAGTGCTATAATGCCACTTGGTTCTCCTATAGGAACTAATAGAGGTATTAGAACTGAAGAAATGATACAAATCTTAATAGATGAAATAGATATACCTATCGTTGTAGATGCAGGAATTGGAAAACCTTCTCAAGCAGCACAAGCAATGGAAATGGGTGCAGATGCAGTTCTTGTAAATACAGCTATAGCATCATCAAATGATCCTATTATGATGGGAGATGCTTTTCGTAATGCTGTAATCGCCGGAAGAAAAGCATACCTTGCAAAACTCGGATCAGTTAGAAAAATAGCTAGCGCCTCTTCTCCCCTTACAGGATTCTTGCAAGGAGATGAGTAATAATGAGTTTTTATGATGAATACTTAAAATACAAAAATTTTGATTTTGAAACTTTTTTTAATAATATAACCGATGAAGATATATTAAATACAATAAACAAGGACAAGCTGGATAAATTTGATTTTTTAAAACTATTATCACCTACTGCTGAAAAATATTTAGAACAAATGGCAGTTAAATCAAACAAGTTATCGCTTCAACACTTCGGAAAATCTATAATTTTATATACACCTATGTATCTAGCTAATTATTGTTCTAATAGATGTGTCTATTGCAGCTTCAATGTCGAGAATAATATAAGCAGAAAACAACTAACTCTTGAAGAAGTTGAAATAGAAGCTAAAAACATATCAAAGACCGGTCTTAAGCACATATTGATTTTAACTGGAGAGTCTAAATCAAAAACACCTGTTTCTTATATAAAAGATTGTGTTCAAATACTTAAGAATTACTTTGATTCTATATGTATTGAAATTTATCCGCTTGAAGAAAATGAATATAAAGAACTCATATCTGCAGGTGTAGATTCTCTTACTATATACCAAGAAGTATATAACGAAGATATTTATGACAAGGTTCATATATCTGGCCCTAAGAAAGACTATAAATTTAGACTCGATGCTCCAGAGAGAGGATGTAAATCCAAAATGAGATCTGTAAATATAGGTGCTTTGCTTGGTCTTTATGATTTTAGAATTGAAGCTTTCCTAACAGGTCTCCACGGATATTATCTTCAAAGTAAATATTTAGATGTAGAAATTAGTTTTTCACTTCCTAGAATACGACCTCATGTAGGGAGTTTTATGGATTTACATGATGTAAATGATAAAAACTTAGTTCAAATAATGTTAGCGCTTAAGTTGTTCATGCCTTATGCTGGTATAAATATTTCAACTAGAGAAAGTGAAGGCTTTAGAGAAAACCTTATTCCTCTTGGAATTACTAAAATGTCAGCAGGAGTTTGTACTGAAGTTGGAGGACATTCTAAGTCTAATAAAAGTTCCAGTCAATTTGAAATATCAGATACAAGAAGTGTTTCAGAGATTGCAATATCACTCGAAGAAAAAGGTTATCAACCCATATTTAAAGATTGGGTTAACTTATAATTATAAATGGAGGTTTTTAATATGAATTATACAACTCAAATGGATGCTGCAAGAAAAGGAATTATAACTAAAGAAATGGAAATAGTTGCGGTGAAAGAAAATATGGACGTAAATCTGCTTAGAGACTTAGTAGCTAATGGTAAAGTTGCGATTCCTGCAAATAAAAATCATAAATCTTTAAGTCCAGAGGGTGTAGGCGAAGGTCTTAGAACTAAAATAAATGTAAACTTAGGTATATCAAAAGACTGCCCAAGTATAGAGCCCGAAATAGAAAAAGTAAAAAAAGCAATTGATCTTAAGGCTGAAGCTATAATGGATCTTAGCTCTTTTGGTAAAACAGAAGAATTCAGAAAAAAAGTTGTTGAGATATCACCTGCAATGATAGGAACTGTTCCAATGTATGATGCTGTTGGTTTTTATGATAGAGAACTTAAAGATATAACAGCTAAAGAGTTTTTAGATGTTGTTGAAAAACATGCAAAAGACGGTGTAGATTTTGTAACTATTCATGCCGGTCTTACTAAAGTAACTTGCGATACTTTCAAAAAAAATAAACGCCTTACTAATATAGTTTCAAGAGGTGGTTCTTTGTTATTCGCATGGATGGAACTTAACAATAGCGAAAATCCATTTTACGAGCACTATGATAAGCTTTTAGATATTTGTGAAGAATACGATGTTACTTTAAGCCTTGGTGATGCTTGTCGTCCTGGTTCTATCAACGATTCTACTGATGCATCTCAAATTGAAGAGCTTATTGTTTTAGGAGAACTTACAAAAAGAGCATGGGAAAGAAATGTTCAAGTCATAATTGAAGGTCCTGGCCATATGCCTATTAATGATATAAAAGCTAATATGATTCTTCAGAAAAAACTATGTCACGGCGCTCCTTTTTATGTTCTAGGCCCTATTGTAACTGATATAGCACCCGGATATGACCATATAACAAGTGCTATAGGAGGAGCTATAGCTGCAAGCTGTGGTGCTGACTTTTTATGTTATGTAACACCAGCAGAACACTTAAGACTACCTACCCTAGATGATATGAAGGAAGGTATAATAGCAACAAGAATTGCAGCTCATTCAGCAGATATTGCAAAGGGTATTAAAGGAGCAAAAGATTGGGATTACCAAATGAGTAAAGCTAGACAAAGCTTGGATTGGGAAAAAATGTTTGAACTTTGCATAGATGAAGATAAAGCAAGAAAATTTAGAAGAGAATCTATGCCAAAACATGAAGACAGCTGTACAATGTGTGGAAAAATGTGTTCGATGAGAAATATGAACAAAATACTAGCTGGAGAAGATGTCAATATATTAAGGGACGATAATGAACATGTTACATCTTGTAACAAATAGAAAATTAATACCTGATGGTAATATATTAAGAGTAGTTGAAGAGTCTGTAGATGCAGGAATTGATGCTATAATACTTAGAGAAAAAGACCTAGATTATGACACACTTTACAAAATGGCTAAAAAAATAAAAATAATAGCAGATAAGAAGAACGTTCCACTTATAGTAAATGGTAATTTAGATGTTGCTAGAGATTTAAAGTGCCATGGCTTCCATATAGGATTCAACTGCATAACAAACAAACTTCCTATCTTTGACGGAATAATAGGGGTTTCTATACATAGTGTAGAAGAGGCAATTCAAGCTCAAAACCTAGGAGCTGATTACATAATAGCAGGACATATATTCGTAACAGATTGTAAAAAAGGACTTAAACCTAGAGGTATAGAATTTATAAAAAAATTAAAACAAAATATTCAAATCCCTATAGTATCTATAGGTGGCATAAACGAAAATAATATAAACACTGTATATGAATGTGGTTCAAGCGGAGTTGCAATAATGTCTTCAATAATGAAATCTGATAATATTTATGATACAATTCACAATTTAAAATAATAAATTAAAGTAATAAAAAAGTCTACCTTTAAAGATTCTAAAGGTAGACTTTTTTGAAATTCGTAACGAAAATTATACTTACCCATAATTTAGATAGAAATATAATTTCCTACTCATTATAAAAAAATCCTTAGATAAAATCTAAGGATTTTGCTTTATTATTTTAAGTTTTGCTTAGCAGTTTCAACTAATTGCTTAAAGCCTTCTGCATCACTTATAGCCATCTCAGCTAACATTTTTCTGTTTATGTTGATATTAGCTACCTTTAATCCGTTTATGAATTTAGAATAAGATAATCCATGCATTCTAGTTCCTGCATTTATTCTTTGGATCCAAAGCTTTCTGAAATCTCTTTTCTTAAGCTTTCTTCCTACATAAGCATGCTTTAATGCTTTCATTACAAATGCATTAGCCGGTCTAAATAATCTACTTCTAGATCCTCTGTATCCCTTTGCAAGCTTTATTATTTTTTTATGTTTTTTACGCGCGTTAACTGCTTTTTTTATTCTTGCCATTTTTCACGACCTCCTTTGTTTAAATATTCATCCTATACGTATGGTAATAATCTTGCTATTCTCTTTTGATCTCCATCACTTACTAATCCTGCTTTTCTAAGGTTCATCTTAGTCTTAGCGCTCTTCTTAGTTAATATATGGCTCTTGTAAGCTTTAGCTCTCTTTAATTTACCTTTTCCTGTAGCTTTGAATCTCTTAGCTGCTCCTCTGTGAGTTTTCATTTTTGGCATGCTAATTTCCTCCTCTCAAAGTGTAATTATTTTTTATTAGGATCTAATGTCACAACCAATCTATTCCCTTCAAATTTAGGGCGATTCATTGGAGTTCCAACCTCTTTAACAATATCTATAAACTTGTTAACAACCACTAATCCTGCATCTTTGTGGCCCATCTCTCTACCCCTAAATCTAAGCTCCACTTTAACCTTATCACCTTTTGATAAAAACTTAATAGCTTGCTTAGCTTTAGTATTCAAGTCATTGTCTTCTATTGATGGTCTTAACCTTATTTCTTTTAAAGTTACTGTTTTTTGCTTCTTCTTTGATTCTTTTTCTTTTCTAGACTGTTCGTATTTAAACTTACCATAATCCATGATTTTGCACACTGGCGGTTTTGCATTTGGTGATATTTTAACCAAATCCACATTTGCTTCATTAGCCATTATTTGTGCTTCTCTAGCCGAAACAATTCCTAATTGCTCGCCTGTTTGAGATAGAAGTCTTACTTCCCTATCTCTTATCTCTTCATTAATTGGTAGCTCTTTAATAGTTAGACACCTCCAAATAATATTAAAATAATAAAATTTATATTAAATAAAATTTTATCTATATTATCTTAAAATAAAAAAACGGATAGCATAAGCTATCCGTATATACTCAACATAACCAAGATTAAAAATCTAGTTATTAACCCTACAACTTTAATCAGAGCAAGGTGAGAAGTGGATAACTTCTACTTCATTTAACATCAACTATATTATCATTTTAAATTTAATATGTCAACATTTTTTTAAAATTAATTGTATACTATGAAATTTAAATATCAATAATATATTATAAAGATAATTTGGCTTTATTTATGAACTTCAAAAGCCTTAATTTAAAACTTTTAGACTAAATATTTTTTTATTTTAATGATGGTAAAATTAACAAATAATAATCTTACACTTTTAGGAGAAACTAAAAATAACTACAAAATAACCTAACATTTAGAGGTGTTGCTTTATGAGTATGATTAAAGAAATATTCAAGAAATTCAATATGCCAGTAATAACTTTTAATCATAGTAAGATGGAGAAAGATTCTGGCAAAGATGATGGAAGTTTTTCAAAACCCAAAACTACTTTTAAAGATGTAGCTGGTCTTGAAGAAGTAAAAGAAGAATTATTTGAATTAGTAGATTTTATAAAAAACCCAGAAAAATACAAACAAATGGGTGCTACTATTCCGAAAGGTGTCTTATTCAATGGTCCTCCGGGAACAGGAAAGACATTACTTGCTGCATCTGTTGCAGGTGAAACCAATTCAGCTTTTTTTAATACAACAGGCTCAGAATTCGTAGAGAAGTATGTGGGTGTTGGTGCAAAAAGAGTAAGAACTCTATTTGAAAAAGCTAGAAAGGAATCTCCAAGCATCATATTTATAGATGAAATAGATGCTATAGGAGCAAAAAGACATCTAGAGAGTAATAACGAAAAAGATCAAACTTTAAATCAACTCCTAGTTGAAATGGATGGATTTAATAAGGACTCCAACGTGATAATCGTAGGCGCAACAAACAGATTAGATCTATTAGACGAAGCTTTACTAAGACCCGGAAGATTTGACAGACACATATATATAGGAAACCCAAATTGCCACACAAGACATCAGATTCTAAAAGTCCATACAAAAAATAAACCTTTAGATGAATCTGTAAATCTTGAAGAGTTAGCAAAAAAAACACACGGCCTTAGTGGTGCTCACTTATCCAATATAGCAAATGAAGCTGCTATAATGGCTGTAAGAGAAAATAAATCCACTATAAATAGACAACATTTTGATAATGCAATCGAAAGAATTCTTGCTGGACTTGAAAGTAAGAATAGTAAATTAGTAGAAAGAGAAAAGAAAATAGTATCTTATCACGAGGCTGGACATGCTCTTATAAGCAACCTAGTTGGAATAAATCCAATTCAAAAAATATCCATTGTTCCTAGAGGCCAAGCTTTAGGTTATGTTCTTCAGCTTCCAGATGAAGATAGATTCATCCACACAAAAGAAGAACTTCTAAACAAAATAAAAATCCTACTGGCTGGAAAAGCTTCTGAAGAATTAATATTCAGCCATACATCAACAGGCGCTAAAGATGATTTGAAGAAGGTAAGTTCTATTACAGATCAGATGATTTGTGAATACGGTATGAGTTCATTAGGCTCTGCTACAATTGAAGGAAATAACAAGAATCTAATGATAAATAAAATTCAAAATGAATCTAATTCTATAATTAAAGAGTGTTATGACCAAACACTAGCATTACTAAAAAAACATGTAGAAGAACTTCACCTAGTATCTAATCACCTTTATGAAAATGAAACTTTAACTCATGACGAACTAAAAGATATAATAAAAAGAGTCTATACATAATGTATAGACTCTTTTTTTATATTTTAATAAACGCCTACAGAATCAAATGATTCTGCCACAGATCTTGATTCATTACTATCCTCTCCATATAAGTCTTTTGCTGATTGTATTAATGCAAGTCGTGCATCATGGAAATTAGATGTTTTAACTAAATAATTAGTAAGTGCATGATAATATATTTGCCCAGTCTTATTATGCCCAATACTTTGAATTACATTGTATGCTGCTTTATTAGGTATACCTGAATTAGTATGAACACCACCATGATCTTCTGTAGTATTTATATAATCATCCATATGAGCTGGTTGTGCTCTATAAGCTTTGTCACTTCCTGGATTAGCCATATCTCTTAATGCATCATTCGGATTATTAGGAGTCCAAATGTCTTCTCCTAATAAATAATCAGCTTTTTCTGGTTGATATTCAAACTCTATTAAAGTTCCAAATACATCTGAAAATGATTCATTTAAAGCTCCTGATTGATCCTGATACTCAAGATTAGCTGTACGCTCTGTAACCCCATGTGTTATTTCGTGCCCTACTACGTCTAAAGATCCAGATAAAGCTGCTGCTTCTACCCCATCTCCATCTCCATAAATCATTTGAGTTCCAACCCAAGCTGCATTAGAATACCTCTTTCCATAGTGAACTGATGATATAATATCCATACCTCTATCATCTATACTATTTCTATCAAAATTATCTTTATAGTAATGATATACATAATTTGCATATTTATGTGCATCTACTGCTGCCTTTTGATTATTTGCATCAAATTTATTGTCTCTATCTACCATCAAATCTCCAGGTAAATATAATGATGCCCAGTAATCTCCCCATTGAGTAGGTACTTTTGTTGCATCGTAAGTTACTATACTTGTTTCTGAACTTACATCATCTTTCATTTCATAGTTATCATTATTATAGTTAAGATTTATCTCTTTTTCATCTCCTAATACTCCTATTCCAGATCCAGTTACAGAAGCTGTAGCTAATTTATTGCTCTTCCTTATAATATCTCCAGTTCTTTCATTAACAAAAACCTGCCAATCTGCAAGTTCTGGCTCCGCAACTATTAACCTTACCTCATAAACAGGAATATATCTTCCTTCTAAATCATATAAATACTTCTTAACTTCTGGTTCATTGATTAATTTTTCTGCTTCCACTTCTGTTTTAGCAGCCTCTACAGCCATAGTTTGATCTATTCCTAAAGATCTTTTAGTTCTTTTTGAAACTTTATTGTATATTTCATTATCTATTTTTCCATTAATAGCATATATAGAGCCTTCTTCGTCAAAATGTACTATATATTCTTTTCCATAAATAGGGTTTCCTTTATATAACTGCTGCAATTTGATGTGAGTATTTCCTAATTTGTCAGTATTTTTACTTATAATCTCAAACTCGTCTTTAGCATTGTCTATTTTAAAAGTTTCTTTATTTTCTTCAAAAAACTCTATAATCCCATTAAAATTTTTAGATTTTTTACCAGAGTTTTTAATCTTAATAAATTCTAACCCACTTTTTTCTTCTAACTTAACTTCTTTTTTTAGTACTTTTTCTAGCTTAGCTTCCTCTTTCTTTACTTCTTCTACCTCAACTTCCTCTTTCTCTACTTCTTCTACCTTAACTTCCTCTTTCTTCACTTCTTCTTTCTCTACTTCTTCTACCTTAACTTCCTCTTTCTTCACTTCTTCTTTCTCTACTTCTTCTACCTTAACTTCCTCTTTCTTCACTTCTTCTTTCTCTACTTCTTCTACCTTAACTTCCTCTTTCTTCACTTCTTCTTTCTCTACTTCTTCTACATTAGCTTCCTCTTTTATTATTTTAGCCTCTTCCTTAACTTTATCAATTAAGTTTTCCTCTTCAGTAGATTGTACCTGAACATTTTCATTTACTACTATTTTATTAGGGGTCACATCCTGAGCACTAGCTACTGGTGTAAATAACATAGAGCCAGTCATCACTGTTGATAACGCAATTGAAGTTATTTTTCTTTTCATTAATAATCCCTCCCATTTAAACTTTTTAACAATTTTTATGTAATAATAGTAGTTAAACCCATTCCCTCCTTATATTTTATTTTTATATATACTACACCAGCGATTATTTTCTTACAAACTATAGTACAAGCACGTACAGCTATTTTTATGTTATAAAAACTATACATATAAACTATAAAAGTATATTCGAGGGTAATTTTCTTAATATTTTGTTTTTTTAAATCACATCACTTTATTTCATATGCTTCTATATTTATTTCTAACAATATAATGTATTTAATAATAAAAAAAGAGCTATCTAGCTCTAGAAACTAACTCCTATTTTAAGATAGCTTATTTATATAACTTTCTTTTTGTATAAATATAATTCATTCAGAAATTTTATTTCATTTTTTTTACTTAACAATGCCCTTAATTCGCTCTCTCTAAAAGAAACTTCAAATGATGTTTTATTATATGGTAATATCTTATTCACTTTATTTATATTTACTATAAATGATTTATGAGATCTAAAAAAATTAGAAGATAATCTTTTTTCTATATCATAAAATGATTCATAAAAATCTTCTTGAATTTCAGAAGTATATATCCTAGTTAATCTTCCATTTTTCTCAAACATATATACATCATTTAGATTAACTATATATCTATTTCTATCTTTTTTAAATATAAACTTTTCTTCATTATCAGAAATTTCTATAGCATTTTTCTTTAAATTTATTTCTTTTACAGCTTTTTCTAAAGTTGCTATAAGCCTTTTTTCATTGAAAGGCTTCATTATATAATCAAGTGAATAAACATCAAATGCATCAAGTGCATACTCTCTAAATCCTGTAACAAATATTATATATACATCTGGATTTATCTTAAATATATCTTTAGCTGCATCTATCCCATTTTTATAAGGCATATCTATATCAATTATAAGAATATCAAATTCACCTTTTTTAATTTCTTTAACAGCTTGTAATCCATTTTCTGCTGTTTTTATAAACTCTATACCCTTAAGCTTACTTGCAACTTTTACAATATGATTTCTTACTATTTTATCATCATCACATATAAGTACATTTATCCCCATATTAGCATCTCCATTTCATAATTTTAGAATATAAAACCTGTACACATTAAATGTACAGGTCTTATATTATTTTTGTAATTTTTTTGGTGTTTTTGGTTGGTACAAAGCACGTGTGCTCGCTGCATTACATGTATTTTCAGCAACCTTATCTAAGTATTTTTTTGCTGAAATTAATGCTATTTTCTTTAAGTTTTTCATTTTTAAATCCCCCTTTTTAAAATATTGTCAAATCTATTAATAGTCCTATAAGCTATAGGATGTAATAATATCATTTGTATAAAAATTCCTATAAATCCAGCTAAAACAAAAGTATATTCTATCTCGTAATGCAAGCATCCAAACATAAAACATGTATATAATATAAATAAATATACTGTTATTTTTTTAAACTTTTTCTTTTCCTTTTCATCACTGATAATTCTATTAGGTGTATCTTTAGGTGCAAACCTAATAATAGAATACATACTATATATTATTATCAAAGCAATAAATAATATCAAAATACTATAATTAATATTATTTTCACACAATTTAACAATCATAGATGATCCTATAAATAAAGTCATCGTGAGAATCATACACCCCTTATATGTATTAGCATGTACTCCTCCGGAAAAGGTTCTGAATAAAGCAAATGTAGTAGATATTATAAGCGCATACTTCAAAACTCCAAATAATAACCCTAAAATTATTAGCATTATAATTTTAAAACAGCCACCTATAACTACAAACGAGCCATACTCTATTACCTCTCTATTTTCTTCATCAAGATTTAATTGATTTTGAAAATACAATGATATTTTATTAGATATATTTCCAACCACAGTTTATCACTCCATTAATACTTAGGTATTACAATACTAAATTCAGTTATTTTCTCATCACTTTCTACAAATATACTAGATTTATATTTTTCAAGAGTTTGTCTTACTATATAAAGTCCAAATCCTCTATCTTTACCCTTTTTAGTGCTAAATCCTTCTTCAAATACCCTATCTATAAACTCTATTTTTTCTCCATTATTTTTCAGCTTAAATATATAACATAACTCATCTCCATAAATAGTTAATTCTACATATTTATTATTTTGTTCAATTTCATCAAGTGCATCAAATGCATTATCTATAACATTAGATACTATATTACAGATTTCAAAATTAGGAATTTTCAATTCTATTATTTTGCTTTTTACATTAGTTTTAAATTCTATCTGCCTGTGCTTTGATTGTTCCTCTTTAAGGCTTATAACAGCATTTAAAAATGTATTCCCAGTATCTATGTATTTAGCCTCACTATTTATATAATCTGTTAAATTATCTATATAGTCTTTAGCACTATCAAACTTATCGTCATCCAACAAAGATGATATAATCTGCATATGTCTCAAATAATCATGTCTTTGTTTTTTTAAAATATTTATATTTTTTTTCATATCTTCTAAACTTTTTTCTATTAAAATAGTTTCATACTGTTTTTTTATATTTTTGTCTACAAACCTGAATATCATCATCAATACTAAAAACAGTAACAAAAACAAGCAAGCTACTATTATTAAATTTATTTTTTCTTTTAGGCTAAAAATATCATTTTCAAATATTTTAACATACATATCAAATACTACTATCATTATAAAATTCAATATTAAAAACATAGTAGATATAGCTTTATTATCTACTATATAATCCATATTTTCTTTATTCATATAAAATTTATAGAATACTATATTTTTTTTATATATTATAAAAGCTACTATTCCTAATAAAATCAAAGAGGGATAAAAAAATAATATACGCAAAATTTCGTTTTCTAATAAATTAATATATTTTAAATTTAATATATATATATATATTAAATTTAAATATTGAATTAAGAATGAAATCATAGTAGCAAAAGTAATTCCTATGAAACAACTCTTTAAATCTATTTTGAAAAAAAAATGTATTAACAGTATTAAAATAATTGTTACTATCCATGAATGTATATCAACAGGTAGTGCCAAATAATTCATATACAAATAAAAAAATATCCCTTCTATAACAGACATAACAAATATTTTTTTAAAATCAACTTTATATCCTATAGACGTTACAGCTATTAGCAGTATAAAAAATGCCTCCGGTATACTTCCAAATATTATAGTCAGCCAAGTCACATGTCCCATTTTACCACCATTTCAAATATATAGAATTTTATATAAATTATAACACACAACTGGATATTTTTGTGTTATTTTGTAATTTTCTAGTTTTCATTACTTCTTTTTCTATTTTTATTTAATTTAATTTATAAAAAAATGCCGACTCATGTGAGCCGGCGTTTTCTTTATAAGCTATTAGTTCTTTCTTTTTGTTCTTTTAATATACTTTCTATAAATTCATCAACAGATATAGATCCTATTTCTCCTTTATCTCTTGAACGAACAGATATTTCATTATTTTCTTGTTCCTTTTCTCCTACAATTAACATGTAAGGAACTTTCTCAAGTTGTGCTTCTCTGATTTTGTATCCTATTTTTTCTGCTCTATTATCTATTTCTACTCTAATTCCTTTATCAAATAAGATTTCTTTTACTTTATTTGCATAATCTATATATTTATCAGATATAGGAAGTACCTTAACTTGAACAGGAGCTAACCATAATGGGAACTTACCTGCAAAGTGCTCTATTAATATACCTATGAATCTTTCTATACTTCCAAATGCAACTCTGTGTATCATAATAGGTCTATGCTTTTCTCCATCTTTTCCTACATAAGTTAAGTCAAATCTTTGAGGTAACTGCATATCTAACTGTATAGTTCCACATTGCCACGTTCTTCCTATACAATCTTGTAAATGGAAGTCTATTTTAGGTCCGTAGAAAGCTCCATCGCCTTCATTTAATTTATAATCAAGTCCTAATTCTTCTAAAGCTTCTCTTAATCCATTTTCAGCTACTTCCCATTCTTCATCAGTTCCAATAGATCCTTCTGGTCTTGTAGATAATTCTACATGGTATTTAAATCCAAAAGTCTTATATACCTCATCTATTAACTTAGCAACACCTTTTATTTCATCTTTTATTTGCTCAGGTAGCATGAATATATGTGCATCATCTTGAGTAAATGCTCTAACTCTCATAAGTCCATGTAATGCTCCAGATAATTCATGTCTATGAACTCTTCCTAATTCCGCAACACGCATTGGGAAATCTTTGTATGAATGCATTTGAGTTTTATATGCAAGCATTCCACCTGGACAGTTCATAGGCTTTATAGCAAAATCTGATTCATCAATTTGAACTGTGTACATATTTTCTTTATAGTGATACCAGTGTCCTGAAGTCTCCCATAAACCTTGGTTTAATATTATAGGAGTTTCTATTTCAACATACCCATCTTTTCTATGAATTTCTCTCCAGTATTCTAATAATTTATTCTTAAGTTCCATTCCTCTTGGTAAGAATAATGGGAACCCTGGGCCTTCATCTGGAATTACAAACAGTCCTAATTCTTTACCTAGTTTTCTATGATCTCTCTTTTTAGCCTCTTCAAGCATTGTTAAATATGCTTCTAAGTCTTTATTCTTTTCAAATGAAGTACCGTATATTCTTTGAAGCATTTTATTTTTTTCATCACCACGCCAGTAAGCTCCAGCTACACTTAATAGCTTTATAGATTTAACTTTTTTAGTAGTCGGAAGGTGTGGCCCTCTACATAAGTCTACAAAATCTCCTTGCTTGTAAAAAGATAGAACTTCTCCTTCTGGAAGATCTTCTATTAATTCAACTTTGTAATCTTCATTTTTTTCTTTCATTAATTTTATAGCTTCTTCTTTTGAAAGTTCAAAACCTTCTATAGCTAAATCTTCTTTAACTATTTTCTTCATTTCAGCTTGTATTTTTTCTAAATGATCATTAGTTAATCTTTCTTCTAAATCTAGGTCATAATAGAATCCATTGTCTATCGCTGGTCCTATAGCAAGCTTTGCTTCAGGGTATAATCTTTTTATAGCTTGAGCTAGTATATGAGCACTTGTATGTCTGAATACTTCTTTACCTTCAGCATCATCAAATTTTAATAAGTTAATTTCTGAATCTTCTTCTAATTTATAATTAACTCCAACAGTATCTCCATTTACCTGTCCTGCAACTATATTTCTTGCAAGCCCTTCGCTTATTGATTTAGCAACATCTAGTATAGATATACCTTTATCAAATTCTTTTACTGATCCATCTTTTAAAGTAACCTTTACTTTACCCATCATCTTCACCCTCCTGTATTTATCAGTTATTTTGATTTTAAATATAAAAAACTCGTCCCATAAAATCTGGGACGAGTATAATCTCGCGGTTCCACCCAAGTTGGCAAAAGCCCTCTTGAAGATTATAAGGTAATCATCCTAAATTTTTCATCTAAAGACTACTCAATTCAACTCTAAGGTAGTTTTCAATTATCCATATTTAGAAATGCTCTCAGCCGGTGACACTTCTTCTCTTGAAACTGGGTATAATCTACTCTTCCTTATTCATCGCTTTATCATTAATTTGATTTTATATGATTATATATCTCATAAAATAAATTGTCAATGTTTTTTTAAAAATTAATTACAATTATACCTTGAAGTATACCTATAAAAAATCCTAATATAAGTCCTAATACCTCTATATGCTTTAATTCTTTTTTAGCTATACTTATTATTATTTCTTCTAATTTTTCTAAATCAAATTCATTTATTTTATCTTCTACCATTTTTCCTATTTTTATTCTTTTTGCTGATTTATGAATTAAATATCCACTTAAATCTCCTATTACCTGTCCTATTTCTTCTTGAATTATTTTGTCCAAATATTCTTTTATCATACCTTTAAATGTTACAGGTATAAATGGAGGAAGCTTTTGTTCTATAATCTCATCAGCCTTGAGTTTTACAGCCTTTATAAGGTTTTCCTTATCTTCTTCTTTTATCATATTAGTTATTATATCTTCTACAGATATAAGTTCCTGTTCTACTACATCTCCTATAGATTTTGCTATTTCTTTTCTTCTTTTTGGTATAAGTCCCTCTATTTTTAAGTTTATAATAGGTATATTTACAGGTTTTATAGGTCTAAATATTAACTTTATGGCAAGTATATTAGTTACCCAACCTATAACAGCTCCTATTGATCCTAAAAATAGTATCTTCATCATAATTGTCATTTGTTTCCTCCTTAGTAATAAAATACATTAACTATTTTACCCAGTTCAATTAATTTATCTTTTATATTTTCTACAATTTCAATTTTAGTTGCCAAATCCTCAGGAAAACCAAAATCTTCATAAGCTGAATTAACACTTCTTCCAAGTAAAAAATCAATATGAGTACATTCGTCGATCAATATTTTGAGTATTTTATATGCTGCATTTTGATCTTTATCGTCTTTAAATATATCATCTATATCATACTTATTATTCTTATAATCATCAAGTACTTCAAGTACTTTTTTTAAGGTTAACACACCTTCAGTAACTAAATCAATATTTTTTATATATCCAGCAGGAGGTATATCTCCTTTTATATTTTTCATATCCATCTCAAAATCAGTACCTAACTCTCTTGCAACTATTTTAGCTGCACTTCCTCCGCAAACTATTTTTTTACCTTTGCTTTTAATAAGGTTTTGAACTATTATTTTATCATATTCAGCATCTAGTGGTGGTCCAGTAAATAATGTTACATGTTTATTTTCCATTACTTTTATCGAAAGTACAGTAGTATCATCTCCAGGTTTTTGAAGATATAAATCATCACATATTCCAATTACTTTTTTGATTAAACTCAATGAAGATACGTTATACGGAATCGTTTGAATGTATTCAGATACGCTTTTTAAATCCCAGCCTAAATTTAAAATTTTTCCGCTTCCAGCATTTAATACCCCATCACTAAAAGAGACTATTATATCGTCTTTCTGTAAATTAAACTTAGATTCTCTAACTCTTCTACCTGATATTATAACCTCTTCGCCTTCAATTATATCAATCTTTCCATTTCTTTTAATAAGAACCTCAGGATTATCAAATCTAGCTATATAACATTCGCCGACATTAGATATATATATTATCGTAAAGGTAGAGTAAGCCAGATGTCTAACCTTACAAGTTGGCAATGTATTGATTATTGTATCTACAACCTCTTCTATGCTAAGTCCATTTTTCATCATAGTCACAGCTATTTTAGATGTAAGTGTAGCCAATATATTGGCTTTTACTCCAGATCCTAATCCATCTGATAATACCGCTATACATCCTGTATCCAATTTTTCTATTTCTACTTTATCACCACACAGCTCTTCTTTATCTTTATTTAAACTTACAGATGCTATATCCACAAAATATTGTTTAATCTTCCTCCTCTCCCTTCATAGCTAATTCTTTTAATTTAGTCAATATAACCTTAGTTTCTGCAGTAGTTTCTCCCATCAAAGAAGCTATTTCTTGGGCTACTCTCATTTGCTTATTGATTACATCTTGAGCTGTATTTATTGTATTTAACTTAACCTCTTTTATCCTTTTTCTTTGATTTTCTTCTTTAGTTATATCTATGTATATTCCAAGTAAAGCCCTATGCTCATTTAATGAAACTATACTTCCCTGAAGATCCTTATTATACTCTTTCCATTTTAATTTTTTAGATATAATATCGTTTTTATTGTATAAAACATCTATAAAGTGCTTAATATCTATATAATCCCCTATGTACTCCCCAATTAATTCTTCTTTGGATTTTTTTATTACATTTGCCATGGAATTATTTATATCCATTATTCTAAAGTCATGACTTACTATTACTATATAATTCGGCGTAGCTTCAAATATGACATTACTTACAGCTTCAACTCTGTCTTTCATATATCCCATACACATATGCCTTTGAGCTAAATTTCTGTATACAGCTATAGCCTTATCTTTGCAAGTATCATATCCACAAGCACCACAATTTAGTTCATCTTTAACTGTTTTTTTACCTATAGAAACTAATATCTCTCTTATCTCATATTCAGTTGGATCATCGAATTTTATACCATAGCTCTTAAATTCTTTTTCTAAACTTAAATTTTCAAACACACCTCTTATATCATTCAAATACTCTTCATCCAAAGTTCTCCCCTGAGTGTATTGTTTTACCTTGTTTTTTCTATAATGTATCCCTCTATCATGCTTAAATCCTATTCCACCTACACATGATCCCATGCATGAATTAAGTTCTATAAACACATTAGTAAGTTCATTATTCTCTATGCTATTAATCAAATTTTTAACATTATCCATCCCCGAAACTTTTATTTTATCTATATTTCCCATATTAAAAATCATTCCTTCTTCTACAGGAAATAAAGATATATCGCCTAAAGGTTTATTATCAAATTCATTTTCCTCTATATTCTTTATATCTATATTGTTTATCAAGCTTATACACTCTTGTATACTTATAACCTTGTCAATCACTTCAAAACTATCATCATCTAAAGATTCATATTTTTTAGATATACAAGGACCTATAAAAACCACCTTTATATCTTCTCCATATATTTTTTTTAGATATTTACCATGGGCTATCATAGGAGAATCTATAGGCATTAAATATTTAACTACTTTTTCATGATATTTAGTTATTAAGTAATTTATAGTAGGACAGCAAGATGATATATATATCTTTTGTTTATTATTTTTTATATAATTTTCATATTCTTCCGTCACAATTTTTGCACCAACTATAGTTTCTTCTACTTTATAAAATCCTATTTTTTTAAGAGCTCCTATGAATTTTTTATAATTCATATTTTCTAAATCTGCTACTGAAGAAGGTGCTACACTTGCTACAACTTTATATCCAAGTTTTATGTACTCTTTTACTTGTCCTAAATCAGACATCATTTTTTTTGAATCCTGAGGACATGCTTTAAAGCATTTCCCACAACCAATACACAATTCCTCTACAATATATGCCTTGTCATTTTCTATTTTTATAGCTTTAACAGGACATTCTCTTATACATTTATAACAGTTCTTACAGTTCACATTTGAAAAATTTAATATATCATTCATTAAACCATCTCCAAAAAAATTTTTAAAAATCACTTCAGTCTATCGCATATCTCATGTCGCTAACGAGCCCTAAAGGCCTCTGTTATATATCAATATAAGTTTTGTTAATAGTATAACATCTATTTTTTTATAAACTCTACAATTAGTTTATATTTACAACCTTAAAATGTCAATTAAAGACAAAAAAATAGAGCATTAAGCTCTATATCCAATCGTAACCCTTCCTTCAAATATTGCATTTATAGTTTCTATGATCTCTTTTGACACATTGTTCTCTAAGTTATCTTGAATATATATTTGTTTTGGACACAATGTTATCAATGCACTTATTAAAAAATCCTCTTCATTCATATTTTGTTTTAACGCTATATTGAATATATCTTCTATATAGTTTTCCTCTAAGTTTCTATCATGCTTATCATATAATTTAAATGTCCCATCTTTTTCTATATATAATTTTAAAATATCTATTTTTTCTTCTTGTACATCAACAAAATATTTCAATAAATTTATAAACTCATTATAGTCTTTTTCAATTAAATATTCCTCAAAACCTCTATCCTTTAATTCTAATACATAATCCATAAAATCTCTCAACCTAAATTTTATAAATCCATTTATATTTAAATAATCGTTATCTGAAAGATACGTATACATTCTGTTAAATAAAATTTGTTTTATCTCCTTTTCCTTACTATTAAACAATCCTAAAGAACATTTATATATATTATCCACTTCAGATAAATATGTATTTCTATAGCTTGTATTTACAACTTCTTTTAAAACTTTATTTTTAACTGTATTTATAATAAAGTTAGTTAATTGTGAACATATTAATAATTTTGTTTGTTGTTTATCTTCATCAACAGGTATATCTATTTCAATTAATCCCTTTAGTTGACTTACATTTTTATTTAATTTGATTACATTTGCCAATTCTTTATAATCATTACTTATACCTAAACATATGTGTTCCATCAAAGTCACTCCTTTCTAGTCATAACAGGAATTATAGAACCTAGGTCTATAAGCTTATTAGTTCCCAATGATATTATATTCTTACCTCTTTTATTAACAAATTCTTTTATTTTATTGTAATCTGGATGTTTTTTTATATCGCCCAAAAACGCTAATTCATCGTAGGATAAAAGACCACTAACACCTCCAATAAAACCATAGTTCATATCAAATAAATCTATGCTTCCTGTTTTTATTAATAAGCAGTCTATCTTATTATATTTTAAAACTTCTTTATATATACCTGCGTCAGATGTTATTATGGAATTCTCATCTACAATACATATACAACATTTAGAATATCCTTGTTTAACATTTATTTTTTTAATGTTGTTATCATTTATATATTTAATTATATTTTCATCTGTGTATTCAAAGTTGTGTATTGCATAGTCTCCAAACAAGGCTACATTATAACTTATATTATAAGGATATTTATTTTTGATATAATTGGTTCCTTTAATTATGTTAAATCCATATCCACTCAATATATTTTTATATTGTTCATATAAATTTGGAGCTACTACTATGTCTCCTTTTCCTAAATAACACATTTGCATATCTGCATGGTATTTAACTGCTTCATACAATTCTTCACATCCGTATGTCTTTATTATTTCTATATTTCTATTTTTTAATTCATATTCTATATCTTTAGGTATTCTATCATCTATTATTATATGACTCACTTTTTGTTGTGGTATAAATGTTTTATCTAAAAATTTCATAATTCACCTCTTCATATTAGAATCTTAAACAAATTTAATTTCCCTAGACATAAAAAAGTCTTTATTTTAAAGATTTTAGTTGTAGCCTTTTTTTAAATTGGCAACAGAAATTATACTTATTTACAATTTAAAAATTATATAACGAATTAATATATAGAACAATCATATAATTTCCTTATAAATAAAAAAAGGCGATAAAATCGCCTTTTTTATATACATTATTATCTTTCACCTTTTTCGTACGGTTCTCCATTAGCTGCTGGTCCATTTCCTTTTCCAACAAATAATACTAATACAATTAAAGTTATTAAATAAGGTACCATTGATAGTAAGTTTTCCGATACACTAAATCCTACACTTGGATTTCCTAAAAATACAACAAGTCCTGTAGATGCACCAAATAATAATGATGCAAGCATAGCTCCTTGCGGCTTCCACTTACCGAATATAACTGCTGCAAGAGCTATATAACCTTGACCTGAAATCAATGTAGGTCTAAATGTTGAAACTATAGCTAAACTCATTGATGCTCCACCAAAACCTGCAAGGATACCCGATAATATTACACCTAAATATTTAATCTTATATACATTTATTCCTAATGTATCAGCAGCTTTTGGATGCTCTCCAACTGCTCTTATTCTAAGACCAAGTTTAGTCTTATACAGTATAAACCAAGTAAGTAAAACTAAAGCAAATGCTATATAAACTGTAGCATAAGTATTAAATACTATATCCATAAAGCTTCCTTTAGCGAATATTCCATTTAACGGTCTTGGCATTTTCTGAGTTAACTGCATAGGCGGAGTCATAGTTGATCCATCAAATAATCTTCTACATAAAAACAATGCAAAACCTGGTGCTAAAAAGTTTATTGCTATACCTGAAACTACGTGATCTGCATTAAATTTTATTGTAGCTATAGCGTGTAAAAGTGCAAATATACCTCCTGCTATACCAGCTACTAAAAATGCTATCCACGGATTTCCTGTCATTACAGCGGCTGCTGCTCCCGCAAAAGCTCCTATAGTCATCATACCTTCAAGCCCTATATTTACAACGCCGGTATTTTCAGAAAAAATTCCTCCTAAAGAAGTAAATATAAGCGGTGTTGAGTACATAAGGGTTGTACTAAGTATCATAGCCAAATTTTTACTAAACATCAGCTTTTCCTCCCCTCATCTTATCTATTATAATTTTTACCATTCTACTTGCTGCAATAAAGTAAATTATAGAACCTATAACTATATTTATAACTTCAGTTGGCGCTCCAATATTTTGCATCTTTCCTCCACCATATTTAAGAGCTCCGAATAAAAATCCTCCAAATATAGCTCCTATAGGAGTATTATTTCCTATCAATGCAACTGCAATTCCATCAAAACCGTATCCTTCTTGAGCTGCAAGTATAGTTATCTTATGAGCTACTCCCATAACGTGCATAGCTCCTGCTGCTCCTGCTAAAAGACCTGCTATAGCCATTGATATTACCATAGATTTGTTAACATTTATTCCCGCATACTCTGCTGCATATTTGTTAAATCCAACTGCTCTTAGTTCAAATCCTAACACAGTTTTATATAATAAATATGATATTATAACTATTAATATTAAAGCAACTACTATTCCCCAGTTAACCTTGGTTGCCGGTCCAACTAAAGATTTAAGCCATGTTATATCTATAGTTGCAGTATCTTGTATACTATAAGATGCCTCTGTATTAGGCTTTTTAAATCCTTCTATCATTATACAATAGTTTGAAAGATAAAATGCTATCCAGTTTAACATTATAGTGGATATAACCTCATTAACTCCAAATTTAGACTTTAGTAGCCCTGCAATTCCTCCCCATATAGCTCCAGCTAAACATGCACTTAAAAGAGTTAATGGAACATGGATAATTGCAGGTAGGTGTACAAAATATCCTACAATAGTTGCAGTTAATGCTCCAATTATAAACTGACCTTCAGCTCCTATATTGAATAATCCTGTTCTAAATGCAAATGCAACAGATAATCCTGTAAGTATTAGAGGAGTTGACTTTATTACTGTCCAAGCTAAATACTTAGGCTTTCCAAATATTCCTTTGATCATCTCAGAATATCCTTCTATAGGACTAAATCCAGATACACTAAGTACAACAGCTCCTACTATTAAACCTAGAATTATAGATATTAGCGTATATAGTAGCGTATCGTTAATTATTTTTTTATTCTTCATCCTCAGTACCTCCTGCCATCATAAGACCTAGAGTATTTTCATCAGCGTCTTTAGAATCTACGATACCAACTATCTTTCCTTCGTAAATTACCGCTATTCTATCAGAAACACTCATAACCTCATCTAATTCTAAAGATACTAAAAGTACTCCTTTTCCTTTATCTCTTTGCTCTACTAATGATTTATGAACGAATTCTATAGCTCCAACGTCAAGCCCTCTTGTAGGTTGAGTAGCTATTAATAAATCAGGATCATTAGTTACCTCTCTAGCTATGATTATCTTTTGTTGGTTACCTCCAGACAGTGCTCTTGCTTTTAAAGTTTCATCTTCTGGCCTTACATCAAATTTAGCTATTAACTCTTTGGCAAAACTCTTTATATTGTCTTCTAATAATCTGAATCCTTTAGAGAACTGCGGTTTTGCATAATTTTCAAGTACCATATTCTCCGCAACCGTAAAATCAAGAACCAAACCTCTTTTTTGTCTATCCTCAGGTATATTATAAAGACCGTTTTCAAATATTTGTCTAGGAGTTTTATTGGTGATATCTTTATCATTTATGAAAACGATTCCACTTTCGGCTTTTCTAAGTCCTGTAACCACTTCAACAAGCTCAGATTGTCCATTCCCATCGATTCCAGCGATTCCTAATATTTCTCCTCTTCTTACTTCTAAAGACAGCTTATTTAAAACATCTAACCCTCTGTTATCCTTTGCTACTAAATCTTCAATTTTAAAAACTACGTCTCCTAGTTTTTGCTCTTTCTTATCAACTTTGAAGTTGACTTCTCTTCCAACCATCATAGCTGCAAGATCGTCTTCAGTAGTTTTTTCAACATCTACAGTGTCTATATATTTACCTCTTCTTATTATAGTACAAAAATCTGCTGCTTCTTTTATTTCCTTTAGTTTATGAGTTATTATAATTATCGATTTACCTTGCTTAGTTAAATTTCTTATAATACTTATTAATTCCTTTATCTCTTGAGGAGTTAAAACCGCAGTAGGTTCATCTAATATAAGAATTTCTGCTCCTCTATATAATGCCTTTAATATCTCAACTCTTTGCTGCATTCCAACAGTAATATCTTCAACCTTAGACATCGGATCAACATAAAGCCCATACTGTTCAGATATTTTTTTTACATCTTCAACGGCTTTTTTCATGTCAATTTTGCCTAATGATCCAGATGGCTCCATTCCCAGGATAATGTTTTCCGCTACTGTAAAAGGCGGCACTAACATAAAGTGCTGATGCACCATTCCTATTCCATTTTCTATTGCTATATTAGGATTATCTATCTCTACCTTTTTTTCATTTATATATATTTCGCCTGAAGTCGGTTGATACAGACCATATAATATATTCATAAGTGTAGATTTACCTGCACCATTTTCTCCAAGAAGTGCATGTACTTCTCCCTTATGGACAGTTAAATTTATATTGTCATTAGCTGTAAAGCTTCCAAATTTCTTAGTTATGTCTTTCATCTCTACAACTTTTTTACTAAAATCTACATTTTTTATTGTATTGTCCAACTTTCATCCCTCCTTAAATCATTTTTTGCGTTTACCCTTTTAATTATACTAAACTTTTTTGAATATAACAATAAATTTTGATTTTTTTTAAAATTTATTCAAACATAATTTTTCTTATTATTTTATAATAAAAATTATGTTTAAATAAAACTCAAAAGAATTATAATTTTCTATTCATTATAAGGAAAAATTAAAACCCAGAATAATATCTGGGCTTTAATTTTATTAATATTTTTATTTCATAGCATCAAATTCTTCTTTAGTTGAAGGAACTACTATTTCTCCATCGATTATCTTTTGCTTTTCTTCATTAACATATGTTAATATGTCTTCTGGAACATTCTTATCACTAGTTGGAGCTATGTCAACTCCACCTTCTGCTAAACCATAAGTTACAGTTGTTCCACCTTCGAAAGTTCCCTCTGATAACTTTTTACTTACATCATATAATGCATTGTCAACTCTCTTCATTGCTGAAGTTATAACATTATCAGGAGCTAGAGAATTTTGATCTCTGTCAACACCGATTGCAAATTTTCCTTCTTCTTTAGCTGCTTCTATCATACCCGTTCCAGTATCTCCAGCTGCATGGTATAATATATCAGCTCCATTTGAGTACATTTGCTTAGCTATAGCTTTACCTTTTGCTGGATCACTGAATGAGTTTGCATATTGACTAAATATTTCTACATCTGGATTAGCTTCTTTAACTCCTGCTTTAAATCCATACTCGAATCTTTGGATAAGTGGTACTTCTATTCCTCCTATAAATCCTACCTTATTAGTCTTAGTCATTTTTCCAGCTATTAATCCAACTAAGTAAGAACATTGTTCTTCTTTAAAAGTTACTCCTATTACATTCTCTGGAGTTTCATCTCCATAAGAGTTATCTATTATAGCAAATTTTTGATCTGGGTAGTTTGCAGCAGCTTCTTTAACTGCATCTGCCATTTTGAATCCGATTCCCCAAATCAAATCGTTTTCCTGATCTACTAAATTTTCTATATTTGGTACATAATCTGCATCTTGCTTTGATTCTTGATAACTAGCTTTTATTCCAAATTCAGCTTCAGCTTTTTTAAGGCCTTCCCACGCAGATTGGTTAAATGATTGATCATTAACTCCACCTGTATCTGTTACCATACCAATTTTAACTTCTTTTGCACCTTCTGATCCTCCAGCATTTTCTTCTGCAGGTTGACCACAACCAACTAACATAGTTCCAAATAATGTTGCAGTTAATGCAAGAGAAATTAGTTTTTTCTTCATTGCCATAAAAATAAACCTCCTCATTTGATTTGATTATTATTTTAATATATTATTTCATGCAATATCAATTGAATATTTCATGAATATTACTTATTCTACATTCTTTTTCAGAATCCTTTCAAATTTCAAAAAAATATAATTTTTTTATAAATATACCCACCCAAAGATATATCTGTAGTTTTACTATGTAAATTATTATTTCAATTAACTCTTATATTTATTCAAATTAAAATTTTTTAATGTAGATTAGTTTGAATTATATATTGCTTAATCAGTAAGCATTTGTTAAGTAAGCTTGTATAAATATTATATAATATATTTAAGCATTTGTTAAGTATAAATATTATATACTATAATGTTCATATACTATATATTGTATACATTATATAGCGAGAAAAACTGGACAAGTATATACCTGTCCAGTTTTTTATATTCTTAATCTTCAAATACAGTTTGCTCAGAAACTTCTGTAGTTAAAGCTTTTAAAGCTTTCTCAACTATTCCTCTTCTAAGTGCCTTTTCATCCGCTGGTTCTAAAGCTGGATTTCCTAAAGGATGAGGTATTGCTATAGCTGGAACTATTCTATTCGCTCCAACAGTTAAAGATATAGGAACTACTGTACAAATATGAACAACAGGTATTCCCGCTCTTTCTATTTCTTTTACCATCGTTGCACCGCAACGAGTACAAGTACCTCACGTAGAAGTTAATATAACTGCATCTACGCCATCTGCTATTAATTCTTTAGAGAATTCATTAGCATATTTCTTAGAATTTGCAACAGATGTACCGTTACCTACAGTAGTATAGAAGTATCTATGAAGCTCTCCTATAACTCCTTCTTTTTCTAAGTCTCTTAAAACGTCAACAGGTATTACTCTGTCAGCATCTTCATTTGCATAAACTGGGTCATGTCCACCATGAGCAGTTTCATGAGTTTCTTCAGTTAAATTATCAAGTCCAGCTATATCATATTTTCCGTACTTTGATGCTGAAGATGATTCTATTCTATCAGGATTTCCTTTCGGAACTATTCCACCTGAAGTTACAATTGCGATTTTACACTTTGATAAATCTTTTACTGCTGGATTTGGATCTACTCTATCAAAATCAGGCATAGGATACTCAGTTACATATTCCTCACCTTTTAATTTTTTGATCATCATATCCACAGCTCTTGTAGAACCTTTTACATCTGAGAAATAGTTTACTCTAACTCCTCTTTCAATGTAACCATCTTCTTTAGGTGATCCTACAGTTTCATTTTTAGCAAGCTTAAGTGCAAACTTAGCAACACTTGGAAGAGCTTTTCTCATACCAGCAGCTGAATTGCTTGTTTCAACTATATAAAGCTCTTTTTTGAACATATCTGCTCCTGGATTTTCAGGATACATACCAGTAAGTACAGGTATATTAAGCTGATCTTTTACTTCTTTAGTAATAGATCCAGCTGCTACTCCATATCTTCCTGCATTGAAAGCTGGTCCAGCTATAAATAAGTCAGGATTAAATCCTTTTATCATATCCATAACTTCTTTTTTAGCAGATTCTAAATTTTCATTGAAATATGAATCTCCACAAACTACAGTTGCTACAACATCTGCTTCTTCACCTAAAAGCTTATCTAAATTTTTACTAATTGGAGGCATTTCGTCCATGATTAAAGGCTTAGTATCTGCCTTTTCCTCTCCTCCGATTCCTGCGAAAAACTGATTAATATAATGAACTACTTTTATTTTTTCCATTAACTCTCACCCCTCTCAGGTTTTTTATTAATCATTAAACTTACAGAATTCATCTCTTATGTTCTTCATTTCCTCTACTATTTCATCTACTTCAAGAACCATTTCCATCATACCGATTTGGTCCTCATATACAGATTCATCTACTTCGCCTTTGAATTTATCTTCTACAGCGTGATATACTCTAAGTCCAAGTTCTATACCAGCAAGTGGTCCTGCAAAAGTTGGATCTCCTGCAGTTACTGTCTCAGCTGCTAGACCAGCAGCTTCAGCTTCAGCGGCACCTAAAAGAACAACAATGTTTTCAGCTCCATGCTTCTCAGTTAAATCCTTAACACGTTGTTGGTTCTCTAGATCCATCGCTCCTGCAGCAGTTCAGACAAAACATTCTGTTGAAGAAAATACAACCTCTGCTCCAGTACCTTTTAAGCACTCTTCCATAGCAGGGCCTGGTATACCGTCTCTGTCACCAATTATGATAACTTTTTTAGCATCATAAAATCCCATTATATTCATCCTCTCTTCTTATATCATTTAATAGTTAAATATCTAAATTCTAGTATCCTTTAGTAGTTAAATATCCAAATCCTGTTTCATTTGTAGCACCTGTTATAGCTTGGATTTCAACTTCTATACTTCCATCTGTTCTTAAACTTCCGTCAAATCCACCAGCTATTGTATCTACAAATTCTACGTGTCCTATAACCTTATCCATTGGAGGTAAAACTATAGTTTGATTAGCATTTCCTCCTGTAACAACTGCATCCGCTTTAGGATCTGCATCTGCTAATGATTGAGATGCTCCATCTCTTCCCGCGTATTCATCTGTTACAATAACAGTCTTTACTCCTTGACCTTCAATTTTCTTACAGTTCATTATAAGATCTGTATCAGGATTTCCAAATCCTTCTTGAGAAACTATTGCACCATCTAGTCCTAAATATTTACATAATTTAGCAGTCCAATTTGAAGATCTCTCTTTATCAGCAAGATAAACGTTTTCATTAGTTATAATGATACCTACAAAGTTTATTTCTTTTCCATGCTTTTCATATAGATCATGTACTATAGAGTTATTAACATGTACATATGTAGGGTTTTTATCACAAGCAGATACACAGTTTCCACTTACTATCGCTCCATCCATTATTTCTGTTGGATATAGTATAGTTGGAACTATTTTCTTTGCATCAACTCCATATACATATGTATCATGAAGCAATCCTTGTGTTTGAAGCATATATACATATCCTACCTTTGGAAGGTCTGGATATTTTTCAACTGATTCAAGTAATGGCTCAGTTTCATAAACTTTAGTTTCATCTGGTTCAACATTTCTACCAGCTTCTCCTAAGTATGCTGCAGCTTTAAATCCAACCATACGAACAGCTTTTTCATGTTCATGTTGTTTTAATCCATCTACAGGCTCAGCTGTGATTACTATATTTAATAATTTAGAAAAAGGAGTATATTCAGCTCCTGGTCCAGACATATCCACTATACCTTCTTGGAATCCTACTATTTTACCAGTAGTAACAACAGCAGCTCCTTTAAGTACATGAGTTTTTCCACTTCCTACAGTATCTACCTTTGACAGTACTCCAGGGAATATTCCTCCTGGACCTTCAACCTTAACTCTTGGTTCTATAACGTCTTTAACTGGAGTTATTCTTACACTTTCTCCTGGACGAGCAATCTCAATCTCAATTGACTTTATATGCTCATCTCCTCCAATTTCCTTAATCATCTCATCTTTATTTACATATAATGTTCCACCTTCAACCTTAGTTTCATTGTCAAATTTTACATCCTTAATAAAGATATTTCCTAATTCTAGACGCATAATGTCACCTCCCTTTTTATTTAAAAGACTAAAACCAAATTTACTTTATTCAATTTTAGTCTTCAAAAACTTACAGATACTTCTTAATCATATTTTCTACATTTTCTTTAGTAGCATCATCTTTTGTAACTTCTTCTATTTTTTGACCATCTTTGTATATAGCTATTGTTGGAAGACCTAAAACTTTTTGTTTTATAGCAAGTCTTCTAGCTTTAGTTGTATCTAACTTGCAAAATTTGATTTTATCAGCATATTCTTCAGATAATTTTTCAATATCTGGCATTAAAGCTTTACAAGGTTCACAGCCTTCACTCCAGAAATCTACTAAAATATACCCTTTTGCTTCTAAAACTTCTGTTTCAAAGATATTTTTATCAAGTGATAACATAAAATAACCTCCCTTTAAAAATTTTGCATATAAATAGGTTTTACATATATTTTGCATATAAATATATATTTGTTAATTAGCAAATTTTTGCTAACATAAGCAACTAAGTTATATTTGTCATAATTCGTTAAATTTTTAGCATCATTTTGTAAAAATTTTAAATTATGTATTTTAATAGGTTTAGATTTTTATTTAACATAATAATTTACTGTCTCAATAACATTTGTTATTAAATCTAAGTCTATTACCTTAAAATCTTCTAATACTGAATCTGTCCATAATGGTGTTCTAAAATTGTTCTGAAATTTTTTAGTAGTATCTATGGCTTTTTCAATAAGCAAAAGCGAATCAGTATCTAAATCATCTACATTATCTATCATTATAGTTTTATATGGTGTTTCATTCGGCTTTATACTTCCAGCCAATGGATGTGTCAATAATTTGTATTTATTATGTATATAATCTCTACAAACATTTAGTATTCCCAAAAAATCTCCTTCTATATACTCTACTTCATATTTATCACCAAATTTTTTTACTACTAATGAATTATTAGTAATTATCTTCATATAATATCATCTCCTGTGCAAAGTATATTTCAGATTTCAGAATTTTCTGTATAACATAGTTAAAAAAAGAGAAGTGATATCCTAAGAATCACTTCTCTGTTTAATCCAGAGTCCTGTCCAAATAAGATCCTTTTGCCTGAGAATTTCATTCTATTTTTTAGGTTAAAATAAAACTTGTCCCTTCGGCGGCGTATAGCTCTCTCCCTTATTCTTCGTCCAGCAACTATTTATTTTTTTTATATCTCTTAAGTACATTATAAAGAAAAGTTATAAATTTATCAATAGGTATTTCGATTTTTTTTTCACAACATTTCGACACTTGACAACCATGATTATCTTAACGCTTTCCTAAAATTTAATTTAAATAATAATTTAATTCTATCAATTTCACTTGACCTTTCTTGTTTTTCGGCAAATAATTATACTTTAAACTGTTTAACTTTGACTATATTTTAACTATTAGCTCTAATATGCGTTTTTTAAAACATATATATCATATACATTTTTTTTAAATAGAATATATATTTCAGCAATTTTCTCTACTCAATATTCAAAATAATATTTCATTGTATTATATCTCATTTTTATAATAAATAACATTAAATTCCAATTTCACTCTTATAATAAAAAAACTTCCGCTTTCACGGAAGTATTTTTTATTAGTATATTTATTATCCTACTTTTTTGAATATTAATATGATACGTTAAATCTTCAATTTCATTAACTTGTATTATATAATTATTATTTCATATAAAATATCGCTATAGTACCAGGACCTGCATGTGTTCCTATGGCTGATCCAATATTTGAAACTATTATATCTTTAGGTTTTAATTCTTCTTTTATAACTCTTTTGAATTCATCTAATAACTCTTCATTATCAGCATGACTTATTCCTATAGTCTGACTTTGTATATTAGTGCTTCTTTTTTTAACTATTTCTATCATCTTAGATATAACTTTTTTCTTACCTCTAACTTGATCAAGTTGAGAGACAAGACCTTCTTCAACAGTAAGTATAGGCTTTATATTTAGTATAGTTCCTATAGCTGCCTTGGTAGATGAAATTCGCCCTCCTTTTTGAAGGTATTCCAATGTGTCAACTGTAAATATATGATCTACTCTATTTTTCATATTTTCTAATTCTAATAGAATTTCTTGAACATTTTTACCTTCTTTAGCCATTTGAGCTGCTTTTAGAACCATAATACCACATCCAAATGACAAAGCCATACTATCAAATATATGTATATTATCATTTTCAAATAAATCTTTAGCTATAATAGATGATTGATATGTCCCAGTTGCTCTAGAAGACCCCGATATATAAATTATATGTTCATGCGTTTTTAAATATTTATCAAAAGCTTCTTTAAATTTAGCAGGTGTGACTTGACTTGTTTTAGGAATTGATGAGCCTTCTCTAAGCTTTCTGTAAAATTCTTCACTAGTTAGATCTATACCGTCTCTATATTCTTTATCTTCAAATATAACCGTAAGAGGAAGCACTTCAATGTCAAATTCCTTTACCAATTTTTTTGGTAAATCTGATAAACTATCTGTTACTATTTTTATACCCATACTACGCCTCCTTTTCAAAATAAATAGCTATAGCGCTTAAACCTGAATACGCTGCTACAGTACAAGCAACATCAGAAATTATTATTTCCTTTGGATTGAATTCATTAATTATGTCAGCTTTTCTAGATACTCTAGGTCATTTGCATGATTAAGACCTATAACCTTTCCAGTAATATCTATGTTGTTGCTTTTTATATAATCAGTTAACCACTTTAAAACTTTCTTTCTTCCTCTAACTTTATCTTTTACTACCATTTCTCCATCTTTCATTGTAACTATAAGCTTTGTATTTAAAAAGTTAGATATCATGTACTGACTTTTACTTATCCTTCCACCCTTATATGCATATTCTAATGTATCAAATACTATTAAATACTCCATGTTATCTATCATGATCTGTATTTTTTTTATCTCATCAAGTATTTTTCCTTGTTTAGCCATTTTAGCAGCTTCTATTACTATTAGGCCATATCCTAATGTTATTCCCTTAGAATCTACAACTTAGATTTTTCGGTCACTAAGTTCATTTTTCGCAATAATAGCCGAATTATATGTTCCACTCATTTTAGAAGACATTAAAATAGCTAATACGTCATCAGAATCCTTAGTCAACTCATCAAATATATCTATAAATTCAAACGAAGTTACTTGACTAGTTTTAGGAAACTCATTATTATTTTTAATTCTTTCAAATACTTCATTAGCACTTATTCCTACTCTATCTTTGTATACATCTTCTCCAAATATAATATTCAGATTCATAACTTTTATATCATATTTTTCAATGTAATCTCTAGGTAAATCAGATACACTATCTGTAACTATTTTTACCATATTGTCCCCCTTATCTCATGTCTGGATAACCAATTTGTCTTAAAGCTTCATAAGCAACTATAGCAACAGAATTAGATAAGTTTAATGACCTAGCTCTTTCTATATCTCTCATTGGTACTCTTATACACGTTTCTTTATTATCATTAAGTAAGTCTACAGGAAGACCCTTAGTCTCTTTCCCGAATACTATAAAGCAACCTTTTTCATAATTTACATCACTATGATTTTGGTTAGTTTTCGTTGTAGAATAAAAAAACTTAGCATTTTCATTCTTTTCTTTAAGCTCATCAAAGCTATCATAATACTGCACATCTGCTAGATCCCAATAATCTAGTCCTGCTCTTTTCAAATATTTATTATCCATAGAAAACCCAAGAGGTCTTACTAAATGTAGTTTTGCTCCGGTTGCAGCACATGTTCTTATTATATTTCCTGTATTTTGAGGTATTTCAGGCTCTACTAAAACTATATTTATCGACATAAACATTCTCCTATTCTCAATCTTAATATTGCTATATTATAAAACTAAACTTAATTTAGATAGAGTTTTTACTCCAAATAAGTTTTTAGTCACATAAATATTCAATGTGGAGACTACCCACAATCTGTAAAGTTCTTATATTCATAGAATCTTGGAACTCTCAATCGTATAAATTTCCATATAATTATATATTAATTTTTTCTTTAAAACAACTCTATAGCCTTGCTAATATTTTCATTAATAAAGGCCTATTTATATTAACAGCCTCTACAGGACATAATTCCTGACAACAAAAACATCTTATACATCCATCTAAGTTCACTATAGGTCTTTTATCTACCATATCTATAACCTTAGGCGGACAGTTTTTTGCACAATCCCCACATCCTACACATTTATCATGTATAAACACAGGTCTTGGCTGTAAAAGTCCATTCAGTATTTCTCTTAAAAATTTCGGTACTTTTCCATCTAGTAAGTCTAAACTTCTTATCTCAGGGATTACAAAATCATCTATTATAAAGCTATCTATATTATCTCCTTTTAGTTCTATATCTTCATAGGTTCCAGAGCATAAATTTCTTTCTACACACCTTTGGATAGTAGGTACTTTAGTAGACTTTAATCCAATAATATTAGTAGCTACTACATCTAAATGATATGGACTGGTAGAAGCTATAACAACACCTATATCTCTTGCTTCACCTGCACTAGGTCCCTCTCCTTGCATCCCAACTATACCATCCATAAAAGATAATATAGGTTTAGATGCCATGCATATATCCACTAAAGCATTTGAAAAATCAACATTTTCTGGCATTCTAACATGGTATTCTGCTTTTTCAAGACCTGCAACTACTCCAAACATATTTTTAACTGCACCTGTAAACATCATCATCCCGTGAGTCTTCAACTTTGAGACTGATATAACCTTATCTACTTCATTCAAAACTTCAATAGCAGTTATTTTTTTTAGTATTAGTCCATTATCGTTCTTAATTTCTATTGAATTTGTATTATAATTTAGTTCTGCTCCTGTATCATTTGCTATTTCTTCTATTCCACATGCCTTATATACGCCTTTTAGTAAATTTATATTAAAAGGGCCTCCCGGACTATCTGCTATGATAACTTTAGCTCCAAAATCTATAATTGTCTGTGCTAATGCCTTTGCAAATATAGGATGTGTAGTAGTTGCATCTTCTGGTTTTTTTTTCATCAAAAGATTTAATTTTAATAAAACTGTTTCATTTTTATTTATATATTTGTCTATTCCACCTAAATTTTCAAAGGATTGTTCTATTGATTTTTTTACCAAATCGTAATCATATTCTCCACATCCACTTATAGATACCATTTCTTTTTGCAATATATCCACAACCTTCTTTAATATTCTATATTTAATAATTCATTTAACGCTTTAGCAACTCCATTTTGATCATTAGAATCAGTTATAAAGTTAGCTTTTTTCTTTACCTTGTCTTCAGAATTTCCCATGGCAACTCCCATTCCAGCGTATTCTATCATGCTCAAGTCATTAAAATTATCTCCAAATGTTATTATTTCATCTTGATTCACTCCAAAGTGCTCTGCTAATTTTTTTACCGCTTGACCCTTGCTCACACCTTTATTCATAACCTCTATATTGTTATGCCATGATTTACTAACTTCTATATTATCTATCTTATCAAGTTCATTTTTTACTTTATCTAATTTATCTAAATCATCATCAATTATTACAAACTTTAATATATTGTCTGTATTTTGTATGAATTCAATAGGATCATCCATTATTTGTATATTTAATCTATTTTCTTCTGTTTGAGTTTCATTCCACTTAGAATATTGAAGAGATGAATATTTAAGTTCTTTACAGTAAAATCCACTATCATTATAAAAATGATAGTATATGCCGAATTTTTCACATATATTTGCTACTATCTTACAGGCATCTTCATTCATGGTGTTTTCATATAATGTATTATTAGTCTTTTCTTCTCTTATTATAGCTCCATTACAAGCTATTATTGGAGCATCTAGTCCTAATAAATTTGCATAATATCTAGCAGATGTATATATTCTTCCAGTAGCTATTGCTACATTAACTCCCATTTCCTTTGCTTTCTTTAAAGCCGTCTTATTCTCTTTAGTAATTTCTTTATGATTACTTAAAAGAGTTCCATCCATATCAGTTACTATTAATTTATATTTCATTTTTATCACCTCAAATGTTCAGTATTGTTTAAACTGTGTATAACAGAAAAATTATCAACAACCTCAACTATAGTCATACTACAATTATCTATTTTAAAGTTCCAATGATATGTATGATCTTTACTTATAAGGTGAGATAGACAAGCCCTTATAACACCAGCATGAGATACTATTAATACAGTTTTACCATCTTGTTCCTTGATTATATCATCAATTTTCTTAGATATCCTATCATGAAACCCTATCATATTCTCCCCATTTGGAAAATTATATTCAAAAGATTCACTTTTTAATCTTTCATATTCTTCTTTATGATTAGACTCTATTTCATTAAATGTTAGTCCTTCAAAATCTCCAAAGTTCATTTCCTTAAACTCTTCACAAATATTTATCTCTACATTTTTTATTCGAGATATTTCTTTAGCAGTATTTACAGCTCTCCTTAAAGGACTAGAATATATCAAATCTATTTTTTCAACTTTCAATCTTATGCTAGTTTTCTTTGCCTGATCTTTACCTGTATCACTTAGTTTACTATCTATAAATCCAGAAAGCTTCATGCTCTCATTATCCAACGTTAAACCATGTCTTATGAATATAAATTTTACCATATATATACCCCCAAACAAATAAACAGCAGATATATTACCTCTGTAAGTTCACAAATACAACCTAATATATCTCCTGTTATTCCACCTATTATGTTAGTTATATATTTAGTATAAAGCCTAATTAAAATCCACAATACAATCATAAATATTATATTATAAATCATTAGTTTCAAATCCAAACCAAAAACTACATTCAACAAGACTATATATACCACTGTAAAAGCACAACATATAGCTATCTGAGTTTTATTTATTTGACCTATAAATACATTTCCCATACCATTTTTTCTAGGACTTTTATTATTGTAAGATGCAAAAGCTATAGAAAGCCTTCCATATATAGGCATCAATATTGTTAAATAATATATATTTGAATTTATAATCTTATATACAAATCCTATTTTTAAAAGTATAACAAATAATATAGCTAAAAGTGCATTAGTTCCAAGTCTTGAATCTTTCATAATTTCTAGTATTCTTTCTTTATCTCTATAACTATAAATTCCATCAAATGTATCTCCAACACCATCTAAATGAAGTCCTCCAGTTAATACTACTCCACAAAGTACAAATATTACGCTTCCTATATAAATACCAAATAACTTTGTAGCAATATATGTAACAAAAAAATATAGTATACCTAATATTAAGCCAACTGTAGGAAAGTATATCATACCTTTATTAAAATTTTCATCAAATTCTATATTAGCATGCACTGGTATTCTAGTCAAAAATGTTAATATACCTAAAAATCTATTCATATCCTTACCCCTTAATCTTTACTGGTATAGAGCTTACCACCAAATACACTTCATCACTTAATGTAGCTATTTTTTGATTAACCCTTCCAGCTATATCCCTGTATATTCTAGATAATCTATTCTCTGGGACTATTCCCATACCTAACTCATTTGTCACAAATACAAAATATAAATCCGTATTTCTTATTGAATCTATTAATTTAGTGATTTGCTCATTTATATAGTATTCTATACTATCAATTTCTTCTCTGGATATTTTATCCCAATCAACGTCAAAATTAAACATAAGATTATTTACAAGCAGAGTTACACAGTCCAATAAGACAGTGTCATGTTTTTCTTTTATATCGTCGATTATATTATATATATCCTTATATGCTTCATACGTCTCCCAATGTTGAGGTCTGGACTTTTTATGTTTTTTTATTCTATCCTTCATTCCATCATCAAAAGCTATAGAAGTGGCTATATAAGCCACTTTTTCTGATTTACCTTTACAAAGCTCCTCTGAAAAAGAGCTTTTTCCCGACCTTGCTCCCCCTGTTACCATCACTATTTGGCTCAATCTCAATTCCCTCCTTTTGTTTTTTTTCGTTTTCTTCAATATCATCACATTCTTCATTGCATTTTTCATCTTCACTATATGATTGTTTAAGTTTTTTATGTTCCTCTATAGCAGTATACCACTGATTTCTAACCATATTTTCTAAAAGTTTCTTTCTTTTTATATTAGGATCTTTTAAAGCTGTTTGAAACCATTTTATAGACTCTTCATAGTTTTGGAAGCTTCTGTTCAATTCACCTATTAAATACGCCATAGATACAGAATCCATTCCTGCCATAGGAAAGATTTCTTTTGAAAAACAATCAGTAAATATAGTCAATGCATATTTTTGAAATTTAATTTCAAGTTCTTTCTTTCCTTCTAATCTATACAACCATGATAACCTAAGAGCTAATCCTCCTATATAAGATTTCTCCCAATTAAGTATATTTCCTTCATATATAGCTAATTTATGCGTTTTTATAGCATCATCTACATTTCTTTCTTTTCCATAATCTTTGGGATTCCAAAGACTAGTTATTTTTTCTGTTATTATCTTATGATGATACTTTTTGATACTATTAAATTTGCCCTCCATGGCTGCATACCCACATTTAGTGCATACCCACACCGCATATAAATATGGATTTACAGTCTTATAATGAACATACAAATCAGTGTCTCTTTTATCTATTCTAAGAGCAGAAGTTTTTACTTTTTTTGTAGTAAATTCATTCTTACATATAGGGCACTTTACTTTTTTGTCATACAATTCTTTATCCAATTTATTTCACCTCTTTTAAAAATAGACTATAGGCCCTTTTTATTATAACCTATAGTCTATATCGTCAAAGCATTTTTAATTATAAAGTCCTATTTTTTATTCAAATAGCATATTATCTAGGCTCTCATTTGTACTTTGATCTATCGGTGTATTCACATCTGTACTTTGATCTATTGGTGTATCTGTATTATTAGTTGGAATAGAATCCCCCTCTATCACATCTGATGTTTTTTGAGTTTGAATTGGCTTTTTTGTACCTCTATATACAACTTTTTTTCTAGGAGGATAGTAACTCTTAGATATCAGCTCTTTTTTTACTACTTTCCCATTTTCATAGTAGATTCTATATGTATCAACTTTATATCCATCTCGTCCTTTGTCCTCTATTCTTTCTTTACCTAATGCCATGCTTGAGTCTTTTTTAACCTCAACTTGTCTTGGTATTTTCTGTGTAACAGCAGTAGTTATTCCTATATTTTTTTTGTCACTTGCATTTCCATAAATTCTTGAAATTATATTATTTGAAACAACTACATTTTCTATATATATAGGATTCTGATAATAATTTTTAAATTTAAAATCTATACTACCAAATGCTAAAGTTGCATCTCTTCCTTTAGATACATAGGATGATGGTATTGTATGATTTCTTCTATCTGTTATAGTTATTCCAGAATAAAGGGCTGCATTATATAGTGTAGATGATACCTAACATACTCCTCCAGCTACCCCTTCTTGTAATTGTCCTTGTACTATAACCGGTGCCATCTTAAATCCTTGTGATAGACCTCGTTTACCTGTAGTGTCATTAAATGAAAACTCTTCTCCAGGATTTAATAAAATTCCATTAACCTTTTCAGCTACAAGCTTAACATTGTAACTTCTGTTATAATTTCCTGAATTAAATTTTGTTGAAAACTCTCCTAATAATGTATTTATTTTAGATAAATATTCCTTAGTTATTTGAGCATGTATTTCTTTTCCAGGCATAATTATATCTGAATAGTTATTATTTTGTATATTGTGAAGTATAGTATCTTTTAACTTTTCTTTGTCTATTATATACCCGGTAGTCTCTGGTGTTATATTTATAGCCTTATTTTTTATATCTATTTTTGCATTTTGTGGTTCTTTGTCTATCTGATTGGCTATTTGATTTAAGTTATCATCCAGCTTTTGATCGTCATACTCCATTTTAAGCGTGATAGTTATTTGGTGATTATTTTTAAGATCCATAATAGTTTTTATATTATATATAAAGTTTTTATTTCTTCCAACTTCATATGCTGTATCAATAGCTTCTTCAGTTTTAAAATCTAATCCTATATTATCAAAATTCAAGTCAAAGGCTTGATCATTATATATAAGCTTTATAGATTTTTTATTATAAGTTGAACTTAATAATCTATTAGCTTCTTCTTTTGATAATCCCCCTACATAGATCTCATTTATAGATACATTTTCATATATCTTATCATCATTTTTAATAGAATAACTCCATAAAATAATACCTGCTAATAATACTAGTAGAATAGATACACAAATTAAAATAAAATTCTTCTTCAATTAAACTTCCTCCCATACATCAAATTATCTTTTAAGTATTAATTTCATTATAATACCTACAATATTTATTTATAGAACAATTATTACAATCTGGTTTTCTGGCTTTGCATGTCCTTCTTCCATGAAATATAAGTAGATGATGAGCTTTTGTCCATCTATATTTAGGTATAACCCTCATTAATTCGATTTCTGTTGCTTCTGGGGTCTTGCAGTCAACAAGTCCAATTCTATTGCTTACTCTCAATACGTGTGTATCAACTGCCATAGCAGGAATATCAAATGCATTGCTCAAAACAACATTTGCTGTCTTCCTACCAACACCCGGTAATTTAATAAGTTTTTCTAAATTATTAGGTACATTACCACTATATTCATTCACTATCATTTTTGATGAATCTATTATTTTTTTTGCCTTACTTTTATATAGCCCACAGCTTTTTATTAATTCTTGTAACTCCTCCTCTTTTAATAAAGCAAACTCCTCACTCTTATTATACTTTTTAAATAACTCTTTCGTAACCTTATTAACTCTAACATCTGTACATTGAGCCGATAGTATTGTCGCTATTAAAAGCTCAAATGCAGTTTCATAATTCAGCTCACACTCTGCATCTGGGTAATCATTTTCTAGTATATCTAGTATTTTATCTACCTGCATTTTTACCTCCTAGTAAATATCGGTATTTATATTAATAATTTCAATTCTTTCATCATTATCAATAAAATTTATAACTGAACTTGCTATAGAATCTATTTGCTTACTAGAGTTAGAAACTGCACTGAACCCTATTATACTTTTTTGCCACTTGTCATTTTCACCTACTTCAGCTATTGATATGTTAAATCTTGATTGTAATCTTTGTATTACACTCTTTATTACATGTCTTTTTTCTTTTAAAGAATTACATTCAAATATTATGCATTCTATTTCACAAGCTCCAACTACCATATTAATCACTTCCATTTATAAATTTGAATATCAAGATAGCTTAAAGCTATCTTGATATTTCATAAAACTTATTTAATCTCTTTATTATTTTATCATATATTTCAGAAAAAGATTTATTTGTTAATATTTCCATGGCCTCTTCTATTCTAGTTACAGGATATATATGGAATTCGCCTTTGTCTATACTATCCTGTACTTCATCTCTTAATACTAAATTTTCTAAATTATATTTAGGTATTATAACTCCTTGCTTACCATTTAATCCTTTTTGTTTACATATGCTGTAAAATCCTTCTATTTTTTGAGTAACTCCTCCTACTACCTGAACGTCCCCTTTTTGATTTATAGATCCTGTAACAGCTATATTTTGCTTTAAAGGAACTTCACTCAATGAAGATAGTAATGCATACAATTCTGCACCTGATGCACTATCTCCATCTACCCCACTGTAACTTTGTTCAAAACATATATTAGCTGTAATAGAAACTGGCTTTTCTTTCGAAAAATTCTCAAGTAGATATCCACTAAGTATTAATACACCTTTGTCATGTATCTTTCCACTAAGTTTTGCTTCTCTTTCTATATTTATTATACCTTTATTTCCAGGACTCGTTGTAACACTTATTACTACAGGTCTTCCAAATGAATATTCTCCCATATTAAGAACAGATAATCCATTTATAACTCCGACTTTCTCCTTATCAACACTTATGAGAAGCTGATTTGATTCATACATTCTATCTATTTTTTTCTCTATCTTATTTACTCTATTCCACTTTTCGTGTACAGCTTTTTTAACGTCGATATCATCTACAAATTCTGAATTTCTAATTTTTGCAAATAGATTTGACTCTATCAATATTTCAGATATTTTATTGAATCTAGTTGATAATTTTTTATTACTTTCAACAAGTCTTGAGCTATATTTTAACACAACTTGAACTGCATCATATGTCAAATGTTTCAAATTATTATCATTACAATAAGACGATATAAATTTTGCAACTCCTATTTCATTTTCATTATCTCTATCCATTTCATTATCGAAGTCTACCATTACTTTAAAATATTTATTAAATTCTTCATCATACATATAAAGAACATTGTATAGATACTGACTTCCTATTAATATTATCTTAATGTCAATAGGTATTGCTTCTGGCTTTAAACCTGTTAGTGTCTCTATTTTTATTTTTTTAGTTTGAAGACATATTTTAAGCATATCCCAGCAATGAGGATTTCTTAAGATTTGGTCTACATATAATATTAAATACCCTCCATTTGCCTTATGAAACGCTCCTGGAACCAACTTTGAAAAATCAGTTTTTATAGTTCCATTTATACTTTCATATTCAGCCTTACCAAATAGATTTAAATATGTTGGATTTAGTTCTACTACTGCTGGAGCCTTATCTACATTTGAATTCACTATATTATCTATAAATAAGTTAACCTTATACTTCATTAAGTATTCTTTCTCATTTATATTTTTTAGTTCTTCTTCATCCAAATAGAATATATACATATTTTCTAGTAAATCATCACTTAAATGGGCTAAATATTTTTTTATTTTATAGTTTTCTCCATATTCTTTCATCAAATCTTCTATATGAGGCTGTATTATATAAATTCCTATTTTTTCTTCTAATTCTAATAAGTTTTCTTTTGCTATCACTTCTAATTCTTTTATCTTCGATATAACTTTTATAGTTATATTTTCCATCTCTCTTTTTAGTTTAACAAATTCTTCTGATGTTGTATCTGTTTCTTCGTCCTTTGGTACAAATACCATTCCATATTTAGTATTTTTTAGCTTGAAGCCTCTTTCATCTCCATACTCTTTCATCTTTTTTATATAAATTTCTTTTTTTATCTCATATTCATCTAATATCTTATTTTTTTCCATCTCAAACTCTTCACTTTCAAACGCCCTTTGAAGCTCTATATATAAATCATCTATAAACTTTTCCATATCTTTTTTGAATAATTTACCTTGACCTATTTCAAAGTCAAGTGCTATTGGTTCTCTTGGCTCTTCAAAGTTATATACATAACACCAATCTTTCTGCTTAACCTTATTTTTTGTATATTCTTTTAATTTTTTTAATACATATGATGTTCTTCCTGTTCCAGTTTCCCCACTTATATATAAGTTATATCCTACATCATCTATCTTCAAACCAAATTCCATAGCTTCTATAGCCTTTGCTTGCCCCAGCATTTCCTTTAAAGGTTCAATATCAGCGGTTGTTTTGTATTTCATACTATACCCCCTCTCGTATTAATACATAGTATGTTTTAATACGTTATTTGTTTAGAGAAAAATTTCCCTTTATAACCGATATTATGAGTTTCTTACAAACTAGAAAAGTATATAAATTCCTATTTATAAAAAAGAGTCATATAATACTTTATTCATAAAAGCATTATATGACTCTATTATTTTTCTCTAGTGGGATTTTATTTTTTATTTATTATCTCTAAATTTCTAAGTATAACCTTTCTTCCTCTCCAGCTAAATGCCCTATCCCTATATCTTCTTTTAAATTCTTTATTTGATATAGTATTTATTTCCTCATAATCTATGTTATGCTTCAAATTCTCAATAAATTCATGTATTTTTGTAGTATTTATTTTTTTGTTGTGAGGACATACATCTTGGCATATATCACATCCAAAAACAGTAGGATTATTTTTAAATAAAATTTTCTCTTCATCAGTTAATTCTTCTTTTCTTTGAGTTATAAATGATAAACACTTTTTAGGGTTCATCTCAAAATTTCCAAGAAGGGCTCCGCTAGGACATCTTCTAATACATTTCCCACACTGTATACACGTTTTATCTAAACTATCATCCTGTTCTAATTTAATATTAGTCATTATATATCCTATAAATACATATGAACCATATTCATCATTTATTATATTGTTATTTATCCCAAAGTATCCAAGTCCAGATATTTGTGCTAAGTATCTATCTACTAATGGTCCATTATCTACAAATATCTTGTATTCAAATTCATTAATGTCTTTTTTTATCGTTTTTGATAGTTTCTCAAGCTTTTCTTTTACTACTATATGATAATCTAAACCCTGTGTGTACTTTGATATATTTGTATTTTCTACATTTCCCGAGAAATACGGAAATAAACAAACAATAACAGACTCTACATTTTCCATTGTAAGTCTTGGATCTATCCTTTTTTGTATATCCTTTTCTTCAAGACCTGTATAGTGACCTTTGTCGATATTATTTTTTAATACTTTTTCTAATTCATAATACGGTCCTATTCCCGCAATTCCTACATAATCTATATTTAAGTCCTTACAATATTTTTTTATATTTTGCTTCATTTAAATTTTCCTTTCGTGCAATTTAATTTGACTATCCTTTATATAACATTATACAATACTTGAAGAGGTGATTTCATGATAAAAGTTGTTATACCGGGAAGACCTATAAGTAAATCTAACTTTAAACTTCATAATGTACACGGTCAATCTTGGATGCCAAAGCAGGGAAAACATTCAAGGTATGTAGCTTATGAAAATATGATAGCAGGACATATAAATCAACAGTATCAAATGGATCCTCTTGAAGGTGATATAATTACAGTTTTGAAGCTTTATTTTCCTAATAGGAAAATGGGAGATCTACATAATTATCCTAAAAGTATTTGTGATGGTATAGAAAAAAGTGGAATAATAAGAAATGATAGACAATTAAAACCAGTATTACTGTTCGACTTTATAGATAAAGAAAATCCAAGAGTTGAAATCGAACTTTACAAAGCATCAGAATATGAGGTTAGTTATAGTATAAGCAAGAAATCTTCATTATAAAGATTTCTTGCTTATACTTTTTCATTTTATATTATCCCTCTTAAAATAACCATAACCACGAAACCGAATATAAATCCAAAAGTAGCCTTTTTTTCATTTCCTCTACAATGGCACTTCGGAATCATTTCATTAGACACAACATAAAGTATGGATCCTCCAGCAAAAGCCATGGAAAAAGGTATTAACACCCTTATATATTGAAGAGTTAAAATTCCTATTCCAGCAGCTAAAGGTTCTCCAAGGCCTATCAGAAATGTATATAATATAGCCTTATACTTTGAATGTACAATATTCTTTAGTATATTCCCTATGATCAATCCTTCTGGTATATTCTGTATAGCTATTGCTATTGCAAATAATATTCCAGTATTCTTTCCTTCTGCCTCATATCCAGCGCCTATAACAAAACCTTCTGGTATATTATGTATTATGTTAGCTACAACAAACATAAAACTTCCATCAACCTTATCTTCTGGCATTTTTTTCTCTAAATAATACATCAAAAAAGCTCCTAAGAGTATTCCAACTACAGCCTGTATATTATGACCTTGTTCAATGCATGGATATATAAGACTATACGCTCCAGCAAACACCATTATACCCGCCGCAAACCCAAGAAGTATATCCTCAGTTTTCTCATTCAAATTTTTTATAAATAATATAGGAATTGCTCCTACTCCAGTACAAAGTCCTGTTATCAAACTAGCAACAAAAGCACTCACCTATCTCACCTCTATATATATATTATCCAATATATATTTCCCTTTAAGGCGAAACTTAATTCAAATGATGTTTTTTTCATTTGAATTTTTAGCTGTATAAGTGCCCTTTTGAGTAAACCAATCCTAAACTGTTGAATTCTTGACTTCATACTCTTTTTATGGAGTCTTAGAATTCTTTTAATTTTTCTACTCTCCTAATACTTTAGCTACGTTTTTTAACATTCCCCTAATATTTAAATTATATGGACATTTTTGCTCACAAAGTCCGCACTCTATACAGTCAGATGCTTTTTTATCTAAGCTTTTGTATCTATTTACAGACCATTCTTTTAAATCATACCTAGTGTAATATCCCTCTAATAAAAATTGAAGAGGTATATTTATGTTTTCAATACAAGGCATGCAATATTCGCATCTTCTACAAAAACTATTTCCTAATTCTTCTTTGATTTTATCTATAAAAACTTTTTCTTCTTCAGTCAATTCAATTTTATCATCTAGTATAGATACATTTTCTGCTATTTGATCAACCTTATCCATTCCAGGTATTACAACATCTATATATTCTTTTGATATTATGTACTTAAGCGCAAGCTTTGCATTAGTTAATGCTCCACCAGCAAGTGGCTTCATTATTATCGTTCCTATCTTTTTATCATTTGCAAGCTTTAAAACTTCCTCTCCTTGAGTTTCAACTATATTGTACGGTATTTGTACCGTATCGAATTTTTCATCTTCTATAGCCTTTTTTATAACATCTACACTATGGCTTGTTATTCCTATATTTTTTATTTTGCCTTCCTCTTTAGCTTCTAATAAAGCCTTATAAGCCATATTTTCTTCAAATAAAGAATCATATTCCTCAATCTTAACATTGTGCATTTGATATAAATCTATTTTCTCACGTTTTAAGTTATCAATACTTATACCTATATCTTTTTTCATTCCTTCATAATCTCTATTCATAGATTTTGTAGCTATTATAAACTCATAATCTTTATTTTCTATGCTATTTCCTATATATTCTTCGCTTATAGTATAACCTCTTGCTGTATCTATGAAATTTATATCATGTTTTATAAGTTCATCAATTATTTTATCACACTCTTCTTGAGATGCTCTTTGAATAGGCAATCCTCCGAATCCTACTCTTTTTATGTATAGATCTGTTTTTCCAAGCCTTCTCATAAATACTCCCCCTTATAATTTATTATTAACTCATTATAACAAAAAAACTGGTTTTTCAACCAGTTTTAATCTTTGAGTTTATGAGATTTTATCTCCTCAATTAAACAAGGTATAACCTTATTTACATCACATACAATTCCTAAATCAGCCACATCGAATATAGCAGCCTCCTTATTTTTGTTGATAGCTATAATAAACTCCGAATCCTCCATACCAGCTATATGCTGAATGGCTCCAGATATTCCACAGGCAAAATATACATCAGGTCTTACAGTTTTTCCTGTTTGACCTACCTGTCTATCCTTTTCTAACCATCCTTCGTCTATTACAGCGCGAGACCCAGATACTTCTGCCTTTAATATATCAGCGAGCCCATCTAGATTGGATAAATTTTCTTTGTTGCCTATGCCGCGACCTCCTGATATAAGTATCTTTGCATCTTCTATATTTATTTTTTTACCCTCTTCTTTAACTACTTCTAATACTTCAATATCCATATCATTCTCATTTATATCCACAATATGATTTTCTATTTTACCATCTCTATTTACATCCTTCATAAATTTTTTCATAACTCCTGGTCTTACTGTAGCCATTTGAGGTCTATGCTCACTACATACTATCGTAGCCATAATATTTCCACCAAAGGCCGGTCTTGTCATCAATAGATTCTTATCTTCTTCATCAATATCTAATGACGTACAGTCAGCTGTAAGTCCAGTTTTTATTCTTGCAGATACTCTTGGTGCTATATCTCTGCCTATTGATGTTGCACCGATTAATACTATTTCAGGATTTTCTGTGTTTATAATAGATGTGAGTGCCTTAGCGTAAGTCTTTGTTATGTAGTATTCTAATTTTTCATCATCTACAACTATTACTTTATCAGCTCCCATATGTATTAAATCTTCTGCATTTTTAATTTTATTTCCTATTACAACAGCACTTAATTTCACATTTAGTTTATCTGCAAGCTCTCTTCCCTTTCCTAAAAGCTCAAGTGATACATTTTGAATTTCAGATTCTCTTTGTTCTATATATACAAGTACACCCTCGTGTTTTACATTATTCACAATACCACCCCTTTTATATAATATATTTTTCTTTTAATTTATCTAATATAATATTTGCGGCTTCTTTAGGAGTTGCTTCATGCTTTACTCCAGCAGCTTTAGCCCCTTTTGTAAATGATTTTTTAACCTGTGTAGGTGAACCACTAAGCCCTATATTATTCTCATCTACATCTATATCATCTAAGGTCCACATTTCTAGTTTGCTTTCATCAAAACATTCATATATTCTTTTAACTCTCATGTATCTAGGCTCGTTTATCTCTTTTAAAGTAGTTATTAAACACGGAGTTTTAGCCTTAACTTTGTAGTATCTATCTTCAAACATCCTTTTTAGTATTATACTTTCGTCACAAATATTTAAGTTCTCAACGTAGCTAATAGATGGTATATCAAGATGTTCTGCTATTTGAACTCCAACTTGAGCAGTATCCCCATCAATAGCCTGTCTTCCAGTTATTATAATGTCGTAATCAAGCTTTTTAATAGCGCCTGCAAGAGTAGATGATGTTGCTAATGTATCTGCTCCTGCGAATTTCTTATCACTTAACAAGATAGCTCTATCAGCCCCCATGGCAAGTGCCTCTCTCAAAGCCAATTCAGCCTGCTTAGGTCCCATAGATATAACCGTTATATTAGCTCCTATTTCTTCTTTTATTCTAAGAGCAGTTTCTAGCCCACTTTTGTCATCAGGATTTATTATACTCTTTACTCCATCCCTTATTAACGTACCAGTTTTAGGGTTAATTTTAACTTCAGTAGTATCTGGAACTTGCTTAATACAAACTATTATATTCATAGATTTATCCCCCTTATTTTAATAAATTAGCTGCTATTACCATTTTTTGTACTTCTGATGTACCCTCATATATCTCCGTTATTTTAGCATCTCTCATCATTCTCTCTATATCATATTCTCTTGTATATCCATATCCTCCATGTAATTGAACACATCTAGTTGTAATATCCATCGCTACTTCAGATGCATATAGTTTTGCCATTGCAGCTTCCTTAGAGTAAGATAACCCCTTATCCTTATTCCAAGCAGCTTTGTATACTAACATTCTAGCTGCTTCTATTTTCGTTCCCATATCAGCTAGTTGGAATTGTGTATTTTGGAAGTTAGCTATTGGTCTTGAGAACTGCTTTCTCTCTTTAACATAATTAACAGTAGTATCAAGAGCACCTTGTGCTATTCCAAGTGCCTGTGCTGCTATTCCTATTCTTCCTCCATCAAGAGTCTTCATTGCTATTTTAAATCCTTTTCCTTCTTTTCCCAAAAGATTTTCTTTAGGTATTTTACAATCTTCAAATATAAGCTCACATGTCGATGATCCTTTAATACCTAATTTTTTCTCTTTAGGTCCTACCTTAAACCCTGGAGTATCTTTTTCAACTATAAAAGCAGTTATTCCCTTTGTTCCTTTCGTTTTGTCTGTCATAGCCATAACTATATAAATATCTGCATATCCTGCATTTGTTATAAATATTTTCGAACCATTTAATATATAATAATCACCATCAAGAACAGCTGTTGTCTGTTGAGATGATGCATCCGTACCCGCATTAGGCTCTGTAAGTCCAAATGCCCCTAATTTTTTCCCACTTGCTAAAGGCTTCAAATATTTTTCTTTTTGTTCATTTGTTCCAAATTCATTTATAGGAGCTGCACAAAGTGATGTATGTGCAGATAATATGACACCTGTAGTTGCGCAGTATTTAGATAATTCTTCAACTGCAAGTATATAACCTAAATTATCCCCACCTTCACCTTCATACTCTCTACTAAAAGGTATTCCCATAAATCCTGCTTTTTTCATTTTTTCTACAGTTTCAACAGGAAACCTCTCTTGTTCATCTATTTCACTTGCTAAAGGCTTGACCTCATTCTTAGCAAATTCTTCATACATTTGCTTTAACATATTATGTTCTTTTGACAAATCAAATCTCATAACTTCTTATCCCCCTTATTAAATAATTCTTGTCCTGAAAGTGATACATTAATATATATTTAGAGGAATTTAATTTTAGAACATATTTTACGAATTTCAGCATGAAAATACCCCCACCTTTTAAGATGAGGGCATCCCTTTATTAGAAACCTCGCTCTGATCTGCAATAGATTCAGACTGTGATTTATTTTTGATGTATACTTCACCAAAAATAGCTCCAGATAAAATAAGAATTGCTCCAACAATTTGAACAAATGTTAAGTGTTCATGCAAAAAGATTGCTGAAAATATTAACGCTGAAAGTGGATCAATATAACTACACAACGCCACACTTTGTCCTGGCAAATCTTTCATAGATGAAAAATACAACAAACACGCAATTCCTGTATGAACAAACCCAAGAATACAAAGCGCAAGTAGTGATATGCCTGTTGGAATTATCCATTCCCCTTGATGCGAATGCACAGCATAAGGAATTAACACAATAGTCGCTATTACTAATTGAATTACCGTAGTTTCTAACGATGACATTTTTTTGATATGTTTATTTGCTAATATTAGTATGGCATAAAATAATGCCGCCAATAACCCATATCCTACACCTAGTAGTTCTTGTCTTGATGCAGAATGCACTTGATTCACAAGAATCATTCCAATCATGGATACAACTATTCCAATTATCTTATTGGATTGAAGTGATTCCTTTAATACAAAAGGTGAAAGTAGCATTACTATAATTGGTGCACAATAATACAATAACGTGGCCACACTAACGCTCGTGTAGCTATATGCTTCAAATAAAAATAGCCAATTTAATCCCAAGACTAGACCTGAAATTAAAAGCGGAACTACATTAGATATTACTTGTTTGGTATTAATTTTATTTTTCGAAACAAACATCATAAAAAATAAAAAACAACTCCCAATAATTGTACGACAGACTACAATTTCTACACTTTCAAGTGGAATATTTTTTACAAAAATACCTATACTACCAAAAATAAGCATTGATACAATAAGTTTTACATAAGGTTTCATCATATAACCTCTCCCCATTTCAAACAATAGAATTAATCATTTTATTATATATTTTATTTCTTAATAATATATATTTTATTTTTAAACTCTTCTTGTTTTATTAAATTGCTATTTATTTTGAATTTTCTGTTAATTTTATCTGTATTAATTATAGCATAATTTAGTTTCATATTATTAACAAATTTAAAATAACTACTTAAATTTCGTTTATATGAAATCTAAGTAGCTATTTATTCAAATTATTGTTTCAAAAAATTCCTTATCATCTCAATTTCTTTTTTATGGCCTTCATCATCATAAGGAGTCTCTAAGAAAAACGGAAGATGCTTAAGCTTTTCATGCATCATAAACTCCATCAATCCCTTAAATCCTATTTTTCCCTCTCCAATACCTGCATGTCTATCTTTATTGCTGTTAAACGGCATCATGCTATCATTAAAATGTATTACTTTTAATTTATCAAGTCCTATTACTTTATCAAACTCATCAAGCACTCCATCAAGATCAGTTACTATATCATATCCAGCTGAGAATATATGGCATGTATCAAGACATACTCCTACCTTATCCTTATACTTAACCTTATCTATAATACTTTTTATCTGCTCAAAGTTGTATCCTATTTCGCTGCCTTTTCCAGACATAGTTTCAAGAAGTATAATTACATTTTGATCCTCTGTTAAAGCCTCATTTAATGCACCTGCTATTCTTTCTATTCCAAATTCTATACCTCCACCTACATGGCTTCCTGGATGAAAGCACATATACTCTACCTCAAGTTCATCCATTCTCTTTATATCTTCTTTAAATATCCTTCTTCCAAATTCATATACATCGTCTTTTTTACCACCAAGATTCATAGTATAAGGTGCATGTGCAAGCATTGCTCCAAAGTTATTTTCTTTTCTTATTCTTTGAAATTCAGCTATATCTTTTTCAACAAATTCTTTTGCATTTCCTCCCCTCGGATTTCTTGTAAAAAATTGAAATGTATTAGCTCCTATATCTAAAGCAACTTTAGCAGCCTTTGAATATCCTTTTGCTATTGATATATGTGGTCCTATAACTAGCATATAATCACTCCTATTTTAAAATTCAATTATAACTTTAATATACCCAAAAAAAATAGACATCAACAAAATTGTCGATGTCTATTTTTTTACCTTCTTTTCTTTTCTAAGATCCGGCACTCCCATTAATGTTATATTATATGGTCTAGTATTTTCTCTATGCTTGTCGTCCCTATCTTTTAAAATCTCCATAATCTTTTTTTCTAGAGTGTCCATTACTTCTTTGCATTCTTCCTCTGTTAAATAATACTGATTATAATGTCTCACATGTTTAGACTTAACTTCATCATTTTCAGCAGCTCTGTAAAAATCATCACTTATTTTTTCAAACAAAGATATTGAAACTTGATTTAGCGTTCTAGCTACATTTTCATCATAAACAGCAGAATTTAAAATGCTCTTATCCATAATAACCATTTTTGCCTTTGGCAGATAGTACTTTTCTATAATTCCCGATTTAACTTTTTCCTCTACTAATTCTAATATCCCTGCATTTAATAAGGTTTTTATATGATAATTTACCTTTGCATGGGGTTCTGATAACAATTCTGACAATTGCTTAGCTGATAGAGGGTCCTCTCCAAAAGCCTCTAGTATATCTACTCTATACGGATGAGACACAGCCTTTATTTGCTCAATATCCCTTAAAACCAAAATATCCTTCATAACATCACCTTTACTTAGTTTTTATATATTATATTATTTAACATTGCAATTGTCAAAATATTTTATATATATTTTTTAGAATATGCTTAAATTCAATTTCTGAGATACACTCTGCATAACCTTTATTCCAGCTATACTATTTCCTTTTTTATCAAGAGATGGCCCAAATACTCCTATTCCCATTTTGTTAGGAACAGTTCCCATAATACCTCCACCAACTCCTGATTTTGAAGGTATTCCAACATTTATAGCATACTCTCCAGATGCATCATACATACCACATGTAACCATAAATGTTTTTACTATCTTAGATACCTCTTCATCAATTAATCTCTTTCCAGTCAATATGTCAACACCATGTGATGCAAGATTCACTCCTATTCTAGCCAAATCTCTAACTGTTATCTCAATAGAACACTGCTTAAAATATAAGTCAAGTACATCCTCTACGTTCTCAGTTAAAACTCCTTCACTTTTTAGAAAGTATGCCATTGCTCTATTTCTATCACCAGTAAGCTTTTCAGACATGTAAACCTCTTCATTTATACTCAACTTTTCATTTCCAGAAAGTTTTTTAAAGAAATTCATCATCCTATTTAACTTATCTGCATTATTTCTCCCTTTAATCATAGACGTTATCATTATAGCCCCAGCATTTATCATCGGATTATAAGGTATTGAAGGCTTTGACGTTTCAAGCTTCATTATAGAGTTAAAAGGATCTCCACTAGGTTCCATTCCAACCTTAGAAAAAACCTTATCCTTTCCATTATCCATAAGTGCCAAAGCAAGAGTTATAGGCTTTGACACACTTTGAATGGTAAACTTGTTATCACAGTTACCCGCTTCATAGATATTATTATCCATATCTACTATACAAATCCCCAGGTCATTCTTATTAGCTTTTCTTAGTTCAGGAATATATGTAGCTACATTTCCATGTTCAGTATAAGTTTTATTGTCGTCGATTATTTGTTGTAATATTTTATCCAAATCTTATTCCTTCTTTCTATCTAATGTACCAATCTACTTCCACCTATAAATTCTTTAAGTATTGATGTTGGCGGAATATCACCCTCATCTTCTATTGTAACAAAATATTGTAAAAACTTTAATAGCCTATTAGCTTCTCTGTACTCTTTACAATTAGGATCTATTTCTTTTAACAAAGGCTCTGCATATTTTTTAAGTATAGACAACTCATATATAGAAGCAGAATTAAACATAACATCTGCATTTTCTTGATATGGGAAAATATAATTTTTCTCACCACGTCTTACCATAGACCACATCTGAATAGTTCTTACCGCGCTATGTCCTCTGAACTGATTATCTCTTACCATTCTTCTTATAAGTCTTACATCCGTTGTGTGTATTCTATTATGCTCATCTAAATTAAGCTGAGTTAAAGCACTTACATATATCTTAAACTTATTATCTTCAGAAATAGACTCCGTTAGCAAATCATTAAGGCCATGTATCCCTTCTATTATTATAGGCTGATCATTATTAACCTTTAAGGTATTTCCTCTATATTCTCGCTTACCAGTCTTAAAGTTGAAGTAAGGTACCTGTATTTCTTCTCCATTTATAAGTTTTTGTAAGTCCTTATTGAAAAGATCTAAATCAATAGCATATATAGATTCAAAATTGTAATTTCCATTTTCATCCTTAGGTGTATCCTCTCTATCAACAAAATAATCATCTAAAGATATAGATACAGGTCTTACCTTATTAACTCTCAACTGTATAGATAGTCTTTGTGCAAAACTAGTCTTACCCGATGATGATGGTCCGGATATCAATATAACTCTACTCTTTTTCTTATTTTTTACTATCATGTCAGCTATTTGAGCTATTTTCTTTTCATGAAGAGCCTCTACAGTTCTTATAATATCTCCATAATCTCCATTTTCTATCAAGCGATTTAACATAGCAACCTTATGAACATCCATTATCTTAGCCCATTCCTCTGCTTCTTTGTAAACCTGTGCAAGCTTTGGTTGATCTATAAATTTAGCTACCTTATCTGGGTGTTCTTTTTTAGGTCCAAGTATAATAACACCTGGATTGTGATATTTTAAATCAAATAATTTTAAATATCCTGTAGATGGAACCATGTAACCGTAAAAATAATCTTTTATCCATCCACACTTGTATATACTTACAGTGTTAGATTCTTTATATCTAAATAAATCTGCCTTTGCATTCTTCTCACTAGTCTCAAATATTTTTATAGCTTCCTCTATAGGTAGCTTTTTCTTTTCTATAAGAACATCCTCTTCTATTATTTGTCTCATTCTATTTTTTACCTTATCTATATCTGATTCATTTATATCTCTATCATAGTTTATTTCACAATAGAGACCTTTTCCCATAGAGTGTTCTACCGATACTCTACATCCCGATAACATCTCTTCACAAGCTCTTATAAATACAAAAGATAAACTCCTCATATAAGTTCTAATTCCATCCTGCTTTGTTAAATCTACAAACTCAACACAACAATCTTTATCAACTTTATAAGTTAATTCTCTAAGGCTGTTGTCTATGACTCCAAGAACTATAGCAGAATCGTATTTTTCCTCATAGTCTTTACTTATTTCAAGAAGTGTAGTACCAGCTTCATATTCTACAATATCATCCATTATATTGATTTTAACTTTATTCATAGTATCAGCTCCCTTGCTTTTTTTAGATTCTGTATAATAGTATATGTGCAAAAAGAGAGCAATTGCTCCCTTCTTCTATTTTTTAGATATTTTTTTGTATAGTTTGTATAAACTTTATACTCTCATTTATATATTTAGTGTTCATTTCAAATACTAAGTATTCGTTATTATTAATTTCTAATACATCTTTTATGTCTTTTTTAGTTAACAAACCATTTTCACTTAAACCTAAATGCAAGTCTTCATTTCCATCATTGTCACTCAAATGAATCAATCTTATATTATTAGATAATCTACTTAAATAATCGTCTTTATTTATAAGATTATGACCTATATCATAACAAAACCCCAAACTATATTTTGTCACATTCTCAAACAAATATTCAAAATCTGATACTTTATTTCCAAGGTTAATCAAATCTCCATTTTTGGAGTATGTATTTTCAATATATATATCTGTATCTTCTATATTGTTTAAAAGTTTCGAAAGAAAGTTTACAGTATTATTTAAATACTCAATCCTATTCTTTTCAACTTTATTTTTAAGCCCATACCCTAAATGTAGATTGTAATACTTTACATTAAATTCTTTTCCTATCTTATAGTTTTCATAAAAATAATCAAGCCAAAACTCACTTGCCTTCTTTATAGGATCACAGGTATTAAGCTCCATAGGCATGTGAATACCTATTGATATATTATTTTTTGTAAACTCATCCTTAGTTTGATATAAATAATTCCAATCTTCAAGATTGTCTATTCCAACTTCTATATGGTTAAGCCTTAATTTTTGGCATAATTTTATTTTTTCCTTTATTTCGTATGCCATGGAAGAAAATCCGATTCTCATATTCACAATTATTTTAATGAACCTATTTTATTAAATGGATAAAGTCTTACAAAAGCTCTACCTATTATCTCATCTTCATCTACAAAACCAACTCTAGGGTCTCTACTGTCTAAACTATTAGGTCTATTATCTCCCATAGCAAATATATGACCTTCAGGAACTACAGAATCTATAATACCATCTGTGTAGTCCCCATTTATATAGCCTTCTTCAAGTTCTACATCATTGACATACACTTTACCATTCATGACCTTAACCTTGTCTCCAGGCAGGCCTATAACCCTTTTAACCAAGTCCTTTTCTTTCCCATTTTCTTGGACAAGATGTGACTTAAATATAACTATATCTCCTTTTTGGGGCTCATGCATAGTATATGGTATTTTATTTATTATAAGATAATCATTTTCTTCAAGTGTAGGATACATAGAATATCCTTTAACAAGAGTAGGTCTTATAAATAAAGTTATAAAAAAAGCCAATACACAGGCTATTCCTATAGTCTTTACCCACTCCAAAATCTCAATTTTTAATTTTTCATTCATAATAAACGTCTCCTTTATCCCTTATATATTTACTTAGAAGTTCTATTATTATATTATTTATATCATCATATTTATCAAATTTTATATCAACATCTAATTTTTCACATGCTGTTATAAAATCATCCACAACTTCAAAGGGCTTACCATATATATGTTCTATATCTTCTTTGCTAACTCCTTTGAAACCATGCCCAACAGGACAGTCATTTCTAAGTCTTATCAGATTTTCTAATTTTTCACTATTTAGTATTTCTAATACATCGACTATTTTTTTCGTTTTTCTCATATTTTTGTTTATATACCTAGTAATTCCATAAGTCAAGTTGCTAGTATATATATTATACCTCTTTTTAAGTATATTCAATATATTTTTTTTAGATACCATATACCCTAGCATAGATACCTTAGTTTTATTAGATTGACTTTTAACAAATATATACTTAAATAAAGCTTCCTTCAATCTATATATTCTTCCTAAAAAATCTATATATTCTTCATTTATTAACTTTATCTTTATATTCTCTATGAATTCCGAAAATATAGCAGCAACTTCTCCATCTAGCAAATCTATAGAATTATTTCTAAGCTTTTTTATATCTTTTCTATTTTTTATTTGAGGAGTTAACATATCAAGCTTTTTTACAGCAGTTCTAAAATCAAAATTAACAGATGATTTACAATAATTAACCAATATATGAAGATCTCCATTATTTATTCCAAGCTCTTCTAATATATCTATAACAGCATCATAATTATATCTTGCCAAAAATTTTGTTATTACAAATTCATATTTTTTGTCTATGCTTCCCATATAACCCTCCTATTAAAGCAAAAATTAGTGTTATATATAATATGCCTTTTATTTAGCTTATTAAAACAATTAAATTTTTGACATAAAAAACTCACCCATTGATTTGTTGTAATATCTATTACCTAAAGGTAGTTATACTCTGGTTTTGTAATTATCTTATTCACAAATTGAAAGTTATATAATTTCCTTGTATATAAAAAGACCCTAAAAGGGTCTTTTCTGATTACATAGCTGGTACTTTGATTACTTGATTTGGATATATTAAATTTGGATTATTTAAATTGTTATACTCAGCTAACTTCTTCCAATCCATATTAAATTTCTTAGCTATCTTCCAAAGAACATCTCCATTTTTAACTGTATAACTTTGTTCTTTAACAACAATTTCTTTCTTTATAACTTCTTCCTTTTTAGGTTCCTCTTTAACATCATCCTTAAGTAATCCTTGCTTTTGAAGTTCATATACATTTAAAGATTTAACATTCGGAGTTCTCTTATCCTCTGATTTTGGAATGCTTATCTTTCCGTGTTTAACTAAATTGTAAACTTCATCTTTTAAAGGATTATTTAAATCCGCTCCAACTATTTTCCAGTTATTATCAACTTTTGGAGCTATTTCTTTATTTTCAGTAACATATTTTACTATAAGATTTCTTATACTTCCATCTGCATACTCTAACGAAGAGTCAAAAACTTTATCTTCTTCTTTGAAGTATCCATCCTTAACCATATTGCCAAATCTATAGTTATTAACTGCAATAGTAAATGTCATATCATCAGTAACTGGCTGACCCTTGAACTTAAGATCGATTATTCTTTGTCCTTCTGGCTTTGATATATCTATGTTATAATCAACACCTGAGAACATATCGTAGTTATATCCTCTTATTTCAGGATTAAAGCTAACTGTAACATCTCCATCTTTATATGTATTGTAATATCTTGCAGACCACTCCATATAATCCTTTAATTGTTTTCCTGTAACCTTAGCACTAATTAAAGTATTTGGATACTTGTATATATTAGCAACATCTTTTTTCTTAAAATCTCCTTTTAAAAGATTCATATCATTTTTAAAAGCTGCTGCTGATGATATATCAGCTCCAGAATAATGCATTTGAACTTCATTTATAAAGTCTATTAACGCAGTATCTTCTACTTGAGCTGTAGGTATACCAGGTAGTACTTGAATATTTTCTATAAAGTTATCAGTAACAGTTCCTATTATCATATTTGCATCATTTCTAGAAGTTTCATTAATGTAATTATATTTAGATTCAAGCTCTTTATCTGCTTCATAAGCTTTAGTATCTATGTTTTCACTATTTTTTTCAACTACATCCCATTTTCCATCTTCTTTTTTTAATTTTAAATCTATTTTAGATACTCTATTACCATAACTCTTAGGCTCAACAACTAAAGTGTCTCCTATCATTTCACCTGAAACATCACTATGAGCATGTCCCATTACAACAGCATCAAGCTCTGGATTTTTTTCTATTATGCTTCTTGTCCCATCAAAATCTGTATATTCATTTTCAAGTCCCATGTGGAATACGCCAACTAATACGTCTGCTTTCCCTTTAAGTTCATCCATAACTTTCGTAGTTTCTTCAACAGGGTTTCTAAATTCTAATCCTTTGAAATGATCTGGAGTTGATGATTCCCATCTTGGTATATTAGGAGTAATCATCCCTATTATCGCTACCCTAACTCCATCTTTTTCTACTATTTTATAAGCATTATAAGCTCTTTGTCCATCTTCTTTATATAAGTTTCCAGCTAAAACTGTCGCATTTGAAGTCTTAACTGCCTTATCTAATACATCAAGACCAAAGTTAAATTCATGATTTCCAAGAGTCCATGTATCATATCCTATATCATTCATAACTTCAATTATAGGATTTTTATCTTTTCCCTGGAAAAGTTCTATTGAATTATCTTGAGTAGTATCTCCTGCATCAACTAATATTACATTTTTATTATTACTTTTTACTTCTTTTACAATATTTGCAACCTTTAAATATCCTGCATCAGAATCTTCTGTGTCTAATGCATAATCCCATGGAAATATTCTTCCATGCATATCACTTGTTCCTAATATAGTTATAGTTGCTTCTTCTTCATTTGCACTAACTATAGATGGTACAATTAAAGTTAAAAGCATACTCATTATAAGTAATATTGATATTCTTTTTTTCATATTTTTTCCCCCTTATTATTTTTATGTATTTAATATTTATTTTCATAACATTTTTTGTATATAAAAACACATCTTTACAATTAGGATAACATTTTCCATTATGTGTTTCAATAAATTTTTATATTGACTATATATATATATACATTAAAATATAATTAGGACAAAACTAATAGCAAAGGAGGTCATTACAATAGAACGATTTAAAGATGTTTTTTATGAAATAAGCGATTTATTATTAGGATTTCTTGTTTTATTAATCATAATAGCCACTATAGGGTATCAATTCTATGGATGGTTTGATAAAGATAAAGAATCTGTAATGAATATAAACACTACTATTGAAGATACAAAAACTCCATCTGAAGATAATTCTAAAATTGCTATGCAAGATGTCGTATATTTCCAAGTCAAATCAGGGCAATCAGGTGCTCAAGTAGCTAGTAACCTTGAAGATCTAGGACTAATTGAATCGTCTCAAGATTTTTTAGCAAAGTTAAAAGAATTAAATCTTGAGAATTCTATAAAGGCAAATACATATAAGCTAAAAACAGAATTATCTATAGATGAAATAATATCTATACTTACAAAATAGGCGCTATTATACAATAGCGCCTTTTTTTTCGTTCTCATATATCATTTTTTCTAGTTTTTCAATAGGTACAGGTTTACTGTATAAATATCCCTGATAAGACTGACAATCTAATTCATTCAATAAATTTAGTTGATCTACAGTCTCTACTCCTTCAGCTAAAACCTTAAGATTTAGAGCTTTTGACATATCGATAATAGCCTTCATTATAGTTCTATTTACATTATTAAAACAGATTTCATCTACAAATAATTTATCTATTTTAACCTTATCTATAGGTAAATCCTTCAAATAACTTAATGATGAGTAACCCTTTCCAAAATCATCTAAAAGTATTTTTATCCCCTTGTTTCTTAATATGTTTAAGATGTTATAAACATATTCTTTATCTTCCATGGCAGCCGTTTCTATTATTTCAATACTTATATACTTAGGGTCTATTTTTGTAGATTCAAATACACTTTCTACATACGGAATAAAATTTTCTTCATGCAATAGCTTTGGAGATATATTAACAGAAATATTTATGGGTTCCTTACCTCTATCTATCCAGTCTCTTATTTGAAGGCATGCAAGCTTTACTATATGTTTATCTAATGTTTTTATAAAACCTGTTTCTTCTGCTATAGGTATAAATTCATTGGGATAGATCATTCCCTTTTTAGTATGATTCCATCTAACAAGAGCTTCAACCCCAATTATTTGGTTTGTACTTATATCCACTTTAGGCTGATAATGTAGCCTAAACTCATCCTTCTGTATTCCAATTCTAAGACTTTCTGCAATGTCGAATTTATATTTTATCTGACTGTGAATATTATCATTGTAAAACTGATAACCATTCCCCTGACTTTCCTTGGTTTTATGCATAGCTATCTCAACATTTTCCATAAGTGTTTCCATATCATTTCCATTTTTAGGATATAAACAAATACCTACACTACATGTTATATGTACAGTTGTATCTTCTAATTCAAATGGTTTTCTAAATCTATGCACGATATTTTTAGCGATTTCGGTTATTTCATTTTCATTTTCAATATCATTGAGTATTATAAAAAATTCATCTCCACCATATCTTGCTAAATAATCTTCTACTCTAATATTTCCCTTAATCCTTCCCGCTACTTTTTTTAATATATTATCTCCATGCCTACGTCCTAACGAATCATTTATCAATTTGAATCTATCTAAATCTACAAATAATATAGCAAATTTTTTATTTTCTGATAGAGCCTTTTTGATATTTTTCTCAAGATCTCTTCTATTTGGAAGTTCTGTTAAAGAATCATTAAATTCAGTATGAGTTATTTCTTTTAATAAAGTTTCTTTTTCTATTATGGTTTTAAAAAAACCATAAGCAATAAATATTATTGCTAATATTATTGAGCTATTAAATAAAATATTAATTATCCAGTTATTTAATATATTATACTCCATTACATTTACTATATCTCCAAATAGATATATGGAGAAAAATATCCATCCAAGGCTTAGATTTTTCATCTTTAACTTCACTGATATCACAAAACATAATAAAGATAGGACATACCCCAATGTTTTAATAAAAAAATCGAATATGCTAGATTGAATATTTCCTTTAAAAGGTATATTATTTAAAAATAATATATTTATAAAGAAAACACCAATCGCCAATATAATCCAATTTATATAGAATTTGTATTTCATAAAATCCCCCAAAATATGTTTAATTATATTCTTTTCTGTTTGATTAAATAAATATATAGAATTATTTGCTTAAAATATATTATATCGTCTTAAAACTACTTTACTATAATAATATTATAAATCAAATAGTATATATTTACTAAATAATATCATAAATTAAATAGTATATATTAATTTTTTAACTTTATTCCTTCTGTATTTTATTTATAAATCCAAATCTATCTTTTGATTCTTGTGTATATTTATTTAACTTACTCAAATTTATCTTCCATAGATAGATTACATAAGGTACAAATAAAGCCATCAATATAGGCATATTAGACATCAATATAAAATCAAATATACCATGAAGTATTATCGGCATAGTCAAAGATTTCCGCATATATTTTTTGCAAACACGCTCTTCCATGACACAGTATTTTGCAAGAGATAAGTAATATCCCATAGTTACTCCATATAACATATGAGATGGTACTGAAAATATTCCTCTTCCTATTCCAATAGTAGGATTTGAGCTAAATTTAAATGCAACATACATTATATTCTCTATAGTTGCAAATCCAAGTGATGCAAACGTACAATATACTATTCCATCGAGTTTTTCATTAAAATGAGCACTTTTAAATGCACTTTTTAAAACTACTAATCTCTTAAAATACTCCTCCGTAAACCCTGCAACTATAAAAGCTGTATAAAAAGGCCACATTATACCTGAAAATACATTGAACCTATCTAATATTTTTTCAACTATAATAGTTGGAATAACAGATAAACACCCCAGTATAAATACTTTAAATAAAAGCTCTGGGGGTTCTTTATCATATCTATCTGTAAGATATATTCCAATTAAAAGTGCAAAAGCTGGTGCTGTTGCTGTAATCAAAAGTTTAATATTCATAATCTTCCTCCAAACACTTTATTTAATTTTATTATTCCCAAAATCACTTAACAAAATATTATTTTTTTCATACTATATAATAATTTAATTTAGGAGGGGTAAAATGGAAATTTATAAAGTAAATAACGGAGATAGCCTTTATGATATTTCAAATAAGTTCAATGTATCTATAGATGATATCGTAAAAGCTAATAATCTTCCCTATTATGATAAAGTAGCTGTTGGAATGAATCTTTTAATACCTTCAAATTCGAATAAGGTTAATAAGAATTATTTCGACTATAAAGTAAAAGTTGGTGATTTCTTGTATAAGATAGCCAAAAAATTTAATATAGATTACAAAGATATAATAAATATAAATAATTTAAAATCTCCATATGTAGTTTATCCTGGTCAAACTATCAAAATACCTAGTTCTAGCACACGACAATCTATTTCTACGCTACCTTTTTTTCAGCCTGGAAAAGATTACGAAAAATATTATGATTATATAAAGCAAGTATCAGATGAATTAACTTATATGGCTATTTTTGATGTAAGAACCGATAAGGATGGAAATTTAATCAGTGAAGTCCCAGATGGTTTGTCCCAGTTTGTACTAGACAATAACATAAGTCCACTTCCTGTTATAACTAATTTTGATGGAGTTAATTTTAATAAAGATTTAGCAAGAGAAGTTTTAACAGATAATGTGGATACATTGATAGATAACATAGTTAAATTAACTATCGATAACAATTACGGAGGAGTTATCCTAGATTTTGAAAACCTATATCCAGATGATAGAGATTTATTTAATACTTTTGTCAAAAAACTATCTGAAAAACTTCATGAAAATAATAAAGTACTTGGAATGGCTATTGCCCCTAAATGGGAAGATTGGTCTGATAGACCTTGGGTTGGATTCTTCGACTATGAAGAGCTAGGAAAATACTTGGATATAGCATATATTATGACTTATGAATGGGGATGGGTAGGTGGAGATCCTCAGCCTATAGCACCTCTTCCTAATGTAAAAAAAGTACTCGATTACGCTATAACCAAAATGCCTAAAGATGTAATCTATATGGGAGTAAATTTATACGGATATGATTGGCTTGTTTATAAATATAAACAAGAGTCTGCAGAGACAGTAACACTTGAAAATGCATACAAACTAGCAATAGACAATAATGCTCAAATAATGTGGAATAATCAATCTAAAACTCCGTACTTTAGATATACAGATAGTAATAATGATCTTCATGAGGTTCATTTTGAAGATGCTCTAAGCCAATTATATAAGCATGAACTTGCAAGAGATATGAATCTTGAAGGTATTGGTTATTGGGTTTTAAATACTGAAATAGCTCCTACTTGGTATATTCTAGACGACTTATTTGAGGTTAGGAAGGTGATGTAATAATGGCGGATGGTAGCTTGTTAGTTCAAGTTATAGATAGCAAAACTAAAACTCCAATATCAGGTTGTAGAGTTAATATTTACTCAACAGAAACTGATGCTCAAAAGACTTTAGCAGAAAATATCCCGACAAATGAATTTGGTCAAACACCAGTTATAAATTTACCAGCACCTGACCTTAAATATTCACAAAAGCCATCAGATGTAAGGCCTTATAGCACCTACGTAGTAGAGGTTATAAAAGATGGATATATAGATGTTATAGTCGATGGTATTCAAATACTGGCAACAGAACTTGCTATTCAAAATATAGAGCTTGATAAAATACAAAACACCAGGTTCATGAGACAAGAAAGTGAAATTGTAGTTATTAGCGAACATACTCTATGGGGAATATTTCCTCCAAAAATTCCTGAAGCACCAAATAAGATTATACCGCCACCTACAGGATTTGTAGTTTTAGATTTCCCTCAAGTTCCAGAGTACATTATAGTACATGACGGTTCACCAGATGATGATTCTGCTCCTAACTATTGGGTTAGATATAAAGACTATATAAAAAATGTAGCATCATCTGAAATATACTCAACATGGCCAATAAGCACAATATACGCAAATGTATGTGCTATAATATCATTTACTTTAAACAGAGTTTTTACAGAATGGTATCGAGGAAAAGGAAAAAACTTTACTATAACATCATCAACAGCATTCGATCATAAATGGGTATACGGAAGAAATATATTCGAAAATATAAGTTTAGTTGTAGACGATATATTCAATCTATACTTTAGTAGACCAGGAGATAGAAGGCAACCTCTTCTTTCTCAGTACTGTGATGGTGTTCGAGTTGAATGTCCTACATGGATGACTCAATGGGGTAGCAAATATCAGGGAGACCTAGGTAAATCTTATGATGAAATATTAAAATTTTTTTACGGACCTAATATCGGATTTAAAAGAGCTCAAGTCGTAACAGGAGTCCCTACCTCTTATCCTGGTTATACCCTAGGAATTGGCTCAAGTGGAAATGAAGTTAGAACAATACAGAATCAGCTAAATAGAATAGCTCAAAACTATCCTGCTATACCTAAAGTAAAGGTAGATGGTATATATGGAGATTCAACTGCTGAAGCTGTAAAAGTATTTCAAGAAATATTTAGATTGCCAGTTACAGGAACAGTAGATTTTCGTACTTGGTTTAAAATTTCTGATATTTATGTAGCTGTTACTAAAATTGCAGAATTGAAATGATAAAGGTATTGGCTATTGCGTATTAAACACAAAATAGCTCCTACTTTGTATATTCTAAACGATTTTTTTAAGTTAGGAAGGTGATTTGATAATGGCAGACGGTAGCTTATTAGTTCAAGTTATAGATAGAGAAACTAAAACGCCAATACCTGATTGTAGAATTAATATTTACTCTACAGCAACTGACACCCAAAAGACCTTAGCAGAAAATGTTCCAACAAATATATCTGGTCAAACATCAATTATAAATTTGCCAGCGCCAGACATTGAGTATTCACAAAAACCATCAGATGTAAGGCCTTATAGCGACTACGTAGTAGAAGTTATAAAAGATGGATATATAGATGTTATAGTAGAAGGTGTTCAAATATTTGCAACACAGATTTCTATTCAAACGATAGAGCTTGATAAAATACAAAACACTAGATTTATGAGACAAGAATCAGAAATTATAGTTATTGGGGCAAACACCCTATGGGGAAATTATCCTCCAAAGATTCCAGAGGCACCGAATAAGGTTATACCTCCGCCTTCAGGCTTTGTAGTTTTAGATTACCCTCAAGTTCCTGAATATATTGTAGTGCACGATGGTTCACCGGATGATAATTCTGCGCCTAACTATTGGGTTCGATATAAGGACTATATAAAAAATGTAGCATCATCTGAAATATACTCAACATGGCCAATAAGCACAATATACGCAAATGTATGTGCTATAGTATCATTTACTTTAAACAGAGTTTTTACAGAATGGTATAGAGGAAAAGGGAAAAATTTCACTATAACATCATCAACGGCATTCGATCACAAATGGATATACGGCAGAAATATATTCGAAAATATAAGTTTAATTGTAGATGATATATTCAATCTATACTTTAAAAGACCAGCAGATAGAAGACAGCCCCTTCTTGCTCAATACTGCGATGGTGTTCAAGTTCAATGTCCAACCTGGATGACTCAATGGGGCAGTAAATATCAAGGAGATCTAGGTAAATCTTATGATGGAATATTAAAATACTTTTACGGAAATGATATAGGATTTGATAGAGCCCAAGTAGTAACAGGAGTCCCTACATCATATCCTGGTTATACTTTAGGAATTGGTTCAAGTGGAAATGCGGTTAGAACAATACAAACCCAGCTAAATAGAATAGCTCAAAACTATCCTGCTATACCTAAGATGAAAGTAGATGGTGTATATGGAGACTCAACTGCCGAATCTGTAAGAGTATTCCAAGAAGTATTCAGATTACCAGTTACAGGAACAGTAGATTTCCGTACTTGGTTTAAGATTTCTGATATATTTGTAGCTGTTACTAAAATTGCAGAATTAAAATAAAAATCTTTTATTTTTCTAATAAAAAAGAGCGAAGGCGTAAGCTTCACTCTTTTTTCTTTATATATCTTCATATATCTTCTTTTTTAACTTGTGATGAATATCTCCAATTAAATGCAGATCTTATTTTTTCAAAAGCACGTCGTAGATCAAGTGAACCATATCCCCAAGATGTATTAGGATATTCATTCCCTTCTCTCATTTTAGCTCCTCTTATTAGATAAGTTTTAACCTTTGGAGTATACATTCTTGTATCATTTCCTTCTACAATCCCCCACTGTAAAAGCTGTGCTATAGCACCTGCTACATGAGCTCCTGCAGCACTTGTTCCTGTAATAGTTCCATATCCACCACCTGGAGTAGTGGAAGTTATATTAACTCCTGGAGCTACTAAATCTGGCTTTATTCTATCATCTCTAGTTGGACCTCTTGAAGAAGCTCTATATAAACTATTATCTTCATGATTATAGGCTCCCACAGTTATTCCAGCTTCTGCTGTACCTGGAGTAACTATAGTTCCATAAGGGTCTGGCTTTAAGAATTCAGTTCCTTCTGCAAGCAATTCTTTATTAGGTAAGTACATATCGTATCTTCCATCTACAATATAATCTCCATATAATTTTATAATCCAATTTCCCGGTTTTATATTTTTGAAAGAAATACCTATAAACTCATCTCCAGTAAGCTCATCTGGAAATTTATAAGTAATATTTGTTTCTGCACCTTCCATTGTGAATTTCACAAGTTCCGTTTCGCTTAATTTAGCTGGTATTTTATCAATAGCATCCCCCGTTGGAGAAACCAAGCCCACAGATACCCTATCAGGCTTTTTCCCCCAAAAGTAAACTTCTAAATCATTTTGATTCTCTCCAACTTTAAGCTCTATTTCTTGAACTTCTCCAGTATTATTAAATTTCCCACTATAATGAGTTTTAGTATCTGCTTCATTACCTGCACCTGAAACAGCGATTATTCCTCTATTTCTAGTTAATTCATATATATAATTTTCTATCATGGTTTTACCATCATGACTTCCTTCATTTGAGCCCACAGATACATTTATAACTAAAGGCATACCAAGCTCTTGTGCCTTTTCATATGCGTATTTTATTCCAAGCATTAAATCCGAGGAATTATAATAGCCACCATGATCTTCTAATTTTACAACTACAAACTCACTATCAGGAGCAGCTCCTACATATTTTTCGTCTACACTTCCTCTTCCTCCTATTATTCCTGCTACTAATGTGCCATGGCCAGTTTCATCTTCAGTTTCTAATTTTTCTCCTGTTTGAATTGCTTCATTTATTTCTTCTCTTGTATATTCTCTTCCAAATACAAATCCTTCTGGTGGATTTCCCTCTAGATTTTGATCCCAAATACTGACTATCTTAGAAGTATCATCTTCATATATAAAATCAGGATGAGAATAATCTATCCCTGAATCAATTATAGCTACCAAAACATCTCTTCCTGTCTGAGGAATATATGGATGTTTGTGGAAAAATTTAGATCCAGTCTCTTCTATACTAGTATCTATAAGAGGTACCATTCTCATAGGCCTTCTTACAGCAACTATATTACCTATTGTTTCTACTAATATTTCTGCATTAAAATCATCAGGAACATATATAACTGCATATCTATCATTTAGCTTTTGAATTTTATCAATTCCCATTTTGCTTAATTCCTCGGTTATATCTCTTTGATATTCTATTATATATTCTTCCAACCCATCATTCTGATCCATATAATTATCCTCATCCCTATATAAATTTCTAAGACCTTGTGTAGTAATATCTCTTAAATTCAATTCACCATACCCCCAAATTTCGTCTGGATATTCTAAAAAACTCTTATCTCTTGTAGCATTTTTCAATATTAAAGCTTTAATTCTATCAGCATATAGAAATGGATCATTTTCGTCAACTATTCCCCACTCCATTAAAAGAGCTATACTTCCAGCTACTTGTGGAGCTGACATACTAGTTCCTGAAAGAGAAGCTAATCCTCCTCCTGGAAAGCTAGATACTATATCCTCACCAGGAGCTACTATATCAGGTTTTACTACATTCCTAGATACATCACCTCTTCCCGAGAAAGATGAAGTTGTATCTGTTGTATGATCATAACTTCCAACAGATATAACTCGTTTAGACGTGGCTGGAGTTGTTATTGTAAGCTCTATATTTGGATCTAAAAATTTAGTATTCTCACTTAATTTTTCTGATATAGGTAAATATAAATCTACATCGCCTTCTACAACTTCACTAGCATCAATTATTATCTTCCATATACCTTCTTGAATATATGGATTGCCTTTTAGATTAATCCTAGCTTGTTCTCTTAATGTATATGGAGTTGGTGGAAGAAAAAAGGACCTCATCTTAGTATTTCCTAACATAGCGTCTATTTCTCCGGAATTTTCTCCAATGTTTGGACTAGACACACCAGATGGACTTACAACTTTAAAGGTGAAATCATCCGCAAATTTCTTCCATATAGCAATATCAAGCTCCATTTCTCCAGGTCCTACAGAAAATTCAATTGGCTTTGATACATCTTCTTCAAGCTTTACATACTTATGATGTCCCTTATCACCTTCATTACCAGCCGCAACAACAATAGACGTTTTCCATCTTTGTGACATATCATCTAGGTATTCTTCAAACAAAGAAGTTCCATCATGGGGGCCTTCGTTAGTTCCATAGCTTATATTTATAACTACAGGTTTACCTAGTTTCTCTGATTCATCTATTATATACTTTACAGCCCTCATAAACTCTGTTGTTCGAGCAAATGACTCTATCCCCTTACTGCCCACCTTAACAGCTATTATATCGGCATCTGGAGCTACAGAGGATGCTATTCCCGCTACATGTGTCCCATGTCCTACCTGATCCATAAAAGGAATACTTTCTTCACCTGAGAGAGCTTTATTAATATCTTCATTAGTATAAACATATCCTTCTTCAAACCCCTCTGGTGGATTACCTTCTCTTGTTTGGTCCCATATACTTATGATCTTTGATGTAGAATCTTCATTAACAAAATAAGGATGCCTATAATCTATTCCAGAATCTATAATCCCTATTATAACTCCATCTCCAGCAAGACCTGTTGTGCTTTTAAAAGAATCTATTCCACTTGCTTCAGAACCTGTTAAACTCGGTCCCAAAACAAAAGGTCTCTCTATATATTCTATCTCTTCATAATCTAGTAGTTTTGGTATATCTTCTTCTTTTAAAGTAATTATTGCAAATCTTTCATTTAAAAGTTCAACAACTGCATCTAGGTCTTCTTGTATTTTTGATAAATCACCATGATATTTAACTATAACTTCAAAATCCAACTTATTTACCTCCTTATCATGTAAAGCGAAACTTAATCCAGTTTGTATAAATTAAAGCTTATATTAAATTGTATGTTCAAAAATCAAAAACAAGCTTTTAAATATATTTTTTTGGGATATAAATATAATATGATATTTATAAAGGAGTGTTAAAAATGAGTTTTAATAGAATAGATGATAAAAACAATGAAAGACCTAATGATCCTCATAAAATTTTAATTTATGGATATTCTGAACAAGATATGATTAAGTTTGAAAGTTTATTCAAAAATATTGGTGAAAGTAACTTTGTGTTTTTAAATAAGTCAAATTTGAACCAAAAAGTATATGATATAATCGTTTCGAGCGATACTTCTCAAAATAATAATTCAAACGAAGATTTTCCTCATATCCCATTTATACTTTTAAGTGGTTTTTCACATAAAGAAATTATAGATTTCTTTAATTTTATAAAAGAAAATAATTTTCCAAAACCATTGGTAGCATTACTAACAAAAACTAATAAATCATGGTTTCTAAAGGATTTAATAAAAGATGTATATCAAGAACATATGGTTATGAAAAATAAAAAAAATAAATAGGGGTATATAAAATATAACGTTTGACAATACTAAGTATACATGTTATTCTATATTAGTAATATAGTTACGGAACATGTGTAACAGAGTTACAGAATAATTTTTTTGGAGGCTTTATAAATGAAAACAGGAATAGTTAAATGGTTCAATAGCGAAAAAGGATTCGGATTCATAACAGTAGATGGTGGAGAAGACGTATTCGTACATTTCTCAGCAATCCAAACTGATGGATTCAAAACTTTAGAAGAAGGACAAAAGGTTGAATTCGAAGTAACTGAAGGACCTAAGGGACCTCAAGCTGCTAACGTAACTAAAGCATAATAAATAATTATATATTTTAATATATATTTATTTCAAGGAGAACCTAGTATAATCTAGGTTTTTTCTTTTTTTTGTAATCTTTTTTTATGAAATTGTAATTTTTTTAAATAAAAAAAAGGCTAACTTAAAATATTTTAAGTTAGCCTTCTCTGTTTAACTGTTAGGATTTACATCTATTACATACTTAGCTATATTAGAAGCGTGATCACCTATTCTCTCCATATTACTTATTAATTCTAAGAATACTATTCCCGATTCTATATTACATTTATTGTTATTTAATCTATATATATGATTCTTTCTATATAGTTTTTCCATCTCATCTATTTCTTCTTCTATCTTCAATGTACTTAAAGCTAAATTTATATCTGCATTCTTCATAGCCTCAAGTGACATTTTGTATGCTAACATAACTTTTTCAAACATAACCTTTATATCTTCTACAGCACTATCAGAAAAACGTATATCTTTTTCTATAACTTCTATGCCAAGCTCAGCTATATTGTCAGCATGATCTCCAACTCTTTCTATATCACCTATAATGTGAAACAATCCATCTACTACTTCTCTATGGTTTACAGATAAATCTTTATTTGATAATTTCATTAAGTATTCTGTAAGCATCTTTTGTAACTCATTTATTTTTCTTTCTTTTTCAAAAGTATCATCTACATCTTTTCTAGATTTATTTAAAAGTCCATTCATAGACGATTCAAATGATATTCTAGCCGTCTTACCCATTCTTAAAGTCTCTCTTACAGAATTTGAAAGAGCTATTGATGGTGTTTCAAGAATTCTATCATCTATATACTTAGTAATCTTGTATTCTTGTTCATCTTCGTTTTCAGGTATTACAGTCATAGCAATCTTTACTATGAACATTGCAAATGGGAATTGTATTACAACATTTATAATATTAAATAGAGTATGAGCATTAGCTATTTGTCTTGTAACATCAGTAGGATCAAATCTTGTTACAAGCGCAGTTATAGGCGCACTTAAAATAAAAGCAAATATAGTAGTACCTATTATATTAAATGTTAAATGCATAATAGCTGCTCTTTTTGCATTCTTGCTAGCTCCTATACTAGATAAAAGAGCCGTAACACAAGTTCCTATGTTCTCTCCATATAAGATAGGAAGTGCTGATGATAACGGCATTAAACCTTCAGATGCAAGAGCTAAAAGTATACCCATAGACGCACTACTACTTTGAACTATTACAGTAAGTCCGAATCCCATTAATATACCAAGGAAAGGGTTATGTCCAAAACTTACTAATGCATCCGTAAAACCTTTAACCTCTCTTAAAGGCTTAACAGCATGCTTCATAAAATCCATACCTATAAATAATATACCAAAACCAATTAATATCTCTGCAAATTTCTTGTTTCGTTCATTAGATGAAAATAAATATATTATCATACCTATTCCAACAGCAACTGGTGCTATATCAGTTAATTTAAAAGATACAAGCTGAGCTGTAACTGTAGTACCGATATTAGCTCCCATTATAACTCCTATAGCTTGAGTTAATTTCATTATTCCAGCATTAACAAATCCAACAACCATAACAGTCGTTGCACTACTACTCTGTATAACAGCAGTAACAAATGTTCCAACTAAGACAGCCATAAATCTATTACTAGTTAACATAGCTATTATCTTTTTTAATTTTTCTCCTGCTGCTTTTTGAAGCCCTGCTGCCATCAAATTCATTCCATATAGAAACAATCCAAGACCACCAATTATCCCCATTGCTATTTCTACAGCCATATTATTCCTCCTCGGTTTTATAATTAAATTTTTTTATAATTTCGTCAAATTGTGACCTTCTTAATCTTATCAAAATAAAATATTAGTATTGTTAAATTTAGGTTAAATATAAGTTAAGAAAGAGTTAAAAAAATTATATTCATATTAAGTTAAAGATAAAATTGGTTAAATATAGCTTTAATTTATATAATAATCAGTTTTTTAAAATCTAAAGGTTTAGATATTACAAAAAAATATCTGAATTAAGTTTCGCTTTATTAGTATCTGAATTTCATAAAAAAATATGTGCTATAAAAAAATTCACTTCATGCTATTTTCTTATACATAAAAAACTCTTAGAATAACACTTCTAAGAGCCTAATGAAGAACCACTATGCAACTTTTATAAAAGTATGTACACTAAGAGATACTGAGTTATTTGAAGCCCCAAGCTTCATCCAGAATTTTTTATAAAGAAACTAAAAAAGATCTGCATCTATTTTAAGTAATTTTGCTTCTTTGCTCATATAAAAAACCTCCTATAATTTGTTAATAAGTTTCGAATTTTTAATTAATAATTCAGTAAAATAATTACAATATGTGTGGATAACGTTTTTATTATGTGTATAAAATTGTTTTTTCTCGAAGAATACGATAAAAAATTCGCTTCATGCTAACGCATGGCTCATATCGCCAACGAGTCCTCCGGGCTTCGTTGCTCAAATAGGTTAAAATATATTAAAATAGCTATTTTACATCGAGGTGATAAAATGAAAGATTATTTTTTAATCAAAGAAATAATGATAAAAAAATCACCAGAAAACATGAGAAATTAGGATTTCAATCAAATAAAAAATACCTATAAACAAAATTGTTTATAGGTATCTTATTCTCTATGCTGTTTCTTCTTCGAAGAATTCCTCATCTACATATTCTATTGTAAATCCTAAGTATCCATAAACTACAGCAACTATAGGATTAATTATATTTAAAAATGCATATGGAAGATACGCAAATGGATGAACTCCAAGAGTTGTTGACATGTAAGCTCCACATGTATTCCATGGAATTAATGCAGAAGTTAGAGTTCCTGAATCCTCAAGAGTTCTAGATAAATTCTTAGGATGTAGTCCTCTCTTTCTATATGCATCCTTATACATTCTACCAGGAACAACTATAGATAAATATTGATCTCCAGTAACTAAGTTAGTGAATACACAAGATAGCACTGTAACAAGTATTAATGAACCTGTACCTTTTGCTAATTTTAATATACTTCCTGCCATACACTGAAGCATACCTGTACTCTCTAGTATACCACCAAAACTAAGTGCACATAATATTAATGATACTGTTCCCATCATACTATCAAGTCCACCTCTAGTTAATAACTGATCAACTACATCAACTCCAGTATTAGATACAAATCCACTTTGAGCTGCCGCTAAAATACTTTCAAGTCCTGCTCCTTGAAATACAACTGCAAATATAGCTCCTATTATAGATCCACCTATAAGTCCAGGTATAGCCGGAACCTTAAATATAACAAGCGCTATAACTAAAAGTGGTGGTACTAATAACATAAGATTTATATTAAACTGACTGTTTAAAGTGTTAAGTATCAAATTAATACTTTCAGAATCAACATCTCCGCCAGCATACTTCATGCCAAGCACTCCATATATAGCAAGTGCTAGTAAAAACGACGGTCCAGTTGTATATAACATATGTCTTACATGATCAAACAATGTAGCTCCTGACATTGCAGGTGCTAAGTTTGTTGTATCTGATAAAGGTGACATTTTATCTCCAAAATAAGAACCAGATATTATAGCTCCTGCTATCATAGGTTCTGACATTCCAAGTCCTTTACCAACACCAACAAGTGCTATACCAACAGTACCAACAGTTGTCCAAGAAGATCCAGTCGAAAGTGCTACCACTGCACATATTATAGCAGTTGCAACTAAGAATACTGATGGTGATAATATCTGAAGCCCATAGTATATCATTGTTGGGACTACACCACTTAATATCCAAGTACCTATAATAGTTCCTATTATCATAAGTATTAATATGGCTTGCATTCCCATATTTATACTCTTTAACATTCCGCTTTCTATTTCTTTCCAAGTATAGCCTATATAAGTCGCCACAAGACCAGCAACAGCAGATGCCGCTATTAATGGTATATGTGGAGATGCCTCAAATTTAAATACTGCTACTGCTAAAAATAATACCAATGAAACTATCGGTATAAGTGATACTCCTAACGTTATACGTTTTTTTTCACTCATAAAAACCCCCTAATTTTTTCGCATAATATTCTGTCTATTGATTTTTCTTTTTCTGCTCACTCATATATTATTAAATAAATGAGACTTTTTAATTAGATTAACATTAGTTACTCAAATTCATTTTTATGATATTTTTTAATTAAACACCCTCTTATTATAAGTTTTTATACATAATCTTCTCGTCTATTATACAGGTTTAATAAATTTTTGTCAATAACCGCCAACTTATCTGATTTTTTAAAATTTTCACTTTCATTTTTCAATTCAATCTTAATATATAATAGTCTTCATTTTAGATAAAATCAATACTTATATATAAACAATATAAAGTGCTTCTTCTTGATTTATAATTCCAAATAAAATCATAAATGATGCACCTAAAAATGCTATTGCAGTTGTATCTATTTTTTTTAAAATAATAAACAGATATTTTACTATAAATATGCTCAAAGCTATCATAGTTTCACACACGATTTATTTAATCTCCTTTCGTTTTTCGTTTTTTATTCTCATATTTGCCAATATAATTATATTAGCAATATATATTTTTTTTACTATCATTCTAGTTGTCCTATACGAAGTGATACTTACTTTTTTATTGCTATTTATTTATAATTTCAATTTTATTATCTTTAATAATTTTTTAGATATTTTATTTTAATTTTTAATCTATAATAATCATATCATCAATTATTTCCTATCAAGAAAAACTAGCTATATGAGCGTAGAAAGTTTAGAAGTTTTGTTGTATTTCATAAGAATATTATGATTTTCTTAGGCACAAAAAAGACTCCCATATTATGAGAGTCTCTTTATATTAAATATTAATTAAAGGTTTTCCTTCATCATTTTTCCTTGTCTATTTCCTTGTTCATGCTCTGGTCTTTGTCCATTTTCTAGTCTATTTCCTCTATTGTCATTTTGATGGTTTTCTTTTATTTTATCTGCTGTATCTTGAGATATTATTCCAGCTTCTACAAGCTCTGTTAAGCCTTCGCCTTTTTCTTTATGATTTTCCTTAAAATATTCTTTTCTTTCCTCTTGCGTCATATCTTTAATTTTTTCCATTTCTACTTGTCTTTCTTCAGCTTTTTTATCTCTAAAATCAGTCCACTTATCAGCTTCATCTTGAGTTATAATCCCATCTTCCACTAATTTATTTATTCTTTCTTCATGCTTTTGTTTATTTAAATCTTCCTTCATTTGATGCATCTTATCTTGTATTTCATCTGCTCTTTGTTGAGTTAATAACCCTTGTTCAACTAATTCAGCAAATATTCCGCCTTTGTTTTCAGGCTTATTCTGCTTCATATATTCAAATTTTTCTTCTTTTGTCATATCTTTAGTAGCCTCTTGCATTTTGGCTCTTTTTTGTTCTTGGAAATCCTTTATCTTATCAGCTTCTTCTTGAGTTATTATACCATATTCTACCAATTTATTTATTCTTTCTTCATGCTTTTGTTTATTTAAATCCACCTTCATTTGATGAATCTTATCTTGTATTTCATCTGCTCTTTCTTGAGTTAATGATCCTTGTTCAACTAATTCAGAAAATATGCCTCCTTTATTTTCAGGTTTATTTTGCTTCATATATTCAAATCTTTCTTGTTTTGTCATATCCTTAGTAGCCTCTTGCATTTCGGCTCTTTTTTGTTCTTGTAATTCCTTCATTTTATCGGCTTCTTCTTGAGTTATAATTCCTTTTTCAACTAAAGTATCTATATCTTTCTTAATGTCATGTTTCTTTTGTTTAAAATCATGCTTTTTAGAATCCATAGCTTTATTCATTTGGCTACTAAAAGATGCTTTATTTGTAAGATTTAAATTGCTAAGCTCATTTGCAAAAGCAACTCCTGCAACAGATGATAATAATGTTCCTCCTATTAAAACTCCACTAAGTAATTTTCTGACTCTTGAATTTGTTTTCATTTTTATTTCCCCTTTCAAATGTTTGATTTCTTAACTTTATTTTAAAGAAATTTTGTCACAGTTTTGTTACAACAATTTAAATCTTATATATATATTTTTATATAAGTTTACACAAAAAATTATAGCTTTCTTAGACGCAAAAAAGACTCTCATATTTTGAGAGTCTTTCTTTATTAATTAAAAGTTTTGATTCATTCCTCTTCCTTGTCCATTGCCTCGTCTTTGTCCATTGCCTTGTCTATTTCCTCTTTGATCATTTTGATGGTTTTCTTTTATTTTATCTGCTGTATCTTGAGATATTATTCCAGCCTCTACAAGCTCTGTTAATCCTTCTCCCTTTTGTCTAGGATTTTCATTAAAATACTCTTTTCTTTCTTCTGCCGTCATATCTTTAATTTTTTCTATTTCTACTTGTCTTGCTTCAGATTTTTCAGCACTAAACTCCATCCACTTGTCTGCTTCATCTTGAGTTATTATACCATCTTCTACTAATTTATTTACTCTTTCTTCGTGCTTTTGTTTATTCAAATCAGCCTTCATTTGATGCATCTTGTCTTGTATTTCATTCGCTCTTTCTTGAGTTAGAATTCCTTCTTCAACTAGTTGTAAGAATCCTTCGCCTTTAACTCTATTTTCTTGCATGTATTCAAATCTTTCTTGTCTTGTCATATCTTTAGTAGCTTCTTGCATTTGATCTCTTTTTTGTTCTTGGAAATCTTTTATCTTATCAGCTTCTTCTTGAGTCAGAATTCCTTTTTCAACTAAAGAACTCATATCTTTATTAACACCATGTCTATTTTGTTTAAAATTACAATTTCTAGAACCCATACCTTTATTCATTTGGCTATTAACAGATACTTTATTTGTAGGATTTAAATTGTTAAGCTCATTTGCAAAAGCAACTCCTGCAACAGATGATAATAATGTTCCTCCTATTAGTATTCCACTAAGTAATTTTCTTGTTCTTGAACTTGCTTTCATTTTTATTTCCCCTTTCAAATTTAAGTATTTGATTTATTAACTTTATTCTAAAAGAGTTTTGTCACAGTTTTGTTACAACAATTTAAATCTTTTATATATTTTTCATAAAAAATGTATATAAAATTTATAATTGTAGATAATATATAATAATCTACTGAGGAATTAATAAGCTTTAATTAATTCCTATATTAGCTCCATCAACGACCTCCCCCCTGTTGATGGAGCTATTTTATTTTATATAGCCATTTAGCACATTCACTTTCTATATCATCTTTTCCTAGTATAGCTGATATAACTGCATACCCTTGAACATCACACTTTTTTAATAAATCTATATTATCTAATTGAAGACCTCCAATAGTAACTATTGGAATATCAATCTCTGCTCTTATATTCTTAAGTGTTTCTATACTTACACTTTTAGCATCAAGCTTTGTAGACGTGTTAAACATAGCGCCCACTCCTATATAGTCTGCTCCATCTGCTTTAGCTATTTTAGCTTCTTCAATGTTAGATACCGATACTCCTACTATCATATTTTCATCTACTATAGATTTCACATAAGAAACAGGTATATCACTTTGACCTACATGAACTCCATCAGCATTTGACATCATAGCAATATCAACTCTATCGTTTACAATGAACATAGCATTGTACTTTTTAGTCAATGCTCTTAACTTAATTGCTTTTTGTAAAAACTCAGCTCCAGTTGCATATTTTTCTCTAAGCTGAACCGTCTTAGTTCCACCTCTTAATGAATCTTCTATACATTTATAAAAATCTCTTCCATCTAATATTTTACTATCAGTTACTATATAAAGACCATAATCCTTCATATTCCTACCTCCTCTTTTTCGGTTATATTATACTTTTGCAGTACTAAACTTACTGATAATTATTTTTATAGGAAAGCTAGCTACTATAACTGCACACAATACGCCTTCTACACCTGCACTTGATGCATTATATATAAAAGAATACCACCATATATTCATACCTTCAGGTGCATATTGTCCAAAATATACAGCACCAGATAATATGTTCATACCAACGCTTATAACTACAGCAAATAAACATCCCATAAATATTTTATACTTATTTTCTCTACCGCATACGAATGCTAGTCCAAGTCCCATAGTAGATAATATGTAGTCAAGTAAGAACTGTGCTGGGTGAACTACAAACATACCGTTTAACATTTTTAATAATCCAAATACAAGACCTGCTGTTAATCCAGCTGTTCTTCCATACAATAGTGAAATAAGCATTACAGGAACCATTGAAAATAAGCTTATTCCTCCTCCTTGAGGATATTTAATAAATTGTATAATATAAAGAATATATGATATTCCACTAAAAATACCTATTGTTATAATTGTTCTTAAATCAGGCTTATTATTTTTTAAATCCCAAAAGTACATAATTAATAATAAAACTCCAATTCCTAAAATAATGCTGTTTTCCATAATATCCTCCTAGTCTAAACTCTTATATGCCATATCCCAAAATTGTAGTTCATAAAGGCTAGATTTTATAAATATGTCTTTAATTTTTTCTTTCTTTTCATCTGTTATATCAGAACATATATCGTCTATATAATCTATCCATTCGTCTGTAAACTTTGAATAGCCCTCTGATGCATATGTATCTATCCATGCTCTATAGTAATTATCTTCTAAGCAATCTGCATATTTATCCTTTAGATACTTTCCTATATAATTGTAACTCCATGTGCAAGGAAGAGTTGTTGCTACTATGTCTTCTAAATCTCCAGTTAAAGACAACGCTTGCATATAACTTATATAAGATGTTGTTACGAGTTCCATGTCCATACTCTCAATTTCTATTTCTTTTATTCCAAACTTTTTTAAGTACTCTATGTGAACTGCTGTTTCATCCTCCATAGTTCCTTTTATCGATTTATAGAAAAATCTCATTTCGTCCATAGTCTTTGCTTTTACGACTCCCATACAAAACACCTTTGAATACTCTTTAAGGTATAAATAATCCTGTATAAGATATGCCTTAAATTTTTCCTTAGGTAAACTTCCATTACCTATTTCCTTTACAAATGGGTGATCTATATATTTATCCCATATGTGTTTTACCTCTTTTAATAGATACTCTGATATTTTCATACAGTCTCAACCTTTCCAAGATTTCTTATTTTATCTTCTGTAAGTGTATATATATTATCAAATAAATTTACCTTAAATGACCCAATTGCAACCTCAGCTTTATCCGCTAGCTCACCTGCTAATGACATGCACAATGTTCCTATAATAGCAGCATCCATATTATTATCACTAACACCTAAAAAACTTCCTATTAAGCTATTTATCATACATCCTGTTCCCGTTACACTCTTTAACTTTGGTGTTCCATTATGTATTTTTACAACCCTATCATTATTTACTATAATATCAGTTTTACCTGTTATAGCTAATGTCGTACTAAATCTTTTACTTGTTTTTTTTAGATATTCAATGTCATCACATTCCTCGTGAGAATCAACACCTTGTCCATTGACCTGTTGTCCCCCTATGAATTTTATTTCTGCCATATTACCTTTAATAACATCGAATTTTGCTTCTTCCAAAAGCTTTTTTACTATTTCTTGTCTTTTGTTTGATGCAAATACGCCAACAGGATCTAATACAAGTTTTTTTCCAATTTTATTTGCATATTTTGATGCTTTTACAAATAAATCTAAGTGAGAAGTATTCATAGTTCCTATGTTTATAACAACTGAACTTGCAATATTTATTACGTCTTCTAATTCTTCATATGAATAGCTCATTAAAGGACTCGCCCCTATTGCCAAAGTCATATTTGCGCAATCATTTATAGTAACTTCATTAGTATAGTGAACTACTAATGGCGATACTTCCTTTACCTTGTTTATTAATTTATACACTATTGATTTCCTCCTTTGTCAAATTCATAAAAGTGATGAACAGGACCTACCCCATGGCCTATATCAAAGCTATTTTCTATCGCATTTGTTATGTACTCCTTACTGTTTCTAACTGCTTGTTTTATATCATATCCATGTGCTAATTGAGTGACTATAGCTGATGATAATGTACATCCTGTTCCATGAGTATTTTTTCTATCAAGTCTTTTAGATTCAAACAATTCACATACACCATCACCCATTAATAAATCAACAGCATCACCATCTAAGTGACCGCCTTTAACCAATACATACTTAGGTCCAAGCTCTAATAATTTCTCAGCAGCTTTTTTCATATCTTCTAAGTTTTGAATATGTACACCTGTTATCTCCTCAGCTTCCATAGTATTAGGAGTTATAATATAAGCCATTGGTATTAAGTAATTTATAAGATTTTTTTTGGCTTCTGGTTTTAATAAAGAATATCCACTCTTTGAAATCATAACTGGATCTATTACAAGATTATTAACATCATATTTGCTCAATGTATCTGCTATTTCTTTTATTATCTCAGGGCTTGAAACCATCCCTATTTTCAAAGCCTTTGGATGAATATCTTCAAATATTACTTCTATTTGCTTTTTTATTATCTCTTTGCTAATCTCTTCTACAGCAAATACACCTTTAGTGTTTTGAGCTGTAATTGCTGTTATAACACTCATTCCAAAAGTTTTAAGAGCACTAAACGTTTTTAAATCCGCTTGGATACCCGCTCCTCCAGATGAGTCTGATCCTGCTATTGTCAGTACTGGTACTCTATAATCTTTTTTGATATTCATAAAAAAAGTCCCCCTATTCTCAAAAAGTCTAGGGGAACTTTTGTATATTTAAATCAGTAATTTCACAAAAAAAAATTGTATTCATAACGAATACAATTAATATGAATATACTAAAACCATATAATCATAACTTCCCTACGTTGGTACTAACCAAATCAGGTTTAAAGAGTTAATAGACAATATCTATCTCTCAGCCAAAAGGCACCCCTAGCTTCTTATTAAATTATTTTAAACTTTTGTAAAAGTTTGATTTAATTATATATCAAATATGATATTTTGCAAATATATTATTTATCTTCACATAACTTTTTGCACAATCCAACTTTTTTTGTACAAGTAACCTTATTTAATCCACAATCAGGACATGATTTTTTATCTTGACTGTATTTTATATTATACTCATTCCCACAGTCCATACATTTAAACCTACAGTGCTTCGTAGTATAGTGTCCTCCACTTATTCTTATAGCTTTTCCCTCAGTTAGTGATACAGCTACCTTTTTACGAGCACTGTCTATTATATTCTGAAATGTCTGTCTAGAAACCTGCATTTTCTTTGCACATTCTTCTTGATTCAATCCCTCTATGTCCTTAAGTCTCATAGCTTCAAGTTCTTCTATCTTTACTTCAACTTCTTCTATATCACATTTTTGTTTTCCAACTGGAACAAAATAATTATTTTCCGGAAAAAATTCTACTGTCCTAACCTTTGTAGGTCTTGCCATAGCTATACCTCCCTGTACTGTATAATATTTTAATTATATCATTACCTATTAATTATTCAAACTATACAGGGACTTTTTTACAGCATTAGCCGTTACAACTTCCCTCATGTTCATGTTCTGTACATACACTATTAGTTGATTTTAAATTCCCATCTATATAATTTTGTATTGATTCATCAGCAAGACCACTTGCACCAACGATAACCTCTATATTATTTTCTCTAAATAAATCTTGAGCTGTAGCTCCCATACCTCCAGCTATTATAACATCAACTTTTAGCTCTTTTAAGAATACTGGCAAAAAACCTGGTCTATGTCCTGGATTTTCAACAAATTCACTTTTTAAAATCTTATTATCCTCTGACTCATATATGCTAAATCCCTCACAGTGTCCAAAGTGTCCACTAACCATTTTATTATCACTGGCAACTGCTATTTTCATTTTAAATTCCTCCTAATTTTTTAATATTTACCCACATGTTTTGTATAGCTCTATTAGCTATACTATCTTTATATAATGTTATTGGCTTCAACTCATTTATAGACTTAACTACAGTCTCATCATATGGAATTTCTCCAACTAATTTCAGGTTTTTATTTTTTATAAATTCTTTTATTTCAAAGCCTATTTCTTCATTCATGTCACATTTGTTTATACATACCATAGTAAGTATACCAAAGTGAGTACATAATGAAACTACCCTAGTTAAATCCTCAAGTCCTGATTTTGTAGGCTCTGTAACTATTAACGCCATATTAGCTCCTGTTATTGAAGATATAACAGGACATCCAATCCCAGGAGATCCATCTATTATAATCAGATCACTGTTTTCATTAAATTTTTTAGCATTATTCCTAATATCCGATATTAAAAGTCCTGATCCATCGCTTCCTATTTCCATTTTGGCTCTTGATATTATTCCGTTATCAAGCTTTGTTATAAATGTTTGAGCAGTTTTTTCATCATCTAAGTTTATGGCGCCATGCTCACATACATGTGTACAAGCTCCACATCCTTCACATAAAAAATGATCTATATTTAAATTTTTTATAGCACCAAATCTACATATATCCTCACACTTTAAACATTCCATACAATAAGATCTATCTATAGTAGCTTTTTTTCCCTTAAAAAAATCTTTCTCTTTAATATCTTCTCCATCATAATAAAGATATAAGTTAGGTGCATCTACATCACAATCCACCCTAACTACTTTTTCATTTAGCTCACATAAAGCAGTAGCAATTGTAGTTTTTCCTGTTCCACCTTTACCACTTAACACCACTAATTCCATGAAAACACTCCCTTTATGCTTTGGGCTATTTCATCGAATATACTCTTATACTTCAAATCTTCGTATAGAAGTTCTCCTCTTGAGTATATCTTAGCTATATCCTTACTATATGGAATACTGCCTATTATATCTATGTTTTCACCTTCACAGTATTTTCTAGCTATATTATTTTCTTCATTATCTTTATTTATGACTATTCCGAATGGAATATCAAACATTCTAACAAGCGCAACAGCCATCTTAAGATCGTGAATTCCAAATTCTGTTGGTTCTGTTACTAAAATTCCCATATCTGCATATTTTAAAGAATTAACTACATTACAAGATGTTCCTGGAGGGCAATCTATTATATTTATATCAGTTTCAATATTATCTAAAACCTTTTTTATTATAGGAACTGCCATAGGCTCTCCTATATTCAAAATTCCTCTAGTGCATTTTATATCTGATTTTTTACCCTCTTCTATTTTTCCAATCTCTCTAAACTTATACTTTATAGCATTAGATTTGCATACTATCTCACACGCTCCACATGAATGACATAGTTTATCAAACACCATAATTTCATCTTTTACATTAATTAAAGCATTGAAATCACAGCTTTTAACACATTTACCGCATCCTGTACACTTATCGTAGTCTATATCAGGGTATTCAACCGAAACACTATCTACGCTCTCTATACTAGGCTGTAAAAATAAAAAACCATTAGGCTCTTCTACATCACAGTCTATATAATTCGCATTTAAGGCTAAAGCTATATTTGTTGAAACTGTAGTCTTTCCTGTTCCGCCTTTCCCACTAAGTACAGCTATATTCAAACTAACTCCTCCTTATACATTCATCCCGTGATGAGCTTTGCCTGCTGCTTCAATTTCTTCAAGTTCACCCTTATTTAGCATATTTACAGCTTCTTCAACAGAAATATCACTACATTTATAAGCCTTTATATTCGCTTTTTTAAGTATCTTAAATGCATTAGGTCCAAGGTTTCCAGTTATAACAACATCTATACCCTCATCTATAATCTGCTGTGCAGCTGCAACTCCCGCTCCTGATCCAGATATTTGTCCTTCATTTTTTACAGCCTTTATTAATTCTTTTTCTTGGTTGTATATTTGAAACCACTCGCATCTTCCAAATCTCTTATCTAGTGAACTATCTTTATTTTCTTTAAAAGCTGATACAGCTATATTCATATTAGTCCCTCCTTAGTTAGTAGCTTTTTTTAATACTTTACTTGCTATATTTTCCATAACTTCTTTAACTTCTTTATCTAGAGGCTTATCAGTATTTTTCTCAAGTCCACTTACACTTTTAGTCATAGGAAGCTCTCCTAAAAGTTCAAGATCCATTTTTTCTAAGAAATTGTCACTTTCTTCATCACTGAACAGTTTTATTTTCTTATCACAGTCAGGACATTTTATATAGCTCATATTTTCAACTACCCCATACACATTTATATTCATTTGTCTTGCCATACTTACAGCTTTTGATACTATCATAGAAACCATATCTTGAGGAATAGAAACCATTACAACTCCATCTATAGGAATTGATTGCATAACTGTAAGTGCAACATCTCCTGTTCCAGGAGGCATATCTATTATTAAATAATCTAACTCTGCCCAATATGTATCTGTCCAAAACTGCTTAACAACACCAGCAATCATAGGACCTCTCCATATTACAGGTTGATTTTCATCCATCAATAAATTAAGAGATAATACACTTATATTATCCTTAGTTTTAGCTGGGTACATAACATTATCAGATACCATAACCTTTTCCTTGCTAACTCCTAAAAGTCTTGGAATACTAGGTCCTGTTATATCTGCATCAAGAACACCAACCTTGTATCCTTCCTCACTCAAATGCTTAGCTATAAGTGCTGATACAGTTGACTTACCAACTCCACCCTTTCCGCTCATAACTCCTATAATATTTTTCACATTGCTTAATGAATTGTATTCTAACATACATGTATCTTTATCTTTAGAACATGTTTCACTACTTGGACAAGAATTGCATTCTCCCATGTATTTCATCTCCTTATTTTTATTTTATTGGCATATGCTACTTTGAGTATACTCCTGTTTTATATTATTGTCAAATGCCAATAACTTTCATTCAAAAATTTATATCAAAATAAAATACTACATTTATAAGCTTGTTTAATGCTTATAAATGCAGTATTTTTTATATCTTTATATTAAAATTCCCCTGTATTATCCTATTTTATAATTTTCATTAGTTAACTTCATTTTGAATCATTTTCCTATGTTTTATCTCGCACCCTATCCATATGATAATAGGTATAAAAACATGGAAAAATAAATGATAGTAATCTATAGTATATTCTAACCATTTAACCATATCAGCTATATCTGTAAATATAAAAACATTTAGATTAATTACGTGCAGTGTTACAGGTATTACTAAAAAACGATAACCTGTACATTTAAATATATAACTAATACCCTTACATATAGCTAATATAAATATACTAAGCTTTAATACTCCTCCTAATACGAACATAGTATTTGCTAATATTTCTACCCGCTGTACAAAATCTCCTATATCTACTCTTGCTGCAGTTACAGTCAATGTATAATATTTATCTGATGCTAATCCTACTCCTAATACTGCAACATTTGCTACAAATACTAAAAATACTAATATAAATCCTATTATAGTACCTATTGTATATACTTTAAAATAAGATGCCTTGCTTTTAAGGTTTGAAAATATCATAGTAAGTACAACTACTTGTGTTAAAGGAAATGAGAGTACCGAAAAAGCACCCCTTAATATTGGTTTTATACCTGAAACTAAAGTAGGTCTAAGATTATTTATTTCTATATCACCACCTAATATTAGTAGTAATATTGTCATAAATACAAAAGCTATTAATATATGTGTAAATACCTCTGACCATCCTCCTATTGTATCAATTCCTACTTTTACTAGCCAAGCTGCTAACAAGGCTTGTATAGAGGCTGGTACTATACCTGGTGTTTGCCGCATTGTTACTGTTACATAAAACTCTAAGTATTCTCTCAATATAACAGCTGCTATAACATAAGCATACCATATATATAATAGTATAATTATAGTTCCTATAAACCTACCAAAACATATTTCAACAACTTCAAATAAGTCTCTATTTGGAAATATATTATGTATTCGTACATACATAAATATAATTGGTAATGCCATAATAAGCCCTAATATACATGCTATCCATATATCCTGTTTAGCCTGTATACCTCTTGTATATATAATTGCAGTTCCTGATAAAAATATTATATATATGCTTATAGCCTTTCTATCTGAAATAATTTCTTTATCCATAGATCCTCCAAAATATTATCACTTTAATCTTTATTATTAATTATTATCTTTCCCATACTAATCCTTTTTCACACAAAAAAACCATATAACTCTTTAATTATTCTTATATAAATAAACAAAAAATTAGTCTAGTCGCTACGCACTAACTCATATCGCCAACGATCCCTACGGGCTCCGTTCTTAAAATTCACATGCGTTCATGGCTCCAACAAGTCTCATGACTCTGTTGTTTAAAAATAATTGCAATTGTAGTTCTTTTATCAATGTTATCCATAGATTCAAAACTATATAGTTTCCTTAAACGTAAAAAGAACACCTCTATCGAGATGTCCTTTAATTGTCTTAAGATATATACAACTATTCAATTTTAAATCTCTCTACATTATTTTGAAGCTCCCTAGCCAATTCATTTGAAGTCTTAGCTAATGACATTATCTCTCTTATAGACGCTAGCTGTTCTTCTGTTGAAGCTGAGACTTCTTCTGTTCCCGCTGAAGTTTCTTCTGTTATTGCTGATATATTTTGTATAGAATCGATAATAACTTCTTTATTATCAGAAATATCATTACTAACCTGTTTTACTTCAATTATTTTTGATACAAGTTCTTCTAACTTCTGTTCAATTTTTTTGAATGCATTACCTGTATTATCAATAGCTTTATCATTACTTTCTGTCATATGATTTACTTCATTCATTATACTTACAGCATTCACTGCTTTTATTTGTATATTATTTATTATTTCGCTTATATCCTTAGTTGCATTTCCTGTATTTTCTGCTAATTTTCTAATTTCTTCTGCAACTACAGCAAACCCTTTACCGGCTTCTCCTGCTCTAGCAGCTTCTATACTTGCATTAAGAGCTAACAAATTGGTTTGTTCTGAAATCTGAGTTATAAGACTTGTAATACTCTCTGCGTTTCCAGTTGCGATGTTTACTTCTTCAATAATACCGTGAACATCCCTATTCTTCTTTTTACTATTTTCTGTTTTCTCATATAAATCAAATATAATAATACTACCTTCTTTACATATCTTATCCGTTTCATTTGTTAAACAAACAGCTTCATCAATAACCTCAGTAGAAGTATTGATTTTTATACCCAATTCCTCTGTACTAATTGCAACTGATTGAGCATCTTTTGCTTGGTCCGATGCACTTAATGCTATCTGTTCAACCGACTGAGCAATAATACTCATAGCCTGATTGGACTGATCAGTAATTTCAGCTAAACTATCAGATTGACTGGTCATTTCATAAGAGCTATTTTTAATATTACTTACAAGATTCTTTAATTCTTCTTGCATCTTTTGAACTGAATTAGCTATATATCCTATTTCATCATTATATTTTAGTATATTCAAATCCATAGATTCCGTAAAATCTCCTTCTGCAATTCTTTGAATATTACCAGAAGTTATTCTTAACGGCTTCATAGCATACCCAATTGCAAAATATAATATTAGAGAAACTAATAAAATTATAACTACTGACATTATAATAGAAGTTTTAATAATATCATTTTTAGCATCTGTCAAAGAATCTAATGATAATCCTACATCAATAGAACCAATATGTTTTCCATCTTCATAGAACGGAATTTGTACATCATATGCCCAAATGCCTAATTCTTCATCAAACCACTTATTCGAAGCTGCCTTTCCATTTATAGCTGCTGATTTTGTTACATCATCATCATATGTTTTACCAACTACCTCATTAGTACCAGCAACTGCTAAACCAGTTTTATCAATCTGTACAGCATATAATACACTTTCATCTTCTGTTGCTTTTGTAAGTGTACTTTGGATGTTAACATTTTTCTTAAAATCTTCTATTATATCTACAGAAACACCAGCCTGTACAAAATAGCCATTACCTAAACTAATACCTCCAAATTTATAAAGTTTTCCATCAAGCGGATTTTCTCTTGGGTCCTCTAAATAAGTATCTGAACCCCCATCAAATACACTATCCATGGCGTGCCCAACAGGATATTCCCAACCTATATTAGCAGGGACATTAGAATAATCTATAATTCTATCTGGACCTATTATACTTATTTCCGATATCCCCAAATCAGAAACTAGTTGAACTATATTTTCATTAGAGATATTATTTATATCCATGTACTTTATCATAGAACATGAAGTTATAATCTTATCATCTATTATACTTTGTAACATTTTTTCAACTTCTTTACTTCCCTCTATCTGATTTTCTATCTGTTCAGCTAAATTCATACCATTCTTTGTTATTTCATCTTCTAGCTTATCATTAACTATTTTGATAGATACCCCCATAAGAATCGAAGTAGAAATAAAAAATAACGTCAATACAATACTTATAATTTTCCATTTAAACGCAAACTTCGTTAATATCTTATCAATCATTTATATACCTCCCTTTATATGTTTATTTAATCTATAGTTCTCATTATATGTAAAATAATCGTGATTTTCAATGAAAAACTACTGATGATTCTAAGAATTCTGCAATCAGTTATATTTTAATTGTATATTTTGTAAATATATGCATTTTTTAAATAAGTATTATATTTTCTTTTTTATATATTATTATAAATTCATCCTTCTACTGCATTACAACTTGCCTGTAACAAGTGATAATTACTATAAAAACTCATAAAAATTAAAAAATAGTTATATGTATATCATTAGTTCTTACGATTTTTTTCACAAAATAGAGCTGTCTTAAAATAGAAATTAATTTCTATTTTAAGACAGCTCCGCTTATATTTTGTTATATTTTAAATTTATTTATTTGCTCATTAAGTTTTAAAGAAAACTCATTTAACTTTTCTGCACTTTTTGCTACTTCTTCGACTGCCATGGCCTGTTGCTGAACAGATGCCGTAACCTCCTCTGATCCTGCTGCCGTTTCTTCCGATACGGCTGATATATTTCCTATAGACTCTACTATTGAATCCTTATCTTTTATTATATCTATTACAAATCTATTAACTTCTTCTATTTCATTTGTAATATTATCTATTGATTTAGATATTTTAGCAAAAGAATTATTTACATCTTTTACAGATTTTGTTTGATCTATAGAAACAATTTTTACTTCCTTCATAATACCAACTGTATTTTCACTTTCTTCTTTAATAGTATCTACTATTTTTTTTATTTCATCAGTTGCAGTACTTGATCCTTCTGCAAGTTTTCTTATTTCATCTGCTACTACTGCAAATCCCTTTCCTTCTTCTCCTGCTCTTGCCGCTTCTATACTTGCATTTAGTGCTAATAAATTTGTTTGATGTGCTATAGACCTTATTGTATCTAGTATATCTTCAATGTTACTTGATTTTTCACTCAATTGTCTTACTGCATATTCTATTTTTGTGATAGATTCATTATTTAAATCAGTTCTTTCTTTAAGCTGATTAAGTACATTAATACCTTCTTCATTTACATTAATTGCTTCATTAGCATTTTTATACATAGTATCACTATTATTTGCTAGCTTATTAAATTTATCATCTAAATTAGATACAAGCTTTGCTCCATTTTCTGCATCCATCGCTTGTTCACTTGCACCTCTTGCTATTTCTTCTACAGTTTTGGATATTTCTTCAGCAGATGCACTAGTTTCTTCTGATGTAGCTGCTAAATTTGTTGCTGCATCTGATACTTCTTCACTTACTTGTTTTGCATCTAATAATAGAGATTTAACATTTTCTATCATGATATTAAAATTGTCTGAAAGTAGTCCTATTTCATCATTTGATCTAATATCTGATTTTACTGTAAAGTCTCCATCTTTTACTTTATTCATATTAGCCACTATTGATTTTATAGGTTTTGAAATTTTATTTGCAAATAGTACACCTACTATTGATGCTACTATAACTATAAATAATCCTATTAATATAGCATTCGTAAGTATGCCTTTAGTAGATTTTTCCAGATCGTCTATGTATATTGTTGACACTATGTACCAATCTAAATTTTCCATTTTTGTATATACAGCAATTTTTTTGGCTACATTACCATTAGCTTCTTTATATTCATATTCTACAATTCCAAAATCTTTATTGCTACTTACACCTTTTAAAATTTCTGGTACACTTGTCTGTTGACCTATTTTTTCAGGATTTTTATGTGTAATTAGTGTTCCATTAGAATTTAAAATGTATGGATATCCCTTTTCTCCTACTTTTATAGAACTTATTTTTTCAGATAATTTATCTAATGGTATCGTTACAGCTACTACCCCAACTAATTTACCTTTGTTGTCATATACTGGGGCTGCACTAGAAATTGCAAGGTTACCACTAACAACATCTATGTATGGATTAGTCCAAGTAACACTTTGTGATTCAATTGCTTTTTTATACCACGGGCGTGTTCTTGGATCAAAATCACTTCCCAAATCTACTTCAGGATAAATTTTAAATCCACCATCTATAGTTCCCATATATATTTGGCTTACCCCTTTATAACTTTCTACATATTGCTTAAATAATTCCATTAAAAAAGGTTCATATTCAGGATGATTCAGAATTTCTCTAAGATCAATATTTTTACTAATCATATCAACTCCATACTCATATCCTTCAAAATGATTTCCAATCGACTGTCTAATATCATTATTTAACTGCTCTACAGAATGTTTAAATTGGCTTTTTAATTCTTTTTTTGCTTTTAAATACGATGTTGTACCTAAAAGTGACATAGGTACAATTATTACTACTAAAATTATTGCAATTAGCTTTGTTTTTATTGTGAGTTTCATAAACTCCCTCCTTGCTTAAAATAAAATTTTAATAAATGTCAAAAAAACTAATAGAATTAAAGAGTTTGCATGGATATATAATTGAAGAGTTTATCAATATTGAAGAAAAATTATATCAAAGAATTTAAAGAAATGAGAATTCTAACAGCACCAATATAAACTATTGGTGTTGTTAGAATATCATAAATATTATTTTATCATATTTATTTTACTTAAGTAAATATATAGATTTTACTTGTAAATGAATTATAATTTACTTAAGAAGTAAAATAACGATCACCAGTAGAAATAGCCATAACATTAGTGATAAAATCAAAAGGATTAGTAGAATCTTTAACCTGTACTGGTGTGTTTTTATTACCTCCTAAAGTACCATCACCCAGTTGACCATTATAGTTATTGCCCCAAGCCCAAACTGTTCCATCAGTTTTAAGGGCTAAACTATGACTCCAACCAGCTGAAATAGCTATAACATTAGTCATAAAACCATTAACAACCTTAACCTGTACTGGTATATTCTTATTACTTCCAGAAGTACCATCACCCAACTGACCCTCAATATTTCTACTCCAACCCCAAACGGTTCCATTCGTCTTAAGGACTAAACTATGACTCCAACCAGCTGAAATAGATGTAACATTAGTTAGAAAACCAGTAGGATCCTTAACCTGTACCGGTATGTTCTTATTACTTCCAAAAGTACCATCACCCAATTGGCCACTAGAGTTTCCTCCCCAAGCCCAAACTGTTCCATTAGTCTTAAGAGCTAAACTATGAAACCAACCACCAGAAATATCTATAACATTAGTTAGAAAACCAGTAGGATCAGTAGTATCTTTAACTTGTACTGGTATATTCTTATTACTTCCAAAAGTACCATCACCTAGTTGACCATCGTAGTTATTGCCCCAAGTCCAAACTGTTCCATCAGCTTTAAGAGCTAAACTATGACTCCAACTAGCAAAAACAGCTATAACATTAGTTAGAAAAGCAGTATGATCCTTAACCTGTACCGGTATCTTCTCATTAGTTCCAGAAGTCCCATTTCCCAATTGTCCCTTAGAGTTATTACCCCAAGCCCACACTGTTCCATCAGCCTTAAGAGCTAAACTATGAAACCATCCAGCAGAGATAGTTGTAACATTAGTTAGAAAACCTGTAGGATCAGTAGTATCTTTAACTTGTACTGGCATATTTTTATTACTTCCAGAAGTAGCATCACCTAATTGGCCATCGTAGTTATTACCCCAAGCCCAAACTGTTCCATCAATCTTAAGAGCTAAACTATGTCTCCAACTAGCAAAAACAGCTATAACATTAGTTAAAAAACCAGTGGGGTCAGTAGCATCCTTAACCTGTACCGGTATGTCCTTATTAGTTCCAGAAGTACCATCACCCAATTGACCATTAGAGTTGCTTCCCCAAGCCCAAACTGTTCCATCAGCCTTAAGGGCTAAACTATGACGGTTACCAGCAGAGATAGATATAACATTAGTTAGAAAATCAGTAGAACCTCTAAGCTGTACCGGTATATTCTTATTAGTTCTAAAAATACTCTCATCTAATTCACCATTATATTTATTTCTCCAAGCCCAAATTTGATTACTCACATATAGCACCTCCTCCAAATCATTTAAAGTATTGAAATTACCTGGTTTTATCCGAAAGCTAAAAATTCTAAGACTCTATCCTCTTAAGCCTGGATATAAGAACTTAACAGCTTCTGGATTAATTCAACTAGACATTCAGTTGGAGTAAAAACTCCATCTGAATTAAGCTTTACTTTATGAATATGTCTGCTAATATAGAATAACTAATTATTTTGTTGTTATTTTATTATATTCACTAAAGCTGAGATAGTTAAAAAGAATAATAGAATCTAAAAAAAACCATGTGCAGTAAATTTATAAATATACTCTGCATCATGGTCTCTATTATATAATTAATTTTTTTAACTTGTTTTGATATTCTTCTAAATCCAGAATTGATCTATTAGCTAAATTTCATATACTGATATGTATTCACTTAAAGTCATTGATTTTTGCTCAGCTAACACAAACTCACCTTTTTCCAATTATTTCTTAATTATATATTACTATAAAGAAAAAGCATAGAGGAATTTAAAATATTCCCTCAATGCTTTATTTTTATGCTCCTATATTTTGTTTCTTTTCTTCTTCTAATAATTTATTAAATTCTTTAGTTTCAGCAACAAGTACACCGCTTAATCCTATAAGCCCTATTAAGTTAGGGAATGCCATAAGCGCATTAAATACGTCTGAAATTGCCCAAACAAGATCTAATTTAATAACAGAGCCAAGTAAAACGAATCCAATCCATGCATATCTATAAGGTTTAACAATTTTTGAACCAAATAAGTACTGCATACATTTTTCTCCATAATAGCTCCAACCTAATATTGTAGAGTAAGCAAAGAATATAATTCCTACTGAAACTATAAGTCCTCCCGAATTTCCTGGAAGACCAGTGCTAAACGCTCTTGTAGTTAATGCAACACCAGTTTCCCCACTAGTCCAAGCTCCTGTTGAAATTAATACAAGTCCAGTCATAGTACAAACGCATATAGTATCTATAAATGTACCAGTCATTGATACTAGTGCTTGACGTCCAGGTACATCACTTTTAGCAGCAGCAGCGGCTATTGGTGCCGAACCAAGACCTGATTCATTTGAGAATACTCCACGAGATACACCCTTTTGAATAGCTAATTTTACAGCAGATCCCATAAATCCACCAGTTGCAGCTGCAGGAGTAAATGCATATTTAAATATAAGAGAGAACGCATGAGGAACTTCAGATGCATTTATAATTAATATTAATGCCGCTCCAGCTATATAAAATATTGCCATAACAGGAACTATAAGACCAGTAACTTTACCTATACTTTTAACTCCACCAAGTATAACTACTGCAGTTAATACTGATAAAATAATACCAGTTATAGTTGGACTTACTCCAAAAGTAACGTTTATAGATTCAGCAACAGAGTTTGCTTGAACCATATTTCCTATACCAAAAGCTGCGAAACCACCAAAGAATGCAAATAGAACTCCTAACCATTTAGCGTTCAGTCCTTTTTCTATATAGTACATAGGACCTCCAGCCATTTCTCCATTTTCATCAACAGTTCTGTACTTAACAGCAAGCATACCTTCTGCATACTTTGTAGCCATTCCAAAGAATGCTGTAATCCACATCCAAAATACTGCTCCAGGACCCCCTGCTGAAACAGCTGTAGCAACTCCGGCTATATTACCAGTACCTATAGTTGCAGCAAGTGCTGTCATAAGAGCTTGGAAATGAGATATATCTCCTTCTTCTTTAGGTTTATTTTCCTCCTCTTTAGGCTTTGAAAATGCTAATTTTAAAGCATAAGGAAGATGAGTAACTTGAACAAATCCAAGTCTAAATGTTAATAGAATACCTGTACCCACCAATAAGATAAGCATAATGGGTCCCCAAACAATACCACTCAATTGAGTAAAAAAATTATTTAGTGCTTCCACAAAAACCACTCCTTTAATAAAATTGCGAATAATATTATGTATTCAAATAAATACAATTTATATTAAGTATATTAGAAAAAAATGTAGAACACAAGTATATTTTCGGAAAATTCATAAGATTCAAATTAATTTTTTAACAAAGTCTTATACATATATGGGCTATAGAAATATATTGAAAAATTTGCTTATCCTTTCACAATATTAGTTTCTATGGTGATATTGATAGTTGATATATTATTGAATATTATTCAAAAAAATATTAAAACGCAAATTTTATTAGAATTTTTTTAATATATAGAATATATTGATTTATTGCGGTGTACATACAATTATGCATAGATTAAATTGTTCAAATAATTTATTTATGTAACAACTTTTATTCAATGTAAAAGTTGTACTTATGTTATGTTTTTTTCTGAAAACGTTTTCCATATAAGTTTTTATCTTCAGAAAAATAAAAACTTATTAATCATGATTAATTTCGTTAAAATATTATCGTTTTTTTGTAGTTTTTGATATATTTTTTTTGAAATTTTTAATGCAAATTATATTAATAAACTATCTAAAAGAGTTTTAATTTCCTAAAAACTATCGATTAGCTAGAAAACAGGATAATTAGTCCTATTTTCTTTACTCTCACAGAACCGTACTTACATTTGCCGTACCTGGCTCCTGAAATTTCTCTCAAAACTAATAATTAATAGAGCCGCTTACGCTGTTATAGGTATAAATATAGAAGAATTTAAAGAAGTCTTAGGCATATAGATTGGTGAAAATAAAAGTGATGTATATCATATAATCATGGAAAAAGATTTTCTAGAGATTTAAAATTAGTCTATACAACTCCAACAGAAGAAGCTGCCCTTATTCAATTAGATTTAGTTGAAGAAAAACGGAGTCAAAAGATTAGAAATTGGGCTCAAATTTTAGACCAATTAAATATACATTTCGAAGAAAGACTTACTTCATTAGCTATTTAATTTCAGCTTTAGCTAACTCAAAAAATTAAGATAATTAATCTTAAACTAGCCCTTTTTCTTTAAATAGAAAAAGGGCTAGTTTTTTATATAAAAACGTAACCCTTAGATATAGTTAAAACACCATATTTAAATCCAATATGAAGTTTACACACATTTAATTACATACTCTCCGATTACTATAATAGCGAACCAATTGAAACTAACCTATCGTATAAAATATATTTTGAATTTATTAAAAGGTTTATCTAGTTAATTTCTAGATAGATTTTTATAATTAAACGCTTGAGCGTGTGCTAATATATTAAATCTTCTGATGCCGTATCTTCTTTTTTGTTTAGTAGCTAAAAGGATACCACACAATCAGTTCGGAGTATTATCTTTTTTTATGAATTTATTTTATTCAAAAAAATAGTAAAAGATATCGTACGATATCTTTTACTATTTTAGTCAGAAACTATTTCTATATACTTCTTTTTAACTCATCTGATTTATTTGATTCATTTGATTCATAGTCTTTTGTCATCTTAAATACCAATGGGCTAAGAGCTAGCATACCTATAAGGTTAGGAAGTATCATCAAACCATTAAATGCATCAGATAGACCCCATACAATATCAAGCTTTACTACAGAACCCACAACACACATTACAATCCAAAGCCATTTGTATACTTCAACAGCTTTGACTCCTGCAATATACTCAAGACATTTTGAACCATAGTAGTACCATCCTAGGATTGTTGAGTAAGAGAAGAATATCAGACCAACAACAATAATAAGATCTCCAGGCCCAGGTAGTCCCATATTAAATGCTGTGGAAGTAAGAGCAGCACCACTAATTAGATTAATACCTTTAGATGCAAGTTCTGCCTTCATAGTAACAGGATACATTGCACCATCTGAGGCTAAAAGTTGTAAAATACCATCTTGCCCAATGTTTATTGCAGGAGAAACTAATATTACAAGAGCTGTCATAGAGCAAACCATTAATGTATCAATAAAAGATCCTAAAGAACCTATAATACCTTGCTTTACAGAATCTTTTGTAGCAGCAGCACCATGAGCAATAGCAGCAGTACCAAGACCTGCTTCATTAGAAAATACTCCACGAGCTACACCAAAACGAATAACTGTTCCTAAAAGACCACCCTGTACTGCATGACCAGTAAATGCATTAGAAAAGATCATACCGAAAGCTGCAGGAATTTTATCTACATGTATAATAAGAATTGCTAGTGCACCAATAATATACATTCCTGCCATAAGCGGAACAACTTTATCTGAAACTTTACCGATAGATTTTACCCCACCAATTAAAACAATAGCAGTTGCAATAGCAACAATAATACCAGTCACTAAATAAGGAACACCAAAAGAGCTATTCATAACACTAGCAACCGCATTTGCTTGAACTAAGTTCCCAGGTCCAAAACATGCCATAACACCAAAGAATGCATATAGCCAACCTAACCATGCCCATTTTTTACCCATACCATTTCTGATATAGTACATTGGGCCACCAGATCTCTCTCCCTTTTCGTTTACTTCTCTAAACTGAACAGCTAGAACTGCTTCAGCATATTTACTTGCACCACCTACTAATGCCACAACCCACATCCAAAAAATTGCACCAGGTCCACCAGCAGCAATTGCTGTTGCAACTCCCGCAATATTTCCAGTACCAATTGTTGCAGCAAGTGATGTCATAAGAGCTGCAAATGGAGACATATCTCCCTCTTCACTAGATTCACGATTAGAGAATAATAGTTTAAAAGCTAAGGGCATTTTTCTAAATTGTAGGAACTTTGTCCCAACACTTAGAAATAAACTTGTCCCAACAAGCATAACAATCATAAAAGGTCCCCACGCAAAATTACCTAGGGCAGTAACTAAATTCGAAAATGTTTCCATAATTGTCCTCCCGAATAAAATATTTTGATATTTTTAAAAATAATATAATAAGTCCACCTAGTTGTAACCAGCTCCTCCCTTCTATTTTTAATTTTTGATTTCTAAAAACAATAAACTTTATAAAATCTTTAAATTAATTTTAAAGATTTAAGTACATATCTTTTTAAAAACTTGTCATCACCAAATCAATTTAGCAATATCATAGATTTTCTTTATTTATTTAATTTTTTAGAGCTTTAAACTTTATTTAATTAACTCATTTCATTATATAGTTTATTAAATAAAGTGTCAATCAAATAAATAAACCTTTATTATAACTTTTATTTCCCTTCTTTTAAGATTAAGAATAGAATATATTGGATACAAATGGCTTCTGCCGTATCTAAGTATATTAGAAAAGAATTCAGAATACAAGAGTATTTTCGGACAATTTAAAAAATTCAAAATAACTTTTTAACAAAAAATATTCATATTAAAATATTCATATTAAAATATTCATATGTTATAGAAAAATTTGCTTATTATTTCACAATGTTAGTTTTTATAGTCAGATTGATAATTAATAATAAGGTTGTATTTTAATTAAAAGGGATTCAAACGTAAAATTTATTAGAATTTTTTCAAGATACAGAATACATTGATTTTTGGCCGTTTATATCCACTAAAGTTGTTGAAATAATTTGTTTGTATAACAACTTTTATTTAATATAGAAGTTATATTTATGTCACACTTGTTTTTTAGAAAACGTTTTCATTGTCATTTTATTCACTGGTAACCAAAATCATTTAATCGCGATTAGGTTTTTGTGAAAACCTTACCATTCTTATTTTGTTAAAAACTTACCGTTTTTCTGTAGTTTTTTACATATTTTTTTGAAGTTTTTAATGGAAATTATATTAATAAATTATCTAAACTCATTATAATTTCCTAAAAAATAAAAAACGAAGCTTATTTAAATAAGCTTCGTTTTTTATTAACTCCTACTAACTATCTATAATTTTTTACTATATAGAAAACTATATGATTTTTAAATTTCCAATAACACTGATTAAGAAACTACACTTGCAATTATTTTTGAGCAACGGAGCCCGTAGGGATCGTTAGCGACATGAGTCAGTGCGTAGCAACTAGACGAATTTTTATTTTCTTATTTCCTTTTTAATTCCTTTTTTAAGAATATTCTCATAGTCTATAAATTCATATATAGATTCATCAAATAATTCACTAAATTTCTTGAATTCATCAATACTCATATCCTCTATAGCTATTGCTTTTTCTTCGCAATATAAAACTATCTCTCCAACAACCTTATGAGAATCTCTAAAAGCCATACCGTTATTTACTAGATAATCAGCAACCTCTGTTGCATTTAAAAATCCATGTTTTACAGCCTTTAACATATTCTCTTTATTAACTGTAAGTGTGTCTATCATATTAGCCATAATCTTTAAGCAGCTAAGGGTAGTTTTTATTGAATCAAAAAACACTTCCTTATCTTCCTGCATATCCTTATTGTACGCAAGAGGCAAACCCTTCATAGTTGTAAGAATAGACATTAAACTTCCATATACTCTTCCAGTCTTTCCTCTTATAAGCTCTGCTGCATCTGGGTTTTTCTTTTGAGGCATTATGCTGCTTCCAGTTGAATACTCATCACTTATTTTGATAAATTCAAATTCCTTAGAGCTAAATAGTATTATTTCTTCACTTAATCTACTAAGGTGCATCATTGCTATACTCATATTAGATATAATTTCTATTATATAATCTCTATCGCTAACACCATCTAAGAAGTTGTCAACAGGTTTATCAAAATCAAGCAAATCAGATGTATAATCTCTATCTATATCATAAGTTGTTCCAGCAAGTGCACAGCATCCAAGTGGACTTTCATTCATTAAGTTTAAAGAGTTCAGCATTCTTTGTTTATCTCTTTTGAACATACTATAATAAGCCATTAAGTGATATTTGAATGTTACTATTTGAGCTCTTTGAAGATGAGTATACCCTGGCATTATATAATTATTTTTATAAGCCTTATCTTGTATAACGTCTTGAAGATGTTGTATACTCTCTACTATTTCTAAAGCTTTTCTTTTTGTATACATTCTCATATCTACAGCAACTTGATCATTTCTACTTCTAGCTGTATGAAGCTTTTTTCCTACATCTCCTACTTTTTTTACAAGGTTTATCTCTACAAAGCTGTGTATATCCTCATAGTCTCCTTCTATCTTTAGTTTTCCAAATTCAATTTCTTGTAGTATTTCATTTAATCCTTTAATCAATGTATCAGATTCATCTTGTGTTAATATGTTAGATTTCAGAAGCATCTTAACATGTGCTATACTTCCCTGTATATCTTCAAAATACATGACTTTATCAAATTTCAATGAAGAATTAAAGTCTTCCATCAATTTACTCTCTTCGGTTTTAAAACGTCCACCCCAAAGCTTCATCTAGATTCCACCAACCTCACTTTTAATGTTATTTTTCATATTTGACTTTATTTTAAATGGTAAGCTGAATAAGTTTATAAATCCTTCTGCATCCTTATGATCGTACATATCACTTTCTCCAAATGATGATATTGATTCATCATATAGTGCAAAAGGTGATTTCATACCAGCTATCATAGTATTTCCTTTGTAAAGCTTTAATTTCACACTTCCAGTAACAGTCTTTTGTGTTGAATCTACAAATGCATCTAAGCTCTCTTTTAATGTAGAGAACCAAAGTCCATCATATACAAGCTGTGAATATTTATGAGCTATTATCTGCTTATATTGTAGTGTATCTCTATCAAGTGTTAAATATTCAAGTTCTTTGTGTGCATTAAATAGTATTGTTCCACCTGGCGTTTCATATACTCCTCTTGATTTCATACCAACTAATCTGTTCTCTAGTAAATCTATAACTCCTATTCCATTTTCTCCACCAATTTTATTTAAATAAGATATTATTTCAACAGGAGACATTTCTTCATCGTTTATCTTCTTAGGTATTCCCTCTTCAAAGTATATTTCAACATAAGTTGCTTCATTTTTTACCTTCTCAAGAGGAGTTGTCATCATATATATACTATCAGGGTTATGCTCATTCTCTGGATTTTCAAGTTCTCCGCCTTCATGGCTTATATGGAATATATTTTGATCTCTTGAGTATATTTTTTCTTTTGTTGCTGCAACCTCTACACCCTTTGATTTTGCATAATCTATAGCATCTTCTCTTGATTTTATATCCCAGATTCTCCATGGTGCTATAATCTTAATACTAGGATCAATTGCAGCAATTCCAACCTCGAATCTTACTTGGTCATTTCCTTTTCCTGTACATCCATGGCAAATATACTTAGCTCCTTCTTTATGTGCAACCTCAACCAACTTCTTAGCCATAAGAGGTCTTGCAAAGCTTGTTCCTAAAAGATATTTATTTTCATATATAGCTCCTGCCTTTATTCCTTTGTATATATAATCTACTATAAATTCTTCTTTGCAGTCTTCAATATATGCTTTTACTGCTCCTGATTTTATAGCCTTTACCTCAACTTCACTCATATCCTCATCTTGACCTACATCAATACAAACTGCTATTATTTCTGCATTATAGTTTTCCTTAAGCCATGGGATTATTATTGATGTATCTAAACCTCCTGAGTATGCTAAAACAACTTTTTCCTTCATATTCTTTTTCATAATAGATTCCTCCTCAAAATTTTTAATATATTATTTTAATTTGGTATCTAGCTAGACATTTTTTAATTCGCGCGCGCTTTTTTATTTCTTTATATTAAAAAATCTCGTCTCTTAAAAATAAGAGACGAGATATAGTTCCCGTGTTACCACTCTTGTTGATACGAAAAATATAACAACAATAACACTCTAAATTAAAAAACTCTCGTCTCTTAAATAAGAGACGAGAGTAAAATTCCCGTGCTACCACTCTTGTTGATATAGTTTCATATCCACTCATTATCCTTTAACGATAGGTCCGTATCTTCATACTACTATTTCAGAAGATCTCCTCCATGGCTCTTGTTCAATATAACTATGTTGCTGAACTCACACCTACTTCAGCTCGCTGAAACAATCATTATACCTACTTTCCACTTCTTTGGATTTACATATTATGTTTTGTTTTGTTAGGTTAGATTATATTATCTTTGATCTAGTATGTCAACATAAAAAATAAATTTTATCATAAAATTTATTTTTTATTTAACTCCATAAATTTTATAATAATCTTCAATTCTCGCCTTCATATCATCGTCTATAATAACTTGCCCATTAATTTCTTTATTATGCAGATATTCTACAACTTCATTCATATCAACTATTGCACATGTCTTCATATTGTAAGTATCCTTTATATCTTCAAGGGCAGATTTTTCACCTGTTCCTCTTTCCATTCTGTTAACAGATATAATAAGTCCTACAACATCTACGTCCTTGTCATTTTTAAGTATTGGCATAGTCTCTCTTATGCTTGTTCCAGCTGTTGTAACGTCTTCTATTATAAGAATTTTATCTTTATCATTTAATTTTGTTCCAAGAAGAATTCCCTTATCTCCATGATCTTTTATTTCTTTTCTATTTGAGCAGTATCTAACATTCATATCGTATTTTGAATTTAAAGATATAGAAGTTGTAACACAAAGGGGTATACCTTTATAAGCTGGTCCAAACAATACATCTATATCTTCATCAAAATTTTCTTTTATAGCTGTTGCATAAAAATCTCCTAATTTACTAAGCTGTTCTCCAGTTTGATAATTTCCAGTATTCACGAAAAAAGGTGTCTTTCTTCCACTTTTAGTTACAAAATCTCCAAACGTTAAAACATTACACTCAACCATAAACTCTATGAATTCTTGTTTATACTTTTTCATATTATCCCCACCTTTTTAATCTATTATTCCTCTTATACTTGATAAATCACTTATATTGTAATCACTCATATACTTTTTAATTCCATCTAATACATCCATTGTTGCTGTTGGATTTATAAGGTTTGCAGTTCCTACTGCAACACCTGTAGCTCCTGCCATTATGAACTCTATAGCATCCTCACCGTTCATTATTCCACCCATTCCTATTATAGGAATTTTAACAGTTTTAGACACTTGATCAACCATTCTAATTGCAACAGGTTTTATAGCAGGACCTGATAGTCCTCCTATTTTATTAAAAAGAACTGGCTTTCTTCTGTGTATATCTATCTTCATACCTATTAATGTATTTATCATAGATATACAATCAGCTCCTCCCCCTCAACTGCTCTTGCAATCTCAGTTATATCAGTTACATTAGGAGATAGTTTTACTATTAAAGGCTTATTAGTAACTTTTTTTACTTCTTTAGTTATACTCTCAGCCATTAAAGCGTTTGTTCCAAAAGCTACTCCACCCTCTTTAACGTTAGGGCAACTTATATTAAGCTCTATCATATCAATATCTGTACCATCTAATCTTCTAGCTACTTCCTTGTATTCATCAACAGTCTTACCTGCAATATTTACTATAATATTAGTGTCGTATTTTTGAAGAAATTTCATATCATTTTTTATAAAATTATCTATTCCATCATTTTGAAGTCCTACACTGTTTATCATACCCCCATAAGTCTCAGCTATACGAGGTGAGTTGTTCCCATCCCAAGGATCTAAACTAATTCCCTTTACAACAATTGCTCCAAGTGAACTTAAATCTATGAACTGCTCAAATTCTTTTCCAACAGAACCAAATGTTCCTGATGCAGTCATAACTGGATTTTTAAATTCTACACCAGCTATATTAAATCCTAGATTACTCATCAAACATCACCTCACAAGCTTTAAATACAGGTCCATCTACACAAACTTTTTTATTCTTATATCCCTTATTAGTATCTTCCTTTATCTTAACAGCACATCCTACACATGCTCCAAATCCACATCCCATTCTCTCCTCAAGAGACAAATATGCATCTACATTATTATTAGCTGCATACTCTTTTACAGCCTTTAACATACCTTTAGGTCCACAAGAATATATTCTATCTGCTTTTTTTACATACTTGTTCATTAAATCTATAACATTTCCCTTTTCTCCATATTCTCCATCTTCAGTTGCTATATAAACTTCTCCGTACTTTTTAAATTCCTCTATTAAATAAATATCTTTTCTAAATCCTAAAAATATCTTATTGTTTCCCTTTAATCTCTTAACAAGTTCTAGGAGAGGAGGAGTTCCTACTCCCCCTCCAACTATTATATTTTCCCCTTCACAATCTAAGTCAAATCCATTTCCTAGAAATGCCATCAAGTAGACATCATCATTTTCTGTAAGTTTTGAGAACTCTTCAGTGCCTTTTCCTACCACCATAAATACTAGTGTTATCTCTTTATTTTCTTCATCTACCTCACATACACTTATAGGTCTTGGAAGTAACATTGATTTATCCTTACTGTATAAATTTACAAACTGACCTGGCTTAAAGTTAAATACTAAGTCTTCTGATTTAACTACCATTTTATAAACATTCTCTACTAGCATTTCATTTTTAACTATCTTAGCTATTACCTTTTTCTTAGTCACGCACATAATATCCCCCCTATTTTATGCCCATATTATATACACTCATATCCTCTATCTTTATATTAGAATTCATTATATCTAGTATTCCTCTTACCGTATCAAGCGATGTAAATACTGGTACAGATGCCTCTATAGCAGCTCTTCTCATTCTGAATCCATCTCTAGTTGAATCATTTGCCTTGGTCGGAGTATTTATAAGCATATCTACCATTCCACTTCTTATAACATCTAATATATTAGGAACACCTTCACTTATTTTCTTTGCTCTTTGAACTTTGATTGAGTTTTTCTCTAATTCATCTGCTGTTTTGCTTGTAGCTATAAATTTACATCCTTTTTTGTCAAAAGATTTTGCTATCTCTACAAATTCAGCTTTATCGCTAGGTTTTACAGTAGCAAGTATTGTTGAATTTTCATTTGCTATATTAACTCCTGCAGCTATAAGTCCCTTATATAGAGCTTCTACAAAAGTTTCACCTATTCCTAATACCTCTCCAGTTGATCTCATCTCAGGTCCAAGACTCACCTCAACATCTGGAAGTTTTTGAGTTGAGAATACTGGAACCTTTACAGATATTTTCTTAGATTCCTTATAAATTCCTGTTCCAAATCCCATATCTTTAATTTTTTCTCCAAGCATAGCTCTAGTTGCAAGCTCTATCATAGGAACTTCAGCTACCTTACTTATATACGGTACCGTTCTTGACGATCTTGGGTTTACTTCTATTATATATAGCTCTCCTTTGAACTCTATATACTGTATGTTTATCATTCCAATTATCTTAAGCTCTTTCGCTATTTCTCTTGTCTTTAAAGCTATTTTCTGCTTTATATCATCACTTATATTCTGACTTGGATATATAGATATTGAATCACCTGAGTGAACTCCAGCTCTTTCAAGATGTTCCATTATTCCAGGTATTAATATATTTTCACCATCACATATTGCATCTACTTCTATTTCTCTTCCAGTTAAGTACATATCTATTAATACTGGGTTTTTAGAGTCTCTCTCAAATGAATTTTCAAGATATCTTTTAAGTTCTTTCTCATTGTGAGTTATCTCCATACCTTGTCCGCCTAGTACATAAGATGGTCTAACTAGTAGCGGGTACCCTAGATTTAAAGCTTCTTTTATACCTTCATCTACAGACCATACAGCCTTACCCTTAGGTCTATTTATTTGAAGTTTTTCCATTATTTCATCAAATTTTTCTCTATCCTCTGCCTCATCTATCTGCTCTGGCTTAGTTCCAAGTACATTTACATCCATCTCATCTAAGAACTTGGCAAGCTTTATAGCAGTTTGACCTCCGAATTGAAGTATAACTCCGTATGGTTTTTCTTTTTGTATTATATTAAGTACATCTTCTTCTGTAAGAGGTTCAAAATATAATTTGTCTGCTGTATCAAAGTCTGTACTAACAGTCTCTGGATTATTATTTACTATTATAGTCTCTATATTCTGCTTTTTAAGAGCAAGTATTGAATGAACTGAGCAATAGTCAAACTCTATACCCTGACCTATTCTTATAGGTCCTGATCCTATAACTATTACTTTTTTCTTATCAGATACATACACTTCATCATGCTCATCATAAGTCGAGTAGTAATATGGAGATACAGCATCAAACTCACCAGCACAAGTATCTACCATTTTGTAAACAGCTTCTATTTTGTATAATTTTCTAAGATTATATACATCCTTAGGAGATGATTTTGTAAAATCTGCTATAGCCTTATCAGAGAATCCTTTTATTTTAAGCTTTCTCATCCACTCTTTAGTTATATCTGAAAGATCAACACTCTTTAATTCTTCCTCTTCACTGACAATATTCTTTATCTTATTAACAAAGAATCTATCCATTCCAGTTATCTTGCAAACCATATCTATTTTGTAATTTCTTCTTAAAAGCTCAGCTAAGTCAAATATTCTCTCATCATCAGGTATTTGAACTCTTCTTTTTAATTCTTCAATACTTCTTTGAGAAGATGCCTTATGTTCTAAGCTATATTGACCTATCTCAAGAGATCTTATAGCCTTTAAAAAAGCTGACTCAAAGTTATTTCCAATGGCCATTACTTCTCCAGTTGCCATCATCTTTGTTCCAAGAGTTTTCTTGGCTCTTCTAAATTTATCAAAAGGCCATTTAGGTATTTTTACTACACAATAATCAAGCGTTGGCTCAAAGCATGCCTTAGTTTTTTTAGTTACAGCATTTTCTATTTCATCAAGTGTATATCCTACTGCTATTTTAGTTGCAACCTTTGCTATTGGATATCCAGTAGCTTTTGATGCTAGAGCAGACGAACGGCTAACTCTTGGATTTATCTCTATTACTACATATTCAAAACTCTCAGGATTAAGGGCTAACTGAACGTTGCATCCACCTTCTATTCCTATACTATTTATAATATCTATTGAAGCCTTTCTAAGCATCTGATACTCTACATCTGTAAGAGTTTGAGATGGTGCTACAACTATTGAGTCCCCAGTATGTACTCCAACAGGGTCTATATTTTCCATATTACATACTGTAATGCAGTTGCCCTTGCTATCTCTCATTACCTCATACTCTATCTCTTTCCAACCTTTTATACTTTTCTCTAAAAGTACCTGACCTACACGGCTTAGCTGAAGTCCACTTGCAAGAATTTCTTCTAACTCGTCCTTATCTTCTGCTATTCCACCACCTGCACCACCTAATGTATATGCAGGTCTTACAACTACTGGATACCCTATTTGAGATGCAAATTTGACTCCATCCTCCATAGTAGTTACTATTTCACTTTCAACTAAAGGTTGGTTTGTCTCTTCCATTATTCTTTTGAAAGAATCTCTATCTTCCCCGTCCTTGATAGATTTTATAGACGTTCCGATGACCTTTACGTTGTGCTTTTTCAAAATCCCTTTATCATTAAGTTCAACCGCTAAGTTAAGTCCTGTTTGACCTCCCATACCTGCTATTAAACTGTCTGGTTTTTCCTCAATTATTACTTTTTCTACAAATTCTAAAGTTAGTGGCTCTATATAAACCTTATCAGCAATTTCTTTATCAGTCATTATAGTTGCAGGGTTAGAATTTATAAGTACTGTTTCTATTCCCTCTTCTCTTAAAGTTTGACAAGCCTGTGTTCCAGAATAATCAAACTCAGCTGCTTGCCCTATTACTATTGGTCCCGATCCTATAACTAATACTTTCTTTATATCATCTCTTCTTGGCATAATTTTACCTCCCCATAATAACTACTTAAGATTAAAATGTCTTTGTAAATCTAAACTTGATATTAAACTGATGCAGTTTTAGCTTTCATATAAACATCTATAAATTCATCAAATATAGGTGCTGCATCATATGGTCCTGGGCAAGCTTCAGGGTGAAACTGTATGCTGTATATGTCCATATCATCAATTCTCATTCCCTCAATCGTGTTGTCATTCATATTTATATGAGTTACTTTCACATTCTCAGGTAAAGTCTCTTCCGTAACAACATATCCGTGATTTTGCGATGTTATAATTACATTTCCTGTTTGCAAGTCTTTTACAGGATGATTACATCCTCTGTGCCCAAACTTAAGCTTTTGAGTATCTCCTCCAAGTGCTAATGCTAGAAGTTGATGTCCAAGACATATTCCCGTTATTGGAATTTTTCCCATCATCTTCTTTATTTCTTCAATAACACTCACTAAATCCTTTGGATCTCCAGGTCCATTAGATAAAAATACTCCATCATAATTTTTTTCAAGTATCTCTTCAGCTGCTACAAATGCTGGATATACAGTTATATTACAATCTCTTTTTTTGAAAGATCTTATTATATTAGACTTTATTCCAAAGTCTATAGCCGCTATATTAAGACCTTTTTTATCACAATGATCGACTACTTCTTTAGTAGTTACTTTCTCAACTGCATCAACATTTGAAAATGAATTTATAGTATTTTGTATTTGTTCATCAGATAATTTTCTACTAGTTATAATTCCTCTTAAAGTTCCTTGATTTCTAATCATCTTAGTAAGATATCTTGTATCTATTCCTTCTATTGCAACAATCTTGTTTTGTTTAAGATAATCATCAAGATTGAATTCACATCTAAAGTTTGATGGCATCTCACATTTTTCCCTTACTATAAACCCTCTAACCTTTGGAGATTTTGATTCCATATCATCTATATTAATTCCATAATTTCCAATCAGTGGATATGTCATTGTAACTATCTGTCCGTAATAAGATGGATCAGTTAGAACCTCTTGGTATCCAGTCATTCCAGTATTAAATACTACTTCTCCTACCGTTTCTTCTGTATATCCAAATAACTTTCCTTCAAGAACAACATTATTTTCTAATATTAAATAACCTTTCATATTCTTCCCCTCCCAATTAAAGTACTCTCAATAAGTCTTGTCTCATTCTAATTACTGCTTCTCTTGCAGCCTTGTGAAACTCTGCTTCACTATATCTATCTTTATACTCATCTTTTTTATAAGCTGCTATTATACCTCTTGATGAATTTATCAAAGCTCCTAACCCATCTTTATTAAAGCATCCTCTTAAATCCTCAGCCGTTGCACCTTGTGCTCCATACCCTGGCACTAAAAAGAAGGTATTAGGATTTTGCTCTCTAAGTATTTTTCCCTGCTCTTTATAAGTTGCACCCACTACTGCTCCTATTTTGCTAAATCCATATTTACCTATTAAATCTTCTCCCCACTTTGATACAAGCTCTCCCATATGCTCGTATACATATCTTCCATCTTCAGTTTTTAAGTCTTGTATATCTCCACTGTTTGGATTTGATGTTTTTACTAGTACAAACATTCCTTTATCAAGTTCTTTACAGTTTTCAATATAAGGACTTATCGCATCATACCCCATATATCCATTTATAGTTACAAAATCAGCATCAAATACCTTATGCTCACTTTTACCAACACTTACTCTTCCTATATGTCCTCTTGAATAGCTCTTTGCAGTTGATGCTATATCGCCTCTTTTTATATCACTTATTACTATAAGTTTTTTTTCTTTTGCGTATTTTATAGTCTTTATAAAACAATCTATTCCATCAGGTCCTAATTCCTCATACATAGATATTTGAGGTTTTACAGCTGGAACTAAATCATATATTTCATCTATTATCATACAGTTAAATTTAAAATAAGCATTTGCAAGTCCCTTTAATGTCCATCCATATTTTCTATAAGACTCTTTTTTTATAAATTCTGGTATAATTTCTTCTCTAGGATCAAGTCCTACAACAGTAGGATTATTCAGCTCTTTTATTCTCTCTATCAGCTTATCTATCATCTAATCTTCATCCCCCTCATATACAACATTTCCATTTACTATCGTATACTTTACTTTTCCGTATACCTTCATTTTGTCAAATGGAGTATTTTTTGACTTTGATTTGAATTTACTTGAATCTATTTTGTAAATCTCATTTTCATCAAAGATAGTTATATCAGCAACTTTTCCCTCTTCTATACTTCCTTTATCTATGTTTATAAGCTTTGCAGGATTTAAGCTCATCTTCTCTATAAGCTCATTTATGTTTATTACATCTTCTTTTACCAAATTAGTTATTCCAAGAGATAGTGCAGTTTCAAGTCCTACTATTCCATTTGCTGCTTTTTCAAATCCACAGTTTTTTTCTTTTTCATGATGAGGTGCATGATCTGTTGCTATAATATCTATAGTTCCATCCTTTAATCCTCTTTTTATCTCTTTAACATCATCTTTAGATCTTAACGGTGGACTCATTTTCATATTAGCATTATCTATTTCTACACTCTCATCTGTAATAGAGAAGTGATGAGGACAAACCTCACAAGTTACATCTATGTTATCATTCTTAGCTTTTCTTACTAGTTCAACACTTCCCTTAGTACTTATATGGCATATATGAATTCTAGATCCAGCTTCTTTTGCAATCTCTATATCTCTTTTAACTATAGCCTCTTCAGACTCACTAGATATTCCTTTAAGATTTAAACTTTTAGATCTTTCACCTTCGTTCATAACCCCACCATTAGCTAACTCTTCATCTTCACAGTGTGATAAAACAGGTAGGTCGTATTTTTTAGACAGCTTCATAGCTTCAGCTAAAACCACTGGATCTTTAACTGTCTTTCCATCTTCACTTATAGCTATTATTCCTGATTTTTTCATACTCTCTATATCGCTTAACTCTTTTCCATTTTGTCCCTTAGTTATGCTTCCTATGACTTCAACATTTACTACTGCTTCTTTTGCCTTATCTTTTATATACCTAACTACTTCTTCATTATCTATAACAGGATTAGTATTTGGCATAGCACATATAGTAGTGAATCCACCTCTTGCAGCACTTAAACTTCCCGTTTTTATATCTTCCTTGTATTCAAATCCAGGTTCTCTAAGATGAACATGTACGTCCACAAACCCTGGAGCTAATATATATCCATTTGCATCTATTTCTCTATCAACTTGTTCTTCTATATTTTCGTGTACTTTTTTTACTATACTATCTTCAATAAGAACATCTGTAACTTTATCAAAGCTTGTTTTAGGATTTATAACTCTTGCATTTTTAATCAATAATTTCATTTAATTCACTCCCTTTTTTAGATATTAAAAAAAGCAACAAACAAGCGTACCAAAATCAAAACTCAACCTTTGGTACAACCGTTTGTTGCTTACATATTTTAGGGAATTCAAAAACTATTATTGAGAATAATACATTCAATAATTCTTTGAAATTTGCATAATCATTCTTATTCTCATGTTTTTTTGCATAATAAAAACACGCACTGATGGCTCCCATCATGATTCCTCCCTTCCTGGTCTCTCGTACCAACTTAAAGGTCGACATGCGTATGTCGATTTTTTGTATTATTTTGTTTTAACAATAATAACACATATATTGTTTGTATGTCAAATAAAAAATTCGTCTAGCTGCTACACACTGACTATTTTATAAAGAAGTGCACTCATACTTAGCATTACGAATGCACTTTTGTGTCAACATATTATAATTTTTATTATTTTATATTTCCTATATTAACAGCTTTATTATACTCAATTACCGCTAAGTTATAGCTTGATATTGCATTTGAAAGAGATATTTGTGCATTATATAATTGATTTAGAGCATTATCAACTTCAAGAAGTGTTCCAAGTTTTGCATTATATGAATATTCCTTAAGTTTTAATACTTCTTCTGCTTTTTGTACTTTTGCTTTAGCAAGCTCTATCTGATTTTTGGCATTTACTATATCATCATATTTTCCTCTAATATCAAATTCAACCATCTTTTTAGCATCTGCTAAACTACTTTCGATTTTTGCTAAATTTCTTTCTTTGGTTTTGTATTTATAAGTATTAGAAGGATACATTATTGAATTTGTCTCAAAATCAAGTTTAACAAGTTCATAATTATGATTCATTTGAATTATATCAAATCTGCTTTCATAAGCTTTTTCTAAATCTTTATTTAAGTCTTCATCAAATACTTCTTCGTTAAAGCTTGATGTAAGTTCAATTTTCGTATCAAGTGGATAATTCAAAACAATATTCAATGATCTATATGCTTTTTCTAAATCAGTTTTAGATTTTTCAAAACTTGCTTTTGCCTCATTTAAAGATATATCTGCCATTATTAAATCTGATTTTGAAGCAACTCCAAGTTCATATTTTTTATTTACAATATCTCTATTTCTTTGAACATTTTCCAAATTGTCTTTTGCAACATTCATATATTCTCTAGCCTTAAGAGCGCCATAGTAAGCTTGAGTTGCATTATATTTTATACCCTCTATTTTATAATTCTTTTTTATTTTTTCCTCTTCAAGAGCATATTCAGCTTTTCTGGATATCATATTAGCATCTAATTGAAATCCTTCTACTGTTCCAAGTGAAACATCACTATTATCATATTTTTTTTCTGTATGTTTTGCTTCATCAAGTTCTATTTCTTTTATTTCAATATCCAAATCACTAGTTTTAAGATCAGTTGAACTTTTTATTGCCTCTTCTATAGCTTGATCAATAGAAATATTTATTTTATCTTCAACAACCTTTTCATCTGCATATGCATTTATGGAACCTATAAGCGTAACCACTACTAATAATATACCAATAACTATTTTTTTCATGCAGTTTCCTCCTCTTTATTGAGCTTTAAATCTATAACCTATACCCCAAATAGTCTCTATGTACTGTAAATTCGAAGTATCTTTTTCTATCTTTTCACGTATTCTTCTTATATGAACCGTTACTGTTGATATATCTCCTAAAGAATCAATCCCCCACACTCTTTCAAAAATTTCTTCTTTACTAAATACTCTATTAGGATTTCTTGCTAATAGATTTAGTACATCATACTCTTTAGAAGCTAATACAATTTCTTTTTCACTTAAATAAACCCTCCTTGAATAATTGTCTATACTAAGACCATTAATTTCTATTACTTCATCTTTTGGAGTGCTTACTTTTTCAGTGAGCCTTTTATATCTATTTAAATGTGATTTTACCCTTGCTACTAATTCACTTGGACTAAACGGCTTGGTTATATAATCATCAGCTCCAAGTCCAAGCCCCCTTATTTTATCAACAGATTCACCTTTTGCAGATACCATCAATATTGGTATTTCTTTTACTTTTCTAATACTTTTACATATTGAAAACCCATCTATTTCAGGAAGCATTAAATCAAGTATTATTAAATCAAAATTTTCTTCACTAGCTTTTTTTAGCCCCGCAAGTCCTGTAGTCTCTATTTCAACATCAAAACCGTTTATTTCTAAATAATCTTTTTCAAGTTCAGCAATGCTTATATCGTCTTCAATTATTAGAATTTTTTTCATACTCATCATTCCTTTTGTATTTTTTTAATGTGAATAAAATACTTGTACCTACATTTGTTTCACTTTCAGCCCATATACATCCTCCATGTGATTCTATAATCTGTTTACAAATAGAAAGACCTAGTCCACTTCCACTTATAGAAGTATTTCTTGATTTATCTGCTCTATAGAATCTGTCAAATATAAAAGGTATACTTTCTTCTGGAATTCCCATTCCATTATCCTTAATTTCAATTATTACACATTCTTTGTTATCTATTAGATTGATATCAATTATTGGATTTTGCTTATCCATATATTTCATTGAATTTTCTACAATATTTACGATAACCCTTTTTAGTTTTTGTAAATCAGCAGTAACAAATATATTTTCTTTTTCATTATTGAAACTTATCTTTGCATTCTTTTTTTCTAAATCAAAACTCAAATCTTCAACACAGTATTTTAAGTAATCAACAATATTTATAGTTTGAAAGTTAAATGAAACCTTTTTTAAATCCAACTTTGAAAATAAAAATAATTCATCAATCAAAACTTCCATATCTGTAGCTTTTTTATAAATTGTATTTATATATTTGTCCATTTTTTCAGGAGAATCTGCAACTCCGTCTTTAATTCCCTCAATATATCCCTTTATAGACATTATAGGGGTTTTTAAATCATGCGATATATTTGATATTAAATTTCTCCTATTTTCCTCATACTTAAATTGTATATCCAACGACTCTTTAAGTTTAATTCTCATTTTCTCAAAATTAATACTCAAGTCACCAAATTCATCTTTTGAGTGTTCTTCAATTTTATAATTTAGATTTCCACTTTTTATTTCCTTAGAAGCATATTTTAGTTTATCTAATTTTTTTATAATATCTCTATAAATTGTAAAAGTCAAAACATTTGATGTTACTAATATTGAAATTATTATTATAGCAGAAAGTAATGTTCTAGCTTTCTTTATATCTTTTTGTAATAAATTAATGTTAAAAGCATAAAATACACTTCCTTTTGATCCATCATTAAAATAAAAATCATTTTGTGAAAAGATAACATATCCATTTTTTAAAAAAATATAATTATCTATATTATAATCAGAATTAAATTTTGGAAGTTCATTTAAAAATAAATCATTTTTTAGAATTTCTGAAGAATATAGTATTTGATCATCTCTTCTCAAAATAATCCCACTATAAATTCCATCTAATTCATTATCTAAAGATTCAAGGAAAGAAGTATCTTTAATTTTATCGCTATTATTAATAATATTTAAGTTTACTTTTCTTGAAATTTCACTATATTTTGTGAATACTTTTCGAGTAAAATGATATGGATTAGCTGCATTTACAATACTTTTATCATCTTCCCAAAAATACTTATCAAACATAAAATTAAAAATTGTAATCAAAATAACAGGTATAACAATCATTCCAAAAAATGAAAGTATTAATCTAGATTTGATAGACATAATTTCCCACCTTTAATAATTTAATAGGGTAAGTAAAACTTACCCTATTAAATCTTATATTATTATATTATCAAATTCAAATTATTATCATTAAAAATATTTAAAGTACAGTTTTAGTGTGTTTTTTCTCTTTTCTTCCTTCAACCATACTATAAACAGTCGGAACAACAACCAGTGTTAATAAAGTAGATACTATTAATCCACCTATTAAGGCAGTTGCCATTGGTCTAAACATCTCTCCTCCCCCTATTAATAGGGGTATAAGTCCAATTACAGTAGTTGTCGTACTTAAAATTATTGGACTAAATCTTCTATCAACAGCTTTTTTACATGCTTCATTTACACTTTCTCCATCTAGTCTTGCTCCATTAATATAGTCAATTAATACTATGGCATTATTAACAACTATACCTATTAAACTCACAACTCCCAGCATTGCAGTAAATGATAATGGTTGATTTAAAACAAACAATCCAAAAACAACTCCTATTAAAGCAAGTGGTACTGTAGATATTATAATAAGCGGCTGCATATAAGAATTAAACTGATATACTAGTACCCCTATTATTAATATTATTGAGAATATAGCCAAAACACCAAGTTCAGAAAAACTACCTTGTATATTACTCATTTCTCCGTCAAAATCAATTGTTACATCACTTAAATCTGATAAGCCTAATTCTCTGATCTTATTCTTCAATTGTTTTTCAACCTTACCTGGTGCATATCCATTTAATAAGTCACTTGAAACAACTGCACTTCTTTCACGGTTATATCTTGCAATACTTGGATGCAGTCTTTCAATATCAACAGTTGCAAGATTTCTTAATAATACTTTTTCTCCTGTCATAGATGATTTTATTGCTAGATTTTCTAATTCTTCTTTTGTTTCTATATCACTCTTAACTACAATATCATATTCATTTCCATTTTTTCTAAATGTAGATGAGTTTTTACCTCTTAGTGCAGTACTTACTTCTTTTTGTACATCATACTTTGAAATTCCATACATACTAGATTTATTTTCGTCAACATTTACACTAAATTGATATTCTTTATCTACGAAATCACTATCTACATTAATTGTTCCTTCAATTTTTTCTAATTCATCTACAATCAACTGAGTTACTTCATCTAATCTTTCCATCTTTTCTGCACTAACTCTAATTTGAATTGGACTTCCCCCGCCACTACCAGCATCTAATAAACTAGAAATAGCACTTCCACCTACAACATTCTTATCCAACTCCATTTGTATATGATTAAGCAGTTCTTCCTTAGTCTTAAATCTTTTGCCCTTCTTTAAATCAAATTCTACAAGAACCTGAGCAAAATCATTTGATGGAGATCCTGTTTTCACTGTCATATAGAATTTAGGAAGTCCATCTCCTACAGCTTGAGAATAACTAACTACTTCAGGTTGATTTTTTATAATTTCTACAACACTATCAGTAAGTCTTTCAGTTATATCAATATCTGATGCATTTTCTGATTTTATATTTATATACATAAGATTTTTATCTGCCTTTGGAAACATACTAACATCTAATTGTTTAACAAATACTCCTGTTATAAGAAACCCTATCATACAAACACTGATCATAGCCCATTTTTTCTTCATAGCTAACTGCTGAAGATTATCGAAAAATTTTCGTACTTTAGACGGTTCTTTATTCTTTTTCGGTTTGCTTTTTTTAAAGAATATATATGCTAAAGTTGGTGTAGTAATTATTGCACAAATATATGAACATATTAATGCTATAATAACAACAGATGGAACTCCAAAAACATATTCTCCTATTGATGACCCTATTAATAATAGTGGAGCAAATGCAAATACAGTTGTTAATGTAGATGTTAACATTGACATTGCAACATCCTTTGTACCTTTTACACATGCATCTAGTTTATTCATATCTTCATCAATATAGCTTTGGATTGAATCACTAACAACAATCGCATTATCAACTAACATCCCTAAAGCTATAATCAAAGCTGATATAGACATCTGCTCTAGTTTAATACCTAGTCCATACATAATAGTAAACGTCATACATATAGATAATGGAATAGTTGTAGAAACAATAATAGCATTTCTAGCACCCATACCAAAAAACACAACAGCAATAACAAAGAATATAGCTTCTATAAGGTTTATTATAAAATCATTTATTGATTTTTTAACATCATCTGGCTGAAATATTACTTGGTTAAATTTAATATCCTTTGGTAAATCACCTTTTAATTCTTCTAATTTTTCCTTAACTTCATCTCCCACTAGTACAACATTTTGACTATCTTCAAAATAACCAGAAAGTAATACAGATTTTACTCCATTATCTTTATATTTAGGTGATGAATTGTCTACTTCATAATATATATCTGCAACATCTTTTAAACGTAAAACTGTTTCATTTTGAGGTGAAACAGTAATAACAGTATTCTTTATTTCCTGAATTGATTCATAAGTTCCGTTAGATTTCACAGAAATTTTTGCCTTTCCATCGTCAACACTGCCAGAAGGTATATTTATATTTTGAGACTGGATAATGCTTGAAATATCATTTAAAGAAAGCTTATAATAGTTAAGTTTATCCACATCCGCTTCAACCATAATTTTCTTTTCTAAATCTCCATCTATTTCAAATTTTGATACCCCATCAATTTTACTTAACTCATTCTTAAATACCTTAGCATAATCAGCAAGTTCTTCATAAGAATAATTATCACTTGACATACTTATAATCATACCTACTGTATCTGTTAGGCTTGTATTAATTTGTATGTCCAGACATTCACTAGGTAATTCGCCTTGTACAGGCTGTAGTTTTTCTTTCAACTCATCCCATGCTTCATCTGGGTTTATATCACCTTTTATAAACATTGTGACTACTGATACTCCGTTTTTAGACTTGGAACTAGAATAATCATATCCCTCAACCTCTACAATTGCATCTTCAATTTTTTCTGTTACTAGTGACTCTACATCCTGTGGTGATGCCCCTGGATAAACAGTTGTTATAAGCGCAACAGGAGCACTTACATCTGGAGACTCTTGTCTTGGTAACATATAATAGCTATATAACCCAAAAATCATAGCAAATATAATTAGAAGTACTGTCATCTTCTTATTTTTTATAGAACCATAAGTTATTCCCTTATTCATTTAATCACCTTCTTCTATTTATTATTTGCTAATGTATTGTCGTTTATATTTACTAAAGCACCGTTTTTAACAGACTTCATTCCATTAAAAATTAATTTTTCTCCCGCTTTAAGTCCTTTAACCTTAGCTTGACTTCCTTTTGTTTTTTCTATAGTTACGGTCTTCTTAACAGCTCTGTCATCTTCAACAACATATACATAATCTATATTTGAAGATAAAATAGTATTAATAGGAACCCATATACCGGTTTCTTCACCAATACCAAACTTTACATTTACAATAGTTTCTAAATAATAGTTTGTTTCATCAAGTGAAATTTCTACATCATATGTCCTAGTTGTTTTATCAGGAAGTTTAGATATATTTGTTACTCTTCCCTTTGTTTCTTTATCATTAAACTCTATGTTTACTTCTTTTCCTAAACTAATTTTATCTAAATCTTTTTGAGTAACACCTGTTTTTACTATTTTTTTATCATTTCCTATAGTAATAATTTGTGCTCCTGGTGAAATCATTTCTCCTTCTTCATATTTAATATCTAATACATAGCCATCTATATCTGAAACAATAGTAGCATCATTAACCATTTTTAGCTTACTGTCATAGTCTATTTTTAGAGTTTCATAGTTTGATTTAGCTTGATTATAAATAGTTTTTGATGTATCAAATTCTAATTTAACCTTATCATAATCATCTCTTGATACAGCTCCGTACTCATACATTTCTTCAGTCTTTTCAAATAAATCCTTTTTGTAAATATAAGAGTCCTCCGCTTTTTTAATATCTAATTGTGCTGTATCTAATTTTGATTTTGTAGCGTTTAATTGTAAATTTAAATCTGCTTTATCTAACTCAACTAATCTCTGTCCTTTTTTTATGTGATCTCCCTTTTCAACATAAATGTTTAAAATTTTACCTGACGATTTAAAAGAAATTTCTTTCATTTCATCAGATTTAACTATCCCTGTATACTCAAGTTCAACAGGAGTAGTTTTCTGTTGTAAAACCTCCACATCTACCTTTTTAGATATCTCCTCAACTTTTTCAGCTTCTGCCTTTGTGCATGCAGATAAACTTAATAATAAGCATCCTAATAATAATATTAATGATATTTTCCTCATAATTATCCTCCCTAATAATAATTTCAATGTATTTTCTAAACTGATTTTTAACCTCATCATCTACTCTTAATATACTAAGATCTAATTCTAAATTAATAAGAAACAAATTATTAAATTTTTATTAACAAAATATAAACTATTTATTAATAAAAATTCGCTTTATGCTACCGCATAGCTCATGTCGCCAACGAGTCCTATGGACTCCGTTGCTCAAAATAGTTGCAAGTGTAGATTTTTAATCAATGTTATGTGTAACTTAAGAATCATATAATGTTCTATATATTAAAAAAGAGATATTCTTTCACAGAATCGTGAAAAAATATCTCTTTTTATTTTTATAGTATTATTTTGCTTATAATGAAGCAATAACACATTAGATTAAAAGATATATGCAACAATGACTAATCTATTTTAGTAGGTTTAGTTTTTTTAATATATTTATCCCTAAATACTGCACTACACAACAAAAATATAATCATAAGTATATCTATTATAATTCTAAATGATATTTCTTCCTCAGGAAAAAATAATGATAACAAAATATAAATCAAATTTATAATTCCTCCAAAAAAATAAAGCTTTCCAAAACATCTACATGCCTCTTCTAAATTTTGAATCTCTTGATTTCTTTTCAAAAACACAATGGTTTTATGCTTAAAAGCCTTATACGATGCTACAAATAGCATAATAACTGCAAATGTAGCTAGTATATTTATAAAAACCTCCACGTCTTACTCACCTCATTATTTATTGTTTTATTTTTTATTTAGCATTTTATAATCCCATTCTTAAAGATAACATTCTTTTTCATAGTTAATTATAATAGATTGTGTGTGTTTTGTTGTAATAATTTTGTTTTTTCACATTCATGTAATATAAATTACTTCTAAACTCAACTTCTTTATTAACAATACAAACTAAAAATGGATCTTATTGAAATGTTAGCTACTTTTAGGTCAATATTTTACTATGAAACTTAGATTACATCTACTAAATATACGTTAGAAACTTTTTTGTTTGACCATAGGGAGTTTAAAAGTTTTAGTATATTTAGTAAGTGTAGTCTTTAGTTTTATTAAGATATTGACTAAGTAGCGGTATTTCAATGAGACCCATTTTTCGCTTAACCACCAATTTTTTTTATAATTAAATAAACTATACTTCAATATAATTTACTTCATTACCTATAAATTCTAAAAATTTCTCAAAATCCTCATAAGAAATCGTAACAGTTGCAGTATTTACATTAGGATGAAAGCTTATATACTCAAAATTTTTTAAATCTTTATCTATCAACAGCTTCACATGCTTGTCCTTATCATTTATAAGTCCAAATGCAGTTACTGAGCCAGGCTTTAACTTTAAATATTTAAAAAGTCTTTCTTCTGATGCAAAACTTAAATTTGTGCTATTTATATCCCATGATAATTTCTTTAAATCTACCTTTTTGTTGTCTTCTATAATTATAAGATAGTGTTGTCTTCCTTTTCTATCTCTAACAAACAGGTTCTTGCAATGAGCTCCTTTTATATCTAAATTTAAATTGTCAGCTTCCTCTATCGTATATACAGGAATATGAGTGTACTTTTCATACTCAATACTTAGTTTCTCTAATATATCGTATACTGCTTTTTCATTTTCTATCATAATTCCCTCCTCGTTATAGTCTATAAATTATATACCGTTATTATATAACAAGTTCCTATATCAGAATATTAAAATATTTAAAAAGGTAGCCATTGGCTACCTTCTATTTAAACACAGATTCTAATCTTTTAAGAACCTCTTCTATCATAACTCTCGGACAAGCTACATTTATTCTTTGGAATCCTTCTCCCTCTTCTCCAAACCAAAGTCCATCATCAAAAGCAATTTTTGCTTCTTCTATAATTTTTCTTTCTAACTCACCTTTAGAAAGATCGTAATCTCTAAAATCAAGCCATGCAAGATAAGTTCCCTCAGGTTTTCTAACTTTTATCTTAGGAATATTTTCTTTTATATATCCTATCAAGTAATCTATGTTTTCTTCTAAATAAACTAATAATTCCTTAAGCCATGGCTCTCCTTTTTCATAAGCTGCCATGGTAGCTACTAAACTAAAAGGGTTGTTTCTTTTTAAATCGATTCTTCCTAAAGCTTCTTCAAATATATCTCTATCCTTAGAATTTGGAAACACTATAAAAGAAGAGTAAAGCCCTGCTATATTAAAAGTCTTAGTAGGAGCAAAACAAGTGATAGTATTTTCCTCAAATTCTTTTCCTAAGCTAGCAAAAGGCATATGCTTATTTTCTTTAAATATTAGATCCGAATGTATCTCATCAGATATAACCTTAACTCCTTTTTCAAAGCATATCTTTCCTAATTTCTCAAGTTCTTCTTTTTTCCAAACCCTACCTACTGGGTTATGTGGATTGCATAGAATTAAAAATTTAACATCATCATCTATTTTAGATATTAAATCCTCATAATTCATTTCGTAATATCCTCTTTCAGTTTCCTTCAAAGGGTTTAGAACTACCTCTCTATTATTTTCTTCTATAACATTATAGAAAGGATAGTATACAGGTGATTGAATAATTATCTTATCTCCTGGTTTTGTAAATTCCTGTATTATAATACTAAGAGCAGGTACAACCCCTGGACTGTAAGTTATATTTTTAGTTGAAACTTCCCAACTGTGTCTTTTCTTTAACCAATTACAAGCTATTTCATAGTATTCATCTGACCTATTAACATAACCAAATATACCGTGCTCAAGCTTTTCCCTCATAGCTTCTGTAATTTCTGGAGCTGTCTTAAAATCCATATCTGCTATCCACATAGGAATAAGATCATTCGTTCCAAATTTTTTATCCATCTCTCTCCATTTAGCAGAATGGTGTTCTTTTCTATCTATTACCTTGTCAAACTCATAATTCATGTTAATTCCTCCCTATTTATTATAAAATTTTTCTATATGAATAATAACATGTATTATTTATATCTATTTGTATTTCATTACATATAATGTTATTATTTGTCTGATAGTATCGATTAAAACAAATTTCTATAATTAGAAGGTGATAAACCATGATAAAAAATAAATATTATATAAGCTTAATATTTTTAATATGTTTTGCTTTAAATATTCTTACTGAATGTATGAAAACTTTCTCTAGTTTTCCAAGTATAATATATTCTAATATAGTAGGAACTACTCTGGCTGCAATAACACTTGGTCCTATTTATGGTTCACTTGTTGGAGGATTATCTAGCTTATCTTTAAGCACTATAGGTATTGGTAACTCTTCTTTTAGCATATTTTTTATAGTTAATATATTTGAAGGTTTTCTAATAGGTATAATTGCTTTTAAAAATAAATATTCAATAAAGGCAGCATTATTAACTTCAATATTTTTAACACTTACTATTCCTTTTATAGGTATCTTAATTAGCTCGTATCTATTCAATAGCATACCGAGTTCTGGATTTATATATATGTACAACCTAATTGTAAAATCAGCTCATTCATACATATTATTTTTAAACAAAAATTTTATTACAACATTTTTTAAATATATATCATCTTACATAATTTCTTTAATAATCCTGAAAACGTTTTCAAGAAATACTGTAATATATAAAAAAAGTAATAATAGTTAATTTTAAAAAGGAGGAAAAAAATCATGAGAAAGCTTATATCATTATTATTGGCAATAATTTCTATTTATTTACTTGCAGCATGTTCTGATACTAATATTAGCACTAATTCTAACGACCATCAATCTATCAAAATAAAACAAGCTCAAGAATTTTTATCAAAAGAAGATATTTTATTTGTAGACTTGAGATCTGAGGAAGAATATATAGGGTGGCCTATTGATATTGAAAGAGGAGGTCATATAAAAGGGGCTATTGATTTTCCACAAGAATGGTTTTCTTTATTAAAAAATGATAAAGAGCTTAGTAAGGAATTAAAAAGGAGAAATATAATAACTGATAAAAAACTTGTTCTATATACTAAAAATGGTGAAGTATCTAACGATATAATTCAAAGATTATCTTCCCTTGGATATAGTGATATTTCAGTTCTAGAAGAAGGTGTTCAAGCATGGGCTAAAGATGCTACACTTCCAATGGATAAAATGAAAAATTACGAATTGCTAGTTTATCCGAAATGGGTTCAAGATCTTGTAGATGGTAAAAATCCACATACATATGATGGTAAAGAATATAAAATTGTAGAGCTAAGCTTTGGAAAAGATGAATCAAAGTATAAAGAAGGTCATATAAAGGGAGCTATACATATAGATGATAAATTAAATCATGTTCCTGGCTCAAGAGTTTTAGCTGATTATGAATTTATACCAAAAGAAGAACAAGAAAAATTTTGGAATAGACCTGATGATAAGAAAATAGAAGAAACACTGTTAAATCTTGGAATAACAAAAGATACTATGGTAATTCTTTACGGTCCAAATACAACGGCAGCTTCTAGATGTGCAGCTGTGATGATGTATGCTGGTGTTGAAGATGTAAGAATATTAAATGGTGGAATAGATAGATGGAATATGGATAAAATGCCACTTGAACAAGGTGTAAATAATCCTAAACCTGTAGATACATTCGGAGTAAAAATACCTGCTAGACCAGATGTCCTTATAGATTTAGACGAAGAAATGGATATCGTAAACAATCCAAATTCAATAGTTGCATCTATAAGAAGTTGGCCTGAGTATACAGGTGAAATAAGTGGATACACTTATATCGGAGAAGCTGGAGATATACCTAATTCAAGATTTGGATATGCAGGATCTGATCCTTATCATATGGAGGATTATAGAAATATAGATAATACGATGTTTAATTACCATATGATTGCTGCTAGATGGGCTGATTGGGGAATAGTTCCGGATAAAAAAGTTTCATTCCATTGTGGCACAGGATGGAGAGCAAGTGAAACTTATATGTATGCACTTGCTATGGGATGGAAAAATATCACTATATACGATGGCGGTTGGTATGAATGGCATCTAAGTAAGGATAGACCAAGAAAAGAAGTCGGAGTACCAGATGATGCTCCTGAAATTCCAACTTTTAATTATTAAAAATTCATAACTTCCTTAGATATAAAAAAGCAAGGTAAATATTAAATATATTAATATTTACCTTGCTTTTAACAATCATTGTCACGCCCAAATAGGTAACGCCAATGAGTTGTATCTAATTATTTTATGGAAATACAACAGTTATTTTGTTCTCTTCAAAGATGTCCATAAAGTCTTTATCAGGAATTTTATCAGTAATTATTAAATCTATTTTTGATAAATCAGCAACTTTGAAGAATCCACTTTTTCCAAACTTTGTGCTATCTGCTAATACTATAACTTGTTCTGCTTGTTCAATCATTTTCCTTTTAACAAATCCATCTTCATTATCTTCATTCATTATCCCATTTTTTGTTATACCACCAATACCTATAAAGGCTTTGTGAGTATAATAATTAGAGAGCATTGATATAGTTTCTGTTCCATATAGATAACGATGTTTCTGATTTAATTTACCACCAACTAAATGTATATCTACATTTTTATTATTTGATAATATATCAGCTACATTTATTGAATTTGTTATAACTGAACAATCCTCTATGTCACCTAATAATTCTGCACATAACTGCATTGTTGTAGATGTATCCATAATTATTCTATCTCTACTTTTAATCAATGCTGCTGCTAATTTTGCAACTTCTTTTTTTGGCTTTAAATCTTGTTGAAGACGTTCTTCATAATTCTTAATTTTATTTTGAACCTTAGATAAAATTGCACCACCATGGGTTCTAAGTATCTCTCCATTTTTCTCTAGCTTTACTAAATCTCTTCGTGCAGTATCTCTTGAAACACCACATAAATTACAAATTTCTTCTACACTAATTCTTTTGTTAGTTTTTAAGTAATTTAGGATTACTTCCATTCGTTCTTGTTGGTACAAATATACCACCCCAATATTTAATTTATAATTTAATTATAATTGTTTTTAAGTTATTTTTCAAGTTATTTAATTGTTTTTATTTATTTATGCACTTTTTACTTATTTTTTTCTATATTCTCTTTATATTTTAAGTATTTAGTTTAAAGATAGTTAAAAATAACTCCGTAAAAAACGGAGTTATTTTATAAATTACCTTTTATAAGTTATCAACGGCTTTAGATTAGCTACAACCTTAATCATCTTCTCATCCACCATATCCTGTATTACTCTTTCTATATTCTTATAGGCCTCTGGAGCTTCTTCGTATATTAAATTTTTATCACTATATATCAAATTACACTTCATATTGTTTTGTCTTACATATTTTTTAGAATAAACTTTTTCAAGCTTTTCTTTACATCCAAACCTACTCCACTTTCTTCCCGAACCATGAGATATTGAAAAACAATAATCAAAAAGATTATCCATTGGTTTTACTATATAAGAGTTACTTCCTCTGGATCCAGCTACTACAATATATCCTATATCAGACGGTGCTGCTCCTTTTCTATGAATATAGTATATATCATCATCGATTTTCTTTTCAGTTATACTATTATGAACACTACCTAAAATCTTTCTACTTTCTTTTCCGTTTACACAACTCAAAATCTTATGAGCTATGATTTCTCTATTTAAATTTGCAAATTCAACAGCTTTGTTATGTTCACTCATGTATTCATTAAATGCATCAGTACCTAACTCTAATCCATTTTGACAAGAATATTCTTTAATATATTTGTTCAATATATACTCACCATATCTTCTTGAACCACTGTGAACTAATAAGTATATCTCATTCTTTTTTATTTCTATTTCATTTAAAACTTTTTCATCATATACCTTATTAATTTCCTCAAACTCTGCAAAGTGATTACCAGACCCTATTGTTCCTAACTTTTCTTTAAAAGGAAAATCAGTATCTTTAATAAAGTCATTTATATTTTCAAGGCTACTTAATTTTTCTAATTTTTTCATAGTCTTATCTATTTTAAATTTGCTTTTTTTAAGTCCAGTTGAAAATATACCTATTCCACATCCTATATCATTTCCTATTATATGAGGATATATAATATCCTTAGTCATATAGCTTGCTCCAACAGGAGTCTTTCCAACATGTAAATCTGGAAGTCCTACCGCATTAATTATTCCTTTAAGTGCCGCTATCTTTTTAAGCTGATCCACAGCATTGCTTTCTATCCACGATTTTTCGCTTTTTACTATCTTTATCATTATTATATTCTCTCCTCCATATTATCGTATCCTATGGCAAGAGAATAATACTATAACCTATATATATTCTCCCACCTCATATTTTAATAACATCATATCAATCACATCCTTTCAAAAATATTTATCCGAAAGCTAAAAGTTCTAAAACTCCATTCTTTTAAAGATGAAGTTAAGAACTTAACAGCTTCTGGATTAGTTCAACTAAAAATTCAATTGAAGTAAAAACTTCATCTGAATTAAGTTTCACTTTATACAATCATTTTATTATATTTTTAATAATCTTTATTTACATACATCAACCCATATTCCATTAGTTATTTCCTCTAATTCACTCGGCTTAATCTTTATAGATGAATTAACCGATCCTGCAGCAGGATACACATACTCAAAATCTTTAATGGAAATATCTAAATATATATCTAAAGGATTTTTTAATCCAAACGGACATACTCCACCAACTGGATGTCCAGTTATATCTAAGACTTCATCATACTTTAGCATCGTACACTTTGTCTTAAACTCATCCTTATACTTTCTATTATCTATCTTTGCGTCGCCTTTAGTAACTATAAGAATATCTCTATCTTTTAACTTAACAGCTATAGTTTTTGCAATAAGTTCAGGGGCTACTCCATGTGCTTTAGCCGCTAATTCTACTGTTGCTGTACTTTCCTGCATTTCAAATATCTCAAATTTCAAATCATTCTCTGTTAAAAAATCTCTAACATTTTCTAAAGACATTTCAATCAACTCCTTAACACTAAAAATAATTTATTAAGACACATTATATAACATAAAACAATATTGTAATACAGTTTTTTTATAATTTTACAATAAATTCAAAGACACTCATGAAAAATGAGTGCCTTCTTAATCTTATTTTGCAAATTTATCTAATTTTTCTTGTAGCTGTTCAGCTAGATCATCTTTAACGTTTTTTCTAATAATTCTTGATACAGTGTAAATATCTCGATCATCTTTCTATTTTCATCATGAAATATATTTTTAATCCATTCCATGGCTTTTTTAATATAACTATTCAATTATTCTCATATCCTATTTCAAATATCCTAAGTCAGAAATGTTATTTCCAAAAACAGAAGTATCAATTATAAATTCAGGCATCCCCATATAACCAGCTGATATTTCATATTCATTAAAAACTATCACGAGTTTGCCATTTTTATTTATATAAAAATTAGTCTTGTCATCTATAGTTTTGAATTCTTCTGGAAAATACCCAGCATCTTCTTTTTCTATTTCTTCTTTCATTTTCATTACTATTTCGTTATTTATAACACTTATATAATCATAATTCTTATTAAATAAACTACTTATATTGAGTAATTTGCTGTTTTTCAGATCAACATTATAAAAGTCAGCTGTTTCATAACCACTTGCTTTTATTTGAGTTGTCACAACCTTAAAAGACAATATATCATCACTGTTTCTAATTAATGTATAGCTTTGATCTACTATCTCAGGCATGAATGTCAAAAATCCTTTTTTCTGTGAATCTTCTTTTATTTTCTCCGAATTTTCAAGAGCCTTATCATAAACAGCTATAGCACGTTCTTTTAAAATACTGTTTATTTCCTTTTGAACTTCATTATCTTCAAGTCCTTCAATAGATGGTATTTCTATATTTATCTCCTTATATTTATCATACAGTGCCATTTTATTAACGGTTACAAGATTTACAATATCACCTATTACTGGAACATCCAGTAGATTTGCGGCAAATGCATTATCTATATTTACCATTCCTACAAAAACAGCACATATACAAGCAGCTGTTGTAAGACTTCTAATAATTATTTTTTTGGACTTACTCGCTCTCTTCATAGTTTTTTTTCTGAATTTATTTTTTATATTATTTAAATTTTCATTTGTAAACTCAGGAAGTTCACTTACAATCATATCAATATTTTCTTCGCTAAACTCAGATATCAGGTTATCATATTTTTTCATAGTTATCCTCCTAATTTATAATTTAATTTTTGTAAGCAAAGATTTTCTGCTATAGTATAGTCTATTACTCACTTCTTTCGATGTAATATTTAATTTGTCAGCAATTTCTCTAGGTTTTAACTGATAAAAATATCTAAGTAAAAAAATTTCACTATCCATTTGTTTAAGGCTCTTTGCAAAATTATAGATATCATTGATCATTTGTTTGTTCACTAATACTTCCTCTATATCATCAGTTTCTGCCTTTAAATCTTCATCATATGGAAGAGTTGTCCTTTTGTTTATTTTTCTTACTTTATCTATTGCTTTACTTTTTGTAATAAGACATAAGTATGATTTAATACTTCCCCTTTTGTGATCGTATTTTTCAGGATGCTCCCATAAATATGTAAAACATTCTGCTACACAGTCCTCAATATCTTCTCTACTTCCAACATTTTTAAGTACACCTGAAGCAATGATCCAAAGCAACTTACTATATTCATTAATTAGAAAATCATAAGTTCTAGGATTGCGATTGTGTATATCTTGTTGCAATTTCTCATCTATCATCTAGTATATTACCTCCCTGTTTTATATTGATTATAATCGATTACATAAAACAATACGAATAAAAAAGTGTTTTGACTTAAAAAACCGGGCTCAATATTTTATCTAATATTGCACCCGGTTTTTATCTTTATTTTTCTTAATTAACTTTTTCCAACAATGGATATAAATCTATATCTTCTTTATGTATTCTCTTTTGTATCATATCAAATGTATAATTAGATTCTTTTATAAATTCATCTAAATTATTTGTGATTTTACTTTTTGTATTAAATCTATTTTTATACTCAATAAATATTTTACATATATTACCCATTTCATCTATGTATTTATTTGCTTTGTCTTTTACTTCAGTACTGTCATGTTTTATTAATTTAGGATATAAAAATTTATCTTCAGTATCTAAATGTATTTTTAACTTACCTGAAAGCATGCTTATATTTTTTGCTATATCACTTGAATATTTCTCAAAATCATTATTTTTTATAAGCTTATCTATAATTTTTATAGTATCTATAACTTCAATATGTTGTCTTTTTAAATTTGATATATTAGCCATATTATCTATCCCCTTTTTCTATTTTATATGTAAATTATAACAATTAATCAATACGATTTATGTACCATATGTTACATTTCAATTTGAATAAAATTTTGCTTCATATATAAAAAAATAGACCCCTTAAAACAGGGATCTTAAACTGTATTTTAGTTATTTAACTCCTCTATTCTTTCTATATTATTTTGGTCTTTATTTAACAATAGTACTGAGGTTATTATTATAATCCCTCCTACGACCTGATTCATTGATGGTATTGTTCCATATAACAATAAAGATAATATTATAGTGATTACTGGCAAGAAATTCATAAATAAATTGGATAAAGTTACTCCTATATTTTTTATAGCATATATATTCAAGAAATACGCTATTGTAGAGTTGAATACTCCTAAAATTATCAGATTTATTATAACTTTTCCCATCATTAAGTGTCCCATACTTACTGGATAAACGAATATAAACGGTAATGTTGTTACAGCACCCACTGCTGCTTGATAGTTTAACATTACTGTTTTATCATATTTATCGGAGACCTTATCAGACAAGAAGCAATAAACTACCCATGATATTATACTAAGAAGGGTCAGTGAATATCCTTTAAAGTTAGTGGAAGCTAAATCATTAAAGTCTATTCCCATAAGAATATATACGCCTATCAAGGAAACAATCACACTAACAATACTCAACTTCGTTTTTGGTCTTTTAAAGAATATTGTATCTATTAATAATGAAAATACTGCCGCGAATCCAAATAATAGTGACGATACAGTAGGTCCAATAGCAGTTATACTTAAAACTGTTAATACATGAAAAAATGTTGTTCCAAATAAACCTGACAAGCATATAATAAATATATCTGATTTTTCTATTTTAAAATTATACTTTTTCACAACATTATATATAGTGAAAAGAACAGCCATAATAGTAAGTTGAAATCCAACTATTACTGTTGCATGCATATAATCATCAATAACATCTCTAGAAATATATGAAACTCCATATATTGTTACCACTATAATTATAGCAATCAAACCAAGGACTTTGCTTTTATTCATATTTTGCTCACATCCTTAATATTTTTTATGCATGATTTTTTATCTTACTATATCCTTTGCTTTTTCTATAGCCGCTTCAGCTATAGCATCTATTTTATCTTGTATATCCCTATCTAAAAGTTCTACATTTTTTGTTTCTTCAAGAATTTCACGAACTTTTTCTAAAGATTTTTGTGCTATATCTTTTTCTCCTTCATCTTTCCAAGATCCATAATTTCCTCTTTCCGTTAATTCACCTCTCCATAGCTCTTTTCTGAAGTAACGAACTGTATGTTTTGAACCTAAGAAACTTCCACCATGTCCAGTTTTTTCTATATTATCTAAATCTATTCTCTTGTTATTAAAATCTAATGCTCTTACTAGCCTTTGCAGCTGAGACATACATTCATTAGAGTATGGAAGATCTGCATAATCGACTACTAAATCCATATCTAATTGCATTGCTACTAAGAAGTCTGTTGTTAAAGCTCCAATAGTTCCAACCATACCTGTTTCAAATCCAGTTTGTGCATCTAGAACTTTTGAGTCACGTAAATTACATGGCATCTTTGTTGGAAGATCTAAGTAAAGTCCTAATTCTGCCATACAACTCTTCATTATGGCCGATTCTGGGCTAGACATTGCGACGCTTAGTGTTTTCATATCCATACTACGTACATAACTTGAATATATTACAGGTGCTCCAGGGTTAACCATCTGAGATAGTGCTATACAAGCAAGTGTTTCTGCATGAGTATGAATTATTGCACTTTCAATAGTTATAGGTGAAGATATTCCAAGTATTCCTCCAGAACTTATCACTGAAGGTATTTTATATTTACTAGCTTCCATAAGTACATTTAAAGTATTCTCATCTACTTTCATTGGAGGCATAGTTAGTACCCAAACAGATATAAACGGTCTTCTTAAAAATTCTTCTTCGCTACCTACTGCTAGTGATGCCATTTTTACTGCATCTCTAACGCCTTCTTTACCAACTACTCCACCTGTTATATGTTTTGTAGTATTCTTTATTGTTGTTGCCCAAGTATACCAATCAGAAGCTTGAAGAGGCACATCTTGAGGTGTAACAAGTCCACTTGCAATTGTTACGTTATCCAAAGTTTCTAATATTTTAGTAAGTTTAGCTAAATCTTCATTAGTAGCAGGGCGTCTTTCTCTTGTCTCAGGATCAATAACTGCTGTTGCCATAGTCATAGCTGCTAATGTTGGAGGTGCTTCACTTATTTTTACGTCATTTTCTGGTGTTCTTCCATAAAGTACAAATTCGTCTCTCTTTGGAACAGTTTCAAGTGCTCTAGCTATTAATTCTCTAGGAATTTTCACAATTTCACCTTCAACTGTCGCTCCTTCTTTTTTCAATATTTCACGTGCTTCTTCTGAGCATAGCTGCATACCCATATTTTCTAACATATCTAAAGCCATATTATGAACATTTTTTAAATCTTCATCAGAAAGAAATCTTAATAATGGTTTCATATTATTTTCACATCCCCTTAGTTTTTTTATAATTTCATTTGTTTAATACTATGAAAATATAACTTAATATTTAATAGCTTATTCCTGCTTTTTTTTGCTCGATCGTGCTTTTATTAATTTTATTCAAAATATATTAAAAGATAACAAAAAAAATCCCCTTTAAACGGGGTAATTATTCAATCACAAGCTTATGTAAATTTTTTTCTAAAAAACTTCTCAATTTAAATACATCTTCAAAGTAATAATCTGCTCCTATTCTATTTGCAAAAGTTTCTGTTACAGGAGTTCCACCAACAACGACTTTTACACTTTCTCTTAACTCTTTATTTTTTAGTTCTTCTATGACTTCTTTCATAGCTGGTAAAGTTGTAGTTAACAGAGCTGACATCATAAGCATATTAGGTTTTTCTTTATATACTGTATCTATAAAATCTCTTGTAGATACGTTTACTCCTAAATCAATTACATCTGCTCCATTAGCTATAAGTATAGTTTTCACCATATTTTTACCAATATCATGCAAATCTCCGGCAACTGTTCCTAATACAATTTTTACTTTATTATTTCTTTTATACTCTTTAAAATATGGCTGCAATATAGAAATTCCTGCATTCATAGCTCTAGTGGAAAGAAGCACCTCAGGAACTAATACCTTATCTTTACGAAATTTTTTAGCAATTTCATTAATTCCTAAAATTAAACCTTTTTCTAATATATACTCAGGTGGATATTTCTTAGCTAAAGCCTCTTTTGTTAATTCTATTACTGCTTCAGTATCTCCATTTATTATACATTCGCTTATTTTTTTATAGTACACTCATACTCCCCCTTAGAATAATTTATTTCTATATACAACTGGGTTAACATCGATATGTTTTTTAAATACCTTTGTAAAATAACTTTGACTTTTAAATCCTACACTAATTGAAATATCTTTTATACTTAATTCTCTTTTTTTCATTAATTCAACTGCTTTCTCTACTCTCACTCTTGTAATGTAGTCATTTACTGTGCAATCTAGTTCTTTGCGAAATAACCTGCTTAAGTGAGATTTACTTATAAAAAGATATTGTGCTACATCCTCTATTTTTATGGTCTTAGAATAGTTCTCCATAATGAAATTTCGTGCTTTTTTTAATAAACTAATATGCTTTTTATCTCCTAAAATAAATATTTTATCTAAAAAATCTCTCGTTATATCATATATTTCATAAAAAAAGCATTCTATATTATCAACTTTACAAATTTCTTTATTAAAATCTTCCATCATAGTCATTGCAATTTCTGCATCTAACCCTCCATCTACTGCAGCCCTTGAAATCAAAGATGCTAATTCTAGAATACGTAATTTTATTATATTTTTATCCCCTCCTGTTTTAACATAAAGGTCCCCCAAAAGATTTAGTAAAGTATTTTTTATCTTTACTTTATCTCCCAATCGAATATAGCTTAATAATTTTCTCTCTTTTTTTAAATAACTATTGTAATCATCATTTTTATGAAAATCAGATTTTTTTCTATCCTCTAATTCCTGCCTAATTTTTTGCATCAATAACCGTGAAGAATCTTTATTTTCTAAAATACAAATATTTCTTTTAACTAAATAATTAACTACTATAAATAATGTATCTGCTACTGCCTGAGTTTTATTCGGAGATACTATTTCAAGATTCATAGCTTTTTCTTTTAATGTTTCAAATTCTTCAATATATGGATTAAATTCTTTTAGTTCTTCAAAGAAAAATTCATCGGGCTCCCACATTAAGACTTGACCACACATTATACTTCCTACACTAACACCTTTAATTATAATAGGTACAGCCCAAATTACTATTCCAGCATGACATCTAAAAAAATATGGTTCTTCCCATTTCCCTGCTTCAATACTTGCTACTTTATACGATTCTTTGCATTTTTCATTACATCTATCATGGCTTCGAATAAACTTACAAAACTCACTTCGCTCTACATTATTTGCTTTAAAATAGCTTTCTCCTTCGTTATTTACAGCATCAATATATAAACCTGTAGCCTTAGAAAAACTGGACAAAACATCTAATAAATAGTTTTTATCTATATTTGCATCTTCTACATTTTCGTTCATGAATATCACCTTTCTAAATTTCAACCTGTTTCTATAAATTATATTTATATAGTTTGAAAATATTTCAAAAATAAAATAAACTGTTTAATATATCAGTTCTAGGGAAAAATATAACTTATATATTTGAATTTTAATAATTTATCTAGGAGGTATTAATGACATGTTAATGTATGCAATCATTTGTATGAATTTGGCTCTTTTATTTTATACAATAGGGGTTTGGAGTGAAAAAAAACAAGGCGAACTAAAAAGATGGCATCTAATAGTATTTTATACAGGACTTGTGTTTGATACGCTTGGAACGATAGTTATGGGTAAGATAGCTAGTGGAGGTTTTAAATTGAATTTTCATGGCATAACAGGTTTATTGGCAATACTATTAATGCTTTTACACGCACTTTGGGCAACAATTGTTTTAATAAAAAATAATGAAGAAATGAAAATCAAATTTCATAAATTTAGTATTGTAGTATGGTCTATTTGGTTGATTCCATTTATATCAGGTGCAATTTTTGCTATGACAAAATAAAAAACATACCAAGATTCCTTAAACAACTCGAAGGATTTTTGGTATGCTTTTATAATAATTAGTTTATTTAAATCTATACAATTCCTACAATTCCATAAAAACAATCTTCAAATTCAAGTTCTTTCTTTACCTCTAATTTCAAATAACCAAATAAATTTTCTATCTCTTCTTTAGAAAGTCTGTGATCAACAGGAGGGCCCATCTCAGTTACTTTTTTATCCCATTCAATTATAGCTATTTTAGAACCTTTTTTTGATATTCTAATTATTTCTTTCAATAATCTTTTTTTATCTTCAATCTCATGTAAAACATTCACTAAAATACTAAAGCTTACAGATTCATTCTCTATCTTTAAATCGTATTCATCAGTTTTCACTATTTGTACATTATCTATATTTAACTCGCTAGATTTTTCTTTGACATCCTCTAACATCTCATTAGAAATATCCATTGCATAAACCGTATCACTAATCTCAGACGCTGGTATTGTAAAATATCCTATTCCACATCCAATATCAGCAACAATATCATTTTTAGTTAATCCTAGTTTCTCAAGAGTTTCTTTAGGTGGCATTATATTTCTTCTCCACTCATTATCAAGTTTTTTTCTATTCTTTGCCTGAAACTTATGCATATATACTCCTCCTAAAACTAAATTTAATTAATTATACCATTTTTATTCATACCCCATAATCTGCAACATATTCTCTACCTTATCTAAGTTTTCCCTATTAGCTTCTTCATAAATATGTCCACATTTTTTTATTTTTTGTATACCCGATAGAAGTTTTGATGCAAATGCAAGACATGTTGATTCTCCACATTTTTTACAGTTTAATTTTGGTAAATATTTGTATACCTGTAAAATATCTGGTTTTTCTCTCATTTCATATAAAGGCTCTATTTCGTCTTTTCTTTCATAGGTCTTATTCACTAAATCTTTTACTAAATCCATTATTTCATAAGCTTCTGATTCATTAATCGCTTTAGATACAGCTAAATTAGTTCCATAAATCGTAATAATTCTAAATTCTTTTCTTATTGTTAAACTCTGAACCTTCTTATTATATATAGCATCTTTCACAACAGCATTTATATACGGTAATATTTCTGAAATATCGGTTGAAAATTTAGCCTTAAATCTTATTCTTGCAGCATCAGCTGTACAAGGTTGTATAAAATTCATTTTAACTTCTTCTAAGTACAAAAAATCTCCTCCCTAATTTTGATTGTTTATTTTTTTAAGTGCATCTACAAATAAATCAATATCTTCTTTTTCATTAAAATACCCTATTCCAATTCTCGCTGTTCCTATTTTTTTTGTTCCTATTACATTATGAGCACTTGGAGCACAGTGAAGACCTGCTCTTATCATTATCCCATGATTTTGATCAAGTTCATAAGCTACCTCTTCTGCAGATTTATCTTTTAAATTAAATGTAATTACACTTACTATTTTTTCAATATTCTTTGGTCCATAAATAGATATATCTTCCACTTCTTCTAATCTTTTAAATGCATATGATAATACTTCTTTTTCTTTATTTAAAATAGTATCTATCCCTTCGGCTTGTATAAATTTTATAGCTTCTAAAAGGCCCACTATTCCACCAACATTAGGTGTTCCAGTTTCTAATCTATTTGGAAAATAATTTGGCTGATATTCATAAGATGAATCTCCACCTGTTCCTCCAGATTTTAAAGGATTTATATCCTTGTCCCAATTTACAATAAGCCCTCCAGTCCCCATAGGCCCAAGTAAACTTTTATGCCCTGTAAAAGCTAATAAATCAATATTATCTTTTTTTACATCTATAGGGTATACTCCTGCTGTTTGAGCTGCATCCACTAAAAAAGGAATTTTATATTTTCTAGCAATAGCTCCTATTTCTCTTATTGGCTGTATTGTTCCAAGTACATTAGAAGCATGTGTAAAAATAATAAGTGCTGTATTTTCTTTTATGTATTTTTCAATATCGCTTGGATTTGTATATCCTTCTTTTGTACATGGTACTGTAGAAATACTTATTCCAATATCTCTTTCTAAAGTTTTAAGAGATCTCCATACTGCATTATGTTCAAGAGAACTTGTAATTACATGGTCTCCCTTTTTCAAGATTCCTTTTATAGCTAGATTTAATGATTCTGTTACATTTAATGTGAAAATAACTTTTTTAATATCATCTTGTTTAAACAAAGATGCAATATGTTTTCTTGTTTCGTAAACTAACCTGTCTGATTCCATAGCACTTTCATAAGCCCCTCTTCCAGATGTTGCTCCAATATTAACCATAAAATTATATACTGCATCTGCTACCTGTATTGGCTTTGGAAAAGAAGTTGCTGCGTTATCTAAATATATTCCCATATATTATCCCCCTTTGCCATTTATTCTATAAAATTCATATACTATTTATTTTTTTATTACATTTCTTTCCTACTTTTATTATACCTATTTAATTCTATTGTTACTATGATTTTCCAATTGAAGGATACTAAATATGGTAGAGAAAACTAAATCTCTACCATTTTCATTTAATATAATATTAAGTTGATTTTCACCTTATCTTTTGCAAATAATCTTATGCTCTACCCGTTCTTATAATTTCTGCAAATTCATTAGGTAATACACTTTCTTCTATAGCCTTTGCTGTTTTTTCAAAATCATAAGCAACTTCCACTATATCTATCTTTACATCATCTTCTTTAATATCTATTATTACATAGTTTGCGTCTGGGCTTCCTGTTTTAGATTTACCTACGCTTCCACTGTTTACAAGCATTTTATCTTCATACATTTTGTAATACGGTTTATGAGTATGTCCGCATACTAAAATATCTCCTGTGAATTCTTCCATAACTTCTTTAGCTTCTCTAGAATCCTCTTTTAAGTATTCATTTAACATTCTTGGGCTTCCATGAACAAATGTAATAGTCTTTCCTTCAAATGTCAAAGTCATCTCTTTTGGAAGATTTGCTAAAAATGCTTTATTTTCTTCACTTGTATTTTCAATACTCCACATAAGAGATTTTGTTGCATTTTCAGCATCCTTAGGATCTGGATAATCACATCCACATATAAATCTTATGTTTCCTACTGCATCATCATAGTTTCCCATCACAGTTAGTATGTTTTCATTTCTGATTAAATTTATAACTTCATTTGGAAATGTAGCATACCCTACCAAATCCCCAACACAAACTGCTAAATCTAAGTTTTTTTCTTTTATATCATTTACTACTGCCTCTAATGCATAAATATTACTATGAACGTCTGCTATTATTGCTATTTTCATATTAATTCCCTCCATTTAGTCATTACAATCTTTTTTTATTCCTTTACAAATACAATCTTCTTTAGGTGATGAAAGTATGTTTATATAATCTATTGATTTTTTTATAACTTCTAAATTTAAAGAATATCTCATCCACTTTCCTTCTTTTTTTACATTTACTAAATTTGCCTTTTGTAAAATCTTCATATGATGAGAAATAGTCGGTTGAGTTAAGTTTAATCCTTCTATAATATCGCAGGCACATAATTCTCCACATGAAAGCATATCTAAAATAAGGAGTCTATTTTTATCAGATAAAGCTTTAAATATTTCAACCATTTTGTCCATATTTTGTTTAACCTCCATATATGTATTTAAATCTATATATGAAGTATATCCATATAAAATTTAGTATGTCAACATAATTTTCCTATATATATAATAGTTCAATAAAAAAATCCACTATTAGAAAAATATTATTTTACTTATAGTGGATGTTTTGTTTACATTAGTAAATCTAATAACTTTTCACCTTTAATCTCTTCGTTATTCCATTTAATAACTGCAAGACTACCTTTTGAAATTTCATTAACTTTATTTATCCAAACTATTTCATTACTTGCTTTTGCTTTAAGAATTTTATTAGTTGTATCTGTAGCGAATAAACTTGAATTAATTATCCACCACTTGCTATTTATTCCTGCACGATTTAAATCATCTTGCAACCTCATAGCTTCATATACTGGCGTTGCTTCAGCTAAAGTTACTATTATAACTTCTGTTTCTTCTTCATTTCTCAATCTTGGTAAAAGTTTTTTTACTGATTTAGGAATATTGCCCTGTGAACGCTCAATTTCTTTATGATAGCTTTGAGTTGAATCTAAAAGTAGAAGCGTATGTCCAGTTGGTGCTGTATCTATTACGACAACTTCATTTTCGCATCTTTCAACTATCTGTGCAAAAGCTCTGAATACAGCTATCTCTTGAGTACAAGGAGACCTTAAATCTTCTTCTATATAAGCAAGATCTTCTTCTCCTATAGTTTCTCTTGCTTTGCTCAATACTTCCTTTTTATACTTTTCAAGTTCTTTTTTCTCATCAATATGGCTTAATGTAATTCCATAGCTTTCATCAAGTATAAATTTTAAATGAGCTGCTGGGTCAGTAGTTGTTAGATGAACTTTTTTACCTTTTTTAGCAAGGCCAAGTGCAATGGTAGCAGCTATAGTTGTTTTACCAACGCCACCTTTTCCCATTGTAAAAATAACCTTTTTATTAGAACTATATAGATTTTCAACAATATCCTTTAACTTAGGTATAACCTCTATGTTTAGAGTCTCATTACTATACTTAACATTATCTTCTTTTAAAAATGCTCTTATATTTTCTATACCAGTAACATTATATGGCCTAAGTGGAATTTCAAATATTTGTAATTCACTTAAATGTCTTGATATATTTTGTAACGCCTCTTGCTGTTTCTTAAAAATATTTGTAGATAAGTCATCATCAGAATCTTTAAGTAATCCATTTATTATAAGGATTTGATTGTTTATTTCTAAATCTAAAAGCTCCTTTGATGCTCTTTCCGCTTCCTTTAAAGGAGATTCTTCTGGACGAGAAACTAATATCAGAGTTGTTAAGTTTTTATTTGCTAAGATATCTACTGCATTTTTATAAACCTCTCTTTTACTCTCAAGTCCTGCTAATTGACCTAAGCATGATGCACCATGCTTATTGTCACTAATAAAATTACTCCAAGCCGATGGAAGTTGCAGCATTCTAAGAGTATGACCTGTTGGTGCAGTATCAAATATAATATGGTTAAATTCTTCTTTTGCTTTTTTATCCGTTATGAAATTTGAAAATTCATTGAATGCTGCTATTTCAACTGTGCATGAACCAGAAAGTTGTTCTTCCATATTTTTTATTACTACATCAGGTAGCTTTCCTCTATAAGGGCCTACAACACTTTCTTTATATTCTTTTGCAGCCTCCTCTGGATCAAAATTAGCTACTACTAGATTTGGAACTTCTTTTATCTGAACACCTTTATTATTTAAATCAGTATTGAATACATCCTGTAAGTTTGAAGCTGGATCTGTACTTATAAGCATAACCTTTTTACCTTGATCCGCTAAAGTTATGGCAGTAGCACAAGCTGTTGATGTTTTCCCAACCCCACCTTTTCCTGTAAAAAATAAGTATTTAGTTAAATCTATTTTATTAGGATTAAAGCTAGTCATCTATATCGCTCCTTTATAATTAGCAACATCCATCTTTACAATTGCATCCATTAGGTTTCGAAGCTTTAGATACATCATTTGCTAAATCTAATAATTTATAAAATTCCTCAGTTTTAAGATATTCCTTAGTCTTAACTACCTTATCATCTATAATTGTCACGGGTAAAATACCTACGCCTTCACTATTTAATAATTCATTTATCATTTTATTATCTACAAATGCCTGTGGTTCACTTGATAAATTATATCTTTCAACCATTACTCCATTATTTTTCAAATTATTAATAATCGTTGATACTCTCAGTAATTCTGGATCTACTGAAGGTCCACAAACTCCTGTTGAACAACACATTGCTGGGTCAAATATAATCATTTTTTTCATAAAAACTACTCCTTTTTATTAATTATTTTTTACTTAAACCAATGTTTAGTTTTATTTGCTATTTTAACAAGAGCAAGCATTAAAGGAACCTCAACTAATACTCCAACGACAGTTGCAAGAGCTGCTCCAGATTGTAAACCAAATAAAGATATTGCAACAGCTACTGCTAATTCAAAAAAGTTACTTGCTCCAATCATTGCTCCAGGTGCCGCTATATTATGAGGTAGTTTCCACTCTTTTGCCCAAAAATATGCAATAAAAAATATAAAAACTGTTTGAATTATAAGCGGTACAGCTATTAATGCAATATGCATTGGATTGTTAAGTATTACCTCTCCTTGGAAAGAAAATATTATAATTAAAGTAAGCAACAACCCTATTATTGTTATATTGTCAAATTTTTTAAGAAATATATTTTCAAAATACTCTATTCCTTTGTTTTTTATAATATATTTTCTAGATAAATACCCTCCAACCAAAGGAATAACTACAAATAAAGCAACTGATAAAAATAATGTATCATACGGTACTACTACATCACTTACTCCAAGTAAAAATGCAACTATAGGTGTAAATGCAAATAGTAAAATTAAATCGTTTATAGCAACTTGAACTACTGTATAAGCAGGATCCCCCTCTGTTAAATGGCTCCAAACAAATACCATAGCTGTACAAGGTGCTGCTCCTAAAAGTAATGCTCCCGCTAGATAATCAGATGCTAGATTTGCTGGAATTAAGTTCTTAAAAACTATTTTCAAGAAAAATCCTGCGATTAAATACATAGTAAATGGTTTTATTAGCCAGTTTGTAACGCAAGTTACTGTAAGTCCTTTTGGTTTTTTCGTAGCATTTACAATGCTTGAAAAATCAATTTTAAGCATCATAGGATAAATCATAATCCATATAAGTATAGCTACTGGAATTGATACTTTTGCATATTCAAATTTGCTTAATGCCCTAGGAAAAGCAGGAAAAATTTGACCTATAGATACTCCTACTATTATGCATATAGTCACCCATATTGTAAGATACCTACCAAAAAAGTCTAACCCTACATTTTTTTTGTTTTTTTCTTTCATTATAGAAATACCTCCTTCTTGTGTTTCATTTATAAAATTTATTTTGTGTTCTAATTTATATCCTTTTTATATAGATACATTTAAATATATCTATATACAGTATATGCGTATGTTCTTTAATGTGTCAATATTATTTTTAAAATATACAGTTTTTTATTAACAAATAGCCCAGTACTTTTTATACTGGACTATTTGTTATAGGTAAAGCAATTATACAATTTTCAATCTATGAATTTAATATTTTAAGTTTATGCTTATATTCTTCTTCTGTAATTTCACCTTTTGCATATTTTTCTTTTAGAATTTCTATAGCTTTATCGCTTTCATTATATCTTTTATTGTATGATAAACTATTGTTATTTAGTAAGTATATAATTAATACTACAATAAATAATAAAAATACCATCATATAATTCACCTATCTTTTAGCTATATTTTTAGATATAACTATCTAAATTTTCATATTATGCTTTAAATTTTCTCAGTCTTAAAGCATTAGTTACTACAGATACAGAACTTAAAGCCATGGCCCCTGCTGCAAACATCGGATTAAGCTTCGGTCCACCTAGTGCATAAAACACTCCTGCTGCAAGAGGTATTCCTGCAGTGTTATATGCAAATGCCCAGAATAAATTTTGCTTAATATTTCTTATAGTACTTTTGCTTAATTTTATAGCTGTAACAACATCTACTAAATCACTTTTCATAAGAACTATATCTGCTGATTCCATTGCTACATCTGTACCAGAACCAATAGCAATACCTATATCTGCTTGAGCTAAAGCTGGAGCATCATTTATACCATCTCCAACCATGGCTACAACTTTATTTTTTCCTTGAAGCTTTTTAACTTCATTTGATTTATCTTCAGGAAGTACTTCTGCTAAAACTACATCTATTCCAACTTGCTTTGCAATAGCACTAGCAGTTTTCTTATTATCACCTGTAATCATAGCAACTTCTATTCCCATATCATGAAGCATATCTATAGCTTTTTTACTACTTTCTTTTACTACATCTGCAACAGCGATAATCCCTTCTAGTTTATCGTCAACAGCCATATACATCGGTGTTTTTCCTTCACCTGCAAGCTTATCAGATTCTTCTTTCAAGCTTATGTCTATATTCTTGTCTCTCATTAATTTTTCATTACCTAAATATATTTGTTTGCTTTTTATTTCAACTTCTATTCCATGACCAGGTATAGCATAGAACTTATCCAAATTTAATAAAGAAATATTTTTTTCTTCTGCTCCTCTTACAATAGCTTCCCCTAATGGATGTTCTGATCCTTTTTCAGCAGAGGCTGCAATTTGAAGTAGTTCTTCTTGTGCGTAATTATCTAAAGTGATTATATCTGTAACTTCTGGCTTTCCTTCTGTTATAGTTCCCGTTTTATCAAATACAATTGTTTCTATTTTGTGAGCTGATTCAAGTGCTACTCCACTTTTAATTAAAACTCCATTTTCTGCTCCTTTTCCTGTTCCAACCATTATAGCTGTTGGAGTTGCAAGTCCTAACGCACATGGGCAAGCTACAACTAGAACAGATATGAATATAGTTAAAGAGAATATTAAAGACTCACCCGAAATATACCAAGCAACTCCTGATATTAAAGCAATTCCCATAACTATAGGAACAAAATAACCTGCTATTACGTCTGCAAGCTTTGCAATAGGTGCTTTACTTCCTTGTGCCTCTTCTACTAACTTAATAATTTGAGAAAGAGCTGTATCTTTTCCTACTTTAGTTGCCTTAAATTTAATTACACCATTTTTATTAATACTCGCTCCTACTACCTTATCTCCTGATTTTTTCTCAACTGGAATACTTTCTCCTGTAAGCATAGATTCATCAACAGAAGTATGACCTTCTATAACAACTCCATCAACAGGAATCTTTTCTCCAGGTTTTACTAGTACTATATCTCCTTCTTCAACTTCTTCAATAGCAATAGTTATTTCCTCCCCATCTTGAATAACTATTGCAGTTTTAGGCTGCATACCTACAAGCTTTTTTATAGCCTCTGAAGTCTTTCCTTTTGAAACTGATTCTAAGTATTTTCCAAGAAGTATTAGAGTTATAATAACTCCTGCTGTTTCAAAGTACAAATCCTTTGCATACTCTACATTTCCATTAATAATTTGATATATAGCATATAAACCATATACGATAGCTGAACTTGTTCCTACAGCTATTAGCGAATCCATATTTGGGCTTCCTCTAAATAGCGACCTAAACCCTACAGTATAAAACTTATACCCTGCTATTACTACAGGTATAGTTAAAAGTATTTGAACTAATGCAAAATTTAGTGGGTTATGCATAGGATCAATAATATTAGGTAGCGGTAACCCAATCATATGGCCCATCGCAATATAAAAAAGAGGTGTTGTAAATATAGCAGATAAGATAAACTTTTTAAACAATGTTTTTATTTCTTTTTCTTTTTTTTCTTTATCTTGATCTTGTATTTCCTCAGCTTCTATATCTAAAGGTGTATATCCAGCTTTTTCGATTGCATTTTTTATTTCTGAAATTCTTACCTTATCTGCATCATAAATCACTTTTGCTTTATTAGTAGCGATGTTTACATCTACAGATTTTATTCCGTCTAATTTGTTGATAGCCCTATCAACAGCACTTACGCAAGATGCTCAAGTCATTCCTTGTACTGGAATAACAATTTCTCTTATATTTTCATTAGTAATTGCTTTAAATCCAGCCTTACTTACAGCCTCTACGATTTCTTGTTCAGAAATAACATCTTCTTTATATTTTATTTCCATTTTATTTGTTGCTAAGTTAACGCTAGCTTCTTGTACTCCTTCCAATTTATGCATTGCTTTTTCTAGAGCATTTACACAAGAAGCACAATGTAGACCCTCTATATTAAAACTTTTATTCATAGCTAATCTCACTCCTTTTAATTAAATTTCATTATGCCCAAAACTACTTTCCTATAATTCGCTCTATTATTTTAGATACTTCTTCTATTTTTTCATATTCGTCATCTTTAAAAGAGTTTTTTATACAACTATTTAAATGATTTTTTAATATAGTCAAATTTGCCTTTTTTAATAAAGATTGAGCTGATATTATCTGATTTGATATATCTATACAATATCTTTCATCCTCTATCATTTTTAGAATTCCATCGATTTGACCTCTAGCCGTCTTTAAATTATGTACAGCAACTTCTTGGTTCTTATCCAAAAGCAACACCTCCATACCCCACCCCCCTATGAGGGGTGGTTGTAATTCCATTTAAACATATGCAGATATTCTTGTCAATACCATTAAATAAAAATTAATTTCCACAGCAGCCTCCACCATTTTGAATATTTTGATTTGCTGTTTCCTCTAATGATTTTAAATCTACATTATTTATATCATCTACTACAACTATTTTACCGCCTAGCATACCCATCCAGCATGTAAATTCAATTTCACCAGTTTCATTTGGTGTGAATTTCAATCCACTTTTTCCTTCTTTAACCTCTATTTTTGAATCAGTTCCTTTAATTATAATTGAGTTATTGCAATAGGTAACTTCCTCTCCATTTATAACCCAAGTAACAGGTATGTCCTTTTGTACAACTAAAATATTAGGACTATACCCACTAGAATTTACATTCATCTCAATAACTTGATTATTGTCCTTTATATCTGCAATTACAGCTTTATTTTCTGATTGAACGCTGCAAAGACCTGAACCACTAAATCCTTCATTATAGTTTTCTTTTGAATCAAATTCATTATTATTAACATCACTTAAATCATTAACTGCATACAATTTTGTTGTAATCATTCCCATCCAACAGCTTATAGTTATAGGGCCTTCTGTATCAGGTATAAATTCAATACTATTATCTTTGGTTAAATCTTTTTCTATTCCATATTTTGAAATTACAATTGGATTGTTACATCCATTTAAGCTTTCTATATCTAAATTTATTTTTACCGGTTCTCCTACTTTAACTACTTTAGAGTCTGGTATATATTGACTACTCTTAACCGTTAAATTAACTACTTGTTTTCCATTCTCTATTTTTGCTAGTTGCATATCTTTTTTTGAGTTTTCAAATCCTGGCATATCTAATGCTAATCCTGATAACGCTAGCCCTCTATTTGCCATTATTATACCCAATACTATAACTAATATAGAACTAATTTTTAATATTCTTTTATTAGATCTAGAATCTATGATTGAAGTTATCGCTCCAAAACCAAGCATAAGAGGAACTGTACCTGAACTAAATAAAAACATTGATAAAGCTCCTTTTACAAAACTTCCTGTTCCTAACGCATATAATTGCATCGTTTGAAGAGGTCCACATGGCATAAATCCATTAGCAATACCTATAAAAAAAGGTGTGAGAGTATTATTTTTATTTATATTATTAGTTATAAACTTTGGCATTACTACTTTAAATTTAAAAAACCTAGGAATATAAATTATATTTAGCATTTTTAAACCTAATAAAATCATAAATATTCCTGCAAAAACAGCAACGATACCCTTAAATTGACCTGAAGGTGTTATTATTTGTCCTAACCCACCAACTATACCTCCAATTAAAGTATATGAAATTACTCTTCCTATATTATAAAGTATAGAACTTCTTACTTTATTATTTGAATTACTATTTACACTTTGAGATAGAGCAATTCCTCCACACATGGCAATGCAGTGAATAGAAGTTAAAAGTCCAACTATAAAAATCAATCCATATCCCATTTCTTCATTTACTTCTGGAATGTAGTTGAATCCTACTGTATTTTTTACAATATAAAATATACTAAAAATTAATATTAACAACCCAAAAGTAGATTTTTTTGAATCATTCGGTTTTTCAATAACTTCATATCCTTCATTTTTAATAGTTTTCTTTAAGGTTTTCTCATTTACTTTGTTTTCATCATAAGTTATCTCAACATTAGAATTTTTAAATACTACATTAACTTTGATAACTCCATCAACTTCTAACAAAACATTTTCTATAATATTTTCACAGCTATTACAAACCATTCCATCCACATATAACTTAATTACTTTCATAACATCTCTCCTTCATTTTTTAATATCCTTTCTGTTTGTTATGTATTTAATATTATGTTATTAGCAATTAATGTCTGAAATATATTTACAGCAATTTCTGTGCCAATCTTTAATTTTTTATTTAAATAGTTCCAAATATTTGTAATGCTTAATTTTTAGATAATATTCTAATTAAATTTTTATAAATACGATTTTATATGTGTGATATGCTACACAGGATGTGTTTTCTAACACAATTAAAAATGAGAATCCTAATATTAGGATTCTCATTTTAGGTTATATTGTATTTTTCCATTCTATATATAAGAGTATGTCTTGTCACACCTAAAAGTTTAGCTGCTTTTGTTTGATTATAATCGCATATTTTTAAAGCTTGTAGTATAAAGCTTTTTTCTATTTCTTCTAAATTTATTCCGCTCGGAGGTAATTTAAACTGAAACTCTCTACTGCTTTCATATAGTATTTCTCTAGGTAAATCATTTTTATCAATCAATTTACCTTCGCTCAATATAACCAATCTCTCAATTATATTTTCAAGTTCTCTTATGTTTCCTTTGAAGCTATAATTAGTTAAAGTATTTATTGCCTCTGTACTAATCGTCATACTATCTCTTCCCATTTCTCTACTGTATTTTTCTAAAAAATACTCGACTAATAATTTAATGTCTTCCTTTCTTTCTCTTAGTGCAGGTAGTCGTATAGGTATAACATTTAATCTATAATACAAGTCCTCTCTAAATGTACCTTCTTCAACCATTTTTTTTAAGTCCTTATTTGTTGCGGCAATAATTCTAACATCTACATCAATCGTCTCAGTTCCACCTACTCTTTCTATCTGTTTTTCCTGCAATACTCTTAAGAGTTTTACTTGAACAGATAGACTTAATTCTCCTATTTCATCTAAGAAAATAGTTCCTTTATTTGCTCTTTCAAATCTTCCTAACTTTTTACTTACAGCTCCAGTAAAGGATCCTTTATCATGTCCAAATAACTCACTTTCAAGTAAGGTTTCAGGAAGAGCTCCGCAATTTACTGTTATATAGGGTTTATCACTTCTATCACTGCTATAATGAACAGCACTTGCTATTAATTCTTTTCCCGTTCCACTTTCTCCTGTTATTAATACCGTTGCATTAGTTTTTGAAACACGTTCTACTATTTCCATTACTCTTTTCATATGAGGACTATCACCTATTATTGGTTTTCCTGTAATATTTCTTATTTCTTCTTTAAAAAAATCTATTTGTTCCTTCATATCTCCAATTTCAAGCGCTTTTTTTATTTGAATTTTTAACTCATCTATATCAAATGGCTTTGAAATATAATCTAGAGCTCCAATTTTCATAGCCTCAATAGCAGATTCCATTGTGCCATGGGCTGTTATCATAATAACAGGTATTTTTGAGCTTATATTTTTTATTTCTTTTAAAACGTTCATACCATCCATTTTGGGCATTTTAAAATCTAAAAGTACAAGATCAGGTTCATGTACCTTAAACTTTTCTAGTGCTTCTAATCCATCTGGCGCTGTAATAATTTTATATTCTTTACCTTTTAATGCCCTTTTTATAGCCCAAAGCATATTTTGCTCATCATCTGCAATTAATATCTTTTTCAATTTTTTTATCTCCTTTCTCATTCTTAGATGGAATATAAATATCAAGTTTTGTTCCTTTACCAATTTCACTTTCTATATTTATATATCCCTTATGTTCTTCTATAATTCTATGAGTAATAGATAATCCAAGCCCTGTTCCTATATCTTTTGTAGTGTAGAAAGGTTCAAATATTTTTTCTAATTTATCCTTAGGTATACCAGTTCCCTCGTCTTCAAAAGATATGTTAACCCAATCTTTTTGTATACATAAGCTTATATTTAGATTTCCTCCACTTTGCATAGCATGTACAGAATTAAATATTATATTTACAAAAGCTTGTTTTAATTTTTCTCCATCTATTAATATATTTTTGTCTTCTTTGCAAATGTAGTTTATTTTCACATTTTGCTGCTTTGCATACTTATTAGTAATTAGTACTATATCTTTTAATAGTTTATCAATGCTTTGAACTTTTATCTGACATACACTTGGTTTTGCAAAATCTAGTAAACCTTTAATTACAGAATTGGCTCTATCAATCTCATGAATAATAATACCAATACCTTCTTTTATTTCTTCCTCTTCTATATTATCATCTTTAATATCTTCATTAATTGTTTGAGATATAGTTTTTATTATGCCTAATGGATTTCTAATTTCATGTGCTACTCCTGATGCTAACTCTCCTACGGCAGAAAGTTTATCTGCTCTTCTTACTTGATTTTCAAGTTTTTTAATTTCTGATATATCTTCTATTACAAGTACTAGCCCCTCTATTTTTTCTGTAGTATTTTTAAGAGGATATACAAGCAATTTCACATCTAAAATATTTCCATTTTTACCCTTACATTTAGTTTCAATATTTAACATTTTTTTATTTTCTTCAAGTACATCTGTTAGATCTTTCTCAACTTTTTTACAATCAACAAATAACTTATCTAATTTTTTTCCTAAATAATGTTCATCTAAATTAAATAATTCTTTGCCTTCCTTATTTATAGACTTTACTTTTAACTCTCTATCTACCGAAATAAGTCCATTCGTTATACTATTTAATATGTTTTGTGTATAATTTTCAAGATCTGTTATTTTTTTTATTTGGATTCGTAGCATTAATTTCTTTTTGAAATCTGATTCTGCTAAAAACCCTGTTATGCTACCTATAACAACAAACATTACTATTTCCAAAACCTGATTTAAACTGGCCATATTAATCTCTCTAAAATAAATTAGCATATGAGGAGCATAAAATAAGAAAACAATTAATGAAGCAAATATACCCCCTCTTAACCTAAATTTATAAGCAGATACAATTATTGGGATATAATATAGTCTTCTATAAAAATCATGGATATCCCATTTTGTAGCTGTAGTAAAATAATGAAGTAATGTTATAATGACTATATTTAGGCCAATAAAAATTAAATCTTTTTTGTTATTTTCATTTACCATATTATGTCTCCTTGTAATTTGTTATTATGTTTCTATTTTATCACTTAAATTATTGATATAACTATTTTTTTTAATGTCAAAAACTCTGGTAAATAGTTTTGTTACCAGAGCATATCTATTTGTCTAATTTATTTTCACAATAAGGACATACATTCCATGTTTCATGAACATTTGATTTACAAAAAGAGCATTTTTTTTCTTCTTTCTTAAAATACATTATAAAGACTAGCGCTATAATCGCTATTACAGCCAAATAATATAATCCCATATACTTTAATCCATGCATACCACTACCACACATACCGTTACTATATAAAAAATAATTTTGATTATAATACAATGATATAAATAATAAAATAATACATACAGTTATTGCCATTACAAATGTTTTTTTCTTCATAGCCATCCCTTCCTAGTCTAGAATATATAATATATGTAAAGCAATTATTGTGCCATTTTTATAATTATCAGCTAAAAATAAAATCTTAAAACCTTATAATTATTGTAACTTCTAATATTATTTATTTTTACTTTATTATGTTTTCGTTAGTATTAAAATTATTTGAAATTAAATATTGTAATATATCGTGATTTAGGTGTGTTAAATGCTACATCTTAAAAATTTCATAATTTCGTTATATTAAAAAGAACAGGATTTTAATCCTGTTCTTTTTAATATATTTATCCAGCCATTTTCTTACACTCATCTGCACATGTACGACAGATTTGTGCGCACTTTTTACAATGTTCTTGTGTAAACATTTCACATTCTTTAGCACAAGCTTCACATATTGCTGCACATTCTTTGCAAATATTCATTGCATGTTGACTTCCTCTTGACATATATTTTATTGATAACACACAAATATCAATACAATCTTGAAGAATTTGTATACAATTAATTCTATTTGCCACATCTGCTTCTTTTAAACATAAAGTAAGACATTCTTCACATGCTTGCAAACATTTCATACATTCATCTATGCATTTTTGCATATTTTCATTTCCTACAGTACCAACTAAACCCATAATTTTGTACCTCCATATTATCCATATTTATTGCTTACCTAAAACTTATTATTTCCTTCTAGATACAATTTATTAAGAAATTATTAAAATTCTTATATAAATAATTTTTAATAAAAATATATATTATATAAAAAACAAATTAATTTTATTTGTTTTCCTTTATTTTTTTTATTAATATTTTTTAGCAACATATATTTTCTTAAAACTATCTATAGTACAAAGATAAATATTTTTTATATCATCTATATTATACATAGCAAGATTATTCATAAGCCACGTTCTATCTACTCCTGATTTAACTAAATTTTCTTCAAATAATTTGCCATCATTTATAATAACTAAAGGTAAATCTGAAGGCTTAGCAAATAAATTAACATCTACAGGAGTAACTGGCCTATGTGATTCTTTTTTTATAATACTAAAATGACCATTTGGCTCTAAAATTGCATACTTAACTTCTGAAATATCAAAAATATTTTTAATTCTTAATTCACTCAAAAGCAAATCAATATTTATAAAGTGCTTTTTCATATTTTTTCTTATTATTTTTCCATTATCAACCATAATTATAGGTTTTCCATTGAAAAGTGAAGCTATTTTTCTATTTTTTAAAGATATATAATTAAATATAGAGTGCCATAAAAATAAAGTTAATAATGGGACAATTATATATGTAAATGAAATTTCTCCATCTAGTAATGGTGCAACTGTAAGAGCACCCAATATCCATGCAAGTACAAAATCATATGCAGTTAGTTGATTTATAGTTCGTTTTGGTATATATCTTCCTACTAAAAAAACTATACCACCTACTATAAAAGCTCTTATAACAAATCCAAATAGTGTTATTTCTTTTATAACCCCAAAAATCTGTGGCATTAAATTCCCTCCTACATATTTATATATAACTTTTTATTTGGAGTTAAAATTCCTAAATAAACATTTTCTATGTTGTTTATATTATTCAATTTAAGCTCGTTAATAATCCAATCATAATTTAGATTGTTATTGCTAAGAATTTTTCTATCTATTTTTCCCTTATAAATCAAAATTTGAGATAAAATATCTTGCGACGGTTCTATTCCCATATCTTTTTTTATTACAGGAAGAGTATTGTTATTTAATGCTAAACTGAAATCACCCGTTGATTCAAATATTAAATATTCTACTTTTTCAATATTAGAAGCATCTTTTTGTCTTAATATAGAAAATAGATTATCAATTGTTAACTTTGCTTTTGAAAGATTATTCTTTACTATTTTTCCATTTTTTATTAATATAATTGGTTTTTGAGAAACAATAGATGGAGCTTTAAAATATAAATATGATATAAATAAATTAATCAAAGTATATACAACAATTATAGACATTGCATCTACTAACCTTGCTTTTGGATTTACCATACGAGCAGCTGCAATATGACTAATTCCTGCTGCCATTAAAAAATTATATGAAGTTACTATTCCCGGCTGACGGAACCCCATCACTTTAGCCGATCCAAACAACATAAAATATAAAATAGATGTTCTAATAAATAACTCTAATATACCAAATTTTTCTCCTTCAAAGAAAATAGTATGTATATCCATAAAATCACCTTTTGTATAAAATTTATTTAAAAATAAGCTTAATAAAAATATTAAGCTTATCTTCAAACATTAAAATTTATTTAACACTATACATTCCATGACTATTCATATAATTGAAAAGTTCTTCTCCATGTCTTTGTTCATCTTGTTGAATATGTTGAAAAGCTTGTCTAACTGCTGGATTAGCAGATTCAAAAACAGCTGTATCATAAGTACTTGAAACATATTTTTCTGTAGATAGTAAATCTCCACAAAGATTTTTATCATTTTCATTATTCATAGTATCTTGAGAAGCAGTTTGATTTTGTTGCTGTTGAGGATGTGCCATATTTGGCTGCTGACCTTGAAGTAACTGATTAATCATGTCAAGATGATGCTGCTCCTCTGTAGCAATTTTATTGAAAAGCTGTTTTAATTGCTGTCCCTGAGCTTGTTGAGCATATTTTTGATATTTTTGAACACAAAGTCCCTCTTGAACTTTTCCATCTTCTAAGTACATTCTTTCTTTTTGACTAAGTTGTATTTGCATAATTACACCTCCTTATTATATTTTTATCAAAAATAAACATATTATTCATATAAAGCCAAATTTAATAGTAGGAAAACTGTTGATCATGGGATAAATTTCATCTCATTTTGAATAATTAAATAATTATATTTGCATATAATAATCATAAATATTATATAGGAGGAATTTATATGGCTACAGTTAATAAACTAGAACAAGCTTTAGCAAGTGCTCAAGGATTATCATCACAGCTTAAAACATTTTCTATGGATACAAATGACCAGCAAGCTAAACAACTTTTTAACCAGTTAGCACAAACTACTCAAAATACAGCTCAATCACTTCAAAGCAGACTTGATTTTGTAAAATCTGAAGAACCCCAATATAGAGAATAGTTATAAAGAAAAACAGCCCAGCATATACGATGGACTGTTTTTCTTTATACTAGGTCTACTTCTATTTTTTATGTCATTTGAAAATTCTTAGTTTAGAATAATTTCTATTACTACTAATATTCATTTTTTCTTCCTCATCTCCATTTGTAATTCCAATATATAAATTTAAGCAATTATTATACTAACTTCATTTTGAATATAATACAAAAAAATAAGAATGCCTATTTATAAAGCATTCTTATGTACTCTCAATCTTTACTAAAATTTTATTTGGTAAACAAACAATACTTTGGTATTTCTTATCTATCCATCCAATTTCAGAACAAATTTTTCGCGGACATATTCTTTTATCCATCTCAAGCATTCTTGCCCTTCCATTTTTCACTTCAACATATCCATCCTCATTATTAAACTTAAATTTATATATTCCTTCTGTTTTATTATCAACTAAAATCCTTTGTACTGTTTTATTTTCGACTTTTATTACTGCATACTTTCTATCCATACCCACACTTACTTTGTTAACAAATATCATTCCTCCAATACTAATAATTACTACTAATAAAATAATAATTATATCTCCTCTTTTCATTCTGTATAACTCCTTTTTATTATATCAAATATATTATATTTGTAAGTTTTCCAACATTAATTGATCTATATCCTACATAACATATAAAAATTCATCTTATTTTGACTATATATTTTTTATCTCATAAAATAAAAGATAGAAATTATCATTACGCCCATAGCTAATAATGTAAATTTAAAAAAATTTATGATCTTATTATAATTACTTTCTTTTTGATACTCCATTACAATACCTCCCTGTTTTTAAATCTATTGTGTTAAATCCACTAAAGATTGTAGTATATAAATCAGTACTACTTAATTATCCATAAAAATATTAAACCCAGCATATTAAAAATATACTGGGCCTATAAATAATATGAACTCTACTAGTGTAATATCATAATTTATTTAATTTTTCAAATTAAAAACCTCCCATCATATTATTATTGTATCCATGGCATGATTCTGATCCACCCATAGCGTTATGCATTTCTATCATATCTTCTCTGCTAACAGATTCCATCATGTTTGCCATAGACTCATATCCACCGTTTCTCATGATTTCAATCATTTTTTGATAATCATCGTTTGTCATGTTATTCATAAATTCATCCATCGCTTCATAATCTTTCTTTTCTAAAGCTTTTGCTGCATCTTTAAAATCATTTTTCTTCATAATTTTGATCATTTCTTTTTCATCTAATTTTTCTTCGATTCTTGATTTGTTTTCTTCTTTAACAATATTAGTTTTTGAATTAGCATATGAAAAACCTGTTATACCTCCAACCATTAGAATTCCTGATAATACAAATACGATCCCTCTTTTTTTCATAATTCTCCACTCCTTTTTATTATTTTTTATACATTTTTATATTAAGCAATATATATGCCATTTTTGTATTTTCTATAAAAAATTCGTCTAATTGCTACGCGCTGACTCATATCGCCAACAATCCTTAACGGGCTCCGTTGCTTAAAATAGTTGCAAGTGTAGTCCTTCCATCAATGTCATCCATAGAACGAAAATTTTATAATCCCTTAGTATAAAAAAAAAGTCGCTAGCTTTATATAACTAACGACTTTTTTACAAAATTCATATTATATTTTATCTTCTTCTTTTAAAACTTCATTCATGCTACCACTTCTATAACCAAGTAAATCTAAGGTCACATAATTAAAACCTATATTTTTAAATTTATTACCTATTTCATCCATTATTTTCAAATCAAAAATCTTTGTTCTTTCATCTGATGATATCTCTATTCTCGCAATATCTCCGTGATGTCTTACTCTAAATTGCTTAAATCCAATGTCCCTTAAGTAATTCTCAGCTTTATCTACCATTGAAAGTTTTTCTAAAGTAATTTCTTGCCCATATGGAAATCTAGAAGATAAACAAGCAAAAGCTGGTTTATCCCATGTTGCTAAATTTAATTTCTTAGATAAATTTCTTATATCGTCTTTAGTTAAACTGGCTTCTTTAAGAGGACTTATTACTTGTAACTCTTTTGCGGCCTTCATACCTGGTCTATAATCTCCTAAATCATCAAAGTTAGATCCATCCAAGACATATTTTACTCCATGTTTTTGAGCTACTTCTCCTACTTTAGAAAAAAGTTCATGTTTGCAATAATAACATCTATTTGGAGGATTTTTTCTAAATCCGTCTATTTCAGTCTCTTCTGATACAATTACAATCTGCTTTATACCTATTTCATGTGCTAGTTTTTGTGATTCTTTGAATTCTCTTTCTGGATAAGTCGATGACTTTGCTGTTACAGCTATCGCTTTGTCTCCTAGTACATCTTTACATACTTTAGATAAAAAAGTACTATCTACTCCTCCAGAAAAAGCTATTGCTACACTTTCTAAATTTTTAATAATATCTTTAAGTCTTATATATTTCTGTTCTAGATTCAATGTCTACCCCACCTTTAATTTTCTGTATATCCTATTATGTCTTTTACAACTTCTGATGCAATAATAAGCCCTGCAACAGATGGAACAAAAGATACGCTTCCTGGAATTTGTCTTCTTTCTACGCATGTTCTATCTTTATTTGGGCAAATACAGTTTGTTTTACAATCTCCACCTACTACTTTTGGTGTTATAGGCTTTTCCTTAGAATATATAACCTTTAATTTCTTTATCCCTCTTTTTCTTAGCTCACTTCTCATTACTTTTGCTAGTGGGCACATTGATGTTTTATATATATCTGTAACTTCAAGTCTAGTCGGACTTAACTTATTTCCTGCCCCCATACAGCTTATAATCGGTATATTTTTGTTAGTACATCTTTCTATTAGATCTAGTTTTGCAGAAACCATGTCTATAGCATCTATAACATAATCATATTCATTAGAAAGTAACCTTTCAGCGCTGTCTTTATTATATAGTTCTTTAAATATTCTCACTTCTACTTTAGGATTAATTTCTAACATTCTTTCTTTCATCACTTCTACTTTTGATTTGCCAACAGTCTTTCTCGTAGCATGAATCTGTCTATTAATATTTGTAAGACAAACATCATCATCATCTACTAATATAAATCGTTCAACACCACTTCTAACTAATCCTTCTATTGCAAAAGTTCCTACTCCACCTACTCCAAATATAGCTACAGTGCTCTTCTTTAATTTATCTAATTCTTCTGTCCCAATTAACATTTCTGTTCTAGAAAATTCATGTAACATTTTAACACCTCTTAATTTAGCTTTTGTCTTTTTATCATTTTGATAAAAAGATTATCATATTTGTTTATTTTAGTCAATTATATGTTATTGTAATCATTTCCCATAATTATAACCTTTAGCTTTTTTGACTAAGAATTTCTCTTTTCGTCTTATATTCATCTTCATCTATTTCACCATTTGCATATCTTTGACTTAATATTTCTATACCAGCATTACTTTTTTTATAATCTTTTTTAATCATATTTGCAATAAACCAAACAACTCCTATAATAAATAAAAACCTTAGTCCGATATATAAAAAGCTCCATGGCCCTCCTAATGTATATCCAAATCCACAATCAAACATATCTACTCCTCCTTATATTAGTTTTTATTTATATATAGCAATAATAATGCCAAATATTATAGTATGTTTAAATTACCAGGCAACAATTAAAAATTTTATTTTACTCTTGTTACTTGTCTTGATATAATCAGTAAAAAGCAATAAATGTAATTTATCCTAAAGCTAAAAGTTCTAAAACTCCATCTGAATTAAGTTTCGCTTCATTATTAGATATATTTCAGTTATTAAAGGAGTGCTCACGATTATTTTTACTGATTGTAGGTTTTGACACAGTTCTTGTGGCATATTCTTTATTTCTTTGTAAAAAATACTTAGTAATTATTTTTATTTTAATTCTTCTTATTATTTAAGTATCTTTATTTTTATAGGCTTCACTTTTAATAGCGCACATTCTATTTGTATTTTATTGACTTGGCATAATTTTTGCATATAAACTTATATAGAAAGGAGTGTTTTTATGGAAAACATAGGAAGAGTTGTGGAGACGAAAGATGATTTTGCAAAATTAGAAGTAAGAAGGGCAAGTGCATGTGGTGAAAAATGTTCTAGCTGTAAAGGTGGATGCAGTACTACTGGAATATATATAAATGTAAAAAATCCTATAAATGCTAAACCTGGTGACTTTGTGAAAGTCGAAACAGAAACAAAATCTATTATGAAGGTAGCATTTATAGTTTACCTGTTTCCTTTATTTATGCTTATATTAGGTATTTTTTCTAGTTCTTTTATCTATAAACAATTTAATATCACATTTTCATCAGAAATATTTAGTTTCCTAGTTGGGTTACTTTTTATGGGCATATCCTATATAATAATTAGAATTGTAGACTTAATATATCAATCTAAAGGAACACTTCAATATAAAATGATAAAAAAATTATAGATTTGTTATATAAATAAAAGATGGAATTAATTTAACAATATAAATTAATTCCATCTTTTTAATTCTGTTTTTTATTCTATTCCTACTACTTTATAACCAGCTTCAACAACTGCTTCTTTTAACTTCTCATTATCTACTTCATTTGCTAATTCTACTACTGCTTTTTTTTCTTCAGCACTTACCTCAGCACTTTTAACTTCACCTATACTCTCTAACTCTTTTTTTACTCTACCTGCACAATGTCCACAGCTCATTCCTTCAATATTAATAATTTTTTTCATTTAAATAACCTCCTTATTAATTACTAGTTTTTTTATATTATTATTTATTTTCTATTACTTTATAATCTTTCCCTTCTAATTCTAGGTATTCTTTATTTTCTTTCTCATAGCAATCTTTATTATTATGAGATTTTTTCATCATAAATATCATTCCAATATGCATTAAAGGACATAAAAGAAATGCGAATGATGAAAAAACACCTCCATTTATTCCAAACAAAGGTAATCCTAAAATTATCAATATAGGCAGCATACAGCATAGCATCATCAAAGCTCCATACTTTAACAGACCTTTACTATTTTTATCATTATTATTTGAACAATTCATAAATAAGTTCTCCTATTGTTTTTTGTTATGACTATTCTTACCTTTTTTATTTAATTCACAACAGTCTAATTTTCCATTACCAAAATTCTCTTTGTTAGCTTTTTCTAGTTTTTTTAAAAATTTCTCAAATAATTTTTTCATATTTATCACTTCCTATTTATAATCTATAATAATATAAAGCAATAACCATGCCATTTTATACTTATAAATAAAAAAGCAGAAGCTATAACACTTTTTAATGGTTATAGCTTCTGCTATTATTGATATTATTATGTTTTCTTCCAATATAAAAATCATATATATTATAGTTAAATACTTTAATATTATATATATCATAATTTTAGTGTGTTAAATACTACACCTTGTGTATGTTATGATTTTGACTTTTTAATAATTATATCAAGGTAGTCCTTTAATGAATATCTAACATTTTTACCTCTACCTACTGTTGTATTTGCAGTAATCATAGAATTTAAAACAGCTTCTTCTGTACACTCAGCAACAGCTCTAAAAGCTAAGTCCATATAATTTTCATTTAACATTTTTATATCTATTATTTCTTCTTTTTCATAATGTGAAACTCTATTAGCAGTAGAAAATGCAATAACTATTTCACCACTTCCATTACCTATATATGATCCTGTCCTACCAAGTCCTACTACTGACCTTTTTGAAATTCTTTTCAGCTGTCTTTCTGTCATTGGTATATCAGTAGATAGAATAATGATTATTGATCCTTTGTCGCTTTCTTCATCATTTAGACCATCTTTTTCAGATATTATTTTTCCAGCAGGAGTTCCATTAATTATTAAATCTTCTTTCTTCCCCATATTGGTTAAGGCTAATGACCCAATTTTGTATTCTTTATTATCAAATTTAAGTACTCTTGATGCTGTACCTATCCCACCTTTTAGCTTATAGCACGACATGCCCATTCCTGCTCCTACTGATCCTTCTTCAAATTCATCATCTGCACTTTCTATAGCTTTAAATATGTGCTCTTTTTTTATATGGCTTCCTCTTATATCATTTAAGTATGCATCATTACATTCACATACTATTGGATTAACTGTTCCTGTAGTTAACCCAATATCCTCATTATTATTTAGCATATATTTAATTAACGCATCACTAGCTGCACCTATACTTAGAGTATTTGTTAATATAATTGGAGTCTCAATCGTTCCTAATTCTTCTATCTGAATAGTACCCATTGTTTTTCCAAAGCCATTGATAACATGTGAAGATGCAAATACTTTTTCCTTAAATAAATTTCCGCTATGAGGTAAAATTGCTGTTATTCCTGTTTTAACACTATCTTTATTAATTGTAAAATGTCCTACTTTTACACCTTCAATATCCGTAATAGAATTTTTTTCCCCAGTATCCATATTTCCTATAGTAATTCCATAATCTCTAATTCTTTTTTGATTTTTCATTGAATCGTCTCTTTTCTATTTATTAGTTTATTGAATGACACCTTTAAGTGATAGTTCAATATTCTTGTTATTATAAATTTGAATAACTATATTATTATCCATTGTCTTAAAGCTTTTAATTTCATCTATAGAACATATTTCTCTTGTTTTCCATACTAGAGTTTTATGATAAAGTAAACCATCTTCAACAAAAAATCTACTTAAATTATTCTTCATTGTTTTTTCACTTAGATTCTTTATAGCTTTTTCAAGATTCTTTCTTTCCATCATATACATTAACTCAATTCCCCTTTTTCAATATATTTTTTTAAATATTGTATAGTATATTTTTGTTTTATTCTGTATGTTACTATTTTAGTCAATAAATAACCTATATATATTTGCTTAATACTGTGTACACGCTTGAACCAAAGCCTTAAATAACTTTAAAAAATCTGGATATTTAGTTGCCAAATCCTCTGGATGCCATTGAACACCTACTGCAAAATCTTTACTTATATGCTCTATTCCTTCAACAACTCCATCTACTGACCAAGCAGTTTCCTTGAGATTATTTCCAATCTTTTTAATAGACTGATGATGAAATGAATTTACACTTATCTTTTCTTCATCAAATATATCAAAAAGTATACTTTCGTTATCTATTTTCACTTGATGATAAAGGTTATTTACTGGTGTATCCTTTTGATAATGCCCTAAAGAATTTTCTATTTGTGTATTTATATCTTGATATAATGTTCCTCCTAATGCAACATTCATTACTTGTAGTCCTCTGCAAATTCCTAATACTGGTATGTTCAATCTAAGAGCTTCTAAAAAAAGTTCTTTTTCAAATATATCTCTTTGCTCACATATTAATTGGACTTTTTCCATAGGATTTTCTCCATAAATTAATGGCGATACATCTTCTCCCCCTGAAAGTATGATTCCATTTACTGATTTTAAATAGTTGTTTACTACTTTTTCATCTTCAACTAGTGGAATCAAAACGGGGATCCCTCCAGCTGAATAAACGGATTTTATATAATTATGACTAACTGAGTCATATGATTTTTTAGCCTTTTCTTCCCAAAATGTTGTTATGCCAATAATCGGTTTCATATTACATCTTCCTCTCATTTATTATTTTTAGTATAGATGACAAGCAACACTATGACCAGGTGATACTTCCTTTGATGTTGGGCTTATTTGTTTACATATATCCTTACAATATCTACAACGAGTGTGGAAAGTACATCCACTAGGAGGATTCAGTGGACTCGGTATACTTCCTTCTAATATTATTCTCTCCTTTTTCATTCTAGGATTTGGGATTGGTACTGCTGATAGCAATGCCTGTGTATACGGATGCAGCGGCTTTTCGTATAATATATCTTTATCTGCAATTTCAACTAATCTTCCTAAATACATAACTCCAACCCTATCACTAATATGTTCAACAACGCTCAAATCATGAGCTATAAATAAATATGTAAGACCTAGTTCATTTTGTAAGTCTTGCATTAGATTCAAGACCTGAGATTGAATCGATACATCTAATGCCGATACTGGTTCATCAGCAATTATAAGTTTAGGCTCAACAGCTAATGCTCTTGCAATACCAATTCTTTGTCTTTGCCCTCCACTAAATTCATGAGGATATCTTATAGAATGATACGAGCTAAGACCTACCATATTAAGAAGTGTATGTATTCGTTTTTTCATAGATTCTTTATCTTTGTACATCCCATGTACTATAAGCGGTTCAGCAATTATTTCACCAACTGTCATTCTAGGATTTAGTGATGCATAAGGATCTTGAAATATCATTTGAATATCTTTTCTAAGTGGTCTAACTTCATCTTCTGTCATTTTTGTTATATCTTTTCCTTTAAATAGTATTTCTCCATTACTAGATTCTATTAATTTCAATAACATTCTTCCTGTTGTTGATTTCCCACATCCACTTTCGCCAACAAGCCCTAATGTTTCTCCTTCATTTATTTGAAATGATACTCCATCCACTGCCTTGACATATTTTGTTGTCTTTTTAAAAAACCCTTTTTTTACTGGAAAATGCTTTTTTAGATTATCAACTTTTAATAGAGGCTTTTCCATAGACTATACCCCCTCGTGCAGATTTTCACATAGCCAGCATTTGCTCATGTGATTTTCTTCTATGCTATAAAACGAAGGCTCTTCTTTCCAACATTTATCCATAACTTCACCGCATCTAGGTGCAAATTTGCATCCTTTAGGCATATTTTTAGGGCTTGGCACATTCCCTGGTATAGAATCTAAACGATCAACTTTTTTACGAAGTACAGGAATTGACTTTAAAAGACCTTTTGTGTATGGATGCTTTGGGTTCTCAAAAATTTGAAATACATCTCCTTTTTCCACTACTCTTCCTGCATACATAACAGCAACTCTATCACACATTTCTGCAACTACTCCTAAGTCATGAGTTACAAACATTATTGCAGTTCCTACTTCTTTTTTTAGTTTTCTCATTAGATCCAGTATTTGAGCTTGTATTGTAACATCTAATGCTGTTGTAGGTTCATCTGCTATTAATAGTTTGGGATTGCATGACATGGCCATGGCAATCATTACCCTCTGTCTCATACCACCCGATAGCTGAAATGGATATTCAAAGTAAATACTTTCAGCACGAGGAATTCCAACTAGCTTTAACATGTTTATTGTATGTTCTTTAGCTTTTTGTTTATCATATTTTAAATGAAGCTCAATAGCTTCTTGAATTTGTTCCCCTATTTTTAATACTGGATTTAGAGAGGTCATTGGCTCTTGAAAGATCATAGCTATATCATTTCCTCTTATGTCTCTCATATCATCTTCTGTTATATCTAGTAAATTCTTATCTTCAAATCTAATTGTTCCATCTACTACTTTTCCTGATGTATCTTGAAGTAGACCCATAACCGAAAGAGATGTTACACTTTTCCCACTTCCCGATTCTCCTACTATTCCTAATGTTTCTCCCTCATTAACATAAATATCTACACCGTCTACCGCTTTTACAGCTCCATTGTCACTAAAAAAATATGTCTTTAGATTATTTATTTCTATTATTTTTTTAGGCAACACAATTACCTCCCTTCTATAACTAGTTATCTATTTTAGGATCTAATGCATCCCTCAGTCCATCACCTAATAAATTAAATGCTAGAACAGTAATAAATATTGCAAGCCCTGGGAAAAATGTTATATGTGAAGCAACCCCCAAATAGTCTCTTCCTGAACTTAGCATAGCTCCCCATTCTGGAGTCGGAGGTTGGGCTCCCATTCCCAAAAAGCTTAAGCTTGATGCTGTCAATATAGAAGTTCCTATTCTCATAGTGAAATACACTATTATGCTTGAAAAAGTACCAGGTAATATATGTTTGAACATTATTCTCTTATTCTTAGTACCTATGCTCTTAGCTGCTTCAACATATACTGTTTCTTTCATTGAAAGGGTACTACTTCTAACTATCCTTGCAAACATAGGTGTACTAAATACTGCTACTGCAAGTACAACGTTATAAAGCCCAGGTCCTAGTATTGCTATAATTCCTATAGCTAGTATAATTCCTGGAAAAGCAAATAAAACATCAGCTATTCTCATAATTACACTATCAATCCATCCTCCGTAATATCCACTTATAAGTCCTAAAATAGTACCTAATATAGCACCAAACGTAACTGAACTTAATCCAACAGCTAAAGATATTCTTGCTCCAACTATTACTCTACTGAATATATCTCTACCATAAGCATCTGTTCCAAACCAATGTAAGCCAGATGGACCTTCTAATATATGATCATAATCTGGTTGAACTGGATCATAAGGTACTACTTGGGGACCAATTATAGCAGTTATAATGAATAAGCATATAAATATCCCTGCAGCAATAGCTGTCTTCTGTTTTTTGAACTTTCTCCAAAATTCAGAAAAAGGAGATCTTATATCTTCCATCTCTTCTTTTTCTTCATAATTTGTTTTTTCTTCTACATACTCAGTCAATCTAATCCCTCCCCTACTACTTATAACTTATTTCAGGATTCAGTACTGCATACAATAGATCTATTATTAAATTGATAATTATAAACTGGAATGAAAAAATAAGTATCTCTGACTGTATTATTGGATAATCTCGAAATGCAACAGAATCTATTAATAAACTTCCCATACCCGGCCAACTAAAAACTGTTTCTACAACTACAGATCCTCCTAATAAAAAACCAAATTGTAATCCAACTATAGTAACTACAGGAATAAGAGCATTTCTTAATACATGTTTCCATACAACAATTTTTTCTCTTAATCCCTTTGCTCTAGCAGTTCTTACATAGTCTTCTTTTAAAATATCCATAATTGATGATCTAGAAAACCTAGCCATAACCGCTGCAACACCAGCCCCCAATGTTATAGATGGTAAAATATAATGTTTTAAAGTCCCATATCCACCAGTAGGAAGCCACCCTAACTTAACAGCAAAAATCTGTATCAGCATAAGTCCAAGCCAAAATGAAGGAAGAGAAATACCTGAGACAGCAGAAAACATCCCTATGTAATCTTGCCATTTACCTCTATTTACCGATGAAGCAACGCCTATCATTAGCCCAAAAATACCTGCCCAAAATATACTTGCAATAGCTAGAGTCATTGTTGGAACGAATCTATTTGATATTTCTTCAAGTGCAGGTTTTTTAGTTTTTAAAGATACTCCTAAATCTCCATGCATTATGCCTTTCATATAGTCAAAGTACTGAACGTATAACGGTTCATTTAACCCTAATTCTTCTCTAATAAGTTCAACATCAGCAGCAGTCGCATCTTCACCAGCAACAAGTCTAGCCGGATCACCAGGGATCATATGTATAAATAAAAACACAAAAATAGATATCAATATAAGAGTGGGTATAACACCAAGTATTCTTCTTATAAAATAATTTGCCACTTAATCTCCCCTCCTTTTTCAAGAATATAAGATAAGCACCTTACAGTGCTTATCTTATAAAAGTATTATTTAATTTCTGCTTCTTCTACGCTAAGAGCTCCATCTGGTAATAAATATACTCCTTCCAAGTAATCTTGTTTACCAGACATAGTTAAGTTAACACATAAGAATGCCCATGGAGCATCTTCCCACAAGATTTCTTGAGCTTTAGCATAAGCCTCTTTTCTATTTTCAGGATCTGCTGTAGCTATACCCTCTTTTATCCACTTATCAGCTTCTGGATTGCTGTAATATGCTGTGTTATATGAATATGGAGGGAATGAATCACTTGCAAGTAACGGTCTTATTCCCCAGTCAGCATCGCCAGTAGATGGAGACCAGCCCCCGTAATACATTTGAAGCTCTGCATCTTCTGGATTTTGTACACTCCATATTTTTTCAGCTCTTGTACCTGATTCCATAGGAACTACTTTTGCTTTTATTCCTATTTGAGAAAGTTGTTGTTGTAAAAACTCCATACCTTTTACAGTAGTATTGTTGTTATTTCCCCAGATTTCAGTTTCAAATCCATTTTCATAACCTGCTTCTTTCATAAGCTGTTTAGCTTTTTCTAAATTAAAATCATATGTTTCATCTTGTTTTGAATAATATTGTGTATTTGGAGCTAAAATAGAATCTATTTTTTCAGTATATCCATCATAAACTACCTTTGAATATGCTTCTTTATTAATTGCATAGTTTATAGCTTTTCTCACTCTAGCATCATTAAAAGGCTTTTTCATAGTATTCATTGATAAATATCTAGCTATAATTGATGGTTTAGTTTCTATGACAACACCATCTTTACCATCAATTGCTTTAATTTGCTCTGCTGGCACTGGATAAATAAAATCTGCTTCTTTAGTTTGTAACATTGCAATTCTACTTCCATTTTCTTTTACTGGTTTAAATGTAACAGAATCAACCTTTGGATAATCAGCTTTCCAATAGTTTTCATTTTTAACTACTTTTATATGATTCCCTGGAACCCACTCACTAAATACAAATGGTCCTGTACCAACAGGATTACGAGATACTTCTTTTCCATATTCTTCTAATGCTTTTGGGCTGTGCATCATAGCAGCTGGATGTGCAAAGTTATTTATCATAGCACCAAAAGGCTCTTTTAGAACCACCTTAACTGTATAATCATTAACTACCTCTGTTCTATCTACTAATGCAAATAAACTATGTCTTTTTAATTTGTTTTCTGGATTTGCCAAACGGTCAATATTAACTTTGACAGCTTCTGCGTTAAAGTCTGTTCCATCATGGAACTTAACTCCCTTATGTAATTTAAATGTGAACTCTGTTGCCTCTTCATTACTCTCATATTCTTCTGCTAGTACTGGAACAACATTCATGTCTTTATCAAAACCTACTAACCCCTGCATCATTGTCTTTTGAGCAGAATAAGACAATGTATCATTAGTATCATGTGGATCCATACTAACAAATGTATCCGCAACTGCTATTACTAGATTTTTATCCTCTTTTTTAGCCTCTTCACCAGTTTGTTGTTGTTCTTGATTTGTTTGACCACAACCAACTAAACTACCTACAATTAAAGCTAGGATAGTTAATAAAACAAGCAATCTCTTTAGCATTTAAAGTCCCCCTTGATATTATGTAATTTTATACAAAGCACCTAGTGCTTTTGCAGATTAAAAGATGTAATGATTTTTCCTACTTCTTCTTTACGGTTGTTATATATTTTTGGTGTATAATGATCTTTTAATTTTTCTAGTTCTTCTTTTTTAATCATATTTAATTGTTTTAATACTTCAACTGCAGTAGGATATACTGCTCTAAAATTTCCATCTTCAATTTTAATTGCAATTCCTATGCCTGTATCTTTATCTCCAATTGCATAAACTGCTTCAGCTCCTGCTTTTCCAACGAATCTTCCATTAGTGGCCTTCATAAAGTCAGTACAGAATCGTCCTGTTCCACCAACCATTTCAGGATACTCAGTCATAGCTGTAGTAATTCTTTTACACGCTTTAGCTCTTTTTAATCCAAAATTTTCAGGACATGCTAATCTAGCAAATGCATAAGCCAAATTATAAAGAGGTAGTGAATGTACTGGTACTCCACAACCATCTATACCTATTTCAATATCTTCAATTCTACAACTAGTCATTTGAGAAATGACATTTAAGATTCTTTGTTGTACAGGATGATTTATTTCATAATAATTTTCTATTGTTTCTCCCATATGTTTAGCTGTTAAAAGCATTCCTGTATGTTTACCTGAACAATTACTATACACAGGAGTAAGTTTTTTCCCTTTAACAATTAAATTTTCATATACATTCTTACCTCGCGGGATATGAGTTCCACATTTTAACATATTTTCTTCCATTCCATTTCTGTCCAATATTTCTAAAACCTTATTAGTATGCTGAGGTTCGCCACTATGTGATGCACACATTAATGCTAATTCATCATTACTTAATCTATATTTATTTGCTGTGCCAGTTTCTATTACAGGAATTACTTGGATTGGCTTTATTGAAGAACGTGCATATGTTATTCGATTAGGATCACCAGCAGAATACAATAGTTTTCCATTTGAATTTACAACTACTACGTGTCCAAAATGAGAACTCTCTACTTTCCTACCACGATATACATCAACTAACTTAGTAATATTCATCATTATCCCCCCTTTTCATTTTGATAAAATCTTAATATTTAAATATTATATAAATCAAGATAGTATAATATTACTCATTTTAAATATTAATTATTTTTTGTATACAATTTATTTTATACTGTACTATTATTGTAGTTTTTTTACATGCATCTTCTGTATATGCATAAAAAAAATAGAGGCATTATTTAGCCTCTATTTATATAGTTTTCTACCACCTATAAATTAATCTTCTAACTCAATATATATTCTTTTATTAATTTTACATTTACTTTTATAATCTACAACTCTTATTTTTCCAACCTCAATAGTATTCTTCATATGAGTTCCTCCATCTACTTTAAGGTCTAATCCTTCAATTTCAATAATTCTAACTTCACTAATTCCTTGTGGAAGATGATTTAAAAATATTAGTTACATTATTTAACCGATTTTAACCAATAATTTTCCTTTATTATATATGGTTATAGGCCCATCTTCTGAGATTTTAATTGAAGTTCCATATATACTTGAATTCCATGCTGCCGTACTTCTAGCCCCAGAAAAACGCCTTAAATTATTTATACCAAATAAACTCATATCCTCTTTTCTAGGTTCGGCAACCATGCATGCTACATCTAAAACTATTCCTTCTTTTGAAAGAACAAGTGCTCCATCAATTTTCGCTGCAGCCATTATTATTTGCCTATGCATTAATATATTTACATTTAATCCTTTAACTGAATTACGTACATCTTTATTAACTTTTTCTTTCTTAACATGATCAGGAACCATTTTTTCTATAAATTGATTTTTATCAGGTATAATAATTAATGCACCATGCCTCTCAAAACTCAAATCAAGAGATAATCTAAGTAATGAATATGCAAACTCTTCATCAAATAGTGTTGATAATATATTATGCACATGTATATAATTTAAATAATGCCACCTACCCTGTGTTTTATGAAAAATAGCACCATTTGGAAGCATTATATATATATCTCCATTAGCTGTAGTAATAAACAGTGCAGTACCAGGTACTAAAAAGTGACGTATTGCTCTCATGCTTTCATGTGGTGCAAAACTCAAACTGTCTCTATCTTCAGTTTCTGATGGTATATTAAATATTCCAATCAAATCTCCTTCATGGCCTAAACCAACCAAACCAACCCTATTCACATCTACAGCAGACCTTACCCATTTTTCTGATAGTAGTCCTTTTTCTAACTTAATAGATTCTGCAAATTTTACAAATCTATCCCTCAAAGCTTTTTCTATCCATTTTTCTTCATTAATCATAAATAAACAATACGTAAATGGATTTCCTTCATAACTAAGAGCTGTACTACTTTCAACTATTTGCATCCACTTTACCATAGGTGTAGTTATGAATGTGGAAAATTTAGCAATTGCTCTTTGAAACTGTGTTGGCCTAAGTGCAAACCAAAGGTCAGAATGTGTATGTGTATTTGAAATTGTTCGTATATCCTCATTAAAAACCCTACAAAAACAATTTCCGAAATCTATATCTAGCTGCTCAGGTCTTTGAATAACATCTAGCAAAACCCCACCTAATAGTTGTTCTTTGTTTTCATAGGAATAAATAACTGCAACTATGCACTTATGAGCTTCGTCCCAAAATAAATAAGGATTTTGAGATTCAATTTCATCTTTTTCATTCCAATATTTAATAATATCACGTTCATTAAGATATTTATGTTTATTAAATGCAAATATATTTGATAAAGAATTACGAAGCTCCTTTTTGATATCGTCACTAAAAACCCTTATACCTCTCATCATGCCTCATACATTCCTTCCCTATTATTTATATTTGTAAATATTTTCCACGATGGTTATTGTTTAAATATATACAGTTCAATCATAAAATAATATTCCTATTCATATAAATGTTAACCTTACAGCTAACAAAATATTCTAAATTTGCAATCCAATGCCCAAATTTCTTATATATAAAAAAGTCCTTTCCATTTACTGGTAAGGACTTTTTTAAAGTTATATTGAATTATTTAATTAAATTTTTACTTTTTAAGAAATCTGTAGCTATTGAATTTAAATCTTCTTTTTTAACATCTGCTCTATAATTTAATTTTTGCATTTCTTCATCATTTAAAATATTTTCCAACTTTTCTAAAAGTGGTCTAATTTCACTATTTTCTTCTAAAGTTTTATTATTAACTAAAGGTACAGCATAATATGGTGGAAAATAATCTTTATCATCTTTTAATACCACAAGACCTAATTCTTGCAATTTACCATCTGTAGAAAAAGCATCTATGACTTGAACCGAATTATCTTCAATAGCATTATAACGAAGTCCTGGATCTAATGCTTTTATGTCCTTAAAATTAAAATTATATAATTCTTTTAAACCAGGAAAACCATCTGGACGTTCTAAAATCTCTGCTGTTGCACCTAAAATGAACTTATCAGAGTAATTTGTCAAATCAGAAAAAGTTTTTAAATTGTATTTTTGAGAAATTTCTTTTTTTACTGATAAAGTATAAGTGTTATTAAATCCTAAAGGATTTAACCAAGTCAATCCAAATTGTTCATTATATTCTTTCTTTACAGTATCGTATACTTCTTGAGATGAAGGTATATCACCTGTCTTTTTAAGTATTGTAGTATATGCTGTTCCTGTATATTCTACATACATATCAATATTTTTTGATTGAATGGCTTTAAAAGTAGGTAGTGTCCCACCTAATTCAGATATTTCAGTTTTCAAATCTGTATTATTTTCAATATATACAGATAGCAACTCTCCCATTAAACGAGATTCCGTATAATTTTTAGTTCCAATCCTAATGACTTCATCTGATTCCATTGATTTGATGTAAGATATACTTCCTATAGCAATTATAGGTATAAGAGTAGCAACTAAAGCTCTTTTCATTATTTTTTTATTTGTTATTACATGTCCTATAGTACTAACTGGTAATTTATTTTCTACTAATCCCAATATAAAATCTACAGATAAAGCTAAAACTGTAGTAGGAACAGCTCCTGCTAAAATTATCCCTGTATCACTCATAGATATTCCTCTAAAAATAAAATCTCCTAGTCCTCCAGCACCTATTAATGAAGCTATAGTTGCTGTTCCTATATTGATAACAGTAGCAACCCTAATACCTCCCATAATTATAGGAAACGCCAAAGGAAGTGTTACCATAAGTAAAATTTGTCTAGAAGTCATTCCCATACCTCTAGCAGATTCAATAACTGCATTATCTATACTGTTAATTCCTATATATGTGTTTTTTATTATAGGAAGAAGTGCATATAAAAATAACACGATTACTGCAGGCTTATAACCTATTCCTCCTATTATAGGTAATGGTATAATGAATCCAAACAAAGCTAAACTAGGAATTGTCTGAAATACATTAGCTACTCCCAATATTAATTTTCCTAATTTTTTACTCCTCGATACAATAATACCTAAAGGTACTCCTACAACAACAGCAAATAGTACCGCAATCAAAGTAATTTGCATATGTTCTATTAATTTTTGTATAACTAATCCCATATTATTTAACATATAATCTAAAATCAATTAATATCAACTCCTTTGTTAATCTGTAATAATTAAATCTGATATAACATTTAATAAACTGCTCTTTGTAATTACTCCTTTAACTATGTTTTCACTATTTACTACAGGAAGAAATTTAACATGCTTGTTCTTCATAATATTAATAACTTCAACCATATTTAAATCTTCATGAACAGGTTCAATACTTGTATTTTTTATATCTTTCATTTTTACTTTAGATGCTTTATCTTTTAATTCTTTTATCGTAACATACCCTTCATAATTACCTTGTTTATTTACAACAGTTAAAAACTCTAACTTCTTTTCTTTCATTTTTTCTATAGCTTGGGCTGGAGTTCTGCTCAGTAAAACTTTTGGATAATCTTTTATCATTATATCTTTAGCTAGTAATAATTCTGGTTGTCTCCATAGACGATCTTTTCCAACGAAATTTTCTACAAATTCATTAACTGGATTAATTAAAATTTCTTCTGGAGAATCGAATTGAATTACTTTACCATTATCCATTACTGCTATTTTGTCTGCAAGTTTTATAGCTTCATCCATATCATGAGATACTAGTACAATTGTTTTACCTAACTCTTCTTGTAATCTAGTCATTTCATCTTGTAACTGTTCTCTTGTAATTGGATCAAGTGCTGAAAATGGCTCGTCCATTAATATAATATCAGGATTAACAGCAAGTGCTCTAGCAATACCTATTCTTTGCTGCTGTCCTCCACTTAGTTCGTGAGGATATCTATCGTAATATTCATTAGATGGAAGTCCCACTAAATCTAAAAGTTCTTTTGATCTTTTATTTCTTCTCTCAATATCCCAATGTTTTAGTAAAGGAACTAATTCTATATTTTCACCTACAGTCATGTGAGGGAATAGACCAACCTTTTGTATTACATATCCAATATTTTTACGAAGTTCGATAGGATTAACCTTAGATATATCTTTGCCATTTATATATATCTTTCCGTCAGTAGACTCTATAAGCTTGTTAATCATTTTCATTGTTGTAGTTTTACCGCATCCACTTTCTCCAATTAATACAACAAATTCGCCTTCTTTTATTTCTAAATTTAAATTTTCAATTACTACATTTTTTTCAAAAGCTTTTTTTACATTTTCAAATTTAATCAATATTTGTACCTCCTTTTTTTAACATAATAAAAAGCGCAAAATAAATATATATCTGCGCAAACAAATATTTTTCTATACACTATAAAATATTGCTCATAATGAACAATATAGGCTTTAAGAATATTAACTTTCAAAATTCATAAAACTATATATGAAAATATTATTCAAGTCTATATAAGCATTGTGAAAACTTCCAGAAATAACAACACATCAATTCTAACAACTTTATTATATCATACAAGTTGTTTGTTGTAAAATTTCTTTTATATTATTTTTATATTTCTTATTATAATATTTTCAATATAATTTTAGATTATTCTATAGAGCTGCATAGAACAAATCCAAAAAAATTCTAAAGCAATACTTAATTTTAACTTCATCAAAGAAACCCTCTTTTTTTAGTAGCTTACTATAGAGGGTTTCTTTTTTTATATATTTAAACAGGCTTTTTTGCTCTTATTTTTCTTTCTAAGTCTTTTGGTTCTATTGTCATTTTTTGATTATTAAGTAACCCTGAAACACCTAAAAGCGATTCTTCTTTTTCACCTTTACAAATTTCACAGCTGCACTGAGGATTATAATTATCGGGCTCTTTGTATGTTGTGATTACTCCTTCAAAATTTCTTAGTATAACTTTATTATGACTTTGAGAAACTACATAGTTTGGCATTACAGGAATCTTGCCTCCCCCTCCTGGAGCATCAACTACAAATGTAGGAACGCAGTATCCTGATGTATGTCCTCTTAATCCTTCAATTATTTCAATTCCTTTAGATACAGTTGTTCTAAAGTGCTTAAGTCCCATTGAAAGATCACACTGATATATATAATAAGGTCTAACCCTTATATTTACTAGTTCATTTACAAGTTTTTTCATTACATGAACACAGTCATTTACTCCTTTTAAAAGAACAGATTGGTTTCCAACAGGAATACCTGCATTTGAAAGCATTTCACATGCCTTTTTGGAGTCTGGTGTTATTTCATTAGGATGATTGAAGTGAGTATTTAGCCAGATAGGATGGTATTTTTTAAGCATATCTACAAAGTCCTTAGTTATCCTCTGAGGCATAACTACAGGTACTCTACTTCCTATTCTTATAATTTGAACATGCGGTATTTCTCTTAACCTTTTAATTATATATTCTAATTTTTCATCAGATAGTAATAGTGGGTCTCCTCCTGATATAAGCACATCTCTAATTTGTGAAGTATTTTTAATATAATCTATTGCATTGTCTATTTGATTCATAGGAAGAGCGGAATCCTTTTGTCCTGCAAATCTTCTTCTAGTGCAGTGTCTACAGTACATTGAGCATTGATCTGTAACTAATAAAAGTGCTCTATCTGGATATCGGTGAGTAAGTCCTGGAATAGGTGAATCTTCATCTTCGTGGAGTGGATCTAAAAGATCTGATTTTGACTTTTGTAATTCTAAAGAAGTAGGAATTGCTTGCTTTCTTATTGGATCATCTTTATCATTTAAATTAATTTGTGATAAATAATAAGGAGTTATAGACATCCTCAAGCTTTTTAAACACTGTCTAGCTCCCTTTTCTTCCTCTGATGTTAAGTTAATATATTTTTTCAATTCATCTACACTTTCAATTCTGTTTTTAACTTGCCATTTCCAGTCATTCCATTCTTTATCTGTAACATTTTTAAATAATTCTAATTTTTCGTTTATAACCATCTAATCCCCCCTAAAATAAATTAATAAAAACTTATATTACACATTCCATATCATTTTCTTCTTGATTAAGAGATTTATACCAAACATTCATTGTTTCTAAATCTCCTGATATATTAGTATTTTTTGTTAATGTACCTGTATAAATATATCCTAATTTTGAAAATGTAATATTCATTGCATAAGAAATAGAACGAGCTATTGTATAAGCTGTTTTTATACCTCTTTTTCTCATAGACTGCTCCATTTTATTTAAAAGAAATAAAGCAAATTTATTACCTCTATATTCTGGTAAGGTTGCAAAATCTGTCATTTCTACATTTAGATTTTTTAGATCCATTTCACAAGATGCTAAGGCAATAATATTCCCTTTATGCCATATTCCAAAATATTCAACATTTTCATTCATAGTTTCTTTAATGTAGTTTGGATCTTTAATTGGGAATGGATAAGTTTCAAAAACTTTATCATATAATCTAGCCATATCAGCTGCATCTTCTAATCTACATTTTCTATAATTAAATTCTTTATTCAAACCAGAAAATTTTTTATAATCATCTTTTTGTATTGCTGTTTTTAATATTTTATTAATCTTTCCTTTATTTTTTTTTGCTTCTCTATCCTTACAAAAATATTTTGCCATAAAAAATGCATCTTCTTTTCCTTTATAAAATTTAGGAATATGTGCCTCTATTATATAGTTCTTGTTTAAAAAAAACTTTGTTGCATAAGAAGGTACTTTAGCAAAGATTTTAGTATAAAAAAATTTTTTTGACATCTCATCTAATTTAGAAATAATATTTGGTAAATCACTTTTATGAAGTTTCATTAAATAAATGCGATCATTTTCTTTTCCATGTTGAACAATAGATTCTCCTATTTTTAAGATTTTATCACCCACTATTACCACCCCATTTTATTTTTTATATCTCAATAACAAACAACTTCATATTATCATCAAAGTTGTATCTCTGTCAAATAAGTTTTTATTAATTAGCTAATTATCTAAAAAACCCATATAATAAATTAAATGTAAAAAATTCGTCTAGTTGCAAGTTTAGCTCTTCCATCAATGTTATACACAGAATAAAAATTTTATAATCCTTTAGTATATAAAATAAGGTGGTGGCAATAATGTTTTTCTTTTCATTTAGAGCTCCAAATTATAAAATAAATGTCAACACAGCTCAACGAAGACTTACTTTATATCAAGATGGTAAATGGTTCAAATCATACCTTATAGCTGTAGGAAAACCTTCGACCCCTACCCCAAAAGGAACATTTACAATTGTAAATAAAGCAATCAACCCTGGCGGCCCTTTTGGTGTAAGATGGCTTGGTCTCAGTAAACCACATTACGGTATTCACGGCACAAACAATCCTTCTTCTATAGGAAAGGCTGTATCTAATGGTTGTATAAGAATGTATAATAAAGATGTTCTTGAACTTTCTAATTTAGTTCCAATTGGAACAGTTGTAGAAATCATATAATATATACAAAAAAGAGAAGAATAATAATATCATTACTCTTCTCTTTGAAATCAATCTACTTTATTTATTTTAAAAAGTTAATGGCTTTTCGATAGCTCCCACTGGACAGGCTACATAACATGAACCACATTCATCACAGCGCTCTCCTTTAATTTTATATGGTGATCCCTTTTCTACTGCTTTAAATGTACATACTTCATAACATTTTCCGCACTCTACACACTTATCATTAATAGAGCATCCTGCATTATTATAAGTCATTCCACCAAAGGAAAATCTTGTTCTTAACAGCTTATGATCACGTTTTTCTGACTTAAAATCATAGTCAAAAACTTCTCCCTTTCCTTTGTATATGCAAAAGCATCTTGTTGCAGGGTATTTATTAATATCATATACTGCCGTTTTAAAATCTGGATTGGTTTCGGCTTTTAATGTTACTTCTTCCATAGTTAATTCTTTAATATCTCCCGTAATCCTCAAAGTATATCCAGCTACAAAATCAGGTACTCCCTTATCATTATGACCTAATAGCTGTGTTGATGGATACATACCAGAAACAGTTACATTTTTACTTGTCTTTAGTTGATGATAAAATGGTTTAATAGTCATTGTTCTAAAGTATAACCCCTCATCATCAAATGCGAAAAAATGTGCAATCCTAGATTGTACATATCCATTATCTATTGTTGAAAAAGAAACGCATCCTATTTTATCAATATACTCATATATTTCATTCATATTCATTATTAAACCCCCCTTATAATATATTTTATCCAATTATTCCAATTGTTAAAAATCCAATACTCGCTATAACAGCAGATATAAGTGCATATGGCATTTGTGTTTTTACATGAGACATAACATCTATTTCAGCAATCATTGATGCCAATATTGTAGAATCTGATATTGGTGAACAATGATCTCCAAATACCGCTCCAGAAATAATAGCACCTAATACCAATGGCATATTTACCCCAAGTGCTGCTGCTAATGGCACTGCAACTGGAATTAATACTGACACAGTTCCACCACTTGTACCTGTTGCAAATGACATAAACATCCCTAGAATAAATATAATGAATGGAATCAACGATTTGCTAACACTATCACTAACGCCAGCTATATATGCTCCAGTCCCTAATTGACCAACCAAGCTACTTAAAGCAAATGCTAATGTTAGAATAACTGTTATCTCAAGATAACTAGCCATCCCATTCATTACCCATTTAGCATAGTTATCAATAGATGTTACTCCCTTTATCAAATAGTAAATTCCTGTTGAAATTAATGTAATAAGTACACCAATGTATATGCTTGAAGATCCATCACCTTTTAGTAAATTGCCATTACCTGTAATCATTAATATTCCAAATATACTTCCAACCAATATAATCAATGGTACTAACATGTTACTCGCATTTGGCTTAATATTTTTACTATCATAACTCCCAGTAATATCATTCTCTTTAATTTTAAATGTTTCGATTCCCAGTTCTGCTTCTATATCATTAAAATCTTTCTTTAATAAAATTGTTATTCCAACAATCAATATTGATACAATTCCATAAAATTGATAAGGCATTGCTGCTATTATTAAATTCATTGGATCTGCATCTATAAAACCTAGAGAAACTTGGCTGCTAACCATCGCCATTAAAAATGCTCCCGCTCCATTAAACGGAACTAACCAAGCTATCGGCGATGATGTTGAATCGGTAATATAAGCCAGTTTTGCCCTTGAAACATTAAATCTGTCAAACAAAGGACGTGAAGCAACTCCTGATATTACAATAGAGCTTGTTCCATCAATAAACATCAATAAACCTATTATATAAGCCACTAATTCCGCTCCTAGTTTTGACTTAATCATTTTCTTACGCTCTGTTAGTAAAATTACCATGCCATGAACACCGCCAGATGCCTCAATAACATAAACAAATGCACCAATCATTAAACAAAATAATATGGATTTTGCTGCCCACTCATCTTGAAATACCTTATATATGCTGTTTAATCCAGAAAATAATTGACTATCTTGAATATCAATAATAATACCTGCCGAAATGATACCGGATAATAATGCAACGAAAACATTTTTAGTAGTAAAGGCTAAAACAATAGCTAATACTACTGGTATCAATACTATCCAACCAAGTTCCATAATCTCACCCCTTAGCAATTCATCGTGTGTAATTAATTGTATTCTTATTTTCTATAATTCGACAGGTAAATTCGGATTCAAAAACTGTAAAAATGGCACCTTAATATTAAGGTGCCATTCAATGTTAAATATATATTTGCTGTTTTTTCCTAAACTCAGATGGAGTCAATCCTTCATAACGTTTAAAGAATTTTGTTAAGTTTGAAGGTTCATCAAACCCAGTAATTTCAGCTATCTCATTAACTGTTAAATCTCCTTGTGAAAGGTATCTTTTAATCTCCAAAATAACACGATCAATTATAAATTGTTTCGCAGATAAATCAACTGCCTTTCTAGTAATTGAGTTCACAGTTTTCTTTGAAACATACATAAGATCTGCATATTCTTGAACCGTCTTTTTATGTTTAAAATTATCTTCAACTAAATTCATAAATGTAATAAACTTTTCGTAAGTGTGAGCATCTATATTATTTTGATTTTCTAAACTATTTCTTTTAATCAACAACATCAATGTTCTTAGATGAGATTTTAAAATTTCAGGCTTTAACACATTGTTTTTATCAATATAGTATTTATATAGTGTATCCAATTGAATTCGTTCAAACCCATCACTATTATTATCAAATTTTACAATAGGATGAAGATAAGTAGATTGAAAAGGCTCTAAAAACTCAGATATATTTGAATGTAGATGACGATATAAAAAAGTATCTGTAAATAATATTAAATACCCATCAATATCTCCTTTTGGATAAAATCGTTGTACTTGATTTTTAGATATCAGCAGAATATCGCCTGCTTTATAAGGATATAGTTTAAAGTCAATTTCATGCTGACTTTTCCCTGAAGTTATACACAATATATTATAGAAATTAAGTCTATGAATATGAGTAATATATTTTATGTATTTATCTCCAAAAAAATCTTTTAATCGTATAATCTCAAAATCAAAGTTCTTATTTTTGTTTTTATAAAATTCAATTCTCTTGATTGTATCCATATCTACTCCTCAAATTATGTCTTTTTATTAGATATCTATCTCATCTATTTAAATAATATCAATTGAATATTTAATTATCAAGGGGTATTATCTAATATAAAAAAGCAAGTAGATTGTTAACAATCTACTTGCTTTTTTATATTAGATTAAATTTTTATTGAAACTAGAATTTACCGCTATTATTTTTCCACTCTTCTTTATTAGGAATATTTTCGATTACATCCCAATGCTCTGCTATTTTTCCATTTTCAACTCTAAATAAATCATAGTATGCTACCTTCTGTCCTCCGAAAGTTCCTTCACTTACTGATAAAACAAAATTACCTTGACCTAGTATCATATGATTTTTCTCATATACCATATTAATTCCTTGCTTAGCCATGGCTTCTATAGCTTGGCCTAAACCTGATAACCCGTCTGTAATTTGAGTATTATGTTGGATATAGTTATCTCCATCAAAATATTGTCCCATTGTTTCATATTTACCTTCTACTAATACGTTATTAACAAAGTCTTTAACTAATGCTTTATTTTTATCTGTATTCTCTAAATCAGTAACTTTAGTTTCTCCATCAAGTTGTGTTCTTCCACTTGGATTAGGATTTACACTTTTTTCAGCTAAATTATCCCAATGCTCTACTATTAAGCCATTTTCAAATCTAAATATATCAAACCCAACTTTTGGTCCAAAGAAGTTATAATCTGTCTGAGTTATAACATAATCTCCATCTTCAAATACTCTAACTACATCTACTGATGCACTTCCTTTAGGAAGCTTGCTAAGTAATTCTCCAAAACCTGCTAATCCATCTCCAGCAGATAAATTATGTTGAATATACTTTTCTGGATTAATATATGCAATTGCTGATGTATCACCTGTTTCAATACTATTTAATACTGCTACTACTTTTTCTGAATTTTTCATCTCTTTATTATTCTTAACTTCTTTAACCTCAGTTTTTGCTTCTTCATTAGTATTAATCTTTATTATTTGACCAGGGAAAATCAGATTTGGATTCTTAAGTTTGTTTATTTTTGCTAACTCCTGCCATGTTGTATCATGTTTATTTGCAATTTTCCATAGTACATCTCCACTCTTAACTGTGTAAGATGATTCAGCAAATGCATTAACTGATAAACTCAAAGCCATAGTAAGTCCTAAAGCTAAACTCATTCCTTTTTTCATAATTATTACCTCCGTTTTCTATTTTATATATATTTTTTAATCAAAATGTATCATTGCTTAGTATTATTTTACATTCATATATCTTGAAAAAAAATATTAAAAAGAACCATAAAAAGGTAATAATGAAACCTTTTTTAATTTTTTCCTAAGTGGTATAATACAATTTAACATTAAATCAATCTTTTTTTTGTAAATAATTGTAATAGGAGGAGATAAAGTATTTATGAAATTTTTTAAAATGAACAAATTTACAGGAATGTTATTAGTATTTGGTTTTATCTTTTCTGCTTTATCAGCATATTTATTAACGAATTCTAGAGATACTTTTGAAGAAATTGAAGTTGATCCACAAAATACTTTAATAAAGATATTCAAAAAAGAAAGAGTATTAGAATTATATGCTGATGGTCAATTAGTTGATAAATTTAATATAGGTCTTGGTTCTGCTCCTGTAGGTGATAAGAATAAAGAAGGAGATAGAAAAACACCTGTTGGAAAATATTATGTTTGTACTAGAAATGATAAAAGTAGATTTACTCTTTTCTTAGGACTAAGTTATCCTAATATCGAGGATGCTAAAAGAGGATTAGACAGTGGTCTTATAGACCAAGATACATTTAAAAAAATCGAAGAAGCAAATATAAACAAAGTACGACCACCTTGGAAAACTCTGCTTGGAGGAGAAGTTGGAATACACGGTGGTGGAAGTTCTTCAGACTGGACTTGGGGATGTATAGCATTATCTGATAAAGATATTAAAACACTTTGGAAATATGCTAAATTAAAAACTCCAGTTGAAATCTATGAATAATGATGAAAAATTTCTAGCTCTATATAATTAGTTCTTAAAATAAACATTCTCTTTCATAATATTAGTTCTTAATTTTGATTTTTTCATAATACCCGTTTATATTCTATAAAAATTCCAAAGAATATTAGTATATAACAAGTAAAACGAAACATTATTAATAAATAGAATAGAAAGGTGATATATATGGAAAAATCTCCTGAAAATACAAAAATAATATTAGGTATGTCTGGAGGAGTAGATTCTTCGGTAGCTGCTTTATTATTAAAAAAACAGGGTTATGATGTAATAGGATTGTTTATGAAAAATTGGCATGAAGAAGATGATGAAGGAGTTTGTACTACAACTACAGATTATGAAGATGTTCAAAAAGTATGCAATCAAATAGGCATTCCATACTATACAGTAAACTTTGTTAAAAAATATTGGGATAATGTATTTGAATATTTCTTGAAAGAATATAAAAACGGTAGAACTCCCAATCCAGATGTTCTTTGTAATAAAGAAATAAAGTTCAAGGCCTTTTTAGATTATGCATTAAAATTAGAAGCAGATTATATCGCCATGGGTCATTATGCACAAGTTGATTTTAATGATGGTAAATATACTCTTTTACGTGGAGCTGATCCTAATAAGGATCAAACTTATTTCTTATGTGGTTTAAATCAATATCAATTATCTAAGGCTATGTTTCCCATAGGTCATTTAACTAAAGACAAAGTAAGAAAACTTGCTGTTGAAGCTAATCTTGCAACTGCTAAAAAGAAAGATAGCACAGGTATATGTTTTATTGGTGAAAGAGATTTTGATGAATTCCTAAGTAGGTATCTGCCAGCCCAACCAGGGAAAATCATGACTTATGATGGAAAAGTCCTTGGGAATCATCATGGCCTTATGCATTATACTATCGGTCAAAGAAAAGGAATTGGTATTGGCGGAATAGGTACAGATGAGCCTTGGTTTGTTGCTGAGAAAGATATAAAAAATAACATATTATATGTAGTTCAAGGAGATAAGAATCCTAAGTTATTCTTTAGTGGATTAGTTTCTAATGATATAAACTGGATAAGTGGAGAAATTCCAAATGATTCTTTTGAATGTACTGCTAAGTTTAGATACAGACAAAGAGATGTAGGAGTAATCGTACATCCCAAATCTGATGGTAGTTGTACAGTAGAATTTAATCACCCAGCTAAAGCTATTACAGAAGGTCAATTTGTTGTCTTTTACCAAGGAGAAAAATGTTTAGGTGGAGGAATTATAGATAAGGCGGTAAGATGAAATAGTCAAAAAAGTTTAACCTTCATAAATAAAATTCCAAATAAAATATATACTAAAACCATACGTATAATTTAGAAGGGAAGATATTTATGAATAAACAAACTAATAAAGTTATTATTATAGGTACCGGATTTGTAGGTTCTACTACAGCTTTTACTTTGATGCACTCTAGTTTAATATCTGAGATAGTTCTTATTGATATAAATAAAGAAAAGGCAGAGGGAGAAGCCATGGATTTAAATCATGGTGTATCTTTTGTAAAGCCGATGGAGATAAGAGTTGGAGATTACTCTGATTGTAAAGATGCAGATATTATAATAATTACAGCGGGTCCTAGTATACAACCTGGTGAAACTAGGCTTGATCTTGCTAATAAAAACAGTAAAATCATAGAGAATACAATGAAAGAAATAGTTAAATATACAGAAGATGCCTTAATCATAATAGCAACAAACCCTGTTGATGTACTAACTTATGTAGCAGTAAAAAGTGTAAATTATGACAAAAACAAAGTAATTGGTACAGGTACTGTGCTTGACAGCTCAAGATTTAGATATTTACTTAGCAATAAATTTAACATAGATACTAGAAATGTACATGGCTATATAATAGGAGAACACGGTGATAGTGAGGTTGCAGTTTGGAGTCTTACTAATGTAGCTGGATCTAGAATTGACAAATCCTGCCCTCTTTGTATAAATAGCTGTGATATTAATACTCAAAAAATATTTGAACAAGTAAGAGATGCAGGATATGAAATTCTAAAAAGAAAAGGTGTTACTCAATATGGAATATCACTAGCAACAAGAAGAATTGTAGAAGCTATACTTAGAAATGAGAACTCTGTTTTAACGGTCTCAAGTGTTCTAAATGGAGAGTACAGTCTTTCAGATGTTGCACTAAGTATTCCTACAATAGTAAATAGACACGGAGTTAGTAAGAAATTAGATCTTAATCTAGAAGATGAAGAAATGAATAACTTAAAAAAATCATCTGATAAGTTAAGAGGTATTTTAGATAGTATAAATTATTAATCAAATATAAGTATAGAAATAGCTTCTATTTCTATACTTATATTTTTCTTTTATCTAATTGTTAAAATATCATATTCATCAAACATTTTTAAACCAGTAAGAATTAATGCTAAAATAGATCCAAAATACCTTACTATTAAAATAGCTATCATTATAGCTATCTGGTACTTTATTGCTGTTAATGGTATTGCCCCACCTAAAATCTGTCCTGTCATCATTCCTGGCAAAGACACCAATCCTATTGTTTCTATAGACGCTATTGTAGGATTTACAGAAGATAAAACAGCATTTTTAAAATATGGTTTCAAAGCTTCTATCTTATTTCCACTAATACTTAAAAAATAATAATACTCTTCTTTATTTTCTCTTATACTATTGTGAAAATTGTTTATACATATAATATTACCGCTTAAATTATTACCTAATAACATTCCTGCAATAGTAATCATATATTGAGCATTAAACACATTCTCCGTTCTTATAACAAAAACATTAAAAAACATTAATACAATTATATTTGGAATTATAAATGATGAAAATAATGGAATGATGAACTTTTTTATATTCAAACCACAAGATTTAACTGTTGAAAAACTAGCAATAAATATCATAAAAACTAAATAAGAAAAATTTAAATAAGGATTATTAATATCAAAAAGGTATTGCAAAAACACCCCAACTAAAGTAAGCTGTATTACCATTCTGCCTATAGAAAAAAACATTTTTTTATTTATATTAATACCCAACTTATTGTTTATTAGAATAATTGGGATTATAAAAAAAACTAAGCTGGCTATAGATAAATAAGAAATTTCATGTACATTCATTATTTACCACTCCTCTATTCTGACGATATTATTTTCACTCCAAATATTATCATGTGAAACTATTAAAACTGTCTTATCCAGCTTTAAAACATAGTCTACTACTCTTTGCTTCATATCTTTATCAAGTCCAGAAGTTACTTCATCTAAAAGCCATACTTTTCTATCTAATAATATACATATAACAAGACCTAATCTTTGTCTTTCTCCGCCTGAAAGCTCTCTTGCTTCCTTTTTTATGATATCTTTTGGTAGATCAAAATAATTTGCAACATCTAAAAACTTCTCTTTAGTAATTTTTATATTCTTATTATGTTTATAAGAAAAGACCTCAACAATTAAGTCCCAAATATTTTGATTTCTTAATTCAACATCTTGACTTAAATAAGCTATGTTAGTTCTAAAATACACAAGATTATTCTTCTCTAATTTCCTAGAATCAAATAATATTTCTCCTGAGTTTATCTTGTGAAATCCCAAAAGTAATTTAAGTAATGTTGATTTTCCTTTACCTGAAGGAGATTTTAAAAGTATTTTTTCCCCGTCCATAACATCCATATTAAAATTTTCAAATATAACCTTATCATCAAATCTTAAATTTATATTTTTAAATTTAATCAACGTCATCACCCTTTTCTTCTATTTCCCCAAATAGTTCACCTGCTTTCTCTTTTGCTTCATCTAAAATTTCTTCTCCTAGTTTTGTTGTCGTATAAAACTTTATTATTCTCCCGTCAACATTTTCTTCTGTTTTTAATAATAGACCTTCTTTTTCCATTCTATTTAACATAGGATATAAGGTCCCTGGACTAGTCTTATATCCATGCTCTTGCAATTCTTCCATAATCCATGTTCCGTATATAGGCTTTTCTTTAGCATGATGAAGTATATGTATTTGCATAAAACCTAAAAACAATTTTCTTAATATCTTATCTTTCATTTTTCTCTCCTTGTATAATTCATTTCGATATCGAACTACGATATCGTTTTATGATATTATTGTATTAAAAAAAATATATAATGTCAATTAACTTTCGGATAAAATAATAAACTCCTTGAATAAAATTCAAGGAGTTTATTATTTTATCATATCTATTTCATTATCTTACACATGTTATTAGTAAACTCTACAGGATCTTCTATAGGAAGTCCTTCTATAAGAAGAGCTTGGTTGTAAAGTAATCCTGTATATAACTTAAACTTATCTTTGTCATTTTCATAAGCATCTTTTAAAGATTTAAATATATCGTGATTTACATTTATCTCTAATACCTTATCCGCTTTTACACCTTGGCTCTCAGGCATAGCATTTAGTATTTTTTCCATTTCTATACTAAGATCCCCTTCATTTGATAAGCATACAGGATGCTTCTTAAGTCTCTTAGATGCTTTAACATACTTAACCTTATCAGCTAAAGATTCTTTCATAAAGTTAAATAAATCTTTGTTTTCATTCTCATCAACTGAAGTTTCACTATCATCTGATTCTATTCCTAAATCTTTACTAGATACAGACTTGAACTCTTTTTCTTTATAATTCATAAGAACTCTTATAGCAAATTCATCTACATCATCTGTAAAGTAAAGTATTTCATATCCTTTATCCTTTATAAGATCAGTTTGTGGTAGTTTATCAATTCTATCAATAGACTCTCCAGCAGCATAGTATATATACTTTTGATCCTCAGGCATTCTAGATACATATTCATCTAAAGTAACCATCTTCTTCTCTTTTGATGAATAGAACATAAGTAAATCTTGAAGTACTTCTTTATTAGCTCCAAAATCACTATAAACCCCATACTTTAAGTGTCTTCCAAATGATTCATAGAACTTCTCATACTTTTCTCTTTCATTCTTTAATAAGTTCTTTAACTCATTCTTTATTTTATTCTTTATATTCTTAGCAATAGACTTTAATTGTCTATCATGTTGTAGTATTTCTCTTGATATATTTAAAGATAAATCTTCAGAGTCTACTATACCTTTTACAAATCCAAAATAATCTGGAAGTAAATCAGAGCATTTTTCCATAATCATAACTCCGCTCGAATAAAGCTCTAAACCTTTTTCATACTCTTTAGTATAAAAATCAAATGGAGTTTTCTCTGGAATATATAAGATAGCATTATATCTTATCATACCATCAACACTAAGGTGAACATGCTTTAGAGGCTTATCAAATCCATAATGCTTTTCTGCATAAAAGTTTTGATAGTCTTCATCTTTAAGCTCATTCTTATTCTTTCTCCATATAGGAACCATGCTATTTATAGTTTCTTCTTGTACAACGTCTTCGAATTCACCTTCAGTTCCTTCTTTAGGCTTTTTAGTAGTTACATCCATCTTAATTGGGTATCTTATAAAATCAGAGTATTTCTTGATTATAGATCTTATTGTATACTCTTCTAAATACTTATCAAAATCTTCATCTTCTGTATTTTCTTTTATCTTAAGTGTAATTTCTGTTCCTACACTATCTTTAGTACATTCTTCTATAGTGTAACCTTCCACCCCTTTAGACTCCCACTTATAAGCTTCATCAGACCCAAAAGATTTACTTACAACAGTTACACTATCAGCTACTAAAAATGCTGAGTAAAAACCTACTCCAAATTGACCTATTATATCATGTCCATCTTTTATTTCATTATCCTTTTTGAACTGTAATGATCCACTCTTAGCTATAACCCCTAGATTATTTTCAAGTTCATCTTTATCCATTCCAATACCAGTATCTGATATTTTAACTACTCTATTGTCCTTGTCAACATCTATGCTTATATAGTAGTCGCCTTTATTAAATGTTATATTATCATCAGTCAATGCCTTGTAGTATATCTTATCTATAGCATCACTCGAATTCGAAATAAGCTCTCTTAAAAAAATCTCCCTGTGAGTATAAATTGAGTTGATCATAAGATCTAGTAATCTCTTAGATTCTGCTTTGAATTGTTTAGTTTCCAAATTTATCTCTCCTTTCACCCTTATGTATATAATCATTTTGTTAGCACTCTAAGTTGTCGAGTGATAACTCCTATCTTTTATATATCATATTTGAATTTTTATGTCAATATTATAGCGGCGGAATTCATCAAAATTCCGTCGCTATATAATTAATAACTTTTAATCTTTCATCTTATAAACTATAATCCCAACTATAGGTATAAGTACTCCCCCTATAATTCCAAATGCCGTTGCTATTCCAAAACTTTGAGCCATCAATCCAACAATCGGGAATAATACTAGCATAAATATGCTAAAACATACAGAATCAAATGATAGTATAGTTGCTCTATATTGTGATGGGATTAAAGAGTTTATATAATCACTAAAAATAGGTATCGTAAATCCACTTATCATACAAGATAATAAAAAGATTATAATAGAAAAATATCCTTTAAATACTGAGAATCCAATTAGTATAAAAATATTTGCAATACAAAGCATTGTAATAATAGTTTTCTTATTTAATCTTTTCTCTACAACATAAGCATACTTAGAGCTTATAGCTCCTAATACATTGGTTACTCCATAGATAATAGCTATTGAAGTTCTAGATATACTCATATTCTCAAAGTGCTTTTGACAATAAAAGTATACTGTAGTATCTATCGTAGATATAAAAGCGTAAAATAAAATCAAATATAGAGCTATTTTTCTTTCCTTTAATATCTTAAAGCTTTCTTTTAATTGATGTATAAATACATTTTCATTGTGACTCTTATGCTCTATATTAGGTTCAACATAAAATGTCGCACTACTTAATGCAAATATATCTATAAACAAGGCTAAACCATACGCATACACAAATCTAAAGTCAGAAAGTATTCCTCCAAGTAATATAGCCAATCCTCTTGCGATTTCCATGTAAAAGGATATTGATCCGTACGTCTTTTTGTATTCACCTTCTTTATTCAAAAGCTTCATGCTATCGTATATTATAGATTCTGCTGCTCCAGAATGTAGGTTATACGATAAAGCTGAAAATACAAAACTAAAAGCATACCCAGTAAAACTATCTGAACAAATCATAAGAACTGTTGATATAAAGCTAAAAATTCTACTTATTATAATACTTGTTTTTCGTCCATATATATCTGCAATAGCTCCAGTTGGAATTTCACATAAAAAGCTAGTTAAATGAAATATAGATTCTAATAAACCTATTTCTACCAAGGTAAGTCCTTTGAAGCTTAGGTATAGTACCCAAATAGCTGATGTTATATTAAAACTAAAGAAAAAGTTGTATACGTAACTTAATTTAATATTTTTTTGCATAAAAAATCACTCCTAATTTTGTATTGTTAAACATCGATAATTAGGAGTGTGCGTCTTTATATAAGGATTAAAAAATTACGACCTTATACTCGTAGTTTCTTAACAATGAACGCACTTCTCCCGTAAAAAAGAGATACGCCATTTTTTGAAACTGAACAACTATAAGCCATAATCTTCATTCTTAATCCTCCTTTACAATAGTATTTCCTTTATTATATATTATTTTGAATTTTTTTACAATTACATTTCTTTTCTATTTTTCTAAAAGCTCATCATAAGGCCATCCACCTTGACCATTTTCAAGTATGAAAAGTCTTTCAGCCTTTACACCACTTTTAATAAGATGGTCTATAGTTCTTTGAGCTCCACCTTTACCTCCTGGACACACTACTATTATCGGATTATCTCCTTCAAGTTTAGGTATTACAGCATCAACCTTAGCTCTTTCTTCATCAGTTTTAACTGGATAGGCTTTTGTAGATATAGCTCCTTTTATATGATGCGCATTCCACTCTTCTTCAACCTGTATATCCACAAGTGTTATATCATCACCATTTTCAATTGCTTCTTTAACCTGTTCTGCGGTATAGTACTGATACGTCTTTTCTTCTCCTGTATTTTCTTGTACCTCATTTGATCCACATCCTACTACAGATACAGCAAGGATCATCATTAATAACAATGCTAAAATTTTCTTTTTCATAGTCTTGTCCCCCTTTAATAGTTATCTTTCTAACTCGATATTATGTACAACTCACTTCATCTAAAGTAACGTCATGCTTATTATATAACCAAATTGTATATTTTTGTTATAAAAAAACTCTATGCTATCAATCATCGTGATAGAGTTTTTTTATTTGTTATAAATAAGTTTTTTACATCTATTTTAAGCACTTAACTATACTATTAATAGTGTAATTAACTTCATCAATAGTATTAAAATGACTAAAGCTGAATCTTACTGTGCCATCAGGAAAAGTTCCTAAAGTTTTATGTGCAAAAGGAGCACAATGAAGTCCGCATCTTGTCATAATACCAAAATCTTCATAAAGCTTATATGATATAGCTGCATTATCATACTCTTTAAAATCTATAGAAACTAAAGCTGTTCTTCCCTCTATTCCGCTTTTCCCTATTACCCTTATATTTTCTATATTATTAACTTTTTCTAAAAATACATTTAAAAGATTTAATTCTTTTTCTCTTATTGAATCTATTCCTTCTTCAAACAAATATTTCAAAGAAGCATTAAGTCCATATATTCCAGGAATATTCAAAGTACCTGCCTCGAATTTATCCGGCATATAATCTGGTTGAATTTCATGTTCTGATAAGCTTCCTGTTCCTCCTTCTATAAAAGTACTCATTTCATCTACTAATTTATCACTTACAACAAATCCTCCTATTCCCTGTGGTCCTAAAAGTGATTTATGTCCTGTAAAAGCTATAGCATCAGCATTTAACTTTTTATAATCTACATTTAAAAATCCAGCTGTTTGAGCAGAATCTATAATGAAAAATATATTATTATCTCTGCAAATCTTACCTATTTCTTCAAGATTTAATATTGTTCCACATACATTAGAAGCATGTGTCATAATAACGGCCTTTGTATTGGGCTTTATATTTTTTATTAAATCACTAGCATTTAATTCTCCAAATACACTACACTGTACCCTACAAAATTCTACACCTTGTTTCGTTAATGAATTAATAGGTCTCATAACAGCGTTGTGCTCCATAGAAGATACTATTATATGATCTCCTTTTTTTATTAATCCTTTTATTAATACATTTAAACTCTCTGTTACGTTTTTTGTAAAAACTACATTTTCTTCTTTATCAAAGTTAAATAACTTACAAATTAATTCTCTAGTTTCAAATACTATATTTTCTGCTTCAAATGAAGAACTATAAGCTCCTCTATTTACATTACAACCTATATTATCTAAGTAATTTAGAATACTTTTTGAAACACCTATAGCTTTTGGAAAAGAAGTTGCTGCATTGTCTAAATATACTGATTTCATATATATCCCTCCTATGTTTAATATACCTTTATTTTATAACATTACTTATTTTTACAATAATAGAAAATTATTATATATTTATGACAAATTATACATTTTTTCTATTTAACTTTATTTCAATATTCTGATAAAATCATGTTTGCAATATATTACATTTAAGGAGGTTTCGTAGAATGGAGTCAAAAAAAGGTATTATATTTACAGGTGCCATTGTTGGTATTATCGCTGTACTTCTAGTTAAACTTGGAAATCCAAAAAACATGGGTTTTTGTATAGCATGTTTTGTAAGAGATATCTCAGGAGGACTTGGTTTTCATAGAGCTGCAGTTGTTCAGTATTTAAGACCTGAAGTTATGGGACTAGTTTTAGGTTCTTTCGCAGTAGCTAGTTTGAAAAAAGAATTCAATGTTAAAGGTGGATCTTCTCCATTTATTAGATTTACCTTAGGTGTTACTGTAATGATAGGAGCTCTAATGTTTTTAGGATGTCCTCTTAGAATGGTTTTAAGACTTGCAGGAGGGGATTTAAATGCTATAGTTGGAATTATAGGTTTTACTTTTGGTATTATTTTAGGTATTGCTTCATTAAACAAAGGATTTTCTCTTAAAAGAAATTATAAATTACCTAAATCAGAAGGTTATATATTCCCTATAATGAATATATTCTTAGTAATTTTACTAATATCAGCTCCAAGCTTTATATTCTTTAGTGAAGAAGGACCTGGAGCTATGCACGCACCAGCTCTTATTGCTTTAGCTTGTGGATTAATAGTTGGTATTTTATCTCAAAGAACTAGACTTTGTATGGTAGGTGGAATAAGAGATTTAATATTATTTAAAGATACATATTTAATATCTGGATTTATAGCTATACTTGTATTTGCATTAATAGGAAATATTGCTTTAGGATACTTTAACATAGGGTTTGAAGCTCAACCTATTGCTCATTCCGATGGACTTTGGAACTTCTTAGGAATGGTTTTATGTGGATGGTCTAGTGTATTACTAGGTGGATGCCCTATGAGACAATTAATTTTATCTGGTGAAGGTAATACAGATTCAGCAATTACAGTTATGGGACTGCTTATAGGTGCTGCCATTTGTCACAACTTTGCTTTAGCTGCAAGCCCTAAAGGACCTTCTCCTAACGGCAAAATAGCTGTTATAGTTTGTCTTTTAGTTGTTGGCCTAATATCTTACTTAAATTCTGATATGGTTAATCTAAAATCTAAAGGTAAAGGAGTTGCTTAAAAGTGGTTAAAGTTGATGTAAGAGGTATGTCTTGTCCTCAACCTGTTCTTATAACAAAAAATGCTGTAAGTTCTAATCCAAAAGAAATTGAAATCGTTGCAGATGATAATACTGCAGTAAATAATATATCTAGGTTCTTAAAAAGCTCAGGATATAAGTATGAAGTAAAAGAAATCGAAGAAGATTATATTATAAATGCCCAAAAATAGAGCGAGGTAATACAATGAATGAATATATAGCAATATTTTTTACCCATTCAGGAGCCATTAAATTCGATAGATTCTGTAAGAAAAATAATATTAAAAGTGAACTAATGCCTGTCCCAAGAAAGTTAAGCTCTAACTGCGGCATATGTTCTAAGTTTTGTTATAATGATAAAATTGATAATTTAATTTCTAATGAAATTGAAAAAATATATGAAATAAACGAAAAAGAATATGTTTTACGTTATGAAGAATAATCAATAAATCAAAATGACGCTTGTTAACAAGCGTCATTTTATATTTATTAAACCTTAACTTTATAAAATTATGCATTTGTCCATGCTTGAATTTATTCTTCAGTGGCTAAAACATAATGTCCTTCACTCATAAGGTAAGATTCACCCAAGCTATAATCTATTCCACTTTTTTTATAATCATAATGTAGTGAAATTGAATTTCTTTCAATTTCTACTAAATTACCTAAATATATTACCCCTATTCTGTGTGAAATATATTTAACTATTGAAATATCCTTTCCTTAGTTTCAAATTCAAATAAATGAATCTTATCTAAATTAAAGTATAAACTAGATACTTGTCCTATTTTATTTATAGAAGATGATACTTTAGCTGTATATTTATTTTCATCTGACTTTAAGTATAAATATGTCTCTGAACCTAGGTTTTCAATATTATCAATTTTAAGCTTAATTTCTTCACTTAAGTTTAAGTCATTATTAGCCTTTTCATAAATATCTTCTGGTCTTATTCCTAAAATAGCTTTCTTATTTACATACCCTTTTTTTATTAATAAATCCGACATTTTATTAGAAAGTTTAAATTTAAAATCTTTAGATGAAATATATATCCCATCTTCTTCAATAACATCAACTTCTATTAAATTAATTTGCGGACTTCCTATAAATCCTGCTACAAATGTATTTTTAGGTTTTTCATATATTTCTATAGGGGATCCAACTTGCTGAACTATTCCTTGATTTAATACAACAATTTTTGTACCCATAGTCATTGCTTCTGTTTGATCATGAGTTACATATATAAAAGTTGTATTTAGTTTTCTATAAAGCTTACTTATTTCATATCTCATTGTTACTCTAAGCTTTGCATCTAAGTTAGATAATGGTTCATCCATTAAGAAAACCTTTGGATTTCTAACTATTGCCCTTCCTAAAGCTACACGCTGTCTTTGTCCTCCAGAAAGTTGCTTTGGTTTTCTTTTTAATAGACTTTCTATTCCTAATATCTGTGCAGCCTCTTTTACTTTTTGATTAATCTCTTTTTTATCAACTTTTTTTAATTTTAAACCAAATGCCATATTTTCTTCCACACTCATATGAGGGTAAAGTGCATAATTTTGAAATACCATTGCTATATCTCTATCTTTTGATGATACATCATTTACTAACTTATTATCTATATATAATTCACCTTCTGATATATCTTCAAGTCCAGCAATCATTCTTAGAGTAGTTGACTTTCCACACCCAGATGGACCTACTAAAACAACAAATTCCTTATCTTGTATTTCTAAATTTATATCCTTTACTGCATGATATCCATCTTCATAGTATTTATTTATATTTTTTAAAACTAATTCAGCCATTTGTAGACCTCCTAAACTTTTTTGACTATAAATCTATATTTTAAATTTTCTAGTTTTTTATTGTCAGAAATTAATACCGAAGTAATTATAAATACTGCACCTAAAATTTTATTTAAACCAATACTTTCATTTAAAATAAATACACCCGCTAAAAGGGATACTACTGGGATTAGATTCATATAAAGTGAAGACCTACTAGCTCCTATTTTTCTAAAGCCATATAAATAAAGATAATAAGCAATAGCAGATCCAAATATACTCAAGAATAATAAGTTTAATATTACTAATTGTATGTTATTTCCTTCTTTAATCCATGAAATCAAATTAAATTTCTCAATTAACAAAGATGGAGCTAAACAAATACTTCCCGCTATACTTTGATATGTTATAAGACTCAGTGATGAATATTTCTTCTCTAATTTTTTTGTAAATATAGTATATATAACCCATGAAAAGCACCCTATAACCATAAAAATATATCCATACAACTGACTTATTCCATATTTAAATTCTAAGTTTCCATACACTATTAGAAAAATTCCAGTTGTAGAAAGTGAAAATATAAATATATCTATTGTAGATAGCCTCTTTTTATTTACTATAGAATCTACAAATAAAGTCATTATTGGTATAGTTCCTGAAATTAATCCCGCTGTTGAAGCATCTACATACAAAAGGCCCAAGCTTTCAAAGTAATAGTATACTGATATTCCAAGTGCTCCCGTTTTTAAAATAATTAATAAATCTTTTTTATCTATTTTTGATTTTGGTTCCAAAACTCTTAGTAAAATTATCAAAATTATTGAAGCTAGTGAAAATCTAATAAAATTAGCTGTCATTGGTGGAAAATAAGTTACTATTACTTTTAAACTAACAATTGCAACCCCCCAGATTATTACACTAAACATAATTGATATTTTAGATAATAAAATAGAGTTTTTCATTTTTTCTACCTTTCCCATAACAGTTGATCATCTACTATAATCTCATCTACTGATTTAAATATAACATCCGATGTATCTATTAAGTCTTTTTCATCACTAACTCCAGATAATACTCCTATTGCCATGGCCGCTCCAGCATTTTTTGCAAACTTCATATCATTTTTTGTATCTCCTACGACTACAATTTGATTTTTCTGAATATCGTATTCTTTGCAAAACTTTTCTAAAATCTCTGGATGTGGCTTTGGCTTTATATATCCATCATCAGCTCCAATAAAATCAAAATAGTCAATTATTCCAAGTTTATTTAAACAAAATTCAGTTGCCACTTTTGTATCAGCAGTTGCAGTTCCAATTAATAAACCCTTCGATTTTAAATTATTTAAAAGAGATTTTAAATCAGCTAATTCTTTAAATTCAATAGAGCTATGCGTTGAATAATAGTCAAAATAATATTCTGTTAATTCTATTACTTTATCAAAATCTATACTATACCCATTTTTAGATAAGATCTTTGCAAATGCTTCTCCTGAATAGCTAGATGTATTACATGCTAATATTCCATGAGGATCAACTTTATCATTATCTATTCCTATTGAATTCAAAAGCTCATAAGTTAGTTCTGTCGTAGTTTCTATATTCAAATCTATTAATAAATTTTCAACAACTCTATTTGATATTTCAATCCATACAGAGTGAAAATCTATTAATGTTCCATCTTTATCAAAAAGTATTCCTTTAATTTTCATCGTTTACTTCCTCCAATGTATTTAATAAGTCTATCCATGTTTTTAGTTTAGATTCTTTTTCATTTAAGTATATTGGATTAACAAAGGAAACAAACTCACCTTTATCATTTCTTATTTCAATTCTAGCCCAATTATATTTACTTTTGTCCCATAACCTTTTAAATAAAACTTTTCCAGGCTTGTTTACTTCTTTTTTATCTACAACTTTTCCATTTTCAATAAATAAAATATTTAGTTTATCATTTAAATTATTTATTTCAACTTCATAATTTATCTCAATATCATTCAATTCTTTATTGAGACAATCTATTTTTGAACCAGGATAATATACACTATCATCTTGAGTTATTTTCAAATCCAAATTTATACCTCTTGAAATATAAACTCTTCCATTTTTAACTGAATTTAATATTGAATTAGCACTTAACCCATCTGCAAATACATATGTCCCTGGATCTCCAATTAGAGAAGGATCTTTTGAATTTTCATATATTTCATCTGGTAATAAGTGTGAATCACTTCCACCTACTCCCCATATTTTATGCCCATCATTCCATAGAATATCAAATAGTTTTATAGCCATATCATTTGATTTAGAGCTTGTATTATAAGTAGGATCACAACATATTTCAATAGTATTTATATTATCTAGTTTTGTATCTTTAAATTGCCAATGCCATGGATTCATCATACAGTGATTAACGCTACAAAGAGAATTCATATCTCTTGATTTTTCCATTATCATATCAATTGTTTCCTGAGTAAATATTTCTGTACCTTTAAACTTATCTCTTACATCTATATATTCTTTTATTCCAAGTATATTAAAATGCCCTTTAGTTGTAGTAACCTCCATACCTGGAATTACAACTGTATCTCCTTTTTTCCATCCTGTTGATACTATATTGTGTTCAGTAGTTACTAAAAAATCTAGATTCATTAATTTTGCTTGATTCATTGCCATTTCATTTGTCATACTTCCATCAGAAAGTTTAGTATGAGTGTGAAAATCTCCCTTGTACCATCTCTTTTGATCTGATATTAATTTATCCCAATCGTACTTATTTAAAGTAAGTATTTTATCTTCAAGCTCATAATCAACCCATAAATCTTCACCAAGGTTTAAAATTTTAGAACTATCTAAATTGGTATTATCCGAAATTGTAATTCTATATTCACCAAATAAATCGTCATCTGAATTTTCATTCATTTCTTTTGATGAATAATAAATAACATCTATTTTCCACTCTCCAGATACTATTTTTCCTGGATATGTTCCTATGCTTGAGTTTTCAATTTTCTCTGAAATAACTACTGTTTTATTAGCAACACCACTCAAATGTTGAACTCTTAATATTCCTCTTGAATCCCAAACTAAAAACATTAGTTCATGTTCAGTATCTATATTAAATTGGAGGGCATTAAGCCCTCCCTCAACACTAAACTTATGTATAAAGGGAACAGGCTTAGTCATATTTATTTTTCCTATTATTTTTTTATTCATTATTTCCCCTCCTTGATATATCTCTATTTATTAAGGATCTTATCTAATTCTCTTTGAGCGGTCTTTTGTGCTTCATCTAAAGCCTCTTTAGCAGATATGTTTTCAATTTGAACTTTATCTACAGCTATACTAATAGCATCATAAATTTTACCACCAGTTGGATCTATCCAACGTTTAGATGCATGTGTAGCTTGTTTTAGTGGGACTAATGCTTGTGGATTTTCCTGAGCATAAGTTTTAAAATCTTCATCATCAGTTGCTGATTTTCTAACTGCTATATATCCAGTATTCATAGACCATTTAGCTGTATTTTTTGTTCCTGTAAAGAACTTCATAAATTCATATGCACATTGCTTTTCTTCTTCACTTAATCCTATTGGTATAGCTAAATTTTGAGCCTCAGCAATAGGTCTTGCCTCATGTCCTTTCCATGCTGGTTGTTCATGTGCAGCAAGCTTATTAAAATCTAAATCTCCTTGATCTCCAGAAGAACCTGTATATCCTGCTGCTCTATCTTGCATTACATCATCAATTGTTGAATACCAATATTCCCATCCTTGTCCACCATAGTGTATTCTCATTATTTTATCATCATGCATCCACTTTCTAAATGACTCTAAAACATGCATCCATTCAGATGAATTTATCATAACTTTAGTTCCATCTTCACTTAAAAATTTTGCTCCATTGCTTAATGCTGAATCTATCATATTTAATCTTCCCCACATAGGTTCCCAACCGTAAAATACTACTTCATCTCCTTTTTTTACAGTTAACTTTCTTGCAGCATCAGCAAGACCTTCCCATGTATTTAAAGAATCTTCGGATATGCCAGCTTTTTCAAAAGCTTCTTTGTTGTAATATAATACCTGAGTAGTTCCATAAGCTGGAAGTGCATATAATTTATCACTATATCTTCCCTGATTTATAAAAGCCTCTACAAAATCATCTTCATTGAAACTATCATCATTTTTAACAAATTCATTTAGATCTTCAAGTAAACCTTTATTTGCCAAAGTATTAGTATAAGCATTGTCAAGTAAAACTACACCGGGAGCATTACCTGATGCTATAGATGCTTGAAGTGATTGATATGTTTCTGAATAACTTCCTTGAGCTATTCCTTTTATTACATATTTATCTTGTGATTTATTGAATTCATTAATTGCAGCTGCCATATTTTCTCCAAGCTTTCCACCTAATCCATACCAGTATTCAATTTCAATTTTTCCATCAATTGTTTTAGCTTCCTCTTTAGTTGAACATCCACTTAGTACACCTAATAAAATTGCTACTACTACTGATAAGCAGATAACTTTTTTAAATAAATTTTTCATCCCACTCTCTCCTTTATATTAATTATTGGTTATCCTTTAACACCTGTATCAGAAAATCCATTCATAAACCATTTTTGAGCTACTAAGAACAATATTAATAAAGGAAGTACTGTAAATGTACTTGCAGCCATAACTACTGGCCACTCAGTTCCATAAGCTCCTTCTTGAATAAAGAACTGTCTAAGTCCCATAGAAATAAGATTTAGTTCTGGATTTTTAATTATTAATGAAGGCCATAGATAGTTATTATAATTAGTAACAAAGCTTATTAACCCAAAAGTTATAAATGAAGGTTTCGTTAAAGGGAATAATATTTTCCAAAGTATTTGCCAGTGATTTGCTCCATCTATTTTTGCTGCTTCTACTAAGCTTTTATTTACTTGTAAAAATGCTTGTCTTATCAAAAATATTCCAAATATATTGACTGCATTTGATATTATTAATCCTGTATATGAATTTAGAAGATTTAACTTTGATAAAATTATATAACTAGGTACAAATGTTGCTGCACCTGGAAGCATATAAGTTCCAAGTATTATTCCAAATAAATATTTTTTCCCTTTAAATTCAAGTTGTGTTAATGCATATGCTATCATTGCAGAATTAACAACCTGTATCGCAACAATTGCAATTGCTGTAAATGTACTATTAAACATATATAATCCAAAAGGTGCTGAACCAAATGCTTCTATAAAGTTCTGCCACTGTGGAACTTGTGGAATCAATGACGGTGGAAACTGCCACATTTCTTCTTTTGTTTTAAGAGCACTTACTATCATCCATATAAACGGGAATATCATTATAATACTGAAGAATATAAGACTTAAATGAGTAAATAATCCTTTAATATTTAGTTTTCTTTTAGTTATATTTTTTTCTCTTGCCTTTAACCCTATATACTTTTGCACTACTTCCATATAAATACCTCCCCTCTTTAATAATGAACCCATTTTTTAGATGCAATGAATTGAATTAAAGATAATATTGCTGTTATAATAACTAATACTGTAGCTACTGCCGTTGCTTGCCCTATATTAAAGTTTTCAAATGCACTTTGATAATACATATAAAGTATTGTTCTTGTACTTCCAGCAGGTCCACCTTGAGTTAATATTTGTATCTGATCATAAGCTTGAAGTGCATTTATAGTTGTAATTATTGTTAAGAAAAAAGTTGTAGGTGATATCATTGGTAAAGTTACATTTTTAAATTTCTGCCATGAATTTGCTCCATCTATTGAAGCTGCCTCATAAAGTTCTTTTGGAACTTTTTCAAGTGCTGAAAGATAAAATATCATTGCCCACCCTATTCCCTTCCAAACTGTTACTACTATTATTGCTAACATTGCAGTTTCAGAGCTATGTGTCCACTCTAGCTTTGGAAGATTTAATAAACTAAGTATCCAGTTGGCAAGTCCATATCTTGGCTCAAATATCCATGACCATACAATTGATATTGCAACTGTTGGAGTAATCCATGGAGAAAATAATAGGGTTTTATATACTCCTGATCCACTTATTTTATTTTTTAAAATTAATGAGAGACAAAGACCTCCAACTATTGTTGGAATAACAGTACCAACAGAAAAATATAATGTATTTTTTAAAACTTTATAAAATTGAGGGTCAGTAAATAAGTCTATATAATTTTGAAATCCAACAAAGTTATAATCAATACTCATATAATCCCAATCTGTAAAACTTATATATACAGAATTAATCATTGGCCATATCCAAAATAATAAAAGAGGTATAAAAGCTGGCAATATATATATAAGTGCAGTCGTCTTTTCATTATTTTTTAACTTAGATATAAATTCCACAAAATCACTCCCTATTTCAATTTTTTATTTGTTATTTACTACAAGTTTATTTTAATATACTTTTGTTTGAATTTTATTAAGGTCTAGTTAAGTAAATGTTAAATTGCTATTAATTACACATAATCACACAACAATACAACTTGTAAAGTAATATTATTTATTATAAACAAATAAAAAGACCAGTGAAATAGTTCACTAGTCTTCTCCTATTTGTTTATAATATCAACACCTAAATCAAGATATTTTTGAAGTATATTTTTATTAAGTTTTGAATCAGTTATTATCATATCTATATCATCAAACGTTGCTACATTTAATAAACATGCTACATCAAACTTTGTACTCTGTGCAAGTACAATAGTTTTTTGTCCTATACAGATCATTTTCTTCTTTACTCCAACTTCTCCAAATCCATAATCCGTTAATTGTGCATTCACTGAAATTCCGCTCATACTTAAAAATGTTGTATCTATATGAAATTCATCTAATAAAGTTTCTGCTAAATTACCAACTAAACATCTTTCTTCATGTCTTAGCAATCCACCTACTAGAACTATATTATAGTTTTTCATATCAGACAGTTCCAAAGCTATATTAATCGAATTTGTAATAATAGTTAGATTATTAAAGTGATTTTTAAGTTCCTTTGCAAATTCATGATTTGTTGTTGAAACATCTAATGCTATTGAGTCTCCTTCTTTTACATACCTAGTAGCTATTTTTGCAATCTCTTTTTTCAAATCAACATCTTTAATCTCTCTTACTTTAAAATTTAACTCTTTACTATTTACTTCTTCTAATACTGCTCCACCATATACCCTTTTTAATAATCCTTCTTTTTCTAAATACTCTAAATCTCTTCTAACAGTTTCTATTGATACATTAAATAATTCTATTAATTTAGAAACTTTTATAGATCCTTGTTGATTTAACCTTTCTAATATTTTATTTTGTCTATCTCTTGCTAACAATATATCACCTACTTTTTAGCATTATTTTGTGATTTTAAGTGTTTATTTGGAATTTATTTTCTGTGAATACTATTATACCAAATAATATAAATAATTTAACTTTACTATAAATAATTTCACAAAAATTTAAAATAAAAAGCTTACTTAATCTATTTAACTTGAATATATATTAATATTATAGTAAAAAAAATATACAATAAAAAATATCCTATTATTTCTATAGGATATTTTTTATTTCATTCTAATAATAATTAAACCTTAAATTTATCTGATAATTTTTTCAATTGATTTGTCTGCATATTTAATCTAGTAATATTTTCTGTAATTGTTGTAAAACTCCTTGCTTGATTCACAATGATAGAGTTTATTTCATCTACTGATGCAGCATTTTCTACAGAAGTTTGAGTTACTTGATCAGTAGCATTTGAAATTTCTTCTGTTATTCGAGCTTGTTTATTAGATAATTCAGCTGATTCTCGTGAGAATTCTTTAATTTCATAAACAGATTCTAAGATTTTTTCAAACTGCTCTTTAGCTTCTTTTGCACGCTCAACAGAATTATTTGATTTAACATTTCCATCTTCTATAGCTTCAACTGCTTTTATAGATGCATCTTGGATATAATCTATTGCTTCAACAATAGATTGAACTGATGTTTTAGATTCTTCAGCCAATTTTCTCACTTCTTCTGCAACTACAGCAAAACCTTTCCCCTGCTCGCCTGCTCTTGCTGCCTCAATCGAAGCATTTAAAGCAAGAAGATTCGTTTGTTCAGCAATAGATTTAATTAAAGTGACAACATCTCCAATATTCTTACTTGATTTTCTAAGTTCGTTAATAATTTTTTTAGTATTTTTATTAGATTCCATAACTAAATTATTTGATTTTAGCACTTCCGTTACAGACTGATCTCCTAATCTTGTAAACTTCTCTACTTCTTGACTCTTTTTGGCATTTTCATTCATTTGGTCAGATATATTTTTAGCATTATGCTCTAATTCTACAATACTAGCATTTACTTCTTCTGATACACCAGCATTTGTTTGAGCAACATCAGATACCTCATTAACTTGATTAGATATATTATTGATACCATCATTAACTAAATCACTTGCTCCTTGTATATCATAAGTAGCAGTAGATATAAATTCAATATCTTCCTTCAGTTTATTAATAAGTATTTGGATTTTTTCTACAAAAATATTGAATGCATTTCCCAAGCTTTCAAGCTCATCCCCAGTATTAATATTTACTCTTGAAGTAAGATCGCCTTCTCCCTGAGCAATATCATTCATTTTAGATAGCAAATTATTAACCGGTGTAGTAATAAGCTTTTTACTAAACATAACACTAACAAAGAAAATAACAAATCCAAAGATCAACATACTAGCTTCAACAATTTTTAGCCACTTAATCTTATTATCATAACTTTTTTGATACATTAAAACTATATCATTAATTTCATTTTTTAATGGTGATGCATTAGCTATAATATGCTCTCTCAAATCCTCAGATATATTTCCATTTATTGCATTTTCAATAGGTTCAATATAATTATAAAGATTTTTATCTGCACTAATTACTTCATTTACAATATCTTGATTTGAATTCTTATTTAATCCAAGGGTTTTATCTCCCTCTACAAGACCATCCATAATCTTCTTATATTTTTCTAACTCAGCTGTCAATATTTCTTTTGATTTTTCTGTATTTTCTCCTCTTTCTATATCATCTAAATAATCTAATGTATACATACCTAACAGCATAGTTCTCATCCTCTGGCTGCCAGAAAGATTTATTGCAACACCATCATTTTCTAAATCTTTTAAAGTAGTAAATAAAAACATAACATTTAAAATAAATGGTACCATCAATAATAATAATATAAAAATAATTTTTCTCTTTATTGTTCTTAGCATAACTTCCCCCTATTTAAAAATTCTTATAATTGTTTTATTAACATGCTTTTTATTCATTATGCCAGATTTTTTCTATATATATAGTTTAATCTTTCGGAATCTATTTTCCTTATATACCCATTGATAATTAATATATTCAGATTTTGTGCTTTTTATTTATAAAAGGTACCATATTTTAGAAACGAATCAATCAATTCAACAGTTTCAAGTTGATAATGAATATCTTTATGTCCATAGGGAAGTTTGACAAAATCCTTTAAACCGTCAAACTTAACAGAGCTTATTGTAACTCTACCGTCGTTTTCTCCAGCTAGAAATTTGCCTAAAAATAGATTTTGTTTATTACCCGCTATTGCCCCAATTTCAATCTCATGATTATCTTTAAGGTTTAAAGCTTTTACATTTTCACTTTGAATAGATTTTAAAGTTTTAAAAATATTTGTAAATATTCTCATAGTGTTACCAACAATATCTGCTAGTTCACTCCCATTATTTGGTGTTGCTATTAATACACATTTATCTATTTTATCTAAGTACTTAGTAGTAGATAGCAAATGTCTTATAATTAACCCACCTGTACTATGTCCAACAAGATGTATTTTTTCATCTTCTTTTATATCTTTTGACATTTCAGAAATGATACTTTCTAATATGTTAGTAGAGTGTTCAATTTCTTTGAAGGTAAGTGGTAGATCTACTAAGGCACCTTCGTATCCAAGCTTTTCTAAATTATTCTTTAAGACCTTCATATCTTTAGATTTTTTATTATATCCGTGAATCAAAATAATTTTTTGTTTCATCATTACCACCTTTATATTAATCAAATTATTATATCGCTAAAAAAATTCGTCTAGTTGCTACTCACTGAGTCATGGCGCCAACAAGTCTAGCGACTCTGTTGCTTAGAATAGTTGCGAATGTAGTTCTTTCATCATTGTGATCTACAATTTGAAAATAATATAATTCCTATTAGTTATAAAAAACACCTAGCTTCTCAGCTAGATGCTCATTATTATAGTTACTTATTTAATTTAATATTTCTTTAACTCTACCTACAATCCCACTTTCAAGCATAACTTTAATCCCATGAGGATGTGTAGGTGATTTTGTAAGAATCCTTTGAACCACACCTTCTGTTAATTTCCCAGATCGCTGATCTTGTTTTTGAACAACACTTACCTTTATACCTGGTTTTATATCCGCTCTCTTCTGTCCATTCATAATAACTCACCTCTTTATCTATAACTTAACATATGATGATAGTATATCATATATTATCCTTATATATGAAAAGACGTTAAACTTCTTATATAAGAGGCTTAACGTCTTTATTAATTTATCTGTTTAGCTTTTATTTATTATTAATTGTAATTACACCAGTTTCATCCATTGATGCATCAGCTTGTAAAATATCAGATACAAACTTAAATGGTACATAAGTTGTAGAATCTTTAATTTCTGGAGCTGCTCCTAATGATCTCGGAGCCATTTTTGCGAAGAAATACTTATCTTCCCCTGGCTTAACACTTGTATACTGAGCTCCTTTTTTTATTTCTACTGATCTATCATCTTCATTCCATTTAACTTCGTATCCTAATTTTTCAGAAACAACTCTTAATGGTATCATAATAGTTCCATCTTCTTTTTGGTACACATTAGCTTTAATTCCTTCATTATTTACAACAAGTGCAAAGTTAAACTCTCCAATAGAATCTTGTGGCATCTCTATTTTGAATTCAGGATTTCCTGTAGCTCCAGGGGCTATTTCATATTTATCAAATACTATTACTGCATTACCATTTTCATAGTAGAATTTTTGATTATCTGAAATTCCTTTAAATCCATTTTCTCCATCAAAGTACTTATCTTTATTTTGCTCTATTTGATTTTTTATTTGCTCATCTGATATTTCTTTGTATTTTTCTCCAAGTAAGTCTTTAAGAGTTACTTCCTCTGCCTTATCTTTATTTGAAATATTATAAAAATCTATATCTGGGTTTCCAGTTCCACCGTTATTAAAAGCTTTAATAACTTCTAAAGAAACTATTGAATTATCTATTGCTGAATTATCTTTTAACTCAAATTGTACTGTAACTGTATTCGGTCTTACTTCCCAACCATTTTCTTTACAATCTTCAGCAAACTGCTTAGATTCTTTCTCAGCTTCATTTATGTATGCCATGGCCTCTTTCATTATAGTTTCATTTAAAGTTAATTGATATACACCATCTTTTAGTCCTTGTAACTGAGGTATTCTAGCATTCACATTTAAGTATTCACTTTCTGTTTTTATTTCTTGAACATCAACTTTAACAGTTTGAGCACTAATTGGAACAGCTGCTACTTCATCTTTTGCAAGCATTATTGTTGGTTTTGTAGGATCTAATTTTGAATAATCCATATTTGGATCATATATTGCATAAGAAGATGTAATTCCTCCTAATAATATACAACTAGTTAATCCTAAAGTAACAATTTTTTTCATTTTCATAATTAAACGCCTCCTAAATTTTAATTCTATACTTATTAGACGTTTAAGTTATATAAAAAGTTTACTATTTTTAATAAAAATTTTATTTTAAAAGCGTTAATATATGTCAGAAAATTCAATATTTGCTTTATCAATAATATCTGTAATTAATATATCTTTTTCTATTATTGAATCTTCTTTATAAAATTCTTTGTTAGGAAAACTAATTGTAAATTCACTCCCAATTCCTTCTTCACTTTCTAAAGTTATTGTACCCCCTTGTAATTCTACAAATGCTTTGACAAGCGATAACCCAATTCCACTTCCTTCACATTTTCTAGTAAATGATCTATCTTCCTGTATAAACCTGTCAAAAATAGTATTTTGCTTGTTTTTAGCAATACCAATACCGTCATCTTTTATACTAATATCTACTTTAGAATCTTTATCATAAATATTAATATATATATTCCCATCACTTTTTCCATACTTGATAGCATTGGATAAAAGATTAAGCATAATTCTTTTAATAAGATCAGTATCACATTCTATATATTTTTCTTCAACTTCAGTATCAAAAACTACATTCATATTATTTAATTTAATATACGGTGATACAGAAAATGTTATTTCTTCTATCAAATTAACTATATTGTGTATATTTAAATTTGATTTAAAACATCCTAAATCGATTTTAGTAATATCTATTAAATTATTAATAACCCTTATCAATCTATAACAATTTTGTTTAATAATTTTATTGTATTTTCCAATTTTATCTATATGTTTTTGATTATAATCCCTTTCAATAACTTGAACTGCACTATATATAATATTTACAGGTGTCCTAAGCTCATGTGAAATATTTGAAAAAAATTCTGTCCTTAATCTATCAGTTTCAATTTCCTTTTGTAATTGCATTTTGATTTGATCAGATTTTATTTTGTCAGTTATATCTTTCATAATCAAAAGTATGTATTTTTCACCCTTAAATTCTGTAAATGTTGAGGAAAACTCTAAATATAATTTATCCCCATCTAATCTAGTAATACTCCCTTGTACTCCCCTGACAAAACCTTTTTCCTCTACACCTTTTATGATTTCATTTAAATTTATATTGTCACAATATTTTATTATGCTTAACATATCCGTTCCTATAATATCCTCTTTTTTGTCTATAGCTAACAATTTATATGCAGCTTCATTTGCAGATTTAATTTTATTATCTTTTATAAGTATATTAGCTTCTGGCATAACTTCAATAAGCTTTTCATATGCTTGTCTATTTTTTTCCAACTCATTAACCTTTTCTGTAATTTCATACTGATATATAATATTTCTTAAATCCCCCTCAATAATATCCTTAAATTGATATATAAGTTCCTTATAAACTGAGGAATACTCTCTTTCTTTTGTATCTAATATACATATTGTTCCAAAAATATTCCCGTCAGGCCACTTAATAGGAATTCCCAAATATGATATCATATTATATTTTAAATCAGGATTATTTATCCATCTCTCATCTTCTAACGCATTTTTTATATGTAAAATATTCTTAGTATTAATCACTTCTTCACAATATAATCCACTAAAAAGCTTCATTTTATCTTTTATATTATATGGATTTCCTTCTGTTTTGCTACTAATAAGAACTTCTAATGATTCTTCATCTTTTTTCATTATTAGTCCTGCAGGAACATTATAAAGTTTAGCCATCATATCAACAGTTTTCTGCCATTTATCTAAAAAATTATTCAATATATATTTATCTATAAAGCTGTCAGTATTTAAGTTATTCATCATATCCCCCTTAAACTATGAATATTATATATTTCATATGAATCTTTTCCTTCTATATCAAATAAAATACCTCTATTTGTTATGTCATTTAATAATTCTAAAATAACCTTTCCATCTTCAACTTTTATTGGGATTGCTGTAAGCATATAAACTTTATCCCCATTATATTCAATCTTTATAAAACGTTCATCCTCGTTATAAGCTCTTACAGAAACGCAATTTTGGCATACCTTATTTTGTTTCCAAAATTTATAACATCCAGCATTAGTAGTTTTTATGTTATCTTCACTAAAGTCAAGCACCTTCTTTTTTATAGGATCAATAATTCTTATAACATCATATAATTTATTTAAACTACTAATACTATTAATTAGATTATTCAGATTTATCTCTTCTTTTTTCATTATATCACCTATCCTTTTTAGAGGTTTTGTCCTTTTGTAATTATAAATAAATCTCTTATTTATTAATTTTTAAGCTTGTGAATTCTCCATACTTTCTATATATAACTTTTCAAAATCACTTTTTAAAGCAGGAGGGCTATAATAATAACCTTGCACTTCATCACTTTTATTTTTCTTTAAAAATTCTAATTGTTCTTTAGTTTCTACACCTTCTGAAACAACCTTAAATCCTAAATCATGTGCCATATTAATAATTATTTTAGACATTAATCCATTATCTTTTTCTGGGTAGTTTTTTATAAATATACGATCTATTTTCAACTTATCTATAGGTAGATTTTTTAAATGAGCTAAAGAAGAAAATCCTGTACCAAAATCATCTACAGAAATAATAACTCCCATTTTTTTTATATCTAATAGTTGTTTTTTAACATCATCTAATCTATCCACTAATAGAGTTTCTGTAATTTCAACCTCTAAATACTCTCCATCTATATTATATTTTTTTAAAGTATTTTGTATTAAATTAACCATATCACTGTTCTTAAATTGAAGCGGAGATATATTAACAGCTACGCTTAAATTATCTAAACCCTTTTCATGCCAAATTTTTAACTGCTTACAAGCTTCTTCTAAAACCCACTCTCCTATTTGTATTATTAACCCTGTCTTTTCTGCAATAGGTATAAATCGTTCAGGCGAAACATACCCTAGTTTACTATTTTTCCATCTAATCAAAGCTTCAATACCAGATATTATTTCTGTATTGTTATTGACTTTGGGTTGATATGTTAAGAAAAATTCATTTTTATCTAAAGCAGTTCTAAGTAAATTTTCAAGTTCAATTTCATCAATATAAATTTCTTTAATTTTATTATTAATAAACAAATAATCATCTATCCCCTGCTTTATAGCATATTCTTTTGCTATATTTGATTCCTTTATCAAAACATCAATACTTTTGGTATCTTCTGGATAAATTGCAATACCTGCCTTTAATCCAAAATATATCTCTTGTTCATCGATTATAGTACTTTGTTTTGTCTTAATAAATAAATTATCTAGAAATTCTATTATTTCTTTTCTATTTTTTGCATGATTCAAAATTAGCATATACTCATTTTTACCCGTTCTTGATAATACATCCCCATTTTTTAATAACCCTTCTATTATATGAGAAATTTTTAAAATCAATTTTTCTCCAGCATCAAAACCAAACTTTTCATTAATAAATGTGAATTTATCGATTGTAAAAGATATAACTGAAAAGAATTCAGATCTTGAATAAATTCTATTGTTTAAAATTTCATAAAACAATTTTTCATTTGGTAAATTAGTCAGTGCATCATAATTTCTAAGTTTTATTATATTTTCTTCAGTTTTTTTTCTTTCTGTAAGATCTTCAAAAATTCCTATGTAAATAATATCTTTATCTAGATTTACCTTATTAATTGTTAAATATTTTGGATAAAGTTTACCACTTTTATTTTTATCCCAAATCTCACCACTCCAAGCATATTTTTGATTAATATCTTCCCACATTTTTCTATAAAAATCTTTAGAATGCTTACCCGATTTGAATTGTGCTGTTTTTTTCCCTAAGACATCTATTCTTTCATATCCTGTAATTCTACAATATGCATCATTTACATAAATAATTTTAGTTTCTTTATTTGTAATTAAAATAGCTTCATTTGTATTTTTAGATATTGACTCTGATAATTTTAATATTTTAGAACTTTCTTTTCTTTTTTCTATTACAATAGAAAAAAGAAATAATATTAATGTTAAAAGTACTATAATTAAAAATTCAATATTTATTATTTTTCTAAATTCTTTATTATTAAATATATGTAATTGCTCATAATTATAAAAAGATACAACTTTAAAAGAAAAATTATTTTTACCTACAACTTAGTAATTACTCTCTTTTTTTTCAAAGCTATGTAATGGATTAATTGTATTATAATAATAAATTATATCGTTATTATAAATAGTTCCTTGTTTTGATGAAACAATAGAATTCCATAAATATTTAAATTCATTTTTAAAAGATATATCTTTTTTATCTTCATACATAAATGCAAAATCTTTTTCAATGTTGTCACTTTTAATCCAATATCCATCATTATTCAATAACATAATATTTAAGTCTTTATTGTTTTTTATAAAAAGCTCAACTAAATTTAGTATATCTTGTGCTTTATAATTCAGTACTATTACTCCCTTTTTCTCACCGCTATCAGAAAAAACTGGTGCTACAAATCTAATAACTTGATTTATAGGATTTTGTATTCTACCATTTTCTATATTAAGATCAATAGGCGATATATAGATTTGACCTTTATTTAAATTCAACCCACTTTTAATGTAGTATCTATCACTTTTATCCTGTAACTGTTTTTCATCTATAATATCTGCATTTCCATTATTATCTGCATTAACTCTTAAAATTTCCATTCCTTTAATATCTAATAATCTAATTTGATCATATATTCTTTTAGACTCTGAAAAATTTACAAAGGTTTCTATTAATTCATCACCTTTTTTATTTTGAAATGTTTGAAAATAATTATTTACACTATTGGAATTACTTAAAAATATTAAATCAGAAACAACATCATATAACATCTCATCTATAATGCTTTTAAGAACTCTTACTTCATTTTTCTGCTTAATCGATACTATCTCTTTTTCTTTTTTTATTTGCCAATTAAAATACAATCCAAAAACAATTAAAATAATTCCTATAACGGGAATAAATAATCGAACAAATCGATATAATATATTTTTTCTTTTATTGCTTTTTATATCAATATTCATTGAAACCCTCCCTCTCAATTCGAATTCGCCACAATATACTTACCCCATATTAGTTATATTAAAAACTCTTATGATATATACTTAATGTAAATTAAGTGTATTTAGACTAGAAATAAAATATCTAAGCATAAATATCTATATTTCCTGAGAAATAATTATTATATAATAAATTTATACAAAATAATTCATCATATAATCTCATTTATTTTGGTTTTAAAGTTTTTTTAGGACTTTAAAATAAAAATGACGATTATTGAAATGTCTTTTCTAATATTTCAATGATCGCCATTTTTAATTGCCATTCTTAATCCTGCCATTAATTCATTTTACCAAGAAGCATAACAGCGTCCATATAATTAAGAATTTATAAAAAAATAAGCCCTCTATCGTAGTTTCATAACTACAATAGAGGACTTTATCAGGTGTCTAAGCACCATATTATTATTGTTTAGTTATAGCAATTTCCTTTCCTTCTTTTCTCCACTGTGCAAATTCAGCAACAGCAGTGAAAAGTGCATCTGTTGAAGAGTTAAGTGCAGTTTCGCAAGAATCTTGAATAACTCCTACAACGAAACCTACTCCAACTACTTGCATTGCTACATCATTTGGAATACCAAATAAACTACATGCAAGAGGAATTAGTAGTAATGAACCACCAGCTACTCCAGAAGCTCCACAAGCACTTACAGCTGAAAGTATGCTTAGGATTAATGCTGTACCCATATCTACCTTAATACCTAAAGTGTTAACTGCTGCAAGTGTTAATACAGATATTGTAATCGCTGCACCAGCCATATTTACAGTAGCACCTAGTGGAATTGATACTGAGTAAGTATCCTTATCTAAACCTAGTTCTTCACACAGTGTCATATTAACTGGAATATTCGCAGCTGAACTACGTGTAAAGAATGCTGTAATACCACTATCTTTTAAGCACTTTAATACAAGTGGGTATGGATTTTGACGAATAGCAACAAATGTAATAATAGGATTTACAACAAATGCCATAAAGAACATACATCCAACTAGTACAGCAAGTAACTGTCCGTAGCTAAGTAAAGATCCAATACCATTTGTAGCAATTGTATCAAATACTAGACCCATAATACCAAGTGGTGCAAAGCTTATTACCCATCTTACTACTTGAGCTAAAGCATCTGCAAAATTAGTAATCATTGTTTTTGTAGTGTCAGGTGCATTCTTTAATGCAAGTCCAAGAAGTAATGCCCAAGCTAAAATACCTATATAGTTAGCATTAGAAAGTGCTGTTACAGGGTTAGAAACTATATTCATAAGTAATGCTTTTAATACCTCTGAAACTCCTCCTGGAGGAGATACATTCTCAACTCCTGCTCCAAGTTCTAATGTTACTGGGAACACGAAACTTGCTACAACAGCAACAAGTCCTGCTAAAAATGTTCCGAAAAGATAAAGAATTACGATTGATTTCATATTAGTTTTCTGACCACTCTTATGTTGAGAGATAGCAGACATTACTAAGAAAAATACTAATATAGGTGCAACTGCTTTTAATCCACCTACGAATAATGATCCAAAAAGGCCTATTGGTTTTGCTGCCTCTGGAGCTACCATAGCTAAAATAATTCCGACGATTAAGCCTATAATGATTCTCTTAACTAAACTTAACTTATTCCATTGCTTTAACAAGTTTGTCATTATGATTCCCTCCTATGACTTTATTAAAATATGTTTGTCATAAATCAGAATGTATTCAAGTTAATTAGAAGATTTTATAATTCCAGTAAACGTTTTCCTTTTTTCATTGAATACTTCTAAAATTCTGACTACATTGACATCTTACCACAATTTATACTTCATTACAAGAAAATTTAATCATTATTTTTGTTTTTATAGACTTTTTCACACATTTTTCTGTATTTTTTTCATTATCAGAATAGTCTAAATTATTCTTTTTCATAGTTATTATATAGTCAATATCCATATAATAAAATTTATACATAATATTAATTTTATTATATGTTCAATCCATTCAAATCAGAGGATCTCAGACAATCTTTTTCCATAAATAACAATACACTTTTAGCCCATTCTGATGTATTCTAATCTATATTAAACGCTTGTAATAAGTTTATTTCTTCTTCAATTTCATAATTTCATTATTTTGTATATATCTTATGCACAAAAGGTATGTTTTCAAGTTACTCCAGACTTATTTAATATCAAAAATAATTTTAAATACTCAAAAAAATAAATTAAATTTTTAATTAAATTTATTAGCAAATTTATCACCATTTATATTTTAATTGTAGATTTAGTTAATCTAATTAATATTATTTTTGTAGAAATTATTTGCATATTAAAACAACCTAGAAAATATTGTATTTCTAGGCTATTCTAGTATTATCCAACAATATAAATGTATATATCTAAACTAATATCTACTGCTCTTTCTAATATATACATATTTATCTTACCTTTTTATTAGATATAGAAGATATCCACTTCTCATTAATATTAAATTAGTAAAAATTTTTGCGATTCTTTCATCCTCCTCTAACATCAGTCTTTTTTATCCATTTTTTTACAACGTGAAAAATATTATATAATCTTGATATTTAATGGTAGGCATTGAATAAGACCTATAGCTTAATTTATTTTAATCCATATCAAATTCTTTCACTTCTAATTTCACTATAAAATTCCTAGTTTTTTCATTATCTGTTACATAATTGAGAGAAAAATAAAGGTTATTTTTAATAATATTTATATATTTCTTCATATTTTTACCTCTTTTAATTCACAATATAAAACTATTTTCTTTTGGGCTTAATAATAAAATTAATTATAATTCTCATCATGTTAGTTATAGTTCCTATTATAGCAGAACTAATAAATGCACCTAGAAATAAACTTCCAATGTTATCGGTGCCATCATTTGAATTTCATAAAGTATAATGAATATAAAAAATGCAATTATATAATCTAATTTTCTAATCTTCAAAGTTATCACTTCGTTTCAAAGTTGCTATACATAATTCTATTATTACGAAATAGATAATAACTAGAGTTTATGTATTACCATAGATCTTTCTGTATTTCATGATAAATAAACCTTTATATTTCCCGAGAAATTAACATTATATAAAAAAATTATACAAAATAATTTATTGTAAAAGCTTATTTATCTTACTTTTAAAGCATTTCTCATATCTTTAGATAAAAATTTGTAAATACTACATATTAAGTCTGAGAGGTATTTTATTTTGATCCTAGCTTATTCTAGTCAAATAAAAAAACTAAGAACTCATTGAGCTCTTAGTTTTTTATTACTCATTAAATTGCTTACTATCTGCTGCAAATACAATTCCAGCATCTTTTCTCCCCATTACTACTGTGTCTACAACGCTTAAAGAATGTTCTAATAATTTATAACACTTTTTCAAATCATTATTATAATACATATTTATAAATTCTATTACCTCATAAACCATCCTATTTGAAAATTTCTGTTCGTTATAAGTTTTAACTTTATCACCAATCCCAATTTCAAATGAAAGACATTGATTAGCAGGACTATTTAATTTTATGTATCCCTTTGTTCCTTGAATAATAACAAAGCTTGGACTATATGAATCTTTAGCTCCTACACACTCACATACAAAATCATCATATCTTAAAGTAGCGATCCCAGATGTATCAATTCCATTTTCAGCGATATTAGCAATATATTTTACTTCCTTTGCTTTTCCAAACATTCCAGTTACAAAGTGTAAATTATAAATATTAATATCTGCCAATGCTCCCCCAGAAAATACAGGATTGAATACATTTGTCACTATTCCTTCTAAAAACTTATCATATCTACTTGAATACTGAGAATAATTACATTGAACTAATTTTATTTCACCTAAAGTTTCAATCTGTTCTTTAATCTTATTATAGTTTGGCAAATGTAATGTTGTAATTGCCTCAAATAAAAACAAGCTCTTTTCTTTCGCTAATTCTATCAATGTTCCTGCTTCTTCAACAGTTGATGTAAATGGTTTCTCACAAATAACATTTTTCCCATTTTGTAATGCTTTTAAAGCATATTCATAATGCATACTGTTTGGAGATGCTATATAAACAAAATTTACGTTTTCATCTTTAAGTAATTTATCATAATCCGTATATATTTGTTTTATATTATAATTATCTGCTAACACTCTGGCTGTTTCTTCCTTTCTTGAATAAACAGCTGTACATTCAACATTTACTACTTCCTTTACTGCATTTAAAAATTCCTCTACAATTACACCTGTTCCTACTGTTCCTATTTTCATAATGCTTTCCCTTTCTTTATACATCATAAGTCTATATCTTATTTTTCACTTTATAACTTAATTTTATAATATTATTTTTAGAAGTGTAAATATAAATTCAGTTTTTTTAAAATCTACTTTCTAATATATAAAAATCAAAACAAAATATAAAGCTTATTAAAATATTAGAAAATGATTTAAATGCTTTATAAAAACATTTAATACATTTGTGGTATTTTAATAAGCTTTATTTGGATTTAAGCACTATACAATTTTCTAATTCTTTTTACGAAGAAGTACAACAGTCTCCATATGAGGCGTATTAGGGAACATATCCATTCCTTTAACCTGAACTATTCCATATCCCCCATCTTCAAATCCAACCAAATCCTTAACCAAAGTCTTAGGATTACAAGATATATAAAGAATCTCTTTAGAATTAAATCCTACTATATCCTTTAAAGCATTCTTGTGAATACCTGGTCTTGGTGGATCAACTATAATTAAATCTGGTTTTTCCTTTATAGATTTAACCTTCTGAGCCACATCACCTGCTATAAACTCACAATTAGTTATATTATTTATTCTAGCATTTTCCTTAGCAGCCTCTACAGCCTCTTCAACAATCTCAATACCTATAACCTTCTTAGCACTCTTTGATATCATTTGAGCTATAGTTCCAGTTCCACTGTATAAGTCAAATACAACCTTATCCTTTTGATCTCCTATGAATTCAGAAGCTATTTGATAAAGTCTTTCTGCACCCTTTGTATTAGTTTGGAAGAATGAAAATGGAGATATCTTAAACTTAAGTCCAAGTAACTCTTCATATATATAATCTCTTCCATGAAGTACATTCAACTTATCACACTGAACCGCATCCGCAAGTCCATCATTTTCTGTGTGAAGAATACTTACCATCTCACCATCAGTATCAAGACCTAATAACATATCCTTATACTCAGTCATATCGAAATCAGCTTGAGTAGAAGTTACTATATTAACCATTATCTCTTTAGTATTAAGTCCTTTTCTAACAACTAAATTTCTAAGATAGCCTGTATGCGGCATAGTCTTATAATATGGAAGACCTTTCTCTGCAAAATATTCTACAGTACTCTTAAGTATCTTTCTATAATCTTCATCTATTAAAATACAAGTATCAACCGTTATTATATCAAGAGCTCTTCCCTTTTTGTGAAAACCAAGTGTTAAAGGTCCATCTTTTTGCTCATCACCAAAAGTATACTCCATCTTGTTTCTATACTCATGATTCTGAGGACTTCCTTCAACTCCTAAAAACTTAAATCCAACAAAATCTTCTTGTGAGAATAAATCAAGTATTTGCCCCTCTTTTATTTCAATTTGCTCTTCATAAGGAACAGAAAGCATTGAACATCCACCACAAAATCCAAAATGCTCACAAGTATCACAAGTCTCCATATCAGACTTCTCTATTAATCCAAGTGACTTTCCTTCTATCTTATTCTTTCTAATTTTCTTTATTAAAACCTTAAGAGTCTGTCCAGTAATACCACCCTTAACATCAACTCTTTCACCTTCAATAAATCCATATGAATTTCCACCAAAATCCATACCCTCAATCTTAAGTTGCACTATATCTCTCTTTTTCACACCTAACCTCCACCGTACAGTATTTTAAATAAGTTCTTTGAAATCCTTAATATTTTTCTTTCCTTTAGAATCTAAATAATCTATAAAACTCTCCAAAGAGTTATTTACCACAAGCTCATCAGGAATTCCAGCTTCCTTAAATACTTCCTTAACATGATCAAATCTTCCTATTTGGAATGCTATATGAGTATCTGTTCCTGCAACTAATTTGACGTTCATCTCTTTAGCCATCTTAGCTATTTTGATACAGTTTTCTCTACTTCCAGGTCTACTCTTCCCAAATGAACTGTTGTTTATCTCTATTAGTACATTGTTGTCCTTTGCAGCTTGTAAAACTCTCTCTGCATCTATATCAAATGATGGGTTTCCAGGATGTCCTATTATATCTACATACTTGTTTTCTATAGCTTTAATAAGTGCATTAGTGTTCTCTTCCTTAGTTCCAGGCTTTATACAAACATCATGAAGACTTGCAAGCACTAAATCAAGCTCTGGTAAAAACTCTTCATCCATATCTAACTTTCCGTTATAGTCGATAATATTCGCTTCAACTCCTCTTAAAACGAATACTCCATCTATAACTCTAGGTATTACTTTTTGATTAGCTATATGGTATACATGTGGTCCACCTGGCATTGCTGGTGCATGATCTGTTAAAGCAAACATCTTAAGGCCTACATTTTTAGCCTCTCTTGCTAAATCATGAACCGTACTATATGCATGTCCACTGGCAATCGTATGACAGTGTGTATCAAATTCAAACTTCATAATTATCAGCTCCTATTTAGTCTCTAGTAATTCTAGTTCTTCTTTAGTTAACTCTCTGAATTCTCCAAGCTCTAAACTTTCATCTAATTTTAATTTACCCATTTGTATTCTCTTTAAATATACTACTTTTTTGCCTACACTTTCAAACATTCTCTTAACTTGATGAAACTTTCCTTCATGTATAGTTAGGTTTATCTCAGATATATCATCACTTTTTAATATTTCAAGTTCTCCTGGTAAAGTCTTATATCCATCATCTAATACTACGCCTTCTTTAAAAGCTTCAATATCTTCATTTGTTACCACTCCATCAATCTTTGCATAATACGTTTTTGGAACGTGCTTTTTAGGAGATAATAATCTATGAGATAGTTTTCCATCATTAGTAATTACTAAAAGTCCTTCTGTATCCTTATCAAGTCTTCCAACTGGAAAAGGATCGAATGCTATTTGTTCCCTATCTAATAAATCAATAACAGTTTGATCCCACTTATCAGTTGTTGCTGAAATGCAACCTGCTGGCTTGTTCATTATTAAATATATAAATTCTCTATAATTGATTTTTTCTCCGTTAAATAATATCTCATCATTTTCTGGATCTACTTGAGTTGAATTCTTTTTTACAACCTCTCCATTAACGACAACTAATCCTCTTTTGCAAGATATATTAATCTCCGTTCTGCTTCCATATCCGATATTAGATAATACCTTGTCGATTCTCATTTTTTTAGCCATAATATCCTCCTACACCCATCTCCATGATTTTTCATATCCGTTCTTTAAAGTACCTCTATTTAATTTTCCAAATCCAAGTGGGTATCCATTTACACATATCAGGTTGAACCCATTCTCACCATCTGTAAATATTGTTTCTCCCTTTAAATACTTTATAACGTTTGGATCGCCCACGTCTAAGTTTATCACTCTTTTAAAATCTTCTTTTTTAAGTGCCATAGCAAGCGCCTGTGACGGCTTAAATCTATTCTTAACCACTTTACCAAGTAAAAGACCTGTTCTAACAGCTTTTAAATTCTTAGTCTGTATCATATCCTTTGGAGCTAAATATAGATTGTCATTTATAGTTATAAAGTTCCCGTTTAAAGTTGTATTCATGTTCTCTTTTTCAAATTCTTCAAAGCACTCAGGCTTCTTCTTATCCTTTAAGCTCTTGTACTCTTTATTTTCTCCATCTGTCTTTTGTAAAAGAGCTAAGAAATGTCCTTCTCCATTTAACTTATGAGGCCATAATCTTCCAACTTCTTCAAGTCCTAAACCTTCAGAAATTTCACCGATTTTTTCTATATTAAGTAACTCAAAGTTATCGTTATTATCTAAGAACTCTTGTATCATATTTTCATTTTCATCTTTATTAAAAGTACAAGTAGAGTATACTAACTTTCCTCCAACCTTTAACATCTTGGCTGCTTCATCTAGTATTTCTCTTTGCATATCAGGGTATATACTTATATCGTCTTTTTCCCAACTCTTTATGAGTTTTTCATCTTTTCTAAACATACCTTCACCAGAGCAAGGTGCATCTACTAAAACTCTATCAAAGAATCCTTCAAAGTTTTTGCAAAGTCTATTTGGAGAATCATTAACAACTAATACATTAGATACTCCATACATTTCTATATTCTTAACAAGAGGTTTTACTCTACTTGAATTTATATCATTAGTTACAAGCATTCCCTCACCTTGAAGTCTTGATGCTATTTGAATACTCTTTCCACCAGGCGCTGCACATAAATCCAGTACTTTATGTCCTCTTTTAACATCTAAAAATTCAACAGGAGACATAGCAGATGGTTCTTGTATGTAATATAGCCCTGAATTATAAAAAGGCGATTTAGCAGGTCTTACATCTTCTTCGTAGTAAAATCCATCTCGGGTCCAAGGAATTTTACTCAAATTAAAAGGAGAAATCTTCAAAAATTCCTCCACTGAAATTTTAAGTGTATTTACTCTAAGTCCATAATACCTTTTTTCGTCATAGCTTTTTAAAAAAGCATCGAATTCATCATTTAGTATTTCTTTCATATTGTCTAAAAACTTAACTGGTAATTTCATATATATCTTCTCCTAGAAATGCTCAGCATTTTCATAGTATTTTTCTTTTTCAAATGTAGTAAAAGCTAAGTCTAAACTTTCAACGTTAAGACCGTCTCTTATACTATCAGTTATAATCTTTGCTACCTTATCTTGAGTCTCTTGTCCTCTATCAAACCAAGCAATCTCTATAAACGGATACACCTCTTCTATTTGTCCATTTCTTATAGCTACTGATTGAATGCACTCTATCTCAAAATAATCTCTTGGGCACTTAACAACTTCAACTAATTCATCTACCATTTTCTCACTTATTTTACAAACCTCATTGGCTTGAATTCCTCTTATCTTAATTTGTGGCATACTTTTTTCCTCCTACACACTCTATATCAATTATTGTCAAATATTATTATACTTTTTATTCTCGATGATTACAATATAAGCGACCTTTATCCGAAAGCTAAAAGTTCTAAAACCCAAGTCTCTTAATACTGGAGTTAAGAACTTAACATCTTCTGGATTAGCTCAGCTAGAAATTCAGTTGGAGTAAAAGCTCCATCTGAATTAAGTTTCGCTCTATCTCAGTTTAAAATGATTTTTTCAAATGAATTTTCTATTTTTCTATTTTAAAATTTAAAAATAAAAAATTTTATATTTCATATTTTATAATTTTAGATTATAATATTGAATATAAAGAGAATAATACATATATATTGTTTTCTATTAAATCTATTTAAATTCAAAATTATGGAGGTATTCTATGTTAGTTTCAGCAAAAGAAATGTTAGTTAAAGCTAGAGAAGGTAAATATGCAGTAGGTCAATTTAATATCAATAACTTAGAATGGACTAAGGCGATTTTATTAACTGCTCAAGAGAATAACTCACCAGTTATACTTGGTGTATCTGAAGGTGCAGGTAAATATATGGGTGGATTTAAAACTGTAGTTGGAATGACTAAAGGTTTAATCGAAGAATTAAGTATCACTGTTCCTGTTGCAATTCACCTAGATCACGGTAGCTATGATGGTGCTCTAAAAGCTATGGAAGCTGGTTTTTCTTCAATAATGTTTGATGGATCTCACTATGATATAAAAGAAAATATAGCTAAGACTAAAGCGATAATAGATATAGCTCACAATAGAGAACTTTCAGTAGAAGCTGAGGTTGGTTCTATAGGTGGAGAAGAAGATGGTGTTGTAGGTTCTGGTGAGATAGCTGATGCTGCTGAGTGTAAGGCAATAGCTGAATTAGGTGTTGATATGTTAGCAGCTGGTATTGGTAACATTCACGGTAAGTACCCAGAAAACTGGTCTGGACTTAACTTTGAAGCTTTAGGAAATATTCAAGATGCTACAGGAAACATGCCTCTTGTACTTCACGGCGGAACTGGTATCCCTGAAGATATGATAAAAGAAGCTATCTCTTTAGGAGTTGCTAAGATCAATGTTAATACTGAATGTCAATTATCATTCGCAGCAGCTACTCGTAAGTACTTCGAAGCTGGTAAAGACTTAGAAGGTAAGGGATTTGATCCTCGTAAAATATTAGCTCCTGGATTTGAAGCTATAAAATCTACAGTTAAAGAAAAAATGGAGTTATTCGGATCTGTAAACAAAGCTTAATTAACATATAACAAGCATAAGAATTTCATAATTATATTTCAAGAGCATAGAATTTATTTTCTATGCTCTTTTACTTTTCCTAATTTAGGTGTATAATGTTTAGTTGTAATTCAAATTCCGTATAAAATGGGTTTAGAATTTAAATTCATTCTTTACAATACGAATTAAAATTTTATATATTAAAAAATTATAAAAAAGTCTTTCTTTGAAAGATTCTAAATGTAGACTTTTTTGAAACTCATAACGGAATTTATATCTATCCACAATTTAAATATGAATATAATTTCCTATTCGTTATAAAATTTTAGTTTTATAGATATCTTTGATAACACAACTGCGTTTTTAATTATTTAAACTACATATATTAAAGGAGGAATTTTATTATGCCATTAGTTACTACTAAGGAAATGTTCAAGCTTGCTTATGAAGGAAATTTTGCTATAGGTGCATTCAATGTTAACAACATGGAAATAGTTCAAGGAATAATTGCTGGTGCAAAAGAGGAAAACGCTCCCGTAATTCTTCAAGCTTCTGCTGGAGCTAGAAAATACGCTAATTCTATATTCTTAAAGAAGTTAGTTGAAGCTGCTATTGAAGAAAGTGAACTTCCAATTGCTCTTCATCTTGATCATGGTGATAGCTTTGAAGTATGTAAGCAATGTATAGACGATGGATTCTCATCTGTTATGATAGATGGATCTCACCTTCCATTTGAAGAAAATATAGCTCTTGTTAAAAAAGTTGTAGATTATGCTCATGAAAGAGGCGTTGTAGTTGAGGCTGAGCTTGGAAAATTAGCTGGTGTTGAGGATGATGTTAATGTAAGTGCTGAAGATGCTACTTATACAGATCCTGCTCAAGCTGTTGAGTTTGTTGAAAGAACAGGTGTTGATTCACTTGCTATAGCTATAGGTACTAGCCATGGTGCTTACAAATTCAAAGGTGATGCTAAACTTGACTTTGCAAGACTTGAAAAAATAACAAACTTACTTCCTAACTTCCCATTAGTTCTTCACGGTGCTTCTTCTGTTCCTCAAGAATACGTTGAAATGTGTAATGAATTCGGAGGAAGTATACCAGGAGCTAAAGGTGTACCAGAAGAAATGCTAAGAGAAGCTGCTAAATACGGTGTATGTAAAATAAACGTAGATACAGATCTTAGACTTGCTATGACTTCAGCTATTAGAAAAGTATTAGCTGAAAATCCTTCTGAGTTTGACCCAAGAAAATACTTAGGACCAGGTAGAGATGCTATCAAAACTATAGTACAACATAAAATAAAAGATGTATTCGGTGCTTCTGGCGCTGCTTTAAAATTAAAATAATTATAGTAAGGGTGTCTATTTAGACACCCTTTTATTATAATGAATTTGTATTTATATAAACAATTCTTTCATCATCTGGTTTTTTTATAGAAAGATCTTTCAAAGTATCTTCATTTATAATTATTTCCATTTCTTTTCCTTCTTTTACAGGCATTTTAGAAATATCTTCTCCTTTTAGAACCTCAACTGCCATTTTTCCTGATTCATATCCTAGTTCATAATAATTAATACCACAAGTTGCTAATGCTCCTAATTCCACTGACCCTTTTTCAGATGCTATAATTGGAATTTTCTTTTCTAAAGTTTTTTGAACTATAATCGGCATTGAAGATACTACTAATTGATCTGTTGGTGCATATAATACATCTACTTTACTAACTAAACTACTTATAGCAGTATTTACTTCATTAGTGCTAGTAACTCCCGCTTCAACAACAGAGTAACCATATTCTTTACAGTATTTTTTTAATTCATTTACTTGAACCTCAGAATTAACTTCACTAGTATTATATATAACCCCTATTTTTTTAGCATATGGAATAAGAGTTTTTACTAATTCTAACTGCTTATTTACAGGTACATAATCACAAGTTCCTGATATATTTGTATTAGGTTCTTCTAAAGACTTAACAAGTCCAGCTGAAACTGGATCTGTTACAGCACTAATTACTATCGGTATATCTTTAGTTGAATTATAAGCTGCTTGTGCTGAAGGTGTTGATATAGCGAAAACTAAATCCTTATTTTGAGATACGAAATTTTTAGCAATAGTTTGTGTTGTAGATATGTCCCCTTGAGCATTTTGGAAATCTATATCTATGTTTTCTCCATCTTTGTACCCATTGTCTTCAAGTGCTTTAATGAATCCTTCTCTATTTTCATCAAGCGCACTGTATTCTACTATTTGAGTAATCCCTATTTTAATTTTATCATCGTCTTTTGTTCCACATCCAGTTAAAACAGTAATTCCTACTAATCCCATTAAAATCATGTTTTTTATTAATTTTGTTGTTTTCATAAATATACCTCCCTAATATAATTTATAATTCTATATGAAACTATAACTTTGTTTTCTGAATAACCTGTTAGAATAGCTATGCTTGCAACTATTTTTAAGCAACGGAGCCCGTAGGACTCGTTGGCGACATAAGCTATGCGATAGCATAAAGCGAATTTTTATACTGCATACTCAAATTTTTTGAGTATATCTTCGATAGTTAATCTCTTTTTCATTTCTTCATCTGCGTCTAATATTATCTCCCCCTTATGTAGCATAATTAATCTATTTCCATATTTAAGTGCGTGACTTAGGTTGTGTGTTACCATTAATGTTGTTATATTCTTTTCTTTTACAATCTTATTTGTTAACTCCATAATCTCATTAGATGTCTTTGGATCTAAAGCTGCTGTATGTTCATCTAAAAGAAGAAGTTTTGGATCGTTTACACAAGACATAATAAGCGAAAGTGACTGTCTTTGTCCTCCTGATAAATATCTAGCTTCTACATCTAAATATCTTTTTAAATCAAGTGATATATCCTTTAAAAGAAATTCTAATTTCTGATTATCATACCTAATACATTTTTTGAAGTTCAATAAATCCCCTTTGTTTAAAGCAATAGATAAATTTTCTCTAACTGTCATTGAAGGGCATGTTCCCATCGATGGATTTTGAAAAACTCTGCTTATAATTTTAGTTTTCTCATGCTCTGGTTGTGATGTTAAATTTGCATCTTCTAAAAAAATTTCTCCTGAAGTTTCTTTTAAAACACCTGAGATAATATTTAATAATGTCGACTTTCCTGTTCCATTACTACCTATGATACTTACAAAATCTCCTTTATTTATTTCTAGTGAAAGATTTTGAAATAATTTATTATCTTGGCCATATGGATTTTGAAAACTTTTAGATAATTTCTTAATTCTTAGCATATACTCCCCTCCTTAAAATAGATATTTTTTGTTTACTTATAGGATTTTTAAACTCACCCACAGATAAGAATAAAATTATTATAAAAGAAGTAATAAGTTTTAAGTCTGTTGCAGTTAAACCTGCATTTAAAGCTACATATATAACAAGTTGATATAAAATAGTTCCTAAAATAATTATGCTAGTTTCTTTAATTTTGAATATTTTACTTATAAAAGACTGACCTATAATAATACAAGCAATTCCTAAAACAAGAGTTCCTATCCCCATAGATACATCTGAAAATCCTTGATATTGAGCCATAATACATCCTGAAAAACTAACTAATCCATTAGATATCATAAGTCCTAAAATTTTAATTTTCCCAACTTCTATACCAAGTGATTGAACCATTTGCGAATTATCTCCAACAGCCTTTAATGTATATCCAAGTCCTGTTTTTAAAAATAAATCTAATAGAATTTTGCATATAAATATAATTGCTAAAGAAATTATTATCGAAGAAAAACCTGATTTAAATATATGATTCGTGTTGAATAAAGCAACATTCGCCTTTCCCATAATTCTTAAATTAACTGAATATAAAATTCCCATTACCAATATTCCTGAAAGTAAATTTGAAATTTTTAATTTAACATTTAAAATTCCAGTTAAAAAGCCTGCTATTAAGCCACCCCCAATTGCTAATAAACATCCTGTAATAGGCGAAAAACCATTTTTTAAGGATACAGCTATAATTGCTCCTCCTAGTGAAAAACTTCCATCTACAGATAAATCTGGAAAATCTAATATTTTATAACTTATATACACCCCCAATACCATAATTCCTAAGATTAAGCTTTGTGTAACTACTCCAACTAATGCATCCATATACATTCTCCTTTCTTTTTTATATTTTTATATACAAAAAAACCGCATGGACTTTTTCATGCGGCTTTGGCTTTATATAATAATGGATATAAAAAAGCCGCATAGATTATCTATGCGGCTTTTATTCATATATCAAGAATGAATAATTTTTCAACTCTAATAGCCTACATAGATACAAACCCTAATGTTTAATCAATTTCGTTTTCGTACGAATTCGGGGCTTGCATCTATGTTTTTATTTTAAACTAGATACAAACCCTGTCTAAATTGGCTATTAAAAAAGAAACTATTTTTTATATTTACTAAATTATTCATTCTTCATCTCTCCTCAAATATTTTTCTCAAATTTATTTAACATTGATTCTATACTCGAACAAATCATTTGTCAAGATTTTTTTAGAATTTAATTAAACCGAAATAAGAAAATACTATCATCTTCCTAATTCAACCCCGAAAAAATTCCTATTACCTATTCTAACTTTATCGCCCTTATCACTAGTCAACACAATCTCATCAACAATGCCACTTCCAGATCCACTTCCAAAATTTCTATCCCAAATAACATTATAGTTATCTAAATTTAATAAAAATGATTTAGTCTCATTCCCTCGTAACTCAAAAACTACTCGTTTTCCATCAAAAGTATAAAAACTAATAGGCTCTATTCCATCTTTTCTGTGAAAATGATTATCAATACTCAAATAAAAAGTCTTTTTTTCATCACTATAATTCGTTAGTTCGAACTGAGCTGTAAATTCAACAAACTTATTATCTTCATAGCTGTAATTTATGTTACTATGCTTAGGATTATATCCTATTGTTAATAATCCTGAAGAATTCTTCTTGATATTGCTTGCCGTCATTCCTGTAATTGAATAAAACACAGTAGTTAATACTACAAAAATCAAAAATACACTCCTTCCTCTAATATTCAAATCATCTATAACATGCTTTTCTACTAGATGTAAACATATCATAAAAAGTATTCCAAAATATATTACAGTTAAATGTGTTCCACTATAATCACCAGTCCATGATCTTAATCCTATAAATTCCAATATGTAATCCCCTAAAGCACGAGTATACGAAGTTGTAAGCATCATATAAAAAGTAATTGACATTAAAAATATTAGAATTCCCGCTTTTATCTTATTATTCATTCCCACACCATCTTTCCATAAGCTAATTGCATAATTAAGTATATGTTACTATAAAACACCAAGTTATTTCAATTAATTTCCATATAATCGAAATATAATTAAGTTCTCACCCTCCAAAACTCATTTAGAATGGTTGTACTTGCGTTAGCATATGGTAGTTTAAAATTGATTACGGTAAGAATAGTATCCTTAAAACTTTCTATGAAAATGTTAGTAAATGCTTTTAGATATTTTGACTAATACAACTTAGATTTTATCGTTTAATAATACGTTTAAAAATTTATGTGTTTAACCGTAGGGAGTTCTTAAATTTTAGGGTTATTAATAAGATAAAAACTTAGTTGTATTCAAAATATCGTTGTATTTACGGTATTTTCATAGGAGGTTTTCGATAACCCACAGAACCAAAAATAAAAAATAGGCATCTCTAAAGAGATACCTATTTTCTAGTTGAAATACTTTGAAGAACCTTTTAATTGTCTTTTTGAAACTATTCTAGCTAGGTCGACTAACTTTGCAGTTTCTATATTTTTAAATGAAATACAAATTACAAACTTAACATCTGTAAAAGTTTCATCTAAATCGTAAATTTCATATTTGCATTTTATATCTTCATACTTGTATTCTTCTTGAAGATCATCTGCTACATCATCACATATTTCTTTTAAGTACATTTTTATATCTTCAAATAAAACTTGTAAGTACTCTTCTTGATCTACATCATATTGCTCATACTCTTCTTCTTCTAAAAATTCAAATTTAAAAACAGATTTATCTAATTTACAATCAAACACCATAATATCTTTTTGATTTATAGAATCTGATATATCCTTTACATATCCAAAGTCAGCCTTTAAAGTTAATATTTCTTCTACTGATTCACTTTTAACAGTTCTTGAGCCTTCTTTATTTTCAAAAGTTATCTCTATCAAAACTTTCCCTCCTATAAAGACATGTCATCTATTATATTTTTTATTTCCTTCCAGCTAGTAACTCTTGTTACATTTTCTAAATCTATATCCTTGTTATAATTTGCGTCCATTAAAAGTACTTGTATTCCAGACTGTGCCAAGTCTTCAGTATTATGAGGGTTATCTTCTATGAATAAATCACAGTCTAGCTCTTTAGCCTTATCAACCTTGTAATATCCTCCTAAATAATATACATCTATTTTAGGAAAATTATTAACTTCCATCCATTCCTCTGTTACATCCTTTAATCCTTCATTTCTAGCAGTTACAAAGTACAAATTATGCTTTTTATTAAGCTCATGCATAATTTCGCTGGCTGAATCTAGTGGACTTGCACTAAGATGTATATCATAACCTTTATAAGTATAAAATTCAAGTATTTCTTCAAGAGTAGTCTCATATAAATCTTCTAGTTTACATGTGTTCATATCTTCTTCTTTTAAATCTTTATTAAAATGCTCGTTAAAATATTCTATAAAATAATATGGATCAGTAATTGTTCCGTCTATATCTATACAAATGTTTAATTTCTTCATCTACTACCTCCGTAAAACGAACCTTAATTCAGATGACTATTTTACTCCAGCTGAATTTTTACTACTTATTATATTATTGTCTATTTTGATATAAAAATCAAGTAAAACAAAGACTCTTCTTATTTTTTAATATTTACTTATTGAGTAATATCTTGGAATCTATTTAAAATCTAAAAATTCAGACGGAATAAATGCTCCATCTGAATTAAATTCAGCTTTATATTGATTTTTATTTTTTTAAATTAGACTTGATCTTATTCACGTTATCTGTAAAACTGTGCACTAATTTATCTGATAGTTTTAAGCTGTCTTTTATTTTAATTATATACTTTGGATTTTTATTATCTAAAAACTCTATACCATAATCCATGGCCTTCTTCCTTATATAAAAAGCCTTCTGTATATCTAATTTTGCATCCTTTAAAAGTTTTGTATTTTCTTCGTCTTTAAACTCAGGTACCTTTAAATTTCTATACATTAATTCTACTTGATCGCATTTTTGTCTACTGTTTTGAGCTTCTTTCATCAACTCATTCATATCTGCCTTGCCCTTTTGCATTTTCTTTAAAACTCCATAACATTTTCTAAGTGGAACAAGACCCTTTTTCTCTATATCCTGCACTTCTTTTTCAAAGTCATTAAGTACTTTTAGCTCATCAACTTCTTCATTCTCTTCATCAGCCTTATTATTTAAGCTATCAACAACTTCTATTTGATCTTTATTCAAATTTTTATTGTTCGTTTTATCTATATTAATAACCTGTACATGAGAATTATCATCTTGAACTTTTTTTTCTAAATTTTCTTGGTCAAAGTTTATATTCTCATCTATTTCTTGTTTGGAGACAATCTTTTTCTCTGTATTTTTTTTATCATCTGTTTTTTTATTTATGTTATTTATACTCATCATAATTTTTATTTTATCATTTTTGTATTTAATAGCTTGTATGTTATCATTCATATCTGTATTCATGGAAAAAATTGACGAAACCGTCAGTATATATATTAGTGTAAACATATATTTATTTTTATTTTTATATGTTAAAATTATAATTATAGGAAATAAGTATACTATAAATAATAAAATTTTATTCATAAAATTTCACCTCTTAATATTTTCTAAGTATTCCTTTATTATTGTTTTATAGATGAAATTTTATACACTTTCAGGAGGTCTTATGATGAATGTTTCACCTATATATCAAATATTAAGTATGATTCTCTTAATATATATTATCTATTTCTTTATAACTAAAATAATTAAACTGCCTACAAGAGTATATAATTATTTAGATAATATGGACAAAATAGAAAATGACGTAGACTATTCACGAAAAAAATAGATATTTCAAATAATTGCCTCACTTGTATTTATTTATATTTTTAGATATAATATTTTAGTTTTCATATATCTGTATATTTACAAGGGAGGTTTTTAGTTGAACAATGACAACAAGCTTGGGTATTTAGCTGTTATTTTAAGCAATATAATTATTGGGCTTGCTTTTTTATTTACAAAAAAAGCTGTAACTGCTACTGATCCTATAACTACTTTATTTTTAAGATTCTTTATATGCTTTATAGTGATATCCTTAACTATTTTATTTAAAATAGTTAAAGTTAATTTAAAAGGAAAAAACTTAAAAAATCTCATTTTTATGTCTATATTTTTTCCAAGTGGATTTTTCTTATTTCAAAGCTTCGGACTTAAATATGCCTCATCATCTGAAGCTGGGATTATAAGTGCTTTAACACCTGCTATAATATTAATTCTTAGTATTGTATTTTTAAAAGAAAAAACAAATATAAAACAAATACTATCTATTATTCTTTCAATATTTGGAGTTATATATATTTTTTCAATGAAAGGTATGTCCTTAAACTTAGATAACTTCTTAGGAATACTCCTCATTTTTATTTCTTGCATATGCTTCTCTATATTCAGTATCTTATCAAGAAAATTTTCAAATGAGTTTACTCCTGTTGAGATATGCTTTTTTATGCAGTTGTTCGGATTTATGGTGTTCTTATTTCTGTTCATCGTAAACAGAAATAGTTTCAGCAGTGCAGTTTCATTGTTTAAAGATTTATCATTTATAGGTCCAATACTGTATCTATCTGTTTTATCAACACTTATAAGTGCTATTCTTAATAACTATGCTTTATCTAAAATTGAAGCCTCAAAGGTAGGAGTATTTTTTAATATATCTACTATAGTATCAATAGCAGCTGGAGCATTAATACTTAATGAGAAAATATTTTATTATCACATAATCGGATGTACTCTTATAATAATAGGAATAGTTGGAGCAAATTACTTTTCTCCTAATATAGATACCAAAAATACATCTAAAAAATCAGCATAAATCCTAACGTACTTTGTTCTTCAAGTAAATACATCAACTCTTTTGAGTGACAAAATGCTGGATATTAAAATACCGCAACTGTGTTAAATATTTTAATATCCAGCATTTTAAATTAGTTCAAATTTGCTATATATTTTCTGCTATCGCATTCTTCTTAAATTCATGTAACCTCTAACACTAAATCTAAAAAAGAGGGTTATTGAAATGTTAGCTACTTTTGGGTTAATGTTTTTCCATACACCTTAGATTATGTCTACTGAATATACGTTAAGAAACTTTTTTGTCTGACCATAGGGAGTTTAAAAGTTTTAGTATGTTTAGTAGACACAATCTTTAGTTGTATAAAAATATTGACTAAGTAGCGGTATTTCAGTAATCCTCTTTTTTCGCTTACCCCATAGATTCACTTATTTAAGCTTCTCTAAAACCCCCTTAGCATATTCCTTAGCTCCAAACAGTGACATATCTCTATAGTTACCACACTGTATTTCGTTAACTGCTGGAATCTCATCAGCTTTTAGTACTTTCTCAAGACTATTTATAAGTGCTTTTAAAACAGTTTCCTCATCTATATCACCAACTAGTATAAGGTAAAATCCTGTTCTGCATCCCATAGGAGACAGATCTATAACATCATCTAGGTCCTCTCTTATGAATCCAGCCATAAGATGTTCTATAGCATGAATTGACGCAGTTGGAATAGCCTCTTTATTAGGTTGAGTAAACCTCAAATCAAACTTACTTATTATATCCCCTTTAGGAGTTTGAATTCTTCCACATTTTCTCACAAACGGAGCTTTTACTTTAGTGTGATCCATTGTAAAACTTTCAACTACAATATTTTTCATATTAAATCCCCCTTTATTTTTTACATGCCCAAGTTCTACAATTTGAACATGAGTTTATTCCTTTACATATTTCTTTTTTATATCCAGTTGGATAATTTCTTTCTTTTATTTGATATGACCATCCTATAATTGCCGTTACTGATTTTATAGGTTGTAATAAAAAGTTGGAACTTACATTTATATCTTTATGAGTTTTTAATATATCTAATATATTTTTTTGATATCTTAAATCCCAGTCTCCATATCCAGGACTAAATCTTAAAGACGAATGAATTCCGCTTAAAATATTTTTGCTTATCAAATAATTATGAAATTTATCTATTAGTATTTCAACTGCATGTGAACCCAAGATATCGGCTACAGAGCTTTTTTTAAACTCTAAGCTATGATATTTTTCTTTAGAATATTTATTAAGATAATCTCCTATGCTAAGAACTATTAATGTTATCTTATGACATCCAGAAAGACCTTTTGCTAAATAAGCGCTGTCTATCTCAATTTCATCTAGTACTACCTTATCCTTTTCTATGCTTTTTATATTAATATCTTTATAATAAATACAAGGCTTTATATATTTTTTAATTTCTAAAACATCATCTTCTAACCCTTTTAGTTCATCTACCCTTTGACATATACTATCAATTTCTTTTTCTATATTAAAGTTATATAAAACATTTACGTCCATAAAATTTCTCCATATATCATATTAATGAATCTACAAGCCTAACAGCACCAACTGCATCTTCACTATATCCATTTGCACCAGATTTTTTTGCAAATTCCTCTGTAACTACTGCACCTCCAGCTATTATTTTGATATCTGGAAGTTCTTTTCTTATACAATCTATAGTAGTAGTTATTTCAGGCATAGTAGTTGTCATAAGAGCACTTAAAGATATTACATCTGCATTTTCTTCTTTAGCTGTTTTTAAAAACTTATCTGCTGATACATTCTTTCCTAGATCCACAACCTTATATCCATGGGATCTTAACATAACGCTTACCATGTTCTTTCCTATATCGTGTACATCTCCTTTAACAGTTCCTATAACTACAGTTCCCTTAGTTTTAATATCAAATCTTAAGGTATTCTTTATAATATCAAATATCTTTTCAACTATTTCTGCACTAAGCATTAATTGTGGCAAGAAATACTCTTTGTTTTCAAATTTTTGACCAACTATATTAAGTGCTTTTATAAGACCTTCATCTATTATCTCTGACTTATCTACTTTATTATCTAAAAGTTTTTTAGCTATATCTATTGCTTTATACGAACCGTTTACTATGCATTTTTTAAGTTGATCAACTGATATAATATCACTTGGTTCATCTATTTCAGTTTTTGAAATACTTTTTTTACTGTTTAAGTTTATATAATTAATAGCATTTTCATCTCTATTTGATAAAACAGATGCTGCTTGATAAGAATTCATAATATTTTCATCTAATGGATTGAGTATTGCAAGGTCTAATCCATTTAAAATAGCCATGGATAAGAATGAACTATTTAACTTACTTCTGCTTGGAAGCCCAAACGATATATTACTAACACCTAAAACTATGTTTACATCTAGTTCTTCCTTTATAATTTTTATAGATTTTAAAGTTTCAATAGCTGCGTTATTATCTGTAGATACGCTTATACATAGTGGGTCTATGTATATGTCTTTTTTAAGTATATTATAAGCAATACATCTATCTACTATTTTCTTAGCTATTTCAAGCCTTTCTTTTGCACTATTTGGTATCCCATTTTCATCAAGAGTAAGACCTATAACCCCCGCTCCATATCTTTTGACTATAGGAAGTATAGATTCAAGGCTTTTTTCTTCTCCATTAACAGAGTTTACTATCGCTTTTCCGTGATAGTTTTTTAAAGCTTCCTCTAAAACATCTTTATCTGTTGAATCAATTGATAAAGGTGCATTTACATTCTTTTGAATCAAGTTTACAATGTTTTTCATAACATCTACTTCATCTATTCCATCAACCCCAACATTAACATCTATCACGTGTGCTCTGTTTTCAACTTGAATTTGCGCTTCTTCTTGCGCTATTAAAAAATCTCCATCTTTTATCTTCTGAGCTAGTTTTTTATTAGCTGTAGGATTTATTCTCTCCCCTATTATTTTTGGAAGATAGTTTTTGCCTGTCTTTACTATTTCTTCTCTACTTGCAAGTGTTGATACTTCTTCTAATTCTCTTTTTACAGGTTTGAAATCTTTAATTCTTTCTTTTATAAACTTAGTATGATCTGGTGTTGATCCACAGCATGAACCAAATATATTAACTCCTATCTCAAAATATGGTTCAATCTTTTTTATGAAATCCTTACCGTCTAGTGGATAATATATGCTGCCATCTTTCACAACAGGAAGTCCTGCGTTTGGTTGGACTATGACAGGTAATGAAGTATTTTTACATATCTTTTTAGTGACTTCTATTAATTCCTCTGGTCCTCCCGAACAGTTTACTCCAACAGCACTTGCTCCTAAAGATTCTAAAACTATTGCCGCTGATTCTGGGCTAACTCCTGTTAATGTTCTATCTCCCTCATAAGTTAAGCTGCATATAACTGGTATATCACAAACATCCTTTGCAGCTAAAAGAGCTGCTCTTATCTCTCCTAAATCATTGAATGTCTCAAGAAGTATAAAGTCTGGATTTTTACTTGATAAAGCTTTTATCTGCTCTTTAAATATTTCATATATTTCATCAAAACTATTATTCCCTATAGGCTCTACAAATTTTCCAGTAGGTCCAACAGATGCAGCTACATACTTATTGTATTTACAAGCTATTTTTTTAGCTATTTCTACTGCTTTTGTATTAATCTCATAAACTCTATCTTCAAGACTGTACTCTTTAAGCTTTACACTACTTCCACCAAATGTATTGGTAGTTATGACATCTGCTCCTGCCTTCAAATATTTTTCATGTATTTTAATAACCTTATCTGGATAATCTACATTCATAAGTTCGGGACAGTGACCGGGCTTTAATCCCTCCTGCTGTAACATAGTTCCCATGGCACCATCAAACACTAATAAACCTTCTAAAATCTTATTCATATCTATCACCCCTGTAATAATTCTATAGTCAAATCATAATCCTTCATAGGGAATATATGAACCCCTTTTGATACACTCTTTATATGCGAATGTATCTCTTTTAATATTTTAATTTTTTCTGTTTTACAATCTTTATCAAGTCTATCTATGAGTTTATTAGGAACATCTATTCCTGGAACATTATTATTTAGATACCTTGCAAACTTTACTGACTTTAAAGGCATGAGTCCATACAATATTGGAATATCTATATGTTCAACTTTTTTTGTGAATTTTTCTAGTTTTTTAATGTCAAATATAGGCTGAGTTTGAAAGAAGTTTACTCCACTTTCTATCTTTTGGTGAAACTTATCTATCTCTTTTTCTAAATCATCGCTACATGGATTTACTACTCCCCCAATAAAAAAATCAGTTTTTTCTTCTAATTTATTACCACTAAAATCAAATCCACTGTTTAACTTAGATACAACTTGAGTAAGACCTATAGAATCAGTGTCAAATACTCCTGTTGCATTTTTGTGATCTCCAACCTCTGGTTTATCTCCTGTTAATGTTAATATATTTTTAACACCTAAGGCATTAGCTCCTAGTAATTCTGATTGGATAGATATAATGTTTCTATCCCTACATGCAAAGTGAAATATAGCTTCAAGATCAAGCTTACTTTGTATTATGTTTCCTAAAGCTATAGGACTCATTCTCATATTCGCCATAGGATTATCTGGTATATTAACTCCGTCTATTAAGTGAGCTAATTTTTGTATCCTATCTACCTCAGATTGTGAACTACCCGATTTTGGTGGTTCTATCTCTATAGTGGTTACAAATTTGTTTTGTTTAATTTTTTCCTTCAATGTCTTCATGTTAATCCTCCCTATCTTATTAAGATCAAAGAGATAAGAGTCCTAATAAACAAAAAAACCTCTTTCAACTGAAAGAGGTTACAATCCATAGAAAACTTATCTTTCAGCTAATTAGCTGCTGGATTTAGCACCGATGCACATTCGTGCCGGTTGCCGAGATTTCACTGGGCCAGATCCCTCAATCTCTCTTGATAAGAGTTTATTTTGTTTTTTTACATACTATATCATCTTGAAATATATGTCAAGTGTTTTTCAGAATATTTTATTCTTTTTAATAATTTATCTATACTTTTTAAGACCTTCTTTAAAAGCATTAATAGTATCTTCATTTTCATCTAATCTATATACCCTTGCCGGATTCATGTTGCTATCCCAGTCGATTCCGTTCCACCATATAGCAACCTTTATGTTTTTGAAATATTTAATATTCCTAAACATTTCGTCCATCCATTTTACTTTATCTCCTCCCACACTATTACATCCAAACTCTGTAATCATAAATGGTTTATTAAAGTTTTTAATATATTCATTATAAAGAGGTATATATATTTCATTAAAATTTCTCCACTTTTCCCCTTCATAATATGTTCCAGCATTATATCCTGTAAGACCTATTATATCTACATACTCGTCTCCAGGATAATAATTCAAGCAGTTATTCCACTTAAAATCCGGAAAAGATACATCATGTGGATTCCATACCCAAAGGACATTGTCTACTTCATTAAACTCAAATATCTTATATACATATTTATATACTTCTTTAAATATGTCTGTATCCTTAGAATAATAGTAACTAGAATATGTACACCAATCTCCATTCATCTCATTATTCAACCTAAACATTATAGGATGGTTAAATTTTTTTATTTTTTTTGCATAATCATTTAGAAAATCATCGTATTTGCCATTTAATATATCATACATAGCAGATGGATTATCTTGTTTATCTAAATACATAGTTTGAAGTGTTAACAATACATATCTATCATCATTGTATGCATTTAATATCTCATCCATAGGGAAAGATTTGCTAGAAAAAGATTGATAGCTAACTAAAAATTTAAAATTATAATCTAGCTTTTTTTCAAGAGAATTTAGAAAATCAAGACTTTTAGGAGCATTCTTTTCAAAAATTCCCCATTTCAATTCTTTGTTTTCTGAAAAATATTTTTCGTAAAACAGCATAGTTTCTTCATTTAAATTTCTATTCTTTAAAGCTTCAAATGTTTTTAAATGACTACTTCCATCTAAAATCTTAAAGCTACTTATAATCTTCATATAATCTCTAGGATGCTCAAATGGTTTTGATGATTTAATAATTATTGTATAAACTTCATTTTCATTCTTTATAAATTCTGCACTTACATAATAGTTTTTATCATTTTTTAATTTTGAAAGCTTTTCACGCCTCCACTTTAATAAATGCACCTTAATATTATTTATTTTTAAATTTTTATCAAGCTCTATTATATGGTTTTTATTATTTGCAAATTTATTACTATAATTTATGTAAGCTGTAGGTGAATTTATACTGTTTTTAAAATCATCATGGTATATTTCTATCTTTGTGTTTTTGTCATATATAACTGTTCTGATATTTTTTAAAGATTTGTCTATATGCATATTTTTAGAATATTTTAATGTGTACAAATTATTAGAATCTACATAATCAATGTATTCATCATCAGCATAATTTTTATATCTTGCAAAATTAAAAATAGTTAAAACTGATATTGTAAATAAAAATAATATAATTAATATTTTCCTTATATTCAAGTTATCCCCCCAGTTTTCATATTCTTAATTAATTTTATTTAAAATGGGGGGTAAACATTCCATAAAATGAAAGGAAGTACTTTTTCGTTATAATTTTAATATTATAATTTATACAAATAAAGATAATAAACTAGTCGCTAAAATCAACATAAATGCTCCACCAATACGTGATGAAATCTGAGCAAATGGCATTAATTCCATTCTCTTACTTGCAGAAAGTACTGCTACATCACCAGTTCCACCCATATTTGCCATACATAAACCTCCAGTTATAGATGCTTCTATAGGATAAAATCCAAGTAAGTGTCCCACAACGCCTGAGCCTACTGTAGCACCTACAACTGTAGTAAATACTAATATTATATATATTAGTGATAATGAGCTTATAACTGCATTTAAATCAGTATATGCTACACCAATTCCTACTAATAGTGCTGGTGTAAAGTTTGTCATAACAAACCTAAACCACTGAAATGCACCTTTTTCATACTTTTGAGGCACAATACCTAATACTTTTACAATGGCTACACTTATAATCATTAAAGCATAAGAGTGTATTGGAATAAACTTAGCAAGTATCTTACCCCATACGAAAAAAGTAGTAGAAAGTAATATTCCTATTCCCATCAATTTATAATCAAGCTTTATAACTTCTTTTGATTCTTCTTTAATATCCTCTTGTGACTTCATTAACTTTCCATGTCCAGTTAAATTCTTTCTTTTCTTACCTATTTTATCTAATAAACCAGCAACAACAATTGCCATGGCATTTCCTAACGCAAGGGCCGGAACCATCTTTGACATCATATTAGCAGGATCAACATCTAGCACCTGTCCAAACATTTCTGCTAGTGGAACTGCTCCTGCTCCCATACCTCCACCCATAATAGGTATAGCTATATAAAGTATTGCTTCCTTAGCTCCATATCCCATAATCATACCAACAAGTCCTGTTAATCCTAATGCTGCAATAACCCCTCCAATAATAACAGGTAAATATCTTATAGATGCGCTAATTAAAAGCTTTCTATCCATTCCCAAAATACTACCTGTTATAAGTGCTGCAATGTAAAAACTTAAAAATCCTTCACTTTTCATAAAGTTAGTCATAATTTCTTTTGAACTTTCAGGAAGTATTCCGTATGTTACTAATGCTGCAGATGCAAATATGATAACAATTGCACCTCCACCTAAATAATCTTTTATTATAGGTAAACGATTTCCTAATTCGTTCAGTGATGCACCTATAATCATCATAAGAGGTAGTGCTCCAATTATACCTTTAGGAAGTACTCCCATATAAGTTGCTGTTAAAACAACAATTGATAAAATTATAAACATAGGAAGTGAAATTCCCATTATCTCAAAGCCTTTATTTCCTGTCATATTTTTATCCTTACTTAAAGATGCTGACATACTATTTCCTCCTTCTTCATTTTATATAGACTCATATAATTTTTGAATTGTATATAACATTGATAAAAAACAGAAATGAGTTGTGCGTTAGCATAAAGCGAATTTTATATTCTTGAAATTCCAGTGTCTACAGCAGCCTTTTCAACTGCATTTGCAACAGCTTTCACTATTCTTGTATCAAAAGGTTTTGGAATAATATACTCCTCATTTAATTCACTATCTTGTATTATTTCTGCAATAGCATTAGCTGCTGCAACCTTCATTTCTTCATTAATATCACTTGCTCTTACTGCCAAAGCTCCCTTGAATATCCCTGGAAATGCTAAAACATTATTTATTTGATTTACAAAGTCAGATCTTCCTGAACCTACTACTCTTGCTCCTGCTTCCTTTGCTAAATAAGGCATAATTTCAGGAATAGGATTTGCCATAGCGAATACAATTGCATCCTTATTCATAGAAGCTACCATCTCTTTTGTTACAACATTTGGAGCTGAAACTCCGATGAATACATCCGCATTTTTCATAGCATCTTCTAATTTTCCTTTTTCGTTCTTAGGGTTTGTAATTTTAGCTATTTCTTCTTTTAATTCATCATTAGTTTCTTTACCTTCGTATAGTATTCCATTTATACCACATACTAAAATATTTTTAGCATTCATATTCAGTAACATCTTAACAATTGCTGATCCTGCTGATCCTGATCCATTTACTACAATTTTTATATCTTCCCATTTTTTATTTACTAATTTTAACGAATTTATTAACCCTGCAGTTGTTACAATAGCAGTTCCATGCTGATCATCATGAAATACTGGAATATCTAATTCATCTTTAAGTCTTCTTTCAATTTCAATACATCTTGGAGCTGAAATATCCTCAAGATTAATTCCCCCAAATGTAGGAGCTATTTTTTTTACCAAATCAACAATTTCATCTACATCCTTTGTATCAACACATATAGGGAATGCATCTACTCCTGCAAACTCTTTAAAAAGTACAGCTTTTCCTTCCATTACAGGCATTGCAGCCTCAGGCCCAATATCTCCAAGTCCAAGTACAGCAGTTCCATCACTTACAACTGCAACTAAATTTCCCTTTGAAGTATACTTATATACATCATCCTTATTTTTTGCAATTTCCCTACATGGCTCTGCAACACCTGGTGTATATGCTACACTCAATTCGTCCTTGTTAGCTACAGAGACCTTAGATATTACACTAATTTTTCCTTTATATTCTTCATGAATCTCTAATGCTTTTTTAGAATAATCCATATTTTCATCTCTCCTTTACATTTCCAAATTAGTTATACGTGTTCTTTTGTGTTAATTTAAATGGTATGTTTTTTCGTCATTATTTTCAATATTTACAACTTATTCTAAATATTTTGTGAATTAAAAATATATTGTTATTTTTTTTTCAAACTTAAAATCTCTTATACGCATTAAAAAACTCTTATTGATAATATATTATCAATAAGAGTTTTATTTTTTTTATAACGAATAGGAAATTATATTCCTCTTTAAATTGTGGATAAATATAAATTCCGTTATGAGTTTCAAAAAAGTTTACATTAAAGATTCTTTAGAGAATAACTTTTTTATTTCACTTTATTTATATTTATAGAGATATGAAGGCCTTCCCCTAGAACCATATTCTATCTTTTTATCAATACTTCCTATTTCATCTAGATAGTCTAAATATCTTCTAATAGTAACTTTTGACATCCCCATATTTTCTGATATAACTTCGCTAGATAGTAACTCATCTTTATTTTCTTTTAAAAAATTCATTATTCTATTTAAAGTAAATTTATGCAGTCCTTTTTTTAGATCTTTTTCCTTATTTTCATTGTATGATTTCATAAATAACTTGTCTATTTCCTTTTGTTCTACAAACGGTCTTTTTATTAATAGATTTTTTCTATCTTTATAATTTAATAATGATTTTTCTAATCTCTCAAATTCAAATGGCTTTACCAAATAATCTACTGCACCTAATTTTAATGCTTCGTTAATCTTATCTGTATCATTTGCAGCAGTAACCAATATAAAGTCTATATTTTCATTTTTATTTCTAACCATTCTAAACAGTTCCATACCATCGATTTTAGGCATATAAATATCTAATATTACTAAATCAATTTTAATATCATCTATTTTTTTAATAGCATCTTCTCCATTATTTGCAATACATTTAACCTTAAATCCATCTATTTTATCAATAAATCTTTTATTTAATTCTGCCAACATAGGATCATCTTCTACTACAAGTACATGAATCATCCTTTTTCCTCCTTAGGTATTCTAACTAAAATACTTGTCCCTTCTTTATACTTAGAGTCTATAAGTAGTTCACCGTTTAACTGGTTAATACTCTTTTTAACTAAGAATAATCCTATTCCACCTTCTCCCTCTTTTGTAGTGAAACCTCTTCTGAAGATTCGTTCTATATTTTCATCTTCTATACCAATTCCATTATCATGGACCTCTATTTCTATAAAATCATCAACATCTTCTATTCTAAAATATACTTCTCCATCTTCTCCTTTTCTCACGATAGCTTCCATAGCATTATCTAGTAAATTTCCAATAATAGTAAGTAAATTTTCATTTTGAATGTTTTTATAGTATTTTTCAAGATAACAATTTTCACATAATTCCATATCTACATTCAATTCTTTCGCTCTATTCAACTTACCTAATATAATTGCTGATATAGTTGGATTCTTTATATTTTTCGTGAGGAAAAACCTTATTTGCTCTTGTTCTTTTACAATATCTTTAATATAAATTCTTAATTCATCTATCTCATTTAGCTTTACAAGTCCTAATATAACATGTAATTTATTCATAAACTCATGCGTATTTGCTCTTAGTGCTTGGATGATTTGTGTTACCCCTGTAATCTCTTCTGCTAATCTCTTAACCTTTGTTCTATCATTAAAAGATGCCATAGCTCCTATAATTTTATCTCCATCCTTCATAGGGACCCTATTAGTTAATATAACTGTATCATTGATAATTTGTTCTTCGTTGTACTCACATTCTCCACTTTTTAAAACTTCTAATAATCTACTTGTTGGAAATACATCTAATACATATTCTCCTATTACATTTGGTTTCTTTATATTAAGTATTTTTATGGCATAATCATTAACTAAAGTAATCCTTCCCTTTGAATCAATAGCAATAATCCCTTCTATTATAGATTCAAGCATAGCCCTGTTTTCCTTATATAAATATACAATTTCATAAGGCTCTAAGCCTAAAAGACTATCTTTTGTTTTTTTCGCAATTATTAATGCACCTATTATTCCTAAAATTATTCCAAACAAAGTAAATCCACATATAGTTATGAGTGCATCTTCTCTAAATTCTTTAATATCCTCATATAGTACTCCAACCATTACAAACCCAATTTGCTCTTTTTTATAAAAAATAGGCTCAAAAGCTCTGATTGAAATTCCAAGTGTTCCCTTAGCTTGAGATATATAACCAACACCTTCATTTATAACCTTTACTTCATCTCCTCCTACAAAGCGTTTTCCAATCTTGTCTGGATTTGGATGAGCATACCTTATTCCATTCATATCAGCTATAGTAATAATATCTACTCCATCTAATTCATCTAATAATTCATGTGTGCTACTTTGAATTTTTGTAAAGTCCTTCTCCTTCAATGCATTCTGGATGTCAGGGGAATTGGCTAATATTACTGATATATTTTTTATATTATCTTCTACCTTATTTTGTATATTATCTAATGACCATTTTCCTACAAATAAAATACTCATACCTATGGATACAAGAATTAATACGATTATTAACATAGTAATCTTAGTTTGAAAAGAAATATTTTTCTTCATAATTAGCCCCTTATTAATTCTATAATTACCTATTATTAAGTTTATTACAATAATTCTTAAAAATCAAACAATTGCTCAATTAAGATTTATCTAACTACTATTATCCTTGTTCTAATATTTGTTCAGAGATATGAGTTTTATTTTTTTATAAGCAAAAACACACCATAGAATAACCTTTCTAAGCTCTAATCTATTAGTGTGTTTCTTATTAGTTTAATTGTATTTAATGTTCATATCCTCTCCAAATCTTCAATTTATAAAGATCTAAATACTCTTCTCTAATTTAAGAAGATTCTTTTTTAATTCTATACCTCCTACAGAAGAGAATCCTGTCATTTTTCCGTTACTTCCTATTACTCTATGACAAGGAACAATAATAATTATAGGATTCTTCCCAACTGCACCACCTACAGCACGGCTCTTTTTTGAATCTCCCAATTTTATAGCCATGTCTTTGTAGGTTAAAAGCTCGCCATATGGAATTTCTTCAAGTAGACTCCAAACCTGCTTTTGAAATGTAGTTCCTAATATGTCCAAAGTTAAATCAAAGAACTTTCTGTCTCCTTTAAAATATTCTTGTAATTGATTATAAGCATTTATATTTTTATCTTTATCCTTATAAATATTATCTTCATGAAAGTATTTGTTTAACCAAGATAGCTGTGTCTCATAATTCTCATCAACAAAATTAGCTATACATACTCCTTTATTAGTAGAAGCTATAAACATTTTTCCGAATGCTGTTTCAAATGTATAGTAATATACATTAGTTTTCATATAAAAAGTCCCCCTCTTAATTAATATTCATATACATCCTCGAACTGTAGCTTATAAAGATCACTGTAAATTCCTTCTTGTCCTATAAGATCCTCATGACTTCCACACTCTTTTATTCCATCCTTAGTAAGAACTATTATCTTATCTGCATTTTTTATAGTTGTAAGCCTGTGCGCTATTACTAATGTTGTCCTATTTTTAGAAAGATCATATAGAGATTTTTGGATAATTCTTTCTGTTTGAGTATCAAGTGCAGATGTAGCCTCATCTAGTATCAAAATAGGAGGGTTTTTAAGGAATATCCTAGTTATAGCAATTCTTTGCTTTTGACCTCCAGATAATCTTACTCCTCTTTGACCTATGTATGTATCGTATCCATTTTCAAGAGCTAATATAAACTCATGTGCATTAGCTTTTTTAGAAGCCTCTATTATTTCTTCATCGGTTGCACCGTACTTTCCATAAAGTATATTTTCTTTTATAGTACCTGAAAATAGGAATACATCCTGCTCTACAACCCCTATATTTTTTCTTAAATCGCTTATCTTCATATCCTTTATATTTATTGAATCTATCTTTATGTCTCCACTGCTTACCTCATAAAATCTAGGTATTAATCTTAAAAGTGTAGTCTTTCCAGCTCCAGAAGGTCCAACTATAGCTATTGTTTGTCCAGATTTAACACTCATATTTATTTCTGTAAGTACGCTTTTGTTGTTATTATATCCAAAGCCCACATTATCAAATTCTATGTTTCCTTTTAACTCCTCAATATCTACTGTATATTGCTTTTCTTGAATTTCAGGGTCTATGCTCATAATCTCTATAAACCTTCCAAAGCCTGCCATGCCTCTTTGGTAATTTTCGATTAATGTCGTTATCTTTCGTATAGGCTGTAAAAACATGGATACATATAATAAAAATCCTACTAAATCGCCTGTTGAAAGTTCGTTGTTGTATATAAGATATGATCCATACATTAGTACGACAAGATTTATAATATTTGAAAAAAATGTTATACCACTGAAAAATTGCCCTAATACCTTGTATGAATTTTGTTTTGTCTCTTTAAAGCTTTTATTTCCTATATCGAATTTATCTTCTTCGTATTCTTCATTGTTAAAAGCTTTTACAACTCTTATTCCAGATATAGAATCCTCGGCTTGGGCGTTTATCTCTCCGATCTTTACTCTTAAATCTCTAAATGATTTTTTTAATTCTCTATTTTTACTGATTGCGAATATGAGCATTATAGGGATTATAGAAAATATTACCAGAGTCATTTTGACATTTAATGTAAGCATTATAACGAATGAACCTAAAAAAGTTACGAGAGCTATAAATAAATCCTCAGGTCCATGATGTGCAAGTTCTGATATTTGATTTAAATCATTTACAAGCCTTGACATTATCTGTCCAGTCTTTACTTTATCAAAATACGAAAATGAAAGCTTGTTTATATGCTTAAATAATTCCCTTCTCATATCGTACTCTATTCTAACCCCTAGAGTATGTCCCCAATAATCTACTATAAATTGAAGTATGGCTCTTATTATGTACAGCGTTAAAAGCAATATCCCAAAGTACATAATCATTTTCATATTTTTATTTGGTAATAAATCGTCTATTATTTTTTTAGTCAATACAGGGAATACAAGATTCATTAAAGACATTATAAATGCACAAGTGAAATCGAATATAAATAAAGCACGATGAGGTTTGTAGTACTTAATAAACTCTCTTATCATCAAATCACTCCTTTCATAGTCTTTATTCTATTATAACAAAGTCTTTATTCTAAAGATTTTAGTTGTAGACTTTTTTGAAATTCGTAACGGAAATTATACATACAATTCAAATAAGAATATAATTTCTTACTCATTATAAATCTATTTTTATAAATGTGGTCTATATTTATTCATATATATTTCCTTAAATTCAAAATGCCATTGCTTTAATCAAAGCCATGGCATCTAATCTACTATTATTCCTCAGGTTCAAACTCCCAATCCACTTCATAGTACCCTTTAGTGTTTTCTCCAGTAGCAATAAGTCTATATATAGTATCTTTCTTAATAGGTATAACTATACTAGATTTTTCATTTGTTTTAAAAGTTTTAACTACTTCTCCATTGTATTTATAAAGTCCTATTCTCAAAGATCCTTTTTTAACCTTGGATGAATAATCTATTTTTAAATTTCCCTCCTGATGATACCTTATTTCAGTTTCTTCGCTTGAATTAAAGTTCAAATAACTACTCTTAAATGTATTCCCTGTCTTAATAACTTCACCATTAACAGCTTTTTTATAACTGTCAATTCCTCTATGTATCATCTTGACTGTTAATAATGATCCTCCAGCTAGTACTATAATTAAAATAAATATAACCAATATTTTTTTTACTATTTCTTTATCAATTTTTATACTTTTAGGCATATTTTTATTTTGTGAATTATATTCCACCTCATTGTAAAATCTATTATTATGACTAATTATCAGATATGCAAGAAACCCCAAATGATATGGCACAAATACAGTAGTTATAACCCAAAGTATAGTATCCAACCCTTTATTCTTACTATCTTTATATACATAAACAACTGTAAATATCCAAAATAAAAGTTTACATATGCTAATTATAATACTTACTCCAGCTAATAAAGATACACTTTTCATTGTATCTAAAACTATACCATCACTAAAATTAATATTATCGTACATTAAAATCACTCTTTCTTAATTTTCATCATATAATTATTATACACCAATTGTATATTTATGGTAATAAAATTGTTTTATATTTCTTTTCACAATTTTCTTTTAAAAACATATAGTATGAAACCGATTCCTATGGTACAATATCCTATAATATGAGTTAAGGGGTGATGTTGATGGATTTAAATAAAATACCTAAAATAGAGCTGCATTGTCATCTTGATGGAAGTGTTAGACCTAGTACAATATTAGATATTGCTGATAAAGATAATATAGATATTCCAACTAATGATATAGATGAACTAAAAAAATATATCACTGCTCCTAAAGAGTGTCACTCTTTAGACGAATACTTAGCTACATTTGATATAGCTAATAAAGTTATGCAGACAAAAGAAAATATCAAAAGGATTGCATATGAACTTCTTGAAGATGTTTCAAAGTACAATGTAAAGTATATAGAAATGAGATTTGCTCCTTTATTTCATATGGCAAAAGGGCTTAAATTTGATGAAATAGTTCAAAGTGTTTTAGATGGGATTAAAGAAGCTGAAAGCAAATTTGATGTAAGAGCAAACGTAATACTATGCTGCATGAGACATATGAGTGCTGATGATGCTATATTCGTAATAGAAGAAGGTAAAAAATTTTTAGAAAAAGGCGTTGTTGCTGTTGACCTTGCAGGTAGCGAGAGCTTATACCCACCTGAAAAGTTTAAAGAAGCATTCGATCTTGCTAAAAGTTATGGATATAATATAACAATTCATGCAGGAGAAACTGGAATTGGTGAGAATGTATTTAAATCTATTGAGATGCTTCACGCTCAAAGGATCGGCCATGGAGTATTCGCTAAAGACTGTACTAAATCATATCAAATGCTAAAGGATATGGGAGTAACACTTGAGATGTGCCCAACTAGCAACGTTCAAACAAAAGCAGTTAACGCATACGAAGAACATCCTATAAAAGATTTCTTAGATGATGATATAAGAATTAGTGTAAATACAGACAATATGACTGTATCTGATATAGATTTAGATAGAGAGTTTGAAATATTAAGCGAGGTTAAAAACTTGACTGAAGAAGACTTTAAGAGAATTTATCTATACAGCGTAGATGCATCTTTTGCATCTGATGAGGTTAAGGAAGAATTGAGAAAGTATGTGGATTAGAATAATTTTTTCGTAATTATATAAATAACAAAAACACTCGTGTATAATCCTATAGGATTATACACGAGTGTTTAAATATCTTTTTATATATCTTTCGTTATTTTAACCTTACGAAGTTTTTGATTTAATTCTTCAGCCATGTTCTCCAATTGACAAACTTCTTTAACAATACCCTGTATAGAATCTACTTGTCTTTCTAACACATCTAAAACACCCTGATTCCCTTGAGAAATATCTTTAAAATCTGAAGAGATTTTATGATTTAACTGGACTAAATCATCTCTTTTTTTGGAAATTTTGTCTAATACAAGTAACTGTGAGTTTGTATTTTCTGTAAATAAATCATAATCCTGATATAATTTTTCACAATATATTTTAAACTCTTCAATTATTTTCATAGATATGTTATTATTACTTTTATTATCCGAATTCAATATTATAGTATTAAACTTACATAAACATTGTAATATATTCTCTAAGCTATCTTTAGTTGTTTCAATAGAATTTAAAACATCTTTATACTCCATGGTAAAAGCTTTAGAAACTTCTTTATATAAAAGAAGTTCATTTAAACTTGTATCAAAAGATACTGAAGCATTTTTGTGTATATTGTACATCTGCTCTACAGCTGAAGCAATAATTTGACTTGAAGTATCCATTGTACTAATAAGTTCTAATATTTCATTACATTTAATTTCTAAATCTGTAGAATTTTTAGTTATAATTTCTATTAAATATCTAATACGCTCTGCCATTTTATTAATCGTCTCTTCTAGATCTTTCATCTCCCTAATTACAAATAATTTGTTATCATTAGTTACTGTTAAATCTCCCTCTCCAATTTTCTTTAAATCTGATACGAGACTTTTATAGTTATTACCTATTAATTTAGCAACTAAATATACTAATAGATTGCCTATTAAAATACATACGAAAAATAATAATATTGTTTTTTTAATTATTTCTCTCCTCATTAATTTAACTCTACTATTTTGAATGTCTACACCTATAATTGCATTAATTTCACCTTTTGAATTATAAATTGGTGCATACGCTGTATAGAATGTACCATAATTATCCGTAAAAGGCTTATCAGTAACACTTACCTTTCCATTAAATGCTTCTCCCATTTCTTTTCTATATATAGTAGATTTCATAAATGAACTTTTAGCATCATAAGATGCTAATACAAACTTAGGATTTAATTCATCGGTCTTTATCATTGTATAAACATCATAAACTCCAACTTTTTCTCTATATTTAGCTAAAATATTACACATATCCTTATACTCTTTAGAGTCCGCATCTGTTAAATTTTCATGCATATCACCATCTATTATATATTGAGCTGATATAGCAACCTTCTGTAATAAATCTTGTATATCTTCTATTAATATTTCTGATGAATACATATAGTACATACTTCCAAATAAACTAAGTGTAATTATAATAGTTAACAAAAATCCTATTTGTAGAAATGTTGTAAATGTTATTCCTTTCTTTTTAAATTTAATTAGTCTCATTATATCTTCTCCTATCATTTATCCTTTATGCTATTATAACTTTTTAGAAATTTATTAATTATTCATCTTGATCTCTTAAAATTATCATAATAAGTTTTTTATATTTAACTATTTATTAACCTTTCTATATATAGATGATCTGCTAATGCCTAATACTTCTGATGCTTTTTGTTTACCTTGCTCATCCCATCCAAAATAATCTAAAGCTCTCTCAATTGCTTTCTGTTCAAGTTCCTCAATTGTTTTGAATTTCATATCAGTTTTAATATTAGTATTATTTGAGAAGAATTGCTCAGGAAGGTTTTCTTTAGTAATATAACTACTTTCTTCAAAATTCATTGCATATTCAATTGTATTTCTAAGTTCCCTTACATTTCCTTCCCATTCATAATTTAAAAATATCTCAGCTACTTCTTCAGATAATCCTAATATCTCCTTTTTCATCTTATTCGAAAAAATTCTTATAAAGTGTTTACTTAATAGTAAAATATCATTACTTCTTTCTTTTAAATTCGGAATATTTAATTTAACTATGTTTAATCTAAAATATAAATCCTTTCTGAACTGACCTTTATTAACCATTTCTTTAAGATTGTAATTTGTTGCTGCTATTATTCTTATATCTAATGGTATTTCATCTAACCCACCAACTCTTGTTACTTTTCTATCTTCTAAAACTCTCAGTAATTTCATCTGTAAAAAGGTTGACATATTTTCAATTTCATCTAAAAATATAGTTCCTCCATTAGCTTGTTCAAACTTACCTTGCTTACCCTTTTGATTAGCACCTGTGAAAGCACCTTTTTCGTAACCAAATATTTCACTCTCAATCAAAGTATCAGGAATAGCTCCACAATTAATAGCAACAAAAGGTTTATCACTTCTTGTAGATATTCTATGTATTGCCTTTGCAAATACTTCTTTTCCTGTACCTGACTCACCCATAAGCAAAATTGTTGAATCTGTTTTTGAGGCTTTCTTAATTTTTTTCTTTAATTCAACAATCTCTTTGCTATTACCTATTATATCTTTGAGTATCATTTCATCCATTTTATTATGATCATTTAATTCATTTGATAAAAAAACCTCTTCAATAGTACAAATAATATATTTTATTTCCTTTTTCTCTTTTATCTTCTTTAAAGAAACTCTAATTTTCGTATTAAAATCGTTTATATAAATTTCTTCTTCAGTATTATTTAATAGAATTTCATCTTTTCTTATTTTATTCATAAAGTTTGTTATTTTTTGATTATCTTTATTAATTTCAAAAATCTTTTCTATAACTTCATTTATATATACTTTATCTGTAAACAATTCAAATATTAAAATGCCTTTATTATAGCTATTCATTATATTAATATAATCACTTATTAGCGGATTCATATTTGAATATTCTTTATCTCTAGCGTAAATTATATTGTACATATTTCACCTACTTATTGAATATTCTAAAGTCAAAATCAGGACTACAATTCTAACGGGTTATTTGTTCGAACTCTATAAGGTCATATTACATTCTTCGTCTTAAGACACTATAAATAGCCTGTCAACCTCTGTATCTTCTCAGTCTGCTTCTAAAGGGTTTATTTTTTCTTGCAATTGATTTTTTATATACTCTGATATTACTTTTCTATTGAATACAAATAAATATTTATTTATTTGTATTCAATAGAAAAGGTTTAATTCCTTCAATAAGTTATGTTAGCTACTTAAAAGAAGAGACCTAATTTTAGGTCTCTTCTGTTTTTACATGGAAATTAAAGTACCGGTTCTACCTTCGATTCCATATGCAGCCTTTTCTAAAGATGTAATTAAAGCTTTTCTACCTTCTTTAGAGTTAGCAAACTTAAGGGCAGCTTGTATCTTAGGAAGCATTGATCCTGGTGCAAAATGTCCTTGTTCAATATATGTTTCTGCTTCTTCAACAGATATTTTTTCAAGCCACTCTTCGTTCTCTTTTCCAAAGTTTATAGCAACTTTTTCTACTGCTGTAAGTATTATTAAATAATCTGCATCTAATATTTCAGCTATCTTTTCACTAGCAAAATCCTTATCTATAACAGCAGGTACTCCAACTAAAGAATTTCCTTCTTCTACAACAGGTATTCCCCCACCACCAACAGTAATTACAATGTGTCCTTTGTCAACAAGAGTTCTAACTGTTTCTTTTTCAGCAACATCTATTGGCATTGGAGATGGAACAACTCTTCTATAACCTCTTCCTGCATCTTCTTTTATATTATATCCTTTTTTAGCTTCAAGTTTTTTAGCTTCTTCTTCAGTATAAAAAGCACCTATTGGCTTTGTTGGATTTTCAAAGGCAGGGTCGTTTTTATTAACTATAACTTGAGTTACAACAGTAGCTACCGGTATATTCATATCTCTATTTAATAATTCTTCTCTTATAGCATTTTGAAGATGATATCCTATATATCCTTGACTCATAGCTCCACATTCAGGGAATGGCATTTCTGGAGTTTTAGCTTCTGATTTAGATGATGTTTCCATACCTAAATTTATCATTCCAACTTGAGGTCCATTTCCATGAGCTATTATTACTTCATTTCCTGCATCTATTAAATCAACTATTGGCTTAGCTGTATTTTTAACTAATTCTAATTGTTCTTTAGGGTTTTTCCCAAGAGCATTTCCTCCAAGAGCTACTACTATTTTTTTCTTATTCATAATAAACTCCCCTTTGTCTAATTACTTTATAATTTTCAAATAGTGTTTTTCAATAAATCTCATTAAACTTATTTACTAGACAATCTATTTAGCTACTTCAGCCTTAGCTCTATTCTTAACACCTCTAAACACAATAATCTCTTGAAGTATTATTGATATAATTACTCCTATTGTCAGTGGTATTTTTGTACTAAGTTCTTCAGGAGATGTACTCATTGGAACTACAGTAAATATAAGAGATGAAATAAGAAGTACCATTGGAATATAAGTTATTAACTTTAATTTAATACCACTGCCTTTTACTTTGAAAGGTCGTTCAGCATCAGGATCAATTCTTCTTAGCTTTAAAAAAGCAGGGAACATTGGAATATATGATGCAACCAATGTAACCGCACTTACTCCAAAGAAACTCCAGAAGATATCCTGACTAGGCATAAATGGTGATATTATTACCAAAATTCCTGCAAAGATACCATTAAATATTGTTGCATTAGTTGGTATTCCTGTTTTTTCACTTGTTTTACTGAATATTTTAGGCATATCATTGTTATCTGCTGCATATTTGACAACATAATTTACCCCATATGACCATGATACTAAATTTGCAAACAAAGTGAATATGAACATAATGCCAAGAATAGTTACAAGTATTCCTCCCCCAGTCAAATATCTTATACTGTCAAGAAATCCACTAGAAGCACTCAATTCATCAAGTGGTATTGCTACTCCTATTCCAAATGCAGAAAACATATAGAATATTGCTATAATAATTCCACCAAGTAACAAAGCTTGAGGAATTTGTTTTTGTGGGCTATCCATTTCAGGTGCCAAGGAGGTAATAATCTCTGCTCCACAAAAGTTAAAAATTATAACGGATATAAATGAAAGTCCTACAAGATCTAAACTAGGCAACATAGATTCTATTGTAAATTTTGTTGCCATACCTTTAGTTGCTGCAGTATATATTCCAAGTACACCAATAGAAAGCATTATTAGTACCTTAAATACTGCTGCTGTATTAATAATCCATTTACTTTCGCTTATTTTAAATAAACTTAAAGTTGTAACAATAACTATAAATAACAATTTCAATAATATTTCTACTCCAGTATTGATTTGTAAACCTGTTAATCCAACAAGTAAATCACAAAACAACACAGCCAATGAAGCCATCCAAAGTGGGAAATTAATCCAGTAGTTCCATGCGACTCTAGAAGCCCATTTATTCCCATATGCAGTTTTTACCCAGTCATAAAGCCCACCTTCACAATCATAAGTTGTTCCAAGCTCTGATGAGATTAAACCATATGGAATAAAGAATCCAACCAACATTACTATCCACCAGAAAAACTGTGAATTTCCTATTGATGCTGCTGGTGCAGCAGATTCAGCAACTAATATAATACATACAGATGCCATAACCGCATCAATTAATCTAAATTTTTTCTTTTTCTCAGGCATAGTACCCTCCATTCTGATGCACAATAGTACAACATTATACTGAATAAAAACTTAACTGTAACTTACTTGCTCACATTTATTTTCACCTAATGGTTGCTGCTGTGTAATACAGTGAATATTTCCTCCACCTAGAATGATCTCACGAGCATAAACTCCTACAACTTTTCTGTCTGGAAAAATTTCTTTTAGTTTTTCTTCAGCCAACTTATCGTATTTTTCATCATTGAATAACGGGAATATAATTGCACTATTTGCAATATAGAAGTTTACATATGAAGCCGCTTGACGATCTCCTTCTTCTCTAGGAAGAGTACCATCTACTGAATCTACACCTTCACTTTCTTCTTTTGTAATTACAATTGGATTTGGAATATAAAGTTTGTGAATTTTAAGTTTTCTACCTTTTGCATCAGTCTCATTAATAAGCAAATCATATGCTGATTTTGATCTACTATATTGAGGATCTTTCTCATCATCAGTCCAAGCAAGTATTATCTCCCCAGGTCTAGCAAAGCAACAAATATTATCTACATGCCCATTGGTTTCGTCATTATAAATTCCATCTTTAATCCAAATTACTTTCTCTACATTCAAATATTCCTTTAATGTTTCTTCAATCTCTTCCTTACTTAATTGCGAATTACGTCCTGCGCTTAGTAAGCACTCTTCTGTAACAATACATGTACCTTCTCCATCTACATGAATTGATCCGCCTTCTAGAATAAAACCATCTGTTCTATACTCATCAATATTCTCTATTTCACATACTTTTCTTGCAACGTTATCATCTTTGTTCCATGGGAAATACAAACCATCTACTAGTCCTCCCCACGAATTAAATTCCCAATCTATAGCACGAACTTCACCTTCGTCATTTACTAAAAAAGTAGGTCCAACATCACGCATCCAAGAATCATTGTTAGCCATTTCTACAACTCTAATACAATCTGGTAACATTTGTCTTGCATTAGAAAATTGTTCATCAGAAACAGCCATAGTTACAGGTTCAAATTCTGCAATTGCTGATGCAATCTTAACAAATGCATTTTGAGCAGGCTTTGCACCCAAACGCCAGTTATCTGTTCTTTCAGGCCAAATCATCCAACAACCATCATGTTCTTCAAATTCACCTGGCATTCTAAATCCATCTTTTTTTGGTGTAGAACTTAATTTTCTTGACATTTTTTCCACCCTTCCTTATACCAATTATTTAATTTTCAATAAGAAACCTAATGTAAATTAGGTTTCTTATTGATTTTGCTATAAATTAGAAAATGAATAGAATTTTTTGCATGAATTTATGTCCTTGAGCCTGTCAAAAATGCTTATAGAGTCTTTAAAAATCCTTCTATTCTATTTTTGTGTTTTACTAATGTTTCCTCAGTTGGCACAATATCAAACTTGTGAGTAAAGTAAACTAAAATTGCCATTTGTGCAGTTAAACGGTTTTCTGCTTGATCAAAAGCAACACTGTTGTTTCCTTCTAAGGCTTCACGAGTAACTTCTTCTTTGTCATTTGCTGGTAAACAGTGCATTAAAATTGCACCCGGAGCAGCTTTATCCATTAATTGTTTTGTAATTACATAGTCTGGCATAAACGTAGCTAAACGTTCTTCCTTCTCATCTAATTGTGTTGTCCAGTAAAAACTATCTCCGTAAATTACATTACATTCAGATACTTTTGAAATATCATCTGTAATTTCATATGTAGCTCCAGTTTCAGCACAGTTTTTATCTGCCACTTTTAACCATTCTTCTTGCATTTGATATTTCTTAGGTCCTATTTGTTTGAAGTTCATTCCATATTTAGTACATGTTAATAGTAATGAACGACATACATCTGTTGCATCTCCCATAAAAGCTACTGTTAAATCAGATAATTGTTTACCTTCTGGCATATGTTCCATCATTGTAAAAATATCAGCTAACATTTGTGTTGGATGATATACACAGTCTAATCCATTGATTACTGGAACAGTAGACATTTTCGTTAATGCTTCAGTTGTCTCACCAGAGTTTGTACGTGCCATAAGAATGTCACACATTCTTGATAATACACGAGCAGTATCGTCAATTGATTCTTTTCCACCTAAGTGAATATCACGTGGTGATAAGAATAAGGCGTGTCCGCCTAGCAATGTTGCTGCTGTCTCAAATGATACTCTAGTACGAGTTGAACCTGCTTCAAAAATCATTCCTAGCGATTTATTTTTAAACAAATGTGGTATAGCGTTATCACGTCTCGCATCTTTTAATAAGGTCATTAACTCTAACATATCGTCCATTTCTTTTCTTGTGAAATCATTCATGGTAATCATATGTTTCATATCTTTTTTGTTTAGATTCGTAGCACTTGAAGATGGTAATTTCATAACTTTATTCCTCCTAAATTGTATTTTTTATTATTAATATTGCTTTCAATAAATTATAAAAGCAATTTCTATGCCAATTTTTAGGAATGGCTTAAATACTAGAGTTTATAATTCTGAATATTTATTTTTTTCATATTTTTCTAAATCTTGTTTCATTTTGAAATATATCTTGTTTCATTTTGAAATAAAATTTCGCAAAAAAATAGAACTACAAAACTGCAGTTCTTAAAATTGCTTTTTAATTATATTAATCTCATCTGTTTTATTAAATTGAAGTAAGTCCATCATTAGTTAAGATAACTTTATATAGTTCTGGTCTTCGGTCTCTAAAAATACCCCAGTCTGCTCTTATCATATCAAGCTCATCCAAATCAAACTCTTCAATTAAAATCATTTCATCCGTACGGTTAGCTTCTATAATAATCTGACCTTGAGGTCCAGATATAAAAGATGATCCAAAGAAAGTAATCTCATATTCATCTATCTGTTCCTTTCCTATTCGATTAGATGCTACCACAGGAATAAGATTCGCAGCAGCATGCCCTTGCATACATCTTTGCCAATGATCCTTAGCATCTACAAATACATCTTCTGGTTCAGAACCTATAGCTGTTGGATAAAATAAAATTTCTGCTCCCATTAAAGCCATACAGCGAGCTGTTTCAGGAAACCATTGATCCCAGCAAACTCCTACCCCTATTTTAGCATAGCGAGTATCCCAAACCTTAAATCCTGTATCTCCTGGATTAAAATAGAATTTTTCCTCATATCCAGGTCCATCTGGAATATGACTCTTTCTGTATACTCCAAGTAATTTTCCATCTGCATCAATTACAGCTATAGAATTATATCTTGCATTATTTTTTCTTTCATAAAAACTAATAGGAAGCACTACTTCTAGTTCTTTTGCAATTTTTTTAAAATGTTTAATTGCTTTGTTATTTTCTACTTCTAGGGCATATTTATAAAACTCTTTTTTTTCTTTTTGACAAAAATAAGGCGTTTCAAAAAGCTCTTGCAGTAAGATAATTTGTGCTCCTTTAGAAGCAGCTTCCTTTACAAGCTTTTCTGCTTTTTGAATATTTTCTTCAATATTAGACGAACAACTCATTTGTGTTGCTGCTACTTTGACTTTTCTCATGTTTACATACCTCCATACTCAAAAAGATAAAAATTTATCTAGTATTTATACTAATATCATCATATATATCCCATTATACAATAATTATAGTCTCTTTCAATATTAGCTAAATACATATTTATAAATATAACTTATATTTTTTTAAGCAAGTTCACTTTGAATACCAAATATCTTCTTCTGCATAATTAATAATTATTGGCCATTAATGAAAATAGTAATGATGATAAATTTTCATAATATTTTTAATTGAAAAATAATTACATAAATCGTATAATAAAAGATAATATTCTTACAAAATATTATCTTTTATTATATCAATCAAAAATAAATTTATTAAGGTGGTATAAAAATGGAGCTTTGGTATACTCAACAGCAAACAGAAAACATTCGATTTTCTATGAAGGTAAAAGAACATCTTTTTACAGGAAAAAGTTATTATCAGCAAATAGATATATTTGATAGTGATGAAATGGGAAGATTTTTAATTATTGATGGTATTGTTATGCTTACATCTAAGGACGAATTTATTTATCATGATATGATTGTACATGTACCTATGGCCACAAATCCAGATATTAAGAAGGTTCTTGTGATTGGCGGTGGAGATGGAGGAACCGTTAGAGAACTTACTCGATACACAGGAATTGAAAAAATTGATATGGTAGAAATTGACCGTATGGTAGTGGAAGCTTGCCAAAAATATCTTCCTCTTACTGCAAATAAATTAGATGATAAGAGAGTTCAACTATTTTTTGAAGATGGAATTGAATTTGTTAGAAGATCTAAAGAAAAATATGATTTAGTTATCGTGGATTCTACAGATCCTATCGGTCCAGGAGAAGGATTGTTTACTATGGAATTTTATACATGCTGTTATAATTTGCTTAGCGAGGATGGTATATTAGTAAATCAATGTGAAAGTCCATTTTATGAAAAAAACGCAAAAGAAATGAGAAAAGCGGTACAAAAAATCAAATCATTATTTTCTATCTGTAAAATGTATCAGTATAATATGCCTACATATCCATCCGGTCACTGGTTTTTCGGTTTTGCATCAAAAAAATATGATCCAATTAAAGATTTCAAACCTGAAAAATGGGAATCTCTTGGATTGGAAACAAAGTATTATAATAAGAATATACATGTTGGTTCATTTATGCTTCCTACTTATGTAGAAAAAATGATTGAAGTTGTAGATAAAAAGTAATTTCAGAAAAAATCATTGAATATTCTAAACTTAAAAAAGTGTTTAAAAACTATTTTACAAGAAAATACAACGAGACTGATGTCTAAAGACATAATATATCTAATATAATGAGGTCAGGTTAAATTTTTCTATATAGTAAGATTATTATTAAAACTATCTATGAAAATATTAGCGAATACTTTTAGATATTTTGACTAATATAACTTAGGTTTTATTGTTTAATAATACGTTACGAAATTTATGTGTTCGACCGGAGGGAGTTCGTAAATTTTAGGATTATTAATAAGATAAAACCTTAGTTATATTCAAAATATCGTTGTATTCGCGGTATTTTTATAGGAAGTTTTTGATAACCCACAGCCCCTAAAAAATAACCTAGATTTCGTATATACGAAATCTAGGTTATTTTTTTAAATATTAAACAATCTTATAAACTCTAGCCTCATAAGGCTTTAACTTTATAACATCTGAATCAATCTCATCTACATCATAATTACTAATACATATCTCAAATCTTTTACCCTTATACTCATCAGGTATCTTAAACTCAACTTCCTTATCAAAGAAATTAAGTATAACTAAAACAACTTCATCATCTAATCTTCTAACATATGAGAATATATTCTCATCATCTTTATATATAACATCTAAATCTCCGTATACAATAACAGGATTTTCTTTTCTAAATTTGATAAGCTTTTGATAATAGTAAAATACTGAATTTTTGTCTTCTAGAGATTTCTTAACATTTATCTCTTTATAATTAGGATTGGCATTAATCCAAGGTGTTACATAACTAAACCCTGCATTTTCACTATCATCCCATTGAATAGGAGTTCTAGCATTATCTCTTGATGTTGGCCTTATTCTCTTTAGAAGTTCATCATGTGATACTCCTGCATCTATTTTTTCTTTATAGTAGTTTAGAGTCTCAACATCTCTATAATCCTTCATATCATCAAAATAGACGTTAGTCATACCTATTTCTTCACCTTGATATATATATGGAGTTCCTTGGAATGTATGAATTAAAGTAGCTAGCATCTTAGCAGATTCTACTCTATACTCTTTATCATTTCCAAATCTCGATACCATTCTAGGCTGGTCGTGGTTGTTCATAAATAGTGAATTCCAACCTCTATCCTTTAAGTCTTCATACCATCTCATAAATATATCTTTTACATCCTTTAGCTTCCAATTAGAATCTAAGAATTTATCACTTGGATTGTTAGGCATATCCATAAGATCAAAGTGAAATATCATGTTAAGCTCTTCTCTGTTCTCATCTACGTATAAGTGTCCCATAGAAGAAGGTACACAAGGAGCTTCTCCTACTGTCATCATATCGTATTTACTAAATACTTCTTTATTCATCTCTTTTACATAATCGTGTATCTTTGGTCCGTTTATATATATTCCATCAGGGCTATCTAATACATCTGGAAACCCTTCTTTTTTTGAATACATATTGAATACATCCATTCTAAACCCATCTATCCCTTTATCAAGCCAGTACTTCATCATCTTGTATATATCATTTCTCATATCTTCATTTTCCCAGTTTAAATCTGGTTGTTTCTTAGTGAATAAATGTAGATAATATTGACCTGTTTCTTCATGATACTCCCAAGCACTTCCTCCGAAGAATGATTTCCAATTGTTTGGATAACTTCCATCTTCTTGTGGATCTCTCCATATATAATAGTCCCTATACGGATTGTCTTTTGAAGAACAAGCTTCTACAAACCACTTGTGTTCATCAGAACAATGGTTCACTACTAGATCCATAAGTATCTTTATTCCTCTATCGTGTGCTTCCTTTAATAACCTGTCGAAGTCCTCCATAGTTCCAAACTCATCCATTATATCTTGATAATCGCTTATATCGTATCCATTATCATCATTTGGTGATTTATATACAGGAGATAGCCATATTACATCTATTCCAAGTAATTTTAAGTAATCTAGCTTTTCTATTATTCCATTTAAATCTCCTATTCCATCTTGGTTTGAATCTTTAAAGCTTCTTGGATATATTTGATATACTACTGCTTCTTTCCACCATGTTCTTTTCATATATATCTCTCCTATTTTATACTTCCAGCTGTAACACTCTTTATAATATGTTTTTGAGCTATAAAGTAGAATATTATAACTGGTATTATAGTTAATGTAAGTCCTGCTAGAGCTAAGTGCCACTGCTTAGTGTACTCTCCAAAGAAGAAGAATGTTCTAAGTGGTATAGTGTGAGTTTCTGGTCTATTTATAATTAGAGATGGAAGTAAGAAGTCATTCCATATCCAAACAGTATTCAGTATTGATACTGTTATAGTTATAGGCTTTAATATAGGGAATATAATGTACCAGAAAGTCTGCCACTTGCTACATCCATCTATAGTAGCTGCCTCATCTAATTCCTTAGGTATACCCTTTACAAATCCATGGTATAAGAATATTGAGAGACTGCATCCAAATCCTAAATACGTGAACATAAGTCCTGGTATGTTTAACATGTTAAGTTTTCCCATCATACGTATAAGCGGTAACATTACAGCTTGGAATGGTATTAACATCGCTGCTATAAATGCGAAGAATATAAATCCACTTAACTTTGTTTTTGTTCTCTCAAGCATCCATGCTGCCATTGCTGAACATATAACTATAAGTATTATACTTCCAACTGTTATAATAAGAGAATTTAAAAACACATGGAAGAAATCTAATCTGTCTAGTGCCTCTACGAAATTATCGAAATTTAATGACTTTGCCAATCCTAAAGTATCTTGGAATAATTCTTTTTTAGTCTTAAAAGCATTAACAACTATAATATAAAAAGGTGAAAGATATATTAATCCAACAATAGCACCTATTAATCCTAAAAGTAGTTTTCTAGTCTTCATTACATTTCCACCTCGCCTTTTTTAGTGATATATACTTGGCTTAATGTTATTCCCCCTATAACTAAGAAGAATATAACCGCTTTAGCTTGTGCTACACCCATGTTGTTGAATTTAAAAGCTGTATTGTAAATATTCATAGCGAGCATTTGAGTAGAGTTTGCAGGTCCTCCTCCTGTTAAAGACAAGTTTTGATCGTATAACTTGAATGAGTTTGAAAGAGTTAAGAACAAACTAACTGTAAATGCTGGTCTTACAAGTGGGAATATTATATTCTGCACTCTTTGCCAAGCATTAGCTCCATCTATTCTAGAAGCTTCTATCAATTCTTGAGGTATATTTTGAAGTGCTGCTATATATATAATCATTAAATATCCTGACATTTGCCAAGACATAAGTATTACAAGTCCCCAAAAGCCTGTTTCAGTATTAGATAACCATCCTAAAAGCCAAGTATGTCCAGTAGCTTCTCCTAATGCTGCAAAAGCTTTTGTAAATATAAACTGCCATATAAACCCTAATATAAGCCCACCAATTAAGTTTGGCATAAAAAATATTGTTCTAAGAACATTGCTCATTTTAAGCCCTCTAGTAACTAATAATGCTAGAGAAAAACCTATTATATTTATAGTAATCACAGAAGCTATAGTGAATTTAGTTGTGAATATAAATGAGTCTAAAAATCCCGTATCCTTAAATACTTCCATGTAATTTTCGAATCCAATGAATTTAATATTTGAACTTATTCCATTCCAATCTGTAAATGAATAATATATTCCGAATAAAAGTGGTATTACAACTATTAATGTGAAAGTAAATACTGCTGGCCCTACGAAGCCCCAAAATGCTAGTCTATTCTTTTTCATAAAATTCTCTCCTTTACTATGAACTTCAAGCCACCTATTTTTTTTACTTCTTTTTTAAAATAGGAAAGTCTAATTAGACTTTCCTATTTATATTTTATTATCTATTGTCTTGCTTTAGCCCAAGTAGCTTTAGCATTTTCAACTAATTCATCCCAAGTCATATCTCCTGCAACATATTTTTGTATATCTGCTCCAAGATTATCCATTCCCCAAGCTGATGGATATCCCATGAATACCCAAGGCATAGTTTTTCCTTCGTTAGAGTATCTTATTATTTCCTTAGCTAATGTATCTTTTGGTTGTAAATTATCTGCATCATATCCTTTTAATGCTGGTATAAACTTAAATTCATTTATTATTAAATCTTTTCCTTCATCAGAAGTATATAGCCAATTTAAGAAGTCTTTTGAAGCTTTCTTAACTTCTTCATCTTTACCATTATTTATTGACCAGTACATTGGAACTCCAACTGGTATAGAATCTTCTTTTACTCCTTCAAGAGGCATAGGAAGCATTCCTATATTAGCTGCTAATTCTTCATCAATACCTGCTACACTTCCATAAGCCCAGTTACCTTGTTGTATTATAGCAACTTGACCTAAAGAGAATAGTTCTTCAACTTGAGTTGAGTAATCAACACTGTTTAAAGAAGCTTTCTTTCCATCTGGCATATATGCATAATCAGCTTGTAGATCTAAAAGTTTTTTCAATGAATCAGCATATTTAAACTCTATTTCCTTTGCATTAAATGTATTAGTTATATCTCCAAATTCATTTGAGAAAGCAACATTTGATAAATGAAGTCCAGTTACCCAAGTTTCTTTTGCTGGGAATGCAAATACAGATTTAAGACCTAATTCTTCTTTTTTAGAATCAAGTAATTTAACTGCTTTTTCTAAATCAGCAAATGTCTTTATAGATTCTGGATCTATTCCAGCTTTTTTGAATAATTCTTTGTTATATATAAATCCATATCCTTCTTGATTGAATGGCATACCATATATTTTTTCATCTCTAGTTACAGGAGCTAAAGTTCCATCATACGCCTGAGATACCCAAGATTCAGTCGATAAATCTTCCAGCTTTTCACTCCAGTCGATCATATCTTGAGGTCCACCTATATTGAATATTGCAGGTTCTTCTCCAGATGCAAACTTAGATTTTAAAGCTGCACCATAGTCATCTCCTCCACCTACTGTTTGAATATTGATTTTTACATTAGGATTTTTCTCCATATACATATCAGCTGCTTTTTCTAAAGCATCTTTAGCTTCTACTTTGAATTGGAAAATATCTACATTAACTTTATCACTGGCACTATCTTGAGAAGAACCACAAGCAGTTAATGACAGCATTAATGCTAAAACACATGCAAATACCGAAAATACTTTTTTCTTCATTTTCACCTTTCACCACTCCTTTTGTAAAATTTAATAAATTCTTTGTGCAATCGTTTGCACTAGATTGTAAAAAAATATAGGCTATAGACTTATTGATCCATAGTAATCTATCTAAACCGAATAAAGTTTTTAAAAACTTTATTCGATTTAAAACTAAATTGATTTTGTAGAATCTCTTTCTATTATTTTGTGAGATATAATCTCTTTTTTAAATTCATTTTCATTTCCTTCTAATATGCTAAATAGTTTTTCACAAGCTCTCTTTCCAAGCTCAGTAGAGTTAATATCTATTGAAGTTATAGATGGATTTGAGTACTTTGCCAAGATACTGTTATTAAAACTGGCAAGCATTATATCCTCTGGAACCTTGTAATTTTTCTCTTTTATCTTCTTCATAGCTCCAAGACTCATAAGATCATCGGCAACTATAATAGCATCTGGAACATCATCTAAATTTAAAAGTTTATTAGTAAGTTTATATCCACTTTCTTCTAAGAATTTATCGAATATAAGATATTCATCTCTAAATTCTATATTATTATCTTTTAATGCCTTTTTATATCCTTCGAATCTGTTTTTGATAACTACTGAGTGAAGCTCTCCTCCTATAAAAGCTATTTTTTTTCTTCCTTTTTCTATTAAATAAGAAGTTAATTCATAGGATGCTTTCTCATTATCATTATCTACACTAGGTATATCATCATATTCAAGACAAGAACCTATAAGTACGAATGGAAATTTATTATCTCTTAAATATTTTATGGCTTCATCATGCTCATTAGAACGAGTAAGTATCAACCCATCAACTTTATTTCCTTTTATTAAGCACTTTAATATATCTATTTCATCTTCATTTTTATGACTTGTAGAAATTAATATATCATAGCACTTTTCAGATGAAACTATGCTTATACCTCTTAATGATTCTTGAAAAAATGGATTCATTAATATATCTTCTGTTCCATACGGCATTACAACACCTATAGTATCAGTCTTTTTATTTGCAAGTCTTCTGGCTATAGAATTTGGATAATAGTTAAGCTCTTGCATAACCTTTATAACTTTCTTCTTTGTATTTTCACTTATTCTAGTATCGTTTGATATAACCCTTGAAACCGTTGAAGGAGATACCCCTGCTTTTTGAGCTACATCCTTTATAGTAATACTCTTCATTCTACTACTCCTAACAAACTATTTTTAAGCTGTGCAATCGTTTGCATTAGTCTTTGTAGTGTCATTTTATCACTTATATTTTTTAAAATCAAGAATTAATTTTTAACTTTTCAGATTTTTCTACAAAGTTTTTACAATAGTATATTTTCTTCAGTTTCTATATCAAACAAGTGTATTTTATTACCATCCATAGCTAAAACTACTTCTTCATCATCCTCTATCTTGTATCTACCATTTATTCTAGCTGTTACACTTTCTCCATCTACATTTAAATATGCATATATTTCTGCTCCCATATTTTCCTGTATTTCAACTTTTGCATTAAAAGATGTCTCCTTAGACGCTTCTATAAACACATTTTCCATGTGAATATCTTCTGGTCTGATTCCTAAAATTACCTTCTTGCCTATATATCCTTTTTTCTTTAATACTTTACCTTTACCCATAGGTATACCTATTTTAACATCATTATATGAAGCTACTATATTTTCATTCTCTTCACTAATATTAACTTCTATTAAATTCATTTGAGGTGCTCCAATAAATCCTGCCACAAACATATTCTTCGGATTTTGATAAAGCTCTTGTGGAGTATCCATTTGCTGTACAACTCCATCCTTCATAACTACTATTCTATCCCCCATAGTCATAGCCTCAACTTGATCATGAGTTACATATATAAATGTAGTTCCAAGTTTTTTGTGAAGTTTACTTATCTCTGTTCTCATCTGAGTTCTAAGTTTTGCATCTAAGTTAGATAAAGGCTCATCCATTAAGAATACCTTTGGCTCTCTAACTATAGCTCTACCTAATGCTACCCTTTGTCTTTGTCCTCCTGATAATGCCTTTGGTTTTCTAGTTAATACGCTTTCTAAACCAAGTATTTTAGCGGCTTCTTTAACTTTCTCATCTATTTGAGCTTTAGGAACTTTTCTAAGCTTTAAAGCAAATGCCATATTGTCATAAACAGTCATATGAGGGTATAGCGCATAATTTTGAAAAACCATAGCTATATCTCTATCCTTTGGTGGAAGATCATTAACCACTTTATCTCCAATCTTAAGTTCTCCTGAAGTTATCTCTTCAAGTCCTGCTATCATTCTTAAAGTAGTAGACTTCCCACATCCAGAGGGACCTACTAAAACAACAAATTCCTTCTCTTTTATGTCTATATCTACGCTTTTAACCGCCTTATATCCATTGTCGTATTCTTTACATATATTATTTAATGTTACGTTCGACATAAAACCATCTCCCTTAAGTTTATTTAGCAACCTTATATAATCTCGCCTCATATGGCTTTAAGTTTATAGTAGATGTATTATCATGATGTTTTACATCATAATTAGATAATAAAAGCCCATCATAACTTAAATCAAAGTCATTGTATTCATATAAAGTATTAGTATCTTTTAGGTTACATATAACTACTACTTTTTCATTTCCTAAAGTACGAGTATATGAATATATTTTATCATGATTTGGTAAAATAATGTCATATTTTCCATATGTGAATATTTCATTTTCTTTCTTTATATTTATCATTTTTTTGTAAAAGTTTAACACTGATTTTGGATCATTCAACTGCTTAGCTACATTTATGTCCTTATAGTTAGAATTAACACCAATCCAAGGCTGTTCAGTTGTAAATCCTGCATTTTCTGTATCATCCCACTGCATAGGAGTACGGGAGTTATCTCTTGAAGTTGCCCATATAAGCTCCATTATTTCATTATGAGACATACCTTCATTTATTTTTATATTATACATATTTCTAGTTCTAACATCGTTATATTCATCTATATTTTTAAATGCTACATTAGTCATCCCAATTTCTTGACCTTGATAAATAAATGGTGTGCCCTGCATCATAAAATACATAAGTGCTAGTGATGTTGAACATTCTCTTAGATATTCTTTATCATTTCCCCAAGTAGATACGACACGTGGTATATCATGATTTTCAATATATAGTGCATTCCATCCCTTATCTTCAAGACCTTTTTGCCACTTACTAAGTACTTTTTTAAGCTCTACTATATCTAATTCTTTATTAGTTTGAGCATCCCATAAGTCTAAGTGTTCAAATTGGAATACCATGTTGAACTTACCTTGCTTTTCACCAACCCAAAGCTCTGCATCTTCAGTTTTAACTCCATTTGCTTCTCCCACAGTCATAATATCGTATTTTGCAAAGGTGTTGTCTCTTAGCATTTCGAGATACTTATGAATTCCATCTACATTCATATGCTTATCAAATGAAGGTACATATCTAAGACCTTCTTTATTAGGCATATCCTTTAATCCTTTTTCTTTATTTATATGGCTAATAGCATCTACTCTAAATCCATCAATACCCTTATCCAGCCACCAATTTATCATATTGTATACTGCTTGTCGTGCATCTTCATTTTCCCAATTCAAATCTGGTTGTTTTTTAGAGAATAAATGTAAGAAATATTCATCAGTCTTTTCATCATACTCCCAAGCTGATCCTCCAAAAATACTCTCCCAGTTGTTTGGTTCTTTTCCATCTTTGCCTTCATGCCATATGTACCAATCACGTTTCGGACTCTCTTTTGAAGATTTTGATTCTATAAACCATGGGTGTTCATCACTTGTGTGATTCACAACCAAATCTATTATTAGCTTCATATCTCTGTTGTGAACTTCATTTAATAAATTATCAAAATCATTCATTGTTCCGAATTCATCCATTATATCTTGATAATCACTTATATCATATCCATTGTCATCATTAGGGGATTTATACATTGGACAAATCCAGATTACATCTATTCCTAAATCTTTCAAATAATCTAATTTACAAATTATACCATTTAAATCGCCTATTCCATCTTTATTTGAATCCATAAAACTTCTTGGATATATCTGATAAGCTACCGCCTCTTTCCACCATACTTTTTTCATGTAGAACCCCCCTCAATATAATTTTATGCAAACGATTGCATAAACATTAAAAAAATATATTTGCTTACTAAGTTTATTATTAACTCTTTGTGCAAACGGTTGCATAAATGTGTAAAAAATATATCGAATTTTATACTTATTTGTAACTAATTTTCTTATTATAAGAATATTATAAATTTATAGATTCGTCAAGCGTTTTCCTTTAAATTTATAATATTTTTTAAATTTTCATTCAAATTTTAGTTATTATTTTCCTATAAAGAAAAAAATAGCTAAAGCTCTAAAGCTTTAGCTATTTTAATTTTATGCTATAACATCTTCACTTTCTGAACTATTTAAATCATCTGTGCTGTTTGTTCTCTTTGCTATTATAGGTAAGATTAATCCTAATCCTATAAGAATAAATGGAGTTAACACGTTAAGAGTAATTTGGAAGTACCACTGAGATGTATATGTTTCTACACCTTTTGGGAACATACCCATAATACATACAAATGCAGTAAATGCAAAACACCATAAACCAATTCCAAATCCTAACTTAGAATTCTTTACAAATTTATATTCTGAAGAATATTTTCCAGCAGCAGCTTTTCTTAAAGCCATATATGCTAAGAATACCCATAAATATCTCATTGGCATAACAACTGAATTTAAGTCTAATAACCAGTTATACAGTGAATTCATATCACCTATACCTAATGCAGGTATGATTATTAAAATACCAACTAAAACAGTAACCATTTTGTATCCATTAATTGGAGCTCCATATTTATTAGTTTTAGTTAATGCCTTAGGAATATATTTTGAATCAGCATCTGCTAATAATACTTTTAGTGGAGCATCGATTGATATCATTAATGCAGATATTTGAGCTGTTGTATTAGATAAAGCATATAAAATTAAGAATATATTTCCTAAACCATAATACTCACCTAATTTTTTAAATGCATAATATTGTCCATTCATCTTTAAATCTGAAGCAAGATTATTTGCATCAAACATCATTCCCATTGCATATGAACCTAATAATGCTGATATTGCTACCATTACCGCTAATGCAATCATTCCCTTTGGGAATCCCTTAGATGGATTTTTCATATTATTAATGTAAGGAGCTATTTTTTCTGATCCACCTACTGCAAATACTAGCATAGATATTGTAGTAAAGTATGCAAAGTCAAAGGTTGGAATAAATGTTTTAAAACTCATATCTGTTGTTGCAGGCTTAATACCTGTAATTGCAGGTGCCGTAATCATTAATAATATGTATAGTAGCGACATTACAAATACTGATGAACCTGCTATAGTTCCTATTCTCTTTAATGAAGTAATACCTCTTGATGCAATCCATACGAAACATATAAATACAAGTAATGAAATTGTTTGTAAAATCAACGGATCAATGCTTTTAACTATACTTCCATCTTGGAATACAGCCCAACTAAGTGCTATCATTACACTCTGAGGTTTCTGTGCTAAATAAGGTACATGCACAACCCAATAAGTCCATCCTGCTAAATAAGCTAATCTGCGACCCATTGTAGTTCCTATCCATGAGCTTACTCCACCTTTTCCCTCTCTAAAAGTAGATCCTAACTCTCCTACCATTAATGCATATGGGATAAAATACATTCCAATAATTAATATCCATGATACAATTACTTGTAATCCTTGATTAGCAAAGTTGTTAACAACATTACCAAATCCCCATACAATAGCGAAACACATCAAAGCGAGATTGCGCCACGTCATGTTTTTAGATTGATTATCACTCATAATATAAATTTCCTCCTGTCTAATTCAATTCTTGAAATCGTTTTCACGCACTATATGCTTTATTCGTTTTTCTATCCTCTTGATATTCCTTTTTAAGATTATCATTATTTTAACTGTTTTACAATCATTTTTTGCAACTTCGCTTGCATAACTTCACTCTTTATTGCTGTCTAAATTGCATTTTTTCTTAAGAATCTGCTTGAATTCCTTCTAAACCCCCTCATTTTTCACCTTTTTCTGAATTTTAACCAATTATATTTTAAATTATCATTTTTTGATTATTTGCAATTTATATTGCATATAATATTCAAAACTTGCATTTAATGAACTAATAGTTTTGTTAAACATAAAAAAACACCTGGTATTTTTCACAGGTGCTTAACTACTGAATTATCAAATTTTCATAGATTCTATTGTAACATTCATAAAATATTTTTTATTCTTTAAGAATATTATAATTTTCTTACATATAATAAAAATTATATGTAATTACCCATAACTTTTTAACATATTATTTTGAAAAATCATCTTTTATTAATTGTATTCTATTATTAATATGTGCATATATGCAATCCTGTGCTTTTTTTCCTTCTCCATTTTTTATGTACTCAAATATCTTTTTATGCTCTATAACTTCATTCGAAAGTATCTTGTAGTCAACATAATCATTAACATACATAAACCTTTGTGCATTAAGTTCATTGGTTATAGAGTGTAAAAATTTACTAAGTGTCTTATTTTTAGAGATTTCTGCAAGTGTCATATGAAATTCATGACCCATTTTTACAGTATATGATTTATTTTCTACAGCATTAATACTTTTTTCCAATATATTTTCTAATATTTTTATATCATCTTGATTGGCACGCTCAGCTGCTAAAAACGCTAATTGAGGCTCAATTATTAACCGTGTTTCCATAAGTTCAATAATTGAGCTATCACTTTTAAGTGACCACAACAAGTCCATCATAGCTATATTTTTTAGAGAATCTAAAGTCAAAAATGTTCCTCTCCCTGGTTTAGCTTCTACAACCCCTGATAATTCCAAAGATTTTAATGCTTCCCTTATAATATTTCTACTTACATTAAATGACTCAGATAAGGATAATTCACCTGGTATTTTATCTCCTGGAAGCCATTGACCCTCCTTTATCATTCGTATTATTTCCTTTATAACCTCTTCATACAAAGTTGTTTTACTGACTGGTTTTATCATTTAACTCCCTCCCCCTATTTAGTATATTATTTCTATTTTAATTACATGTCCAATTGTCATACATTAGCCTCATTAAAATTATAACATATTTTTTTGAATATTAGGAATTTTTTCCAAAATCAATATTCATATTTACTCACTCAAAAATAACTTATCCTTTACCTTTTGTTTAATTTTAAAAATACAGGTTAAAGGATAAGTACTCTTTATAATATATATACTAATTTAATTTTTATTCTTATTTTTTTATTCCTGTTTCTACATACTCTATAAGTTCATCAACTGATAAATCTTGTATTCCAACATTTTCAAGGGTTCTTCCCTCTTGAATATCATCTCCAAGCATATGTTTCGCAAGCTTTACTATCGTTTCCATTTTATCTACATTCACACCTGTCATCTTTCCTAGTGAAACTATAGGCAATAATGAGTTTGGAATATCTTCAAGTATATATCTAGTTTTAAGTGTTTTTTGACCCTTTATTCCATCGTACGCCTTAGTTGTTCTAACTAGTTCAGTAAGAGTTTCTCCTTTTGCATCATACATTTCCCTATATTGATCTTTTATAGGTGTTATTTTTACTCCAAACGCCTTTCCTATTTCAACTCTTTCCTTATCCATTTTTTCTACATATGCTCCAATTGATGGAGTAATTCCATCATAATAGTATAACCAATCTTCCTGTGATTCAATTTTAGATGTATTAAGAAGAGATGGACCTGGATGCATCATCGCATTTGTATTTTCAAGACTTGTTTTAATAACATTTTTTACTTCTTTAAACTGAGGAAATACTATATTTAAATTATCAATAACCCTTTTATTCTCTGTTGCTGGAAGCGCTGCTGTCATTACAGAATTTTTAACACCAAAAATATATGCACGACCGGGTTCTGTTGCTCTACAAGCATATAAAAGTGTATGAGCTTCTGCTACTACTACATCTGCACTACATTTTTCTTGTTCTAGGACATGTTTAAATTCCAATGCACCTAAAGTTGATCCTGGATGAATAAGAATTATTTGACCATTTTTTAGATGTGGTGCACATTTTCTTGCTATACTTGCATGATATAGAGAAGGAAGTACAACAACTACTATATCTGAATCTTCAAGTACCTTAGAAATATCTGTACTTGCTAAATCAACCTTTCCAAAGCCTTTAACTGCTCCATCAACATATATACCACCCTTATCATTTATAGCTTCAGTTGTCTCTTTATTTATATCATATAATTTTACTGGAAAACCCTTAATTCCTATATGTCCTGCCATTGACTGTCCTCCATTACCTCCACCTATAATAGCCCAATTAAGTTTTTTATTATTATTTTTCATTATAAAAACTCCCCCCTATATAAAGTGAAACTTAATTCAGATGGAGTTTTTACTCCAACTGAATTTTTAGCTTTTGGATAAATATGATTTAATTAAATAATTGTATGTATGTATAAATGTCCTACATTTACTAATAAAAAAATTCGTCTAGTTGCTACGCACTGACTCATGTCGCCAACAAGTCTCACGACTCTGTTGCTTAAAATAGTTGGAAATGTAGTTCTTTCATCAATGTTATCTACAATTAATCAATCATATAATTCACTTATAAGTAAAAAATATACAATTGTTTTATTGTTCAGTTGTATTACATTTATAATCATAAATAGTTATATAGATCATATTCAATTTTCCACATTATAAGTGAACATCTTAATTGACAAGTCTTATTTAATTGTCAGTTTTACTCAGCATCTATAATAGACTCTTCAGGACCTTTTTTTCTTGTTAATGCACTTATTATGATAAGTCCTAAAAAAGAACCAACAATACCAAATGCAGCATACGGTATTTGAGAGTGTATAATATTTCCATATACACATCCTATGGCTCCGCAGAACATACTTCCTATTGCCCCTTGAACTGTAAGGAATCCCTTATTTCTAAAAAAATAACCTACAAATATAGGACATAATAGTCCTGCAGCTGAAAAAGCATACGTAGCTACAAGCCATTTTAATGCATGTGGATAATATATTGCTAATGCAACAGCTGTGAACGTAACTACTACTGATAATACTCTTGAAAGAGTTACCATTTTCTTCTCATCACAATTCGGATTAATTATTTTGCTATAAATATCTCTTGTAAGATTTACAACTATAGATTGAACAGCACTATCTGTTGTAGACATTATTGTAGCAACAAGAAAACCTGAATATATAGCCATAAACCAGCTAGGAACCTGAGTTAAAAACCACCCTGCAGCCATTTCAGGCGCTAAATTTGGATTCATTGCTCTTATTGATAATCCCATAAATGATGACCATATATCTGCTGTCAAAATAACAACTGCACTTATTAAAAGACTCTTTTTTACCATACTAACTTTATCAACAGCATAAATACGTTGATAATACATTTGGTTTGTAAGACCACCTGGAAGAATAGATAAAGACCAAAGCAATACTGTGAATCCACCAACCGCTCCCATGCCCTTTGGAAATTCCCAAATTTCTGCCGGTACATTAGCAGCTATATTACTAATACCTCCACCCATTTTTATAGTGAATATAACAGATACTACTGACATTAAAAGCATCAAACATCCAAATATAAAATCTGTCCAAGCAACTGATGTTAAACCTGCTGGAAGGACATATGCCAAGCTTATTACTGCGAATACAGTAATTAATACTGGCATTGAAAAACCTGTCAGAGATGAATATAGCTTACCAAATGCAACTAACTGTGTGCATATCCATCCAAAAGGTACTATTACAGTCATAAATGTTGCCATTCCTAAAAGAAGCTTATTCTTTCCATATAACCTTTCTAATATTTCTGGAACTGTAGTAAAGTTTTCTTTTCTAAGCCATTCAGCTATTAAAGTAAGTATAACCAGTGTTGCTGATACTAAAAGTCCATATGTCAGTGCGGACCATCCACTTTTGTATCCAATTCCAACGTGAGCAACTAACATACCACCTCCCATGGCAGTAGCATATTGAGTCCCTACAATTACATACATTGGAAGAGAACGTCCTCCGACAGCCCAGTCTTCACCAGACTTTGTCTTTTTCCCCATGAAAAACGAGAGTAAACCTGTTCCAGCTAATACTATAGCTGTACTTATTGTCATTAACACTATAGGATTCATATAATTACCTCCAATCTGTTTTTTTATTATTAAGTTTTATATTTAATTGTACTACAACCATACATTAAATATTCCTTATTTTTTTAAATATTTTAAATTTTCAGAATTTGCATAAGCAAAAAAAAGATATTTGAATAACTTCTTTATCTAATAACAAACAATTATTTATTTTTATCCGAAAGCTAATACCCTAGGGGGTATATGATATATGAGTAGTATTGCCAAAAATTCACTTCTAAAATCAAAAAAAGGAGCATAAAAAACTTTTTTGAAAAGTTTTTTATGCTCCTTTAAATCCCTACATTATATCAAGAATGTATTTTTTTATCTCATTAAATCTTTTAGAAGTAACTATATCTTTACTCCTCTTTTTATCAAGATCTACAATTATCTCTTCTTTTACACTTGCAGGCTTATCAGATAGAATATATATTCTATCTGATAAGAGTATTGCTTCTTCAACATCGTGAGTTATAAACAATACTGATGTATTGAACCTTTCTAATACATTCAACAGCCATTCATGCATATTGGATTTTGTTATAGCATCTAATCCTCCAAATGGTTCATCAAGCAGCATTATATCCTTTGAGTTTATATAGGTTCTCATAAATGCTGCCCTTTGTCTCATTCCTCCCGATAGTTGAGATGGATATTTATATTCATATCCATCTAATGAGAATGCTTTAAAATAATCTTTTACTTTATCTCTAGCATTTTTTTTGCTATATCCTCTTATTGTAAGAGGTATAGATACGTTGTCTATTATTTTTTTCCACGGAAGAAGCAAGTCCTTTTGAGGCATATAGCTAACTCTTGAATCAGTATCTATTAAAACTTCACCTTCATTAGGCTTTATAAGTCCAGATATTATATTAAATATCGTACTTTTACCACTTCCACTAGGTCCTAATAACGATACAAATTCGCCTTCTTTTAGGTTTATATTTATATCATTTAATATTATTTTATCGTCAAAGTATTTTTTTATATTTTTTAATTCTATTTTATTTTGGTAAGTATTCATTTGTAAAAGCCTCTTTTACATCTAATTCGTTCTCTATTAATTTCTTTTCATACATCCAATTAGAGTAATTAGCCCATACACTATCCTTCATTTCTCCCCATCTATTAGCATCTGCTTTATATTCTTTAGCTAAATATTTTTGACTTTCAACAGCTATAGTCTTATCTATTTCAGGACTTTCTTTTAATAAAGATTCAACTGCATCTTCAGGGTTATTTATTGAGTATTCATATCCTTTAGTTGTAGCTTTTAAGAATTTTTTAACCATATCTGCATCATTATTTAATGTATCTTCATTTGATATTATAACAGGTGTATAGTAGTCAAGATTTTCGTCTAGGTCTTTAATAGATATAAAGTTTATAGGAATATTTTTCACATTTGCTGCTACTCCATCCCATCCATAGTATATCCATGTAAAGTCCACATTATTTTGAACACTTGTAAAGAAATCTTGCGATCCTATATCTACCATTTCAAGCTTGTTGTAATCTCCACCATCTTTTGTCATCAAACTCTTTATCATCTCTTGTTCTACTAAAGATCCCCAACCACCGTATTTCTTTCCTTCAAAGTCTTTTGGAGATTTTATATTTTTATCTACAAGTGATGCAAATCCAGAAGTATTATGTTGTATTATTGTAGCTACTGCTTTTATTGGAAGTGGATTTTTACTAGTTCTTGCATAAGTTACTTCTTCTTGATAACTTATCCCAAAATCAGCTTGTCCAGCTGCAACTAGTGCTGCTGCTCCACCTTGAGATGGTTGAATTATCTCAACATCTAGTCCTTCTTCTTTAAAGTATCCTTTATCCTTTGCAACGTAAAGTCCTGTATGGTTAGTATTTGGAACCCAATCAAGCACTACTGTAACTTTTTTAAGTTCATTATCTGAAGTTTTCTTATCTGCACATCCTGTTACTGAGATTATAATTAAAGTCATTATGCATATAATTGATATTAATTTTTTAATCATTTTATTTCCTCCTATTATTGTTTTTTTGCCATGGCATTAAAGCCTCCTGAACAACATCTATTACTTTAAACAAAATTATGCTAAGTACAACAATTATAAGAATAACTGCAAACATCTTATCTAAATTATACGAATGCTTAACCCTTAGCATATATACCCCTAAACCATAGCTTCCTCCTAACCATTCTCCAATAACAGCACCCATTATACTGTAGGTTGCAGCTACCTTAATTCCAGAAAAAAAGCTAGTCATAGAAGCTGGAAATTTAGCTATCTTAAATATCTGCATTTTAGATGCTCCCATAGTTTTTAACAGATTTATAATATCCTCATCAACAGATTCAAGCCCATCTAATAAGCTTATAACTATTGGAAAAAAGCAAACTAGAACTACCACTATAACCTTTGGCATAATGCCAAAGCCAAACCATATTACAAAAAGAGGTGCTATAGCAACTATAGGAACAGTTTGAGATACTATAACTAAAGGATACAAAGCTTTTTTTATTATCTTAAAATTATCCATAAGTATAGCTAAAACTAAAGAAAATGCTATAGCTATTATAAATCCTAAAAAAGCTTCATAAAGTGTAGTAACTATATGTACCTTAATACTTGGCATTATATCTATTAAAGCTGATATTACATCTGTTGGAGATGGCAATATATATCTTTGTACTATTCCTTTGTCTACGACAATCTGCCATATAAATAATATACTTATAAAAAATATAGCTGGGATAAATTTATTTTCTGTATTTCCCAATCTTTTCATGCATAGTCACACCTTTTGGCTTATAGTCTATTTTTACAATAGAAGCAACTCTACTAGCTCCTTCTTTTACGCATATCTCTTGAACTTCTTTTACAATATTTAAAAGAGTGTCCAAATCTCCTTCCATAGTAGTCTCCATAGGCCCAACCTCGTATTTTATATTACATGAATCAATGTACTCAATAACCTTATCAACGACATAATAAGTTTGTTCATCTGGTACCTTAGGTATAACTTGAATACTTACATTTGTAACTACTGACATAAAATCATCTCCTTTTATACTTTCCTTCATACATAAAAAAACCTTTACCCACATAGGATAAAGGTTTTATATACAAATAAACTTTACGAATATACATTCCCTACGCTGGCATTATCCATTTCAGGTTATAAGGGTCGAAATAACGCAACTTCCTCTCAGCCAAATTAATTTAGCTCCCCTCATTATTTAATTCATACTCATTTTATATATAAAATCATATTTAGTCAATATTAATATAGCTTTATTCAAAACCAAATCATACCAAATTCATTTAACTATATAAAAGTACAATTTAACTTAATATTAAAGGCTACTCTGTTGTTTAGTTTGTGTTTAATCAGATTAACTTATGCAAAATCATGTGTAACATTTAGAAGAAAACGAACATATTATTTAGTATACCCAGGTATGGTATATCAATAATAAAGGAGATGAGAATATGAATAATCTTTTAAGAGTTTGGAAGAAATACGGATATATTTTATTATTAATTTTTATAGTAGCTGGATTATTTGATAAACGAATTGCGTTAGCTGCAGTAATTTGTATGGTAGGACCTTTAGTCTTTGCCTTTTTTAATAAAGGAAGATTCTGGTGTGGAAATATCTGTCCTAGAGGAAGTTTTTTTGATAATATTATTTCTAAATTCAGTAATAATAAACCTGTGCCTAAACTTTTAAAATCAAATATCTTCAGAGTATTAGTTATTATTTTTCTGTTCTATATGTTTGGGAGTGGAATATATAAAAATTGGGGGAATACTGCAGGTATTGGAATGGTGTTCTATAGAATTATAGTAGTTACTACTTTAGTTGGAATATGTTTATCATTTTTTTATAACTATAGAAGCTGGTGTAATTTCTGCCCTATGGGAAGTATGACTGCATTTATATCTTATTTAAAGAAAGATAAAGAGGTACTTAATGTATCTTCATCCTGTGTTTCTTGTAGATTATGTGAGAAAAAATGTCCAATGGGTATTGTTCCTTATAATTATAAAGAAAATAAGTTAGATCACCCTGATTGTATTCAATGTGGGAAATGTATGACATGTTGTCCTAAAAATGCTATAAATTATAAACTATAACCAAACTGTCTACTCTATAGAGTAGACAGTTTAGTTTCATCAATATATTTTTAAATACATAGCAAAGTTTCAAATATATATTAAGCTTCTACCAGCTCATCTATATTTTTACCAGGTGGAACTATTGGATATACTCCAAAATCCTTATCTATATTACACTCTATAAACACAGGATCTTTTCCTAAATTACAATCACTTAAAGCTTCGTCTAGCTCCTCAATAGAATCTACGCTATATCCCTTCATACCGTATACCTTAGTAAGCAGTTTATAATCAGTATTAAAATCATTATCAGTTTCAGCGTATCTTTGGTCACAAAATAAATTTTGCCACTGTCTTACCATTCCAAGAGTTTTGTTATTTAAAAGAACTATTATAATTGGCAGCTTATATTTTGCTATAGTTAATAGTTCATTACAGTTCATATTGAAGCTTCCGTCCCCAGTAACTAACATAACCTGTTTATTTTTATTAGCTACTTGTGCACCTATAGCAGCTCCAAGCCCAAATCCCATAGTTCCAAGACCACCCGATGTTATAAATTGTCTATCATTTTTAAAATTGAAATACTGTGCAGTCCATAATTGATGTTGCCCTACATCTGTTGCTACTAATACATCTTTATCTAATTTCTTATTTAATGAACTAAATATATTTTCAGGATGAAATAAATCTTTGTCGACTCTATATTCTGACTTATAGTTTCTAATATTTTCTTTCCAATTTGTATTATCCTTTGCATGTACATATTTAGTAAGTTTTTGTAGTATTTTTTTTACATCTCCTACAACATGGTACTGAGATTTTTTATTTTTATTCATCTCAGTAGCATCTATATCTATATGTATTATATTAGCTTTAGGTGCAAATCCTTTAGAATTGCCTATAACTCTATCACTGAACCTTGCCCCTATAGCTATTATCAAATCGCTATTCGTTACAGCTAGGTTATTCTCTCTAAAGCCATGCATGCCTACAAGACCAAGTGATAATTCAGATTCTCTATCTATACTTCCAAGCCCCATTAAAGTATTTACAACAGGGGTATCCAATTTGTTTGCAAACTCGTTAAACTCATTGCTAGCATTTGCTATTTTAATACCTCCGCCTGCATATATAACAGGCCTTTTAGATTCGTTTATTATCTTTACTACATCTGTTAAATCCAAATCCTCTTCATATTCTTTAATCTCATCCTCATTTAAATTATCAAATAAACATTCTTCGTATTCTGCCAAGAATATATCTTTTGGAATATCTATAAGTACTGGACCCGGTCTTCCTGTAATAGCAATTTTGAAAGCCTCTTTAATTATTTCAGGTATATCCTCTACATTTCTAACTAGGTAGTTATGCTTTGTTATAGACATTGTGACCCCTGTTATATCTATCTCTTGAAAAGAATCTCTACCAAGCAATGTTGTTGGAACTTGACCTGTTATTACAACAAGCGGAATAGAATCCATAAAAGCTGTTGCAATACCAGTTACAGTGTTAGTAGCACCTGGTCCTGATGTTGCAATGCATACTCCTACCTTACCACTACTTCTTGCATATCCATCTGCTGCATGAATTGCTCCTTGTTCGTGGGCAGTTCTTGTATGATTAAAATGTCCATATTCATATAATGCATCATAAAACGGAATAACAGCCCCTCCAGGATATCCGAATAGTGTATCTACACCTTGCTTTTTTAGACAGTCAAGCAATAATCTAGCTCCATTCATAGTTTATCTCCTTCCCTTAATTATTTAAATACATACAGCTCCTTTTGAAGCACTCTGAACTATCTTTGAATACTTGCCAAGATACCCACTATAATTTTTAGTCTTTAAGTTCAAGCTTTCTCTTCTTATATTTAATTCTTCATCATCTACTTTAAGCTCAATAATACCTTTATCTATATCAATACTTATCAAATCATTGTCTTTAACTAAACCTATAATTCCGCCGTCTATAGCTTCTGGACAAACATGACCTATTGCCGCGCCTTTAGTTCCCCCCGAGAATCTACCATCTGTTATAAGTGATACACTATCATCAAGTCCCATTCCAACTAGTGCCGATGTAGGTGTTAGCATTTCTCTCATTCCAGGACCTGCCTTTGGTCCTTCATATCGTATTACTACTACATCTCCCTTTTCTATTTTTCCACTTAAAATACTTTCAACAGCCTCTTCTTCACTATCAAATACCTTTGCAGTAGATGCTGTTTTCATCATGCTATCTTTAACTGCAGATTTTTTTACAACTGCACCTTCCGGAGCTAAATTACCGAATAATACCTTTATTCCACCATCTTTACTGAAAGGATTATCTATATCCCTTATAACTTCACTGTTTTTTTTATCTTTTAATATATTTTTTAAAGGCTTTGAACTTACTGTAGGTACATTTAAATTTATTAAGTTTTTCTTTGACAGTTCATTCATCACAGCTAAAACACCACCTGCATTATCAAGATCTTCTATATGATAATTTCCAGCAGGGCTTAGTTTACACAGATTTGGGGTTTTAGAGCTTATGTAGTTTATATTATCTAAATTAACATCTATACCCGCTTCATTTGCTATTGCAGTTAAATGTAGAACTGTGTTAGTTGAACATCCAAGTGCCATGTCTACAGTTAATGCATTTTCAAATGATCTTTTTGTAAGTATATCTCTTGGAAGTATATTCTCTTTTAACAAATTCATTATTTGCATACCAGTCCTTTTTGCAAGTCTTTTTCTACTAGAATATACTGCTGGTATTGTAGCATTTCCATCAAGCGCCATTCCCAAAGCTTCTGTCATACAGTTCATAGAGTTTGCAGTAAACATTCCAGAACAAGATCCACAAGTTGGACATGCACTTTCCTCTAGACACTTTAATTCTTCCTCGTTCATTTTATTCGAACACACCTTACCAACACCTTCAAATACAGTTGTTAAATCTGCCTTTTCATTATTAAATCTACCTGCAAGCATAGGTCCACCGCTTACAACAATGCTAGGTATATTAATTCTTGCAGCAGCCATCAACATTCCTGGAACTACCTTATCGCAGCTAGGTATTAAAACTAACGCATCAAGACCGTGCGCCTTCGTCATTATCTCTATACTATCTGCTATTATTTCTCTACTAACAAGAGAATACTTCATTCCTTCATGGTTCATAGCAATACCATCACATACTGCTATTGATGGAAACTCAAGAGGGGTTCCTCCCTCCATTAGAACACCTCTTTTTACAGCTTCTGCAATCTGTCTAAGTTCAACATGTCCTGGTACTATTTCATTAAATGAATTTACAACTCCAATAAGAGGCTTATCTATTTCTTCATCTGTAAGCCCTGCTGCTTTAAGTAGTGATCTATGTGGTGCCTTAGTTATCCCCTGTTTTACTTTATTGCTATTCATATATAACCCTCCTATTTAGCTAATCTATTACTCTTCTATCCAAGACATCATACTTCTAAGCTCTTTACCAACTTCAACAATAGGATGCTCTAGTTCTCTTTTCTTAAATGAATTAAATACTGGTCTGTTTAGTTTATTCTCCATTATCCAATCCTTTGCGAATGCTCCAGTTTGTATTTCTCTTAAAACGCCTTTCATCTCTTCTCTAGTCTTATCTGTTACAATTCTTCTTCCAACCATATAATCTCCATACTCAGCAGTATCACTTATACTGTGTCTCATCTTCTCAAATCCACCTTCATATAAAAGGTCTACTATAAGTTTCATTTCATGAAGACATTCAAAGTATGCTACTTCCTTTTGGTAACCTGCATTAACTAATGTTTCAAACCCAGCTTTTATAAGCTCAGTTACTCCTCCACAAAGTACAGCTTGCTCTCCGAATAAATCTGTTTCTGTCTCTTCTTTAAAAGTAGTTTCAAGTACTCCAGCTCTTAATGCCCCTATTCCATAAGAATAAGCAAGACCTAACTCTTTAGCCTTTCCTGTATAGTCTTGATACACTGCAAGAAGTGCTGGAACTCCTTTTCCTTCTTGATAAACTCTTCTAACTAAATGTCCTGGTCCTTTAGGCGCTACCATAAATACATCTACATTTTTCGGAGGTACTATTTGGCTAAAATGTATATTGAATCCATGAGCAAATGCCAATGCATCTCCTTCATCTAAATTCGCCTTAACTTTTTCATCAAACACTTCTTTTTGCTTTGTATCAGGAACTAACATCATGATAACTTGACTAGCCTTAACAGCATCATCAACATTCATAACCTCAAGCCCATCTGCTTTTACTTTATCTCTTGATCTACTTTTTCCATGTAAGCCTACAACAACATCAACGCCGCTATCCTTTAAATTAAGTGCATGAGCATGCCCTTGACTTCCATATCCTAAAACAGCAACCTTCTTTCCCTTAAATACCTCTAAACTAGAATCCTTTTCATAATACATTTTACTCATCACAATCTCCCCTTTTCTTATAACGAATAGGAACTTATATTCATTTTTAAATTTTGGATAAATATAAATTCCGTTATGAGTTTCAAAAAAGTCTACATTTAAAATCTTTCAAAGAAAGACTTTTTTATATAACTTTTATCTCTTTTACATCTGCAAGCTTAGACATCTGCTTAACAACACTTCCAGTCAATCCTTCATCATATACAACTATATCCAAATCTATATGACTACTTTGAGACTTCATGTTAATCTCTTTTATATTAAATTCTTTTCTTCTAAGCACACTAGTTACTCTTATAAAAGAATCTATCCCCTGATTTAATCTCGCACAAACTCTACTTTCCACTTTATACACACCCTTTCTTTTTTATTAATTTAATATAATCTTAAAAATAAAAAAATCTTCCGTCCCTATAAATACATTTATTATGTATTTATAGGGACGAAAGATTATATTCGCGGTACCACCCTACTTGCAATCTCAAAAATTGCCTTCTCGATTCAGGTCGACCAAAGCTAAATACTTTAGTGAACCCTAACCATATATCGGTGGTAACCGTCCTTATTTACTCGAAAAATTTCTTTCAACTTAGCAACTCAGGAGTGATCATTACATACTCTGTTTAATCCAACTCTCAGCAAACGTTGGTTCTCTGTAATTAAACTACGAATATTTTTGTCTCCATCTTTGTTTTGAAATATTAACTTGTTTTGTGTTAATATGAATTATAAATGCTTTAACATTTAATGTCAATCATATTGTTTAATTTTTTTGAAAAAATATTATTTTATGAATTATCTGTATATTCATCATGCGAAATCAAATTTAATGACAACTTAGCTTTAACTACTCAAAGTTCTTTTTAGAATATAGAAAAAATAAAAGCAATCCAACTTAAGTTAAATTGCTTCTGTTTTTTCTATATTTTCAATTAGCATAATTTCAATTTTATCTACAGGAAGTGGTTTGCTAAATAAATACCCCTGGTATTCTTCACAATTTAGATCTTCTAAAAGTCTTAATTGTTTTTCTGTTTCGACCCCTTCTGCCAATACTTTTAGATTTAATGCTTTAGCCATATCAACTATAGCTCTCATAATAGAACTATCTATATTATTATAGCAAATCTTATCAACAAACGATTTATCTATTTTTAATATATCTATTGGAAAATACTTTAAATAACTTAATGATGAATATCCTTTTCCAAAATCATCTAATAGTATTTTTATTCCTTTCTCTCTTATTTGTTCTAAAACCTTATAAGCATATTCCTTATCTTTCATAGCTGCCGTTTCAGTAATTTCAATACTTATAAACGATGAGTCAATTCCAGTATTTTTCAATGTATATTCTATTTTTTCAAGAAAGTCATTTTCATAAAATGTTTTTCCAGAAATATTTACCGAAATATTTGGCGAAGTTATACCTTTATTTAACCACTCTTTAATTTGTAAACAAGATAATTCTAATATGTATTGATCAAGTTTTTTGATTAAACCTGTTTCTTCTGCTACTGGTATAAAATTATTTGGATAAATTAATCCTTTTTTAGGATGTTTCCACCTTACTAAAGCTTCTAATCCAGTAACTTTGTTTGTTTTAATATTTACCTTAGGTTGATAATGAAGAATAAATTCTTTTCTCTCTAATGCAACCCTAAACCTTTGTGCTATTTCAAGTTTTTTATCCATTTGCTCACTCATTATATCGTTATAAAATTCATAATTATTTCTTTGATTTTCTTTAGATTTATACATTGCTATATCAGCATTCTTAAATAAAGTTTCTACGTTATTTCCGTTATCAGGGAATATTGAAATTCCAATACTACAATTAATATCGACTTCTTTTTCTTTTAACGTAAAAGGGGTTTCAAAAATATCTATAATATTTTTAACTATATCTACTATTTCATTTAATTTATTAATCTCATTTAATATTAATACGAACTCATCTCCACTTGAACGAGCAATTGCATCTTCTTCTCTAATAATTACTCTTAATCTATTAGCAACTTTTTTTAAAATATAATCCCCAGCACTATGCCCTAATGAATCATTTATTAACTTAAATTTATCTAGGCCAATAAATAAAATTCCTACTTTAGCATTGTTTTTTGATGTTTTTTCAATAGATTCTGATAGTTTATTTTCTATAGCTCTTCTATTAAGTAAATTGGTCAATGGGTCACTAAATAGCAAGTAGTTTAGTTCTTTCAAAAGGATATTTTTTTCTTCAATAGCTTTATAAAAACCATATACAATTAATGCTATTCCTAATCCCAAAAAAGCTTTTTCAAATATAATGTTTTGCCACTCTGGAAATGAAATAAACTTAAGTTCATCAAGAGAATCATTGAATATTGAAATTGCAAAAACTGCAAACCCAATACTTAATGGTTTTACTTTAAATTCCAGTAAAATAATAAAACCAATTATAACTATAATAAAACAAATTCCTTCAAATATAAAATCACCAATATCTATATCCAAATTATTTTTTACTAATATAAAAGCTATTAATAAAAATAATGATATTAAAAAAACAAATATTTTTACAATATTTTTTTTATAATTTTTGTTATCCATAGACATTCTCCCATACCAAATTTAACATTATTAATTAAGTTAAATTTATAACAAATTCCAAAAGACTATTATCATATAAGATTCTAACTAACTAATTATATCAAATTCAACCAATAAAGACCATATAGAACAAATTTATACATATAATATAGTTAAAGTATTAAAACTTTTTTACATATTTCACAACTCAGAGATATGACAGTATATCACCAATCCATATATCAGATAATACAGTGATTGATCCTATTAAATGAGGAATTTTTTAACAACGCCATTTATTAAATCCAAAACAAATGTTTAAACAGCCACATTAAAAATCACGCCTATTGAAACGCTAACCAAGTAGCGTTATTTCAATGAGCGTGATTTTTCGCTTAAGTATTAAACTTTAGTTATTAAGAAAATAGTTTTCTCTAATCCATTATTTTAACTAATTTAAAATCCGTATAATCACATGATACCAAATGATACTCTATATTGTTTCTCACACCTCTAAGCCCTGCCTTAAAAGATTCTGTTCCATGTAGATGTCCATATATAACCCTTTCAACATTATACTCTTCATATATCTTAGTAAATTCAGATTCTTCTAGCTTGTCATTAGTTGGTGGATAATGAGTTATCACTATAAATTTTTCAAATCCAGCTTTTTTAGCACTGTCAAGAGATAACCTAAGTCTTTTAGCTTCTCTTTTATATACTTTTTCATCATCTTCATCAAATTTCACTTCATTAGGACAAAGCCATCCTCTAGTTCCACAAATTGCATATCCTTTATATTCATAAAAATTATTTTGTATAAATTTCATATTATCATAAAGCTTATTTAACTTGCTTATCGTGCTCCACCAATAGTCGTGATTTCCTTTTACTAATATTTTGTTACCTTCAAGTTCATTTATATCATCAAGATCTGGAATAGCTTGATTTAAGTTCATTCCCCAAGAAGTATCTCCAACTATAAGTACAGTATCCTCTGGATTCACCTTTTCCTTCCAATCAGCTATTATCTTTTCTTTATGTCCTATCCAGTTATCCCCGAATATATCCATTGGCTTGTCTACTACCTTACTAAGGTGTAGGTCCCCTATTGCATAAATAGCCAAATTTTATCACTCACCTTTTTCCATATTACGTCTTTATTATGAATTTAAAAGACCTTTTATTATTTTTACTACTATTCGTTTATATTATCCATTAAAAATTTTACTAAGTACTTTACATCTTGTCCAGTGCTTTTATAATAAAAATGTGCTTATAAGTTACTTATAAGCACATTTTTATTAGCTTTTATTGTATTTATCTAATATAGAATCTATCTCACTTCTTAACATTATGATTTCTTTTATATCCTCTATATCGTTTATCTTATCAAGTCTTACTTGGAAATCTAAAGCTTTTTCAGTTTCTCCTAAAATATACAGCTTTTTAATACTGTCTAGTATGTCTTTAACCGTAAGCGACTTCATTTCAAACATAACTTGAGCTCTCATTATCTCTTCTCTTATCTCACTCATTTCTTGATCAAGTAAAAACGCTGCATCTCCTGCACGTCTTAATCTATTAGCTATATCTTCAGGTATATCCTGTTGATATTTATATTTTAAAGAATGCTCTATAGTCCCCCAGAAATTCATAGCAAGAGTTCTTATTTGAATCTCAGCTAAAATTTCTTTTAATCCCATGGCAGTCTGTATAGGATATTTTATAATTATATGATAGCTTCTATAACCACTATTTTTATAATTTTTGATATAATCCTTTTCATATACTACAGTCATGTCTTGTCTACTGTTAATCAAGCTTACAAGACTATATATATCTTCAACGAACTGGCACATAATCCTAATACCAGCTATGTCTTCTATCTTTTCTTCTATTTCATCCATATGAACATCAAGTTTTTTTGCTTTTGCTATAATAGATGATATCTTTTTTACTCTCCCAGTTACGAATTCTATAGGAGAATATTCTCCATTATTTCTAAGCTCTTTTCTAATATTTTTGAATTTAACCTTTAACTCCTCTACTGCATATTCATATGGAGTTAATATGGTTTTCCACTCTCTTAATTCCATCAGCATCACCCTCTAGTCTGTATTTTCATAGTTGTGATTCCCCAATATATTTTAACATAAAGTATATAATGTTAACTACAATTACTTAAAATTTCCCATTATAATTTAGAAGATCATTACTTCATAAAATAATACATCTTCCCATTTTCGAATTGATAATCTATTTCTCCACCTTCCACAAGATATGAAATCATAGAAGATAGTGTAGAATTTGAAAAATAATATTCTTTATAGTTTAGTTTAAGCTCGTTGTATTCTATAATATCTTTTAACAAATCCTCTCTAGTATATGGCGTAGTCAAAAAATCTCTTATTTGATTTAAATATTTGTATATAACCTCTTTATTTATCTCTATTAATTTCAAAGCCTCTTCTTTATCTAGTAAAGCCTTTGAATGACCCATAACACAAAATTCAAAATCAATTTCCTTTATTTTATCTAGAGTATTTAGCTGCTCAGATATATCGAATAAAAAAGGGAAATTATATTTTTCTAAGATACTTTCATTAAATAAAGAGTCTCCAAGATATAATACCTTATCTTCTGTTAATACACCAATTGAACCTATACTATGTCCTTTAAGATCTATTATTTTAAACTTTTCGTTGTTTAGCTTCGTTTCACCTTCACAAACTACATCGTCTATACTAAACTTATTTTCTCTATTTTTAAAATAATCATCAAGTAATTTATTAGATCTTCCACCATATACATAAGTCGAAAACAAATACGGATTATCTATAAAAGTTTTTGCATCATTTGATGCTATAGACTTAGCTCCAGCATAATGATCTAATAATACTTTACTTGCTCCATAGTGATCTGAGTGTTCATGAGTATTAAATACATACTTTACACGAAGACCCTTGCTATCAAATAACTTTATAAGTCTATGAGCCCTAGAATTTGAAAGACCTGGATCTATAACAAGTACATATTTATCCTTAAATACATAAATCCCCGAATTAGTTCCCCCTTTTACATAATAGCTATGTCCTTTGATTTTCTCTAGTTCCATACTACCCCTCTTTTCTTAAAACAAAAAATTCGTCTACTCGCTAACGCGGTGACTCATGTCGCCAACGATCCTTACAGGCTCCGTTGCTCAAAATAGTCGCAAGTATCTCTTTCTTGACAAGTTCTCCATAAAACAAAAATGTTATAATTTCCTATAGAACAAGAGCCTTAACTCTTTTTAGTACTTTATATGAATTCTTCTTGGTTATATTCATTCTTATATTACTTGCAACATTGTTAAAAAAGATAGATTCTATAAAATACTCTACAATTCCTCTATCCCTAAAATCAATACCCATTATTCCCTTAGAATAAAGCTTCGAATCTATAACTATCCCCTTATCATAATAGTCCATTCTCTCATCTTTGTTCATATAATTTAAACTCGGTTTAAACTTTTCACAATACTCTATTTTGTAATTTAATATATTTTCATCTATCTTAATGTTATGCTCATCATTCATATATTTTGCAAACTCTATATTATCTTTTTTTATTCTGTCATAATTTTTATTGTAATCTTCTTTTGTCCAATGTCCATATATTCTACAATTAAGAGGTCTAACATCATATATTAAACACCTATTGTTTGAATCTTTAAATGGACATGGCATCTTCTCCTTGTACTCTAAGAAATAATAATCTAGTATTTTTTGCATGACAATATTATTTATATCTTTATTTTCATTTAAATAATTATATATATTTAAAAATTCTACTAAATTTGCACCAACAGATTCCATACAACATTTTCCACATCCTATACAGTCTCCGTTGGGTATACTATTATATAAATCATTAAGTTCTTTAAAAAGATCGTTTTTTAAGCAATAATCTATTCCTAAGTTGATATCACTCTTTTTTATACTAGGCATTAGACTCTCTCCTTGATATAATATTTTAATAACCTAAAATATTATATCAAATTTTAATTTACAATTGGAGGTATTTCATGAATAGGTACACAAAAGTAATAAGACCAATTGGTTCTTATTTCACTAAAGACTTTGAAAAAAAGAAAAAAGATTTAATAAAAGTAAGAGAAATTAAGGAAAGTACAGTAAAAAAATTCTTTTTAAATGGGGATTGTGAAGTTTTGGTTTATTTTGAAGAAACGGGTAAAGAAATTTTGATAGACTTCTTTAGTTCTAAAGAAGATATCAAAAAATATCTAGGCACTTCATTTATAAATAGATAATGAAAGTTAAAATAATAAACAACCCCTCTTCAGGAACCCAAACACTTCAAAAGAATTTAGAAATTATAGTCGGGAGATTAATACTTGATAATACATTAAAAGAAGTTGACAAAGTAGACACTACTATAGATTTTGACTACTCGGGTGAAGTTTTAAAAATGAAAGATGAAAATTACGATTTATTGATAATAGTAGGAGGAGATGGAACTGTAAATAATGTTATAAATGCAGTAGCAAAAAATGATATAGATGTTCCACTCTTAATCCTTCCAGCAGGAACTGTAAATGATCTTGGAAAATATTTAAATCTTCCAACTTCAATTGAAGGGGTATGCTCTATTATTAAAAATCATACAGTGAAGGAAGTAGACATTTGTAAGGTCAATGATAAATATTTTATAAACGTTGCAGCTTCTGGACTTTTAGCAGATATCGCTATTAAAACTCCAGTTAAATCAAAGACTGCATTCGGAAGCTTTGCATATTATGCACAAGGTATAAAAGAGGTCCCAAAGCAATTGTTTGAAACACTCAAGTTCAGATTTGAATATGACGGTGAAGCTCTAGAAACTGAAGCATTATTATTTTTAGTTTTAAACTCTAAATCAGCAGGAGGATTCTCAAACTTCGCACCAAAGGCTGATATAGACGATGGATTATTCGATGTATGTATAATCAAAAAATCTTATCCTTTAAATGCAGCAGGAGTATTCTTAAAGATATTCTCAGGAGAACATATAAACGACCCTAATGTAATATATTTACAAACTGATAACTTAAAGGTAGATTGCTTGAACAAAGAAAATTTACTTATAGACGTAGACGGCGAACACGGAGGTACATTCCCTGCTACATTTGAAATAAATAAGAGAGCTTTAAAGGTTATAGTCGGATCTAACAATAAACAAGAATAATAAATCCATAACTTATTCAAATTATGAATGGAACAAGAATTTAAAGAGCGAATCTATTTTTAGAATGGACTTGCTCTTTAAATTAATCAATTAGTAACCCCATTGATAAAGAGTCATAAAATTTATTATCAATTAAAAAATCTCTTTTTTAAACCCCTTCTCCAAAAGTTAAGCAATCTGATTCTTTACTAACTGAGTTAAGATAATTTACTAATTCATTTGCATCGGATTTTACAGCTTTTCTAATTATAATTTTCCTATTTTTTATTTGTACTTCTCCCATAATAGAGTTTCCTACTATCAACGGTTTAAATTTTTCTGATTTCGATACCCTCATATTTAATATATAGCCTCAGTCTGAATATTTTAGTTTCTAGTTTTTGTAGAACTATAAAGTCTCCTGGAACAAATTTATTTAGCATACCAATCACCCTTTTGATTTATAATCTTTTAAAACTATACACTAGAATGTAATTATATATGTTTTCTTGAATTCCTTTATAGAATCTAGATAGCTAAATTTAAAAATGCTGCTTAAGAAACCCTATATACTTTTTTTATTTATTCTTTATTTAATATTTTCTTCCCCATCAGCAGCTATAAAATCCTCAAGCTTTAAAAGCTCTTTTTTACCTCTGCTCCCTTTCGTTGTTTTCATAACCCCATTTTCATCCACTTTTTTTTCTATAAATTCTCCTGTTAATAAGTTGTAGTCTATCTCTTGTGTATACTCATTTGTGGAAGTATGAAAAGAACCTATTGTTGCTCCAATTAGATACCAATCATTATCTTGATATCTGAATCTATAATTACCATACCATCTCCAATTACTACCACCATAAAAACTAATTAAAATATATCCTTTATCTACTGATATTCCTTCAAATGGATCTCCCCAAACGCCACCCTCATCAGCTCTTAATATTGCACTTTTAGCTTTTATTGAAAGTGTATATGTACCATCTTTGTTTCCAAAAGCTATTAACAATTCCCTATTTGGAGCTTCATCCTCTATCTCACTAATTCCTTCTATTATAACTGCTATATCATCTATATTATCTTCATTTAAATCTCCTTTTACTTTTTCAAGTATATGCCAACCTTTTGGAATCAAATCAGATATTTCACTTCCATCATTCCTTTTAGTTGTATATGATGTTAAAATAGCGCACGCTATTAAAATTAATACTATATATTTTTTTCTATTCAATAAGCTCACTCCTCATATAATTCAAAAATTCACCATTAAAACATATCATAATTTAATTTGGATTTTGAAATTCTCCTTATATTATATTGTTTTTGTAGTAAACTAAGACTTAATCTAATTAAATAAGTAGGTGATAAAATGATTCAAAAGATAGGATATGCTTGTATAAATACACATTTAAAACCTAGAAGATTCAATGATTGTAGATTAAATTCAGTTTATAAATATGGAATAGATTATCTAAGAGATAAAATAATAAATAATCTATATCTAGTAAAAGATATTCTCCTTTGGAATATACAAAACGATATATATATGTATAGAGTGAGTAGTAGATTGTTTCCACTTGTAACTCATCCTGATGTTATAAATGATTTTGATTGGAATTGGAAACAAGATGATGAAATATTAAATATAATGAAAGATATATCAGACATAGTTAAAAGCCACAATGTAAGACTTTCAATGCATCCAGACCAGTTTACAGTCTTAAATAGTCCTAATGAAAAAGTAGTCAAAAATAGTATTATAAACATAAAATATCACTACGATATACTCAAAAGATTATCTGGAAATGATATGATAATTCACGCAGGTGGAGTGTACAACGATAAAGAATCTGCTACGAAAAGATTTATAGAAGTTTTTAATAAATTAGAGGATGATTCAAAAAATATGATAAGACTTGAAAATGATGACAAATCATTTACAACTGAAGATGTTCTTTATATAAGTTCAAAAACAAATATTCCAATAGTTTTAGATATACATCATCATAAATGCAACAATCCTAATGATATAGATATTCAAACTTATATATCTGATATAGTAAGCACATGGAAAAATACAAATCTAATACCTAAACTTCATATAAGTAGCGGCCGTGATAATAACTTCGATAAAAAGCACAGCGATTATATAAACAAAAAAGATTTAAGTCACCTTTTAAAAGTTATGGATACATTCGACTTTGATCTTATGGTTGAGGCAAAGCAAAAAGATAAAGCTGCACTTGATATAATGAGTATATTAAAAGACATTCCTTAGAACAATAAGGAATGCCTTTTATATGTATATAAACTCTTAACAGCTACTTATATTTTCTATATCGAAATTTCCTGCCATTGCTTTCAACTTCTGTGTTATTTCTGGAGCTTCGTCTTCATTTACAAGGGCTATTAAATAATCCCCTGCTGAAATAGTAGTTTTCCCTTTTGGTATTATTTCTACTTCTCCTCTTTTTATGGCTACTAATAAAGTATTGTGAGGCCATTTTATTTCTTTAACCATTTTACCATCAAGTTCAGTACCTAAGCATACTGCAACTTCTAAAAGTATTTTTTTAGATTTATCTCCTCGGAACTCATTCTTTCCTCTTTTATGCAAAGCTCTATCAAGTAATAATTCATATATAGGTTCTGAATTTAATATATCAATTACAATATACGATACTATAGAAACAATTGTTAAAGGAAGTAGGTGACTAAAAGATCCTGTCATTTCTGTAATCAAAATACTACCTGTAATAGGTGCCTTAACTATAGCTGTAAAATATCCTGCCATGGCTAATATTATAAAATTAGTTATATATCTACTATCTACATTTAAGTACTCGACAATAATAGTTCCATATAAATCTCCAGTTAAGGCTCCAATTACTAGTAAAGGTAAGAATATTCCTCCAGGTGCTCCCGATCCATAGCTTAGCATTGTAAAAATAAATTTAATTACTAAAATAATAAATATCATACTTTTTGTATACTTGCCTTCTACTACTGACCCTATAAGCTCATGTCCTCCTCCTAATACTTGTGGTAAAAATAATCCTAGTACTCCTGCTATTAAAAATGGTATCATAGGTCTAAATTCAACAGGAAGCCACTTTTTATTAATATAAAAATCCTGAGTTTTTATAAGAACTTTATTGAAAAACATCCCAAATATACCCAATACAATCCCTAATATAATTAGATATATATATTGATTTAGAGGCAAAGCATGAAGACTTCTAAAATCAAAAACTGGTTTTAGTCCAAAAAAGTTTTTAGATATAAAATCGGCTGTAAGTGACGCAGACATAGATGACAATAAAACTAATGGATAAAAGTTCTTATGAACTTCCTCTAGTGCAAAAATCACTCCAGCTAAAGGTGCATTAAATGCAGCAGCAAGACCTGCACTAGCCCCACTAGTAATTAAATATTTTTCTTCTATCTTCACTCTTTTGAAAACTCTTGAAAACCCTTGCCCAACAGATGCTCCTATTTGAACTGAAGGACCTTCTCTTCCTAAAGACAAACCTGCTCCTATTGATAAAACTCCTCCTATAAATTTCCCAATAATTACTCTAAGCCAATTTACATTCAACTTTCTAAGTAAAACTCCTTCTACTTGAGGAATTCCACTTCCACTAATCATTGGTTCTTTCTTTACCATAACTCCAACTATATACGAAAGCAAAGCTAATGTCATAAACCATATAGGAACTAGATAACTTTTTTGTGTTTGTAAAATATAAATCTTATGAGCTAAATTTCCTGCTTCTTCTAATAAGAATCTGTATAGTACTACTAACAAGCCAGATAAAACTCCTACTAATATACCTTGCATAACAAGCCTCAAACGAAAATTATGCCAATGAAATAGGGTATTATAAGTACTATTCCTATTTTTCATAATCATACACCTTTCTTTCTAATATTTTAAAATAAAAGATTCACTTTATGCTGTTACATAGCTCATGTCACCAACAAGTCTTATGACTCTTTTGTTATAAATAATTTATACTGTATACTTTAATCAACATTATCTATATCTTACAAATTATACAGCTTACTTATGAATGAAAAATGATCTATAATTAAATCCTATCTAAATCTTATGAGTTATTTATCAATCTTTTCTCTTATATACCTAATGTCTTTAGCCATCATAGGAATTATGCCTATATAATTAACCATAAATAATAATACAATATAAAAAGGTACCATTACTATCAAAAGAATAGGACCTACAACTATCAATCCTATTAATATCATAGGTATTACTATTTTAACTATGAATCTTAAAATAGACACCATGTCTTCACCATATTTAATTCTTTTTTCAAACTCTTCTTTTGAATCTAAAAAATCCTTACAATTTAAACAAACTTCTTCTCCGTTATATATTTCTTTTTCAATATGTTTTATCTCTTTTTTGCATCTAGAACAGTTCATACATCTTCTCCTTAAACGTAATAATCAATATGTTCTCCCTGTGCTTTTTTTGGCTTTTTTAAGTTTTTATAAATTTCAAATACAGATTTATTCACACATACTCCAAAATAATTTACTATGAAAATACTATATATTATTCCAAAGTCATCTAATACACTTATACAATATAGTGCAACACTTATAGGTAAATATAGTACTCCACATTGAAACATCATTTTTATAGTTAGCCCCAAATTATCCTTTAATACATTAAAACTTTCCTTTAAAGCTGAAATTAATGATATATCCTCTGCTACCATTATGTATTTTACATAGAGAAATGGTGTATATAAAATATATATCCATATCAAGTTTTGACTTATAAAGAATAATAGAAATGGTATAAAATTTATTATATCTAATATAAACAACCTATCCCAAAATCTATTTCCAAAAATTATAAAGTCCTTAAAAGAAGTTCTTTTATCACTCATATTGTTGATACTTCCTAAATATCCTCCCTTTATAAAACTCATAAGACATATTACTGTAAGAAAAAGAAATATATTAAACAATGTAAGTTCATTTATAATTCCAAGAAATGCTCCATTTTTATATTCAAATAAAGGGCTAGGAAAATTTTTAATTAAATACCTAATACTCGGAGGTGCAGATATTATAGAAAACTGAAATGAAGTCATACTAACATTAGGTATATAATCCGTATTAAATATTTTTTCATATGTAATTAAGCTTAAAATATCTATAATACAAGGCACTAATATTACCCATATAGACTTGTTTATACTTTTCACAGATTCTTTAAATATTTCTTTTAAATTCATTATTCACCTCTTGTTATAAAAATCTATATCAAATATAATCTAATTATACCATTAATTGGAGGAGAACTATGAAAAAGTACAGTTTTTTAATAGCATTTACACTACTCTTATTTTTAACTTTTTTATCTTATTCATATCAAAGAGAAAACTATGAAGATGTAATTAAACCTCATGTAAATATAGAATCTAAAAAGCTTGGTAAAATAACTAATATAGACTTTTGTAAGACTTATAAAAATCCTTGTTTAGTCATTACATCTACTAAATACGAAGATGATGTGCCTTATTCATACATATACCTACTAGATTTAAATACTGATGAAATAACGCAGCTTAATAAGTATAAGTCTCATAAATATTTAAATGATTTTCTAACTTTTGATAGTTTTGCATCAGATGATATAATAACTGCTTGCAATTACGGAGTAGTTCAAACAGAAGTAAGATATGATGATGATGGCTTAATTAAATTTAATTCAGAAAAACAAGATATATTTAAATTTGAAAATGCAGATAGCATGGATTTTAAAAATGGATCATTATTTTTTTCAAGCAAAGATGATGATTTAATATATAAACAAACCTTACACAATGATTTTTTCTCATCTTTTACAAACAATAATGCACCTAAACATCAAACTTTTTATAAAAAACCTCTATACATAGTCAACGCAAATTCACTTGATAATTGTTTATCTTATACTAAGATAAATAAAGACAAGCTGGACCTTTATAGAATGTACTATAGTGGAGAATATATAGATAAATTTAATGGACCTCTTATTAAAAACATAGTAAATGCTAGAGGACTATATAATGGTAATGGATTTATCGGTATGAATATAAATTCTAACTCTAAATTAAATATATTCATGAACAGAAATCAACGTAAAGATCAAGATAATTATAAAATTGATACTATTGACTACAATACAGATATGTTCGGGGCAGTTCCATCTATTGATTCACTAACATTTAACGAAGATTATACATTAATATATACATCGTATGACGAAAATCATAAAGGTAAGATACAATCTGTAGGATATAATAAAAATATTGAAACTGTTTTAGAAGATGAAAATTTATATGGGCCTGTTAGAATAGAAGATTTTAGAATAGATGATAATAAGATTAAGAAGATTATGTATTTTACATATGAAAATGGCTCTGCAAAAGTTAACATATGTGATATAAATGGAAATAAAATCAAAAGCATCATTTTATAAACTGATGCTTTGCTTTTTTATATTTTAATTATTAATTGCAATAATTCCATATTTAGATAAATCTTCTGATGAACCAAACCATATTTCTCCATTACCTACCATTACCCCTTGGTAATTTACGAATGTATCTTTAACATCTTGGTTTAAAAGAGCCTCTTTTACTTCCTTAGTAAATATGTTATCATAGTTTTTTGTAAATTCATCTGGAGTGTTAATTTCTCTGCTAGATTTATCATGATTTACTCTTAATGGATAAATAACATACTCAGAAATTTTATTTTTATCATCTTCAGATACTATTTTTTTCACTTCATTAAATATTTTTTCAAATTTAGCAGGATCATCAATTCCTCCTACATAGTATCTATTATCCTTATACGGATCATCATTTAAACTTTCATTATCAGTGCTTTCAGAAATAACTACATCATCTTTAGATATATCCAAATCTGATTTCTTCTCCTTATCGCACCCTACTAAAAAACTTATACTACATATACTTATTAAAATAATACTTATAATTTTATTCATATTATACCCCCTGTCAAAATTAATCAATTTTAATCACTTAATATTATCTTTATTTACAATTCTTCCCAAATATGTTTACTAATCTAGTATAATAACAATAACGTATAGAAACAAGTATGAATATACTGTTTTTATATTACACTCAAAACGATTTTACAAAATACGATAATTATTATACAATTGTATACACAATGCAATATTATTCGAAAGGACTTGATTTGATGAACAATAAATCAAAAGCAATTCTTTATATGCTTTTTTCATCGTTTTGCTTTGCTTTAATGGGGGCATTAGTTAAACTGGCCGGAGATGTTCCTACTATAGAAAAGACTTTTTTCAGAAATCTTATAAGCACTTTTGTAGCTGCATTCTTAGTTATTAAGAACAAGAAAAATTTCTTTGGTAAAAAAGAAAATCAAAAACATCTGATTCTAAGATCTATTCTTGGAACTATAGGTATGATTGCATATTTCTACACTATAGACCATATGTTACTTTCAGATTCTTCAATGTTAAATAAGTTGAATCCCTTCTTCGTAACATTATTTGCTCTATGGTTCTTAAATGAAAAGCCATCTCCTATACAAATACCATCTTTAATAGTAGCTTTTTTAGGTGCTCTATTTATAATAAAGCCACAATTCAATATAGAAGCATTTCCTGCGTTTGTAGGTATTATATCTGCTATATTCGCAGGTGCGGCTTATACTATGGTTAGGCTTCTTGGAGATAAAGAAGAATTTTACACTATAGTTTTTTATTTCTCATTTGTATCATCGTGTATAATGTTTCCTTTGATGATGATAAATTTTAAGCCTTTAAGCTTACATCAGTTTCTTATACTTATGATGACTGGAATAGTTGCATCCCTTGCTCAATTTAGTTTAACTTTAGCATATAAACTTGCACCAGCTGGTGAAATTTCAATATACAATTACACTAATGTAATTTTTTCAGGACTGTTAGGATTTATACTTTGGAGCGAACTTCCCGATGCTTTTAGCTTTATAGGCTATACATTGATAATAGGTTCTGGATTTGCTATATATTTATATAATATAAAACAAAAAAATGGATAAGACATCTTATCCATTTTTTATAATTAATAGTAAACTATATTTACATTTTATCTGATTATATTTCTATCTTTTTGTCATATATTTTGCATGTCACAAAATAAATAATACCTGCTAATAATAAAAGTATCAAAGAAGTTTCAAGAAACCCTAAACCAACTCTTTGTAATACCTCCATGATATCTTCTGCATTTATATATTCGCCTCCTTGAATAACAGTGAACATTGTTTTTTGCAAAGACTTAACTATAAAATCTATTACTCTTCCTCCTATAATTAAAATAGTAAAAAATAAGCCGAAACTGACTAATTTAGAATATTTTTTAAACATCTTTCCTGTTAAAGATGATAAAAATATTATACTAATTATATATATAAGCCCAGCTACCGAAAGAATATAGAAAAAACTTCCCATACTAAAAAGTCTTATATCAAATAACTGTTTCATTTCTTCAGCGTGAGGACTTCTATGAAAAAAGATCAAAAATTGAATACCAGTAATAGCAATTATCGATAAACTTGATACAGCATATTGAACTGTTACAGCTAAGAATTTACTTAAAAATATCTTTTCGCTAGATACAGGCAAACTCATAGTAAGATAAATAGTATTGTCTTTCCATTCTTGACCTATAAGCTTAGAACCTGACAGCAATAATGGTATTAAAAATGCTATTGGAAATAAAAATATATTAATAGCAACTGCAGACTCTATGTTCCACCCATTATAAGTTTTATAAAGAAAAAACATATTTATTATTAAAACTAAACCTAAAAATATTATAGTTTCTTTTTTAAATTTGATTAAATCTTTTTTAAATAAACTAAATAGCATTTCTATACACCTCTTTCATAACTTCACTTAAGGACATATTGTATTTCATTTTTATGTCATCTACATTTCCAGAAAGCTTTACTTTCCCTTTTTCCATAAATATAACATCTTCAAATATGTTTTCAGTTTCTGATATTTCATGAGTAGAGAATATTATAGTTTGTTCTCCTTCTCTATAATCTCTTATTACAGCTTCAACTATTTCTTCTCTTGTCAATATGTCAATTCCAGATAAAGGTTCGTCTAAAAGTATTATTTTTGCATTTCTAGAGAAAGCTAGTAAAAGTTTTATTTTTGCTCTCATACCTTTAGATACTTTTCCTATTATCATATTTTCTTCTAATTTCAAAACTTTAAGTAACTCTTCATATTTATTGAAATCCCAGTCATAATAAAATGAAGATATAAATTCTGCCATTTGTTTTATATTCATATTTGAATGTAAATAATCTATTTCTGGAAGATATGCAATGTCTTTTTTTGTATCAATACAAGGTTTCTGCCCACAAATTACTATTTTACCACTATCAGGTCTATTTAATCCTGCAATCATTTTTAATGAAGTTGATTTACCAGAACCATTAGGTCCTAATAGTCCTATAATTTTCCCTGTTTCTATTTTTAAATTTAAATCATCTAGAGCTTTTGTTTTTTTGAAAGTTTTATTAACATTTATAAATTCTATCATTATTCGCACCTCCTATAGTTTCTGTTGCCATTCTTTTATTAAATTTATCATTTCATCATCTTTAAATCCTAAAGATCTCATTTCTTGAATGAATTTAATAAGTATTTCACTCGCCATATCATTCTTTATTTCTACCAAAACATCTGTTTCTTCAGTTATAAATGTACCTTGCCCTCTTAATGTTTTTACAAGACCCATACTTTCCATCTCTCTATATGCTCTTTGAACTGTGTTAGGATTAACTTTTATTTCTTTAGCAAGTTCTCTTTGAGAAGTCATTTTATCTCCTAATTTTATATCTCCTCTAATTAACTTCTTTTTTATATCTTCGATTATTTGAGTATATATAGGCTTACTATTATCAAAGTTCATATCAACCCTCCTTTTAATTCAATTAGTATAAAGACTACTACACATATGAATTAATAGTTTAAGTAGCCTTTACTATCTATAGATTTTATTCAAAAACAACTGCCGTTCCTGAAACAGTAACCATAATCATTCCTCCGTTTTGGCCTAAAGTTTCATAATCCACTTTTAATCCAACTACTGCATTTGAGCCAAGAGCTGTAGCTTTTCTTTTTAGTTCTTCTATTGCTTCTTCTCTTGATTTTCCTAGTGTATTTTCATAGGCTTTAGACCTTCCTCCAACTATATCTCTAACTCCTGCCATGAAATCTTTTATTATATTAACACCTACTATAACTTCTCCAAATACTATTCCCTTATATTCTTTTATATTCTTTCCTTGTATTGTATTAGTTGTCGTAATTATCATATATAATTCCTCCTTGTAAATCTCATCATGTCTATAGTAATAATATAGTGCACTAATTAATTAGTACACTATAACAATATCGTTTATTTTGATTTTTGTCAATATTTTTCATAAAAAAAAAGATGTTAAAAACATCCTTTCAATCATTTAAATATATTTTTTTATATAATCATAAGAGCTATAAAGTTATTAATGGCATGAATACAACATACTACCCAATACGGATGCTTTTTCTTTTGCTTATATATAGTGTAAGCATATGCCCATATACTTCCTATCACAAACATATGAACTATATACCGAGGACTATAAGTATGTCTTGATCCAAATATTGCTCCAGATGCTAGAATTCCAATATACTTTCTATTATTAAACCACTTTATCTTATCGCATATATCGATAATAAGTTTTTGATATATAAGAGTTTCAAACAAAGGAGCCATGATAACTCCTACTATAAATATAACCTCCTTTGCTTCATTTCCATCAAAAGGAGCAGCTGCGTTATTATCGGGAAAGAGCATAATCAAAGGGCTAACAATTATAACAGATAAATACTGCATAAGTATTATAGATAAAATAAAAGTTACTACATCCATATTGTATAAATGCCTATTCAGTCTCAAAAACATATCTTTTATCTTATCAAGTATAGACTTTTTACAACTACTACATTCCCCCACTTCAAACCCTCCTCATAATTAAATACTAAACTCAACCCTTTCTTCTATCTGCTTTATATTAACAACCTTATCCTTATATTCTATTTCAAAGTTACTAAATGCAGAATATAAATCTATATCTCTTAACATATGGCAAGTCATTCTCGTTCCATTTTTGCTAAACCTTAAAAGCACAGCCCTTACCATTTGAAACTGTATCCTAGATATATTTAAATCATTATTTCCTATATTAAGATCTACACTTCTATAATTTATATCTATAAATAAATCCACATCCAATTCATCTTCTCTTATAACTCTTATTTCAAAATCACTATCTAGTTTCAAATTTCCATTTATATACATAGTATTCTCCTAAACAAATTTTTTGACACTTTTTCCATTTAAATAATCACACTTATCGCCTTGGTGTATATCATTATTATCCATATATTCATCTATCATATCTTTTATTTTCCACCAAGAGGTATTCCAATTGCAAAATAGTGTATCTTCTTCAGGTGCCCTACCTATAAGTCTGTGTATAACTACATCTTTTGATGTATACTGTAAAAATACACAAACTCTTTTTACATACTCTTCTAATTCTATCATTTCTATTTCTTCATTCTTGTACTCACAAGCCATCTTAGTTCCCTTCGCTATATAAAGTGAATGAAGCTTGACTCCATCTACTTTAAGCGCAGATAATACCTTAGCATTTTCTATTACATCATCCATATTATCATTTGGAAGATTTAGTATTAAGTGAACTGTAGTTTCAAATCCATATTTTTTTATTCTTATAACTGCATCTATTAACTCAGCTAGCGTATGTCCTCTGTTTATCTTTTTAAGTGTATGGTAATTTACTGTTTGAAGTCCAAGCTCTATAGATATGTTTACACCTTTTGATTCTATATTTTTTAATATTTTTAAATACTCATCATTTATAGCATCTGGCCTTGTAGAAACTGATATCTCAACTACATCATCAATAATCGCTTCATTCATATAGTTTCTAAACTTATCAATCTCCATATAAGTATTAGTGTAGTTTTGAAAATATGCAATGAACTTATTTGCCTTATATCTTCTTCTTATATAGTCCATATTCTTTTCTAACTGTTCTTTTACTGAGAGTGTATTCTCTAAAGACTCAAATCCAGCTCCAACATCTGCACAAAAACTACATCCTCCAACCCCAGCGGCTCCATCTCTATTAGGACAAGTCAACGGTAGATTTAGAGGAAGCTTGTACACCTTTTCTCCGTACTTTTCCTTTAAATATTTTGAATAAATTCTATATCTATCTTCCATAATATCCTCCAATTAAATTAATATCTTATTCATTATAACAAAATCTATATTTTAAAATATTCTAGTATGTAGATTTTGTTGAAATTCACTATAAAAATTATCTATATATATTCTCAATGGTAAATAATTTTATAGTTCATTATAACAAAAAAATAGCAGGAACATTCCTGCTATTTTTTGTTTAAATCTATTTATTATTCAACTATTATCTTAGTTGCATTTGTAATTGGAGGTAAACTTCTTGTCATAGCTCCACCGTGATATGCTACTACCTTGCTTCCTTCTTTGATGTCTGATTTTGATAATTCTTTTCCTTCTTTATCAACTATCTTAGTTTCATCAGTTATATTGAATTTTATTTGATCGTATAGTCCTTCACCTTCAACTAATATAGAATTCTTTTGTATAGTTTTAACATTACCTGTCATAGTATATACCCCTTTAACTACTATCTTCTTTGCACTAGTTATTGGAGGTAAGCTCATAGTCATTATATTTCCATAATATACTTCAACATCTGCTCCTTTAGTTAAAGCATCAGATGTTAATTTTTGCTCAGCTTCATTAACTATTACAGTTTTATCAGTTATGTTAAAGTTTATTCCATCATTCATGCTTCCTACAAGGAACATCTTTCCATTCTTTACATCAGTTATTTGTGATATCTTTCCATCCTTTACATTCAAATCAGCAACTACTATTTTTTGAGCGTTTGCTATAGGAGGTAAGCTTCTTGTCATCTTTTGATCATGATAAACAATTATTTCGCTTGCATCCTTTATATCGTCTTTTGATAATTTCATCCCATCTAAATCTACTATTTCAGTATCTTCATTTATATTAAATTTTATTTGATTATATAATCCTTCACCTTCAACTAATATAGTATCATTTTCTATATTAGTAACATTTCCAAACATTTTGTAAAGTCCTAACTCTTCATCAAAGTACTTGCTTCCTCCTGTATAAACATTATCATCTTTTTTATTTAATTTTACTGTGTCAGTTTTATCATCCCAAGAAACATCATATCCAAAAGTTTCGCATACAAATCTTAAAGGTACGAAAGTTCTGTTGCTTATTAATTTAGCTGATGAATCAAGTTCTACTTGTTCTCCATCTACTTTAGCATATTTTTTATTAACAGGTAGTTCAACTTTCTTACCATCTAGTTTAATCATAGCTGTCTTTGTATCCTCATCCCAAGAAACTGTTCCTCCTAGGTGTTCAGTTATAAATCTTACTGGAACTATAGTTCTTGATTCAGCTTTTATTAATATAGGTTTTTGGTCTGGGAAAGTTACTATTTTCCCATCTATATTTACATTTACACTCTTATTAGGTGCATTATTAATAAGTACTGGAACTGGCTTTTCTGCTGATATTAATACAGGTTTTAAATCCTTATCTTTATGTGGATTTTCATTTGCAAATACAGGCATCATATTTGTTAATAAACTTGCCCCTATTAAAGTTGTAGCTATTGCTTTATTTCTAATTTTCATTTTAAATTTCTCCCTTCATTTTGTTGTCTATACTCATTAGACGATACACAATTAAAAAAGTTCCATAAAAAATAAAAAAAATTTAATTATATTTTTATAATGTGTTTTGGTAATAATATCTATAGTAACAAATATAGATTGACAAATATATATTAATATCGTAATATTATAATATAACGTACTACAGGAGGAAGTCATGGAGAATTATAAAACTAACCCAGAATTATTTGATGAGTACTCAGAGCTTTTAAAAGCATTAGCTCATCCAGTAAGGCTTTGTATAGTTAAAGGTCTTTTGGAGGCAGGCTCTAGTAATGTATCTAATATGCAAAATTGTCTTGATATGCCACAATCAACTATATCCCAACATGTTTCAAAGTTGAAATCAGCAGGTATAATAAAGGGAGATAGAAATGGCCTTGAGATAATTTATAGTGTATCAAATGATAAAGTTAAGAATATAATAAAGGCATTATTTTAATATGTCTTTTTTTGAAATTTATATCATAATATTTTAATATATAAATATTGAAGGAGGTTTAATATGAGCAAGAAGATAGTTATAGTTGGAGGAGTTGCAGGAGGTGCTTCTACTGCTGCAAGACTTAGAAGATTAGATGAGAATGCTGAAATTATTATGTTTGAAAGAGGAGAGTATATTTCTTTTGCAAATTGTGGTCTTCCTTATTATATAGGGGAAACTATAACTGAAAGAGATGCTCTACTTGTTCAAACTGTTGAAGGTATGTCTAAGAAATTCAATATGGATATTAGAAATTTAAGTGAAGTTGTGAAGATAAATAGATTAGATAAAACTATTACAGTTAAAAATTTAAGAACTGATGAATCTTATGAAGAAAGTTACGATGTATTAGTGTTATCTCCTGGTGCTAGTCCAATTAAACCTCCAATTGAAGGTATAGATGATGCTAAAAATTTATTTACTCTTAGAAATATACCTGATACTGACAGTATCAAAAATTTTGTAGATAATAACCATCCTAAAAAAGCAGTTGTTGTAGGTGGAGGATTTATAGGTATTGAAATGGCAGAAAATCTTCACGATAGAGGTGTTCAGGTTACTTTAGTTGAAATGAGTAATCAAATAATGGCTCCAGTTGACTATGAGATGGCTAGTATTCTTCACTCTCATATAAAAGATAAAGGTGTGAATTTAATTCTTGAAGATGGAGTTAAGGAGTTTAAAAACAACGGAAAACAAATCGTACTTTCAAGCGGTAAGACAATAGATACAGATATGATTATACTATCAATAGGTGTTAGACCTGAAAGCTCACTTGCAAAAGATGCAGGTCTTGATATCGGTGAACGTGGAACAATAAAGGTAGATGATACACTTAGAACTTCTGACAAAAGCATATATGCTATTGGTGATGCTATAGAAGTTAAAGATTATATAAATAAAAAGCCAACTATGATTCCTTTAGCTTGGCCTGCTAATAGACAAGGAAGACTTACAGCAGATCACATAATGGGCAGAAATGTTAAATACAATGGAACTTTAGGAACATCTATAGCAAAAGTATTTGATATGACAGTTGCTTCAACAGGTAATAATGAAAAAACTTTGAAAAAACTAGGTGTTAAATACAAGGCTATACATGTACATCCAAATTCTCATGCTGGATATTATCCTGGAGCATTTCCTGTATCTTTAAAATTAATATTTGATCCAACTAATGGTAAAATATTCGGTGCTCAAGCTGTGGGATATGATGGAATTGATAAGCGTATAGATGTTATAGCTACTGCTATTAAGGGTGGTCTTAATGTTTTAGATCTTCCAGATTTAGAACTTTCATATGCTCCACCTTATTCATCAGCTAAAGATCCTGTTAATATGGCTGGATATGTTGCTTCTAATATAATTGAAGGCTTGGTTGATGTAGTTTATTGGGATGAAATAGATAAAATAGTTGAAAACGGAGGTCTTTTAATAGATGTTCGTGAGGCAATTGAAAGAGATATGGGATATATAAAAGGTTCTATAAATATACCTTTAGGAGAAATAAGAAATAGGCTTGATGAAATACCTAAAAATAAAGAGGTATATATAACTTGCCAAGTTGGACTTAGAGGATATCTAGCTTGTAGAATATTATCCCAACATGGATACAAAGTTAAAAACCTAGATGGAGGTTATAAGACTTATTCATCAGTATTTGAGCCAAGTTCTTCTAGTAGTTGTGACTGTGGTGTTACAGATTCTGGAACAACTAATATAGAGGAGGATTGCCTTATGGAAATAAAACCTACTGTATCATTAAATGCTTGTGGACTTCAGTGTCCAGGACCTATTATGAAGGTATATCAAAATATAGAAAATATGAAAGATGGAGAAGTTTTAGAAATAAGTGCAAGTGATCCTGGATTTGCAAAAGATATTGCTTCTTGGTGTGATAAAACTGGAAATACTCTTTTAAAATCTGATTTTGAAAACAACTCATTTAAAGCTTTAATCCAAAAAGGTCAAAGCGGTAATTTAAATAGACTAAATGATTCTAGTATGCTAACTGAAACAAAAGATGGAGCTACTATGGTTGTATTTAGTGGTGATTTAGATAAGGCTATTGCTTCGTTTATAATAGCTACTGGAGCAGCTTCTATGGGTAAAAAAGTTACTATGTTCTTTACATTCTGGGGATTAAATGTTCTAAGAAAGCATGATGCTCCTAATGTTGAAAAAGATACTCTTGAAAAAATGTTTAGCATGATGATGCCAAAAGGTCCTTCTAAGCTTCCTTTATCTAAGATGCAAATGGGTGGTATGGGTCCTAAAATGATAAATCATGTTATGGCAAAGAAAAATGTTGACTCACTTGAGACTTTAATGAAAAATGCCATGGATTTAGGTGTTAAAATAGTAGCTTGTTCTATGTCTATGGATGTTATGGGTCTTAAAGAAGAAGAATTTATAGATGGAGTTGAAATAGGAGGAGTTGCAAGCTATCTTGGTGCAGCTGAAGATTCTGGATTAAATCTATTCATATAAAAAATTCACTTTAATAACAAAAAAACTGATTACTTTTAGTAATCAGTTTTTTTGTTCACTTTCTTTTTCTACTTTTTTTATACTAACACCTGTATTTAATAATACTCCTGATATTATAAGAACAGCTGATACTAATTTTATAATACTTATGCTCTCTCCCAATATAAAATATGCTAGTATCATAGAAAATACAGGTACCAAGTTTATATATAAAGACGTTTTACTAGCACCTATTTTTTTTATAGATACTTGTTGTATTGAATATCCTATCACCGATGCAAATATAGACATGTAAAGAACTGACATCCAACCTTTCATGCTAGTATTTGGTAGATAAACCCAAGGTTTCTCCATTATAACAAATGGAATCAGCGATATTACACATACCAAAAAACTATAGCTTGTAACTATTATAGGCTTATACTTTTTAAGAGCTTTTTTAGATATTACAGAATATATAGCCCAACATACAACTGCAATTATCATAAGTAGATCTCCTATATTAAAATGGAAATTAGCCAATAATTTTAAATCTCCATCTGTTATTATGAGAGTTACTCCTAAAAATGATGCCAGTATAGATATTATGTTCTTTGGCTTTATATTTTCTTTAAAAAATACGAATGCCAAAACAGTAGTTATTATAGGGTTTGTAGCTGCTATTAACGAAGAATTTACAGCCGTAGTATACTTAAGTGCTAAAAAGAAAAATACATGATATCCAACCATACCTATTATTCCTAATTGAATAAATAAAAATATATCAGTTTTTTCAATCTTGTAATTATCACCTTTTTTAATTATAATTGCGAATGTTGTAATAACTGCAAAGAAAAATCTGAAAAATGTCAGCGAAAATACTGGAAACTCAGCTACAGAAAATTTTCCTGCAATAAATGCACCTGACCAAAATACAGTTGCTATTATCATGAGGTAGTTATCTAACTTATTATTCTTTTCTAAAACATCTTTCACCTTACTCCCCCCTAATACTTCAATATTATTAGATTATAGTTTATAGCATTTTATTATGCAAGTCTTAATGTAAATTTTTCCATATTAAAAAATAATGCTTATTAAACATTATTGCAGTAGCATCATTTTAATAAGCATTATTTTTGTTTAAATATTATATAATTTTTACATATCTACCTTTGATCCAATGCCTAATTCGATAGCTTTTTGATATATTTTATTAGCTGTAACTATATCTTGAACTGCTATTCCAACACTTTTGAATATAGTTATTTCTTCATCATTCTCTCTTCCTTTAATAGTTTCATTTATAACTTGTCCTAATTCACCGCTGATTTTATCTTTTTCTATCAATCCCTTATTTAAAGGTATTATTATATCACCTGCTTCTTCAAGACAAGCATCAACTGAATCGACATATAGTTTATCAGCATTTGATATTATATATTCATCCATTTCCTGCATTTGTGGTGTAAATGAACCTATTCCATTTATATGTGTACCTTTTTTTACGAGTTTACCGTTGAATACAGGCTTATTTGAAGATGTAGCTAGTGTTATTATATCTGCATCAATAACCGCATCATCCGCATCCTTAGCCGCTATAATTTGAGTTTTATATTTAGACAACTTTTCTTTCATTTCATCTATAAATTTTTGAGTCTTCTCTTTATTTCTTCCATATACCTTAACTACTTCTAATTCCCTAGCTTCAAGGACAGCCTCAAGCTGTTTATAAGCTTGTCCTCCTGTTCCAAATAAAGCTCCTACCTTACTATCTTTTCTAGCCAATATATCTGTTGCAGCTCCAGAAGCCGCCCCTGTTCTAAGCTGTGTTAAATAAGTTCCGTCTAATATACAATTAACTTCGCCTGTTATATTGTCAATAAGTATCATGCTAGCAGGTACTACTGGCTTATTTTTACTTGCATTGTCAGGAAATATAGATACTATCTTTATTCCTGCATTATCTAAACTTTCAGCATATGCTGGCATAAATAAATTTATACCATTGTTCTTTTTATTTTCTAGTTTAGTTCTTAAAGGAACTATGCTCTCACTATTTGAAAAAATCTCAAATGCTCTTTTATCTGCTTCTATTGCGTCTCCCATACTAAATACCTTGTCTATATCTTGTTTGTTTAATAAAAGCATTCTATCTCCTCCATATTATGTAATATAATCATCTATTTTAAAATAACACTACATTAGAAATAAGTAAACACTATTTTCATTAAAATATTTGTTTTATGGTTCTGATTCCTTTATTAAAATCAATTTATTAAGTATATTTTATAAGAATCATCCTTAGTATTATTTTTTATTTCTTACTCTCTTCAATCAATAACGTAAGTTTTTATTTAATCGTTGTGTCTATTGATATATTTACATACTAAAAAAGATGGTCATTTAAATGTTAGTGAATCTTTTAAATAGATTTAAACAAAACTTGTGTTGTATTGTTTAAATATACAATGCTTAGTTTTATAAATCTATTTAATGTATTCACGGTGTTTAAATAACCATCTTTATATTACCCAATAAAAAATTGTATAAAAAAAAATTACGTGGCTACGTCCTACTCTCCCAGGGGGCTGCCCCCCAAGTACCATCGGCGCTAAGGAGCTTAACTTCTGTGTTCGGAATGGGAACAGGTGTATCCTCCTTGCTATAATAACCACATAATCTTTTTAATTTTGGTGCCCAGAGGCGGAATCGAACCACCGACACGGGGATTTTCAGTCCCCTGCTCTACCGACTGAGCTATCTGGGCAAAAAAAAGTGGTGGGCCTTCAGGGACTCGAACCCCAGACCTACCGGTTATGAGCCGGGCGCTCTAACCAACTGAGCTAAAGGCCCACTTTTTTTGGTGGAGGGGACTGGATTCGAACCAGTGAAAGCGATGCTAACAGATTTACAGTCTGCCCCCTTTGGCCAACTCGGGAACCCCTCCATATTTTGGAGCTAGTGATAGGAATCGAACCTACAACCTGCTGATTACAAGTCAGCTGCTCTACCGTTGAGCCACACTAGCGTATATTATTTATTTTAAAAGTATTTTTTTGGCGACCTGGAAGGGACTCGAACCCTCGACCTCCAGCGTGACAGGCTGGCATTCTAACCAACTGAACTAAATCTTATCTTGAGGTTGGCTTCGCGCTTAGATGCTTTCAGCGCTTATCCATTCCATACATAGCTACCCAGCTATGCCACTGGCGTGACAACTGGTGCACCAGAGGTATGTCCATCCCGGTCCTCTCGTACTAAGGACAGCTCCTCTCAAATTTCCTACGCCTGCGACGGATAGGGACCGAACTGTCTCACGACGTTCTGAACCCAGCTCGCGTACCACTTTAATGGGCGAACAGCCCAACCCTTGGGACCTACTACAGCCCCAGGATGTGATGAGCCGACATCGAGGTGCCAAACCTCCCCGTCGATGTGGACTCTTGGGGGAGATAAGCCTGTTATCCCCAGGGTAGCTTTTATCCGTTGAGCGATGGCCCTTCCACGCGGAACCACCGGATCACTAAGCCCGACTTTCGTCCTTGCTCGACCTGTATGTCTTGCAATCAAGCTCCCTTTTGCCTTTGCACTCTTCGCACGATTTCCGACCGTGCTGAGGGAACCTTTGGGCGCCTCCGTTACATTTTGGGAGGCGACCGCCCCAGTCAAACTGTCCACCTGACAGTGTCCCAAGACCAGATTCATGGTCTATGGTTAGAATCTCAATATTACAAGGGTGGTATCCCAAGGATGACTCCACGAAAACTGGCGTTCTCGTATCTCAGTCTCCCACCTATCCTGTAATATCGAAATCCAATGCCAGGCTACAGTAAAGCTCCATGGGGTCTTTCCGTCCTGTCGCAGGTATCCGGCATCTTCACCGGAATTACAATTTCACCGAGTCTTTTGTTGAGACAGTGCCCAAATCGTTACGCCTTTCGTGCGGGTCGGAACTTACCCGACAAGGAATTTCGCTACCTTAGGACCGTTATAGTTACGGCCGCCGTTTACTGGGGCTTAAGTTCAATGCTTCGACCTTAGTCTAACACATCCCCTTAACCTTCCAGCACCGGGCAGGCGTCAGCTCCTATACATCGTCTTTCGACTTAGCAGAAACCTATGTTTTTGGTAAACAGTCGCTTGGGCCTATTCTCTGCGGCCTCTTCGGGCATACACCCTAATGAGGCACCCCTTATCCCTAAGTTACGGGGTCATTTTGCCGAGTTCCTTAACAAAAGTTCTCTTAATCTCAGTAGAGGCTTTTCTTGGCAGCATGAAATCGACTACTTCGCTACTTAAATTTCGCTCCCCATCACACCTCAGGATTGCACTGACGGATTTGCCTATCAATGCTCCCTTAATGCTTGGACCTACATATCCAATAGTAGGATAGCCTATCCTTCTGCGTCACCCCATTCTTCAAACGATTATCGGTAGTACAGGAATCTCAACCTGTTGTCCATCACCTACGCCTTTCGGCCTCGGCTTAGGTCCCGACTAACCCTGAGCGGACGAACCTTCCTCAGGAAACCTTGGGTTTTCGGCCCGTAGGATCTCTACCTCCTCATCTCTAAGCTTGAGGCTAGCCCTAAAGCTATTTCGGGGAGAACCAGCTATCTCCGAGCTCGATTGGAATTTCACCTCTACCCACAGCTCATCCCCGCACTTTTCAACGTGCGTGGGTTCGGACCTCCACGAAATTTTACTTTCGCTTCATCCTGGCCATGGGTAGGTCGCTCGGTTTCGGGTCTACGACAAGTAACTGAATCGCCCAGTTAAGACTCGCTTTCGCTACGGCTCCAGACCCTAAGTCCTTAACCTTGCTACTTATCGTAACTCGTTGGCCCGTTCTACAAAAAGTACGCGGTCACACTAAAAATGTGCTCCCACAGCTTGTAGGCATAGGGTTTCAGGTTCTATTTCACTCCCCTTCCGGGGTTCTTTTCACCTTTCCCTCACGGTACTATACGCTATCGGTCACCAAGAAGTATTTAGCCTTGGGGGGTGGTCCCCCCAGCTTCCCACAGGGTTTCACGTGTCCCGTGGTACTCTGGAGTATGCTCGAAAGTCTTCTTGTTTAATCTACAGGACTATTACCTTCTATGGTGGGTCTTTCCAAACCTCTTCAACTACAATACCTCTTTCTTGTGAGCATATCCGCAACCCCTATGAAGAAAACTTCATAGGTTTGGGCTCTTCCCCTTTCGCTCGCCGCTACTTAGGGAATCGATTTTTCTTTCTCTTCCTCGAGGTACTTAGATGTTTCAGTTCCCTCGGTTCCCCTCCTTAGACTATGTATTCATCTAAGGATACCTAGACATTACTCTAGGTGGGTTTCCCCATTCGGAAATCTCCGGATCAAAGATTGCTTGCATCTCCCCGAAGCTTATCGCAGCTTACCACGTCCTTCATCGGCTCTTGGTGCCAAGGCATCCGCCCTACGCCCTTAATAACTTAACCTAAATTTATTTAAATCTGTTCAATTTTCAAAGTACTAAAGTACGTCGCCAACGAATTAAAAATTCCGCCAGTCAAAGTACTAATTTTGAGGAATAAACCCTCAAAATTAAACAGTAGGTTATTTCTCCTTAGAAAGGAGGTGATCCAGCCGCACCTTCCGATACGGCTACCTTGTTACGACTTCACCCCAGTCATTGATTTCACCTTCGGCAGATTCCTCCTTGCGGTTGGATATCTGACTTCGGGCGCCCCCAACTTCCGTGGTGTGACGGGCGGTGTGTACAAGACCCGGGAACGCATTCACCGCGACATTCTGATTCGCGATTACTAGTAACTCCAGCTTCATGCAGGCGAGTTTCAGCCTGCAATCCGAACTGAGACTAGCTTTAAGAGATTAGCTTGACCTCGCGGTTTCGCAACTCTCTGTACTAGCCATTGTAGCACGTGTGTAGCCCTAAGCATAAGGGGCATGATGATTTGACGTCATCCCCACCTTCCTCCGAGTTATCCTCGGCAGTCTCTCTAGAGTGCCCATCCAAAATGCTGGCAACTAAAGATAAGGGTTGCGCTCGTTGCGGGACTTAACCCAACATCTCACGACACGAGCTGACGACAACCATGCACCACCTGTCACCTCAGTCCCCGAAGGGAAAGCTTCGATTAAGAAGCGGTCTGAGGGATGTCAAGCTTAGGTAAGGTTCTTCGCGTTGCTTCGAATTAAACCACATGCTCCGCTACTTGTGCGGGTCCCCGTCAATTCCTTTGAGTTTCACTCTTGCGAGCGTACTCCCCAGGCGGAGTGCTTAATGCGTTAGCTGCGGCACCGAGGGGGTAACCCCCGACACCTAGCACTCATCGTTTACGGCGTGGACTACCAGGGTATCTAATCCTGTTCGCTCCCCACGCTTTCGTGCCTCAGCGTCAGTTACAGTCCAGAGAGCCGCCTTCGCAACTGGTATTCCTCCTAATATCTACGCATTTCACCGCTACACTAGGAATTCTACTCTCCTCTCCTGCACTCAAGCCCTGCAGTTTCAAAAGCTTACTACGGTTGAGCCGTAGCCTTTCACTTCTGACTTACAAGGCCGCCTACGCACCCTTTACGCCCAGTAATTCCGGATAACGCTTGCCCCCTACGTATTACCGCGGCTGCTGGCACGTAGTTAGCCGGGGCTTCCTCCTAAGGTACCGTCATTATCTTCCCTTAGGACAGAGCTTTACGACCCGAAGGCCTTCATCGCTCACGCGGCGTTGCTGCATCAGGGTTTCCCCCATTGTGCAATATTCCCCACTGCTGCCTCCCGTAGGAGTCTGGACCGTGTCTCAGTTCCAGTGTGGCCGATCACCCTCTCAGGTCGGCTACCCATCGTCGCCTTGGTAAGCTTTTACCTCACCAACTAGCTAATGGGACGCGGGTCCATCCTATACCGCTAACGCTTTGACATTTCTAAGATGCCTTAAAAATGTATTATCTCGTATTAGCATATCTTTCGATATGTTATCCGTGTGTATAGGGCAGGTTACCCACGCGTTACTCACCCGTCCGCCGCTAAGATTAAAAAGCAAGCTTTTTAATCTCCGCTCGACTTGCATGTGTTAGGCACGCCGCCAGCGTTCATCCTGAGCCAGGATCAAACTCTTAAATAAAAGTTTGTCAGTACTCAGTAAACTGACTTTATGTGTTGTTTCCGAAAATCACTGTTGTGATTTATTTATAACCTACTGTTTAATTTTCAAAGTTCATATGTTGTGTTCATGTGTTTCTCGCTTGCCTCGTTGTCGAGGACAAGTAATAATATATCACCTTTAAAACATTTCGTCAACACTTTTTTAATATTTTTTATTGTTTTTTATATATTTTTGTATATATAGCTCTAAAAATGTATTTAAACGTAAAAAAACAAATATATAATGATTAGGTTCGCAACTATTTTTATATGCTTAGTCAAATTAAAAATCAGTTTCCATTGCTAATTTTTATGAAAATTTATCTAAGCATAATAATATAGTTTAATTATTATAAGTTCTTTATTGCAATAATTAGTCATTACTATTTATGTCAAACTTATAATAATAAAAAAATATATATGAACAGTATTTAGTAATACTGATACATATACATACTAATCATTATATATTTGATGTTATTTATAATCTGCATTTGTACATCATTTTATTCATATTTTTATAAATTTATTTATATCTTCTTCTATAACCTTAATAGAACCTCTCCAAAATTTTATATCTTCAAGATCTATCCCTATAAACTTTCCTATTTCTTTTATATTTTTTCTACCTGTTATAGACAAAAGTTCATTGTATTTATCTACAAAGCTCTCTTTTTCATTCAAATACATATTATAAAGTCCTTTTGAAAACAAAAGGCCAAACGCATAAGGGAAATTATAGAAATTCTCATCTGCATAATAATAATGGGGCTTGCATGCCCACATATATGGATGAAGATAATTTTCATCCAATCCATCTCCATATGAATTTTTTTGTGCTTTTATCATAATTTCTTTTAGTTCTTCAACTGATAAAGACCCTTCTTCTCTTTTTTTGATAAGCTCACTTTCAAATAAAAATCTGCTGTATATATCTACTATTACTTGAGCATTATCTGATATATCATTTTCTAATACAGTTACAAGTTTATCCTCTTCTAATTCCTCCATGGCTGCCTTTTTGACTATGGTCTCACAGAATATTGATGCAGTTTCTGCTATAGGCATAGGATATTTGCTATTAAGATACTTTTCGTCCTTAAGGCAATAATCGTGATATGCATGCCCAAGCTCATGTGCAAGTGTTACTACATCATTAAAGTTCCCTGTAAAATTTGATAATATTCTACTTTGTTTTACAGCATGTATATTTTCACAAAATGCTCCACCTCTTTTTCCTTCCCTAGGCGTTGCATCTATCCAATTATTTTGAAATGCATTATCTGCAAAGTTAGCAAGTTCATCACTAAATGTATTAAAGTTTTTAACTATATAATCTCTAGCTTCTTCATAAGTATATTGTTTATCAAATTCACCTACTGGCGCAAATAAATCATAAAATGGAAGTTTATTATGCCCAAGCATTTTAGCTTTTTTATCATAAAACTTTCTAAACATAGGCAGGCTTTCTTTTATTGCATCGATTAGGGTACTTAATATTTTTTCATCTAATCGAGAATCTATCAATGTCTTCTGAAGGACACTATCATATCCTCTTAGTTTGCATAATGTTATAGCCTCTCCTTTTATGCTGTTAAGGGCTGCTGCAGATGATTCTTCTATTTTCTTGTAGGATTTAATTTCTGCTTTATAAGCTTTTTCCCTAATATTTTGATCTTTATCATAAGCCATACTTCTTACAACAGAAAGAGGCTTCTTTTTGGTTTCACCATCTTCATCTATATCGACCATTAAAGTAGAAGTCAATAATTCTTGTAGCTTAGTCCAAGAATCAGACCCTGTATTTTTCATCTTGGCTATGCTCATTTCTTCTTTTTCTGTAAGTAAGTACTCATATTTATTTCTCAATTCTTGAATATAAAAAACATATTCTTTCATTATGTTCGAAGAGTTTATCAAAGTCTCTATATCATCTATTTCTCCTATATATTTTTCAAACTTAACTTTTGAACTAGTTATTTGAGTCACATCTTTTTCGAGTTTTTCAACCATACTAAGGGCTTTCTTATTTCTGGCATCTGCACTTAATGTAAGTTGAGCATACGATATTAATTTCATAAACAAATCAAAAAAATCATTGTAATTACTAAGTATATATTCTATCTTCTTACAATCATCATAAGAACTTAAATTTTCATAACTCCACTTATTTATATCTTCTATACATTTATAGAATTTATCTAAATCACTTTTGAATTCATCACTATCAAACGACTTGTATATATCATCTAAACTCCAAACCTGATCCATAAAAATCCTCCTCATTTATAATCTACAAAACCTATACTTTTTATTTTGTTTATATATCTAAAATTTTATTCATTTTTTAATAAGCTAAGCTTTGTTAATTTAATAAACTATTTGTATATTCTCATATCCAAGTCCCATTAATATATTTTCTAATAATCTTTCTGTATTCTTATTTGATTCTTCTAAAAAACCTTCTTTTATCATTTTTTCTTCTATACTCTTTTTTTCTTTGCTTATTTCTGTGAATACATCTTTAATTTGAAGTTTATTAAATAAAGAGGTTTTTTCGTCATACACATATATATTTTTTTCATCTATTGTATGACCTAATATCTCCGCTTTTTTTATTTTTAATTTTATATTGTTATTCTTATTTTCAATTATTTTTACATTATTTAAATCTATTCCTGTTCTTATTACTCCATCATATTTTATTAAAAATGATTTTTGAGTAAAAGGAATTTCTAAATCCTTTATCTTTTTATTCTGTTTAAAAGAGACTATATTTGTATAATAATATTTATTAACAGATAGTTCTTGTATTTGAGATATTTTACCTAATATAGTAGTAGAATCTTTTTCTTTATTTAGCTTTAATATGTTTCCACTCGTTAAAATTGTAAATAATATAAATATGGCAAAAAGAATCATCAAAATTTTATTTTTATCATTTTTATCTATCAAATTACCCTCTCCTTTTGATATAATAATGTTTTGAAGATTTAATATAATAATAAACATAGAAAGGAGAAATATCAATGTCAACTTTAATATTTGGTCATAAAAATCCAGATACTGATTCAGTTACTTCTGCTATAGCATTTTCTCATCTTAAAAATAAATTAGGCTTAGATACAAAGCCATGTGTTCTAGGAGATATAAGAAAAGAGGCTGAATTCGTTCTTAACTACTTTAATTTACCACATCCTACTTTTATAAATGATGTTAAAAATCAGGTTAAGGATTTAAATTACGATAAAATATCAGGAGTAAATCCTAATTCTTCAATTTTATCGGCTTATCAAACTATGGAGAAATCTAACCTAAAAACTCTTCCTATAGTTGGTGATAATAGTAAATTACTTGGAATAATAACTATGAAGGACATAGCTATGAATCTTGTAACAGGAAACATAGATTCCTTAAATACAACTCTTTCAAATATATCTTCTGATTTAAATGGTGATATACTTGTAAATTGTAATGATGTTGTAAACGGAAAATTATCTATAATAGCTTTTTATTATAAGACAATCCAAGGAACTCTATCTGACAAGGACATAATACTAGTTGGAGACAGATATGATGTTATAGAGCATGCTATTGAATCTAAGGTTCAATTAATAATATTAACTGGCGACAATGAAATACCTGAAAAATACTTAAACCTAGCTAAAGAAAATAATGTATCTGTAGTAAAAGTTCCAAACGATACTTACTCTACTTCAAAATTGATACATCAATGTAACTTTGTATCATCTATAATGAACTCTGATGTAGTTAAATTTAAAGAATGTGATTATGTAGATGATGTAAAGGAGGACATATTACATACTCCTTATAGACATTACCCTGTTATCGATTCTAACAACTTATTCTTAGGATTCTTAGGAAGAGACCATCTTTTAAATCCTAAGAAAAAGCAAGTTATATTAGTTGATCATAATGAAGAGGCTCAAAGCGTTGATGGATTAGATCAAGCTGAACTTCTTGAAATCATAGATCACCATAAGATAGGTGGGATATCTACAGCTGCTCCTATTAACTTTAGAAATATGACTGTTGGAAGCACATGTACTATAGTTTATACTATGTTCAAAGAGAATAATATAGAAATACCTTTTGAGATTGCAGGAGTTCTTATATCTGGTATATTATCAGATACTCTTTTATTCAGATCACCTACAACTACCGCTGTAGATAAAGCTGCAGTTGAAAATCTTAATAAGATTTTAAATCTAGATATTGAAAAATACGCTATGGACATGTTCAAATACGGAACTTCTCTTGATGGATTCTCAATAAAAGAAATAGTTAATATGGACTTTAAAGAGTTCAATCTTGAAGGATTAAAGACAGGTATAGGTCAAGTATTCACTTTAGATGTAGACTCTATATTTAACAAAAAAGATGAATTCTTAAATTATATAAATGATACAGAATATGATTTATGTGTTTTAGCTATTACAGATATAATAAAAGAAGGATCTTATTTAATATACAAGAGTGAAGATAAGTTAATATCTGAAGCATTTAACGTAGAAGCTTCTCAAGGTGTGTTTGTTGATGGAGTAGTTTCTAGAAAGAAACAATTAGTACCTAATTTAACTAAAGCTATAAAAGCTTCTAAATAGAAAAAACCAGCCAATGGCTGGTTTTTTTATTACATTTTTTCTACTTCTGGGTATTCAACTCCGAATGTATCCACTGTAACTTTTTTCATTCTTTGATCTTCATGAGGCTTATCAGAATAATCTGTATCTACTGATACTATTCTATCAACTTCTTCCATCCCCTCAGTAACTCTTCCAAAAGAAGCATATTGATTGTCAAGATGAGGTGATCTTGCAACCATTATAAAGAATTGAGATCCAGCTGAATTAGGGTTCATAGTTCTAGCCATAGAAAGAACTCCTCTTTCATGCTTTAAATTATTTGTATGTCCATTTTGAGTAAACTCACCTTTTATAGAGTATCCAGGACCGCCCATTCCAGTCCCTTCAGGGCATCCTCCTTGAACCATAAATCCAGGTATTACTCTATGGAATATAACTCCATCATAGTGTCCTTTTTTAATTAAAGATATAAAGTTGTTTACAGTATTAGGAGCTATATTAGGATAAAGCTCAGCCTTAATTATATTTCCATTTTCCATTTCAATTGTAACTATTGGGTTCTTTTCCATTTGTATCTTCCTCTCTTTTTAAATATAGTTATGTAATTTTACAATTGTGACTACATAATTATATCAAATTTTTAGGTTCTAGTTTTAATTATTTCTTTTTCTAAAGATTTTATATCATTTAAATCACTTTTTTGTATTTTATTTAATATTTCTTTTCTATATTTTTCTGATAGTAAATTCTTAGATTTTAAATTATCCTCTATTACATCAGTCCAGTTTATTTTTTTCCTATTATAGTAAACATCATAATCTACAATTCTCGTTCCACATTCTAAAAATTCAGCTCCTACTAAGATCTTTTTAATATATTTTGGATCATAGAAAGTGAAAAATCTAACTCTATATACGCCAACAGCCATGAATAATCTAGGATAGTCTTTAGTCCAAGATTCTCCAAGTATAACTCCAAGTTCTAATCCCTCTAGTATCTTTAATAATCTATCATAATGAAGCTCATAAGCTCCATATCTATCATATATCTTAATTTCTATTTCATACCAATCTTTATTATCAAGTCCAGCATTTAGATATCTTAATGCATCTGTTCTCATTTTTTTTATAAGTGTTGAATATTTTTCTTCTATATAAAGTGCCTCTTTATATATATCAGCTACATTAAATGTTTTTCTAAGAGGCTTATCTGTAAAGGCTACTACTGTTCCTTTATCATTATAATTTTCTAGTATATTTATAACGTCTCCCTTAACATAGCTTTCTTTGTTATCTTCTTCTATTTTTTCTATTATCTTATTTAAATCCCCGAATACTCTCATGAATATTATTCTAGGAGCAATTCTTGAATATGTTATATATTCTTTAACATCATTATTTAGTACATTACATAATATTACATCTGGCTCTTCTTGAATAATAAATATATCTAAGCATTCATTTGATTTTACAATATTTTTAGCTTTTTCTACTATAAATATTATCGTACACTCTTCATTAGCTTCTTGAAAAGCAGATGTTAAATCGCATTTTCTAGATGCATTTAATTGCTTAGCAAAGTATCTTTTTACCCCCAATACATTATTACTTTCAATTATTAATGATTTTGGTCCTCTTCTAACCATAGAAAACATGGTATCATCTCCTTCCTTATAGCCCTATTTTCCCCTTTCTAAGTCTCTCGTCATCTATCCCAAACGGATAAGCTAAGTATTCAACTTTTTTTGTGTCTGTATATATAATATTTATACTTTGAATTCCATTTAAGTATGTTTTTCCATTATCTATTGTATTTTTCATTTGTAGATTGTGACCATATAAATTATATTCTTGAGGATCTTTTATTATTTCATCTGAATAATGACTCATTCTGAGTTTTAAATTCTTTATACTTAAATTTTCACTTTTATCTATTATTTCTATCTTATCTGATATCTCCTGTAGTGTCTCTTTTTTATCATGATTACCTAAACATACATATATTTTCTTTGCATTAGATTTTGATAATATATCTATTAAAACTTCAACCCTTTTGCTATACCTATATAGAGAATAATGACAGAATTCAAGTTTTATATTATCTACTAAATCACCTGTATGAATTATGTATTCTGGATTTATTTTTTTAATTAAATTTTTTAAAGTATAAAAAAAGCTATAAGGTGTATCGGATATGTGAAGTATCACTTCTTCTGTTCTATTTCTGATATGTTTCGGAACATAAACTTTCCCTATTGATCTATTTAAAACAACTTTAAGTTTTTCCATTAAATCATTCCTTATACTTATGTATTTACTTAAATTATACTTTATATTTTTTTAATTTTCAAAATTTAGTTTTTTTTTGTAATAAAAAAACTACCTATTTAAAATAGGTAGCTTATTTTACATCAGCACATAATTCTTTTGTTTCTATATATTCTAAATCTAATATTTTTAATATTTCCTTAGCTCTTTCCTTAGTACTTCCACTAACTTCTATATAATCAACATTTTCTGCTTTTAAGAATGTAAGTATGGCGTCATCTACTTTCTTTGCTATTTCTTCATCTTGCCATCTTACTCCATCTTGAACGTATCCGAATTCTCTCGGTAGATATATTATGTGATCGTATTTAGGTATATCTTCTAACGCTAAACAGTATAGATCTTTTAATATTTCAGTTTCTTTTTTAGTTCTCTTTTTATTTCCAAGCATAAATCTTCCATAGATATAAGGTACGAATGTTGCATAGTCAGTAAGAGCATAGTCAAACTCGTTAAGCTTATCTTCTAATCTCTTTTGCCCTAAATATATACCATACTGTTCTGATATAGATTCAATCATTCCTTTATCTCTTAAGTACTCAGTTGAATATTCAAGTGCATATCCTGTATTAAGTCCTGCTATCTTCATTTCTACATAAAGATGTTGTATTAAAGTTGTTTTTCCACATCTTGGTCCACCTAAAACTGCAATTCTCTTAGCCATCTTTACTCACTCCATAATTTCATTTTTTTGAGACGACTAATATAGTATACTAGTTTTTTTCTAGTAATTCAACAAAATCCCCTAAACTTTTTGATATTTCCAATAATTTCGTTCATCATTTGTTGCTTTCTTGTAACCTTCATAGAATAAGTCTTTGCAGAATTCTTTTTCGAATCTAAGTGTATCATTAGGCTTCATATCTGTATCTGGTTCTATTACTACAATATCTTCTTTATTATAATGCTCTAATATATACTCCGGTATTACATATCCTTTTCTAAGAGCTATTATAAATAGTTTATTCACTTTTTTATATATAAATGGAGATAGTAAGTTATTATTTAGTATTCCTCCATCTAAGTTGTATCCTTCATATTCGCTATTTAATACATCTTGTTTGAATGTATCAAATACTTCTTTTGAGTCAAATTTATTTATAAATTGCTCAAAGGATACTTCCTCGTCTACCTTACAAGGAAGAAGAGAACTATACTTTATGTAAGACAAAGCCAACTGCTTATTATACCCTTTAACATTTGTAACTATTTCTCTTAGCTTATTATCTTTGACATTTACATAATTAACATAAAGATCTGTATTATATTCTATATTCTCATCTAAATTATTCAAATTGTTTATAAGTTGTGAATTATCTACGACTTTTCCACAGATTTTTTGATTTACTAATTCATTGTCATCAATATTTATCCACAATTCTTTGAGTTTTCTAACATTTTCTGTGTATATAAAGTATCCATTAACAGCTCCAACGGAAGTCCCAGTTACTATATCAAATTTGACACCTTTTTCATAAAGTCCATATATAACGCCTGCCGCAAAAGCTCCTTTTGCTCCTCCTCCAGGTAAACAAACTCCTAACATATAAATCACCCCTAGCAAAAAAATTTATATAGCCGCTTAAAGCGGCTATATTTTATACTTCATAAAATTTCATAAAACTCTTATATGCATAGTAGTGATCATTTACTCCTCCGAGTTCTCTGACAGAGTGCATAGCAAGTATAGATGTTCCTATATCTACGCTATTTATATCTAGATGAGTAGATGATATCGGTCCTATAGTAGATCCACCAGCTTGGTCTGATCTATTTACAAATTTTTGACAAGGTACTCCCGCTTCTTTACATATACCTTCGTATACAGCTATTGAATAGCTATCACTTGTATATTTTTGGTTGGCATTTATCTTTATAACAGGCCCTTTATTTATTACCGGTCTATTAGTAGGATCATGCTTTTCACCTCTATTAGGATGAACAGGATGAGCCATATCAGCTGATATTATGAAAGAGTTATATATACTTGTAAAGAATTCTTCTCTATTTTTATTTAAAGATATAGTTATTCTCTCAAGTATATTCTTTAACATATTAGAATCTGCACCTTGTTTTGTAGAGCTTCCTATCTCCTCATTGTCAAACATAACAAATACATTTATTCCTTTTGAATTGTTTGAATTTATTAATGCATGTAGGCTTGAATGAGCCATAGCTAAGTTATCCAACCTAGCGGACGAAATAAATTCCTCATCAAGTCCTACTAAATATCCCTTTTCATATTCATATAAGAATAAATCAAAATCTAGTATATCATCACAAGGCAAACCAATTTCTTTACTTATCTCTTTTAATAAAATATCATCTTTTTCTAAGCTTTCATTTACTATCGAAACAAGCGGAAGCATATCTGTTTGCTTATTTAGTTCAACACCTTTGTTTACATCTCTATTCATATGTATAGCAAGATTCGGAATAATACATATAGGCTTATTTATATTAACAAGTACTTCTCTTGGCTTTAATAAATTATCGCTTTTAACAGCAACTCTTCCTGCAATAGCTAAAGGTCTATCCATCCATGTGTTAAGAATTGGACCTCCATAAACTTCAGTATTTAATTTTAAGTAAACCTTCTCACTTACCATTTCAGGACTTGGCTTTATTCTAAAGCAAGGGGCATCACTATGAGATGCTATTATTCTAAACCCTTCCTCATCAACATTATCAGAGTTTATCTCAAAAGCTACAAGAGCTGAAGAATTCTTAGTCACAAAGTACTTGCCACCCTTTTTAATCTCCCACTTATCAGTTAACTTTAACTCCTTAAATCCTTCTTTTTCTAAAATATCAGCACTAGTCTTAACAGCATGAAAAGAACTAGCCCCCTTATAAGCATAATCTATAAGATCCTTAGCAAATTCTTTTTCTCTCATATTCAATACCACCTTTTTTATTTGTTTTATATTATATTTAACTTTACATAATCTAAGTTAATGCTCTTAACCCCTTTATTCTCAAAAGCTATACTAACAGTAGAGCCATTCTTTGCTACAACTGTTCCCGTTCCAAATGTTGGATGTTTAACCTTTGATCCAAGACTTACATTATTATTATCTACACTCTTAGTTTCTTTTTCCATATGTCTTTGCTTGTATTTTTCAACTAAGCTGTTCTGTTTTTTAAGTATCTTATTCTCCGGCTCATTCTTATTAAGACTTTTTAAGCAATCTTTAGGAAGTTCTCCTATAAATCTTGATATCCTAGAATAGTTAGTCTTTCCGTATATAGTTCTTGAAGATGCATACGTCATATATAAAGTCTTCATAGCTCTTGTAATTCCAACATAGCAAAGTCTTCTCTCTTCCTCAAGCTCTATCTCATCAGTTAAAGCTCTACTTATAGGGAATATGCCTTCTTCAAGCCCTGCTAAAAATACTACTGGAAACTCAAGTCCCTTAGCACTGTGTAGAGTCATTAAAGAAACATAGTCATCATCTTCATCAGAAGCATCCATATCAGATATAAGAGATATAGTAGCTAAGAATGTTTCTAAATCCTTCTCTTCACTTGTTTTTTCAAATTCCATAGCAACAGATAAAAATTCCTTTAAATTCTCTATTCTAGTTTGATTCTCTATGCTATCATCCTTTTCAAGCTCTTTTATATATCCTGTGTTCTCTAGAACCTTTTCTATAAGCTTAGTTACAGAATATACATCCTTCATAGCACTAAGAGATGATATTAAAGTTGTAAACTCTCTTAGCTTACTTTTAACTCTAGTAGATACGTCTATATTATCAGCATCATATAAAGAAAGGTACATGCTCTCCTTCTTTAAAAGAGCAACATCTTCTATTTTTTCAAGAGTTCTAAGTCCTATACCTCTCTTTGGAACATTTATTATTCTCTTAAGAGAAATATCATCTACAGGATTTTGTATTATTCTTAAATAAGCTATCAGATCCTTTATCTCTTTTCTCTCGTAGAATTTTATACCACCAAATATCTTATACTTTATATTTTGCTTTATCAAAGCTTCCTCTAGAGCACGTGATTGGGCATTAGTTCTATAAAGGATAGCACATTCTCTATACTCTATACCTTTGTCGTTATTTAATTTTTTTATACTATGAGCTATAAAATCTCCTTCTTCTCTTTCATCTCTTGATTTAAAAGTTCTTATTCTATCTCCTAAACAGCTCTCCGTCCATAACTTCTTATCTTTTCTAGTTATATTATTAGCTATAACCTTATTAGCAGCATCAAGTATAGTTTGAGTTGATCTATAATTTTGCTCAAGCTTTACAACTAGTGCATCTTCATAATCTTTTTCAAACTCAAGTATATTCTTTATATCTGCACCTCTCCAACCGTATATAGATTGATCATCATCACCAACAACACATAAGTTACCATGTCTTTTAGCCAGCATATTTACAAGCTTATACTGTGCCCTATTCGTATCTTGGTACTCATCAACCATTATATATCTGAACTTTCTTTGATAAAAATCTAAAACACCTTCATTATTCTCAAGTATCTCAATAGCCTTCATTATAAGATCATCAAAATCAAGAGCATTGTTTCTCATAAGTCTTTCTTGATATAAAGAGTAAACTTTTGCAATATTACTCATTCTGAAATCATTTTGGTGAATTTCTTTAAATCTCTTTGAATTTATCATCTTATCCTTAGCATCAGATATATGGCCCAGTACAGTTTTTGCTTCATACATTTTGTCATTTATGTTAAGCTCTTTTATACAATCCTTCATAAGTGTCATCTGATCCGATCTATCGTATATAACAAAGCTTCTTGTATATCCTATCTTGTCTATATCTTTTCTAAGTATTCTAACGCAACACGAGTGAAATGTACTTATCCACATATTCTGTGCATCTGATCCTATTATTCCCTCTACTCTTTCCCTCATCTCATTAGCAGCCTTATTAGTGAATGTAATTGCCAGTATATTAGAAGGATGTACTTCTAAATCATTTATAAGATGTGCTATTCTATAAGTTAAAACTCTTGTCTTTCCAGACCCCGCACCAGCTAAAAGAAGTAGTGCACCGTCCGTTTTAAGTACTGCTTTTCTTTGCATATCATTCAATGTAGATAAATCCATTTAATTTCTCCCTTCAAGTAAGTTTGTATATATCAAGTAAAAAATTTGCATTAAGTTGAAAAAACCTATAGACAATTTTCTATAGGTTTTAATTTTTGCTCATTATATTATTTTATCATATATACAGGAGTATATACAAATTTAAAAGCTACATCTTTTATAAGTTTATTTATTAAATCTTTCCTATTCTATTATATCAAAACTTTTAATAAAAATAATACAATTATCGTAAGTCCAATAGTTGTATTAATAGCTACTCCTGCAATATATCCAATCAATGAACCAACTCCAGATTTCATTGATAATTTCAACTCTTTTCCATAGTATAATTCTCCAATAAGCGTTCCAAAAAACTGTCCTATTAATAGTCCTATTATGTTAAATATAAATAAGCCAACAAACCCACCTAGAATTCCTCCAATAATTCCTGCTTTTGTAGCCCCAAATTTTTTTGCACCCATCACACTTGATATATAATCCAACATAAAAGCTGCAATTGTAAGAACTCCAAAAATTACAATCATAATAACACTTATTTCTTCAAATTTTGTAAAAATACCATATAGCAGAGTTGATAAGAAAATCAATCCGTTTCCAGGAATACCTGGTATAAAAATACCTATCATCCCAATAACCATCAGAATTATCGCTATAGCTAGCACAGTATCACCCCTTTATTTATTTTCTATAAAGCAAAACTTAATTCACATGGACTTTTTACTCAAGTGAATCTTTAGCTTTTAGATAAAAATTTCTATCAATGAAATAATATCATATTTTGTTCCCTTTAATTTATAAGTCTTAACTATTTATAATATGGTGAAAATTTTATGTGTAATCGACAAAATCATACTTTTTTCATCGGAGGTATATATTTTTTTATGTAGAAATGTATATTCATGTATTTTTTAACACAAAAGGAGATTTTTTTATGACAAATAGAAATAAATTTATATGTTTTTTTATATCAATCTTATTAATAAATACATTGTATTTATTTGATTCTTTCTCATTTGGAGAAGAAAAAGCAAACCATATATTGATTGTTAATTCTCAAAATTCATCAAATGATTATACTAACAATATTGTTAAAGGTATTTATTCAAGTTTAAATTGCCAAACTAATATAATTCATATAGAAAATATGGATATTCACATAAACAATGATGATGAATATTTTGATACGCTTTACAACTTGTATAAATCTAAATTCAAAAAATATAAATTTGATATTGTAATAGTTACTGACGAGGATGCTTATTATTTCTTCGAAAAATATAACAATAAATTATTTGCAGACTCACCTATACTTTTTTGCGGAATAAACGAACCCAGTATATTAAATAAAATAAATTCTAATGAAAGATATTATGTGCTTGAACAACCAATAGATATCAAGAAAGAATTATATTTGGTAAATAAACTTCACCCAAATAGTAAAATATTCATACCAGTTAACCCAGATTTACTAAGTCATCACTACATAAAATTACTTGAAGATCAAAAAAAGTATTATTCATCAAAAAACATAGATATAGTTATTTATTACGAATCTAATGTCGACAAAGTACTTGATAAGATAAATCATCTATCTTCCGATACAGCTCTTGTTCTTCTAACAGATTTTAAAACTAATTCTGATGATATTTATTCTTTATATAATTTAATTAAATATACTTCAAAAAATACACATATTCCAATATATAGTTTTTGGAGTACAATGATAAATAGCGGAATAGTAGGAGGTCCTTTATGTGATGCATTTGAACTAGGCAAGTCTACAGGAGAATTTGCATCAAAAATAATTAACAATCCAAACTATAGTATTCATAGGTTTTCAATGAAAAATAGATATCAATTTAATTATGATCAATTACAAAGATTTACTATTTTTATAGATAATTTACCTTATCGATCTGAAATAATAGGGAAACCGTCTAGCTTCTATAATATATCTAAAAATACTGTGTATACATTTGTCGTTTATATAATACTATTTTTGATTTTGGTAATATGCATACTTCTAATCAATATAAATAAAATAAAGAAACTCCAGAAAATACTTAAATCAAGCCAAGAAGAATATAAAAATTTAATCGAGTTTTTACCATTTGGAATATTAGTTCATAACAATGGTAATATAATATTTACTAATTCTACTGTACGTAAACTATTTAAAATTAAAGATCAAGAATCTATAAAAAATAAATCTTTATATGACTATATACATAAAGATTTTCATGAAAAAGTAAAACAAAGGTTAGAGGATCAAAAGAAAAATATATACTCACCTTATATAGAAGAATTAGGTATAACAGCTGATGGAGAATTTATAGATATAGAAGTTTGTTCTTACCCTCTTCTTGACAATAAAAGTTATTCACTTACAATAGTCAATGATTTAAGAGAAAAAAGAAAAGCTGAAAAGCTTAGAGAAAAAGTATTAGAAGAAGAGAAAAGGCTAAAACAGGCTCTTGAATACGATAAATTAAAAACCGAATTTTTTTCAAATTTATCTCACGAGCTCAAAACTCCTCTTAATTTGATTTTTTCTATCACTCAATTACTAGAAAGTAATTTAATAAACAGTCAATTATTGTCTAAACACAAAAATACAATACATCATATAAACATATTAAAACAAAACTGTTATAGAATGCTAAGGCTAGTAAATAATTTGATAGATATAACAAAGCTAGACTGTGGGTATTTCAATATAGAACTTCAAAATCATAATATAGTCAGCCTTGTAGAAAATATAACTCTATCTGTAAGCGAATATATAAATAATAAGGAAATATCTTTAATATTTGATACAAATGTTGAGGAAAAAATAATAGCTGTAGATCCAAATGCAATAGAAAGAATTATTCTTAATCTCCTTTCTAATGCCATTAAGTTCACAGATTCAGGAGATTCTATTATAGTTAATTTGCTAGCTGAAGCAGAATATGTAACCATATCTATAAAGGATACAGGAATTGGTATTCCAAATGATAAGTTGGAAATAATATTTGATAGATTTAGACAAGTTGATAAATCTCTAACTAGAAACACAGAAGGAAGCGGTATAGGTCTCTCTCTAGTAAAGTCTCTAATAGACATGCATAATGGTTCTATAGATGTTAAAAGTGATTATGGACACGGAAGCGAATTCATAATAAAGCTTCCTGTAACTACTGTAGATGATATAACTGAAATAGATACAGTTTATATAAAAGACAAGTATATAGAAAAAATAAATATAGAGTTTTCAGATATATACTCTATATAAAAAATTCGTCTAGCCGCTACGCACTGACTCATGTCGCCAACGATCTCTACGGGCTCCGTTGCTCAAAAATAGTTGTAAGTGTAGCTCTTTCATCAATGTTATCCACAATTTCCTTAAGCGTAAAAAGAACCTAGATTTCGTACAAATAAAATCTAGGTTCTTTTTTATACTCTGTGGGTTATCAAAACTTTCTATAAAAACACCGCGAATGCAACGATATTTTAAATTCAACGCTTTAAGTAGCACCTAATCTTTTTTGATTAACCACTACACAAAAAATAAAAAAGATTACGTGGCTACGTCCTACTCTCCCAGGGGGCTGCCCCCCAAGTACCATCGGCGCTAAGGAGCTTAACTTCTGTGTTCGGAATGGGAACAGGTGTATCCTCCTTGCTGTAATAACCACATAATCTTTTAGTTTTAAGTATTAAGATTAATACTTTCAAAATTGATCAGATTTAAAATTTGGTTAAGTCCTCGATCTATTAGTATTCATCAGCTGAACTCATTACTGAGCTTACACCTTGAACCTATCAACCAGGTAGTCTTCCTGGGATCTTACTCATAAAGATGGGAAATCTTATCTTGAGGTTGGCTTCGCGCTTAGATGCTTTCAGCGCTTATCCATTCCATACATAGCTACCCAGCTATGCCACTGGCGTGACAACTGGTGCACCAGAGGTATGTCCATCCCGGTCCTCTCGTACTAAGGACAGCTCCTCTCAAATTTCCTACGCCTGCGACGGATAGGGACCGAACTGTCTCACGACGTTCTGAACCCAGCTCGCGTACCACTTTAATGGGCGAACAGCCCAACCCTTGGGACCTACTACAGCCCCAGGATGTGATGAGCCGACATCGAGGTGCCAAACCTCCCCGTCGATGTGGACTCTTGGGGGAGATAAGCCTGTTATCCCCAGGGTAGCTTTTATCCGTTGAGCGATGGCCCTTCCACGCGGAACCACCGGATCACTAAGCCCGACTTTCGTCCTTGCTCGACCTGTATGTCTTGCAATCAAGCTCCCTTTTGCCTTTGCACTCTTCGCACGATTTCCGACCGTGCTGAGGGAACCTTTGGGCGCCTCCGTTACATTTTGGGAGGCGACCGCCCCAGTCAAACTGTCCACCTGACAGTGTCCCAAGACCAGATTCATGGTCTATGGTTAGAATCTCAATATTACAAGGGTGGTATCCCAAGGATGACTCCACGAAAACTGGCGTTCTCGTATCTCAGTCTCCCACCTATCCTGTACATGTAATATCGAAATCCAATGCCAGGCTACAGTAAAGCTCCATGGGGTCTTTCCGTCCTGTCGCAGGTATCCGGCATCTTCACCGGAATTACAATTTCACCGAGTCTTTTGTTGAGACAGTGCCCAAATCGTTACGCCTTTCGTGCGGGTCGGAACTTACCCGACAAGGAATTTCGCTACCTTAGGACCGTTATAGTTACGGCCGCCGTTTACTGGGGCTTAAGTTCAATGCTTCGACTAATGTCTAACACATCCCCTTAACCTTCCAGCACCGGGCAGGCGTCAGCTCCTATACATCGTCTTTCGACTTAGCAGAAACCTATGTTTTTGGTAAACAGTCGCTTGGGCCTATTCTCTGCGGCCTCTTCGGGCATACACCCTAATGAGGCACCCCTTATCCCTAAGTTACGGGGTCATTTTGCCGAGTTCCTTAACAAAAGTTCTCTCGCTAGCCTTAGAATTCTCTTCTCACCCACCTGTGTCGGTTTGCGGTACGGGTACCTTTAATCTCAGTAGAGGCTTTTCTTGGCAGCATGAAATCGACTACTTCGCTACTTAAATTTCGCTCCCCATCACACCTCAGGATTGCACCGACGGATTTGCCTATCAATGCTCCCTTAATGCTTGGACCTACATATCCAATAGTAGGATAGCCTATCCTTCTGCGTCACCCCATTCTTCAAACGATTATCGGTAGTACAGGAATCTCAACCTGTTGTCCATCACCTACGCCTTTCGGCCTCGGCTTAGGTCCCGACTAACCCTGAGCGGACGAACCTTCCTCAGGAAACCTTGGGTTTTCGGCCCGTAGGATTCTCACCTACGTCTCGCTACTCATGCCAACATTCTCTCTTCACTGCAGTCCACTAGTCCTTCCGGTCTAGCTTCAACCCGCAGTGAATGCTCCCCTACCCATTGACAAAGTCAATGCCGTAGCTTCGGTAGTAAGTTTTAGCCCCGATAATTTTCGGCGCAGGATCACTCGACCAGTGAGCTATTACGCACTCTTTGAATGAATGGCTGCTTCTAAGCCAACATCCTGGTTGTCTGTGCAATCCCACATCCTTTACCACTTAACTTACATTTAGGGACCTTAGCTGACGGTCTGGGCTGTTTCCCTCTCGACTATGAATCTTATCACCCACAGTCTGACTCCCAAGCAAAAGATAAAGGCATTCGGAGTTTGATAGTCTTCGGTAACCCACAGGGCCCCTAGGACATTCAGTGCTCTACCTCCTCATCTCTAAGCTTGAGGCTAGCCCTAAAGCTATTTCGGGGAGAACCAGCTATCTCCGAGCTCGATTGGAATTTCACCTCTACCCACAGCTCATCCCCGCACTTTTCAACGTGCGTGGGTTCGGACCTCCACGAAATTTTACTTTCGCTTCATCCTGGCCATGGGTAGGTCGCTCGGTTTCGGGTCTACGACAAGTAACTGAATCGCCCAGTTAAGACTCGCTTTCGCTACGGCTCCAGACCCTAAGTCCTTAACCTTGCTACTTATCGTAACTCGTTGGCCCGTTCTACAAAAAGTACGCGGTCACACTAAAAATGTGCTCCCACAGCTTGTAGGCATAGGGTTTCAGGTTCTATTTCACTCCCCTTCCGGGGTTCTTTTCACCTTTCCCTCACGGTACTATACGCTATCGGTCACCAAGAAGTATTTAGCCTTGGGGGGTGGTCCCCCCAGCTTCCCACAGGGTTTCACGTGTCCCGTGGTACTCTGGAGTATGCTCGAAAGTCTTCTTGTTTAATCTACAGGACTATTACCTTCTATGGTGGGTCTTTCCAAACCTCTTCGACTACAATACCTCTTTCTTGTGAGCATATCCGCAACCCCTATGAAGAAAACTTCATAGGTTTGGGCTCTTCCCCTTTCGCTCGCCGCTACTTAGGGAATCGATTTTTCTTTCTCTTCCTCGAGGTACTTAGATGTTTCAGTTCCCTCGGTTCCCCTCCTTAGACTATGTATTCATCTAAGGATACCTAGACATTACTCTAGGTGGGTTTCCCCATTCGGAAATCTCCGGATCAAAGATTGCTTGCATCTCCCCGAAGCTTATCGCAGCTTACCACGTCCTTCATCGGCTCTTGGTGCCAAGGCATCCGCCCTACGCCCTTAATAACTTAACCTAAATTTATTTAAATCTGTTCAATTTTCAAAGTACTACGCCATCCGCTATCGCGTCAGCTTAAGTATGTTGTCAACAATTTTACAAAAAAAAATTGCCAATCAAACTACTATTTTATTTTCTACATAATTAATGATGAAACCTGTAACTCCATCAAAATGGTGGAGACGAGGAGAGTCGAACTCCTGACCCCTTGCTTGCAAGGCAAGTGCTCTCCCAACTGAGCTACGCCCCCATATTATTCTATGATAATAAAGAGTTATTCATAAACCCTCAAAATTAAACAGTAGGTTATTTCTCCTTAGAAAGGAGGTGATCCAGCCGCACCTTCCGATACGGCTACCTTGTTACGACTTCACCCCAGTCATTGATTTCACCTTCGGCAGATTCCTCCTTACGGTTGGATATCTGACTTCGGGCGCCCCCAACTTCCGTGGTGTGACGGGCGGTGTGTACAAGACCCGGGAACGCATTCACCGCGACATTCTGATTCGCGATTACTAGTAACTCCAGCTTCATGCAGGCGAGTTTCAGCCTGCAATCCGAACTGAGACTAGCTTTAAGAGATTAGCTTGACCTCGCGGTTTCGCAACTCTCTGTACTAGCCATTGTAGCACGTGTGTAGCCCTAAGCATAAGGGGCATGATGATTTGACGTCATCCCCACCTTCCTCCGAGTTATCCTCGGCAGTCTCTCTAGAGTGCCCATCCAAAATGCTGGCAACTAAAGATAAGGGTTGCGCTCGTTGCGGGACTTAACCCAACATCTCACGACACGAGCTGACGACAACCATGCACCACCTGTCACCTCAGTCCCCGAAGGGAAAGCTTCGATTAAGAAGCGGTCTGAGGGATGTCAAGCTTAGGTAAGGTTCTTCGCGTTGCTTCGAATTAAACCACATGCTCCGCTACTTGTGCGGGTCCCCGTCAATTCCTTTGAGTTTCACTCTTGCGAGCGTACTCCCCAGGCGGAGTGCTTAATGCGTTAGCTGCGGCACCGAGGGGGGTAACCCCCGACACCTAGCACTCATCGTTTACGGCGTGGACTACCAGGGTATCTAATCCTGTTCGCTCCCCACGCTTTCGTGCCTCAGCGTCAGTTACAGTCCAGAGAGCCGCCTTCGCAACTGGTATTCCTCCTAATATCTACGCATTTCACCGCTACACTAGGAATTCTACTCTCCTCTCCTGCACTCAAGCCCTGCAGTTTCAAAAGCTTACTACGGTTGAGCCGTAGCCTTTCACTTCTGACTTACAAGGCCGCCTACGCACCCTTTACGCCCAGTAATTCCGGATAACGCTTGCCCCCTACGTATTACCGCGGCTGCTGGCACGTAGTTAGCCGGGGCTTCCTCCTAAGGTACCGTCATTATCTTCCCTTAGGACAGAGCTTTACGACCCGAAGGCCTTCATCGCTCACGCGGCGTTGCTGCATCAGGGTTTCCCCCATTGTGCAATATTCCCCACTGCTGCCTCCCGTAGGAGTCTGGACCGTGTCTCAGTTCCAGTGTGGCCGATCACCCTCTCAGGTCGGCTACCCATCGTCGCCTTGGTAAGCTTTTACCTCACCAACTAGCTAATGGGACGCGGGTCCATCCTATACCGCTAACGCTTTGACATTTCTAAGATGCCTTAAAAATGTGTTATCTCGTATTAGCATATCTTTCGATATGTTATCCGTGTGTATAGGGCAGGTTACCCACGCGTTACTCACCCGTCCGCCGCTAAGATTAAAAAGCAAGCTTTTTAATCTCCGCTCGACTTGCATGTGTTAGGCACGCCGCCAGCGTTCATCCTGAGCCAGGATCAAACTCTTAAATAAAAGTTTGTCAGTACTCAGTAAACTGACTTTATGTGTTATTTCCGAAAATCACTGATGTGATTTATTTATAACCTACTGTTTAATTTTCAAAGTTCATGTCGTCCGTGTCTCTCGGACAAATAATAATATATCATTTTTCGAAAGATTCGTCAACACTTTTTCTTATTTTTTTGTTTTTTTATATTTTTCCATGTGTATTTTTGGTTGAATAAAGAAAAAATATGAATAAGAATTTATATAAAAATTAAGGAGGTTCAATTATGTCACAAAAAAACCCAGAAGATAAAATAGACGAAACTTATGATAGTAAAGATCCTAAAACACCTGCTAGACCTTTAACAAATACAGTCATGCCTCTTAAGATGAAAGACGATTCAGAGTATGATTTAGATTATATGGACCCTTTAAGATCTTCAGAATATCATCCTTTTATTCCATCTAATAATAATTTGTCTAATAAGGAAATAGATAAAAAAACGAGATAGCCTAAAGGCTATCTCATTTTCATAACTCTCATACTATTTAAAACAGCTATTAAAGCAACGCCTACGTCCGCAAATACGGCTTGCCACATATTAGCTATTCCTAATGCACCTAATAACAATACTATTATTTTAACTCCAAGAGCAAATACTATATTTTGTATTACTATAACTCTTGTTTTTTTAGCTATTTGTATACTTTTTACTAATTTTGAGGGTTCATCTGTCATCAATACAATATCAGCGGCTTCTATAGCAGCATCTGAGCCAAGACCTCCCATAGCAACTCCTATATCTGCCATAGCCAAAACAGGAGCATCATTTATTCCATCACCAACAAATACAACCTTTGAACTAGATTTCATTCTGCCTTTTATCATCTCAAGTTTTTCTACCTTTTGATGAGGAAGTAATTGTGAATGAACTTCATCTATACCCAATTCATCCTTAACTTTATTAGCAACTAAAGCATTATCTCCCGTAAGCATTATAGTGTTATTTATACCCATAGCTTTAAGATCCTTTATACTTTGCTTTGAATCACTCTTTATCTCATCAGATATAAGTATATATCCACTATACTTACTATCTATTGAAACATATATTATAGTTCCTATCTCATTTACCTCAGTACAATCTATGTCTTCCCTGTTCATGAGTTTGTAGTTACCTACTAATACATTTTTTCCTTCTATATTCACCTTTATTCCATAGCCAAAAATTTCTTCATAATCACTTATAATATTTTCATCTATCTTTTTATTATAAGCATTTACTATAGATACAGCTATCGGATGATTCGAGTAAGACTCTGCATAAGCCGCATACTTAAGTAGTTCTTCATTTGAAATATTTAAACCATTTATACCTGTAACCTTAAATATTCCCTTGCTAAGTGTTCCCGTCTTATCAAATACAACAGTATCTACATTATTTAATGCCTCTAAATAGTTGCTTCCCTTTATAAGTATTCCATTTTTAGAAGCACCACCTATTCCACCAAAGAAACTAAGTGGTATAGATATAACAAGTGCACACGGACATGAAATCACTAAAAATATCAGCGCTCTATAGAACCAATCTTCAAATATAGCACCATCTATAACAAGAGGAGGTACAGTTGCTATAAACGCTGATAAGAATACAACCGTAGGAGTATAATACTTAGCAAACTTAGTTATAAAGTTTTCAGTCTTTGCCTTTTTGCTACTTGCATTTTGAACTAGATCAAGTATCTTAGATACAGTTGATTCTGAAAATACCTTAGTTACCTTAACCTCAAGAACACCATTTTTATTTATAAATCCTGAAAGTACATTATCTCCTATCTCTACATTTCTTGGAATAGACTCACCTGTCAAGTTAGAAGTATCTATAGTAGATTTTCCATTTACTATTATTCCATCTAGAGGTACCTTTTCTCCTGGTTTTACTATGATAATATCATCAACATTTACTATTTCAGGTGAAACCTTCTTAAGTTCACCATTTTCTTTTATATTTGCAAACTCAGGTTGGATTTTAAGTAACTCTTTTATTGACTTTCTAGAATTATTAACTGCTTTTGATTGAAAAAACTCACCTACTTGATAAAATAGCATAACTCCTGCAGCCTCTGGAAACTCTTTAACAGCAAAAGCACCAATAGTAGCTATACACATCAAAAAGTTTTCATCAAAAACTTGACCTCTAAGTATATTTTTAAATGCTTTTGATAAAACTTCTCCACCTATTAATATATATGCTATAAAGAATATAGTGAACTCTACAGCATTTGAAAATTTGCCTATAATCCCTATTCCAAAGAACAAAGCACCTATACCCATCTTAATTAACTCTTTCTTATCAAAATCTTCTTCATCATGTTCATGTAAATCATCTTCTCCCTCACTTATAACCTTTACATGAGGCTCTTTCTTAACTACTATCTCCTCAATCTGTTTAGAAACTTTTTCTAAATCAAATTTATTTTTAACTAAAACTGTTAATCTAGTAGATACAAAATCTAAGTTAGCATCTCTAACTTTATCTAAATTCGATACTTCTTTTTCTATCTCACCTGCACAATGAGCACAGTCTAGGTTCTTAAGAATAAAAACTTTTTTATAGTAATTATTCTTTTCTCTAACCTCAACATGAGGCTCAAGTTTTTTAACTATGCTCTTAGTAGCATCTATAGCTTCATCTACTCTACTCGAATCTCCAATTTCTATCGAAAGAGTCTTAGTGATAAAATTTAAAACAGCAGAATTTATATAAGATAATTTATTAACCTCTTCTTCTATCTTAGTTGCACAGTGAGCACAATCAAGACCTTCTAATATAACTTCTTTTTTCACTACAATTTCCCCCCTTATATATTAAAATTATCTATGATTTATATGTGTAAGACCAGTATCAAATATCTGCTTAACGTGATCGTCATCAAGAGAATAATAAGCTACCTTACCTTCTTTTCTAAACTTTACAAGTCTTGCATTTTTTAAAACTCTTAACTGATGAGATATAGCTGATTGAGTCATACCTAAAAGAGTAGCTATATCGCACACGCACATTTCTGACATAAATAATGCGTATATTATTTTTATTCTAGTTGTATCTCCAAATACCTTAAAAAGCTCAGCCACGTCATATAACGTTTCTTCTTCAGGCATTTTATTTCTAGCATTTTCAATAATATCTTCATGTATAACATTGCAAGTACAAGTCTGTATTTCTTTTTCTTTATCCATAATATCCTCCCTTTATATATGAATGTTTGTTCATATGTTTATATATTCATTATATTCTTTTGGATGTTTTTTTGCAATAAAAAATCTCAGATTATTTTTAAATCTGAGATTTTTTATATTAACTCTCCTATTTTATAAAAAACTTGATTCGTACCGTCTGATAATTTTCTTATTTTATCTGCAACTACTACAAATCCTTTACCAGCTTCACCAGCTCTTGCTGCTTCAATAGAAACATTAAGCATTAATTGACTTATTTGAATCAAAAAAGATGAGCATTAAAATATTAGTTACTTTTTAATGCCCATCCTTTTGAAACAGCCTACATAAAAACTTTTATATGTTTTATCCTACGCGCTTCTCTTCTTTATTTATCAATATAGTAGAAAAATAAGATATTTTATCTTGATCTAACTTATCTAAATTAGTATACACCTTCTCCTCATTTAAAGATGAATTACTAACAAGTATGGCATTATCTATTAAACCATTATCTTTAATCTTTTGTATTATACTCTTGAAGTTCTTATAAACCTTCATAAGAACTATAGAACTGTAATTTTCAAGTGCATAATCAAGTCTAGACTCATCTGTAGTACAAGGAACTACTATTAAAGGTTCTCTATCCATAACTAGTGGAAAATTTTGATTTGATGCTATGTTTGAGAAAGATGAAATTCCAGGTATCGTCTCAACCTCTACCTTATCTCTTACTCTTTCTAGTAAGTATACATATGTACTATATATCATAGGATCTCCAAGAGTTACAAATCCTACATTTTTCCCACATTTAACATCATTTTCTATCTCAACAGCTATTTCATCCCATGCTTTAGTTTTTTCTAAATCATCAAAATTCATAGGAAAATGTCTTTGCTTTATTTCAAGATCTTCTTTTAAATATTCTTGAACTATAGATAAAGCTAAGCTTTTTCCTTCCTTTTTAGGCTCTGGAGTATATAATATATCTAATTCCTTTAAAGTATTTACAGCTTTGATTGTAAGTAAAGAACTATCTCCTGGTCCTGTACCTATCCCATAAAATTTGCTCATTTTCTATTCATCCCCTTTACTTAATTTCTTTATAACTTACATAAATTCCAATTGAAAAAAACGCTATAAAATATATAAATAAGATTAATACTGATAAGTAATTAATCGTATCATTTAACGCAATCGATCTTAAACTCTGAGTTACATGAGTAAGAGGTAGTACCTTTATAATTTTTTCAACTGCAGCAGGCATTTTATCTAACGAAAAAAATGTTCCACATAAAAATGACATTGGAGTTATTACAAAAGTTGTAAATCTATTCATATCATAGTGATTGTCTATTACCATAGCCGCTACATATCCAAATGCTGAAAATAGCATACTATTTAAAATACATACTAAAAAAAACATAAAATTGACATTTATATAAACACCGAATAAATAAGAAACTATAAGTATTATAAATCCAGCATATAAACCTCTAAGGGCTCCTGCTATTATATACCCTAGTGTTAATAGATACATCCTAACAGGTGCTGTCATATAATATTCAAAACTTCTTTCATGCAATTTTGCAACCGTAATTCTTATAGCTACTGCATTAAAACTTGTATTCATAGTAGATAAAGCAATTATGCCAGGTATTATGAAGTATATATAAGTGTGCCCTTCTACTATAACTCCATCCCCAAGACCCCATCCAAATGCTATCAAATAAAGAAGTGGACTCATAATAGCTCCAGCCGTTATCTTAAATGCTTTTCTTTTAAAAAATATAAATTCCCTCCATAAAATAGTTGCAACTTCCATTTAAATTACCTTCCTATTTGTAAAATTATAGAAAACATCTTCAAGGCTTAAATCTCTAAGTATAAAACTGCCTTTAATATCATTTGAGAATTTATTAGCATTTTCTATTTCATAAAAATATTTATACTTAGTAACTTTATGCTCATCAAAATACTCTATTGTATATTTTCCAAGGCTGCTTTTGAGATTATCACTATTATCTTTGTAGAATATTTTCCCTTTATCCATAAGAGCTATTTCATCACAAAGACTTTCTGCTTCTTCTATATAATGAGTTGTAAGTATTATAGTCTTGCCCATATCCTTCATCAACTTTAATATATCCCATATTTTTCTTCTAGAATTTAAGTCTACCCCCACAGTTGGCTCATCTAAAAAAAGTATTTCGGGATCATGTATCAACGCCTTTGCTATCATAAGCTTTCTTTGCATTCCACCAGATAGCTTTCTTGACATTCTATCTTCAACTTTTTTAAGATCCATATGGGATAACAAATGCTCTATTTGTTCTTCTCTTTTTTTCCCTCTAATATTAAATAGTTTAGCTGATAATATAAGATTTTCCTTTACAGTCAAATCCTTGTCTAAATTCATATACTGAGGAACTATTCCTATTTGTCTTTTCAAGAATACATTGTTTCTATCCATCTTCTGATCCATTATGTATATTTGTCCACTTATAGGTTTTAAAAGTCCTATAAGCATATTTATAAGAGTAGTCTTTCCAGCTCCATTAGGCCCTAATAGTCCAAAGAAGCTTCCTTTTTTTATGCTTAAATTCAAATCATCAACAGCACAAAAATCACCATATTTCTTTGTAACATTTTCAATTCTTATAATTTCATTCATATCAACATCACCTTATTAATTAATAGAACTTAATAAATCTAGAGATTTTACTACCTCTTCTCCTGTAACATAAGCCTTAGGGTCAAATTTATTATTTTTGAGGTTCATAAGCTTATTATCTAATACTATCTGTACTATTTTTTTATTTTCAATATCTGATATATCAGAAACATTAACTTTAATATCTGCTGGCTTTATATCACCTATCATATATAAAGTTTTTGCAAATTCTTCTCTTGTGACCTTATTATCCGGATAAAAGAACTCTTTATTATTTTCTTTAAATCCTTCTATATATGCAGATGTAACTGCTGCTTCTATAAAATTAATTTTTTCATCATTAATATCTACATCTTCAAACATCCCATATGTATGTCCCTTATGCTCTTTTGTATAATATTTAGATGTAGGAACAAATACAGGTTCATGCTTAAATTTAACTACTATTTCAGCAAGTTCTTCTCTTGTTATTTCTTCATCTACATCGTATTTAGAATAATCATCGAATATTTCTGGATAAAACATTCTACACATTTCTTTTATACCATCTAGGTACCTAAATGTAGGGCTTGATATTATTTTTTGATTTATAACATACACCCTATCATTTTTTACAGCTTTTATAGTATCAAATCCCGGACGTATAGTTATAGAGTGCTTATTTCCACCGGCATTCATAACTCCATTTTGAGATACAAAAACATCTATATCATCAGCTTTTTCAAGGATTCTCTCTGTTCCATATGCAGCTATTGAACTACCTTCTTTTATAGGCTTTACATCACTTGCTATATTAATTCCTCCAGCTATATCAATAGCCATACCAGGCATTGAATCAACAGTTACAGTTTTATAATCTTGCTCGGATGACTCAAAGTATACATCTACCTTATCATCTATATTTTTAGTTTTTTCTTTTATATTATCTATTTGTGTATGAAAATCCTCTAATAAAGTTTTAGCTTTATCCTCAGTTCCAGTTAAAACAGCTAAATTATTTATATAATCATCAAATACGTCAAAAGATTCAGGATATAAAGATACAACATTAATTCCCGCTTTTTCTAAAGCTTGAACAAAATCTGGACGAGATCTATTTATAAAAGGCCTTATTAAAACTAAATCAGGCTCTTCCAGAATTATCTTCTCAGGATCTGCATTCTTATAGTCAAATTGTTTTTTTTCAAGAACCTCAGCTGGATATATATCACTCGTTCCAACACCTACTATTTCATCATCAAGACCTAATTTGTATAAATTTTCCGTATGTGCTGAATATAAGGATATTATCTTTTTAGCTGACTCTTCCATATTTATTTGCTTCTGGTCATCATCCACAAAACTTATTTTGTACTCTTTATTGTCTACTGAGTTCTCTTGAGTTGTATCTGAACATCCAGTAAATATGAACATTCCTATAAAACAAACCAATAATAAAAATATTTTGTTGTTATATTTTACCATATTTTACCTCCACGTATAAAAATCATCAGCAAATACTGATGATTTTTATTATTAATTATTCTTCTGTTGTTTCTTCTTTCATAGCTTTTTTTGCATGATTTACGTACATATCTTGTACTTTTTCATTTTCTCCTAAACCATGTAAATATGTTTCAACTACAAATCCTTCTTTCTTTAATATGCTCTTCCAAGAATCTTCTTCATCTCCTGCCATATCATTATTAGCATGATCACCTGCAACAAGCATTAATGGCATTAATGTAACTTTTTCTATATTATTTTTGTTTAATTTATTTATAACATTATCAAGTTCTGGATATCCTTCTACTGTTCCAACATATGCATTGATGCCCATATCTTCTAGTACATAATCTAAGCATGCATAAGTAGCATTAGCATAGTGATGAGTTCCATGACCCATAAATACTATAGCTTCATTATCTTTTAATTCTCCTATTTGAGTTTTTAAAGCTTCTGCTAAATCTTTATAATCTTGTACACTTGTAAGTAAAGGTGAACCCATTTTTATTTTATCAAAGTCATCTTTGTATTGATTTACAACTTCAGCTAAATCATCATATTCAGCTCCATTCATTACATGAAGTGATTGAACTACAACCTCACTGAATCCTTCTTCCTTTAATTTATCTAAAGCTTGAGTTGGATCGTCAACTTCTATTCCATCTCTTTCTTTAAGCTTTTTGATTATTATATTTGATGTAAAAGCTCTTCTCATTTCATAATCAGGAAATGCCTTGTCTATCTTTTCTTCACAAGCTTCTATAGTAACCTTGCGAGTATCTGCATAACTAGTACCAAAGCTTACAACTAAAACTGCCTTTTTGTTTGGATCTTTCTCAACTTCCTTTTCTTCTGTTCCAGCAGCACTTGAACACCCTGCTAAAACTCCCCCTAAAAGCATCATACTTACAAATAATGCTAAATACTTTTTAATTCTCATTTAAAACTCCTCCTTAATATATTATTACAATTTTATTATTATAAACTTAAGCTCTTATTAAAAATCCCTTATCCTCTACTTGATCTACCTGTATATCAAATACTTCTCCTATAAAGTCAGTTGTCATTACATCATTAGTTTTTCCATTTGCTACAACTTTTCCATCTTTAAGTACACAAACTTCATCACTAAACATATAAGCTAAGTTAAGATCGTGTATAACAGATATAACAGTTACATTCTTTGTATCTACTAATTTTTTAATGATTTTTAAACATTTAATTTTTTGAGATATGTCCATAGCAGAAAATGCCTCATCCAAAAACAGAACCTTTGGCTCTTGAGTCAATGCTTTAGCTATCATGACTCTTTGAAATTCGCCTCCACTAATCTGAGTTATAATAGAATTTGCAAACTTCAAAGTATCTGTACTCTCCATTGCCTTATAGACTATTTTTTTATCTATTTGACTAAGTTTATTGATTCTTTTTAAAAAAGGTTTTCTTCCCATCATAACTATTTCAAGACATGTAAATGGAAATTTTATATCTCCTTTTTGATTAATTACTGCAAAATTTTGTGATAATTCCTCTACACTATAATTTGAAATATTCTTACCCATATATTCAATGCTTCCTTTGTCAGCTTTTAAATATCCAGTCAATAAATTAAGTAGTGTTGTTTTGCCAGATCCATTTGGTCCTATTATAGATAGAAACTTCCCTTTATCTACATCTAAGCTTATACTATCTAATATCATCTTTTCATTATATTTAAAGCTAACAGCTTCAACCTTAATCATTTAACCACCCTCTGAATTTATTGTATACTCTTGTTTCTACTTACAAATATATATATAAAGAATGGACCCCCAAATAAAGTAGTTATAACTCCTACAGGAATATCTATATTAAATAATGATCTTGATATATTATCTGCCATTAAAAGCAATATAGATCCTAATAAAGATGATATTGGTATAAGATATCTATTGTCAGATGTCAATGAAAATCTAACTATATGAGGAACTACAAGCCCTATAAATCCTATTATTCCACTAACCGATACACAAACAGCAGTTATCAACGATGCAGATATTAAAAATATATTTCTTGTTCTTTTAGTATTAACCCCCAGAGATCTTGCTTCCTTTTCTCCAAAAGCTAATATATTCAAATCATCAGCAAAATATATACATACTAATGTACATATAAGAATAATAGGAAAACTTATAATAACTTGAGACCATGTTCTTGAGTTAAGGCTTCCCATAAGCCAGTATATAATGGCAAAAACTTGTTCTCCTGATGTGCTTTTTAAAAAGCTTATTCCCGCTGATAGTATAGAACTTACTATTATTCCCGCTATAACTAGATTAGATGAACTCATATAGCCATCTATATTTGCTATTTTCATAACTATTAGCAACGTCAGTATTGCCCCTAAAAACGCAAATGGTGTTATAGGCATAGGAGTTTTTACTATAAATATATTCATATATATACAAAGTACCGCTCCAAAAGCTGCACCTGTTGAAACCCCTATAGTATATGGATCTGCAAGAGGATTCATAAGAAGAGATTGAAATATTGCACCAGACACAGCAAGTCCTCCACCTACTAAGAGAGCTACTAAAATTCTAGGTAACCTTATATCCCATACAATAGCGACCTTAGACTTACTTATGCCTTCTAATATACTTGTATTTGATGTTATCTTTGCTGCAATAATTCTTACAACCTCCATTATCTTAATATCTGCTCGTCCTATGTTTACAGACATTATAAGAAGTAATAAAGATAAAAATAATAATACTCCTCCGATTAAAAATGATTTTTTTCTTTTAACTTCTAAACTGTTCATTATGTTGTTTTCTTTTATCATTACATACCTCTTCTTCCAAAAAAAAACTCCTATAGGAGTTTTTTGATATGTATAATTTCAGGATATAATTCACCTGTTATCATAACGCTCATCTCCCTCCGAAATAGCTTTTAAAATTATAGGCAGGTATCCTGACTCACAGTCATCCTACTTCCTCACCTTCCCAGTTTTACCCAGTGGTTTATCGAGGTTTCGTTACTGCTTACAGTAGCGGGGGCTGTGCCAGTTTTTCACTGGTCTTCCCTTTTAATTTTTAATAAAACCCATAATCTTCAATATTAAGTTTTTTATGTTACATCCATATTGTATATTAATATATAGTAAAAAGAAAGGATTTTTTTTATACATTTTGTTACCACATTTACCAATTAGCGACATATACGTTTCATTTTTACACTATTTTTTATTTTTAAATGTATGCAACAAATTAAAGTTAAATTTTTGAAACAATTTCGTCTATCATTAAGAACTTCTATCATTATTTTTTAGATTACTTTAATTAACCCTTCTAAATTCGGACTAGTTTTTTTTAATTCTTTCAATGTGTACAATACTTTAAATGAATAATTTTGCATATTATTTGATAAATAGTTTATTATTCTATCTACTTCATCTTTATTTATTCCATGAATCATAGTATATAAATTATATTCCCAACGTAAACATACTTGCCTTTCATATACATGACTTATACTCTTTATGTTCTTAATCATCTCTATAAAATATTCTATTTTATCTTTTTCTATCTTCCAAACAACCATAGCATTACTATCATAACCACTTTTTTGATGGACAATTATAGGTGATATACGCTTTAAGTAGCCTCTTTCATTTAATTTTTTTAATCTATTTATCAACTCATCCTCAGATATATCAAATACTTTTGCCATATCTTTATATAGGGTTTTAGTCAGCTCTATATCTTTAGATAGATGAACTATAATGTCTCTGTCTATTTTATCTATCAAGTTAAATCACCCTTTATTATCAAAATCAAGATATACCTTAACCTTGTGCCTATTTACGCAACTAAGGCTTATAATATCTTCACATCGTATTCTGTTTTTTATTTCCTTGAGTATATTTTCAAGTTCTTCTTTTGATGAAGCCATTAAAGTGAACCATATATTATAATCATCATCTCTTTGATAATTATGAGTTACTCCACTATATTCGTTTATTATTTTTGATGTGTTTTCTATATCTTTTGCCTTTACAGCTACAAGCGTGCTTTTTATTCCTAAACTCTGACTATCAAATATACCCCCAAACCTTCTTATATAACCTTTTTCTTTTAATTCATTTATTCTTTTAACTATTTCATCTTCTTTTATATTTAGTTTATCAGCTATATTTCTAAAAGGATTCTTTTCAAGAGGTATTCCATTTTGAACTTCATTTAATATCAACTTGTCTATACTATCCATTTATTTTCTCCTTTAAACAGAACACATCCTCATTCATATAATTCCCACTCGAACTGAATGCTCTAGCTCTACATCCACCACATATATTTATATTCTCACACTTACCGCAATTTCCATTATACTCCTTGTAATTTCTAAGTTTATTGAATATCTCTGCATTTTCCCATATATGATCAAAAGAATGCTCTCTAATACTTCCTACTTTAATTGGTAAATATGGACATATATGAACATCTCCATTAGGAAGTATACAGCAGTACTTAATTCCCGCTATACATCCTCTAGAAAATCTCATATTCATCCCCTTATTTTTTGCTTCTACCATAAACTGAGGTGCACAAGTTGGCTTAAGTTCTATATGAGTATCCTTTTGCTTGTCTAGTATCTTATTTATAATATCTTTATACTCTTTTTTGTTAAGACCATACTCTCCTATTTCCTTACCTCTACCTACTTCTACAAGAAAGAATGGATGGTGAGAATGCCCTCCAAGAGAAGATATATAGTCTGTGATTTCAGTTATCTCTTCATAATTCGATTTTGTTACGGTAGTGTTTATTTGAACTTTAAGTCCTGCTTCTATGCATGATTTTATTCCTTCTATAGTCTTATTAAAACTCCCCTCAACTTGTCTAAATCTATCATGTTTTTTTACATCTAAGCTGTCAAGACTTATAGCTACCGCTCTAACCTTAGATTCTTTTAGTTTTCTAGCAACTTCATCATCTATTAGTGTTCCATTAGTTCCTATACCACTTATAAGTCCAAGTGAACTTGCGTATTCTGTAAGCTCATATAAATCATCTCTTAGAAGGGGTTCTCCTCCACTAAATATCAATATCTTAAATCCAGCTTTATGTATTCCTCTTATAAGTTCTTTTCCTTCCTCTGTTGATAATTCATCATTTGAAGCAAGATTAGGTCCTGCATCTCTGTAGCAATGCTTACAATATAAATTACAATTTTTAGTCATATTCCACGATATAATCATCTACTTCACTCCTAATCTCATCATCTGTAAGATAGCAACTCGGATCCTCAGCCCATATATCATTATAATATCCATATGCTCTAGCTCTTAGATTTCCATTACATATATTAAGCCATTTACATTCCTTGCATCTTCCTTTTACCTTATCTTTTTTATTTCTTATTTCGTTTAACAGTCCTTCTTTATTTTCATTCCATATACTCGAGAATGAATCTTGCTTTATATTTCCAAGTAAGTGATTCTTAGAGAATTGATCTATATATACATTCCCTTTATAATCTATATTCGATATAGCAATCCCCGATCTATTTCCTCCATTTCTGCTTAATAAATCAAGTATCCTACTTTTTTGGTATTCATCTTTTTCCTTTAAATAAATGTATATCCCATCTGCAAAGTTTGCGACTGTAAGAATCTCTTTATCTATACCATTTACTATATTCTTTTTAACATAATCATATAGATTATCTAATACTTCTCTAGTTTGATCATGTGTTAACATATCATTTATTATATTTTGTCCTCTACCACTTGGGACTAAATGATAAAAGCATATTCTAGGTATATCTATTTCATCTACTAATTTAAGTATATCTGTTACTTCTTTATAATTTTTCTTTTGTATTGTAAATCTAAGCCCTACCTTTTGGTCTACTTCTTTACAGTTTTTTATAGCCTTTATTATAGAATCATATGATCCACTTACACCTCTAAATATATCATTAGTTTTTGAAGTTCCATCTAAACTAATACCAACATATCCTATGCCTAGATTCTTTAATTTCCTAGCTACATCTTTTGTTATAAGACTTCCATTAGTTGAAAGACTCACATTTATACCCTTAGATTTTATATACTCTATTATTTCAAATATATTTTCTCTCATCAAAGGCTCTCCACCAGATAATAAGATTACAGGAACATTAATTGTGGCTAAATCATCTACTACTTTCTTTATCTGCTCAAATGTAAGTTCTTCTTGATCTTTCGTGGCTGTTGCACTTGAATAACAGTGCTTACACTTGAAATTGCATACATTTGTTATATTCCATACTACAACTGGACCCATACCTTTTCTAACACCAGCTTTAGCTTTCGAACAGTCCTTTGAGTATCTTATACTACCTCTTTGTATATCATCTTTACTTAATAACTTGCTTAAATCTATCATGTATAGTCTCCTTTTGTTAAATTATGCTAGACTTTTTAATGATACCACAAAATGTATAGTTTCTAACAAAAAACCGCACGATATAATCATCGTACGGCTCTTTTTAGAATGTTATAAATAAAAAAAGATTACGTGGCTACGTCCTACTCTCCCAGGGGGCTGCCCCCCAAGTACCATCGGCGCTAAGGAGCTTAACTTCTGTGTTCGGAATGGGAACAGGTGTATCCTCCTTGCTGTAATAACCACATAATCTTTTAGTTTTAAATATTAAGATTAATACTTTCAAAATTGATCAGATTTAAAATTTGGTTAAGTCCTCGATCTATTAGTATTCATCAGCTGAACTCATTACTGAGCTTACACCTTGAACCTATCAACCAGGTAGTCTTCCTGGGATCTTACTCATAAAGATGGGAAATCTTATCTTGAGGTTGGCTTCGCGCTTAGATGCTTTCAGCGCTTATCCATTCCATACATAGCTACCCAGCTATGCCACTGGCGTGACAACTGGTGCACCAGAGGTATGTCCATCCCGGTCCTCTCGTACTAAGGACAGCTCCTCTCAAATTTCCTACGCCTGCGACGGATAGGGACCGAACTGTCTCACGACGTTCTGAACCCAGCTCGCGTACCACTTTAATGGGCGAACAGCCCAACCCTTGGGACCTACTACAGCCCCAGGATGTGATGAGCCGACATCGAGGTGCCAAACCTCCCCGTCGATGTGGACTCTTGGGGGAGATAAGCCTGTTATCCCCAGGGTAGCTTTTATCCGTTGAGCGATGGCCCTTCCACGCGGAACCACCGGATCACTAAGCCCGACTTTCGTCCTTGCTCGACCTGTATGTCTTGCAATCAAGCTCCCTTTTGCCTTTGCACTCTTCGCACGATTTCCGACCGTGCTGAGGGAACCTTTGGGCGCCTCCGTTACATTTTGGGAGGCGACCGCCCCAGTCAAACTGTCCACCTGACAGTGTCCCAAGACCAGATTCATGGTCTATGGTTAGAATCTCAATATTACAAGGGTGGTATCCCAAGGATGACTCCACGAAAACTGGCGTTCTCGTATCTCAGTCTCCCACCTATCCTGTACATGTAATATCGAAATCCAATGCCAGGCTACAGTAAAGCTCCATGGGGTCTTTCCGTCCTGTCGCAGGTATCCGGCATCTTCACCGGAATTACAATTTCACCGAGTCTTTTGTTGAGACAGTGCCCAAATCGTTACGCCTTTCGTGCGGGTCGGAACTTACCCGACAAGGAATTTCGCTACCTTAGGACCGTTATAGTTACGGCCGCCGTTTACTGGGGCTTAAGTTCAATGCTTCGACTAATGTCTAACACATCCCCTTAACCTTCCAGCACCGGGCAGGCGTCAGCTCCTATACATCGTCTTTCGACTTAGCAGAAACCTATGTTTTTGGTAAACAGTCGCTTGGGCCTATTCTCTGCGGCCTCTTCGGGCATACACCCTAATGAGGCACCCCTTATCCCTAAGTTACGGGGTCATTTTGCCGAGTTCCTTAACAAAAGTTCTCTCGCTAGCCTTAGAATTCTCTTCTCACCCACCTGTGTCGGTTTGCGGTACGGGTACCTTTAATCTCAGTAGAGGCTTTTCTTGGCAGCATGAAATCGACTACTTCGCTACTTAAATTTCGCTCCCCATCACACCTCAGGATTGCACCGACGGATTTGCCTATCAATGCTCCCTTAATGCTTGGACCTACATATCCAATAGTAGGATAGCCTATCCTTCTGCGTCACCCCATTCTTCAAACGATTATCGGTAGTACAGGAATCTCAACCTGTTGTCCATCACCTACGCCTTTCGGCCTCGGCTTAGGTCCCGACTAACCCTGAGCGGACGAACCTTCCTCAGGAAACCTTGGGTTTTCGGCCCGTAGGATTCTCACCTACGTCTCGCTACTCATGCCAACATTCTCTCTTCACTGCAGTCCACTAGTCCTTCCGGTCTAGCTTCAACCCGCAGTGAATGCTCCCCTACCCATTGACAAAGTCAATGCCGTAGCTTCGGTAGTAAGTTTTAGCCCCGATAATTTTCGGCGCAGGATCACTCGACCAGTGAGCTATTACGCACTCTTTGAATGAATGGCTGCTTCTAAGCCAACATCCTGGTTGTCTGTGCAATCCCACATCCTTTACCACTTAACTTACATTTAGGGACCTTAGCTGACGGTCTGGGCTGTTTCCCTCTCGACTATGAATCTTATCACCCACAGTCTGACTCCCAAGCAAAAGATAAAGGCATTCGGAGTTTGATAGTCTTCGGTAACCCACAGGGCCCCTAGGACATTCAGTGCTCTACCTCCTCATCTCTAAGCTTGAGGCTAGCCCTAAAGCTATTTCGGGGAGAACCAGCTATCTCCGAGCTCGATTGGAATTTCACCTCTACCCACAGCTCATCCCCGCACTTTTCAACGTGCGTGGGTTCGGACCTCCACGAAATTTTACTTTCGCTTCATCCTGGCCATGGGTAGGTCGCTCGGTTTCGGGTCTACGACAAGTAACTGAATCGCCCAGTTAAGACTCGCTTTCGCTACGGCTCCAGACCCTAAGTCCTTAACCTTGCTACTTATCGTAACTCGTTGGCCCGTTCTACAAAAAGTACGCGGTCACACTAAAAATGTGCTCCCACAGCTTGTAGGCATAGGGTTTCAGGTTCTATTTCACTCCCCTTCCGGGGTTCTTTTCACCTTTCCCTCACGGTACTATACGCTATCGGTCACCAAGAAGTATTTAGCCTTGGGGGGTGGTCCCCCCAGCTTCCCACAGGGTTTCACGTGTCCCGTGGTACTCTGGAGTATGCTCGAAAGTCTTCTTGTTTAATCTACAGGACTATTACCTTCTATGGTGGGTCTTTCCAAACCTCTTCGACTACAATACCTCTTTCTTGTGAGCATATCCGCAACCCCTATGAAGAAAACTTCATAGGTTTGGGCTCTTCCCCTTTCGCTCGCCGCTACTTAGGGAATCGATTTTTCTTTCTCTTCCTCGAGGTACTTAGATGTTTCAGTTCCCTCGGTTCCCCTCCTTAGACTATGTATTCATCTAAGGATACCTAGACATTACTCTAGGTGGGTTTCCCCATTCGGAAATCTCCGGATCAAAGATTGCTTGCATCTCCCCGAAGCTTATCGCAGCTTACCACGTCCTTCATCGGCTCTTGGTGCCAAGGCATCCGCCCTACGCCCTTAATAACTTAACCTAAATTTATTTAAATCTGTTCAATTTTCAAAGTACTAATTTTGAGGAATAAACCCTCAAAATTAAACAGTAGGTTATTTCTCCTTAGAAAGGAGGTGATCCAGCCGCACCTTCCGATACGGCTACCTTGTTACGACTTCACCCCAGTCATTGATTTCACCTTCGGCAGATTCCTCCTTACGGTTGGATATCTGACTTCGGGCGCCCCCAACTTCCGTGGTGTGACGGGCGGTGTGTACAAGACCCGGGAACGCATTCACCGCGACATTCTGATTCGCGATTACTAGTAACTCCAGCTTCATGCAGGCGAGTTTCAGCCTGCAATCCGAACTGAGACTAGCTTTAAGAGATTAGCTTGACCTCGCGGTTTCGCAACTCTCTGTACTAGCCATTGTAGCACGTGTGTAGCCCTAAGCATAAGGGGCATGATGATTTGACGTCATCCCCACCTTCCTCCGAGTTATCCTCGGCAGTCTCTCTAGAGTGCCCATCCAAAATGCTGGCAACTAAAGATAAGGGTTGCGCTCGTTGCGGGACTTAACCCAACATCTCACGACACGAGCTGACGACAACCATGCACCACCTGTCACCTCAGTCCCCGAAGGGAAAGCTTCGATTAAGAAGCGGTCTGAGGGATGTCAAGCTTAGGTAAGGTTCTTCGCGTTGCTTCGAATTAAACCACATGCTCCGCTACTTGTGCGGGTCCCCGTCAATTCCTTTGAGTTTCACTCTTGCGAGCGTACTCCCCAGGCGGAGTGCTTAATGCGTTAGCTGCGGCACCGAGGGGGGTAACCCCCGACACCTAGCACTCATCGTTTACGGCGTGGACTACCAGGGTATCTAATCCTGTTCGCTCCCCACGCTTTCGTGCCTCAGCGTCAGTTACAGTCCAGAGAGCCGCCTTCGCAACTGGTATTCCTCCTAATATCTACGCATTTCACCGCTACACTAGGAATTCTACTCTCCTCTCCTGCACTCAAGCCCTGCAGTTTCAAAAGCTTACTACGGTTGAGCCGTAGCCTTTCACTTCTGACTTACAAGGCCGCCTACGCACCCTTTACGCCCAGTAATTCCGGATAACGCTTGCCCCCTACGTATTACCGCGGCTGCTGGCACGTAGTTAGCCGGGGCTTCCTCCTAAGGTACCGTCATTATCTTCCCTTAGGACAGAGCTTTACGACCCGAAGGCCTTCATCGCTCACGCGGCGTTGCTGCATCAGGGTTTCCCCCATTGTGCAATATTCCCCACTGCTGCCTCCCGTAGGAGTCTGGACCGTGTCTCAGTTCCAGTGTGGCCGATCACCCTCTCAGGTCGGCTACCCATCGTCGCCTTGGTAAGCTTTTACCTCACCAACTAGCTAATGGGACGCGGGTCCATCCTATACCGCTAACGCTTTGACATTTCTAAGATGCCTTAAAAATGTGTTATCTCGTATTAGCATATCTTTCGATATGTTATCCGTGTGTATAGGGCAGGTTACCCACGCGTTACTCACCCGTCCGCCGCTAAGATTAAAAAGCAAGCTTTTTAATCTCCGCTCGACTTGCATGTGTTAGGCACGCCGCCAGCGTTCATCCTGAGCCAGGATCAAACTCTTAAATAAAAGTTTGTCAGTACTCAGTAAACTGACTTTATGTGTTGTTTCCGAAAATCACTGTTGTGATTTATTTATAACCTACTGTTTAATTTTCAAAGTTCATTTTGTGTTTCGTGTTTGCCTCGTTGTTGAGGACAAGTAATAATATATCACCTTTGAAATAATCCGTCAACACTTTTTTTGAAGTTTTTTATAGAATATATTATACAACGTATTAAAAGTGAGTTATAAAATATAACCAAATTCACTATATATAATAAAAGGGGGTTATAAAATATGATTAAATTCATTATATATAATTTCATAGGCATATTCATATTTTTTATACCTATAAAGTTAAACGGTAAAATGACAATATCACTAGATCATATTATTATATATATCTATAGTCATTTCTTAAATTATGTTTGTGTCTATACTTTAGCTCTAATTATACTAGGAGTTTTTTATCCTTTTATTACAAAATCATGGAATAACAATAGATTTAATAAAATAATTTCTTTTTTTAATTTTTTGAGTATATTTATATGTGTAATATTTATTTTTAATTTAGACAAATTTTACTTTATTTCTAAAGATATGTTGTCTATAATCTTTAACAACATAGCCATTCCTATTAGTATTGCTATACCTATAGGATCTGTTTTCTTAACTTTTCTAGTAGATTACGGTATTCTGGAATTTATAGGTGTTTTAATGCATCCTATAATGAAACCACTTTTTAAAACTCCAGGAAAATCAGCAGCCCATGCTTTAGCATCTTTTTTAAGTAACTACTCTATAGGAATTTTAATTACAGATACTATATTTAAAGATAGTAAATATAGTATTAAAGAGGCTAGTATTATAGTTACAGGATTTTCTACCGCATCTATAAGTTCGATGATTATTATAGCTAAAACTTTAGATCTTATGAGTATGTGGCATGCTTATTTTGTAATTACATTTATAGTAACTTGTTCAGTTACCTCAATCACAGCTAGAATACCTCCTCTTAGTAGAAAAAGTCATTCTTATATTTCGTCTAATTCTGTTATAGAAACCAGAATTTATAAAAACTTTATTCAAAATGCATGGAATGAAGCTAGTAAATCTATACATAAATCTACTAGTGTTTATGAAAACGTATATAGAAACTTCAGAAATGGTTTAATTGTAACTATAGCCGTGTTACCGTCAATAGTCTCAATAGGTACCGTTGGTTTAATTTTAAGTAAATATACTTGTTTTATAGATTTATTAGCTTATATATTTTATCCTGTATTAAAAATACTACAACTTCCAGAACCTATGTTAACTGCCAAATCTGCATCTATCGGTATAATAGATTTATTTTTACCATCATTTTTTGTAATCGATTCTTCGTTTTTAACTCGATTTATAATAGGTGTAGTGTCAGTTAGCTCTGTATTATCCTTTTGTGCATGTATACCTTGTATTTTATCTACAAAAATTCCATTATCTATTTGGGAGTTGTTTTTAATATGGATAGAAAGAGTGATATTTTCTTTTATAATAGTTACCCCTATAGTTACTTTAATTATTTAACTTTTTATATGTCGAATTATATGTAAAAAACTTAATTATATTTTTATGTTTAAAGGTTGCAAAAAAGCGTAAAAATATATATTATAGATAGTTGAAAAGATAATTTAAAATTTGTTTTTTGTTAAAGTTATATGCTATATTAATTAATATAAGTAACTCGAATTTTAAAATTATTTATAAACTATAAAATTTTTAGGAGTGTGTCTATGTGTAAGAAATTTGAAATCGGTAATATTATTGAAGGTACAGTAACAGATGTTAAGCCTTTCGGTGCTTTTGTGGCTATAGATGAAAAAACTAAAGGATTAGTTCACATTTCACAAATTAGTCATAACTTTATAAACGATATAAATGAACATATTTCAGCTGGGGATAAAGTTAAAGTTAAAATTATAAGCATTGATGAAGAGTCTAAAAAAATATCTCTTTCAATTAAGCAAGCAAAACCGTTTACTCCAAAACCTAAAGATAAACCTTCTTATAGTTCTAATTCTAATTCTGGATCTAGTTATAATTCTAACTCAGGTTCTAACTATAGAAATAGGGATGCATCTAAAGGTAAATTCCAAGCAAAACCAAAAAAAGAAACTTCTCTTGAAGATAAATTAAAAGATTGGTTAAAGCAGTCAGATGACCGTCAAGCTACTTTAAATAAACGTAGCAAAAGAAGATAATCTTTTAAATAAAAAACGCCGACGATGTGTCGGCGTTTTTTTAGCTATTTATTAAATGCTATCTTCATAGCTTCATAACTTGCTTTTATTGTGCAGTCTATATCTTCATTCGTATGAGCATTAGATAAAAACATAGCTTCAAATTGCGTTGGAGCAAGTAGTATTCCTCTTTCTATTAATTCTTTGAAATATATATTGAATTTTTCTACATCACAGTTCATTACATCTTCGTAATTTTCTATAGGTCCTTTTGCAAAGAAGAGACATACTAAAGATCCAGCTCTATTTACAGTTCCTTCTATATTAAGCTTTTGAAGATTTTCTTTAAGTCCATTTTCGAGTCTTATAGCCTTTTCTTCAAGCTCTTTATATATGTTTTGATTATTCTTTAATATACTTATATTTTTATATCCCATATACATAGCAAGAGGATTTCCAGATAATGTTCCTGCTTGATATACAGGACCAACTGGAGATACCATGTCCATTATCTCTTTCTTACCACCATAAGCTCCAACAGGAAGTCCAGCTCCTATAATCTTTCCAAGGCATGTCATATCTGCTTTTATTCCATAATGCTGACCCGCTCCACCAAATGCTAATCTAAATCCTGTTATTACTTCATCAAATATTAATACAGATTTGTATTCGTTAGTTATATCTCTAAGTCCTTGTAAAAATTCTTTTTTACCTGCAACTACACCCATATTACCTGCAACCGGCTCTACTATTACAGCTGCTATGTCTTGTCCATGTTCTTTAAATATTTCTTTTACTGAGTCTAAATCATTGTATCTACATACAAGTGTATCCTTTACTACATCTGCTGGAACTCCAGGGCTTGTAGGTACTCCATATGTTATTGTTCCAGATCCTGATTTAACAAGTAATGCATCAGAATGTCCATGATAACATCCTTCAAATTTTAATATTTTATTTCTCTTAGTGTAAGCTCTTGCTACTCTTAATGCACTCATAGTAGCCTCTGTTCCTGAGTTTACCATTCTAACCATTTCTATTGATTCATATGCTTCACATATTAATTTTGCCATTTTTACTTCTATTTCTGTAGGAACTCCATAGCTTGTTCCTCTTCTTATTATATCTTCAACGCCACTTAAAACTTCTTCATTACTGTGACCTAACATTAATGGTCCCCAAGAACATATATAGTCTATATATTCATTTCCATCAACATCATATAATCTCGAACCCTTAGCATGGTCTGCAAATATAGGGTTAAGTCCAACTGATTTAAATGCTCTAACAGGACTGTTAACTCCACCAGGTATGTATTTTACAGCTTCACTATATATGCTTTCAGATTTAGTAGTCTTCATAATAGTCATCCCCTTCTATTTTCTAAGCATTCTAGCTATATCTTTTGCAAAGTAAGTTATTATTATGTCTGCTCCAGCTCTTTTTATAGATAAAACACTTTCCATTATAGCTTTTTCATCTAGTAATCCATTCTTAACAGCAAGTTTTAACATAGAGTACTCTCCACTTACATTGTACGCTGCTATAGGCATGTTGAAATTGTCCTTTATTCTTCTTATTACATCTAAGTATGAAAGTGCAGGTTTTACCATAACTATATCTGCTCCTTCTTCTATATCAAGTTCTACCTCGCGAACTGCTTCATCTGTATTTGCAGGATCCATTTGATAAGATCTTCTATCTCCAAAAGATGGTGCAGAATGAGCTGCATCTCTAAAAGGGCCATAGAATGAGGATGCATATTTAGCGCTATATGCCATTATAGGTGTATTCTCATATCCTGCTTCGTCTAAAGTTTTTCTCATATGAGCTATTCTTCCATCCATCATATCAGATGGAGCTACCATATCGGCTCCTGCCTTTACATGGCTTAAAGCTATTCTTGATAGATACTCTAATGTCTTATCATTATCTACATATCCATTTGGACGTAGTATTCCACAGTGACCATGGCTTGTATATTGACACATACAAACATCAGTAACTACATATATATCATTAGTAATTCTCTTTATCTCTCTTGCAGCCTTTTGAACTATTCCATCTTCTGCATAAGCTTCTTTTCCATACTCATCTTTTTCATTTGGAACACCAAATAACATTACATACTTTATTCCAAACTCTTTTAATTCTTTTACTTCTTCTTCTAATTTATCTACTGATATATGATAAACATCAGGAAGTGATGGTATCTCTTTTTTTATATTTTCTCCCTCAACAATGAATAGAGGATATATTAAATTATCCATCTCAATTCTAGTTTCTCTAACTAAATCCCTTACAAGGTCACTACTTCTAAGTCTTCTAGGTCTTTTAATCACAGCTATTCCCCCTTAATATCTTCTATAATAGTATTCAAAATTCCATCTATAGTGTAATCCTTAGCTTCTTTATAAACCTCTAAATTAAAATCTCTAACAGTATTTGAAGTTATAGGTCCTATAGATATTAATTTTGAATTTTTAAGCTTGTCTATATTCTCTTTTCCTACTATATTAATAAGATTTTTAACTGTTGATGAGCTAGTGAATGTTATATAATCCAATTTATTAGAATCTAGCATCTCAAGTATTTTGTCTTTATTTCCATCACCTAACACAGTATTATATATCTTAACCTCTTTAACATAACATATTTTATCTAATTTATCTACCAAATAATCCCTAGCTTCACTAGCTCTTGGAATCAATATTTTATCATCCTTAACTAGTAAGTCCTTCAATTCATCATATATAGCTTCAGCAACAAACTTTGGAGGCACTATATCAGCTATTATCCCCTTTGCCTTAAGATCTTTAGCCGTAGCTGGTCCTATCGCCACTATCTTTTTATTAGCTAGTTTTCTAACATCAAAATCTAACTCATTTAATCTATTAAAGAATATCTTAACAGTATTTTGGCTTCTAAATATTATATAACTATATTCTTCTAGATTTTTTATTTGTTCATCTAACTCTTCATTAGGAATTATCTCTTCTATTTTTATAGTTGGAAACTGTATAGGGTTACCACCTAAGTCCATTACTTTCTCTAATAATTTACTATTTTGAGCTCTAGCTCTTGTAACAAGTATACTCTTTCCAAATAAACTTTTTTGCTCAAAGAAATTCAGCTTGTCTCTAAGATTTACAACATCGCCTACAACAATTAAACTAGGTGGCTTTATATTTTCTTTAATAGCTATATCGTATATATTTTCAAGGTTTCCAGTTACTACCCTTTGATTATATCTAGTTCCCCAGTTTATAAGAGCAACAGGCGTATCCTTGCTCTTACCTTCATTAATCAAATTAGTGCATATATTATTAAGGTTCTTAACTCCCATTAAGAATACTAAAGTTCCATTCAGATTAGATAGGGATTTCCAATCAAGTTCCTTTTCTTCATCCTTTAGATGGCCAGTTATAACATGGAATGAAGAAGCATAATCTCTGTGAGTTATAGGTATTCCAGCATAGCAAAGTCCACCTATGGCAGAAGTTATACCTGGAACTACTTCAAATTTAACTCCTCTTTCAAGAAGATACTCTCCTTCTTCTCCTCCTCTACCAAAAACATAAGGGTCTCCACCTTTAAGTCTTGTTACAATCTTACCTTCTTTTGCCCTTTGGCATATAACTTCATTTATTTCATCTTGAGTTAATGTGTGATTGCTAGATGCCTTTCCAACATATATAAATTCACAGCCTTCTTTGGACTCATTCAGCAAATTTTCATTAGCCAATCTATCATATACTATTACGTCTGCCTTTTTAATACACTCTAAACCTTTTAATGTGATTAATTTATAATCTCCAGGCCCTGCCCCTACTAAATATACTATTCCGTACATGGCTTCATCTCCTCTAGTATAATATCAGCAAGCTTATGTCCTAACTCTTTTGCTTCACTAACACTACCCTCTATAAATGTCCTTACAATCCTACTTCCATCCTCTGTTCCAAATAAACCTTCAATCTTTATTCTATCTTCATCTACAGTACAAAATGCTCCTACAGGTATATGACATCCTCCATCAACTCCATGCAAGAAAGCTCTTTCTGCCTCTACCTCAATACAAGTCTTATCATCTTTTATAGATGATACTATCTTTTCTATATCTCCATTATTTTCTCTTATTTGTATAGCTAAAGCTCCTTGTGCTGGAGCTGGAAGCATTATATCAGTCGGTATATAAAAGCTTATTTCATCTTCTATATTTAACCTATGAAGTCCAGCAGCCGCTAAAACTACACCATCAAGATTTTCTTCTTTAATTTTTCTTATTCTAGTTCCAACATTTCCTCTTATAGAAACGACCTCTAAATCTTCTCTGTACTTAAGTAATTGATATTTTCTTCTTTTGCTTCCTGTCCCGATTTTAGCTCCTCTTGGAAGGTCATATATAGTCTTATATCCCTCCTTCAAAACTAATACATCTCTATAATCTTCTCTTTTAGGAACTGCAGCAAATTTAAGTCCATCAGTAACATTAGATGGCATGTCCTTCATACTATGAACTGCTATATCAATTTCTTTGTTTAAAAGCTGCTCTTCTATCTCTTTTACGAATAACCCTTTATCGCCTATCTTATCAAGTGCTATATTCTGAATTCTATCGCCTTTAGTCTTTATTATCTTAATTTCAAATTCTACATCGGGATTTGAATTTCTAAGGTTCTTTATAACCCATTTAGTTTGACTTAGGGCAAGATCACTTCCTCTAGTTCCAACTATTATTTTCATAATCAAGTCTCCTCTTTTTTAGTTCTTCTATGTCTAAGTTTACTAACTCATTTAGTATTCTCTTCTTTTCATCCTTATCCGTACATTTTTCTAAAACTAAATCTCTTATATCTCCTAAAATATTTACATATTCTTCATACTCAATGCCATAGTTGCTCTCAAGCTCTTTTCTTATCTTTGATGCAAGAGATGGACTATTTCCCATGGTCGACACACTAATAACCAAATCTCCTCTTTTAACGCTTGAAGGTACTATAAAATCAGATAAATCTCTATTATCAGCTCTATTGCACATAATATCATTTTCTTTACAGTAACTAGATATATCCTCATTCACCTTTTTATTAGATGCAGCCGCTATAACTATAAAGGATTCTTTCAAATAATCTTCTTTATATTCATCATTTATAAGCTTAACATCTATACTATCAAAATCTTTTATGAACGAAGGACTTACGACTTTTATGTCGCAATTAAACTCCATAAATTTTTTTGCCTTTCTAAATGCTACTTTTCCGCCTCCTACTATAGTTACCTTCTTATTATCTAGTTTTATCATCATAGGATAAAACATTATACCACCTCTAACCTAAAGATCGAATAATTCTTCAATTATACTAGTGTAATCCTTTACTTTTCCCTCATCTTTAGTAGATTTAAGCTTTATAATCGGTTCTCTAATAACCCTTTTTAAAGCAGAAGTCAACATTTTTTCTATTATCTTCTTTTCTCTACAGTCAAGGTCTAACTTTCTGTATATATAATCAAGTGTATCACTTTGTATATCACTACATCTTTCATTTAAAGATTTTATAGTTGGGTCTACCTTTATACTGCTCATCCAGTCTAAAAACTCATTTATACTCTCATCTATAATTTCTTTAGCTACCTTAGATAGCTGGATTCTTCTTTGTTCATTTTCATCAGATATTTTTTTAAGATTATCTATATCATAAACATTAATATTTGGAAGCTCACTAACAGACTCTTCAACATCACGGGGAAGAGCTATATCCATTATATAAATTTCATTATCTATATCCATCATCTCATCTTTTTTTATTATAGTATGAGGAGATGCTGTTGCAGTTATAACAATATCTACATCCTTTAATATCTCATATCTTTTTTCATATTCTATAGGTTTTACCATAGGAAAATCATCGCTTAAATCCAAAACCTTTTTATGGGATCTATTTGTCATATATATCTCATCTAAATCTTCCTCTATTAAGTGCTTAAGAGCTAATATGCTCATTTTTCCAACACCTATTATAAGGGCTTTTTTATTTTTTAATGATTTGAGTTTCTGTTTTAAAAATTTAACTCCTATATAACTTATAGACAAAGGATTCTCTGATATTTTAGTCTCATTTTTTATATTCTTACTAGTAGTTATAGCTTCTCTAAAAAGCTTATTTAAAATTTTCCCGCTAAAACCTAGTTCCATAGAAAATAGCATAGCTTCTTTTGCCTGACCAAGAATCTGATCTTCCCCTAAAACTAATGAATCAAGACCTGAAGCAACCTCATATATATGATTTATAGCTTCTTTATGTTTTTTATCAAATAAATACTCTCTTATATCTTTTTCATCAAAATAGTCTTCATAAAAATCTTTAACTATATCTACCTTTGAATCTATATCTTTTCCGACTATATATATCTCACTTCTATTGCAAGTTGATAAAATAATCACTTCTTCTATACCGTTATCAAGCAAAAAATTTGAGCCTTCTATTTTCTTTGATTCTGTAAAAGATACCTTCTCTCTTATTCTAATAGGAGCAGTATTATGATTCACCCCTACAACTGCTACTTTCATAATTTCGCCCTCCATAAAAATTCGTCTAGTCGCTCCGCACTGACTCATGTCGCCAACGATCCCTAACGGGCTCCGTTGCTCAAAAATAGTTGCAAGTTTAGTTCTTCAATATCATCTATCTTTTCTGGATAATCAAGGCTGGGTCTTAGTATTACTATAGTTTTTATATTTGAGTCAATACTCGCTCTTAATTTTTCTTCAAATCCTCCCGCTACTCCACTTTCTTTTGTTATAACCAAATCACAATTATAAAACTTGTATAAATGCTTGTTTATATCATAAGAAAACGGTCCTTTCATAGCTACTATATTATGAGCTTTTAAACCTAAACTCTCGCAAGATTTTAAGACTTCAGATGTCGGGAGAACCCTAGCTATAATATTTTTATTTTTCAAGTTGTGAACAAATTGCCCTAAATTTTTACTTCCTGTAGACAAAAATATATTCTCACCTATTTTATTGGCAATATCACAAGCTTCTTTTATGCTATCAACCTTTATTATGCTCTCATGCTCCAATATATCACTTGAACATCGTTCATATCTTATATATTTTACGCCTAGTTCACGGCTTGCATCCATGGCGTTTTGCGATACTTCTAAAGCATATGGATGAGTTGCATCTATAATAATTGTTATATTATTTTTCCTAGCAAATTTAATCATATCATACTTATCTAGTCTAGCTACATTAATGTCTTTGCAGTAATTTTTGGAAATTTCTCTTCCATAGTCAGTTGCAACAGATAGAATATATGATTTACCCATTTTATTGAGTAAATCACATATTTTTAGGCTATCACTAGTTCCTCCAAGAACTAGTATCATATAACATAACCCCTTGGAGTTATCATTTTATCTTCATGTATATAAGTGGATTTATTTCCTATTATTACAATAGTAGTCATATCAACTGTTTCAAAATCTACATCCTTGTATTTTACAACTTGCTTACACTGACCATCTCTAGCTACGTCCTTAACTATTCCAACAGGTATATCTCCAGACTTAAACTCACCCATTATTTCAAATGCTCTCTTTAAGTGGTCCTTTCTACCTTTGCTTCTAGGATTATATAAACATATTACAAAGTCAGCTTCAGCAGCAAGCTTTAGTCTTTTTTCTATAACATCCCAAGGAGTAAGTAGGTCACTAAGGCTTATATGACAAAAATCATGCATAATAGGTGCTCCAAGTACAGCTGCTGCTCCTATGCTAGCAGTAACTCCAGGTACAATTTTTACATCTATATCTAAGTTTTGTTTAGTCACAAGTTCAAGAATAAGACCTGCCATCCCATATATTCCGCTATCTCCACTACTTATAACAGCAACTTCCTTACCTTCTTTAGCCTTATCTATAGCATCTTGACATCTCTCTATTTCTTTTCTCATTCCATTTTGAACTACTTCTTTGTCTTTTATAAATTCTTCAACTAAATTTATATAAGTTTTATATCCTACTATAACTTCACTTTTTTCTAGAGCTTCTATAGCTTCATTAGTCATCAAATCTTTGCTACCTGGGCCTATTCCTATTACATAAATCATTTTAATCTCCCCAATCCAAAAGTTATTCCTTTATACTTTGTTTTGTTTGCAATCAAATTTTCGCCACTTAATATATACGAAACTGGCTCAACTACTGAATATACCCCAATAGATTTCTTTACAAACTCTGATTTTTCAAATTTATCTTCAACTTTTAGTATTTCTTCTCTAGATACTATTTCAAACTTTACTCCAAGCTTGTTTGCTAAATCAATTATAGCCTTCTCATATTTTTTAAGATCTACACTTCCAACTACCTTTATAGAGTTTATATCTATATCTTTTTTATTTAAAAAATCTTCAAAGGACTCATACATCAGATTAGAATCAATGTCTCTTCTACACCCGACTGATAAAACAATATTCTTAGGAGTTAACTTTATAATATCCTTATGTTTTATATCTATATATTTCTTATTAGTTATGTAAATTAAAGTATCTATATCTTTAATATTATTTTTATCTTTTATTAATACAAAACCCCTAGTATCTATATCATAATTTTCTTCCATGTATATACCTACTTTTTTGCCTTCTACAAGATATGAATTTACTCTTTTTACATTTTGTTTAAAATCATCTATATGAGCATCTATTTTTTTTATTATCATATCAAGCGCTGATTTATTGTTTACATCTGTAGCAGTAGTTATAACTGGATTAGAATTTAGATAATCACTTAGCTTTATAGTCATCTCATTTGCTCCACCTATATGACCAGATAAAAGACTTATAACATTATTTCCCTTCTCATCCATTACTATTATAGCTGGGTCTTGAGTCTTATCCTTTATATAAGGGCAAATACTTCTGACTACAATACCAGTTGCCATTATAAATATCAAATAATCGTATTTATAGAATATCTCTCCTACAAATTCTTTGAATTTTCCTTTTACAGGCATAGTGTTATCACAAAGGATCTTGTTATTTACGTATACATCGCACTTCATATACTTTTTTATGTTAAGTGCGAGATTTTTTCCATTTGAAGTAAGTGCTATTACAGCTTTATTACTTTCTGTATTCATGCTTAAATTCCTTATCGTACAATTTTGAGTAATTGTACTCTTTGCCAAGAAATTCTCCAACCATTATAAGAGCTGTTTTATTTATTCCTTCTTCTTTAACCTTAGCAGCTATATTCTTTAAGTTACCTTTAACTATTTTCTCTTCTTTCCAAGTAGCCTTATATACAACTGCAATTGGAGTTTCTTCTGTATATCCACCCTCAATAAGTCTAGATACAACCTTCTCTATTTCTTGAACGGATAAGAATATAACCATAGACGTTTGATGCTTTGCAAAAGACTCTATAGACTCTTTCTCTGGTACTGGAGTTCTTCCTTCCATTCTAGTTATGATAACACTTTGAGATATTTCAGGTACTGTGTACTCAACTCCAAGTGCAGATGATGCTCCAAGGAATGAACTAACTCCTGGTGTACAGTCATATCCTATATCTTCTTTAGCAAGCTCTTCTACTTGTTCTCTAATTGATCCATATATAGAGAAGTCTCCTGTTTGAAGTCTTACAACACTCTTATTTTCCTTAACTCCCTTTTTCATAACATCTACTATTTCTCCTAAATCCATATAAGCACTATTATGAATTTCACATCCTTCTTTACAGTAATCAAGAAGTTCTGGATTAACCAAAGAGCCAGCATATATAACAACATCGGCTTCGCTCAATAATTTGTATCCTTTCAATGTTATAAGTTCCTTATCTCCTGGTCCTGCTCCTACGAAATGAATCTTCATTATTATCTACCCCTTTTACATGAAATTATATATGTTGGATTTAAAGGCTTGAAATAATTTCCTTTACCTAATTTTTCAAGCCTTGATACACAAGCTTGTACACATTCTATATCTTCAAAACCTTGTTGTTCAAGTATTTTTAAAGACTCATTAAGTGTTTGAAGTATTATACAGTTGATGACTAAGATACCATCTTTATTCAATAGTTTTTTAAGCCATATTATTATATCTTCTAGATTGCCACCACTGCCTCCTATGAAAGCTGCATCTATTTTTTTATCAAAGCAATCTACTGGTGCGTAGTCTTTTATAACTTTTATATTATTTATATTGAATTTATCAATATTTTCATGTATGAGCTCAACTGCCTCTTCATTCCGCTCTATAGTAAATACTTCTAAACCTTTATTCTCTAAAGATGCTTGTATACTTATGCTTCCTGTTCCCCCACCTACATCTAGGAATGTACTGCAGTTCTTTAAATTTAGTTTACTTATAGATATAGTCCTTATTTCTTCTTTAGTCATCGGGACCTTACCCCTTATAAATTCGCTATCCTTCATCGTATATCACCACTACATTCATATCAAATTTGTCTAAATTCATTATATCTTCACAAGAGCCTATAGTTATTTTCTCATTTTCGTAAGAAAGGTTCTCCCCTACTACCATAGCCTTATTTAATTTTCTTTTTATTATCTCTTTAGCAATTTCCTTTGGACCAATTATATTATCTGTGACTAAAGCAACTTTTTTGTGAGATAATATATAATCAAAATCGGGTTGTTTGCCATGGCAACTACTTATATATATATCATTCATATCCATACTAATTCTTGAAAAAATATACTGGATAGAGCTTATTCCCGATACTATATTTACATTTTCGCTTCCAAGCTCACTAACCATATACTTTCCTATTCCATATATACTAGGATCACCGGAGGCTATTATCGATATGTTTTTATCCTTATTCTCATTTATATAATCTATAATTTTTTTAAGGCTTCCCTTTATCTCTATCTTTTCTCCATTAAAATCATTGAAACTATTTAAATTCCTCGTTCCACCTATTAATACATCACTTTTATGTACTACATTCTCACCTATCTTAGTCAGGTAATTTAAATTTCCAGGACCTATCCCAATTATGTTTATCATTCAAATACCTCCAACAGATTATCTGCACCCTCACTTTTTCCAAGCATATCAAGTTCCATAGAAAATATCATAATCTCAACCTCAATGTCATTATCTAGCCTTTGAATAATCTTATCTCTTCCTTTATTTGCTATAATATCGTATACTTCTTCATATCCATTCTCAGATATTATATCTATTGCAGCCTCTGTAGTTGGACAATTATATATTTCTTTTAAAACACTTATATCAGCACCCATTAAAGACAAATGAGTTATAAGTATCTCCATCCTACAATCAGCCATCTTACTGTGAGTATGAAAAATACCACCAGCTAGTTTTACAAACTTACCTAAATGACCTACCATAAGTATCTTTTCAAACCCAAACCTTTCAGCTTCCTTTATCATATATCCTATGAAATTACTAGTTCTAACAACATAATTAGAATCAATATTTAAAATATCTTTTACGAAATTCTCTCCATGATTTCCTGGAACGAGTATAATATTTTTAATTCCCTGCTTCCTTTTCATCCCCAGCTCAATAGAAAGAGACTTCTTCCAACCTTCCTCAGACATAGGCTCTACAATACCAGTAGTTCCTATTATAGATATACCGCCTTCTATTCCAAGCCTTGGATTAAAAGTCTTCTTAGCAATTTCCTTACCTCTTGGAATATAGATCAAAATATCTGCTCCTAAATCCCCTACAACTTCCCTAACTTCCTTTTCTATCATCTGCATAGGAACCTTATTAATAGCAGCATTTCCAATAGCAATATTAAGACCTTTCTTAGTTACCCTTCCAACACCAATACCACCATCTATATTAATACTTCCAGTATTATTTATAGTAACCTTTGCAAATATATCTAAATTATGAGTAGCATCCTTGTCATCTCCCCCATCTTTCTTGACAGAAGCCACAGCATAATCTTGTACTACTTCCTGATTCTCAACCTTTAAATCTAGCCTTATCCCTTTAGGTGTATCTATCTGAATGCTATCTACCTTTTCTCCTTTTAACGCCATAAAAGCCGCAGCTTTAGCTGCACCTGTAGCAGTAGATCCAGTAGTATAACCCCTTCTATACTTCTTCCCATCTATATAAACATACTTTTCCATAATATCCCTCTTCTCAACGCCGAGACTATATACTATAAAGTACTGCATTAACTATAGCAGCAGCTAAATTACTTCCACCTTTTCTTCCCTTAGATAATATATATTCATTATCGCTTTTTTCAAGATCATCCTTAGATTCAGCAGCTCCAACAAATCCCACAGGAACGCCTATAATTGCATCTGGGTTTAATTTTCCTTCTTCCTTCATTTCCATTACTTTATAAAGAGCAGTAGGAGCATTTCCCATTACAAATATCTTTCTTCCCTCTTCACTAGCAGCTTTTTCTACAGCTGCCATTGACCTTGTTATCTTCTTTTCTTTTGCAATCTTTGCAACTTCTTCATCTGCAACAAAGCACTTTATTTCACAACCTAGCGCCTTTAACTTTCTCTTGTTTATTCCAGATAAAGCCATATTTGTATCTGTATATATAGTTGCACCAGATTTTAAGGCATCTATTAATTTATCAACCGCATTATCAGATATCTTAAGTATGTCTAAGTATTCAAAATCAGCTGTTGTATGTATACATCTTTTTATTATCTTTTCTTCTATTTCATTCTTAAACTCATAGCCTGGTCTAATCTCATCGATTATACCTTGTATTATTTCAAAACTCTTAACCTCTATCTCACTTGGATTTTTTATGTACTTCATATGACCCTCCCCTTAATCCTGCTCTTATAACATTTAAACAGTATATTTTTTTATATTTTTTATTTATTTTATTCATAATCAATTTTTCTTTAAGCTTAGTTTCATCCATATCTTTATCTAGTATTATTCCTACAACAGTTCCACTATGAGCTATATTTACACCATATGCTCCATAATCTTCGCTTATTTTTATTATTTCGCTCAAGCCTTCCTTTTTGTGTATGTTTTCATTTAGTATAGAACTTATAGTTGCAGCTTTTCCAACTAAGCTTAAATCCTTATTTTCAAATCCTTTTTCTAATATATCAAAAGCATATTTTAACTTTTCCTCATTCGTCTTTTTTTTGATGAAATAATCCTGCCTCTTTCTTATATGTTGAGTATTTAATCTCTCATCAGGCTCAAGAGTTAGTATTTTTATTCCATCTATATAACCTAATCGCTTAAATATTTCACCTTTTAATGGATCAAAAATACAGTTGTTTTTTATGTATATAGAATCTGTAGGCTCAATTGTTGCTGCAATTTTTGATATTTCCTTATCTGTTATATCTTTATTTAAAAAGCTAAGTGTTGCTCTTATAGTAGCTCCTATATCAGCTGTAGAGCTTGCCATGCCTTTACCTAAAGGAATATTACTTTTTATTCTTAAAGATATATTTTTAGTATCATCTTTGCTAAGACCAAAATGTTCAAATACTGTTTCTAAAGCTCTTCTAGATTTAAAAGGGCCCTTATTTATATTCTTAGTCGTCTCATGAATATCAGCCCTTGAATACATATTTACAGCATAAGATACTAAATATTCTTTGTCCTTTATCATACCCTGGATAAATTCTCCACATGAGCCTGGGCAAATTCCATAGTGTTTCATGCTATACCCCCATTATTTCTCTCAATGCAGTTATTAACCTTTCGTTCTCTTCTCTTTTTTTAACTGCAACTCTTATATATTTTTTATCTAATCCCTTAAAATTGGATGCATCTCTTATTAATATATCTTTATTTATAAATAGTTTTTCTTTAATGTATTTTGAATCATACTTTTCTAATTTTAATAATATAAAGTTTGTATCTGTATGGAAGCATTCTATATCTTCTATCTTATTTAACTCTTTTAACATATAACTTATCTCTTCTTTAAAATAATCCTTCGTTTTTCTTATATAATTTGTATCTTTAAATATATATTTACATATATTTTCAGCAAATGCATTTACAGTCCAAGGCTCCTTGATACTCCATATACTGTGGATTATATCTTTATTACTAGTTATTCCATAACCAAGTCTTACTCCAGGAAGCCCAAAAAACTTAGTAACAGCCTTTATAATAAATAAATTACTGTACGTATCTATATATTTGACTAGTGAGTATTCATCACTATCATGTACAAACTCCATAAAAGTTTCATCAAGTATCATAATTTTATCGTGCTTTTGTAATAAATCTAGTAGTTCTATAAGATTTTGAACATTTCCACTTGGATTGTTTGGATTGCATACAAATAAAAAATCGAATTTATCTATATCTTTCTCTATACTTCCTATATCTACTTTAAAATCTTCATTTAAATATAAATCTACTACATCTAAATTATTTATAAAAGCAGCCCTTTCATATTCTGAAAATGTGGGATTTAAAATAGCTAGCCTTCCATTTAATACCTTCATAATCATATATATTATCTCACTGGCACCATTTCCAGGTACTATATATTCATAGTTTAAATTTAAATAAGAAGATATATTCTTTCTAAGTTTTAAATACTCTATATCTGGATATTTTATGCTATTTTTCAACCCTTCGAGTACATATTCTTCTATATTTTCAGGTTTATATGGATTTATATTAGAGCTAAAATCTAATATATTTTCACTTTTATTGTACTTACTTATCATCTGATTGACATCTGCACCATGCCCAAGCTTTATCATCTAGTAAATACCCCTTTTCTATATCTTTTATTTAATGACTTATATAAAATATATGCTAAATATATATTGGCGAACGAAACTATAGATAAAGGAATTATAAATCCTACACTCATCTTAAATCCTATTACTGGAATTAATATAAGAGGTGCTACAACTCCGTTTAAAAGAACTCCAAAAATTATAGGCACAATAATTTGCGTAAACTTATATACATATCCAAATATAAATACAAATAAAAACATTTGAACTCCGATTATACTATGTATAACAATTGTAAGCGGAAACCCACTCAAATATGCTGTAATCGCATGTCCTAAAACACCCACTATTCCTCCAGCTAAAGGAGATATAGATAAAGCTGCAAAATAAGCTGGCATAGAATCAAACGCTATAGATGTTCCTGGTATTTTAATTAATGACCCTATAAAACTTAAAGCTATTAGCATTGAAATCTTGACCAATTTTTTCATATAACCTCCTGTATAAAAGTAAAAATTATTAAGGTTAAAATTGAAGTTAAGTACATTATTCTATTGGTTTTTAATATATCTTCTGGTTCTATATTTCTCAACTTGTCTCCTATAGTAGGCTTGTACACTTCTTTACCAAAGTATATATTAGTCCCACCAAGCTGTATATTAAGTGCTCCAGCTACAGCCCCTTCTGGATATGCACAATTTGGGCTCTTATGATTCTTTCTATCTCTTATAAATACTTTGATGCTTCTTTTAAAGTCAAATCCTAAAAATAAAGAAGCAATAGCCATTATACAAGCTGTAATTCTAGCTGGTATAAAATTAAATAGATCATCAATCTTAGCAGATGCAAAGCCTAAATTCATATACTTATCATTTTTGTAACCCACCATAGAGTCTAAAGTGTTAACAGCCTTATACATCATCCCAAGAGGTGCACCACCTATGAATATATACATCATAGGTGCTATTATTCCATCTACTGTATTTTCTGCGACAGTTTCAACAGTGGCTCTTATAATTTCCTCTTTAGATAAGTTTTGAGTATCTCTTCCAACTATAAATGACAACTGTTTTCTAGCCTTTACTATATCATCTTCCTTTAATACCTTATAAATTTTAACAGCTTCATCTTTTAAACATTTTGTAGCAAATATAGTGTATATAATAAATGAATTTACAACTAAGTATAAGTAATAGTTTATATTAAAAGATGCTTTTATAATTAAGTCTGTTACAAAATAAGTTGTAATTACTACTATAAAGTTTAAAAAGAATCCTCCTATTTTAAGGCTTTTTTCAGTTTTAAATATCCTTCTTATAACTTTTTCTATATAATTTATGAATTTTCCTATGTATATAACAGGGTGTGGTAGACTATAAGGATCTCCAAATATGATATCTAGTACATATCCAGTATAAATTGATACTATATTCATTTGTTTTCTACCACCTTATTTAAGAAGTTTATAGGAATATTTAAATTACTGTAAAAATGAGTATGTAAATAAGTTGCTAATGTATTCTTCTTTTGATATCCACCCATCCACTCTTTTATTATTTTAGAGTCTCTCTCCTTTGTTACCTTATAAGCACATTTTTCATTAGTTATAAACTCAGAATGATGAAATTCATGTCCAAAAACCATATCTTCCTTTTTAGATATAGTAGTATCTATTAACGCACATCCTTTTGCATAACCAAATCTTCTAAGCGATTTTGTCATCTCACTTTTACCTTTTAATATTCCAACCATTTTGTATTCTTCATTATCTTTATCTACTATGCTCTCACCTAAATACATAAGCCCTCCGCATTCAGCATATATAGGCTTATTATTATCATGATACCTTTTTATATCTTCTCTTATAGACTTATTTTCCTCTAGTTCTTTTGCAAATATTTCTGGAAATCCACCACCTATGTATATTCCATCGCACTCAGGTAAATATTTGTCATTTAAAGGACTAAATGTCTTTATAGTAACCCCCATATCCTTTAGCATATCTATATTATCCCAGTAATAAAAATTAAATGCCTTATCATACGGTATAGCTATTGTTATATTTTCAAACCTAGGTAAATCATACTTAAAGCTTGATACTACATCTTCTGATTTTGATATTTCTATTAATCTATCCAGATCTATATGTTCTTCTATTATTTGTGCTAAATCGCTAAATTTTTGTTCTAATTCTTTCATTTCAATTGTGGGTATTAGTCCTAGATGTCGGGAGGGAAGGGAAAATTCTATATTTCTTGGAATATATCCAAGAACTTCAACGTCTGTATACTTTTCGATAGCTCGTTTAACTATCTCAAAGTGACTTTTAGATGCTATATTATTTATTATAACTCCTCTTAAATTAATGTCTTTATCTAAACTTTTATATCCTAAAACCATGGCTGCTGCAGATGTAGCCATACTCTTACCGTCTATAACTAATATAACAGGAGCTTTAAGTATTTTCGAAGTGTATGAGCTTGTACAAGAATTTATGTCTATTCCAAATCCATCATAAAGTCCCATAACTCCTTCTATTACAGAAATATCTGCATCCTTAGAATTTTTTAGATATAAATGCTTTATTTTCTCATCACCTAGCATAAAAGAATCTAAATTTCTAGAGTTTCGCTTAGTTATATAAGTATGATACGAAGTATCTATATAATCGGGACCTACCTTATAAGGCTGCACTTTTAGATTTCTATTTTTCAAAGCTGACATTATCCCCATTGAAACAGTAGTTTTACCAACGCCACTACTAGTTCCTGCAATCAATATCTTATTCAATTGATTCACCCCTTTTTAAAAAAAACCTAACCATTTAAGGCTAGGTTTTTATATTCACAATTTAAAATATATTATCACCCTTCCCTCCGAAGGCTTCCCATTTAATTAATTGAAAAGGTATCCTGACTTAGATTCATCCTACTCCCTTACCTTCCTACAAATAATTGAAGTGGTATATTTTAGGTTTCGTCTTTCATTACAGTAGCGGGGGCTGTAGAGGATTTTAACCTCTTTCCCTTTTACCAATTAATTTTTATATTCTAATTTTGTATAATATCCTTTTATGAATTCAAAAGCAACTTTCATAAAAGGTTAAATAAAGACTTTTTTATAATATCATATAGGATATTATTATTCAATATTTCAAACCTTCGCCCTTGGTTTTATACGTATTCATAACCTACGATATTGTCGTCTCCAGTTGAATATATTCTGCTATTTTTTTCAACCACCAAGAAGTCATCTTCATTCCAATACCCATTTATTAAATTCTCTATCATATCACTATTCCCCTTTATTTCTTCAAAATTCCATTGTCTTTTTTTAGATATATTTATAACATCATGAGAATAATTTTCTTTTACTAATTTATTTGTCACATATACAGCTTTATTATATCTTTTTATCCATTCCTTAGATATTTGTGACAGATATTTTGCTCCTTTTTTTCCGTATTTCTGCTCATAATACTCATAACTTTCTCCAAGTCCTATGCTTTTTAAATCCTGCATATCTTGATTTATACCGTTTTTTTCTATCCAAGATGACATATAGTACATAGAATTTGGACTTTCTTCAAAATACTCTTTGTATTTTCTCTTAGAGCCTATAAAAAGTGTTATACAATCATGTACCTTAGGTACAACTATTTTTATATCTCTAGTTTGTATTCCATTAAGTGCATTTCCACAAAGTCCAAACCCCATTAATATATAATCGTATTTAGATGAATCTACGTTATCAATCTTTTTTTGTATACTCTCCTTCATCTTTTGAGGATACAAATGGTTGTACGAATCCATAAGTTCTATATCCACTATATTATCGCTAAGTGAACTGTAATAATAAAAATCCCTAGATAAAACATCGCATATAAGTGCTTTACATCTCATATCGTTTCCCCCCTAATTATAAGTATATATTTTTCAAAAACTCTTCTTGAAAATTTTCATATTTAGCTATATCTATATGTTCTGTATTATCCATATAGTAATTTATATCTTCTTCTAACTTATCATTGCAAAGAAATTTCTTAGCTCCTTCTCCTGCTGCATTTCCAAGAGATATTATATTTTCAGAATCTATATTTGGAATAAGTCCAATTACTTTTGCACTTTCCTTATTTATAAAATTACCAAACGCTCCCGCTAAACATATATAATCTAAATCTTGTACAGTTATTTTTTCTTCTTGCATCAGTATATTTATTCCACTTCTTATAGCTGATTTTGCTAGTTGTAATTGTCTTATATCATCTTGAGTTATGGATATATCCTCAGTTATTTTAAATTCATATTTTTTATCTTTTTTTACTACTCTATTACTCAATTTTATATTTTTTATTTTTTGTGGATTGGTTATTTTTCCTGTTTTATTTATTATTCCTGCTTTTAGCATTTCGCTTACTATATCTACTAATGCTGAACCACATATTCCTCTCGCCTTTTTATTATTTATAGTTTCGTATTCTATATCTTCTTTTATCTTAAACTTATTTATAGCTCCATCAAATGCCTGCATCCCAAATTTTATATTGGCGCCTTCAAAGGCTGGACCAGCTGCTGTTGAACATGCTAAAAGAGATTCTTTAGTCGATAAAACTATCTCTCCATTCGTTCCAAGATCTATCAGTAATATGTTTTTATCATTATCAATCAAATCAGCTTCTATCATAGCAGCTACCGTATCTGATCCTAAAAAACCTGCTATATTAGGTAAAAACATCACAACAGCATTTTTATTCATGTTATCAAATAATATATTAGATCCCCTATCGTATAACATATCTCTATTAACAGGTATAAAAGGAAGCTTTGATAAAGTATATAGATTAAGTCCCCAGAATATGTGTGACATAGCAGTGTTTCCTACTATTACACATTTATACACATCCTCTTTAACTATGTTAAACTTATTTAAAATAAGTCCTATATTATAATCTATCTCTTCTATAATTTTTTGTTTTAATATATCAATCCCATTTCTATTTTCTATTGTATAGTTAATTCTAGATATAACATCGGCACCATATAATGACTGAGGATTTTGAAACGATTTGACACTCATTTGTTCCCCTGTATTTAAATTCAATAAGTATATTGCAACAGTTGTGGTCCCTATATCTATTGCAATACCGTATTTTTCATTGGAACAATTATCTTCTTTAACATCTATAATCTTATCTTTATATAAGATTATATTTATAGGTTCATTGTAGTTCATATTAGATATATTTTTCATTATTTCATTATCAATATATACATTTCCTAATTGTTTTTTTATTAAATCTATTATGCTTATTCCATTTTCAAAATCTATTTTTATATTTTTGTGCTTTAGCAAGCTTTCAATACCGTATTTTATTTTTTTTGAATCACTCTTACATTCATTTATGTCGTATTCTATTTCAACTTCTCCATCTTCAGTCATGTAAGTCTTACATGCAAGTCTTATTCCCTCTTTTATCTCTTTTTTGCTCAAATGTTTGATTTCTTCTTCAGTTATATTACTTGTACTATTTTTGATTTTAACCTTACATTTACCACAAATACCTTTGCCCGAACATGGTGCATAAAATGATATATTATTTTCTTTTACTCCCTGTAGTATATTTTGTCCTTTTTTTATATATACGTTTTTTTTCAAACCACATCGCCCCTAACTTTACTTTGCAATATGTATATTAATAGATTTTAATATATATTACATTTTGCCAAAATTCAGAAAATAGTACAGGCTGAATGTACTATTTTATATACATAGAGAATATATTAAATAAATATATAAAACCTAATAAGTCCTATAGGACTTTTCTCTTGTTTCTCTTACATTAAATTCTTATTATTTTCTCAAATATCAAGCTTCAACCTATCCGAAAGCTAAAAATTATAAAAATTAAGCCAGATTAAAAACTCCATCTGAATTAAGTTTCGCTTTACAATTAAATACTTTAAGGGGGAAGAATTATATGGATACTAGTAAAATGTTGTACTTTGGTGATATTGGAATAGACAAAAAAGCTGAGCTTTTCAATTGTTCTTCAGAGTTAAAAAATATAGCAGATAATTTTCATGATGCTATGGATAAAGCTTTGGTTAGAAGTCAAATTATAGAACTTGTTGAAAATCATTACGACATAGGTAAGGTTTTAGATGTTTATGAAGTATTTGGCGGATACATAAACAGAAGCTTTGCAATTTATGCTGAAAAAGATGGTCAAAAATATGAATACTTTGTTAGAAGATATAAGAATGGTATAACTGAAAACGAAATAAAGTTTGAACATTCTCTTATAAAATTCTCAATTGATAATGGACTCGATATTGCAGCTAATCTAATACCAGCTATTGATAACTCTACTTTTGTGAGAAAAGAAAGAAACTCGGGAGTTATTCAATACTTTGCTGTATACAATTATTTAGCTGGTGAAGATAAATATTCATGGGATAATCCTAACTGCAATGATGAAGAATATAAATCTTTAGCATCGATTTTAGGTCGTTTTCATAACGCTTCTCATAAGTTTAATCCTGAAGATCTTGAAAGAGCTGAACCTAAAATAATGGATTTATTGCCTACTTTACCATCAAAATATAAAGATTTCACTAAGAAAGATTTGAATACAAAGTTCCATAAATATTACATTAAAAATATAGATTATATATTAGATGTTATTGAAACTTCTCAGATTCCTTCAGAAGATGTAGATAAAATGCCTAAAAATCCTTGTCATAACGACTATCATCCCGGAAATTTAAAATATTTAAACAATAAGGTTGTGGGTATATTTGACTTTGACTGGTCAAAAATAGACCTTAGACTATTCGATGTATGTCTTGCTATGGCTTATTGCTGTAGTTCATGGGACGACGACCAAGATGGTGTTTTAAGACTTGATAAATGTCAAATTTTCTTAAAGTCATACCAGGATACATTAAAAGAAATAGATGAATTGTCTCCGCTTACTGATTTAGAGATAAATTATCTTCCTACAATGATGGCAGCCGCTAATATGTATCTTATAAATTGGGATGTTTGTGCTTATTATGATGGCGTTGATCTTAATGAGTATGAATACACAGCTTATCTTCAACACAATGTAAGACTTATGAAGTGGATAGAGAATCATAAAGACGATATAGCAAATATGACAAAATCACTATAGCTTAGTTATCTATAGCATTTCTCTCTATATCAAAACTTTTCTGTTTTAGATTAAGTAAAACTTAATTAAGGAGGAATATCTATGGATTTAAAATCCGCTAAGCAATCTCAAATGGAACTTGAACTTTCCCACGCTAAAAAAGGAATTGGTTTTGGTATATTCTCTGGTGCTTCATGGGGACTTAGTGGTGTTCTTTTGGGTATTGCACTCGGAATGGCGCCTTTTACAAATGGTATTAGCTTATACGCAGCTCCACTAGCTGGGGCTGCTCTTCATGATGGTTTTGCAGCATTTTGGGTATTTTTAGTTAATTTATTCAATGGCAAGTGGAAGGAATATGGAAGAACTCTTAGTACAAAACCTGGTAAAATTGTATGTTTAGCAGCTTTATTCGGAGGTCCTATAGGTATGTCTGGTTACTTGCTTGGTATAAATTTAGCTGGAACATCCTATGCTCTTTCAATAACTGCTACCTATCCTGCTCTTGGAGCTATACTCGGAGTCATTATTTTAAAAGAAAAGATATCGCCTAGAGTTTGGTTTGGAATTTTCTGTTGTATAGTTGGCGCAATAATAGTAGGATATGTTCCTCCTGAAGGAGGAAACTACCCTCATTTTTATCTAGGACTTGGTCTATCATTACTTGCAGCTTTTGGTTGGGCTACTGAAGGCGTTCTATCAACCTATGGTATGGATATGGTTGACCCTGATATATCTATTGGTATTAGGGAGGCTACATCTTTTATTGTATATTTAGTTGCTATACTTCCACTTGTAGCAGGATTCCCTGTATTCTTTAACGCTTTTAAGCAGCATAGCTTATATTTTGTAGCACTAGCTGGTTTAGCTGGAGGATTATCTTATATCGGCTGGTATAGAGCTCTTAATACAACTGGTGTAAGCCGTGCCATGGCTTTTAATATAACTTACGCCTTATGGTCTGTTTTATTTGGTTGGTTGTTTACAGACCTTCAAATCACTTTAAATCTAATAATAGGATGTTTAGTTATTACACTAGGTACTCTTTTAGTATCAGCTAATCCTAAAGATCTTTTAAATCTGAGAAATAAGGAGTGATTTAAATGGCAAAGCTTCCTATGAAATTTAGAATACTTCATCTTTTATCAAAAAAAGAAAATCTAACTATACACGACATTATGGACAATTTAAAAGATGAATATGGCACTGAAGGTCAATTTAAAAAAACAATTATAAGCTCATATATACAATCACTTAAGGCTGTAGGAATGATTGAGACTACTGATGTTTATTTTGACGATAATAATGAACTAACCGAGAAATACAATATAACCGAGTATGGACTAGGCAGACTCAAATATCTTCCTAAGGAATGGATAGATTAACATGATCCTCAAGTTTTGATATAGATTTGCTATAGATTTCTTTATATATTAACATACAGGTTCCTTCTATACGAGGGCCTGTATGTTATACATAATTTAATAAAGTCTTGATAAATATTTCGATAAAAATATTTCAAGTTTATATATATTTAGGGGGGAAATTATTATGCATTATGCTGATTTTTTTGATAAAGATCAAATATTAAAAATTCATGAGGCTTCACTTGAAATAGTTGAAGATATAGGGCTCATAGTTAGAAATGAAAAAGCTAGAGACATCTTTTCAAAGAATGGCTGTATAGTTGACAATAAAACTTGTATTGTCAAAATACCAAAAGACATAGTTGAGAAATATAGACAGTACTATGTTCCTGATTATATATTTACAGCTCAAGACCCTAAGTTTGATATAAATCTTAAAAACGATAGACCTGTTATAGTTACAGGAAGCTCTGCTCCTAATATTATAGATCCTAAAACAGGAGAAGAAAGACGTTCAACATCTACAGATATTGCAAATATTGCATATTTAATAAATGAACTAGATGGATTTGACGTATTCTCTATTTCGACACTAGCTGATGATGCCCCTAAGGATCAGATAAGTCTATCTCGTTTTTATCCAGCACTTAAAAACTGTAAAAAACCTGTAAGAAGTAATACTCCTACTATCAAAGATTTAGAGCAAGTATTAGAGCTGGGATACACTATAGCAGGTTCTAAAGAAGCTTATATGAAGAGACCTTTTATTAATCACCACTATTGTCCTGTAGTATCACCTCTTACTATGGATGTTGAATCTACAGAGGCTGTCATATACCTTACTCAAATGGGTCTTCCAGTTTACGGAACTATAGTTCCTAATGCAGGTATGACATCTCCTATGAATATGCTATCTACATTAGTTCTTGGAAATGCTGAATTCTTAGCACTTTCAACTCTTATTCAAATGATAAGACCAGGTGCTCCTATGATATATGCAGTTCTTTCTACTGTTGCAGATATGAGAACTGGTAACTATGCACCAGGTGCTATAGAAACTGGAATACTTCAAAGAGCTCATACTGAAATGGCAAGATTTTATAATGTTCCATCAGGAGGATATATAGGTCTTACTAACTCTCAAGTAAACGATGCTCAGTGTGGCTACGAAACCGGAATGAACACTACTGCTGCACTACTTGGTGGTTCTGATTTATTCAACATGGGAGGATTACTGGGAAGCCTTATGGCATTTGACTTTGGTAAAGCCGTTATAGATAACGAGATAGCTTTAATGTTAAAACAAATGAAACGTGGTGTTGAATTTAAAGAAAAGGATCTTAGCTTAGATCTTATAAAAGAAATAGGTCCTGGTGGAACTTATATGGATTGCATGCACACTATGAAAAACATGCGTAAAACTGCGTTCTATCCTACGGTTGCAACTCGTGATATGAGAGGAAAATGGATAGACCATGGTAAGGAAGACGCTCAAACTAGAGCTTTAAAAGTAGCTGATAAAATACTTTCTAAACCTAATAAATCTGCATTTGATTCTGAGATTGATAGTATCATACATGCTAAATTCAAAAATTTAGTAAAAGGAGATGTTATTTGGTAGAATCTTTTAGATTAAGTTTTCATATACATTAATATATCATTTTAATTTTATTCAAAAGTTATTAAGTTTCACTTTATCTAATAATGATAGCTTATCTTCAGATATAAATATAAGCTTATTAAATTAAAATTTATTTTATTAGGGGTGATTTTTTATGAGTATATCAAAGATTTATGATGCAGTTTTGGAGTTTGATGAGGAATTAGTAGTTGAATCAGTTGAAGAAGAAATTAGTAAAGGAACAGATATAACAAGTGTACTTAATGATGGGCTTATAAGCGCTATGGACGAGGTTGGTAGACTATTTAGTGAAGGCGAATTTTTTGTACCTGAAATGTTAATGGCTGCTCATTCTATGAAGGCAGGTCTTGATGTATTAAAGCCTCATATGAGTGCTGATGACAACGCTTCTAAAGGAACTATCGTAATAGGATCTGTAAAAGGAGATATGCATGATATAGGTAAAAACCTTGTTGCTATGATGATGGAAGGTGCTGGATTTAAGGTAGTGGATATAGGTATAGATGCTGATACTGAAACATTCTTAAATGCTGCAAAAGAACACGGTGCTGATGTTGTATGTATGTCTGCTCTTTTAACTACTACTATGCCAGCCATGGCAGAAGTAATAAATAAAATAAAAGAAGAGAAATTAGAATATAAAACTATGGTAGGTGGAGCTCCTGTAACTCAAAAATTTGCTGATCAAATCGGAGCTAGCGGATACAGTGAGGATGCTGCTGAAGCAGTAGAGCTTGCGCGTGAATTGGTAAAATAATTAAAAGGGTTCCTTTGGAACCCTTTTTGATAAATTAAAGGAGGATAATAAATATGATTATTGTTGGTGAACTTATCAATGCCAGCCGTAAATTAATAGGAAAAGCTATCGAAGAACAAGATTCTGATTACATAAAGAAAGTTGCTCGCGATCAAGCTGATGCTGGTGCCAATTATATAGATGTAAACGCAGGTATATTCGTAGGTCAAGAACCTGAATATCTGGAGTGGTTAGTTAAGAACGTTCAAGAGGAAGTAGATATCCCTTGTTGTATAGACTCTCCAGATCCTAATGCTATTGAAAGAGCTTTAAAGGTTCATAATGGAATAGCTATGATAAACTCTATATCTCTTGAAAAAGATAGACATGATAAGATACTTCCAATAGTTTCAGGAACTGACCTTAAGGTAGTAGCTCTTTGTATGAGCGATGATGGAATGCCTGAAACTACTGATGACAGACTTAAAATAGCTGATAAGCTTATAAATGGACTAGTTCAAAATAATGTTCCTTTAGATAATATATATGTAGATCCTCTAGTTCAACCTATAGCTACTAAGGATTCTTTTGGTGTAGAATTCTTAGATGCTGTAGAAAAAATAATGACTAATTTCAAAGGAGTTCATACAGTATGTGGTCTATCTAATATATCTTATGGTCTTCCAAAGCGTAAATTTATGAATAGTTTATTCGCTACTATGGCTATAGCAAAAGGGCTTGATGGCCTTTTAATAAATCCTCTTGATAAGCAAATGATGGCAAATATAATAGTTGCTGAAACTCTAGCTGGAAGAGATAATTTCTGTATGAAGTACTTAAAAGGATATAGAAAGAAAAAATTCGAATTTTAAACCAATCTCCCCTTTTAATAAGGGGAGATTCTTTTTTAAAGGGGGAAAAATATGAATCTAATAATGTTTGACTTTGATGGAGTAATAATAGATTCTCTAGAACAATTTACGAAAGACTTTATATCAGCTTGTAATGAACATGGTCTTTTATCTGTAAACTCTCAAAAGGATATGCTAGATTTATTCGATAACAATGTTTATGAAAGTATATTATCCCTGGGTATAGATGAATTTAGAATAGATGAAATTCTCTCTTCATACAAGAGAAATTCTCAAAATAATATATTTAATTCTAAGTTATTTGATGGAGTAAAAGACATGCTCCAATCTCTTAGTTTAAATAATAAAGTATTTATAATAACCTCTAATATTTCTTCTCTAACAAATGATTTTTTAAGATTAAACGGTGTAGACTGTGTCGAAGATGTAATAGGCGCTGATATAGAAAAGAGTAAAATAAAAAAGATCAAACACGTTATAGATCTTTACCCTAACCTCTCACCTTATTATGTAGGAGATACTAAGGGAGATATGATAGAAGGTAAAATTTCAAATGCTAAGACTATAGGAGTAACATGGGGCTGGCATACATTATCTCAGCTTAAAAATGGAGGAGCGGATTTTATAGTTAACTCTCCTGATGATATATTGGATATATTTAAAGTATAGTTTTTGATAACCGACAAAACAAAAAAATGATGCCTATTAGAAATAAGCATCATTTTTTATTAATCTATTCAGTTTCTATTGTTCGATACTTTCAATATCATCTTCGCTTATTTCAGGGAACTCTACATCTTCTCCAAAGTCATAGTACTTTGATTCAGCTGTAGATTTAGTTTCACTGTTCATTCCCATAAAGTTCATATTCATATCCATTTCCATTTTCATCTTATCATACATCTTAGTTTCTTTATCTATATAGTACTTGCACTTCATTTCCAATTGCATATTTTCGATTAGAGAATCTATAATTTGTTTTACCATTTCTTGATTGCCAGACTCGTCTATAAATTCATCTATGTCTTTTTTATCTTTGTTTTCTATATCTTCAACATTAGCAGCTATTTCAGTAGCCTTATCAGCTATCATCTTAACTATTTCTTTAAATGATTCATTGTCTATATCTATAGATACAACATAATAATCTTTGTCTTCTATTTTTTCGTCTGCTTCATACTTAGCATACATACCAAATACATCTAATTGCTCTTTAGTAAGTGTATTAGTATTCATACTACTTCCCATAACAGATTGTAACTCATTCATCATAGGATTCATATCCATTTTGATCCACTTTTCTTGTGCATCAGATTTAATGTACATTATTCTATCTTTCATATAAACCTCTGAAGTCATAATCATATCTTCATCCGTTTCTGGATTTTTCATAGTAGTAGTATCTTTTACGTATACTGTTTCAGGAGCTTCAAATTGTATTTCTTGAACCTTGCTCATATTTGTAACCATATCTTCTTCAGACTCTTCTTGTGATTTTATAGTACTTGTAGAAGTCGTATTAGTTGTAGCTTTGTAAGTCTTTTTCTCAAGCATATTTTGACTAGCCTTATCTAGCATATCATATACTGTTAATCCTTCTCTTTTTAACTCTGTGTTATAGTACTCAACTGCATTTTTTATCATACTATCGTAGTTTGCTTTAGTTAAAACTGCATTTGGATCAATACTGTTGTCTATTATTCCTTTATCCATACTATAAGCTATATAGCCCTTAGCCCAGTCTGATCCTTTTTCAATTCCTTGAATATCCATTCTTTGAGCAAATTTTTCTTCGCCCATTGCTCTTACTATCATAGCCATGGCCTCTTCGTTAGTAATAGCTTTATTAGGCTTAAAAGACTCTCCATATCCTGAGGCTATTTTTTCCTCTACTATAGTATTAATATATTGTGAATCTTCTGCTTTAATATCATTAAAAGAAGATTCTCCACCTTCTAATAATTCAATTTTAAATGCATCGATTATGCTTTTTGATAATTCTATTCTACTTACACTGTCATTTTCTTGAGCCATTGAAACAGTTGTAAAAGACATCAGAATAGATATTACTAAAGCGAACACTAATTTTAAAGTTTTCAACTTAAACCCCTCCTTATCCAATTAATTCCATACACGGAATATATTTATATTACCATATTTTATATTATTTTTATACTCTATTTATTCCTATATAAAAGATTTATTTTTGTAACAATTTTTATATTACTTAAATATATATATAGAGAGGAATAAAATTTTTTTTATCAGGGAGGTCTACCTTATGTATGATTATAGAAAATGCAACAAAAAATATAACGGTGGTATGGATATGGATATGGACATGGATATGATGGGTATGCAATATATGAACCCAATGATGGGAATGCAGGCTATGATGGGCATGAATCCTATGATGGGCATGAATCCTATGATGGATATGGACGATATGAATATGCCCGCTCCTATGGGATATATGGTATATGTTTATCCAATGGGCGCAATGCAGCAAGGCATGCAAGCTATGAATCCTATGATGGGTATGCCAGGTATGATGGGTATGCCAGGTATGATGGGTATGCCGGGTATGAATCCTATGATGGGTATGCCAGGTATGATGGGTATGGATCCTATGATGGGTATGCACGATATGGACTATTGCGAGGATGATGATGAGTAAATAAGCAAGGAGCTGTCTTAAAAATGATTTTAAAGATCATTTCAAAAGATAGCTTCTTTTTCTTTATATAATTTTTACATAAATAAAAATGGCTGTCTCAAAATAGAAATTAATTTCTATTTTGAGACAGCCATTACTATTCTAGTTTCTAACTATTATATAACTCATATATCCTAAATATAAACATACTAGAAATATTCCTTCTGATCTAAATACTGTTCTTTTAGTTATAGCAAATATGTATATTATTATAGTAACCAATAATAAAAATGCCATATCTACAAATATAATTGGATTTATTGGTATAGGTCTTATAGATGATGATATACCTAAAACAAGAAGAACATTGAATAAATTAGAGCCTATAACATTTCCCATAGCTATATCACTTTCATTCTTAAATGCTGCTACAATAGATGTTACGAGTTCTGGAAGTGAAGTTCCTACAGCTACAATAGTAAGTCCTACTAAATTTTTGCTCATTCCAAGGTCTATAGCGATAGATGAACTGGCATCAACCACCCATTCCGAACCATAAATAATTCCTAAAACTCCTATAATACTCATAAATATACTCTTGCCTAAAGATGACTTTTCCCCATCATCTTTATAATCTTCTCTTGACATTATAGCCATCTCTATAAGATAGTATAAAAATACTGAAAACAGAGAAAGAAGTATTAATCCATCTGCCTTAGATATAACATCCATGTGCGCTCCTTGAAGGCTTGTATCTGCGCATAAAATAAATAATACAATACTAGTTAATATTGCAAATGGAAATTCTTTTAATATAGTACCCTTTTGAATCTTCATAGGATTTATTATAGATGATATACCTATAACCAGTAAAAAGTTAAATAAATTAGATCCTACAACATTTCCAAGCGCTATCTCATTAGATCCCTTAAGAGCAGCATTAATACTAACAGCAGCTTCTGGAGCACTAGTTCCAAATGCAACTATAGTAAGACCTATAAGTATAGGAGGTATTTTAAAAGTTTTTGCTATTGATGAAGATCCGTCTACAAATAAGTCTGCTCCCTTTATCAAAAACACAAAACCTATTATTAATATAAAATAATCCAAACCTAACCATCCTCTCATTTATATACAATATTTAATATACATATACTATAATATATCAATCTAAAACACAACCAAATTATTAAATGTCATCTTCTATGAAATCGTAAAAATCATCGTATCCTATTTGTGCAAATTCATATATCAAAGAGTTTTCAAATTCATATTTACTATTTAATCCTATATATTCGCTATATTCTTCTATAAGTATTTTTTCTACTTTAGCTTCCGTATAATAATCATAAGTAGCAACTACCAGCTGTGTATCATTTATATAGTACATAGCATTTATATCTCCACTTATATAATATATGTCTTTATTCACATGTTTATTATTAGATTTAAACTCAGTCAGTAAAATACCACACTCAAACTCACTTTTCATAAATCCCGGATTATCATATATAAATTTCTCACAAAATATATTTTCTACATTATAAATACTTATATATTCCTTTTTTCTTAACTCATTTGAAACAATATTAAAATCTACTTTTTCTTTATCTGTGTATATTATAGAGTCTATTTTATAATATCCATTTAAATGAGATATATTAAAACCGATTTTAGACTTATAGTATATATCATCTTCAAATATAAACTCAGATATATATCTATTATTTTTCATAGGTACTACTTTATTTTTAAGAAGAACAGCTTCATTATCGGTAATATTCATATCATCAATATAATAATTTGAAAAAAAATTTAATGCTTCATAGTCACTTCCTATTATCCTCATAGTCATATAGTTTATAAACTCTATAGGAGTTTCTATTTTTTTTGATATTTTTAAAAATAAACTTTCATAATCTACATTATCTGCTTCATTTTTTATTATGTCTATATATTCTTCTTTGCATCCTGGTAACTCTTTATTATACTCCAAATTTTTATTACCAAAATGATTTATTAGATACATAGCTTCTTTCTCATTTATAGATATCCTATCAGATCCGAGTCCTCCCATCAGCCTTTCTTCTTCTTCGTATAAAGACCTCTCATTTCCATTTTTTATAGATACATAGTCTGCTATTCCAACTTTTTCTGCATCAAGTAAAAAATATTGATCTAACCTATCATTATCAATCTTTAATGCTGTTCTAAGTCCCATGGTTCCCATTAGCCTAGAATTAGTAATTTTTGCAAATAAAAAGCCCATTTACTCACCTTCTCATATATTATTTACATATTATATTTTAAGCATCAATTTTAATTATATAGCCAAATAATCTAAATTAATATAAGTTTTTAATTATAAAATAAGTTAATCTTTTTAAATTACTAATAAATATTGTTGAATTTTACATAATAATGTATATAATATTTATAAAGTAAAACTTATTTAAAATAGCTAAAATTAAAATTGGTCTAATTAATAGTTTATATAGAATTATTCTTAAGGTGGTGACTTAATGAAAAAAATAGCAGCTTTTTTCGATATCGACGGTACGTTATATAGAGATTCTTTAATGGTTGAACATTTTAAAAAACTTATAAAATATGATTTAGTAGATCCTTCTGTATGGCACTCTCATGCTAAGCAAACATTTTTAGATTGGGATAAAAGACAAGGAAATTACGATGATTATTTGCTTGAACTTGCAGAAATATATATATCCTCTATAAAAGGTCTTAAGAAAAAGGATATAGAATTCACAAGTAATCAAGTTATAAGTCTGAAAGCTGAAAGAGTTTATAGATATACTCGTTCAAGGATAAAATGGCATTTAAACGAAGGGCATATAGTAATATTCATATCCGGAAGTCCTGATTTCTTAGTTGAAAAAATGGCTAATAAATACAATGTCGCAGATTGCGTAGGAAGCGGATATATATTTAAAGACAACAAGTTTACAGGAGAGGTTACTCCAATGTGGGACTCTGAGAGTAAAGATAAAGCTATAGACAGTTTCGTTCAAAAATACAACCTAGACTTATCAAAATCATATGCTTACGGAGATACAAACGGAGACTTCTCTATGCTTACTAAAGTAGGTAATCCTATAGCTATAAATCCAGCCAAAGAGCTTTTATGTAAGATTCAAAACGATCCCTATTTATCTAAAAATGCTAAAATAATAGTTGAAAGAAAAGATGTAATATACAACCTAGACCCTAGCGTTAGTGTATCAATCTAGAATAAAAGTCTTTTTCTTAAATAATTAAAGTATAGAAGTTATACTTAAAAATGGTGTTTATTTAAATTTTAGCTTATGATTTAAATAAACACCATTTTTTTAATTAAACAAAAAACAAAAGATTCTATAACTTTATATTTCCCTTTATCTTATTGTAATAATAACTTATAAATAATCCATAAGCATAGTCGTATACCAAGAATATCACTTGTGGTAAAATAAACGCAACAACGTTTATTCTAAGATTTATAAATATTACATGCCTAAATATAAAATATCCTGCCATTAAAAGTACATTACATGATATTAATTTAAGTATATACTCAAATACAATATTTCTATCCTTTTCAATCAAATATTTTACAACTCCATATATCCCAAAGAAGAATATATATGGTATTAAATACACTTTATCTAAAATTATAATAAGCGATAATAAAGCTGATCCTATATAAAACAATATCCCGCTTTTTAATCCAAATTCTATTATTACTAAAGCAACTGGAAGTGACGCTATTCCTAGAAAAAATAGTCTATTTCCCGGTACTATACTAGAAAAAAACAGCATTATTTGGTTTATTCCTAAAAGCATTCCCAAAAAACTTATTTTTTTACTCATAATCTCCTCCTAGCAACAACCAATCAAATCTCCACCACAACACTCACAACAACAGTCTGCACAATAAAGAGTTGTACATACATTGCACATATCAGTTCCTCCATTATATTGGTATGTCTTAGATGAGTAAGCTCTTTGCCTGTTGATTATATTATCATGTGCCATTTTGTATTCCATATTATTTGGCTCCATAAAATGAGCTCTTTTTATAAAATCTGCTCCTTCATCATAAAGACCAAGTCTCATTGATGTAAGGCCCATAAGATAATACCACTCACTACTTCTATCATTCATATTAGAAAGCATATTTCTAGCCATTGAAAAATTTCCTCTGTTTATATACTGTCTTATTTCATAAAAATTATTACCTGAATTATTGTATTGAGCTCTACCTGAATTCTCAGATTCCTTCATTATAGTCTCATAAGCTTCATTTATCTCTTTAAATTTTTCTTGTGCTAATTCCGATAGAGGATTGTTCATATGCTTATCAGGATGATACTTCTTTGCAAGTTCTCTATAAGATCTTTTAACCTCTTCTTTAGAAGCATTTTTATTAACGCCTAAAACTTCATATGGATTTCTCATCATTATCTCTTCCTTTCATTATGTTAGTAAATCTCAAATACATTCCTGAATATATTATATTTTCTACTATTCCTTTATTATCACTTAATTCCAACTTCATAATATCTTCTTCTATAAACGATAATATAAGTAAAATTATATTTTCAACTTTATTTTTAAGCTCTTCTTTATTATCTATATAGTTCATAAAAGGATTATATCTTCCTAATTTAAAATCATCATCCAAATCCTCATATGCATCGAGTATATAAATATACTTTCCTATATTAAATCCTATATTACCTAATATATATGTATATTCATCATCTTTATAATGAAACACTTCTCTCATTATATCTCCAAATATATTGGATGTTTTGTCTATATTCATTGTATTATCTTTTTCTAATTCTGATAGTTCTTTTAGCTTATTTTGTATAAACTCTGATTTTTGTCTATATGTATTATTAATCTTTTTATATACACTTTTGTGCATGTAAAAAAGTAAGTAGTCCTTTATTCTTTTATCATCATCTATATTATCTTTTAATTTGTTATGAGTTAGTATGATATTCATGTTTGCTCCATATTCGGTTATATCATTTACTATCCTCAAATTCTTATTCATAGGCTTAACTAAGCATCGTTCCTTAGTTATTGAATTTTCGCTTTTATATATAGAAGATAATAATGTTATCAAAAATGTTACATCATAATTTAATGAAAGTCTAGATATTTCGCCAAAGTTTTCCTTTAGATACTTGCAAAGGCCACAGTAATACCCTCTATACTTGTAGTATTCTTTAATTTTAAGTTCCATTTTATTTATTCTTACGTATCCAAACATTTATATACCTTCCTATTTTTTTATAGTTAAATATTATTATACACTTAAAGATCTTCATATACAAAAAACTCGTACGTTAGCACGAGTTTAAATAACAAAACAAAAGTCCTACACTATCCGAATCTCAATAAGTAAATGTGACAGATATATTTCTTAACTAATAATTAAATACTAGCTAATTTCTTTCCTATTTCTTCACATTTATGTAAATCTTCATCTTCTGGCCTTAAATGAGCTATTAACCCTTCTTGTAATATATTAGCTCCATAATTTTTCATTCTCTCATCCCATTCTCTCATCCATTCTCCGTCGCCCCAATCATATGACCCGAATAAAATCATAGGCTTTTCGTTTAAACCTATATCCTTAAAAGAAGCTATAAATGGTTCCATATACTCAGATTCAAGCTCCTCAACTCCCATAGATGGGCAGCCAATAGCCACTGCATCAGCATTTAAAATATCTTCTTTAGTAGCATATTCTACTTTTACAAGCTTCACTTCCCTATTCCCTTGTGCACCTTTTGATATAGATTGTGCCATACTTTCTGTATTTCCTGTTCCACTCCAATAAATAACAGATATTTTTTTCATAAATATACCTCTCTTATAATCGATACTTATTTTTTTTCTTTTACATAGTAAACCTGTATCTCCTTGAAGGACGATTACAGAAGATAAAACCAATAGAATACCTGTTAATTTCCAGAAACCAAGGGCTTCACGGAAAACAAAATATGAAATGGTAACAGAAACCACGACTTCTAATGTACATATGATAGATGCTTTAGAGGATTCAATCCCAAAGGATAGTCCTGTAACATATAGACTGTAGGGTAGGATGGAGGTGATCAATCCTAGGCAAATAAAAAGAAGCCATATTTTTATATCGAATCCTACTTGAAGAACTTCTAGCGGATTTGAAAAGGGTAGTAAAAATAAAAATCCAAATACAAAATTATAAAACACAATGGTCCAAGAATTGTATTTATCTACAATAGACTTGCTTATAATAGGCATTAAAGCATAGCAAAATCCTGCACCTATACCCACAAGTATCCCTGAAAAATTCATCTTTAGGGCATCCACCCTTCCGCCTGTTACTGTTAGAAAGCATCCAATTATACACAGAAATAGAGAAATAATTTTAAAAGGAGTCAGTAATTCTTTGTAAAAAATTCTAGATAAAATCATGACAAATATAGGAGATGTATATAATAAAATCACTGCTGTAGCAATGGATGTAGCTTCAATGGCACCAAAATAAAATAGGTTAAATAGTGCTTGGCTAAATAGGCCTAAAAAAGCAACATGGATCAACCCCTTTTTATCTATTTTTAATAGTTGAGGGTTCTTAAGGGAAAGATACAAAAATAATAGGATAAAGCCAGAAAAGAGTCGAGATAATCCAACAGCTTGGGAAGATAATTGATAATGAAAAAGGATTTTTCCCAGCAAACCAAGAAGACCCCATAAACTACCTGCTCCTGCAACCATGAGATAACCTTGAGTTTTTTTATCAACATTCATCTAAAAACCTTCTTTCTTAGTAGGATAGTATTTTGTATGAGTCCATTATAAGAGATTCATACAAAATTTTCTATAACATAATGAAATAATTACAAATTATCCAAAATAAGGTTTACTACTCAGTCATTAAAATATTTTTTAAATTTTAAGATTCTTGTATTTTAGGGAGGGCCATAGCTATAAATCTAAGATAGGGATATAGGCATATGCCCATCAAGCTAAATAGATCAAAACAATAACTTCGTATAATACACAATATCATGTAAGCATTTCATATCGAGTAGGAGGAAAATAATTATTTTATTTTACGTCTTCTCATAAGATTTTTCATGTATTCTTATTTGTGCCTTTCCATGGAATATATAGAATATAAAAGACTGAGTGAAAATCCACTCAGTCTTTTATATATATTTATCTAATTTTTCTATTTGCAACAATTGCTTTTCTTATTATTGGATCCAGAATGCGGGCAACCAATACACTTGGCACCTTTTCTTTTTTCACTAATAACTTTTGCAGTAGATAAAGCAATAATTGACAATATCACTATTCCAACAATTATATTTTCCATAATTTTCTCCTATTCGCTTATGCTAAATTCTTTTGATTCGCCTTCTCATCACCTTTTTTCATAAGATATACAACATATCCCACCATTGCTGCAACTGCAACAAATCCAGGTATAAAAGCAGTACCTAAAGAACCTGTTGTAATCAACGTACCAATATGGTAAGTCATAAACGCTACGATATAACCCATTCCGAATTGGAATGCAATTCCACTCCAAAGCCATTTTCTATCTTCCATTTCAGAGTTCATAGCACCAATTGCTGCAAAACACGGCGGTGTGAACAGGTTGAACATAAGGTACGCCAGTGCAGCTACAGAAGTTAATCCCATAATGCTTGCAATATCTGCTCCACCTGCTACAAGTTCCAGTTCTTCAGTATCAATGAAATTTGTAATCGAGTACACTACAGCCAAAGTACCAACAACATTCTCTTTTGCGATGAAACCAGTAATAGCTGCTGCCGCAAGCTGCCATGCACCAAATCCAAGCGGAATCAGTAAGATAGCAAACGGAGATGCAATGCTTGCAAGAATGCTTGTGCTTTCAGCACCTTCAGCAACAACTTGGAACTGCCAGTTAAATGTTTGCATAACTTGTACAACTGCGTTACAAAGAAGTATAATAGTACTCGCTTTTATAATAAATGCTTTTGCTCTAGAGAACGTTGAAATTGTAGCCCTTTTGATGCTGGGGAATCTATATTCAGGTAATTCCATAATGAAATATGATCTTTTGTTTTTCTCACCAGTTATTTTTGCTACTATTAAAGCACTAATAATAATTATTGCGATACCCATAAAGTACATTGTTGTGCCAACCCATGACGCATCGTCAAAGAACACACCAGCGAATAATGCTATAACCGGCAGCTTCGCGCCGCAAGGCATGAATGGAGTCAACATTGCAGTAGTCCTTCTTTGCCTCTCATTTCTGATGGTTCTAGTCGACATGATGCCAGGAATAGCACAGCCAGTACCTATAACCATAGGGATAATTGATTTCCCTGATAATCCTACACGCTTGAAAAATCTATCCATTACTACAGCAACACGTGCCATGTAACCACAGTCTTCAAGTAATGCTAATAAGAAGAATAATACCATGATAAGCGGCAGGAATCCTACTACGGCACCTACCCCACCTATAATTCCATCCAACAGCAACGATTTTAGAATTGGCGATACTCCTTCTCCCATGGCGCCTTCTGCCAATGCGTATATACCATCGATCCAACCAACAAGTGTATCAGCCACTAGCGGTCCCACATGTGTTTGTGAAATCGCGAATACAGCCCACATAACTACTGCAAAGATTGGAATCCCAAACCATTTATGAGCCAATATTCTATCAGCAACATCTTGCTTTGTTTGACGGTTACTAACCGCCTTACGATTTTCAACTTTTGAGACAATCCCTTTCACAAACTCATAACGATTCTTATCCGAAGCTTTTACCGCTTCAACATTTGTAAGATCTACTCCCTTGCTGTCATATGGAGCAGTTTGACTTTTGCCTTTAACTTCCACAGCTTTGGAGATTAACTCTTGCAAACCATTGCTACTTGGTTTTGTTGCTACAGTTTTGATAACCGGGCACCCTAAAGCTTTGCTTAGTTCAGGTATATTAATTTTCGTTTTCTTTTTCTCATTCAAGTCACTCTTGTTGAGAGCTACAACTACCGGAATACCTAGTTCCGCAAGCTGTGTTGTGAAGAATAAACTTCTGCTTAAGTTTGTTGCATCAACAATATTTATGATTACATCTGGATTTTCATTTTTAACAAAGTCTCTAGTAATCGATTCCTCAGATGTGAATGGTGACATTGAATACGCACCTGGAAGATCAACTGCTGTAATCTCTATATCAGTTTTGTTCAGATTCTTTTTGATATTACCTTCTTTTTTATCAACTGTAACACCAGCCCAGTTACCAACATGTTCAATCTTACCTGTTATCGAATTGAACAATGTTGTTTTACCACTGTTAGGATTACCTGTTAGTGCTATTTTCATAATTCTCCTCCTAAAAAATTCTTTTATCAGTATTGCTAACTTAGAATAAATGCGAATTAATATTTTTTTTATATGAAATCAGATATCAGAGTTACCTTTAGTTAACTTTATTCCCAATTTAAAAGCTATATCTCTATAGCCTCAATAAAATTTTATACACTTATAGCTTGTGCCAATTCCAAATCAATACTATACCTTGCATCTTTTACTGATATTACATAGTTTTCAGCCAATACCGATATTACTGTAACTTTTTCACCTTCGTAACATCCCAGCGTAAATAAAAAACTCTTCATCTCCTCATCATCGGTCTCAATCGCTTTTATTGTATATTCCACATCCACTTCCGCTTCAGATAAATTTTTTATCGAACAATCACTTGTCCCTTCAAATTTACAAGCTTCATTCATCATTCCACTCACTAAAGTACCAACCATATGTATACCTCCCCTAATATATATCACTTTTTAATCTTTAAAGCAGTTTTTTCAATATATTTTCTGTTGCACGAATCATGCCTTCACTTGAAAAATGTTATATTCTATAATAATTTTTAATCTCAATTATTCTTACTCTTCATTTGATTATAATTATCATTATAATTATAAATTATATCTCTATCGATAGTGATTGTCAATGTCTTTTCTATATTTTCCCCAAGCATTTACTACACGTACCATAAAACTTAATATATCCACTAGTTATATCAAATGATTTATCACCTATTGTGTATTTTTTAAATTTATTATGGTCTATTATCTTTATTTTTTTTAAATCATTACATTTATTACATATAATTTCGCAATAATTCATATCACTTAGTTTAAACTTCCTTTTTCTATCATATATAGAACTACAGTATATTTTGCCCATACCTACAAGCTTTTCTATAGACCTATATACAGTTCTCTTGCTTATTGCTAATTTATCTTTATTTATAAAATTTAATATATCATTTATATCTAATTCTAAATTAGGATTTTCTTTAAACACCCTATATATTATTGACTTGTTTTTAGATAGATTCATACTAATCAACTATGCCTCCTTATAATTTATATTGATTATCATTGTCAATAAATCTATCATATTTTTTTATTTTTGTAAACACAAAATTTGCTATACATAAAAATGATGGGTATGAAAATGTTTAATGCAATATCATTATTTTCATATCCATCATTCTAAAATTAAAGTTATTTCTTAACTAATAATTAAATACTAGCTAATTTCTTTCCTATTTCTTCACATTTATGTAAATCTTCATCTTCTGGGCTTAAATGAGCTATTAATCCTTCTTGTAATATATTAGCTCCATAATTTTTCATTCTCTCATCCCATTCTCTCATCCATTCTCCGTCGCCCCAATCATATGACCCGAATAAAATCATAGGCTTTTCGTTTAAATCTATATTCTCAAAAGAAGCTATAAATGGTTCCATATACTCAGATTCAAGTTCTTCAGCTCCCATAGATGGGCAACCGATAGCCACTGCATCAGCATTTAAAATATCTTCTTTAGTAGCATCTTCTGCTCTTACAAGCTTCACTTCACTATTATCAGAAGCACCTTTTGATATAGCTTGTGCCATAATTTCTGTATTTCCTGTTCCACTCCAATAAACTATAGATATTTTTTTCATAAATATACCTCCTTTTTAATTGATAAGCATTATCATTATCAATTATAGCATATAGAGAAATTTTGTAAAGGTGTTATTTGAAAATAATTATCAACATCATTTATCCACATATCAACAGGCTTTTCTAAATTTAGTGATAAAATTTGCGTATCTGCCCGTAAGGGAGTTTTGTAAATTTTAGAATTATTAATAAGATAAACGGTTAGTTGTATTCAAAATATCGTTGTATTCATGGTATTTTTATAGACAGTTTTTGATTACCTACAAACTATAAAAAGAACCTAGATTTTTTATAAAAAATCTAGGTTCTTTTTATCAATCTTTTGATTTTATAACTTAAAATACTCTATTCCAGATTCAAATAATCTTTGATCCTTATTTCCATCTATATTCTTAAGAACATTATCTCCAATTCTCTCAGAGTGTCCCATCTTACCTAATATTCTTCCATCAGGACTTGTTATTCCTTCAACCGCATAGAATGAACCATTTGGATTAAAGTCTATATCGTATGTTGCATTTTTATTTCTATCAACATACTGTGTAGCTATTTGTCCGCTCTTTATAAGTTTTTCTATCATACTTTCATTACATACGAATCTACCTTCTCCATGTGATATAGGTATAGAATGTATATCTCCAACTTTTACATTAGACATCCAAGGAGATAGGTTTGACACTATCTTAGTTTCTACAGCCTTAGATTGATGTCTAGCTATATTGTTGTAAGTAAGCGTTGGATCATTTTCATCAATATCCTTTATCTCTCCATAAGGAAGTAGTCCAAGTTTTATCAGTGCCTGGAATCCATTACAAATACCTAGCATTAATCCGTCTCTGTTGTTTAAAAGTTCCATAATAGCTTCTTTTATTCTAGGATTTTTTAATACGTTTACTATAAATTTAGCAGACCCATCTGGCTCATCGCCTGCACTAAATCCACCTGGCAGCATTATTATTTGAGATTGGTTTATTTTTTTCACAAAATCATCTATGCTGTCTTGTATATCTTGTGATTTTAAGTTTTTGAATATACTAGTATGGCAATCTCCGCCTGCTCTCTCGAATGCTTTGATACAGTCGTATTCGCAGTTAGTTCCCGGGAATACAGGCACTAATACTTTAGGCTTTGATATAGTAGATCTTGGTTTTATTATATTTGATTTTTCATAGTGTAGAGTCTCTATCTTTTGATTTATATCAGTAGTTTTAGTTGGAAATACTTTTTCTAATGTATTGCTCCAAGCGCTATGCATTTTATCCATATCTAATTTTATACTGTTTATTTCAATATGATCACTAGAATTAGTATTTCCTAATATTCTGTAGTCACAGTTTTTAAATATTTCATCGACATCAACTTTATCTTCAATTTCAAGAACAAAACTTCCATAGTCAGGTAAAAATAACTCTTTATCACTCATTTCGTCTTTAAACTTAAATCCTATTTTATTTCCAAATGACATCTTACTTACAGCTTCACATATTCCTCCAACTTTTATAGGATAAGCAGATATTATCTTCTTATTCTTTATGTTTTTTGTTATAATATCTAAATTAGATTTTAAACAATCAAAATCTACAATATAATTATCATCTTTTCTTGTGGATAATAAGACAATCTTAGAGTTTGATTTTTTAAATTCTGGGGATATAACATAGTCTGAATCCACAACATCAACAGCAAATGATATTAATGTAGGAGGAACATTTATATCTTCGAATGTTCCAGACATACTATCCTTACCACCTATAGCTGGTATATTTAATCTTTTTTGAACTAAGTATGCTCCAAGCAGTGCACTGAATGGTTTTCCCCATTTTTCTTTGTTCTTTCCTATTTTTTCAAAGTATTCTTGTAACGTAAGTCTTATATTATTATAGTCTCCACCAACAGATACTATCTTACATATAGATTCAACTAATGCGTATATAGCACCATGGAATGGACTCCATTTTCCTATTTTAGGGTTGTATCCGTAAGCCATGGCAGTAGCTGTAGGTGTACTTCCCTTTAATACAGGTATCTTACATACCATAGCATCAGCAGGAGTTGATTGATACTTACCACCCAAAGGCATAAGTACAGTACCAGCCCCTATAGATGTATCAAACATCTCTATTAATCCTCTTTTAGAACATACATTTAAATCCTTTAATTTATTTATCCACTTATCTTCTAAGTTATCCCCAACTATTTCTGTATTTTCAAAATAATTAGTATCTTCATCTGTGGATTTTATTAATACATCTGTGTATTGTTTAGCTCCATTAGTATTTAAGAAATCTCTGCTTATATCTACTATAAGCTTTTCATTCCAACTCATTCTTACTCTATTGTCACCTGTTACAGTTGCAACATGAGTAGCTTCAACATTCTCTTCATGTGCATGTTTTATAAATTCCTCTAAATTATCTTTATCTATAACAACAGCCATTCTCTCTTGAGATTCAGATATAGCTATTTCAGTTCCATCAAGACCCTCATATTTTTTAGGTACCTTATTAAGATCTATATCTATACCATCTGCCAGCTCTCCTATAGCTACACATACTCCACCTGCACCAAAGTCATTACATCTTTTTATCATAGAACTTACTTTTTTATTTCTAAATAATCTTTGTATCTTTCTTTCTGTTGGAGCATTTCCCTTTTGCACTTCAGCAGAACAAGTAGATATAGACTCTTCGCTATGCTCTTTAGATGAACCTGTAGCTCCTCCACATCCATCTTTTCCAGTTCTTCCACCAACTAATATAACTACATCTGAAGATTCAGGAGTCTTTCTTATTACCTCATCCTTTGGTGTTGCAGCAATAACTGCTCCAACTTCCATTCTCTTTGCTACAAAGTCATCGTCATACACTTCATCAACAAATCCTGTAGCTACGCCTATTTGATTTCCATAAGAACTGTATCCATGTGCAGCTTCCTTAGTTATCTTAATTTGAGGTAACTTGCCATCAAGAGTATCACTTATATCTTGAAGAGGATTTGCACATCCACTTATACGCATAGCTTGATATACATAACTTCTTCCTGATAAAGGATCTCTTATAGCTCCTCCAAGACAAGTAGCAGCTCCTCCAAATGGCTCTATTTCAGTAGGATGATTATGTGTTTCATTCTTAAACATTACTAGGTATTTGTGGGTTTCACCATCTATTTCTACATCTACATTTATACTACATGCATTTATCTCTTCAGATACATCTAAATCTTCAAGTAGTCCTTTCTTTCTAAGCTCCTTCATAGATATAGTTGCTATATCCATAAGCGTTATATCTTTCTCTCTTGACTCGTATACGTAGCTTCTAGATTCCTTATACTCATCATAAGTCTTATTTATTATATCTGAATACTTTCCATCTTCTATCTCTACACTTTCTACCTTAGTTAAAAAAGTAGTATGTCTACAGTGATCTGACCAATAAGTATCTATTATCTTTATCTCAGTTATAGTAGGATTTCTCTTTTCTGTATTTTTAAAATAATCTTGTATCAACACTAGATCATCATATAGCATTGCAAGGCCTCTATCTTTTATAAACTCTTTTAAATCATTCTCATCCATGTCTATAAAGTTATCTATAACCTCAACCTCATCTACACGGTCAATTTCTACAACCAGCTTTTCCGGTTTATCTAATCTAGCTTCCCTTGAATCTACAGGGTTTATAAGATAATTTTTTATATTCTCAAACTCAGTATCATCAATTTTTCCCTCTATTACTATAGCTCTAGCAAAGTTAACTAAAGGTCTACTGTTTTGAGTTAATATTTCTATACATTGAACAGCCCAATCAGCTCTTTGGTCATACTGTCCAGGAAGATATTCTATAGCGAACATCTTTGAATTATCATCTATATCTATATTCTCATGATATACATTATCTATGTTGGGCTCAGAGAATATACTCTTAACAGACTTTTCATATACATCATCCGATATATTCTCTATATCATATCTATTTACAACTCTAATATTGTTTATATTTTTTACCCCTAAGTTTACTTTTATATCCCTAAGTAACCTTTGAGATTCTACATCAAATCCAGATTTTTTCTCTACGAACAATCTTTTTATATTAGACATATTACTCACACTCCCCAATATCTCTTCTATAATGCATGCCATCAAAATATATCTTATCTATGTTTTCATATACTTTTCTTGTAGCTTCCTTTAGAGTATCTGCCTTTGCGCTTACCCCAATGACTCTTCCTCCATTTGTTAATAGAAGCTCTTTTTCAATTTTAGTACCACTATGAAATAAAATTATGTCCTCGTCTAAATCATCTATGTTTATAACTTTTCCTTTTTCATAGTTATTAGGGTATCCACCCGATGTAAGCATTACACAGACAGTTTTCTTATCGCTCCACTTTATATGGGTATCACTTAATCTATTATCTAAAATGCTCTCTATTATATCTATCAAACTACTTTCGAGCCTTGTAAGAACTACCTGTGTTTCAGGATCTCCAAATCTAACATTAAACTCTAAAACCTTTGGCCCATCACTTGTTATCATAAGTCCTATAAAAAGTATACCTTTATATTTTAAATTGTCTTTCTTAAGTCCTTCCATTATAGGCTTTAATACTTTTTCATCTATCTCTATTTGCAACTTTTCATCATATATATCACTTGGTGAGAATGTTCCCATTCCTCCAGTATTCGGTCCAACTTCACCGTCAAATATTTTTTTATGATCCTTTGCACTTACCATAGGTACTATAGTTTCATTGTCTACGAAAGTCAATATAGATGTCTCTATGCCAGTTAAAAACTCTTCTATTATTACCTTTTCACCCGATATTCCAAATTTCTTGTTTTGCATCATATCCTTTAAGCTATCAACAGCTTCATTTTCACAACTAGCTATTATTACACCTTTTCCAGCAGCAAGACCATCAGCCTTAACTACAACAGGATATCCGTATATACCCACATTTTTTATAGCTTCATTTAAATTATTAAATTCTTTATATCTAGCTGTAGGGATATTATGTTTTATCATAAACTCTTTAGAATAAGCCTTACTTCCCTCAAGAAGTGCACATGCTTTATTAGGTCCAAATATCTTCATATTATTTTTTTCAAACTCATCAACTATTCCCATTACAAGCGAAAGCTCAGGTCCTACTATAGTAATATCTATATCTTTTTTCTTTGCAAATTCAACTAAAGAGTCTATATCGCTATCCTTAATATCAACAGTTTCAGCGATTTCAGATATTCCAGCATTTCCGGGAGCACAGTATATTTTATCAACCTTATCTTCATTTGATAGCTTATAACAAATAGCGTGCTCACGCCCTCCACTTCCAACTACTAAAACTTTCATAAAATCACCCCGTCGCTTATATTTTAGTGTTTAAAATGTCTAACTCCTGTACACACCATAGATATTCCTAACTCATCACAAGCCTTTATAGAATCTGCATCCTTAAGTGATCCTCCAGGTTGTATTATATTTTTAATACCGTATTTTGCAGCAAGTCTTACACAATCATCGAATGGGAAAAATGCATCTGATGCAAGTGTAGCACCGTTAAAGTCCTTGTCACAGTTATTATTTATACTGTTTTCAAGTGCCCATATTCTACTAGTCTGTCCAGGCCCTAAAGCGATAGTTTTTCCATCCTTAACTATAGCGATTCCATTTGACTTCATATTCTTAACTATCTTCATTCCAAACTTCATATCTTCTATTTCTTTGTCGCTTGGCTTACTCTCAGTTACAACTTCAAATTTATCAAGTAACTTCTCGTCCTCATCTTGTGCTAAAAGCTTTCCATCTAAATATTTAAAATCGTACCCTCTGCTACTTTTATTTAAGTCATCTATTTTAAGTATTCTAACATTCTTCTTTTGTGTTAATATTTCAAGCGCCTTATCTGTATAGTCATATGCTACAATTATCTCTAAGAATATATCATTTAACATCTTAGCTGTATCCTCATCAACAGTGGAATTTATTCCTACTATTCCTCCAAATATAGATACAGGATCTGATTCATAACATTTTTTGAATGCTTCATATGAATTTTTTCCAACAGCTACTCCACATGGGTTAGTATGTTTTACAGCAACTGCTGTTATATAATCTTCATCTTTAAATTCACTCATTATATTAAGACATCCGTTTAAATCATTTATATTATTGAAAGATAATTCTTTCCCATGTAATTTTTCAAAATCTAATATACTTTTTTGACTAAAGCTATCTTTATAATAGCATGCCTTTTGATGTGGATTTTCTCCATATCTAAGCTCATACTGTTTCTCAAACGTTAAATTTAAATATTGAGGATATTTTTCTCCCAAACTATTTGCAAAGTAAGTAGAAATTAAAGAGTCATAACGAGCTGTTATAGAAAAGGCTTTAAAGGCAAGATTTAGTCTATCTTCGACAGATAGAGAGTTATTTTTAATTTTATCTATTATGATATCATAATCCTTAGGATCAACTATTACAGTTACATCTTTATAATTTTTAGATGCCGCTCTTATAATAGTAGGGCCTCCTATATCTATATTTTCTATCATTTTGGCATGGTCTTCGTCTTTTTTAAGAGATCCTTCAAAATCATATAAGTTAACTACAACAATATCTATAGGACATATATTATGTTTTTTTATAGTATCTATATGTTCAGACTTATCTCTTTCAAACAGTATTCCTCCATGTATATATGGATTTAAAGTTTTCACTCTTCCATTTAATATTTCAGGAAAATTTGTTACCTCATCTATTTTAAGTGCATCTACTCCAGAATCTGTTATTACCTTATAAGTATTCCCTGTTGATACTATCTCATATCCAAGTTTTACAAGTTCTCTAGCAAAATCAACTATTCCTTCTTTATTAGTAACACTTATTAATGCTCTTTTATTCATTTATAAGCACTCTCCTTCCCCTAATTTCAAGTTTTTCATCACAGAATAACTTAACTGCTTTTTTTAGTATATTATGTTCCACATGAAGCACTCTTTTTTGAAGAGTATCTACAGTATCAACATCTTCAACCTCTACTGCTTCTTGGATTATAATAGGACCATTATCTGCTTTCTCATCTACAAAATGAACTGTAGCTCCAGTTATTTTAGCACCGTATTCAAGAACCTTTTGATGAACAATCTTACCATAATACCCCTTACCACAAAATGAAGGTATCAAAGACGGATGTATGTTTATTATCTTATCTTTGAACTCACTTACAAATTCTTCACTTATTATTTTTAGATATCCAGCTAAGACTATCAAATCTATATTTTCATTTTTTAACATTTCTATTATCTTTTTTTCATCTTTTTCATACACAGCTTTTATTTTATTTTCTCTAGCTCTTGTAAGTCCATAAGCTTCTTTATTATCAGATATAACTATCTTTATATCTCCATTTATATCATCCTTACAACCATCTATCAGACTCTGAAGATTGCTTCCAGAGCCTGATATCATAACGGCTATATTTAACATAGTACAACACCACTATTACCAGTTACTTCGCCTATTATATAAGCTTCTTCATTTTGATTTATAAAATCAACTATATCTCTTGCCTCATTCTTATCAACTATAATTACAAGCCCTACTCCCATATTAAAGCTTCTATATAGTTCTCTTTCATCAACTAAATCTAGCTTTTTTATAAGAGAATATATATCTAGTTCTCTCCATGAATTTTTGTTTATACTTAATCCTAAACCCTTTGGTATAACCCTTGTAACATTTTCTATTAATCCACCACCAGTTATATGAGCTATAGATTTTATATTATATTTAGATATTAAGCTCATTACTGTATTTACATATATTTTAGTAGGAGTTAACAATTCTTCTCCTAAAGTTTTTCCAAGTTCATCTACATACTTATCAAGTGTCCAACTTAACTTATCTAAGAATATTTTTCTTATTAGAGAGAATCCATTACTATGTATTCCACTAGATGATATACCTATGAGAACATCACCTTCTTTTACATTCTCTCCAGTTATTATATTTTCTTTATCACATATACCAACAGAAAATCCAGCTAAATCGTACTCATCTTCGCTGTACATTCCAGGCATTTCTGCAGTTTCTCCACCCACAAGTGCACATCCCGAATCCTTACATCCCTCTACAATACCTGAAACTATATCCTCTACTTGGTTTGATTTAAGACTTCCCGTAGCTATATAATCTAGGAAAAACAGAGGCTTTGCTCCCTGGCATATAAGGTCATTTACACACATTGCTACTAAATCTATTCCTACAGTATCATGCTTATCCATAATCTGAGCAATCTTAAGCTTAGTACCAACTCCATCTGTAGAAGATAATAAAACAGGTTCTTTCATACTTAAACAATCTTTTATGCTGTATAGACCACTGAAGCTTCCTAAATCGCCTAAAACATTTTTATTATAAGTAGACTTAACTTTTTCCTTTATAATATCTACAGCTTTATTTCCTTCATCTATATTAACTCCACTATCTCTATAAGTTATCTTGTTCATACTAATCCTCCTCGACCATAGGCTTTATTGGATATTTACCATCAAAGCAAGCCATACAGAATATATCATTACAATCTGCTGCTTTCATAAGTGCATCTGTAGATAAGAATTTTAAAGAATCTGCACCTATCTCTTTCCTTATATCCTCTACAGAATTTTGAGATGCTATTAACTGACTTCTTCTCGGTGTATCTATTCCAAAATAGCAAGAATATTTAACCGGAGGAGATGTTATTCTAAGGTGTACCTCTTTCGCTCCAGCTTTTTTAAGTGAGTCTATAAGTATCTTTGATGTCGTTCCTCTAACTATAGAATCGTCAATTAATACTATAGATTTTCCTTTAACTACAGAAGTCAGAGGATTAAGTTTTAATTTTACTCCTATCTCTCTCTCACTTTGAGTAGGTTTTATGAATGTTCTTCCAACATATCTGTTTTTAACTAGTCCTTCTTTTAAAGGTATATTGCTCTCTTTGTTATATCCTAATGCTCCGGGTATCCCTGAATCCGGAACAGGTATTACTATATCAGCTTTTATATCGTCTTCTTTTGCAAGTATTTGACCTGATCTTACTCTAAATTCATATGCATTAACGCCATCTATTATAGCATCATTCCTAGCAAAATACACATGCTCAAATATACAAGTCTTTTGCTTTTCCTTGTAATTATCTTTGTAATTATAAGATTTAACTTCTCCGTTATTTATAAGAACTATCTCTCCTGGCTCTATATCTCTTATAACTTCTCCTCCAAGTATATCTATAGAAGAACTTTCTGATGAAACTATATATTCATCACCTTTTTTACCAAGAACTAACGGTCTAAATCCATAAGGATCTCTAACAGCTACAAGCCCTTCTTCGCTAAGTATTACTAGAGAATATGCTCCTTTTATATAGTCCATAGTAATTTTCACACTATCTATAATGTTCCCTTTATAGTATCTAGATAATATATACAATATAACCTCAGAGTCTATAGATGTTTGAAACATAAATCCTTCTTCTTCAAGAGTTTCTCTTAAGTAGTCGTGATTTATCAAATTTCCATTGTGAGCTATAGATAATTTCCTTCTTCTACAAACTCCAGCTAGCGGTTGGCAATTAGATAAATGACTTCCTCCAGCAGTTGAATATCTAACATGGCCTATACCTATATGTCCACTTAGATTATTCAGCTCTTGTTCTTTTAAAACGTCTGATACAAGACCCATACCTCTATGATAATTTATATTGTTATCTTCATTTAAAACAGCTATTCCACAACTTTCCTGACCCCTATGCTGTAGGGAATAAAGTCCATAGTAGAGTTCCTTAGATACATCTTTATTTGAACTAATACCTATAATTCCGCACATATTTATCACCCTCTCTTGAGCTAAAAACATTTATAACTCGATTCTACTAAGAACCTCTTTATAAGCATCTATAACATTTCCTAAATCTCTTCTAAATCTATCCTTATCCATCTTTTCATTTGTATTAATATCCCATAATCTACAAGTATCAGGAGAAACCTCATCAGCAAGTACTATCTGATTATCTTGAGTTTTTCCAAACTCTAATTTAAAATCTATCAATCTTAAATCTAGCTTTTTAAAAAACTTCTTTAATATTTCATTTATTTTAAAAGCTTGGTTTCTTATATAATCTAATTCTTCTTTTGTAGCAATTTTTAAACCTATAGCATGATAATCGTTAATTAAAGGATCTCCTAAGTCATCGTTCTTATATGAAAATTCAAATACAGGAGACTCAAATTCTATACCTTCATCTACTCCAAATCTTTTACACATAGATCCAGCAGATACATTTCTAACTATAACTTCAAGAGGAACTATATCTACAGATTTAACTATCATTTCTCTATCAGAAGTTCTCTTTATATAATGAGTCTTTATATCATTGTTTTCTAAAAGTTCAAATACATAAGAAGATATCTTATTATTTATAATTCCCTTTTCATTTATTTCATCCTTCTTAACTCCATTAAATGCAGTAGCATCATCTTTATAATAAACTAAATATTCACCATCATTATCCGTTTTAAAAATTTTCTTAGCCTTTCCCTCATAAAGCATTTCCATATTATTTACCTCCCCATATAGTATTTATATTATAAATTTCTTACAATTTCATCATCTTCTAGTACTTTTTTAGCCATTTCTTTTCTATGATTTTCAAGTTCAGTTTTAAGATTTTCATATTTTAAGCTCATTATTTGAGATGCAAGTAATGATGCATTTAAAGAAGAATCTATAGTTACAGTTGCAACTGGGATTCCCTTTGGCATTTGAACCATAGAAAGTAATGAGTCCATACCATCTAAAGTTGAGGACTTAATTGGAATTCCTATTACAGGCTTCAAAGTATGAGATGCTACAACTCCAGCTAAGTGTGCAGCCTTTCCAGCAGCCGCTATTATTACATCTACATCATCTATATTTTTCATAAATTTCATCAATTCATCAGGTGTTCTATGAGCCGATAAAACTCTTTTTTCAACTTCTATGCCAAATTTTTTTAATAAATTTACTCCTTCTTCTAACTTAGGGTAATCTGACTTCGATCCCATTATTATAGCTACCTTCATAAGGCACCTCCTATAGTTTTATTTTATCCTATAAATTCCATTCTATCCTAAAATGGGTATAAAAATAGCCCTATATAGATTTTTCTATAAATTAGGGCTATTATTTAATTTAACCAGCGAATGCGTACTTTAATACGAAAAGTAAAGATAGAATATATAAAGTAGGTTGAATCTCGTGTTTTTTACCAGTTAAAAGTTTGATTGCAGTATATGAAACGATTCCAAATACCAATCCTTCAGCTATACTATATGCAAGCGGCATCATTATAACTGTTAAAAATGCTGGTATTGCTTCTGTGAAATCATTAAAATCTATTTTAAGAAGTGATGATGCCATCATTACTCCTACAAGTATTAATACAGGTGCTGTTGCTTGTGTTGGTATTGATGTAAATATAGGTGCGAATAAAGTTGATACTAAGAATAATATTCCTGCTGTAAATGCAGTAAGACCTGTTCTTCCACCTTCAGCTATACCTGATGCACTCTCAACAAATACTGTAACTGTAGAAGTTCCAAGCATAGCTCCAGCTGTTGTTCCTACAGCATCTGCAAATAATGCTTGCTTTGCTCTTGGAAGGTTTCCATTTCCATCTAACATATCAGCCTTACTAGCAAGACCAACTAAGCATCCTATTGTATCAAATAAGTCTACGAATAAGAAAGTAAATACTACTACTACCATATCCATACTGAATATTTCAGATGATGGTATATGTCTAAAGGCCATAAATATTGGAGATAAAGACGGTGGTGCATCTATTAACTTACTAGGTGCTACTACTATTCCAGTAACCATTCCTATTACTGATGTAGCTATCATTCCTATTAAAAAAGCTCCCTTAACATTTCTACTAATTAAAACAGATGTAAGTATAATACCAAATATTGCAAGTAATGCTAATGGACTTTTAACATCTCCAAGCTTTAATATCGCTCCTCCAGCTTCTACAAATCCTATACCTACAAGTCCTATAAAAGCTATAAATAATCCAATACCTGCTGTAACAGCATTTTTTAAAGTTTGAGGAATTGCATTTATTATTTTTTCACGAACGTTAAAAAATGTAAGTAATATAAATATGATACCTTCTATAAATACAGCAGCTAAAGCAAATTGCCATGAATATCCCATTCCTAAAACAACTCCATATGCAAAGAATGCATTAAGACCCATACCAGGTGCAAGTACCATTGGGTAGTTAGCTAAAAACGCCATAACAAAAGTTGCTATTACAGCTGCAAGTGCCGTTGCCATAAATACTGCACCCTTATCCATTCCTGCATCACCAAGAATCATTGGATTTACTACTAATATATATGCCATTGTCATAAAAGTCGTAATACCTGCAAGAACTTCTTTTTTAATAGTAGTTCCATTTTCTGAAAGCTTAAATATTTTATCTAGCATACCTTTTGGTTGCTCAGTAGATTCAACTTTTTTTTCTGCTAATTGCATTGATATCCCTCCTTAAAATTAATAAAGCTAGCTCAAACAATTCTTACAATTATATAAGAAAAGCTTTAAACTAGCTAAATTTAGTGGAATATAAAGCTTTTCTTATAGCTGGAATGTTTAAGGCTATTCCGTAGAAACTCCTCGACCATATTACGAGGATTATATAAGAAAGTTCGGCTATTAAGTTATCTTATGATTTAATAATAAATTATTGTTCGTTAATAGTCAAGAGTTTTTCATATATTTTTTTATTACATAAGTATAACATACGTCATGTAACGAACATTACCTATGTAACTCTATAAAATAACAAATATTTTTATGAATTTTTTTGCTACAATAGCATCATTTTTAATAATAAAATAGTACTTTTCTTTCAAAAATTTCTTTTATTATTTTATTTTTATATCCTCAATCATTAATCGTTTGAATTTTCTGTATTTTTTTGCTATAATTTAGTATATACGAAGGAAAGGTGTTAAATATGAGTTTTATTTACAAGGCAACTGATGCTATATTCGATTCAATGAAACCCTATATGGAGAATAAATCTGAAGATGATTTAGAAATTGCTAAATATGGGCTAAATCTTTTCTTAATGGAGCTTTATAAACTTCCTATATTTTTAGGACTTTCTTACTTTTTAGGTATATTTAAGTACAGCATTTTAAGTTATCTATTATTCGGGCTTATAAGAAGTAATGCTCATGGAATACATATGAAAAACGGAAAGATGTGTCTTTTTTACAGTTGTATAGCTTTTTTTACTTTAATTTATATATCAAAGCTATTATTTATTCCTATAAATATTAAACTATCTCTATCTATATTAATACTATATTTACTATATAAATACGCTCCATCAGATACAGAACAAAGACCTTTACTCAATGAATTAACTAGAAAAAGAAAAAAAAGATTTTCTATTTCAACTGGAATTATATATATTTTTATTTCTTTAATCTCTAATAGTCAAACAATAGCTAATATATTTTTATTTGTTTTGTTATTTGAGTGTATAGCTATACACCCTACTACATATAAAATATTTAACAGGAGGTATAAGAATTATGAAAATTTCGAATAAGTTAAAAACTCTGTTATGTACATTTGTATTTAGTACTGCTTTTTTCTTAGCTACTACATCTATAGGTTTTTGTTGTAGCAGAGGATTCATGGAAGAACCTACAGCTCCAAAATCATTATTAAAAAAATAGAACAACTTCGGTTGTTCTATTTTTTTAATATAAGTTCTATTTTGAATAAATCATATTCTATTCTTGTATTCATACACATATTAGTATACTTAGTTTCTGACAATTTCTTTACAGTATTGAGGCCTAAACCCCTATTTTCTCCCTTAGTGGAATATCCTTTATCAAATATTTTATTAATATCTGGTCTAGTTTTAAATGAGTTTGATATGGCTATAGATACTTTAGATTCTTCATTTGATATCCAAATATTTAATATTTTTTCATCTGATTCAACACTTGCTTCTATTGCATTATCAAGTAATATTCCTAGTATTTTGCACATGTCTATATCATTCACAAAAAATTCATTAATATCATTGCTTATATCTATGCTCAAATTTATTTTATTTGATATAGCCTTTGAAACTTTATAATTCATTAACCCTTTTATAGGGCTATTTTTTATCTTATTAAATCCATATAGTTTCTTATTATTTATCTTTTGATTTTTGCATATATCTTCATAGAAATACTTCTTTAAGCCCTCTATATCATCTTTTGCTAAGAATCCACTCATGGATAACAATATATTGTTTTGATCATGCTTGTATTCTCTCATACTATCTAAAGAGTCTTCTATAATCTTATTGTACATTTGTATATATTTTTTTTCATTTTTTTCGATATCCAATTTATTTATTACCATAAATATTAGATAACTTATAAAAAGAAAAAATAAAAGCACAAATGTAACAGTGATTATATTTTGCATATTTTTCGTACCACTGTACATATGTACATAACTCATATAAACTAATATAAAAATATTTATATATACCCAAAGGAATTTTTCTTCTTCCTCAACTAATCTCTTATTTATTTTCCTAAATTTCAACAATATATTACATAGCAATATAGATACCCCAATTACTAATACCATAGATCCTATTATATTAAAATATATATTTTCACTTAAAATTTTTGGCACCATATTGCTTTTATAGAAAAAAAGCCCTACACATATATCTGAGATTTGGAATACCCAAAATGTTAAAATGTATGATAAGAAAAAATTATCTTGCTTCTTTCTCATTATATAATATATAGCTATCTCTAAAAGTATATAGTATACTCCTAGCTTTATAGGCTTAATAGCTATCATATTCAATATAAAATCTATTAATGATATTAACAATATACATTTTATTTCTAAACCTAAATTATTATCTTTATACCCCTCTATTTTTTTGAATACATAAATAAAAAAGTAGCTAAACAAACTAGCCATTATAAAATCACATAAACTAATCATTTTCATTTATCAGTCCTTCACAAATTTGTAATGTATTACATTTTGTTATTCATCTGCAGTATAACTAAATTTTTCTTTATTTTATATTTTACACTATACGACAACAACTTTCTATATTTTGGTATTAATTAGTTTTATTTAAATTATAATTTCATATTTATAAAAAAAAAATAGATAGCCATTGGCTATCTATTTTTTATTCCCACTCAATAGTTCCTGGAGGTTTACTAGTTATGTCATAAACAACTCTGTTAACTCCATCAACTTCATTAACTATTCTGTTTGAAATTTTTTCAAGTGCATCGTAAGGCATCTTGTACCAGTCAGATGTCATTCCATCAGAAGATGTAACAGCTCTTAATCCTACTAAGTGAGCATAAGTTCTCTCATCTCCCATAACTCCTACTGTCTTAACATCTGGTAATGTTGCAAATGCTTGCCATATTTTATCGTATAAATCATTATTTTTAAGTTCTTGCATGTATATATCATCAGCTTCTCTTAATATATCAAGCTTTTCCTTAGTAACTTCTCCTATAACTCTTATTCCAAGTCCCGGACCTGGGAACGGATGTCTAAATATTAAATACTCAGGTATTTCAAGCTCAAGTCCTAGTCTTCTAACCTCATCCTTAAATAAGTCTCTTAACGGTTCTATTATCTCAAACTCTATATCTTCAGGTATTCCACCTACATTATGGTGAGATTTTATAGTAGATGCTCCACTTTCCCCTGCTCCACTTTCTATAACATCAGGATATATAGTTCCTTGAACTAAGAAGTCTATCTTTCCTAATTTATTAGACTCTTCCTCGAATACTCTTATAAATTCTTCTCCAATTATTTTTCTCTTAGCCTCTGGCTCAGATACTCCTGATAATTTGTTTAAGAATCTTTCTTGTACATTAACTCTTATTAAGTTCATCTTGAACTCTTTTCTAAATATCTGCTCTACTTGATCTCCTTCGTTCTTTCTAAGTAAACCGTGGTCTACGAATATACAAGTAAGATTATCTCCTACTGCCTTATGAATTAAGACTGCAGCAACCGAGCTATCTACTCCTCCACTTAAAGCACATAATACTTTTTTGTCTCCTACCTTTTCTTTTATTTCCTTTATCTTTTGATCTACAAAAGAATCCATAGTCCAACTACCACTTAAATTACATACTTTAAATAGGAAGTTCTTTATTATTTGATTACCTTGTATAGAGTGTTCAACTTCTGGATGGAATTGTACTCCATATAATTTCTTCTCTTCATTTTGAATTGCAGCTACTGGACAATCAGTAGTGTGTGCAATTATCTCAAAACCTTCTGGTGTCTTATCTATTAAGTCTGTATGACTCATCCAAGTTATATTTTTAGAATCTACATCTTTAAATAATAAACTTTCCTTATAGTTTATTTCTGTTTTTCCGTACTCTCTTTTCTCTCCTCTTTTAACATTACCACCTAGAGTGTATGACATAATTTGAGCTCCATAGCAGATTCCGAGTATAGGTATATTCATATCAAATATTTCTTTAGATATCTTAGGTGCACCTTCTGCATATACACTTGAAGGGCCTCCTGTGAATATTATACCTTTAGGATTCTTTTCTTTTATTTTTTCTAGAGAATAAGTATATGGAATTATTTCACAATATACATTGCAATCTCTAACTCTTCTAGCTATAAGTTGGTTATATTGACCTCCAAAGTCAACTATTAATACTAATTCTTTTTCCATATTAATTCTCTCCTTGTGCACTGTAATTTGGCGCTTCTTTAGTTATAGTTACATCATGAGGATGACTTTCTTTAAGTCCAGCTCCTGTTATCCTTGTAAATTTCCCATTCTCCATCAATTTATCTATAGTTGGTGCTCCGCAGTATCCCATACCAGATCTTATTCCTCCCGCTAATTGGAATAATATATCTTCAACATTTCCTTTATAAGCTACCATTCCTTCAATACCTTCAGGTACTAATTTTCTAGATCCTGTTTGGAAATATCTATCTTTAGATCCTTGTTCCATAGCTCCTATAGATCCCATTCCTCTATATGCCTTAAACGATCTTCCTTTGTATATTATCTTCTCTCCTGGACTTTCTTCAGTTCCAGCAAACATAGATCCCATCATTACAACAGATCCTCCAGCAGCAATAGCCTTAACCACATCACCTGAGTACTTAATTCCTCCATCTGCTATTATTGGGATATCGTATTTTTTAGCAGCTTCATAACAATCCATTATAGCTGTTACTTGTGGTACTCCAATTCCTGCTACCACTCTTGTTGTACATATAGATCCTGGTCCTATTCCTACCTTAATACAATCTGCTCCAGCTTGTATTAATTCTTCTGTCGCTTCATACGTTGCTACGTTTCCAGCTATAACTTGAAGTTCTGGATATTTTGCTTTTATCTTTTTGACTCCTTCTATAACTCCTTTCGAATGTCCGTGAGCTGTATCTAGAGTTACAACATCAACTTTAGCTTGTACTAAAGCTTCTACTCTTTCCATCATATCATGAGTTATACCTATAGCTGCTCCACATAATAGTCTTCCTCCTGAGTCTTTAGCTGAATTAGGGTGTTTTACTTTTCTTTCTATATCTTTTATAGTTATAAGTCCTTTTAAAAGTCCATCTGAATCTACTATAGGAAGCTTTTCTATTTTATTTTGTCTTAGTACCTTTTGAGCTTCTTCAAGAGAAGTTCCTTCTTCTGCAACTATTAAATCTTCTCTTTTAGTCATAACATTTTCTATTTTTCTAGAAAAGTCTTCTTCGAATCTTATATCTCTATTAGTTATTATTCCGATTAATTTATTATTATCATCTACTATTGGAACACCAGATATTCTATATCTTCCCATTAATTCATCTGCATCTTTTATAGTATGCTCTTTGCTTAAATAGAAAGGATCTACTATTAACCCATGCTCACTTCTTTTTACCTTATCAACCTCTAAAGCTTGTTCTTTAATAGTCATGTTTTTATGGATTATTCCTATTCCACCTTCTCTTGCCATGGCTATAGCCATCTTAGATTCAGTTACTGTATCCATACCTGCACTCATTAAAGGTATATTTAATTTTATTTTTTTAGTAAGATATGTCGATAAATCTACATCACTTGGTAGTACGTCCGATTTTTGAGGAATTAATAATACATCATCAAAAGTTAATCCTTCTTTTACAATTTTACTCATTTTAAATCCTCCTCCATTAGTAGTATATTTTAAAAAAATAAGAGAACTAATATGTCTCTTATTCAAACCTTCGTTGTATATAATTTTAGATAAAGCGAAACTTAATTCAGATGAAGTTTTTACTTCAACTGAATTTTTAGTTGAGCTAATCCAGAAGCTATTAAGTTATTATCCCAGCCTTAAGAGGATGGAATCTTAGAACTTTTAACTTTCGGATAAAAAAAAACAAGGACTTATATAATAATTTCTATTTAAAGCGAAATCATTATATAGGTCCTTGTATATATATATTTATTTAACAAGCAAACTCACAGGGATACTCTCAGCCTACAAACCCACTTTTTTATAAATAAATAACCTATAAATAATTTCACGCATAGTCAGGAGCTTTAAGGTCCCCCGGTAGATACTCTCAGTCCATATTACTGAGTATATATGAGTGAATATAGTTTTAACTTATGCTATATAATTTATCAAACATTTTTTTTATTGTCAATATCTTTTAATATCCATCAGCATTTTCGGAATTTTCTGTCGTTCAATAAGTTTTATAATCAAATATTTAAATACCTTTTCACATCATAATTTATATTATCATACACGTCTTTTAATGGAACATTATATTTTTGAGCTATAATTTTGCATTCTTCATATTCAGGTGCATATTTTACTATTTTATCTTTATGATATGCAAATTTTATAGATATATTACCATAAGTTGTTTTTAACTTTATAAATTTTCTATCTAAAGTCTCTCTTTTAAATTCATTAAATCTGATGCCAAACGTAGTCGTCTCTTTTAATATATATTCTATTATTTTATTTAAATTATCCTTTTCACATAATACACATAATTTAACTGCGGGTCTATTCTTTTTCATGTATATACTGTGAGTATATACATCAAGAGCTCCCATATTTAATATTTCTTCATATAAGTAAGAATATATCTCCGAGTTCATATCATCTATATTGGCATTTATCTCATATACTAAGCTCTCTTTTTTTTTTCACCGAGTATAACTCTTAGCATATTAGGTATTTCAAATTTCTTATGTCCCATTCCATACCCTATAGAATCTATTTCAAATTCAATATCATCTGAAAATTCATCGCTTAAAGTTTTAACTATAGCAGCTCCCGTTGGAGTAGTTGTTTCTCCTTTTACAGAATTTATTTTAACCTTAGCTTTTTTTAATATTTCAACTGTAGCTGGTGCTGGAACAGGTATTACTCCATGATCGCACTTTACGAACCCACTTCCAAGCGGAACTGATGAGCAGTAAATTTTATCTACATTAAGCATATCTATAAGTATTGCACTTCCTACTATATCAACTATAGAATCAGTTGCACCTACTTCATGAAAATGAACTTTATCAATTGTACTATTATGAACCTTAGCTTCTGCTGTAGCTACTTGCATAAATATATCTTTAGCTATTTCTTTAGCATTATCCGTAATATCAGCTTCATCTATTATCTTATGTATGTCATTTAAGTGTCTATGATGATGGTGGTTATGCCCATCATGGTGATGTTCATGTGTATGTTCTTTAACATTTACACAAACATTAGTACCATTTATTCCATTTTCTTGTTTATTTTTTATAACAATTTCAAACTCATCATTCATATTAAGCTTGTTAATCTCAGTTAAGAATTTATCTTTATTAAGACCTAAATCCAAAAGTGCGCCAAGAGTCATATCTCCAGAAACACCACATATACAATCAAAGTAAAGTATTTTTTCCATTTTGTCTTCTCCTTTAAAAGTTATAGTTTATTTATCATACTAGAAAGATATCCAGCTCCGAATCCATTATCTATATTTACAACAGATATCCCAGAAGCACAACTATTTAACATAGTGAGAAGTGCTGATAATCCATTAAAATTAGCACCGTATCCTACAGATGTTGGAACTGCTATTACAGGAACATCTACAAGTCCTCCTACAACACTAGGAAGAGCTCCCTCCATTCCAGCTACTGCAACTATAACTCTAGCATTCATTAAAACATCTCTATTATTTAAAAGCCTATGGATTCCAGCCACTCCAACATCATAAAGTCTTTCAACATCATTTCCTAAAAACTTCGCTGTATGATAAGCTTCTTCAGCTACAGGTATATCTGATGTCCCTCCTGTAACTACTACTATTTTTCCCTTGCCTATATTTTCTATAGGTTTATTCTGAATTTTTATAATTCTTCCAAACTCCTCATACTCGCAGTTTGGATATATTTCTTTTAATTTTTCATAAGTTTCTTTTTTTGCTCTAGTTCCAAGTATATTGGATTTTTTTTCATACATTTTTTCTACTATACCTATTATATGTTCATCAGTCTTTCCCTCGCAATATATAACCTCAGGATATCCATTTCTAATACTTCTGTGATGATCAACTTTAGCATAACCCAAATCTTCAAAAGGCAATGTTTTTAAATCTTCTAATGCTGAATCTACATCTACTTTTCCATCCTTTATATCTAAAAGTAGATTTTTCAAATTATTAATGTCCATTTTATTCACCTCTATCTTATAACTATAGTTCAAATTTCATTGAATATTTTATTTATTTTGTTATTTTCTTTTTTGTAAAAAATATGTAATAATTATAATATAATTTTAACATACTTTCTGCAAATAATTTAACATACTTAGGAGGTTTTTTAGATGAATGTAAATTTAATAGGAATTCCTTTATTCTATGGATGCGACAAAAAAGGACCTGAAGCCGCTCCCGATTTATTAAGAAATAACGGCATAGAATCTATTATAAGCAAACATGGTTACAAAGTTTATGACTTAGGAAACCTTTATGTAAAACCAGAATCAGATGATACTAAATTCAAAGCAAATAGTAATATGAAGTACCTAGACTCTGTTGTCGACGTAAACACAAACCTAGCTCATATGGTATATTCTTCACTTGAGTCAAATAGTTTTCCGTTCATGCTTGGAGGAGATCATTCTCTAGGTCTTGGTAGTATCTCAGGAATTAGCAAGCACGATGATAAATTCGCAGTTATATGGATGGACGCACATGGAGATATAAATACCCATGAAACATCTGGAAGTGGAAATACTCATGGTATGCCACTTGGAGCTTGTATGGGATTTGGTCACGAAAAGCTTACTAACTTGTATTTCAAAGGTCAAAAAGTAGATCCTAAAAATGTATTCATATTAGGAGCTAGAGACTTAGATGAAGGTGAAATGAATCTTATAAAGCAAAACAATCTTAATGTTTATTCGCCTGAAGATATGAAATCAAAAGGTCTTAAAGAAACAATATCTTCTATCATAAATACTCTAAGGCAAAATAATATAAGCAGAGTTCATTTAAGTTTTGATATGGACTTTATAGATTCTAAATTTGTTCCAGGCACAGGTACTCCTGTAGACAGTGGATTTGACATTGAAGAAACTAAGACTGTTCTAAAAGAAATATTAGAATCTAAGTTAGTTAAATCTATAGACTTTGTAGAATTCAATCCCAATTTAGATAATAATAATAAAACTTTACACTTAGCTGTAGACTTAATAGACTTTATGTTTGAAAACTTAAACTATTAAATCCATTAGGGATGCTATATCTGCATCCCTAATATACATATATCATCTTCATACTCTTGATCGCCTTTAAATAATACCAACTCTTCATTTATACCCTCTATAATCTCATGTATATTTTTATCTGATCTACTATTTATTATTTCAAAAACTCTATTATTAAATTCAATCCCAGAATTATTTTTAGTTTCCATTAATCCATCTGTATAAAATAAAATTTTATCGCCTTGTTTTAATTTAGTTTTATGCGATTTAAATTCTAATCCATCAAATACCCCTAACATCATTCCTTCACTTTCTTTAATCTCAATAACCTCCTTATCCCTTATAATCAATGGATAAGGATGAGAACATCTTATATATGTAAACTCTCTAGTCTTGTTATTATATACTCCATAAAAAGCTGTAAGATACATGTTCTCTGCTACATTTAATATTTTGTTATTTATATTCTCCATAAGCTTATCAGGTGTGTACAAAAGATCTTTACTAGTTTCAAGTATAGCCTTTACCATTGTAGTTATCATAGCAGCAGCTATTCCATGTCCAGATATATCACTTATAAATATGCCTACATTATCCTCATCTATATTTATAAAATCATATAAATCTCCCCCAACCTCATACAAAGGTTTGTAAACTGCCGTTAATTTTACCCCATTATATATAGGGGTTTTATATGGTATAAGACTCTGTTGAACATTTCTAGCAATAGATAATTCCTTTTTTATCTTATCATTATACTTTTGTATAATCTTATTATTTCTTTCAAGCTCTAATTTGCTGTTTTCAATCTCAGTTACATCGTCTAATATTACAAGTACCATATCCTCATCATTATAAGTCATATACTTTGTTGTAAACTGAAGATGTTTGTTTATAGAACTATCTTTGATATAGAAATCTCTATTCATAACCTGCTTCAAAGTATTTTTTTTATCTTGAAATGCCCTATTTATAGCCGTTCTTACACAGCACTTTCCACAGTTCGAAGTATTACCACATTCCTCACCTTCTTCAACAGTATAAATGCATCCTATAACATTACCACATAACCCATTTAATATTTCAACATCGCGTTTATTAAACAATACCTTGAATGTATCGTTAAACTCTTGTATTCTTACATTCTTATCAACCAAAAATATACCCGAAGTTATATTTTCAAATAAATTATTTAAAAAAGCATTAGACTCTTTCAGCTGATTTATAGATAATTTCATTCCTATCACCCCTAATAATTATCATAGCTTATTTTAACATAAAAAAGAATCTTTATTGTAAAGATTCTTAATGTAGACTTTTTTGCAATTCTTAACTTATTCTCCTACCCTTATAAGTCTTTTCATTTCTTTTTTTAGTATATTCAAAATTTAAGATCTACACTTAAAAAATAAATGGTATTTTAATACCATTTATTTTTCTCTCAACAATAAACTTTATCAAAAATAAAAAGAAGACCAAAAGGTCTTCTTTAATTACATCATTGGCATTCCGCCACCCATTCCACCTGGCATAGCTGGAACAGCATCATCTGACTTAATATCAACAACAGCAGCTTCTGTTGTTAAGAATACAGCAGCTACAGATGCTGCATTTTGAAGTGCTGATCTTGTAACCTTAGTAGGGTCAACAATTCCAGCCTCTATCATGTTTATATAAGTTTCATTAAGAGCATCAAATCCGATTTCAACATCAGAGTTTTTAACATTCTCAACTATAACTGCTCCTTCAAGTCCACAGTTAGTAGCAATTTGCTTTAATGGCTCTTCAAGTGCTTTTCTTATTATCTTAGCACCTATCTTTTGTTCTCCTTCAAGAGTTTCAATTAATTCTTCAACCGCAGGTATAACACTAACAAGTGCAGTTCCTCCACCTGATACTATACCTTCTTCAACAGCTGCTCTTGTAGCATTAAGAGCATCTTCTATTCTAAGCTTTCTTTCTTTAAGCTCAGTTTCAGTAGCAGCTCCAACCTTGATTACAGCTACTCCTCCAGCAAGCTTTGCAAGTCTTTCTTGTAATTTTTCTTTATCAAATTCAGAAGATGTTTCTTCTATTTGAACCTTTATTTGATTTACTCTGTCTTTAATTTCTAATTCATTACCAGCTCCATCTACTATTGTAGTAGTTTCCTTAGTTACCTTAACAGTAGCTGCTCTACCTAACATAGATAACTCAGCTTCTTTTAAATCAAGTCCCACTTCTTCAGATATAACTTGACCACCAGTAAGAACTGCTATATCTTGAAGCATAGCCTTTCTTCTATCTCCAAAACCAGGAGCCTTAACAGCTACAACTTCGAATGTTCCTCTTAACTTATTAACTACTAAAGTAGCAAGAGCCTCGCCCTCTACATCTTCAGCCACTATAAGAAGCTTTTTACCTTGTTGTACTATTTGCTCAAGCACTGGTAATATTTCTTGAATATTGTTTATCTTCTTATCTGTAATTAATATATATGGATTATCTAAAACAGATTCCATCTTCTCAACATCTGTTACCATGTAAGGAGATAAATATCCTCTGTCAAATTGCATACCTTCAACTGCATCAAGCTCTGTTAACATAGTCTTAGATTCTTCAACAGTTATAACTCCATCTTTACCTACTGTTTCCATAGCATCAGCTATAAGCTTACCTACTTCTTCATCTCCTGCAGAAATAGCCGCAACTTGAGCTATAGATTCTTTATTTTCTACATGTCTTGAAGTTTCTTGTAGTTTTGAAACAGAAATTTCTACAGCCTTTTGTATTCCTTTTCTAAGAAGTATAGGATTAGATCCTGCCGCTACATTCTTTAATCCTTCTCTCATTATAGCTTGAGCTAAAACCGTAGCTGTAGTAGTTCCATCCCCTGCTACATCATTAGTTTTAGTAGCAACTTCTTTAACAAGTTGTGCTCCCATGTTTTCATAAGCATCTTCAAGTTCTATTTCTTTAGCTATAGTTACACCGTCATTAGTTATAAGTGGTGATCCGAATTTTTTATCTAATATAACGTTTCTTCCCTTTGGTCCTAACGTAACTTTTACAGTATCTGCAAGTTTGTTAACTCCTTTTTCTAATGAACGTCTTGCTTGTTCAGCAAATTTAATTTCTTTAGCCATTTAAAACCCCTCCTAATTATGTATAATTTTTAATCTATTCTACAACCGCTAATATATCACTTTGTCTTAAGATAGTATACTCTTCGCCTTCTAACTTAATCTCTGTTCCAGCATATTTAGAGAATATAACCTTATCTCCAACCTTAACTTCCATTTTAATTTCTTTACCATCTACAACTCCACCAGGTCCTACTTCTACAACCTCAGCCATTTGTGGTTGCTCTTTCGCACTTCCTGGTAAAACTATACCACTTTTAGTTTTTTCTTCTGCTTCTAATTTCTTTATAACTACTCTATCAGCTAGTGGCTTGATTTTCATTATAACCCCTCCTCGTAATATGCATTGTATTATTTTCCTTTTAGCACTCACTCAACTCGAGTGCTAATTATAATTATAATATATCTAATTTGCAATGATTTTTCAAGAGTTTTCAGTAAGTATTTATTTACTTTTTTCACCGATTTTCGTAATTATATTGTAGCATTGTGTTTATAAATAAAATAATGCTTATTAAAATGTCATTAAATCATACATATTTTAATAAGCATTATTATTATCAGTTAATATTATTAAATGAATTTTCTATAGAACAGCAGAGAATAATCTCGCAGCTGATTCTTTTATTTTTTGGACTACAGATCTATTAATATAATCTTCATACTTTATCTCTTCACTATTTTCTATATCCTCCATAAAGTCCTTCTCAAGCCTTTTAGTGACCTTCTCATCATATATGAATCCATTTACTTCAAAGTTAATCATAAAGCTTCTAAGATCCATATTGGCACTTCCTACAGAACATATATCATCATCTATTATCAATATTTTTGAATGCATAAATCCTTTTTCATATAAATATACTTTTCCTCCTGTTTTTAATATTTCTTTGAAATACGAAGATGATGCTAAATGAACTATCTTATGATCCGCTATTCTTGGAAATATTATTCTTACATCAACACCACTTAAAGCTGCTGTTTTTAAAGCCATCAATACACTCTCATCAGGTATAAAATAAGGCGTTTGTATATATATTCTATTTTTTGCCTTTGATATAGCACTAAAATAAGCTTGATGTATTACCTCCCAGTCTGAATCAGGACCACTAGCAGCTATTTGAACTATACTATCTCCCTTATAAGATATAGATGGAAAATACTCTCCATCGAATATTCTATTTTTAGTTGCAAAATACCAATCTAGTAAAAATGTAAGCTGTAACATATAAACCGATTCACCTTTTATCTTCATATGTGTATCTCTCCAGAATCCGAATCTCTTATTTTTTCCTAAGTATTCGTCTCCTATATTTATACCTCCTGTATATGCTATCTTTCCATCTATTACAGCTATCTTTCTATGGTTTCTATAGTTTAATCTTCTATTTATAAAAGGAATTTTCGATTTTAAAAATGGATATATTTCTATATTGTGCTCCCTCATATCATCGAAAAACTTTCTATCAAACCAAAGTCTCCAACAGCCTACATCATCGTAAAGTATTCTAACCTTTACTCCCTCATCTGCCTTTTTTATTAATATGTTTTTTATTTTATTCCCTATATCTGAATTTTTTATGATGTAGTACTCCATGTGTATATGGTGCTTTGCCTTTCTTAAATCTCTTATCATCTCATCAAACTTTTGATTTCCGTTTGTTAATATCTTTATATCGTTGTTGAGTGTAAATGGAATTCTTCCAGTGTTCAGTAACAAACTCATAACTCTTTTTGAATTATCCATACTGCTATCATTAAATATAATATTATCAACTATAGCTTGCTTTTCTACAAACAATAGATTGTCAAATTCTTTTATATTACTGAATAAATGACTAACCTTTATATCTGAAAATATCTTCTGAGTCTTAAATATCTTCTTACGCCTCACATTTTGACCACAGAGTATATATATTATCAAACCACCTATTGGAAATACTGCAAAGATTAAAAGCCAAGCTATTGTCTTAGAAGGATTTCTATTCTCTAAGAATATTACTAACGATACTAACACTGTAGATACGGTAAATAATATTCCAAGTGCCCACATTATAGTGTCTATTATGTCAATCACCTCCTATTTTCTTCCTATACTAAGCTCCCTTGCATAGTAAAATAGATATTGTTGAGCAAACCCAGATAGATTTGAAAATTTATTTATTCCATATTCTCTTATTTTCTTTAAGCTAAGATTCTCGTCTACATAAAATTCTTCCATAACTCTTTTTACCCATACATCTACAGGAAATGTATCATACTTTTCCATAGAAAATAACATTATGCAATCTGCAACCTTGGGGCCCACTCCACAAAATTGTAAAAGTCCCTTCTTACACATATCGGTATTTAAGTTTTTGTATTTATATATATCTTCGTTATCAGTATTTATTATAAAAGTTGTATCCTTTATATATTGGTCTCTAAATCCAGTTCCACATTTTCTTATCTGCTCTTGTGTCAATGAATTCATCTTTTCAATAGATGGAAAAGCATAATACTTTTTACCTTTATATTCTCCTATATATTCTCCATGATTCATAGATAAATTTTCTATTGCTCTTTTTATCATAGATATCCTATTGTTAGCTGATATTATAAATGATATCAATATTTCCCATTCATCTTGATTGAGTATTCTTATACCGTATCCAAACTTTACAGCTTCATTTAAGTATTTGTCCATTTTAGATAATTCTTCTTTTATTTTAGAATAATCTCTATCTAAATCAAAATACTTATACCATATATTATGAAAATCTTCTAGATTTGTATTATTAAAATACACTAAATCTTCTTCTTTTTTTACATTGAGTATTCTTTTAAATGCTACTCCAGTATAAGATCCGTCATCTTCTTCATTCCATCTAAAGCATTGACCGCACTCAAATATATGCTTAGGTTCAAAATCATTCATACCTTCAACTACAACAGAATTATTTTCTTCATATATTTTCATAAATTTTCCACTCCTCATCTACACATCTTTATATTTTTAATTTACCCAAAAAATATATTTTTAAATTGAGTTATTCAAATTTTAAAGTTATATTAATTATAAAATAAAACTTAATTCAAATGGAGTTTTAGAATTTTAGCTTTGCAACAACTTTTCTATAGGAAAAAAGACAAAAAAATAATACCATATTCTCATAAAAGTATTACTTTACTAAAAGTAATCTAAAATGAGAAATGTGGTATTATTTTAATTTCTATACTATATCTTTAAATTCATCAATTACTATTTTTTGTTTTAATTTATTTTCTTTAATGTCTGATTTTACCATTCTTACGAAAGAGAACCCAGTCATTATAACAACAATACAAACTGGAATACCAAAAACCAGTGAAGCTGTTTGTAAAGTTTTTAAAGGACTTCCAAGAAGAATGAATCCAATAGGAATAAGAGCCAAGCTAAATGCCCATACTAATCTAAGCCATCTTATAGGTTCACCATTATCGTCTACTTTTGTTTGAGAATTAGCTGCAAGAATATAAGAAGCAGAATCATAAGAAGTAGCCATAAATGTAATACTAAGAACTACTACTAAAAATACAATCAATTTACCTAAAGGTAATGTTTCTAATATAGAAATAATAGTTTGTGGTCCGCCTAATTCATCAAGCTTAGCAACTACATCTAATTTTCCAGAAAGTTGAAGATCTAGCCCATAGTTACCTAAAACAGCAAAGAAAAGAACACATCCAGCTGATCCATAAACTAAAGATCCCATTACCATTTGTTTAATAGTCCTACCTTTTGAAATACGAGCAATAAACATACCTAAAAACGGTGCATATGCAGCCCACCACGCCCAATAAAAAACTGTCCAATATTGAGGGAACATTGACTTACCAGCTGGATCAAGCCAAGTACTCATTCTAAAGAAGTTTGTAGCTACAACACCAAGTGAAGTTGTTCCCATTTCAATTATAAATATAGTATTCCCAGCTAGAAAAACGAATAAAACAATACCTAAAGCTAATACTACATTTACATCACTAAGAACTTTTATTCCTTTTTTCAATCCAGAATAAGCACTAAATCCAAAAATACATGTTACAAGGAATAATATTCCTATTTGAAGACCAGGAGTTTCTTTAAGTCCAAATATTCTAGAAAGACCTGCTGTCACTAATGGTGATCCAAGTCCTAAACTTGTAGCAACTCCACCAACAATACCAAATACAAATGAAATATCGATTATCTTTCCAACAACACCATCAACTCTATTTCCTAATAAAGCACGACAAGCTTCACTTAACTTTAAAACATTACCTTTTCTTACAAAAATAATATATCCAACAGCACAACTTGTTACAGAATAAATAGCCCAAGCCATAGGTCCCCAGTGGAATATACCGTATGCTGCTGCCATTTCAGCTGCTTGCCACGAACCTACTTCAAGTCCAAGTGGAGGAGCTTTATAATAATAAACCCACTCAATAACTCCCCAGTATACAACTCCAGCTCCTACACCAGCACAAAATAGCATTGCAGCCCAAGAGAAACTGCTGAATTCTGGTTTTTCTCCTTCATCTCCCAGTACTATTTTTCCATATCTACTGAAAGATACCCAAATACAAAATATTAAGCAAAACAACCCAAACAAAATGAAGAAACTACCAAATTTAGTTATTATAGCATTATTAATTAAACCAAGCACCTTTCCACTTCTTTCTGGCATCATGATAATAGGTAATGCAACAGCTAATAACGCTATTAAAGCACCGAAAAAGACAGTTTTATCTATTCTAACTTTTTTTGTATCCATTAATATTCCTCCTTATAATATTATTTATATATTTTATTCATTCAATTCTAACATTCCGTTAATGCATTCTTGAAGATTTGCTATCATTTTATTCATTGTTTCTAAATCTTCTTTATAGGCTGTTATAATCATAAATGATTTAGGGCCTACATAATAGTAAATACCAAATCCTTGCTCCTGAACAGGAGGGAAATAAAGATATTTCATATCTGGGTGACCAAAAGATGTTGTTGATAAATGATTGTCACCTATAACTTTAAAAGCTTCTGTATTAAACAGATCTGGTTTTTCAACGATTCCCATTTCTTTACCGTAATCTTTATATACTGATTCTAGTACATATAAGTATCTATTTACTCCTTGTCCAGACTGACATAACTTAACACGTCTATGATGTTCATCCAATGCTTCTTTCATCATTTGATAAAGCTCTGTTTTTGATTTTTCTTTTTTTAGAAACTCTTTTGCAAAACTAACGCTCTCTTTTGATACAGGCCTATTGCTCTCAGTTCTTCCTCTAAAGAATCTTCTAGCATCTACTGATATATATGTGTTCTTAATACTTTCATAAGTCATATATTGCGCTACTTGAAATGCAAGATGAATGAATCCATCTCCAGAAAGAATTCCTTTTTCTTTCAGAACTTCCCTAGATAATCCATCAAAATCAACATATCTAGCTTCAAAACTATCCATACACTTATCAAACCCTTCTTTTAAATCTAAAAGGGCTTCTTTAATATCCTCTGAAAGATCAAAAGTTATCTCTTCTGCTATATTATTTGAAGTTAATTCTTCAAATGAAAATGTAGTTTCCTCAATATATTTCTTTAGTTTGTTAATAAAATAAACTTCTGTTCCACCATCTACAAAACAATGATCTGCAATAAAAGAGAAAACACCATTCTTTGTGCAAGAAAACTGAAATCCTTTTCCATGCCATCGGTTTACATCCTCTCTATTATAAGAAGCATTATCCAGTTCTTCATATACACCATTAATTTCTATATCATCATAATTCATAACTAGAATAGCATCTTTAATTTTTTGATATTCCTTTTGATTTTTATCATTTATCAAAATCTCTCCAAGTACTTTTCCTGCTTCATCTCTATCCACACCAACAGTTACATAATTAGCATTTGGTACAAGTGATTCCATCGTGTTTGATACAATATTTTTAAGGGTATTTACAATTTCACCAACAGAAACGACATTTTTATCCCTAATTACCTGAACATTATAAAGATGATTCTTATAAGAAAATACTATACACTCTGAACATTCATCATTGATATAGTATTCATCCATTCCTTCTTTTATATCATTGATTGATGCTAACAATCCATGAAATTCATCTGATGAATAACGTTTATTCTTAATCCAATATTCTCCTGCACCATTTTCCTTGAAATCTTTATATACAACAGCAGCAGAATGCATAAGTATAGCTATTCTCTCAAGAACTTCAAACTTTAGAAGTTTTTGATTTTCATATATAATAGGAACATTAGTATGAGGTGTAAGAGGAGCTCTCACTAATAAGTGGGATTTAACCCAGTAATCATAAATCCAACTATCTTCTTCTCTATTACCTAGTTCTTGTATTTTTTCTTCCAATTTTTTAGAATCTCCTGTGATTAGGAACTCTTCTACAGTTTTTTTAGCTTTTTCAAACTCTACTGAAGACACAAGAGGTTCAACCCATCCTAAGAACCTATCTAATGTATCTTTTAATATAGGTATTGGATATGATGGTAAATCATCAATATTTTTAATTGGAACATTATACTTTATAAAATCTTTCATTTTCCTAATCTCCTCCTATTAATTTTTTTATCTATCTTAGCCCCAAACACTGTTCAAGTCTTATATCTTTTTGATAAAGAGTACAATAAGAATAACCTATATCTTCAATATTAGTTTTTTCTCCATTTGCAACTTCAATTATTCTATCTAAAATTCTCTTTCCAACTTCATCAGCTGATTCTAAGCCTTTCATAATTTTAGTTGCATCAATATCAATATCTTCATTTATTAAATCTTCATTTCCACTAACTCTTATAACTGGTACTATTGAATTATTAAACCCTGCTCCACCACTTGTCCATAAAATAAGTTGAGCTCCAGCTGCTGCAAAATGCATTCCAGATCCACCACAAAGCATTGTTACATCTGATAAATACATTCCTGGTTTTGTAGGCTTTTCATGTCCTTCTTGGTTAAACTCAAGTATTCCTTGAATTGGTTTTGAACCAGTCTTATAAAGTGCACCTAATGATTTTTCTTCAATAGTTGTAAGTCCTCCTACACTATTTCCAATGCTCATTATTTCAGTATCCGAACCTACTCCCCATCTTTTTTCTTCATTTGAAATTAGAGTTTTTATTTTTTTTGCAACCTCATCATTTACTGCTCTTTTGCATAATATATCTTCACACCCAACAAGTTCCATTAATTCACCAGCTATAGCTATTGCACCTTTATCTACTAATAAATCTGCTGCTTTCCCTACACTTGGATTTGAAGCAATACCTGAACTTGTATCTGATCCACCACATTTAACACCAACAACTAATTTTGAAATATCTACTGGTTGACGTTTAAACGTTTTTGCAAAGCTTTCTATTTCTTTTGCTAGTTCAATTCCTTGTTCAATCGTTTTCTTTGTTCCACCATTTTTTATACATGTCAATGTTTTAGCTAATCTTCCAGTTTTATTTATAGGATCAGCTACAAGCTCTGGATCAATACTTCCACATCCCATAGCCAATACCAAAGCTCCAGCAACATTAGGATTACATCCAGCATTTATAATATTGCTTAAAGTTTCTTCATTTCCACCCAACATACATGTATAATGATTTGTAAGAACTATTGAATTTTCTATTTTATCAGATATTTTTCTTGCAATACCATCCATACATTCATCTACAGCAATAATTAAAATATTATTTCTAATTCCTACCGTTCCATCTGCTCTTACGTATCCATTAAATTTCATAAACCGCACTCCTTTCAGTTAAAACAACCTAGCCTACTGTTATTCCTTTTTCTTTAAGTCCCATTTGTCTAATAATTTCATCTATTATAACATCTGGAAAATTGATTCTTTCACTTCTCACATTGTGAACATGTACTAACTTCCCTTTTTCAATTTGTTTTGAGCTTTTTCCAATTGAATATCCGCATTTGATAATTTCTACATCAGCTTCAATATTACAAATTGCAATCTTATTACCAAAAGGGATTGGATCAATAGCCGTAATTACATCTAAAACTTCAGTTTTTTCAGAAAGAATTTGTACTTTTTCGTTTACATCAATATTTTCTAAAACAGTAGCAACATTATCATTTGGATGTTTTATTATTGCTTTTTTCAATTATTACACCTCTTTTCATATTTTTTTACTTTTTATGTCTACACTTATTTGTTTAGCAATAACCATGCCAAATTTTTATTTATTAAATTGACTAGGTTATACGGCTATATCATTTTATTTTTTTCTACAAATTTAAACTTTTTTTGACTCAAATCGTCATTTGCGACTCAAAATTCATCTAGTCGCTGCGCACTGACTCATGTCGCCAACGATCCCTCCGGGCTCCGTTGCTCAAAATATTTGCAAGTATAGTTCTTCCATCAACTTTATCAACAGAGCAAAAATTTTATAATCTCTTAGTCTATAAAAAAAGTACAGCTTATAGCTGTACTTTTTAAGGACAATACTTTCGTATAAGTCTAGTTGCTTTTGACTGACTTATATCTAAAGCTTCTGCCACTTTTCTAGAACTTTTAAATTTTTCATGGACTTTAGTTATTAATTCTTTTTCAAATTTCTCTTTTTCTAAATCAAAAGACTCAGGAAAAGCATTGTCTTTTTCAGATTTTGGTTCTTCAAAGAATATTTTAGGTAAATCAGAAACTCTTATTATAGGCTTTGAAGATGTAACTACTAAGCGCTCAATGATATTTTCTAATTGCCTTACATTTCCAGGCCAACTGTAAGTTACGAAAAACTCTAAACATTTTTCTGATAAAGAACAAGTATATTTGTATCTATCATTGAATTTATTTAAAAAATAATTACTCAAAGCAATAATATCTTTCGGCCTTTGTCTTAAAGAAGGTATTTCAATCTCAATTACATTTAATCTCCAATATAAATCTTCTCTAAATCTTTTGTTTTCTACCATTTCCATTAAATCACGATTTGTAGCTGCTATTATCCTTATATCAACTTTTTTCGCTTCTCTTCCTCCTATTGGAATGAACTGTTTGTCCTGAATTACATGTAAAAGTTTTGCTTGAAGTCTTAAAGAAAGTTCTCCAATCTCATCTAAAAATACAGTTCCCTTGTTAGCAAGTTCAATTAACCCAACTTTTCCTTTGTCACTCGCTCCAGTGAAAGCTCCTTTTACATAACCAAACAATTCTGATTCTAATAAATCTTCCGGAATAGCAGCACAGTTAATAGTTAATAAATTCATATCCTTACGATTGCTTTTTTTATGAATATGTTTTACTAAAACCCCTTTACCAGTACCCGATTCTCCTCTAATTAATATAGTCGAATCTACCTTAGAAACCTTTTCTGATAGTTCAATTATTTTTTTCATCTCTTGGCTTCTTGATATAATCTTCTCCTCTATAAATTCAATAATATTATCTTCAAAGTTATCTATTTTTTCGCAATTTAATAAACCTTCTTCTAACTTTTTTCTAACTACATCTATTTCATGTATTTTGTCTCTCACACTCATTACTACAAGTTCAACATCTCCATTTTCATCAAGTATCGGTACTGCAGTAGTTATTATAGTCTCACCTAAGTATGATTTTTGTTCAATAGTCATTCTTCTTTTTTCTTTATATATAATAGGCAATACAGATGGGTACCAGCATTTAAGCTCTAATAGTTCATAAAACGTCTTTCCAATTATTTCACATGGTTTCATTCCATAATGCCTCTCACATGCTCTATTTACATAAATAACACGATAATTATTATCATAAACAAAAATTTCATCAAAAGCATTATCTAAAATTTTTTTTAACACTTCATAATCTAACTTATTTTCTAATTCATTTTTCTTATTATCCATATTCATATCACCTCAATAATATATGAGTATAAAGTGAAACTTAATTTAGATTAAGTTTTTACTACAACTAATCTTTTAGGTTTCGGATGAATTTTTAATAGTTATATATCTTTTATTTATATATTTTTCCCATATTCATTATATTTAGCAATAATTATGCCAAAATATAATCTTCTAAAATTTTATACACTTTTTTAAAGCCAAAGCATTCATCTGACTAAATTATATAATAAGACAAAATAACCATTTCACATAATTCTATTTTTCTATAAAAATCAAAACGAGTCTTTTTTAATTCTCTTTTTAATCAAAAAAGACTCAGCGAGTCAGTTTCAACTCATTAATTCTTTTAAATTTATATTATTTAATTTTAAATATTATATATAACTCAACGCGCTTAAAAATTAACCATTTAAAAGTCATAATACATATGAATAATATACCAAATTTAAACCTAGAAAATAAAAAAGGAATTTACCACTAACACGTAGAATATAATATTCAGTACAAGGTGCCTTTAATAGGAGAATAGGGAATTAGGTTAAAATCCTAAACGGACCCACCACTGTAATGTGAAGCTATATCCATGTATCCACTGGTCCTTTCCGGGAAGGAGAATATAGCTATGAAACAAAGTCAGGAGACCTGCCTTGTATAGGGTTGATACGGATGACGGTAAAGTCCATATCTTTAATTTTTGATACCAAAAATTAAAGATATGGACTTTTTGAATTGTACTAATTGTACTATAAGTAAGAAGGGGGAAAATAAAAATATGAAGCTTTTAAACAAAACAATTAATTCTATAAGCAAAACTGATAGAAGGTATATGGATTTAGCTCAGCAAAGATTGGACAGTTTTTTTAAACCCGTAGGAAGTTTAGGAAAATTAGAAGATATCTGTGTACAGCTATCTGGTATATATGGAAAAACAGACTTTGATACTTCCAAAAAAGCTATACTAGCATTTGCAGCTGACCACGGTATTTATGAAGAAGGCGTTGCTCCAGATCCTCAGGAAATTACAAAACTTCAAATTCCTAATTTCGTAAAAGGAGTTAGTGGAGTAGGTTGTTTAGCTAAGAGTGCAAATGCAGATGTAATTGCAGTTGATATTGGTATAAACTGTGATGATTTAATAGATGGAGTTTTAGATTATAAAATAAGAAAAGGAACTTCTAATATGGCAAAAGGTCCTGCCATGACATACGATGAGGCTATTCGCTCACTGGAAATAGGTATTGAATTATCTAACAAACTTATAAATGATGGATATACAGTACTTGGAATAGGTGAAATGGGGATAGGGAATACATCAGCAACTAGTGCTATAATATCAGTATTTGGAGACTTAGACCCTTTCGATGTTACTGGAATGGGCTCAGGCCTTAATAATGATTCTATAATCAAAAAAGCAAACACAATAAAAAAAGCCATAAATATTAATAAACCTATTAAAGAAGACCCTATAGATGTATTATCTAAAGTAGGTGGCTTTGAAATAGGTGCTATGGCTGGAGTTATACTAGGTGCAAGCAGTAATAATATACCCGTTGTATTAGACGGTTTTATATCTTATGCTGCTGCTATCATAGCATATAATATTAATAATTTAAGTAAAGAATATATGATCGCATCTCATTTTTCAAAAGAAAAAGCAACAAGTAAAGCTCTTGAACTTCTAAAGCTAGAACCTATGCTTTATATGAATATGCGTCTTGGTGAAGGAAGTGGAGCAGCTCTTGCCTTTAACATAATAGAGTCCGCTAACTATATGTATAAAAACATGGCAAAGCGAGATGAAATTTGTAGCATTGTTTAATTATCTATACAAAAACTTTTTCTAATGATTCTTTTAATCTATCTGGGTGTACAGGCTTTATTATAAAGTCTGTCGCTCCACTTTTTATAGCTTCAATAATCTTCTCGTGTTGTCCTATATCAGATATCATTACAACTTTAGCGCTTTCATCAATCTTTATTATTTCCTTTAATGCTTCTATACCATTCATTTTAGGCATAGTTATATCCATAGTAACTATGTCAGGCTTTAATTTTATATATTTTTGAACCGCTTCTTTCCCATCACAAGCCTCTCCGATAACTTCAAATCCAAGCTTTTGCATATTATCAAAGAGAAAATTTCTCATAAAAGTAGCATCATCTACTATTAATATCTTCATTTTTTCACCCTTCCTAACCTCTAACTAGAACTATTTTACCATTTTTTTCATCAAAATTCAATCTAAGGTTATATTTTAACTATAATGCGTGCCATTTGTCACAATTATATTTTAATACATCATGCTATAATTTAGAAATGTATTTTTGATCAAGTTTTGTAGAATTAACTCTATTTTTTTGATACAATACTGTAGATATTATTTTTAGAAGGTGATTTTAATAATGAAAAATACAAAAAAGGGAATTTTTATTTCCATAGAAGGACCTATCGGAGTTGGTAAAACTACTTTATCTAATATACTCAACTCTCATTTTAATTCACATCATTTAAGAGAAATAGTTGAAGAAAATCCTTTTTTATCTCATTTTTACACTAATATTAAGGAATATGCTCTTCAAACAGAATCATTTTTCTTCTTTAACAGAGTCAAACAATTAGAAGATGTTGAAAAGGTTATTAAGCAAGGTAACATTGTAATCAGCGATTATAACATAATTAAAAATTTGATATTTGCAGGTCTTACACTCAACAAAAAGCAATTCCATAAATACAAGCAAGTCTATGATATATTCGTAAGTGGTCTACCTCAATCAGATATAATAATCTATCTTAATTCTAACACAGATACTTTGATGAAAAAAATAGCTCTTAGAGACAGAAATTTTGAAAGACAAATGGATAGAAATTATATAGACAACCTAAGAGAAGAATACGAGTATTATTTTAATAAAAGATCTTTAAAACACTATTTTGGCGAAAAAACACCTATTATAATTGATGTAGATAATACAAATATGGATTTTATAAACTGCCAAAAAGATAGAGAGTGGATGATTGAACAAGTAGAAAGTAGCATAAAAAATTTAGGAGGCATCTAATGTTAAAACTTATAAATAACAATATTTCATCAATCCCTAGAGATAAAAATGAAAATATATTTATAACTGTAGCTGGAAATGTAGGTGCAGGTAAATCTACTATAACAAAGTTATTATCTCAAAAACTTAATTTAAATTCTCACTTTGAAAAAGTAGATGATAACCCTTACCTAGATGATTTCTATACAAATCAAGAAAAATGGGGATTCCATCTTCAACTATATTTTCTAGCTCAAAGATTTAAACAACAAAAATCAATAGCATCAAATGGATTTAATAATATACAGGACAGAAGTATATATGAAGATGTTGAAATATTTGCAAAATCTTTATATGACAACGATAAAATGAGCAAGAGAGATTTTGAAACTTATAGAGATTTATTTTATGATATGATCCCTCACTTAAAAAAGCCAAATCTTATGATTTATCTGAATGGTTCTATAGATACTATAATAGATAGAATAAACTTAAGAGGTAGAGATATGGAGAAAAGAGTTCCTAGAGAATACTGGGAAAATCTTCATTCAAGATATGAAACATGGATAGATAGCTATACAGATTCTCCTATATTATACGTAAACATAGACAAGGTTGATTTAATTGAAAATCCTGAACAATTAGATATTATAGCTGATGAGATAAAAAAAATATTGGATTTATCCGAAAGCTAAAAGTTCTAAGAATCTACCCTCTTAAGGCTGTAGATAAGAACTTAACAGCTTCCGGATTAGCTCTACTAGAAATTCAGTTGAAGTAAAAACTCTATCTGAATTAAGTTTTTCTTTATTAATAATAAAAGATGCTTATAGAGTCTATAAGCATCTTTTATTATTCCTATAAACATACCCAATCTCATTGTCGTTTAAGTTACAAGCTTTTATTCCATTTTTTATCGCCATAGTAATAACATCTTCTTTTCTTATCCCAGATTTTATTAAATGATTCACCTCATCAAGTGTTCCTTGAACATGCTCCACCTTATAGCATCCACTATCGCTCCCTACAGCCATTTTAACTCCCATTGCATACGCTAGAGCTACTGAATATAAATGTTCTCTATACACCCTTTCTATTACATTAAAGAAGCTCTTAAATCTATTATCTCCCTTCATTAGATTTCCAAGAGGAGATAATGTTGGTATCCATATAATATCTCTTTCTGCCATTTTATAAATTTCTCTATCTTTTATAAAGTAACCATGTTCTATAGTATCAACACCACACTCAATAGCCATATCTATTCCATCGGATGAATTCACATGAACCATAACAGGTATTCCATTATCTTTTGATATATTTACAATTTCCTTAAGTTCTTTTTTATTAAAAAATATTTCGGTATGATTTATATATTTTTCAAAATCGACAAGACCACTCAAAACTATTTTAAGATGATCCATATCTTTAGACTTTAAATAATGAAATAAATTTTTGAAGTCATCTAAATCCCTCACAGGAGACCCTAAAAATTTACCATACATACCATGCTTATAGACGGCTTTGACAGGTGATTTAAATATAATTTTTTCTTCCCCTGCTATTTTTCTAGCTATACAAGATACTTCTAAATCATCTCCTCCATCTTTTAAAACATAAATCCCTATTTTTTTATATTCTTTAAATCTTTTTCTTATAATTTTTTCTATTTCTTCTGTTTTTGATAACTCTCTAGCTTTTTTGAAATCTATTCCATCAAGAGATATATGTATGTGACAATCTATCATATTTTATTCCCCTTTCAAACATATTTCCCGAGAAATACAAAAATTCACATTATATTTTCCAAGTAATTTTAGAAGTATTTTATTATATAAAATTCGTCTAATTGCTACGCACTGACTCATGTCGCCAACGATCCCTACGGGCTCCGTTGCTCAAAATAGTTGTAAGTGTAGTTATTTCATCAATATTATCCACAGAGCGAAAATTTTATAATTCCTATAGTATATAAAAAGACGACTTAAATTTTTAAGTCGTCTTTTTCTTATTCTTCTCTAAGATGAGATCCCTGCATTAAAAATGTTAATACTTGTTTCGCTTCTACTTCATCCTCAACTTCTACAACTATTTGATCAGGATTTTCATTTACTATATACATAGCTCCTATTATAGACTTCGCATTTACAGAATACTCTCCAGATTTCAAGTATACTTTACCTTTCAACTTAGATACGAATTCTACAAATCTATTTATATCCTCAACCTTCATAAAAGTTACTTTCATTTCATTTCCTCCTCTACTATTTATTGCCCTTAGTTTAATTATAATGAATATATATCTGAAAATTCAATGTTTATTTTTTCAACTAAGTCACTATTATAATTACATTCTTCCTCAATTTCACAATTATTATTACAATTATTATACGGTAATCTTATGACCGTTTGAGTTCCTACACCGACTTCACTTGTTACCGATATGTTTCCATTATGTTTTTCTACTAAAGACTTTACGAGAGATAATCCGACTCCACTTCCTTCGTGTTTTCTTTTTAAAGATCCATCAACTTGCGTAAATCTATCGAATATAGTGTCTATTTTATCCTCTGGTATACCTATTCCATTGTCTCTTATACTTATAAGCATATAATCAATATTATTACATATATTCACCCATATACATCCGCCTTTATCAGTATTTTTTATAGAATTCGATAATATATTTAATATTATCCGTTCTATTATATCTACATCACAAGGAATTATTTTTTCTTCTATATCAGTATCAAATATTATATCTATTCCATTTGATTTTGCAAATTCTACTACTGATTGAGTTATGCTTTCTATTATATATATAATGTTATAGTTCTTATATTTAATTTCAAAAGAATCATATTCTATTTTTGTAATATCCATAATATTATTGATAAGCCTTAATAGTCTAAGGCAATTTTGCTTACCCATATCTATATATTCATTAAACTTTTCAGGTTTTATTTTTATATAATTATCATTTTTATAAATACTCAACACTTGAATAATTCCAAGTATTACATTTAATGGAGTTTTAAATTCATGCGATATGTTACAAAAAAATTCAGTTTTTATTCTATCGTGTTCAATAGTTTTTGCGAGTAATTCTTCATTTTCTTCTATTATTTTCAGTAACTTATCATTAGCTTCTTTTCGCTGTGTTATATCTCTACCAATAGATAATATAACTTTTTTATTATTAAACTCAAATAAATGCCAATTTATCTCAACTGGTATTTTAATTGCGTCCTTAGTTACATGAATCGTTTCATATGTTATACATTTTGATTCATCTAATTTCATTACAGACTCTTTATACTTATTATATGATCTATCATCTCTTATATCATATGGTGTCATATTTAATAATTCTTCTTTAGTATATCCAAGCCTTTCACAAGCACTTTTATTAATTTCTATATACCTATCCATACGTCTATCATTTAATTGTATAAGCGCAATAGCATCTCCAGCATTATCGAATAAAGCCTTAAATTTTTCTTCACTCTGCTTTAAGTTTATCTGATTTTCTTTCATCTCTGTTATGTCTGTATACGTTCCCATAAATTTTATTATTCTGCCATTTTCGTCCCATATGGCTTGACCTCTATCTAATACCCATATATATGTTCCATCTTTTTTTTTCATTCTATATTCTATTTTAAATTCATCTATTTTTTTATCCATATAATCATATGTTTTTTTAAATACATAATCATAATCATCTGGATGTATCAATTTAAACCAATCCTCTTCCGAGTTTGATAGTTCATGATCTTTATATCCCAATATGCTTTTCCATTTATGTGGAAATAATATGTGCTTTTTTTCTATATTCCAGCACCAAAGACCACCTGTTGTATTATTTATTACAAATTTATATTGTTCATCATTTACTTGAATCTCATTTTTTAAATTTTCAATAATTCTAATATATTTCTCTATTAAAACATAAAAAGCTATAGAAGTTATAACTATACATATATTACATTTTACATAATTAAATATTATCAATTTATCCATACTTTTAAAAGTAGAACCTATTATATAGTCACTAACATAAACAAATACCTTTGCAACAATAGCATATATACATATGATCTTAATGGCATATATTCTTTCTTTTTTTATGCTAATCATTAATATCCCCCTAATAATATGTACTAAATTTTTCATAATTCCCATTAAGATAATACCATATAAACCATAATATTACATTATATAATAAAGATTTTATCTATTTATATTTATTTTTTTATATATAAAATGCGTATTATGTTATCTTATGTCATGAACGAATCTAATAGGATCCGTCGATTGAAATAAAAAATTTCCTTCATGCTACCAAAAAGTCCTCCGAGCTTTGTTCTCAAAATTCATATTAATTACGCCAACAAGCCTCATAACTCTGTTACTTAAAATAGTTGCAAATATAGATATTTAATCTATATTATCCACAAATTCAAAATCATCTGACTTTTTATAGCATAAAAAAATCAGATAGAGTTATTTAACTCTATCTGATTTGAAATTTATTATTAGTAGTTTCCTTGAGCTACCATTGCATCCGCAACTTTTAAGAATCCAGCTACGTTAGCTCCAGCAACTAAGTTATATCCAAATCCATATTCTTCAGCAGCAGCTTTAGCATTGTCATGGATATTTATCATTATGTTATGAAGTTTAGCATCTACTTCTTCCTTAGTCCAAGAAAGTCTCATGCTGTTTTGAGACATTTCAAGAGCAGAAACTGCAACTCCACCAGCATTAGCAGCCTTAGCAGGTCCAACTATTACTCCCTTTTCTAAGAAATAGTCAACAGCTTCGTTAGTACATGGCATGTTAGCACCTTCACAAACGTACTTAACTCCATTTTCTACTATTTGCTTAGCATGCTCTATAGTAATATCATTTTGAATAGCACAAGGCATTATGATATCAACTTTTTGTCCCCATGGCTTTTGTCCAGCTACGAATTCGCATCCAAACTTATCAGCATAATCCTTAACTCTTGCACCTTTGTTCTCGTTTAACATTTCTACTAAGTAGTTGATCTTTTCATCAGTTACGATACCATCTTTATCGTAGATGTATCCATCTGGTCCAGAAAGTGTAACAACCTTTCCTCCAAGATCTCTAACTTTTTGACATGCTCCCCAAGCAACATTACCAAATCCAGAAACTGCAACAGTTTTTCCTTCGAAAGTATCTCCTTCATGCTTTAATATTTCATTACAGAAGTAAGTTACTCCAAATCCTGTAGCTTCAGGTCTTATTAAACTTCCTCCGTATGGAAGTCCTTTTCCTGTAAGAACTCCGTTTTCGAAAGCTCCTCTTATTCTTCTGTAGTGTCCGTATAAGAATCCGATTTCTCTTCCTCCAACACCGATATCTCCAGCTGGAACGTCTACATCTGGTCCTATATGTCTGTAAAGCTCAGTCATGAAGCTTTGGCAGAATCTCATTATTTCTTGGTCTGATTTTCCTCTAGCATCGAAATCAGATCCACCTTTTCCTCCTCCTATTGGAAGTCCAGTTAATGAATTCTTGAATATTTGCTCAAATCCTAAGAATTTGATTATTCCTATATAAACTGAAGGATGGAATCTAAGTCCTCCTTTGTAAGGTCCTATAGCTCCGTTGAATTGAACTCTCATTCCACGATTAACTTGGATATTTCCTGCATCATCAACCCAAGGTACTCTAAATACTATTTGTCTTTCTGGCTCAGTTATTCTTTCTAATATGTTAGCTTTTATATATTCTGGACGTTTTTCTAAAACTGGAGCTAAAGTGTTTAATACCTCTTCAACAGCTTGTAAAAACTCAGGTTCTGCACTATTTCTTTTTGTAACATTCTCCATTACATTAGATATGTAATCTTTAGCACTTAAAACTTCTCTTGACATTTAAGTAAACCCCCTCTATTAATGTTAATCATTTGGTATTTCCGTTAAACGTTGTAGCTTGTCGAATCTTAGGGAAAATGTTTTCCCACTCCTTGAATAAATTATAACATACTAAAATTTAACTTGTAAACATATTATAAGTTTATTTATTTTTTAACAAATATCTACTACATGTATATTTATACCATTAACATTTAAAAGCGTTGTAAACTCTAGTATATTCATTATTTTCTCTTGTATATTTTCACATTGTCTTAATATTCCGAACATTTTAAGCTTGACCTTTATATCAACATTTATACCTGATTTATTATGTTTTATACTTATAGACCCAACTTGACATACATCTTCAAATTTAGTCATTTCATATGCAACTATTTGTTTTATAGCTTTTTGAGATATATAATACTTACCCATATAGCTAAATGTAGGTCTTATAATAGTTTTTTCAAACTCTTTTATTTCGCTGTTTTTATCTTTGAATAAAAGCTTAATAGGATTAGTAAAAAGACCTGAGAAATGTTTCTTTACTTCAAAAGTTGGAAGAGGTATTATATGAATCCCCTTTTCCATTCTACTTTTTCTAGCATCATCCATTTCTTCTTTTGTCGCTATATCTTCCATATTTATATTTTTGTAAATATCAGGCAACTCTAATCTATTTTTTATTCTGTTTATCATCTTCCAAGATGTTCCTATTATTAATATACTTTGAACATCATTTTCCTCTATAGCCTTTATCATATTTTTTCTATGCTCTAAATTTTCAAATATAGCCCTCTTAACAGCCTCCATCTTAGTAGAAGCATTCTTAGCTGAAATACCTGTTACTATACAGTTTTTATGTATAAGAATTCCATCATCTATTATATAATCTATATTATTTTCATGTGCTATACTTAGTGCTCTATAGCTCTTTCCCGTGCCACTAGGGCCACAAAGTGCATATACCTTCATAAAAATACCTCTCTTTATTTAGTAATATATATATTATAACCTTATTTAGGTATATTTTGCTTATTTTCAGTAGATTTAAATAGCACTTTTTTCAATTTAAGTTATTAAAACTATTCAAATTTTAGAAGCACAAAAAAAGAAAAATGAAGATCATTTTCATAACCTTCATTTTTCGATTAACCATTAATTAAACTTTTATTTTTAAGATACCTTACACATATCTCTACTAGCAACTATATTAATTCCAGTATCTAATACATTTTCAACAATTACATCTCCAACCATTACAGGTGCTTCAACCTCAACCTCATCAAGCAGTTCCATAAGGTCAAATATAAGCTCTTTTGGTATTGAATCACTAGTTTTCACAGGTACTAATCTTAAAGCTCCACCCTTTATCTTAACAGTAGTTGTAACCATTCTCTTAGGCGCTGTCATCTCTTCTACTCCGTATTTTTCTCCTCTTTTACATGTATTCCCTGTAACTGTATAAGTTTCATCTTCGTTCTTTTTAACTGTCATTCTACATCCTACAGGACACACTATACAAGTAATGTTTTTTCCCATTATTAAGCCTCCTCTACACAAACACTGATATTACCCTTTAGATTTTTAACAATTTCTGAGCTTAATTTTAAGTTTTCCATCTCTGAAGGTATCATATGAGGTCTTCTCTTTTGAAGTATTATTTCATCTCCATCTCTAACAACAAGTTTTTTATCGCTATATATGTTTCTAACTCTCATAAATAAGTTAACTTCTTCTCCTAGTTCAGTATCTATTTGTTGGGGTACTATATATCCTATCCCATCTCCAGGTTTAGTCTCTATAGTTTCGTTATTCTCTATTTTATCTAAAGCATATAGTGCAGCGTTCTTTCCTGCTATTCTACTTTCCTTAGTAACAAAATCAACTAAATCATGAACATGAACAACATTCCCACATGCGAACACTCCATCAACATTAGTTTGCATTTTATTGTTTACTATAGGACCTTTAGTTGTATTATGAAGTTCAACTCCTGTATCACTTGAAAGTTCATTTTCAGGTATAAGTCCTACTGATAATAATACTGTGTCACACTCTATTTCTCTATCAGTTCCTTCTATAGGATTTCTATTTTCATCAAGCTTTGATATAGTAACTCCTGTAACCCTGTCCTTTCCATGAATATAAGTTATTCCATGCTGTAATAAAAGAGGAATATCAAAGTCATCTAAACACTGAACTATATTTCTAGTAAGTCCACTTGAATGAGGGTTAACTTCAACTACAGCCTCTACCTTAGCTCCTTCTAAAGTCATTCTTCTAGCCATTATAAGACCTATATCACCAGAACCGTATATAATTACTTTTTTACCTACCATGTATCCTTCCATATTCATAAACCTTTGAGCTGCTCCAGCTGTATAAACTCCTGCTGGTCTATAACCTGCAAGGTCTATTGCACCTCTTGTTCTTTCTCTACATCCCATTGCAAGAACTATTGCAACAGCTTCAATATCTATAAGACCCTTTTCTCCAAGTGCTATTATTTTCTTATCTTCTATACTAAGCACCATAGTATTTAGCATATAATCTATATCATTTTCTTCTACCATTTTTATGAATCTATTTGCATATTCAGGTCCTGTAAGTTCTTCTTTAAATTCATGAAGACCAAAACCATTATGGATACATTGATTAAGTATTCCTCCAAGTTCTCTATCTCTTTCTATTATCAATACCTTATTTGCTCCATGTTTTTTTGCTTCAACAGCAGCTCCAAGTCCTGCTGGTCCTCCTCCAACTACAACAACATCATATTTCAACCTTCTCACCCCTTGATTCTTTTACTTTTCCTAATATCATTTTAGAGTTTTCATAGTCTTTTAAAATATCTTCCATATCTAAATTAAGTTCTCTAGCTAGTATTTCAACTACCCTAGGGCCACAAAATCCGCCTTGACATCTTCCCATACCTGGTCTTACTCTTCTTTTTACTCCATCAACAGTTCTAGCTCCAGCTGGTCTGTGAATTGCATCTATTATCTCAGCTTCTGTTGTAGTTTCACATCTACATATAATCTTTGAATGTTTTATATCCTTTTCAATAGCTTGTTTTCTTTCTTCATGATTCATATGAGAGAATGGCTTATCTTTTTTTCTATATGGATTAAAATCTTGTTTAGTTTCAAAATTTAATCCTTCTTCTTTTAATATATCTATTACATATTCAGCTATAGCTGGTGCTGCACTAAGTCCAGGAGATTCTATTCCTCCAACATTTATAAATCCTTTAGCTTTATTTGATGCAAATATCATAAAATCCTTAGTATTAGGAGTTGCTCTAACACCCGAAAAAGATGTTATAGTCTTTGATAGATCAAGAATTGGTATACTTTTTTTAGCATTCTTAGTTAAAAAGCTCAAACCATTTTTTGTTATAGATACATCTTCTGGATTTTTTACTTCTTCAGCAGTAGGCCCTAAAAGTACATTGCCATGGACTGTAGGTGTAACCAATACTCCTTTACCTTTTTTAGTAGGACATTGGAATAACACATGATTTACAATATTTCCTTCAGACTTATCTAAAACCTTATATTCTCCCTTTCTACTTATAATGTAATACTCTTCTCCACCTATCATGTTGTTTATCTTATCAGCATAAACTCCAGCTGCATTTATAACATATTTAGCTTGTATAGTTCCTTTTTTAGTTTCTATACTAAAATATTCACCTTTAGATATATTAGTTACTTCTGATTCTGTATTTAACTTAACCCCATTAGTAATAGCATTTTCCATTAAAGCAACAGTTAAATTAAATGGGCAAACAATGCCAGCACTTTTACATCTAAGAGCTCCCACTACCTCATCACTTATATTAGGTTCTACCTCTTTAACTTGTTCTTTATTTAATATTTCAAGGCCCTTAACCTTGTTTTTAATTCCTCTTTTATAAAGATCTTTTACTGTCTCCATTTCTTCTTCAGAAAATGCAACAACTAAAGATCCTATTCTCTTAAAATGAACATCTAGTTCATTACATAAATCTTCATACATTTCATTTCCTTTAACATTTAGCTTGGCCTTTAAAGTTCCATCAACAGCATCATATCCACCATGAATTATTGCGCTATTAGCTTTTGTAGTTGCTTGACAAACTTCAACTCCTTTTTCTAGTACAATTGTCTTTAAATCATACTTAGAAAGTTCTCTAGCTATACTGGCTCCTACAACACCAGCACCTATTACAGCTATATCAAACATATTTATTCCTCCTCATTGTAAAATCCTTAATCATTACTTAAATTAATATATTTTTAAATATTATATAAAGTTAAATATCAGAAACTTAGAATTTATATCAATAGGGTTAAAATTAATATAAATTGTAAATTCCCACAAATTAATACTTATAAAAAGACAGAGAGATAGCCCATATTAGGCTATCTCTCTTCTCCTTGCCTTAAACATTAAGTTTAAATTTATTTAATTAACTTAAGAAGTAGTATTTTTTATGCATTAGCCTCTTCAGCTAAATCTTCTTTTTCCCATTCCATAGCTCTTCTTACTGCTTTCTTCCATCCTCTATAAAGAGTACTTCTCTTTTCATCTTCCATATCAGGGTTAAATGTTCTATTTATAGCCCACTTCTCTTTTATTTCTTCTTTATCTTTCCAGAAACCTATAGCAAGACCTGCAAGGTAAGCTGCACCTAGAGCAGTAGTCTCTATAACTTCTGGTCTATTAACAGGAACATTTAATATATCTCCTTGGAACTGCATTAAGAAGTTATTAGCACAAGCTCCTCCATCAACTTTAAGTCCTTTAAGTTCTATACCTGAATCATCTTGCATAGCCTCTAAAACATCCTTAGTTTGATATGCTATAGATTCAAGAGTTGCTCTTACTAAATGCTCTCTTTTAGCTCCACGAGTAAGACCTACTATTGCTCCTCTTGCATACATATCCCAGTAAGGTGCTCCAAGTCCAGTAAATGCTGGAACCATATATACTCCATTAGTATCTTCAACTGATGTTGCATAGTACTCTGATTCTCTAGCATCATATATAACTTTAAGTTCATCTCTTAACCATTGAACAGAAGCTCCACCCATGAATATACTTCCTTCAAGAGCATATTCTACTTTACCATCTACACCCCATGCTATAGTAGTTAATAATCCATTTTTAGATGTAACTGGCTTTTCACCTGTATTCATAAGCATGAAACATCCAGTTCCATATGTATTCTTTGCCATACCTTCATCAAAACATGCCTGACCGAATAATGCAGCTTGTTGATCTCCAGCATCTCCTGCTATAGGTATTTGAGCTCCACCAAATGTATGCTCATCAGTAACTCCATATACACAGCTTGAAGGTTTAACTTCTGGAAGCATAGATGTTGGAATATTTAAAGCTTCAAGTAATTCATCATCCCACTTTAATTCTTTTATATTATAAATCATTGTTCTTGATGCATTAGTATAATCTGTAACATGAACCTTACCTCTAGTTAAGTTCCAAATTAACCAAGTATCTATATTACCAAATAATAAATCTCCATTTTCAGCTTTTTCTCTAGCTCCTTCTACATTATCAAGTATCCACTTAATCTTTGTTCCAGAGAAATAAGCATCAACTACAAGTCCTGTTTTATCTCTTACGCTTTCCTCAAGACCTTTTTCTTTTAATTCATCACATATATCGGCTGTTCTTCTACACTGCCAAACTATTGCATTATATATAGGCTTTCCAGTATTCTTATCCCAAACCACAGTAGTCTCTCTTTGGTTTGTAATCCCTATTGCTGCAACTTCTTCAGGTGATATACCTGTTTTTTCCAAAACTTCTCTGGCAACTCCACTTTGAGTTCCCCAAATCTCCATAGCATCGTGCTCAACCCATCCAGCTTTAGGATATATTTGAGTAAATTCTTTTTGAGATACACCTACTATTTTTCCATCTTTATCAAATAATATTGCTCTTGAGCTTGTAGTTCCTTGGTCTAAAGACATAATGTATTTTTTTTGCATAATAATACTTCCCCCCTTATGCTTTTTCTTCTAATTTTTTATTATTTTCAAAATAAACTCTTACTCCTTTATCATATACAAATCCACCAATTAATCCTCCTATAATTGGTCCTACAATCGGAACCCAGAAATAATTATTTACGCCTAATGCAATTTTGCCCCATCCAGATATCACAGCAAATAATTTTGGTCCAAAATCTCTAGCAGGATTCATTGCAAACCCTGTTAAACTACCAAATGAACCTCCTATTATAGCGATAGTTAAACCTATCATAACAGGTGCCAAATTCGATTTAGGTGCTCCTGAATTTTTATCATCTGTAACAGCAAATATTACCATAACTAAAAACATTGTTATAAATATTTCTACAACCATTGCTTCAAAGTTATTTAAATATGGTTTTGGATAAGTAGAAAATACACCTGCACTTGCTAAACTTTCAACACTTCCTCTTATAATATTATTAGCCTTCTCAAATTCAAAAAATGCATCTTTATACAATAAATATGTTGTCGCAGCTCCTGAGAATGTTCCTAAAACTTGAGCAACTATATAGCCTAATATTTTGCTTTTTGGGAAGTCCCTATACGCAGCTAAAGCTAGAGTTACCGCTGGATTTATATGAGTCCCTGATACTGCACCAGTTATGTATATAGCAATTGTAACCCCAAGCCCCCATATAATACTTATCTCCCATTGAGTAGCTGGCGCTCCATTTAAAACTAGTGATGCTACACAACCTGATCCTATAAATAGTAAAATCCATGATCCAATAAATTCTGAAATACATTCTCCTAAAAACGTTTTCCTCATTTTCATACATCCTCCTTTTTTTATTAAATATTTTTCCCCATCACGTCGAATTACATTTATGATATAACATCTATATAATTTTATATTATATACTTATCTATTAATATAACGATGTATCATATAACATTTTTAAACTCAAAAAAAGAGACAACTATAATATAAATAAATTTATTATTTATTATAGCTCTCTCTCGTCTCCAGCTTTTATTTATTAAATTATTGTATTTTTATTATAATTCAGTATTTTCTAAACGTCAATATTTTTTTGAAAATTCCATCAATTTACTCTTCCCATATACTTTGATTCGTAGTTGATATAGAAGATGCTCCACTTTTAAGAATTTCTATAACCTCTTCCTTAGTTTCAACAAGACCTCCTGATATAACCGGAATTTTAAGTTGAGAATTTACCTTTTTTATAACCTTTGGCATTATACCTGGCATTATTTCAACCGCTTGAGGTCTAACCTTCTTAATACTTTCAAGAGCACTATCTAAAGACATAGAGTCAAGTATAAAAAATCTTTGCACAGCTTTAATATTTTTATCTATAGCTCTTTTTATCATATTAACCCTTGTACTTATAATTCCTTCTACATTCATAGATCCTGCTATATAATCTATTATTATAGGGTTAGATGCAAGCCCTGTGATCATATCTAGATGAACAAAAACCTTTTTATTGTTTTTGTTTAAAAAATCAACCTTTTCTTTTAATGTAACCATATCTCCATATAATAAGAATATTATTTCACAGTCAGATTTTACTGCATCATGTAAGCCTTTATCATTTTTTACTGCTGCAATTATAGGATTGTATTCTAATAGATCTTTCAAATAGTTTCTCTCCTTTTTTATCCTGTTATTTGTATATACTTATTATATTTATATATTGAATAGTATATTACATTTACATATTATTTTTCAACATTTGTTTAAAATTTATCATTTTTTCAAAGTTTTCGATTTTTCTCTCTTTATTTTAAACATATATGTTAACTTTAATTTTAGATTGTGTTTTAAAAATGTATATGGTATACTTTATATATACTTTAAATATTTGGGAATGAAGTTTCCCTTGGATTATCCTAAACCACCATTACGGTTAATAACTTCTACAAAACCTTTGTTTTGTAGAAGTTTTTTTTATGCATGAAGTAAATTCTTTTATTCAAAATAATTTTATGGAGGGTATTTTATGAAAGAAACACAAACTCATTTTAAAAAATTGTTATCATATTTTTTTGATACTAGTAGTATTAAATTCTTAACTAAATGGACTTTCATGTCTTCCTTAGTTGGAGTTTTAAGTGGATGCTTATCAGCTTTTTTTCTTATAAGTTTATCAAAAGCCACGAGTTATAGAGTGACTCATCCGTACATGCTGTTTTTACTTCCTATTGGAGGAGCTTTTGTGAGTTTTTTTTATAAAAAATATGGTGAAAACAGTTTAAAAGGTAACAACTTGATACTAGAGCAAATACAGATTGGACATCAAAAAAATGAAAATGTACCTCTTATAATGACACCTCTTGTTTTGTTTGGAACAGTAGTGACTCATTTATTTGGAGGATCTGCAGGAAGAGAAGGTACAGCAGTTCAAATGGGTGGAAGTATGGCAGAGTTAGTAGGTAAAATATTCAAGGTTGATTCTATGGATAGAAAAATATTGCTACTTTGTGGTATAAGCAGTGGATTTGGATCTGTTTTTGGAACACCGCTTGCAGGTACTGTATTTGCTATGGAAGTTGTAGCAATTGGAGAAATGCAGTATTTTGCATTTATACCTTGCTTTATATCAAGCTTTGTATCAAACTTTGTAGCCCTAGCTTTAGGAGCTACTCACTCTCACTATGAAATGATTCAAGTACCAGATATGACTTTTATAGTTATATTAAAAATAATTATAGCATCTATATGTTTTGGTCTTTGTAGTATATTGTTTAGCGAATTAACTTCTACATTTAAATATTTATTTAACAAGTTTTTTGAAAATCCTGTTTATAAAAGTGCTTTTGGTGGATTAATAGTTATAATTTTAGTTTATGCTGTTGGAACCAAGGATTATATAGGCCTTGGTCTTCCTATGATTTCTAAATCTTTAACTGAACCAGTTTCTTCATTTGCATTTTTTTGGAAAACATTGTTTACATCTATAACACTTGGTTCAGGATTTCAAGGCGGAGAGGTTACTCCTTTATTCTATATAGGTTCAACACTTGGAAATGCACTTGGCCCAATACTTAATATATCTCCATACTTCCTTGCAAGTTTAGGCTTTGTGGCAGTTTTTTCTGGCGCTACTAACACTCCTCTAGCTTGCTTTATAATGGGACTTGAGTTATTTCACGGAGAAGGCGTAATATTTTTATTCATAGCTTGTATGGTAAGTTATTTATTCTCAGGACATCACGGAATATATAGCTCCCAAAAGATTTCAACTCCTAAGTATCCATGGATTAGCATTGACGAAACAGAGAGTTTATCTACTATAAAGCAAAAGTCAGTTTAAAATATTTTAATCAAAATTTATTACCTAGATTTTATACAAATAAGATCTAGGTCTTTTTTACTCTTGAACTAACAACCGCTTAGAAGATAACTTAATCCCCAACGCCCCAATAGGTGCTGTAAATAATATTGCAAGAACCCCTATTGCAAGTATTACATCTCCTGATTCAACTCCTAATGCTAATGGCATTCCAGCTATTGCAGCTTGTACCGTTGCCTTTGGTGTATATGATATAACACAGAATAACCTTTCCTTGTAGTTTAAATTCGTTCCATTAACTGAAATCAAAACACCTATGCTTCTTACTAAAAGCCCTATGCATATTATAATAATACCGTTAAAACCAGATTCAAATGCTACTGATGTGTTTACTTGTGCTCCCACTAGCACGAATAGAAATATTTGTGCAAATAACCATATATGATTGAATCCATTTGATATTATTTTAGATAACTTTGGTGATTTCTCTCTTATTATAAATCCCATGGTCATAACTCCAAGTAACGAAGCTATTTCAATTGTATCTTTTAAAACATCTTCCAAAGTTGTAAGTAATATAGCTACACCTAGAACTATCAAAACCTTTTTTGTATCATGTATATCGTAGATTTTGAGTATTTTAATTAGTATTATACCTATTATCAATCCAAGTAATATTCCAAGCAGTATAGACACAGGTATTCCAAGTAACTTCATAGTTATATTTATATGAGATCCTGAGTATAGTCCTAAGAATGTAGTAAATATAGTTATCGCAAATACATCGTCTATAGATGCTCCAGCTACTATTAGTGTAGGAATCCCCTTGTTAGTTCCAAGTTTGTTATTCATCAGCTCTAACATTTGAGGCACAACTACTGCTGGAGATACGGCTGCTATTATAAATCCTAATATACCTCCTTGTATAAATGAAAATCCCAACATTTTGGTAGATATAAATGCTATTGTAAACCCTTCCATTATTCCAGGTATACATGACAATTTAGCTGCACTCACACCTACTCTTTTAAGCTCCCCAGTGCTAATACCAAGTCCAGCACGAAGAAGTATAACTATAAGTGCTATCTTTCTCAAATCAGAAGATATATCTAAAACTCTATTGTCTATTATATTAAGACTATACGGTCCTATCACCATTCCCAAAATCAACATCCCAAGTAATCCTGGAAGTTTTATTTTCTCAAATAACTCATTCATTAAAAGACCTAATATTATAATTAAAGCTAAACTACCTGCCATTTTGATTACCTACCCTTTCCTATTCTTTACTTATTAACATTGTCCATATATAGATTTTTTTATACTTTTACATACAGAAATACTCCTATAGATATTAATATCTATAGGAGTATTTAGCATTTGAGTAGTTAAGGCGAACTCCATCGCCTATATCCTTCTTTTATTTATTGCATTTTTCATTTTTTATTTTAGAGAATTTTCATAAAATTCATTCTAGAAACTTTTTTCGCGAACTTAAACAGTATACGTTTTCCTATCGATCTCAAATTACAAAAAAATATGTTTAAAAACATACTTTATGTGTATAATAGTATTGTTAGCAGTTGTTATTTTTCTATATTTCTGCTATAATCAAATAGAAAATTATAAATTTTTCAGAGGAGGAATTTAAAATGGCTTACAAAATTAATGACGCTTGCATAAGCTGTGGAGCTTGTGAACCTGAATGTCCAGTTAGCTGTATATCAGCTGGAGATGACGTATATGTTATAGATGCTGATACTTGCATCGATTGTGGAGCTTGTGCTGGAGTATGCCCAGTAGATGCACCAAACCCTCAATAATACATAATAAAGAAGCTATCATTTGATAGCTTCTTTGTTTTTTCTAACTATTTTTTTCATTAAGTAAATAAGATAGAGTATATAGACTCTCAGTTAAGTGAACATTTTCTACTACTACATTTTCTGGTAAAACTAAATCCACTGGTGCAAAATTCCATATGCCACTTATTCCTGATTCAGACAATCTATCTGCTATGTCTTGAGCGCTCTCCTTTGGAGTACATATTACAGCTATTTGAATATCATTTTGTTTTATATATTCTTCTACGTCATCTATATCGAATATTTCTAAATCCCTTATCTTAAGACCTATAAGTCTAGGATTAGCTTCAAATAAAGCTTTTATTTCAAATCCAGACTTTTGAAATCCAGCATAATTTGCAATAGCCTGCCCTAAATTACCAGCACCTACTATTATAGTATTATACCCTTTATCTACACCTAATATTTTTCCGATTTCATTGTATAGTTCTTCAACATTATATCCGTACCCTTGTTGTCCAAATCCCCCAAAGTTATTCAAATCTTGTCTTATTTGAGAAGCTGTAAAACCAATTATTTCACTTAATTCTTTAGATGAAATTCTATATATATCTCTATCTAATAAGTCTCTTAAGTATCTATAATATTTTGGTAATCTTCTTATTACAGCCATCGAAATCTGTTTAGACATCCCTTCACCTACTTTGTATATAGTTTCTTTTGATATAATTATAACAAACTATTTCCCGTCTGTCAATTTTCATACTTACTATTATATCACAATTTTTGTCGATTAATACATATTTTTATCGACACCTCATAATCAATTATACAAAACTTGATTATATCTTATTTAAACTTTATAATTTTACTTAGCATTTGTTTTAAATTAGGAGGTTATAAATATGATTGTTCTATCTTGCAATAATATAAGTAAAAGTTTTGGAATAGATTGTATATTAAAGAATATAAGTTTTACAGTAAATGAAGGAGATAAAGTTGGTATCGTAGGAATCAATGGGACTGGTAAAACTACTTTATTTAAAATACTATCAGGTGAATATTCTTATGATAATGGAGATATATACTCATCTAAGAATACTGAAATAGGTTATTTAGAGCAGAATATGAATTTTGAATCTAAAAACAATATATTAGATGAGGTTTTAACAGTTTTTAATGATCTTATAGATATGGAACAGAACCTTCGAGATATGGAGGCTAATATATCAATTCAAAGCGAAAAAGCTGAACCTAAAGAGCTTGAAAAATTAATGAATGAATACTCTCATAAACTAGAGTTATTTTCTGATAAAAATGGTTATGGTTATAAGTCAGAGGTAAAAGGTGTTCTTAAAGGACTTGGTTTTTCCGATGATGATATGGACAAAAATGTTAATATATTGTCAGGAGGAGAAAAGACTAGAGTACTTTTAGCTAAGCTTTTACTTAAAAAGCCTACTCTACTTTTACTAGATGAGCCTACCAATCATCTTGATACCGATGCAGTGGAATGGCTTGAATTTTTCTTAAAGCAGTATAAAGGAACTGTCCTTATAATTTCGCATGATAGATATTTCTTAGATCAAACTGTTAATCGAATATTTGAACTTCATCACAAGACTTTAAGTGCATATAATGGTAATTATTCTGAGTTTGTAGAAAAATCTAAAATAGAAAAAGAAATAGAACAAAAAAAATATGAAGATCAACAAAGAGAAATTAAAAGACAAGAAGATGTTATAGAGAAATTAAAATCATTCGGAAGAGAAAAACAGGTTAAAAGAGCTAGAAGTAGAGAAAAAGCTCTTGATAAAGTAGATGTTCTAAAAAAGCCTGACGCCGCTGCTAAAAAGGCTCGCATTAGATTTGAGCCATGTGTTACTAGTGGAAATGATGTATTATCTGTTGAAAATCTATCTGTTGGATATGATGATAATGCATTGTTTAAAAATGTTGACTTCAATATATATAAAGGTGAAAAAGTAGCTCTTATAGGACCTAATGGTATAGGAAAGTCTTCTTTATTCAAGGTTTTGATGAATAACTTAGACCTTATAGATGGAAATTTTAAATTGGGTAAAAATGTTAATATAGGTTATTTTCATCAGGAGCAAAAGACTCTTAATTTAGATAATACTATAATTGATGAAATTTGGAATGAAAATAAAGCACTACAACAAAGTACATTAAGGACTATGCTTGCAGCATTTTTATTTGAAGACGAAGAGGTATTCAAAAAGATATCAACTCTAAGTGGAGGAGAGAGAGCTAGAGTCGCTCTTTTAAAGCTTATGCTTTCAAAGTCTAACTTTTTACTTTTAGATGAACCTACGAACCACTTAGATATTAACTCTAAGGAAGTATTAGAGGAGGCTTTATCTAATTATGAAGGTACTTTATTTGTTATTTCACATGATAGATATTTCTTGAATACTGTTGTAGATAAAATACTTCTTCTAGGCGCAGACGGAACAAAAGAGTATCTAGGTAATTACGATTATTATATAGAAAAGAAAAAGCAATTGGAAGAATCTGAAATTGAAGTATCTGAAGAAAAAACTAAAACTCAAATAAAAGAAGAAAAAAGAAAAGAAAGAGAAAAGAAAGAATCTGAAAAAAAGCTGAGGATTCAAAGACAAAACATCGAGAAAGAAATAATGGAAATTGAGTCCGAAATAGAAAATCTAAATGAACTTATGTGTCAAGAAGATGTGTATTCTAATCCTGAAAGATCAAAAGAGGTTACATCTAAAAAATCTGAACTTGAAGGGAAACTTGAAAGTTTATATGAATTATGGGAAGGGCTTATGTAATAAGCCCTTCTTTATTCTATAAGAAATTATATTATTTTTGAGCTATGAGGTAGCATAAAGAGGATTTTATTTTTGTCCAAGTTTTAAGTTTGGAACTGCATTTAAACTAAGGTCATCTACCTTACCGTTTATATAATCATAATAAGCTGCACATCCTATCATAGCAGCATTATCTGTGCATAAATCTAAAGATGGATATTTAACATCTATATTATATTTTTTGCATTCATTTACTAACATTTCTCTAAGGCCAGAGTTTGCTGCCACTCCTCCAGCTAAAACTATTTTGTCATAACCTTTTTCCTTAGCTGCTTTTATAGCTTTGTTTGTAAGTACTTCTACAACACTTTGCTGGAATGATGCTGCAACGTTTTCAACCACTATGTCTTCATTCTTCATTCTTTTGGCATTTAGGTAATTTAAAACTGATGATTTAAGTCCACTAAAGCTAAAATCGTAGCTATCATCTTCTAAGTATATTCTAGGAAATTTAATGCTATCCTTGTTTCCTATCTTAGACAATCTATCTATTATCGGTCCTCCTGGATATCCAAGCTTCATTGCGCTTGCTATCTTATCAAATGCTTCACCAGCTGCATCATCTCTAGTTCTTCCAAGTATCTCGTATTTACCATAGTCTTTAACCTCAGCAAGATGAGTATGTCCACCAGATACTATAAGGCATATAAAAGGAGGTTCTAGCTCTTTATCTTGTATAAAGTTCGCACTTATATGACCTTCTATATGATTAACTCCAACCAGTGGTTTATTTAGTGCAAATGATAAGGCTTTTGCAGTAGATAGTCCAACTAATAAAGCTCCTACAAGCCCCGGTCCATGAGTTACTCCTATTATATCTATATCATCAAATGTCATATTTGCCTCATCTAAAGCACTTTGAATTACTGCATCTATATTCTCTACATGCTTTCTCGATGCAACCTCCGGAACTACTCCTCCGAATTTTTTGTGAAGATCTATTTGAGTTGCAACTATATTAGATATAACTTCTCTTCCGTTTTTAAGTATAGCGGCAGAAGTTTCATCACAACTACTTTCTATTGCTAAAGTTATTATATCCTTCATATTTACTCTCCTTTTTCTATATCTTTCCACATAATAAGTGCATCTTCCTGAGTATCAGTGTAATATCCAGGTCTTATACCCGATAATTTAAAACCGTATTTTTTATATAAATTAATAGCCGTATCGTTTGATTTTCTAACTTCAAGAGTCATAGACGCTATATTACTTTCTCTGCATTCATCTATTAAAGCTTTAATTATTTTATTGCCATATCCTAGACCTCTATGTTCAGGATGTACAGCAACATTTGTTATATGCCCTTCATCTACTATTAGCCATATTCCTGCATATGCTACTATTTTAGAATCCTTTTCTATTACTTTGTACCTTGCAAGTTTGTTTTTAAGTTCTTTTTGTAATGAATGCTTCGTCCATGGCGAATGAAAACAAAGCTCTTCTATTTCAACTAAATCGTCTATATCTTTTTCTTGTAAATTTCTTACTACTATATTATTTTCCATCTTCCTTTAACCTCTTCATCTTTTCTTCATATTGAACCTCTGCTTGAGATTTTCTTATATAATAAGGTACTACTTCGTAATGAGTTTTTGTATCACCTTTTTTAAACTTTTCAATACCTATTTCACATATACTAGATGCTCTTGATGATCTATGAGAATTAGGAGCTATATATACGTTATCTATATTTTCAAAAACCTCTTTATGTAAATCTGCACCTTCTCCAACTAATACAAATTCTTCTAATGATGATTTAAATTCCTCGACTAAATCCTCTATTTTTTTAACATCTATATCTTCTACCTTTAGTAAGGAATCTTTATCCCAAGAATATTTACAAGTATAAACCTGCTTTTTCTGTGCATCTATCATAGGACATACAGTTTTATTTGTCATACTCATATTAAATGCAAGTGCTTCAAGTGAATTTACAACAACTACAGGTATGTCTCTTACGTGAGCTATAGCTTTAGCTGTGGCAACTCCAATTCTAAGACCTGTAAATGAGCCAGGACCTATACACACTGATACTAAATCTATATTATCAGCGCTAATTTCGTTTAGTTTAAACATATTCTCGATTATAGGCATGAGTTTTTGTGAATGTGTTTTATTGTTATTTATAGTGTATTCTGATATTAGTTTATCATCTTCCATAATAGCAACAGATGCAGCTTTTGAAGATGTGTCAATTCCAAGTACTTTCATTATTTAATTATCTCCTTTACTATGTTTTCGTAATGTTTTCCATGAGGAGTAATTATCATTTCTCTACCCTCATCTTTGTAATTAAGTTCTATATTCATATATTCATCTGGAAGTATATCTTCTATTAAATTAGCCCACTCTATAATACATATCCCATCACCGTATAAATACTCTTCAAATCCTATCTCATACATATCTTCACTAGATGATATTCTATAAACATCAAAATGGTAAAGAGAATATTTCCCATCATATTCATTTACTATAGTAAATGTAGGGCTTGTAATATAATCATCTACTTCAAGCGCTCTAGCTATACTCTTTGTTATAGTAGTTTTTCCAGCACCTAAATCTCCTATTAAACAAACTACATCACCTTTATTTAAAAGTTGTCCTAATCTATATCCAATTTCACTAGTTTCTTGTTCATTCTTTAAATATATCTTTTCCATGTTTTTGCTCCTATCCAACCTTAGTTTTGACCAAATAATTACTATGCACCTTATTATATCAAAAAACACTAAAAATTATAATAATACAAAAAAACAGAAGATATTATCTTCTGTTTAGTTAAGCTCTATTCCAGAGTTTGGTGTAATCTCATTTGCAATTATAGCTTTACCTTCTATTTTCGTTCCAGGTTTTACTTCTGATTGTACAGATGGATTAGATGGATAAGTTTTTCCATCAAATTTCATTTGAGCATAAAAGCTTTCAATTCCTCCACCTGATACGTACATTAATATATCATTCCATCCATTAGTTTTATTGTCACTTATTATTATAGGTGTCCTAACTAATGAAAATTTTGATACTAAGTTGTAATTATTATCAAATAGTAGTCCAGTTCCTCCGCCACTACCTGAGACGTATGATCCATATAATACTGTAAATATTTCTTCTTTTTTATCTCCATTAAGATCCACTTTGTTGTAGTAGTATTTTACAGGTCCATATGTCTCTTTATCATATTCTGGCATAGTCTTATGTATTGCCTCTTCCAATTTTTCGTCTCTATTTGTTTCATAATCTACATATTTTAAATTAGATAAGTCAATTCCATCAGATTCATTTACATTAGTATTAATTTGTGCATTTTCTGACTCTTCATTTTGAGACTGCTCAACTTCCACTTGATTTTGTTCTGTATTTGAAACATCATCTTTTGCACATGCTGACAGTCCAACTACACATAACATAATTAATAAAGTACTTTTAAATTTTTTCATATTCATATGTTCCTCTCCTTTATTGTATTGTTAATAAATGTATTCAACATCTTAATTATACTTATTTTTTTGATTTATATAGTTACAAAAAGGTTACAAAAAACTAGTTTCTAATTTACTATAACAAAGAAGTAGGTTTCAACCTACTTCTTTATACTTATATTGTTTTAATTCACTTATTTCTTATCTTCAACCTCTAAAACAAATCCGCATACCTTTTTAGTTTCACTATCTATATTAATATATATAACTTTATCTTTACCTGTTTCTTCATCTTTTCCATATGTAAAATCAAAATCTCCATCATTCCCGATTCTTGTGAAATTTATTTCTTCATCCTTATTTGCAAAATGTTTCTTAATAAACTCTGTTGCTATTTTTTTACCTTCTTCTTCGTCTAAAATAGAAGAAGTTTCTTCAGTACTTCTATAAAATATATCCTTAAGTTGTCCATTTTCTGTTAGACATGCATAATATTCGATATTAGATTCAGTATCTGCATATACTGTAATCCAATATTTATTACTATTCATATATTCAGTATTATCCATAATTTCTTTAATATCTAGCTTTTCATTAAAATATTTCTCAAATGAAATTTTAACAGTTTCCGCAACTTTTTCTTTTTCTACATCACTACTAGTTGTTCCGCATCCTACTAAAGACAATATTAATACACTTAAAATAGTTAATATAACAAACCTTAATTTCATAATCTTATTCCCCTCTTTAAGTTTTATAATAATTGTAAGGATATTATGTGTATTTAAAATTACATAATATCCTTATTCTCCTAAATGTAACTAAGTTAAAACCTAATTGCTAAATATCATTTTTTATATATTCTCTTTCTGCTCCATATCCTACAGAGAAATATGTTACTTTACCTGAGTTTCTATCAATAACTAGATTAGCTTTTTTAGACGAATCATTAGCATCTTGATAGAAAAACATTACTGTATCTTCCACATCATAATCAGCATCATTATGGTTTTTATATTCTGATTTTCCAGTAAGTTTCATATCTTTTATATTATCTAAATTGTTTTTAACTATAAAATCTTCTGCTGTTTTCTTCGCTTGTTCAATGCTAACAAAATTTTCTGGTTTTATTTTGTTTAAATCAACTTGTGTCTCATATATAACACTTAATATTTCTTTTGATTGATCATCAAAAGTCACAGAATACAGTTCATCATCCGAAATCCATGCCATACTTATTGTTCCAAACTTAATTTTGTTTTTCTCTTCTTCTAAATCTCTTATAAATTGTTCATCTTCTTTGAATTTACTTTTAGAATTTTTTATAAACTCAATTGTATCATTTATACCCGAAATTTGTTCTTCTAAGCTTTCCTCTGTATGCTTAAACTTTAATTTATTAAAATTTGGTGACTCTCCATAATATTTTTTTATTGCTTCCATGGCTACATTATTTAAATCTTTATTTTTTATTTCTTGACTTTTTTCTGCATAAACTACACCTGTTTTTAATACATTTAATGAAGCATTATTTTGTGCAAGGTTATAACAATTATATCCTCCACCAGCTAAAATTCCTGCTAATAAAATTCCCGTTACTATTTTTTTACCTTTCATATTTAATTACCTCCACTTTATTTATGATTTTCTTAACTTAAGTATAGATACTAAATATCATAGAGATTTTATAAAGTTGTCAAATAGTTGTAATCTTTATCTAAATATTATTTTTATAATTGTTCCTTTTCCAAGCTTACTTTCTATTTCAATATTTGAATTATGAATATCAGCTATTTTTTTGCATATAGAAAGTCCTAATCCCGCACCATTATTTTTTCTAGTTCTTGACTTATCAACCATATAAAAAGGTTCCATAACCTTGTCTAAATGTTCCTTGTCCATGCCTACTCCATTATCTTTTACTTCAATAATAGTTTTATCTTCATTTTTATATACACTCAAATAAATATTAGAATTTTTTTCACTAGCCTTTATTGCATTATCTACTAAGTTAGATAATAGTATTTTCATTAAATCTTTTTCTATTAACAGTTCACAATCTTTACCTTCAATTATTAAATCTATTCCTCTTTTATTTAACTTAGGACGCAAAGAACCTCTAACATCATAAAGTATATTCATTATCTTTTCATATTTCAAATCAAAATCATCGACTTTAAGCAGTATTAAATCCATCATCTTAAAAGATAACTGTTCTAATCTTTTTCCTTCTTTATAAATAAAATCTACTGATTCAAAAAATATCTCTTCACTTACCTTTGTTGTCTTAAGTAAATTTGCATATCCTATTATAGATGTCAACGGAGTCTTAATTTCGTGAGTTAGGTTATCTATAAATCTTTGCTTTTCATTATTATTTCTTTCAAGCTCATTTATTTTTTCTTCAATAGCATTAGCCATTATATTAAAATTATTAGACAAAATTCCTAATTCATCTTTAGAAATTGTCTCAACCCTTTCATGATAATTCCCTTTGGCTATGCTCTTAGTCGATCTTGTTAAATCATTTATTGGCTTAGTTATAAATTTGCTTATACTATACATAATAGCCGCAAAAATAAGACAAATATTTGCTTCAAATTTAAAGAAAAATTTATATTGATTTTTTCTTTCTTCATATATGTGAGAAATATTTCTTGAATATGATAACTTAAAACTTCTATTTCCTATATTCATAGCCCCTGCCACAAAAAGATAGTATTTATTGTCTATATTTCTTATAATATATTTTCTTTCATTTAGAACAAGACCATTTAATTCATCTCTTTTACTAGGAAGATTAAAATTTAAATTTGTAAAAAAAGTATTATTGTTCATATCTAAAATCTCAATATAAATTTCCTCTTCATTAAAATCTTTTAAATATTTATTTGTAACTTGATTTACAAAATCATTTATATCATTATTGTTTATTTGTAAATTATATTCTGAAAAATTCATATTTAATATATATGAAATGCTTTTTTGTTCACTTAAACCTCTTTGAACTTCTCTATTCAATGTTTCATTATGAATTTTTTCTATTATAGTAATACCTGCTATATTAAAGGTTAATAAAAATGCTATAAAAAAAAGTATATATATTTTCTGCCATAGCTTCATTTAACTTAATCCTCCAGTCTATACCCAACTTTATAAACAGTTTTTATATTTTCCATAAGATCTAATTTTTTCCTAATTTTTTGTATATGGGTATCTACCGTTCTTGTTTCTCCAAAATACTCATATCCCCAAACACTTTCTAATATTTGCTCTCTAGAAAAAGCTGTATTTTTATTTTTTAACAATAAGACTAACAATTCAAATTCTTTTAATGTTAAGTCAACTATTTCATTATTCTTTTTAACTATTCTATCTTCTAATAAAATAGTTAAATTCTTGAAATTAATAGTATTATCATTTTTTCCATATCTTCTAAAAACAACTTCAATTCTCGTAAGAAGTTCAATTGCCTCAAAAGGCTTTACAATATAATCTTCTGCTCCTAATTTAAGTCCATTCACTTTATCCATAACAGAATTTTTAGCCGTTAGAAATATAACTGGTATATCTAAATGTTTTATTTTTTGTAACAATGAAAATCCATCTATATTAGGAATCATCACATCTAAAAGTATTAAATCAAAACTTTTATTTTCTATTTTATTAAGTGCTTCTAATCCATCATAAGCTTGATCTGTTTCATAACCAGTTATATCCAAATGAACTTTTATTAAATTAGATATAGCTAATTCATCTTCTACTATCAATATTTTTTTCAAATAAATCACCTCATTCTTATATTCATATTTATATAAATATTATCATTTTATAAACACGTTTTACTTAATAAAAAAACATTCGTAAAAAAATAAGAATACAGAAAATCTGTATCCTTACTTTTTAAATTCTTTATCATTTAAATATATAACATTAATTTTATATATCTGTTACAAACTTGTAAAATAGTTGTAAAATCTACTTTATTATGCAAGAAACCTTCTTATACAATACGGCTGTAGCAACAGACATTACAATACCTTTAAATATATTAAAAGGTACTACTCCATAGTATATTAAAGTCTTAACATCTACTATATTCTTGTTTACAACAGTTCCCATTTGAACTATTGCATCTATTGGAAACATATTTGCATAAAACGGAATAAGCAGATATTGATTAGCTAAAGCTCCAACTATACTCATCCCTATTGTTGCTATTAAGCATCCAATTATAGCATTTTTCTTCGTCTTTCTAAGGTGATATATTCCAGATGATATAAATACGAAAGCTCCTCCTATTAGAAAGTTAGCTATTTCTCCAACACCACCTGTATCAGTTTTTGTTACAAAGTGTAATAGATTTTTTATAAGTTCTATAAATAGCCCAGCAACTGGCCCTAGAGCAAATCCACCTATTATAGCTGGCATATCAGAAAAGTCTAATTTTAAAAATCCTGGTGCAAATACTATTGGAAATTCAATAAACATTATCAAGTATGATATAACAGATAGAATAGCTATTTTCACCAATACAGGTGTAGTAAATAAATTCTTTTTTGTAGTAGCTTGATTGTACATATTTATACCTCCTAACAATAATAAAAGCCTGAAGAATATTCTTCAGGCTTGATAATCAAAATAGATACAGATATGTATACACACTCTCTTCTCATCTTCTTTCATCCAGACTTTACTGTCGGCCTTGGAATCTAACCAAGTCTGCCATAAAATGGCTCGCGGGCTTTACCGCCGGTCGGGAATTTCACCCTGCCCTGAAGATTATCTTCATATTTTTTTAATTTTAATTTATAATATTATATTAATACTTTTCTAATAGTTTGTCAAAATAATTTTATACATATAATATATTCTAAATTAAGCAGAGTAAACTACCTCACCATTTATTATAGTACACTCTACACTGCTTTGAATATCAAGTGGATGCCCATTCCATATAACTATATCTGCATCTTTTCCTACTTCTATAGATCCTATTCTATCATCAAGCCCTAAAACTTTAGCAGGATTTATAGTTATAGCTTCTATGGCCTTATCCTTGTCCATTCCAGCTTTTACTGCAAGAGATGCACACAGAGGTAGGTACTGAATTGGAACAACAGGGTGATCTGTCATTAGACAAACATTAAGTCCTGCATTTGATAGAATCCCAGGCGTTTCAAATGTTAAATTCCTAAGCTCTATTTTGCATCTTTCTGATAAAGACGGTCCTACAAGAACTGGGTAGTGTTCTTTAGATAAGTGCTTTGTTATTAAGTGACCTTCTGTACAATGATCTATAGTAAGATCTAGATCAAATTCTTTTGCTATTCTAATAGCTGTAAATATATCATCAGCTCTATGAGCATGAGCTTTAAGAGGTATTTCTTTTTTAAGAACAGGAATTAATGACTCTAACTTAATATCATATTCAGGTCTATCACAATCTTCATCTTCTTCATAATCTATCATATCTTCAAGATAGAATTGAGCTCTCTTTAATGTTTCTCTAAGTAATGATGCTGTTGCCATTCTTGTTTGTGGAGTTTTGTCTTCTTTTCCGTATGCTGATTTAGGGTTTTCTCCAAAAGCTATTTTCATTCCTATAGTTTTTAAAACCATATCATCTATTCTATCTCCATAAGTCTTTAAAGCAATGAATTGTCCTCCCATAACATTAGCACTACCAGGTCCACTTGCTACAGTAGTTACTCCGCCCTCATATGCTTCTTTAAAGTTTCTATCCATTGCATTAATACCATCAATAGCACTTAAATGAGGTGTTATAGGGTCTGTTTCTTCATTTCCATCAGCACCTTCATACCCCATTCCATCTTCCCACATTCCAACATGAGTATGAGGGTCTATAAATCCTGGAAATACATAGTTTCCTTTTGCATCTACAACTTTTACATCAAGAGGTACTACTATGTCTTTTCCTATTTCTTTTATTTTACCATTTTCGATTAATACATCTCCTTGTATGCTTCCATTTGTTACTGTATTTATTTTAGCATTTTTTATGCATAACACTCTGCATTCTCCTCTCTTATGGGCAGCCTTATTTCAAACTTAGACATCTGTCCTTTAATAGAAGTAGCTTCTATATTTCCTTCGTTGGCCTCTACATTTTTCTTAACTACGCTAAGGCCAAGTCCTGTACTTTTTTGTTTTGTAGTAAAAAATGGTTCAAATATTTTATCTAATATTTCTTTATCCATTCCTTTTCCTTCGTCCATTATTTCAATAAATACCTCATCATCTATATCATAAGTATTTATACATATATTTCCGCCTTCTTCCATAGAATCCACTGAGTTTAATATCATATTTACAATTGATTCTCGTATATCAGATTCTTGTACGAATACAGTTTTTTCACTCTTTAAATTCAATATTATGTCTATATTTCTGCCTTTTATATAAGTCATATTTTCCCATTTAGGCCTAGTAGTCTTTATGGCTTTTTTAATTATATCATTTATTAATACATATTTCTTATCTTCTTTTATATTTCTAGAAAAATCCTGCAAAGTTTTAACCTTATCTATAGCTTCATTAGCTCCATCCTCAATTATTTTTATATATTCTTTTATATTGTATGCCTGTTTGTTTATACCCAAAAGCTGGGTATACCCCTTTATTATCGAAAATATATTATTAAGGTCATGCACTATTCCTCCAGCAAGTTCACCAGTATATCTTATTCTCTTATCTGTTTTTTTGAGCAGTTTACCTTCTTCTTTTTCTCTTATAGCGTATATTATATCTCCCAAACTCTTGCATATAACGTCTATTATGTATTCATCTGCTTTCCCTTTATTATAATTCTCTCGATATCCAAGAGTTAATATTCCAACAATTTCTCCATTACAGTGTATTCTATAGCTGTAGGTCATATCTATATTAGAGTAAGAGTATTCTTTTTCTATTTTATTGCTACTAAATAATACTGTTATAGATCCATAATCTGCGTCAGTCATTTCAAGTACAGTCTCTATAGCAGTCTTTATTACTTTTTCAACATCACTCTCAAAGCTGAAGTTTATTATAGAGTTATTTAGAGTTTCCAAATTCTTTTTGTTCTTTTGAAGGTCTAGATTGTCTATTTTAGATTTTTTTATAGATTTTAATAAAAATTTTATATTGCTCATTTCTTTAGTATTTATCATCTGTCTTTTATTTTCATCTTCAAATATCAATTTATCATGAATAGCTAAAAATTTATCTATAAGGTCGAGTTCAAACTCCATTATGTTAAAAAATGTTAACAGCTTATGATTTTTATCTGTTATAATATCGAAATATTCCTCTATATTTTCTAAAATATCATATCTGTATTTATGTATCCAATCTGATGTCACAACTATATTCATATTAAAGTACTCTTTATCTATTTTATATTCTTCTTCAAATATATTATGTTCAATAATTATTATTTCAGCATCTCTATAATCGCCTATACTTTCTAGTAATTTCTTTTTTCCTAAGAATGCACATTTTATATTATTATCCAGCGCTTCATCTATAGTTTTTTTCATTAAATCAACTGCAAACAACTCAGATGAACCTATAACCCCTACATTTCCCCACTGAATCATTATACTCCTCCTAATTGAGCATTTGTAATATTTTTTTGATTTCCTCTATGCCAAATGGCTTTTCTAATATGTAATCAATCGTCGTATCATTATAATTATCTATATCACCCAACCAACCTGTCATTAAAACAAACTTTATATCAGGATATTTAAGCTTTACCTTTTTTGCAAGTTCTATACCATTTAAATTTGGCATAGCTAAGTCACTTATTATTAAATCGTATTTTTTAACTTCTAATTTTTGAAGAGCATCTTTGCCACTATAGCATATATCTGCTTCTTTTCCTATACTTTTTATTATTTCTCCGGTTGCCATGGCAACTGGTATTTTATCATCTACAACTAATATCTTATAGTACTTTTCATCTTTTTCTTCATTTTTAGTGTTTATACTTACAACCTCTTCTAAATGCATAGGAAGAGAGATTATAAACTTAGTTCCTATTCCTTCTTCAGTTTCAACTCTTATGCTACCACCATGATCCTTTATTATCTTATACGATACCGATAATCCTATACCATTTCCATTAACTCCTTTAGTCGAAAAAAACGGATCAAATATTCTAGATAGTATATTTTTAGGTATTCCATCCCCCGAATCCTCTATTTCTATATAAATATCCGTATCAAGATTATATGTCTTTATATTTATATTTCCACCACTCGGCATAGCATCTATAGCATTATTTAAGATATTTATTATAACTTCCCTTATCTCAAATTCTCTACCTTTAACATGTCCTTTTGCATTTAAATCCTTATTTATATTTATATCTATTCCAAGCATAGCACTATCGTTTACTCTAGGGTTTATCATATTTAGAACTATCTTCATAATTCTTTCAAACCTAAAAAATGAATTTTCTTCATCTCTTATGTTCTTAGTAAACTCTTGAATTCTTCTTAACATCTCGGCTCCATCAAGAGAAGCCCTTTTTATAATTTCTAGATATTCTCTAATATTATCATCTTGTCTTTTAGCAAGAGATAAATCAACATATCCAGATATAGTAGCCAATATGTTATTAAAATCATGTGCTACGCCATTAGATATTTCACCTAACGCCTTTAACTTCTCATTCTGACTTATTATTCTATCATTTTTTATTTTCTCTAAAAATGAATTTACTATATTTTTAGCGGAAGAAGCATATATCTCAAGTATTTCTTTATTTATACATTTTTGTCCATACTTATCAAAGCACAAATAGATAACAGTAAATTCATTTATATTCAAAAATACCATTCTCTTGCTTTCTGTCTCTACAGATTTTATCAGTTCATTTTCATTAAACTCTATATCTATGCAGCCTTTAATGCATTCACATGAATCTCCTAGCTCATAATGTATTTGAAAATTTTCAAATTCTGATTTAGTCAAAATACCACTTCTTTTACAGGAAGTTATACTACTTACAAGTTCTAAAAACTTCTTTAAAAAATCATCTAAATTACTTACCTTGTTTACATTCCCTAAAAAGGAGTTAAGTTTTTCTAGATCTTTTACATTATCATAAGTATTTTTCTTTGCTACAACAGAGGAACGTATACTTTCTAATATCAACTCAAGTTCCTTAATCTTTTTATTATTGTATACTTCAATTGTTTCATCATCTTCAAAAAATATAGCTTCATAGTAGACAGATAATTCAAGTACATTATAATAACAGCAGTATTTATATCCATTTTTTATAGAATTTTTTATCAACTCAGTTTTTATACTTATCTCTCTAGAACAAATACCTATTATATAATTTTTTTCATAACCCAACTTTTCACTATCCTGCCTTAACTCATAAAATAAGTTCATATCGTTTACAAACTCTTCACATTTTTTTACTATAATTCTATTAGATTGTATATGGTGATATAAACCATACTGTTTTAATTTATTTTCATCCATAAATTCTTTTTCATAGGCCTCATCAATTACTATAATTATTCTGTCTTCTTTGCGTAAAATAAAATTAATATATTTAAATAATATTGTATAATCTCTATAAAGTTTAGTGCTAAGTATCATACTGCTATTTAACTTACTCGCCATACTTAATGATCTACATATACTCATATATTTTAAATCCCCTTCATAGAAAGTGATACTTTATGCTTTTGTAAGTCTATTTGTATAACTTTAACATCTACTATATCTCCTATAGATACAATTTGCATTGGATCTTTAACGAATCTATCACTCATTTGTGATTTATGAACTAATCCATCATTCTTAATTCCAATATCGACGAAAGCTCCAAAATCAACTACATTTCTAACAGTCCCCTTAAGTATCATGCCTTCTTTAATATCTTCTATTTTTAAAACATCACTTCTAAATACAGGTTTTATACTTTCATCTCTAGGATCCCTTCCAGGCTTTTTAATTTCATTTATTATATCTTTTAAAGTTAAAACCCCCACATTTAGCTCTAAACTCAAATTTTCTATACCCAAATTCTTAATTTTATCGTCTATATCTTCTATCTTTTTGTCCTTTATATCATCAAGTGTATATCCTAATCTTTTTATTAGCTTTTTACATATATCATAGCTTTCAGGATGAACCCCTGTATTGTCTAGCATATTTTCTGAATCATCTATTCTTAAAAATCCTGCACACTGAACAAACGCTGATGGACCTAACCTTTTTACTTTCTTAAGCTCTTTTCTAGATTTAAATTCTCCAACTTCATCCCTATATATCACTATGTTTTTAGCTACAGATTTACTTATTCCAGCTACGCGCTCAAGAAGAGAATACGATGCACTGTTAAGATCAACTCCTACAGCATTTACACTGTCCTCAACTACACCATCTAATACTTCTCCTAGCCTCTTTTGATTCATATCATGTTGATACTGCCCAACACCTATATGCTGCGGATCTATCTTTACAAGCTCTGCAAGAGGATCTTGAAGCCTTCTTGCTATAGATATTGCCCCTCTTAAAGATACATTAATATCAGGATGTTCCTCTGTAGCTAAAGATGATGCAGAATAAATAGATGCGCCAGCTTCGCTTACTATTATGTATTTTATATCCTTATCTATTTCCTTTATTAAGTTAGCAACAAACATCTCAGATTCCCTTGATGCTGTACCATTTCCTATAGCTATTATATTTACATTATATTTATTTATAAGATCTATCAAAACCTTTTTAGAGCCTTCCTCATCATTTTGAGGCTTTGTAGGATAAATCGTAGTCGTATCTAATAATTTTGAATTTTCATCAACTATAGCTATTTTACATCCTGTTCTATACGCAGGGTCAAATCCCATAACCACATTTCCTTTAACAGGAGGTTGAAGCAATAATTTTTTTATGTTTTCTCCAAATACTTTTATGGCTCTTTCTTGCGCTTTTTCAGTTAAATGATTTCTTATTTCTCTCTCTATAGAAGGAAATATAAGCCTTTTATACGAATCATTTATAGCTTGTTCTATGTAGTTTGATATGTTATTCAATTTATTCTTTATATAAATATTTCTTATCTTATCTATAATCAAATCTTCATTAAGCTCTAATTTAACTTTCAAGAATTTTTCTTTTTCTCCTCTATTTATAGCCAAAGTCCTATGTGGTGCCATGGTTTTGACTTTTTCAGAGTAAGAATAATACATTTCGTATACAGATTTTTCATCTGTGCTTCCTTTACATGATATAACTCCATCATTTAAAGCTATTCTTCTTATAACCTTTCTAAGAGAAGCATCCTCAGATATAATTTCAGCTATTATATCAAGAGCCCCTTTTATAGATTGTTCTTCATTTTCGACTTCATTTTCTTCATCTATATATTTTTTAGCTTCACTGTATATATCATCTATATCATAATTCATTATAGATATAGCTAATTTTTCTAAACCTTTTTCCTTCGCTATAGTAGCTCTAGTTCTTTTTTTAGGCTTAAATGGAGCATAAATATCCTCAACTTCTTGTAATGTTTTAGCATTTTGTATGTCAAGCTTTATCTTATCTGTTAAGTTTCCGCCTTCTTGTATTATTCTAATAACATCTTCTTTTCTATTTTTCAAATTTCTAAGATAGTTTAATCTATCATAAAACTCTCTTAATACAACATCACTTAAATTTCCAGTCATTTCTTTTCTATATCTAGCAATAAATGGTATAGTATTTCCATCATCTATTAATTTTATAGTATTTACTACCTGAGAAGATTTTAAATTCAATTCTTCTTGAAGCATTTTTTCTATATTCATCTTGATCTCTCCTTTTTAAACTCACAAAATCATTATATCAAAAAAACTATACATTCAAAAACAAGTTTGGTGCAATATAATACTTTTTTTGAATTATTTTCAATTTTCAGACATTAATATTAGAATTATATTGTAACTATTTGTTCTATCCTGTCGGATAGCTCATATAAGCAATAAAATTTGAAATATTCTGATTTAATTACATAAAAAAAAGTCTCGCATTGTTACTAACAATGCGAGACTTTTTTATATATAATTTTATTTATCCTTTTTCCCATCGATCCTGATTATTCATTATACTTTCATTAACATATCCTTTGCCATATGTCATTCCAGCAACAAGTTTAGGACCTTTGTTTTCCTGTATATTATCCATATACATTTTTTCTCCAAGTTCATTCCATCCTTCATATAAAGGTGTAATAACCTTTATAGCTTCTTCAAATTTAGATTCATCCTTCATAATAAAACCTTCAGTTATAATATTATTAACATATAAATATATACTCTTATAGTTATTCGCTATTTCAGAATCTCCATTTAATGTAGCTATAAGTTCCGCTAATATATCTCTAGACTTATCCATTAAGGTATCTAAATTTTCTTTTTTATTTATATATGTTATACATTCATTAAATGTATCTATTAGACCTTCATACATAATAGCTACAAGCTGTGCTTCATTAGCTGCTGCAACCCTTGAAGCTAAATATTCTTTTTCTATCATCTAATTACCTCCAATCTTAACCAAGTAATTTAAGAATTGATTGTGGCTGTTGATTAGCTTGAGCAAGCATTGATACCCCTGCTTGTTGAAGTACATTTAATTTTTGATAATTAGCCATTTCAAGCGCCATATCAGTGTCTTCTATACGCGACATAGCAGCCGTTAAGTTTTCTGATGTATTATCAAGATTTGCAATAGTGTGCTCAAGTCTATTTTGAGTAGCACCAAGTTTTGATCTTTCAGATGCTATTTGAACTATAGCATTATCAAATACTTTAATAGCCGCAGAAGCTTTTTCTTCAGTTGTTACATCTAGCGCATATTCTGTCATACTTGAAGAAATCCCATCAGTAACAGTTGCTCCTGTCTTTACATAAGAAGCGCCCTTAACCCCTGGGTTTCTTGTTGGATTATCTGCACTTATTTTTAGATTTTTAGCTCTTATATCTCCTATCTGAAGTCTAAATTCTTGTCCTGTATTTGCTCCTACTTGAAGATTAGTTGTGAAATCTTCAGGAGTTCCTTCAAGATAAACTAAATTTCCATCAAACCCTGGTTTATTAAATTCAACAATTAATCTTGCATTAGTAGATGTTCCTGATCCTGAGTCAAATTTAGAATCCTCACTTAAAGTTACTCCATCTATTCCTGTTGCAAACTTGTTAACTATTTCATCTACAATAGCCTCAGCAGTAGTTTTTCCATTTATATCAATAGGTCTATTTGAACCTACGTATGGAGATACACTACTGTCAAAGAACTCTATTGTTTCATCTCCTATTTTTATAGTTGAACCAATTTCAGGAACTCCATCAAAGTAAAAACTTCCTGTTGCTGTATTTGTTGCATTTTCAGCTGTTCCAGTAGCAGGATTTTCTATTATTTTAGATTCTATAGGTGCAGCTGCTAAGTCAATACCTGCTTGTGTAATATCCATTGTACCTGCTCCTATTACAGTAAATTTACTCATATCTAATCCTGTTGGTGCTCCTGTTGTCGCGCCTTGAATTAACCCTTCTATATCTGCTGCTACATAGTTGTTTTTACTAGTATCCAGGGTTACAGTTAGAACATTTCCATTCCAAGAGACTGCTTCTGAACCTCCTTCTGTAAATTTAATACTAATATCACTCTTACCTTGATTTTCAGTACCAGCATAGATTGTCAAATCAACGCTATCTATTGTAGCTTCTCCAGTTGCTTGCGTCGGATCAAAAGCTGAATTAAACATATTAACTACAGTATTACTTCCTTTTATTTCTATATTACTTAATCCTCCAATAGAAGAAGTTGTTATCTCTATATGTCCATTTTTATCTAAAACCGCTTTTGCTGAATCTCCTAAAGCGTCATTTACTAGGCTCATAAAATCGTCTACTGTGCTAGAGCCATTTGTTTGTGTTAAGTTAACTACCTTTTCTTCTCCATCTACCCATATAGATAATTGTTCACTTTTTAAATCAAAACTTCCTACTGCTTTTAGATCTACATTACCTGTATATTGAGCAGGTTTTCCTGTAGACATTCTATGTTCTGAAGTATTACTATTCGGACCTTCATTTCCCTTTAATATATTTCTTGTATTATATTCTGTTCCATTTGCAATTCTATTTACCTCTGAAGTTAATTGATTTATTTCATCTTGTATAGCTTGTCTATCAGAATCTGCTGCCGTTCCATTAGCTGCTTGAACTGAAAGTTCTCTCATTCTTTGTAACATAGAATGAACTTCTCCCATAGCCCCTTCTGCAGTTTGAACTAACGATACACCATCAAGAGAGTTTCTTGAAGCCGTCTTAAGTCCATTTATTTGAGCTCTCATCTTCTCTGTGATTGCCATTCCAGCTGCGTCATCTCCAGCTCTGTTTATTCTCTTACCTGAAGATAATTTTTCAAGTGACTTTGATGCGAAGCTATTATTAACATTAAGTAATCTATGTGCATTCATTGCCGATATATTGTGATTGATTCTCATCTTAAGTAATTCCTCCCCGTATTATTAATAATTCTATCTATATTATCGTCTTATGCAACCTAAAACTTTAATCCTTTCTAATCCTTCTTTCGTCTATATTTTCAACAAAAAGTAGGACTTTAGATACAATGTCTATCAATTCTTTTGGAATGTCTTCATTTAAATCTTTTTCATTCTTTAAATTTTCAATATCCATGATTATCTCCTTTAAATCTTGATATCCAAAAATCCCTTAATATTACTTTCTATTTCCTGTTCTTCATTTAGACCAATTATATTATCTTTATCAAACTCAAATTCTACATCTTCTAAATCATACTCTATCTCTTCTAAAAAACTATTTAATATATCTTTATTCCCTTTTATATACTCTATATTATTCTTATCGTCTAATCCTATTTTTACTTTAACCTTAGCTTTATTTACCCCTAAGTGAATATTTATATTTCCTAAATTTTTAGTATCAAGGCTAATTGCTACATCCATATCATCCTTATCTATATTTTTAGATGAATTTTTTCTGTTTTTGTAGTACATATTTAAATTTGAAAAATGATCATTTATCACGAGAGGGTATTGAATGAATTTTTCATCTTTATTTGATGTGTAACTTCTCTCAAGCGATTCTTTTACTTCTTTATGTTTTTCATCAATATCTTTATTGTAATCCTTAGTTAAATCTATATCTTCTCTGAATTTTTTTATATCTTCTGATATATCTTCATATGCTTTGCGAGGTTTAAAATCGCCTTTTTTTATATTCTCAGAGTACTTTTTAATTGTCCCCTCTATCTTATCTGCGTAATTTTTTAATTGAGTATCTTCTTTCTCATAACTTTCATCAGTATTTTTTATTTTATCCAAAAAGTTTGATATCTTATGCCCTAGTTGATTCTTATTCTTTAAAAAATCAGATGTACTTTGAACTTCTTTTAAAGTCATATCTTTATTGTTTTTTATATTAAAAGCTATACAATTATTTTTTTCTCTATTTATATTTCTTATATTATCTGTTACTTGCTCAATATATTTATCTATTTTTATGTTTGCCCTATCAGCATTGCTAAACTCTTTTATGTAATCTCCAGCTTCTTTTAAGTTCATATTGTCTATAGGGTTATTCTGTTTAATACTTTCCTTAACCATATTACTTGTCAGGTTATCTTTTATGTATTCATATTGATTGTATGCACTATATACCTTTTGAATATTGGATTTACTTAAACTTAGTTTATTTTGAACCAAAGACTTAGCCACTTCAAATGCTTTATTTAAATCTACAGTTTTAGTATCATTATCTTGTGTTTTAAATAAACTTATATTGTCTTTTACATGTTTTTTTACTATATTTTCACTATTTTTTTCAAGCTTTATGACTTGTTTATTTATACTTTTATGAGATTTATATACATTATTCAATGTCATAGGTATTGAATTTCTTAAATTAAAAGATATCGCATTCAAATCTAAATTCTTTACATCATTAAAAACTTCTGTAATTTTACTTATAGATTGAACTGTTGTATTTATAATCTCAGTGTCTATATTAGAATTTGATATAACTTTATTCAATTTGCTTAAATTAAAATCTACGTCTTTTTTAATCAATTTAACTAAATCAGTTTCGTCTAACTCTTTTAGATTTTGTAGTTTTTCTATTATGTCAGATACTTCTTTTACCTCTATATCCGATGTTATATGAATATTACCTATATCCTTTAACTTATTTTCTATATCTCTTATATCCATCTTTTCTATATCTATGTCTTCTTTTATCATAGATGCTAGATTTTCTTTATTTAAATTTTTGATTACATACGCTAAAGCTTCCTTCATTTCATTTATGCTTTGAATGTTTTCTTTTGTCAGTTCTAATTCATTCTTTATCATTTTCTCAGAAAGCTTTATGTTATTATCCGTAATACTTACTTGCATTCTATCTAAACTTTCCTTTATATCCTCTTGTAGTAAATCTAGCTCCTTTTGTGTAACCTTAGTTAGCTTAGGTAAAAAAGATTCGTAAGCTTTAACAGATATAGAGCTTATCTTATCAGCAACCTTTATTGCCCCACTTTTTACGAAATTCTTTATATTGTACAAGTTATCTATTGTAGGACTTATATTATTCTTTACCGTATCTATAAACGTATCTTCTTCTGCATCTTGTAGTTTATCTAATTTATAAAATATGTCATTTACTTTTTCTATATTTCTTTTGGTTATCTTAACATTCTTTTTATGTAGAGTTTTTACTATATCAGTTATATCCTTCCCCATCTTACTTCCATACAATTTCTCAGTTATTTTCTCAGCTTCATCCATTGTGAGTTCTTTTTTATTTTTAAATAATTTTAAAAATGAGAAGTATTCCTTTTCACTTTTGACCTCTTTTATAGTATCTGCTATCTTTTGAAGTGAATCATTTTCAATATCCACTCCCTTATCCATTATCTTAACAGCACTATCGTAATCTAAATTTACTATAATATCATCTAATGATTTTTTACTATACACAAAGGACATAATATTTTCTTTAGTTATACTTATATCGTGGTTCTTAAGAGTCTTAACTGCTTCTAAATTTTCATCGTTCACATCCATATCTAATCTTTTGAGTATATCTGAGTATTCTATTTTATCATTTTCAGTTATTTTTTGATTCCTAATATCATCTGTTTTTTTGGATTCTACTATATTTTTTTTGTCTATTACTACTGCATCTCCGGCTTTTGCATTTATATTTTCCTTAACCTTTAAATTAAGAAGTTTCTTATCTCCAACATCTAAAGTTACATCATCTCCACTAATTTCAACAACTGTACCTCTAACCTTTGAAGTTGTATTCAAATTATTATAGGCATCACTTGCAGCACTATATGCTGCCTCAGCTGAAACGTTATTTATCATATCCTCACCCTTTTTAAATTAGTTATAATTATTTATCGACATCTATTAATTATAAGTTTATATGGTATTTTCAGACTATCCATTTGATCTACCAACTCAGCATAGGTTATATTTAAAATATACAAAACAATATATAAAATTTATATTTATTTTGCCGATAACATATAATATAATCGGTAAAAGAGGGGAGATGCGATTTTGAATAAGGTTAATCCAATTAATAATATAAATCAGATATCCAATGTTAATAAAGTTAATAAATCAAAAGAAATCAAAAGAACGGAATTTAAAGCTAAATTTGAAAATATAAAATCGGATAAAGTAAAAGAACATTTAACAGAGCTTTATGACAAGATAAGTGAGCAGTCTGATAAGATAGGAGAAAAATTATATCTTAAAGATTTGATTGAATACAAGAAGCTAGTAAAAGAATTCCTTAACGTAGCAGTTAATAATTCTCATTCCTTCTCTCAACAAAACTTTCTAGACAGAAGAGGTCGTCATAGGGTTTATGGAATTGTAAAAAATGTAGATAGAGAGCTTAGCTCATTAACTAAAGAATTTATAGGACAAGAGGTAGACAGACTTTCTGTAATAAAAAAGCTTGATGGTATAAAAGGTATGTTGGTTGATGTGATGATGTAGCTTACTAATAAATAAAAGGAAGAGACTTAGTCTCTTCCTTATTTTTTAGTATGTTTTAGATATTCATTCATGAATGGATCTAGATTTCCATCCATTACACCTTGAACATTTCCTATATCTAGGTTGGTTCTATGATCTTTAACTAATTTGTATGGTTGGAATACGTATGATCTTATTTGACTCCCCCATGCTATTTGTGAATACTCACCTTGTATATCTTCTATTTTTTCTTTCTGCTCCAGTTCTTTTAACTCTATAAGCTTTGCCATTAGCATCTTCATAGCCTTATCTTTATTTAAATGTTGCGATCTTTGATTTTGACATTGAACCACAACACCTGTTGGTATATGAGTTATTCTAACAGCCGATTCCGTTTTATTTACATGCTGTCCTCCAGCTCCTGAAGCTTTATACGTATCTATTTTTAAATCACTAGGATTTATATCTACACTTGTATCATCATCAAGCTCTGGTATTACATCTATAGATGCAAATGATGTATGCCTCTTTCCAGATGTATCAAAAGGCGATATTCTAACTAATCTATGAACTCCCTTTTCTGATTTTAGGTAACCATATGCATTAATTCCTTCTACTGACAATGTAGCACTTTTTATTCCAGCTTCAGGATCTGCTATTATATCTAATAATGATGCTTTATATTCCTTACTTTCTGACCATCTAGTATACATTCTAAGTAGCATTTTTGCCCAGTCCTGAGCATCAAGTCCACCTGTTCCCGCATGTATAGATATTATAGCATTATTTTTATCATACTCTCCATTTAAAAGAGTTTTTATTTTCATTTTATCTATATTCGAATATAAATTTTCTATAGATTTATTTACCTCTTTCTCAAGAGATAAATCATCTTCTTCAAGCGCAAGTTCTATTAATACATCTATATCCTCTAGAGAGTTTTCAAGGTTCTCAAATTCTTCTATACTCTCTTTTAGCATCTTGTTTTCTTGAAGTAATTTTTGAGCTTTTTCGTTGTCATCCCAAAAATTTTGCTCAGACATTTTTTCTTCTTGCTCCTGTATTTTATATTCTATTTTTGCTATGTCAAAGAGAAGCCCTCAATTCGTCTATTGAATTTTTCATTTCATCTATTCTTTGATTATATTCTTGAATATTAAGCATTTAACCCTCCTATTAGTTTCTTCCACAGCATTTTTTATACTTTTTCCCACTACCACAAGGGCATGCTTCATTTCTTCCAATTTCATCGCCCTTTACAACAGTCTTATTATCAGGTTCATCTGATGCAGTAGATAAATTGTCTATATCAACAACCTGTTTTCTTTCTATTTTCTCTTCCACTGTAAAGTTATATAGGTATTTGATAGTTTCTTCTTGTATAGATTTTATCATTTCTTCAAACATATCAAATCCTTCAAATTGATATGCTCTTACAGGGTCTTCTTGACCTATTGCTCTAAGACCTATACCTTGACGTAGCTGTTCCATAGCATCTATATGATCCATCCACTTAGTATCTACTACTTGAAGTAAAATAACTCGCTCTATTTCTCTCATTCTTTCAGAGTCTATTTCTCTTTCTTTCTGATCATATATATTAGCAGCTATATTCATTATATCTTCTTTTATCTTATCTCTATCAAGTTCTTCTATATTATTAAACTCTATACATCCCTTTGGTAAGAATATATTATATAAATGATCCTTTAATCCTTCTAAATCCCACTCTTCAGGATAATCACTATCTGCTGTGTATATCATAACCGAACTATCTATAGTGTTTTGTATCATGTTAGTTATATTTTCTTTTATATTTTCTCCTTCAAGAACGCTTCTTCTTTCTTTGTATATTATCTCTCTTTGTTTATTCATAACATCATCATATTGAAGAACGTGCTTTCTTATAGAGAAGTTCTTACCCTCTACCTTCTTTTGAGCCCCTTCTATAGATTTTGAAAGTATCTTATGCTCTATAGGCATGTCTTCTTCCATTCCTAATTTATCTACAACACCCATAATCTTTTCACTACCAAATAGTCTCATAAGATCATCTTCAAGTGTTATATAGAATCTAGATACTCCAGGATCTCCTTGACGTCCAGCACGACCACGAAGCTGATTATCTATTCTTCTTGACTCATGTCTCTCTGTACCTATTATACAAAGTCCTCCAGCATTTAATACCTCTTGTTGTTCCTTGTCTGTTTCCTGTTTTATTTCAGCGTATATTTTATTGTACTCTTTTTTAGCCATTTGAACATACTCATCATCAATTTCTATATGAGATGTTACAAGGGCTAATACTTCGTCGTTATATCCTTTTTTCTTTAACTCGTTCTTAGCTAAAAATTCAGGGTTTCCTCCAAGTATAATGTCAGTACCACGACCAGCCATATTAGTTGCAATAGTTACTGCTCCTATTTTTCCAGCTTGAGATACTATTTCCGCCTCTTTCTCATGCTGCTTGGCATTAAGAATCGCATGAGGTATACCCTTTTTCTTTAACATAGAAGATAAAAGTTCAGAGTTTTCTATAGATATAGTACCTACAAGAACAGGTTGCTTCTTCTTATGTCTTTCTTCTATCTCTCTTACTACTGCTTTAAACTTTCCATTTACAGTTCTATATATAGAATCTGATACATCTTGTCTTTCAATAGGTTTGTTAGTAGGAATCTGAACAACATCCATACCGTATATAGATCTAAATTCCTCTTCTTCTGTTTTAGCTGTACCTGTCATACCTGAAATCTTTTTATACATTCTAAAATAGTTTTGGAATGTTATAGTAGCAAGAGTCTTTGATTCTCTTTGTACTTTAAGACCTTCCTTAGCCTCTATCGCTTGATGTAGTCCATCTGAATATCTTCTACCAAACATAAGTCTTCCAGTAAACTCATCTACTATTACTATTTCTCCATCCTTAATTACATAATCAACATCCCTCTTCATTTGATTATGAGCTTTTAATGCCTGATTTATATGATGGTATATTTCCATATTAGACATGTCAGTTAAATTCTCAACCGCAAAGAATTTTTCTCCCTTGTGGATACCTTCTTCAGTCAGTGACACAGAATTAGCTTTTTCATCTACTACATAATCATCTTCATTCTTTAACATTTTAACAAACTGGTCTGCTGCAAAATAAAGTCCTGTAGATTTATCTCCTGCACCAGATATTATAAGAGGTGTTCTAGCTTCATCTATTAATATAGAATCTACCTCATCGACTATTACAAAGTTTAATTTCTTTTGAACCATCTGTTCCTTATGTATAACCATGTTATCTCTTAAATAGTCAAATCCAAACTCATTATTAGTACCATAAGTTATATCGCAAGCATATTGTGCTTTTCTCTCTTCTGGAGTTTGTCCATGAACTATAACTCCTACACTTAATCCCATATATTCATATAACTTAGCCATCCACTCTTTGTCACGTTTAGCAAGATAGTCATTAACGGTTATTACATGTACTCCATCTCCAGTCAGAGCATTTAAGTATACAGGTGCTGTTGCAACTAAAGTTTTACCTTCTCCTGTCTTCATTTCAGCAATTCTTCCTTGATGAAGGACTATACCTCCTACTAACTGAACTCTATAATGTCTCATTCCAAGAACTCTCTTTGATGCTTCTCTCGTAACGGCAAAAGCTTCAACTAATATATCATCCAGCGTCTCTCCATTGTTCAATCTTTCTTTGAATACATTAGTCATATTTTTAAGTTCTTCTTCACTCATACTTTCAAACTTGCTTTCTATAGCATCTATCTTATCTACAATCTTTTCAATCTTCTTTATTTCTTTTTTACCTGAAAATCCAAATAAATCTTCTAAAAAGCTCATATTGTATACCTCTCTCTTATATTAATTTCCATTATTATATATTTTAACATAGCCAAGTAAATAAATAAAATTATATTGTGGAATACATATAGATTATTTACAACTTCAAACTAATTATTATACTATACGAAAAAAAGATGGGATCTAAGTCCCACCTTTCATTATGCCTGTTCTATTATACCGTAATCACCTGATTTACGCTTATATGCTACATTCATTTCATTAGTCTCTGCATTTGTAAATACAAAGAAATTATGTCCTAAAAGTTCCATTTGAAGTATAGCTTCTTCCTCATTCATAGGTTTTATACCAAATTTCTTTCTTCTTGCTATATTTATTTCACTACCATTATCACTTTCAATTGAACTCTCTATATTATCAAATCTAATACTTGCGTTATCTTGATGTTTGTTTATAAGTTTTGTCTTATATTTTCTAAGTTGTTTACTCAACTTATCTACAACAACATCTATAGCTGCATATAAATTTTCTTCTGAATCCTCAGCTCTTATTATATTTCCGCTTACAGGGATTATAGTTACTTCTATAGTTTGTCTGCTTTTCTTAACTCTAATAGTAGCTCTAACATCTATATCATCGTTGAAATATCTTTTTATCTTACTTAATTTTTCTTCTACTGCTACTTTGATTCCTTCTGTTAATTCAATGTTTTTTCCCACTATAGTTAATTTCATAAAGCCATCCCCTTCCATTCTCTAAACTACTTAACATATATCACATAAATAATTATAAAAAAGTCTTCCTTTGAAAAATTTTAGATGTAGACTTTTTTGAAATTCATAACGTAAATTATATCCACCTTATAAATTCTAAAGTTTATAATTTACTATTAATTATAAAAATATTGGATATTATATATATAGTTAGATGTATATAATATATTCTTATAATTTTATTTATGTAAATATTGTTAAATCATACTTATTATAATACAAAATTTGGATTTTAAAAATAGATATTCTAAAATAAATTTTATTAATATTATTTTACCCACTAATATATTATTGAAACGCTTTTTTTAGAATTAAATTAATGCTTTTTTATTAAAATTTTACAACTAAAATTCACATTAAATATTTATCCGCAATTTAACAATTTTCAAAACTTCATCCTTTTAAATTGAATCTAAAAATTTAATAACTTCTGGATTAGTTTACCCAAAAAGGCACTTACTAAATTAAAAATTCAGCTGGCGTAAAAATTCCATCTGAATTATGTTTCACTTTATTAAAAAGCAAAATCAATTAATATTATATAATATATTAATTTAATACTATTAATAGTTAATCTTATTTAAATATGCAGTGGATAACTTTTAAGTTTACCTGTGGATAATGTGTATAAACCTGTGAATAAAGTTTATAACTGCTTTTTAGTTGTGGACTTTTTTGACAAAAGTCCACAAGGTTGTTAGTTTTTAATTTTTCTAAATTGTCGAACTTTTTGTTAACACACTAAAATATTCAAATTTCAACATTTAAACCAGTATATCTACAGTAAAAATTCCTATAAAAAAAGAGCATCTATATAGATGCTCTTTCTAATATTATAGCTGACCTGGTTTTTGACCCCACACTCGCCTGCTGGAGGTTTTGCTCGGGTTTGCCTCACTACTAACTCTCTCGATTTTTTATCGGCAGGGCTTACATCTAAGCCGCACCATGATCATTAACTCGCTTTTGAATTAACTTACGTGGATCCTTTTGCCTGCGACTGGCTTGGACTTTCAACCACAGACCTATAATATCAACCATAACATTTTATCAAATTTATAATTTAATGTCAATATTATTTCCTAAATGAGGTGTAACTGATTTTTCCATAGCTTTAACATTAGTATTTATCATTTCATTAATCATATTTGCATTTTGTTGTGATGTGTCCATAACATTTTTCATAACAGAAAGACTTACTTCTTGTGAAAGCTTGGCTTGACTAAGTCCAATTGACATAGCTGCTATATCCATACAATCTCCTCCTTTTATTTTTTATTATCTATAAATACACCTTGAGCATGATTGTATTTAGTATTATATCCTTTATAAGCTCTTACATTATTCTTTAAATTTTTTTTATCATTTTTTATATTTTTTATATTCTCTTTTACTTTCTCTAATTCTTCTTTTACTTTTTTAGTATTAATCTTATCTATCTCATCTATTTCTTTAGTTAATTTCAATATGTTCTCTATTTTAATTTTTAAATCTTTAATTTCAAGATATTTTTGAGTGTCTATATGTTCAATCGAATCTATATTTAAATCTTCTTTTAATTTTATGTATAAACTATAAAACTGCTTGTCTAATTTATCTACCCCATCTATTTTATCCTGTTTTTTTTCAATATAGCTAATAAGTGAATCTGAATTATCATTCTCTATAGCTATCTTTTGCACTTTAGTTATTTCGTATATATCTTTCATTAAATTATACTTTGTTTCGCTAATTTGAATTAGAAGATTTATCAACTCTCTTATGTTCATCAAATTACCTACTTTCCTTGTCTAGCCAACTTCATAGCTTCTTTCCAAGTATCTCTAAATTCAACTACAAAATCTTTAACCTCTTCAAGTATAGCTTTATCCTTTTTTAAATTAGCTTCTATTAACCTCTCCTTGAGATAATCATATAACATTCTTAAATTTTTAGATATTTCATAATCCATATTAAGAGTTATATTAAGTTCAGTTATTATATTCTGGGCTTTTATTATATTAGTATTACATTTCTCTATATTTTTTTCATCTATACCTATCATTGCTAAATTAATAAACTTAATACATCCTTCATAAAGCTTTAAAGTAAGCTCTTCCGGTGTTGCCGTATTTATTGATTGATTTTTATATTGTGCATATGGATTTGCCATCGCCATAATTAATTCCTCCTAATAAATTTATCTACATACCGCCCATTTGAGACATAAGCCACGAACTTTGAGAGTTCATTTGATTCATGGCCTTTTCCATTGCAGTAAACTGTCTCCAATATCTATCTTCAATGCTGCTTAACCTACTATTTTCTCTAGATATTTGTTTTTCAATATTAAGTACATCTTTATCTAATAAACTTATAGATCCACTCTTTGTTACAAAATCTATAAGTATAGTAGATTTTACCTCTCTATATAATAATGCATTATCTCCTGTTCCTGACTTATCTATAATATCCTTCATTCCATCTATCATATCATCATAAAGTCTATTTATAAGTCCTGTTTCTGCTCTTTTTTCTTTATCAGTTTTTGTTTCATCTGGAGTCTTAAATAATAAATCCATTACTCCATCAACATCATTAGTAATTGCTTCTTTTAATTTATCTTCATCTATTTTTAGTTTTCCTCTTTCTTGATAAGTTCCAGTAGTTATACCTATTTCAGTCAAGAAAGAAAATCCAGATAATTTTGTATCATTATCAAAATCACTATATACAGATTCATATAATCCAGATCTTGTATTACCAAGTAGTTTAGTTATATGTTCATTATTTTTTAAAAGTCCTGATTTAGCCTTTTCTTCCCAAAGATCTATAGTTTTTTCATCCATAGCCTCCTTTTGATCATCTGTTAAAGGTTTATAATCTCTATAGCTTTTTTCTCCTATTTTTTTATTCAACTTATCTAAAAGTTCATTATATTTATCTACAAAACCTTTTATTTTGTCATATACTCCATCTACATCCGTATCTACTTTTATAGTATGTTCAGTACCCGCATCAGCTGATTTTAAATCTATATTTATTCCATTTATAGTAATGTTATTTGATGAATATTTTATCCCATTAGCTCCATCAAAATCTATTATAGCATCTTTTCCTACATAAATAGCAGGATCACTTGATGTGATATCTCCTCCATTAGCACTCATATTTGTTTTTAAAATACTTTCTCCCGCACCTGCTCCATCTGGATCAACAAATAAATTATGTGTATCTCCCGTAATCTCAATTTTTGAACTTGAACCTGTAGAACTGGTATTTAAAAAAAGTCTTCCTATACTAGAATCATAACTTGCTTTTACTCCAGTCACATCCGTTTTGCTATTTATTGCACTTACTACATCTGACAACGTATTGCTTGAATCTAAAGAAATAGATTCTCCATTTATATTTATAGAAAAAGCACCAACAGCTCCAACTCCTAATTGGTCTACAGTCTTGTCTTCTCCTGAATTTTGTATAGCAGAGGCACTCCCTAAAGTAACACCTTCAGCTAATTGTACTACTTTTAAACTATGAGTTCCAGATGCAGCACTAGAATTAGCTGTAGCATCAAAAATACTCGTATCAGAAGATGTAGCTTTTTTAATCCATGATGCACTACCTATTGATCCACCAAAGCTAACTCCAAGTTCCTTTTTAGTATCTAATATAAAATTTGCTATATCTTTATTTACATCATTATAAGCTTCTTGAGTCCATTGTGTTATTTGCTTTTCTTGATTGTATTTATTAAGTCTAATTTTTTCAGCATCCATAAGCTGCTTAACCATAGTTTCTGTATCCATCCCACTTGCTATTCCACTGAATCTAATTCCCGACATATATACCTCCCCTATCCTTTTTGATCTACAAAAATACCTGATCTTTCACACATATCTGCAATCATATCTAATATCTTTTCTGATGGAATTTCTTTTATTACTTCTTCAGTTTCACTATCTATTATTTTTACAGCTATTTGTTTTGTTCTTTCATGTATAGAAAATTTAAGATGAGTATTTGTTCCTACTAGTTCTTTATTTGCTTTTTCTATAGCCTCTATCAATTTTTTTTCACCTGGAAATGATACATTTTCTTCCTTCTTCTCAGATTGCTTTGTTATATCTTCTTTATTTTTTGGTATATTTTTATCATTAACTATTTCTGATTTAGTTGGATTAATTTGACTACTAAACATAGAAGAATCTATTCGCATGATAAACACTCCTTTTATCTATTTTCTATTTTAGTTATCGGCAATAAATATATTTAAGTTTATATAAAAAAAGATAATCAATAACCTTATTCGCTACAAAGTAATAAAATCATTGATTATCCTCATATATTTTAATAATTATAAATAACTCTGCTTATGTTTCTTTTTCATTAACATCCTAATATTTATTGTATCTAAAAACTTTTATATGAAACTATTCAAATATCATATTCTGATATAGTTAATTTATTTTCAACTTTATTTACATCTATTTTTTCATATATATCTTTTAATTCTAAATTATTCACAGTAAATTCACATGTATCTTTTCTAAGATCAAATACATACAGTTTTTGGTCTTTATCCATATATTTTATTAATGCTCTTATGTAGTATCTAAATCTAAAACTATATAAAATATTATATAGTTTTAATTTTTTTGAATTAGTTTTAGCAAATCTTCTGTTTCTTTAATAATATCATATTTACTATGTAAAAAATGTATTTTCATTTCTATTACTATTATTTAATCTAATAGTTCAGTCAGCTTATTTATAATAAAGTCTATGAAACATATTGACCAACTTCTTTTTTTAATATTTCTTGCCACTCCTGAATTTTAGGTTTAATTTCATAATCTAGCAAATCTGATATTAATACTGTATCATTATTTTCTACAGCTTCAAAAATTTCATAATATACTTCATTTAATTCATTCGAATTTATACTGTGAAACTCTTTAGTTAAAACTAAAACTTTGTTAATCCAATCTAATCCATCTATTAATAATAACATTGTATTATTTGCATTTGCTTCTTCTCCTGATATATAGCCATTTGTTATTTGTTCTATGCCAATGAATATATTATCCATATATTCAACAGCTGTGTTTAAAGCTTCTATTGATTGTTTTTTCACACTAACTCATCTCCTTATAGAATTTATTCCTATTTATTTTATCGACAATAAAAAAATATCCTTAAGTTTAATCGATTATATTTTTTATTCTTACTTAACTTTTTATCTATTATTGTTAGATATTATATAATCCTTATTTATTATTTAAGGAAATAAAGAAAGTATCGTGATTGATTTATAAAGTTTTTTTCATCAAGATATTTCCCTTCCCTATATACTAGTTTTTAATAATATGGAAAATATAGTAATAAACATATCTATGTCGAATATTTATTACTATATTTTCCATTGTTAATTCATTAAATATTTATTTTATTTCTACTTTAAATTCATCTAATTTGTTTGACTTATTCCAAATATATATTGAACATCTATAATTATATCCAATCTCTAATTGTTCGTGATTCCGTAGCTCCTAAAATTTTTGATTTTCATAAAAACTTTTATCATTAGCAATTACAGCTCCACCTTATCCTATTGTAACAGTTTTTTCTTCATTCATTTTTAGTATTTATTTATAAAACTTTCCTTTTTGTTATAGTTATTTTAAAAACATAAAATTTGGTAAATTATCATCGTAATTTATTAAATATTCTCCTTTTTTAGTTTTTATAAAAATATCCTTTTGTAGATTTATTAAATGATCTTTTCCAAATTTATTAGCAAAATTTTCATAAGCTTGATTAAATAATCCTAAAAATTCTGCATCTAATCCATGATTCGTAGATTTGAATATGCTTCCATCCATCTCATTCGAAGTAACTTCATTATATTTATATTTTTTTATAGCATCACAAAAGCTTTTTTTATCCCTGTGGCTGATAAGATTATCCGTTACACTATGATAACAATCTATATTACACTCATTTTCGAATCTAGACTATAAATAAGGTAAATATAACATTTCCTTATCTATGTCTAATTTTTTAGCTAAATATTCCAATTTGATATTTAGTATATAATTTTTCATACTCGCAAAAGTCTGTCTATCATTTTTAAGATACATTGGATATATCCAATCTGAATTATCTATTATCAACGAAAATACAGTTGGTGCAAAAACATTATATAAATAAGCTAAATATGCACCATAAGAATGATCATATATAATTATCTTTTTTGCATTAAACTTGTACCTATTATTATATAATATAGCTATAACTCTTAATAAAGCTGTAATATTATCTAGAGCTTGAACCGCTCCCATATCATTAAAGTTATTTAAGTTTTCATCAAATAAATCAGCTTTACAATCTATACTTAAATTATATTTACTGGATATCTCCAAAAATCTACTCACCTCAGATTTTCTAGATTCATAAATATATTCTATATCTTCAGATGAAAAAAATTTTTTTTAATTCGTTCTTATCATAATCAAAGAAATGTATATTTTTTTCTTCTTGCATAAATCCCCATCCAAAATAATCACATTGAACAGTAACCATATTATATTTATCTGCAAACTCTTTTCTCATCTTTTTATATACATTTGAATTTGCATGTCCTCCAAAACCAGAAATTAACAATACCATTCAAGTTTCTAAATTAGCATCTAAATCAGGTATACAAAATATACTTTAATCTTCCTATTACTATAATTTTTAGTATATATGCTTCTATGTCCAGCCACTTCAAAACTATATTCTTTAGTCAACTCTATACCCCCATATAACTTTTTATATTATGTTATGTAGATTTTATTTACTATCTAGTTTCTTTTATCCGTTCTTCTAAAGTATGTTTTAACTTCCTATATATAAGATTTTAGATTTAGTATAATCACACTTTAATCATGGATATATTCCATACGATTTATACATGCAATAAAACTTCTAAAGTATTAGTTTCTTTATAGATTACATCATGTATTTAGATTAATTTCTTTTTAAAAAAAATCATTTTGTCTAAAAAATTTAGACAAAATGATTTTTTAATACACTCAAAAACTATTGTTTAATTTTGAAATATAAAATTCAGCAAGTTCAAAATCTTCTATTGTATCTATATCTATAGAACTTTTTTTATCCATAATATATGGTATTGTAAATTTTGTATCAAAACTTTTTTGTCTTATTAGTAAATCTGTTTTAGCTATATATATAGCACCATTTAATCTGTAAATTTTTTTGAAATCTTGTCTTCTTACAAATTTACTTTTGTCGTATTCTATGAAATCCTTTAAAAATCCATTCTTATCAATTTTTTTATTCCAATAAGGATTATGTTCAACTTCTGTAATGGAAATTAAAGACTCTGAATTTTCATTTTCTAAAATTAATTCTATAGATTCATCTATTTGCTTCTCATTTCTAAGAGGAGAAGTGCACTGTAAAAGCATAACATAATCCGGATTATAACCATAATCATTTTTCATACAATTAACAGCATGTATTACAGGATCTATTCCAGATGTATCATCTTTTGCAAGCTCTTTTGGCCTTAAGAAAGGAATTTCACATCCATATTTTTTAGAAACCTCAGCTATTTCTTTATCTTCTGTTGATACTATTAATCTATCTATATACTTAGACTTTTTAGCTGCTTCTATAGTCCAACCTATTAAATGTTTACCGTATAAATGCTTTATATTTTTTCGAGGTACCCCCTTAGATCCTCCTCTAGCGGGTATAATTGCAAGTATTTTTTTCATAAAATCACCTCACCTTTATATCATAAAAAGGCTTTTTTATATTTATTAGATCATCAAATAAATATCGTTTTATTTCTTTCATAATTTTATTGGATACTTTTCCATCTCCATACGGATTTTTGGTAAACTTTATTTCATTCTTAAATTCTCTAGAAAAAGCTTTTTCAAAACTATTTAAAATATCTTTTTTACTAGGCTTACAATTAATAACAGATTTAGCTTGTATTCTTCCTTTTTGCCTATCTCCTATATTAACTGTAGGAACTTTAAAAGAAGGAGCTTCTATTATTCCACTAGACGAATTTCCGACAACTGCATCTACATATTTCATAGCACTCAAGTATCTTAATTGTCCTAGCGATATAAATGCTATAGCTTTTTCTTTATTTTTATTAACATATTCATCTATTATTTTATTAATTATTCTTCCATTTGTATCTGAGTTTGCTTTTGTAAAAATCACCTTTAAATTTTTCATTTCATCTATTGCATCTAGTAGGTTTTGAAATTGTTTTCTCGAAGAGAACTTTTCTAATGTAACTGGATGAAATGTAACCAATATTGTTTTTTCTCCAAACTTAAAACCTATACTTTTTTGTAAATCTTCTTTAGACAGTAAATTCATATTTTTTATATTTTCTATACCTATAGCACCTACATTAAAAACTCGGTCTGGACATTCTCCTAACTGAATTACTCTATTTCTATATTCTTGTGTACTAGTAAAGTGAATATAACTCATTTTACTAATTGAATGTCTTATAGCTTCATCTACTACACCTTCAGTAACTTCTCCACCATGTAAATGAGAAATAGGTATTCTAGATATCATAGCACAACTTGCAGCGCAAAATATTTCATATCGATCACCTAATACAACTATCATATCTGGTTTTAATCTTTCATAACATTCTGCAAAACTTATCATAGCAAGTCCCATAGATTTAGATATTCCCACATTGGTATCTGAACTTAATAAGATTTCAATTTTTTCATCTATTTTATATCCATCTGTTTGTATTTCATTATAAGTAAATCCAAACTCTGGCGATAAATGCATTCCAGTAACTATTAATTGTAATTCTAATTCACTATCTTTATCTATTTTATCTATTAAAGGTTTCAATAGCCCATACTCTGCTCTTGTTCCAGTAATTACACAAACTTTTTTTTTCATATTTCAATCAACTCATCTTCTTTATAATCTTTATTGGCTACTTTACCTATTACTTCATTCCATCTCATAGGAGATATTCCTTTGCCTGGTCTTTTTGCTTGTATATTTTTTTCTGTAAAAATTTCTCCTTTTTTTATACTGCAATTTGCTACTAAACTTTTTCTAGCGATATCTTTATTTTTCAACTCTGATTTAGAAGGTCTTTTTATTCCATCTCCAATAGCTTTTTCTATATTCCTAATATATCTAACCATAGCTTTTAATTCTTGAGGATTTAAACTAGCTCTATGATCTGGTCCTTTCATGTTTTTATCTAATGTAAAATGCTTTTCTATTACTTTTGCTCCTAGGGCTACTGCTGCTATAGGAGCTTCTATTCCTAATGTATGGTCTGAGTATCCAACTTCTACTTTAAATGCTTCTTTTATAGTATTCATGGCTTTTAAATTTACATCTTCAATTGGAGTTGGATATTCTGTGTTGCAATGTAAGACTGTAATATCATATGTTCCATTTTCTTTTAAAATGTTTAATGCTTGTTCTATTTCTCCAAGTGTAGCCATACCAGTTGATAAAATTACTTTCTTTTTTAATTTCCCTATTTTTCTTAAATAAGGTAGATTTGTTATTTCTCCAGATGGTATTTTAAAAATTTCTAAACCCATACTATCTAATAAGTCTATGCTTTCCAAATCAAAAGGTGAAGATAAAAACATTATTTCTTTTGATTTGCAGTAATTAACTAAATCTTCATGTTTTTCATAATCTAATTCTAATTTTTTTATCATATCAAATTGATTTTCTGAAAAATCTGTAGTTTCTTTTTGGTATTGCGCTTTCTGTGCATTTTTTGAAACAAGTTTTTCAGTTTTAAAGCTTTGAAATTTGACTGCATCCACCTTTGCTTCTACAGCCACATCTATCAATTTTTTTGCAATATCTAAGCTCCCATTATGATTAACTCCAGCTTCAGCTATTATAAATACATTAGCCAATTAATATACCTCCTTACAAGGATTCCCATAAGCTTTAACATTATTTTTTATATCTTTTACTACTACACTTCCTGCTCCTATAATTGTATTACTACCTATTTTTCTATATTGTATAATAGTAGAGTTCGTCCCTATGTGGGTGTTTGTTCCAATTTCAACCCCTCCACTCAAAACACTCCCTGGAGCTATATGAACAAAATCTTTTATAATGCACTCATGATCTATTATACATCCCGTGTTTATAATACAATTTTTACCGATGTGCACATCTGAATTAATTATAACTCCCTTACCTATAAAAGAGCCTTCTTTTATCACTGTATTTTTAGAAATTATTGCACTTTTATCTATTATAAAAGGGAATTTATATCCTATTTTTTTCGCATTTTCATAAAGTTCAATTCTCAACTTAGGATTTCCTATACTTCCAACACCTATAAATGCATAGTTAATCCCTTTTTTGTGGAATTTAACCAAATCATTATCTGTTCCTATTATTTTTATGTTATTAATAAAACCGCCTATATTTTCTTTTAGATCCAATATTCCTACTATGTTAAATTCACAGCTGTCTTTTAATGAATCTATTATACTTTTACAATGTCCTCCTCCACCTATTAGTATAATATCTTTCATTTTACTTTAACCCTAACCTTTCAATCATATTTTCCATTTCTTTAAATTGTCCCATATCAAGCCATGATTTATCACTAACTGGATATGCCCCTACTTTTTCTCCTTTTTTAATATAATAATTTATTAAATCTGTAATATGATAGAAATCATTTTCTGGTACATCCTCTATAGTTTCTGGATCTAATATATACATACCTGTATTAACTAAAAAATCATATTCAGGTTTTTCAACTATATTTTTTATAGTTTCATCTTCATTCAATTTTATTACACCATAAGGAATAGCATAATGTTTAAGAGATGTTATCATTGTAATTTTATTTTTATTTTCTTTATGAAATCTAAGCATATCTGAATAATTACCATCTATTAAAATATCACAATTACTTACAAAAAATGTATTATTTATTTTTCCTTTTAATAAATGTAAACTGCCCCCTGTTCCCAAAGGCCTTTCTTCTTCAACATAATTTATTTTATAATCTTTTTTTAATTCGTTAAAATATGCTCTTATCATATTTTTTTTATAATTTACAGTTAAGTAAAAATCATCACAGCCATATTCTCTAAATCTATTCATAATTCTTTCAACTATAGGAATTTCTCCTATAGGAATTAGTGGTTTAGGAAAAATTTTTGTAAAAGGATAGAGTCTTGTTCCTTTTCCTCCTGCCATTATAACTACGGGATTTTGTATTTTATTAAAATAATTAAGCCTATCTTTAAATTTTTCATTCCAGAATATTACATTTACTACTTCTTTGTTTTTATTTACCACTGGAATACTTTCAATAAATTTTTCCTTCATCAATTTTTCTGCTAAGTGTTCATTTCCTATCGTTAAAAATACAGGCTTTTTATTCATTATTAAACTAACTGTTTTTGATAAATCTCCACTTCTTAATATCCAACGTCTTATATCTCCATCAGTTATAACTGCTTTTAATTTATTATATTCAGTAACAATTAGTATTTTTTTTGCTGTTTCATCTAACTTTTTTAAAGCTTCTTTTATGGTCATAGTCTCATCTATAAATAAATCTTGTAGTCTCATAAGTATCCCTTCTTATATACTTAGTTTTAAATTTGTTAATGCCTTAATTACCATTAAAACTTCTTCTTTACTCAAATTAGTACTACAGGGTATATTAATTATTTTTTCTAAATAATAATTTGCTTTTTCTATCTTATAAGATTGACTATTTACATAAGGTTTTTGCTTATGTATAAGTCCCCAAATAGGTCTTGTTTGTATTTTTTTTTCGCTAAGTTTTTTTAATAATTCGTCTCTATTTAAACCATATTTCTCTTTATTTATAACTAAAGAATAAAACCAATAATTTGATCTACAGTTTTGATTAAAATCTAATAAACTTAATCCTTCTATATTTTTTATTTTACTTTTATATAAACTATAATTCTTAGTCTTTATTTGTATGAATTCTTCTAACCGTTCAAGTTGAGCAACTCCTAAAGCAGCTTGAATATTGGTCATTCTGTAATTATATCCTATTTCACTATGATTATAATATAGCTGGTCGTCTTTAGCTTGAGTTGATAAATATTTAGCTTTTAAAACTAAATCTATATTTTTCCCTACTAACATTCCTCCTCCACCAGTAGTTATAATCTTATTTCCATTAAAAGAATAAACCCCAAAATCTCCTATTGTTCCTGCAAATTTACTTTTATATTTCCCTTCTGTACAATAAGTTCCTAAAGCTTCAGTTGCATCTTCTACTACTTTAAGCTTATATTTATTTGCTATATTCATTATTTTTTCCATATTAACCATATTACCAAATACATGAACAACTACTAAAGCTTTTATAATTTTTTTAGTTTTTTTATTTATTAATCCTTTTTCTGTTAAATAACATTCTTTTTCACAAAATTCTTCAAGTTTATCTAAATCCATATTTAAAGTATCATCGCAATCCATAAATATAGGCTCTGCCCCTAAATATTTCACTGGATTTACTGCAGCTATAAATGTAAGAGTTGGAACTATTACCTCATCACCATATTTCACTTCGCATAATCTTAAAGCCAAATGAAGACCTGCTGTTCCACTCTGACAAGCTACAGCATTTTCTATATTTAAATATTTAGCTATATTTTTTTCAAACTCATTTATATATGCTCCACCTGTAGATACCCATTCAGTTTCTATAGCGTTAGTAACATATTCAAGTTCTTTTCCTTTTAACTTTGGAACCGATAAAGGTATAAACTTATCCATATTAATTTCTCCTCGTTAAAATATATTAATTTTTTAAAAGTGATTTCTTTCCATGATTTTTTTTGCATATTGTGATTCACTATTCATTTCATATGCCAATTTAGCATGTTTATATGCCTCTTTAAAATAACCTATCTTTTCACTTGAAAATGCACATATTAGATTTATTTCAAAATCATTAGGATATATTTCTGTATATTTTTTAGATATTCTATACGATTCTTTAAATTGATTAGTTTCTAAATACATATTTAACATTAATTTTAAATTGATTATATCTTGATTATTCAATTCATCTACTTTATCTTCTGCTAACGGTATATTCAAGTCTCTATTTGAAAACACAACAATCAATGATATACCGTCTCTCCAAATATATTTTGCTCCTAAATCTTTAAAATCTTGAATGTCCCAACCAGATAAATGTTTTTCATTTGAGTTACTATGTAATTCATCTTGGTCATAGTATATATAAGGAGTATTTATTACCAAATTATTAGTTTTCTTCAAAGTATTTTTTATTAATGTTATAGCATTTTTTTTGTGAAATCTTCTATAACATCTGATATTAAAACCATATCATAATAAAAATCTTTATCTCTTATAAGATCATAAGCATCTCTTATATAAATTTCATCATATACATATTCATGTACTGGAGTTAAATATTTTTCAAATATCTCTATTCCATCAATTCTTCTTTTCCATTTAGCATAACTTCCATCTTCATTAATCTCATAATCTAACAACTCTCTAGCAACAAATCCATATCTTCCAAATCCAACTCCCACATCTAACATTGATTTTGGATTTATTGTAGCCAAAACTGTTAATATACTATTAAAAGATCCTCAATTACTAGTTCCCACAAAATCACCTCATTTATTTTTTTAATCTAAAGATTATAAATATCAACTTTATATTTATCTAAATTATTTTTAATCCACTCTATAGTTTCGGCAATTCCTTCTGTTAAACTATATCTTGTATCCCAGTTTGTAAGTCTTTTTATTTTTTCATTAGATCCAAGCAATCTATTAACTTCACTTTTTTCTGGTCTTATTCTTTGTTCATCACAAATTATTTTAGCATTAGGATTTATTTGATTTATAAGTTCTTGTGCTAATTCTCCTATTGAAATTTCTTTTTGAGTTGCTATATTTATCTCTTCTCCTATTGTTTTATCACTTTTAGCTATATCTATAAATCCTCTAGCGGTATCTTTTACATAGTTAAAGTCTCTAGTAGGTGTTAAACTTCCAAGTTTTATCTCTTCTTTCCCAGCTAAAAGCTGAGTTATTATTGTAGGTATTACAGCTCTTGCTGATTGTCTTGGTCCATATGTATTGAAAGGTCTTACTATACTAATTGGCATATTAAAACTTTTATAGAACGACTCTGCTATTCTATCTGCTCCTATTTTAGTCGCAGAATAAGGAGATTGTCCTTGAAATGGATGTTTTTCATCTATTGGTACATATTTAGCTGTTCCATAAACTTCTGATGTAGAAGTAACTAATACTCTTTTAGTATCTAAATCTCTAGCGGCTTGTAATACATTAAGAGTTCCTTTTATATTTGTATCTACATAAGAATCTGGAGAATGGTAACTAAATGGAATAGCAATAAGTGCGGCTAAATGATAAACCTCCTCTATTCCTTTCATAGCTTCCCTTACTCCATTAGGATCTCTTATATCACCTGTAAACACTTCAATTTCTTTTAATCTATCTTTAGGAAGGGTATCAAGCCATCCCCATGAATTAAATGAATTATAATAAGCAAATGCTCTTACATCATGTCCTTCTTCTAATAAAGCTTCAACTAGATGACTTCCTATAAAGCCATCTGCACCCGTAACTAAAACTTTCATAAATCCTCCTATAAATTATAATTTAATTTCATTTATTTTATCTACAATAAACTTAGCTCTATTTTCCCATGTATGATTTTCTAATGCCTTTTTTTGACCATCTTGAGCAATTTCAATTCTTTTGCTGTCATTATCTAAAATATCTATTAATCTATCAATACTTTCATTTAAATTGTCATAATCATAAAATAATATTTCTTTATTCTCTTTAAACTCTTTTCCTAAATAAATATTTCTATCTGTAAAACACACTGAACCATTCAACATACTAGAAAATATTCTTTCATGTCCTCCTTTTTTATAGGAAGGGGTACAATCTAAAAATACTTTTGATTTTTGCATCAAATGTAGTATATAGCTGAAACTTACACTTCCTTTTACGTCTAATTTATCAGCCAGTCCAAAATTTTCCCAACCTTTCCCATAGCATTCTACCTTAAGTCCTTTATTAATTAAAGAGTTTATAATATCTTCTCTTCTCTTCATTCTTATATATCTATCAATTTCTGTGAATATTTGATATCCTCCAGACTCCATCATGTCTTCAAATTCAAATCTTGATTTTAGAAAATCTATAACTATATTCTCTAAATATAATTCTTTTGAGCTCATTCCTAATTCTAGAATTTCTAACATATTTTTTCTAGTTGTTTCATCATAATATTTCCAATCATTAAAAATTTCATTAGAGTTTTCATAAGTACCAGCAAAGACAATAGGCTTATTTCTTTTACAAGAGTCTATACTTATTTTTGTTCTTGCTTCACAACCTCCATGAGGTGAAAAATATACATTTTTAGTATATAATTTTGCTATATCTATATGATTTTCATCCATACAAAATAAAACATCTTTATCTGATATATTTTTAACTCTATCATAATGAAGAATAGTGCTATCTACTAAAAAACCTACTGTTAAAAAATTAAGTTTATCATATATTTTGGTAAACCCTTTCAATACATTATTCATAATTAAATTAAATAAAAATACAAATTGTGTATCATTATCAATAAATGTTAATAATTTATATATATATTCATTTTTCTTTTCTTCAGAATCAAAATTACTAAATTCAATTATTCTAGTTTCATATCCTAATTTATAAAAACCTTTTTCTATATAATCAATAAATCTATTAACTACATCATACTGAAACTTACCTTTAAGCAAAACTATATTCTTCATTTTTCCCCCTTATTTATATTAAATTATATATATAAACTTCTTTAATTATATCCAATCCAATCCCACTACTTTTTTATCGATTAAATTAGCATACTAATGTTTTATTTTTTCCTATTATTGCAGATATAGCATATTCATCATAATAAATATTAGCTATAACATAACTCTAACCTTTAGATTTCACTTAAACATGTTTCTAATTTTTTTTTGTGATCTATTACTATATCTTTTAATTTTTCATATATTATTTTATTATTTTTAGCTATAATTAATCCTTTTTGTCTTTCATCTATATTTAAAATATTACTATTTTTAGTAATAGCAATTACTTCTTGTTCCCATTTAAATAATTCATAATTCATTAAAATTATTTCATCTTTTTTATTTTGTAAAAACTCTTCAAATTGATCAACTATAGCTATAATTTCTTTAATTTCTTTAATTTTATAATAATAATCATTTTTATCATAAATTAGATGTAGTTGTTCAATTTGTTTTAGTACTTGGTTTAATTTATTTTCTATATTTTTTATACTTAGATACATTTTTTCTAATTCTTTTACAAATCTATCCTTATTTTCATTGTTAATAATCGATTTTATTTTAAATATATTGTTAATAGTCATTCCAATATTGATTTTATTTTCAAATTCATTTTTAAGATTTTTTAAAGTTATATTCTTACACCCTTTAATATTAGCTCCACCTTCTGTTGCATTTATAAATTCTATTTTTTCTTTTTCCTTATATATTCTAGTCTCAAAATATTCTAAAAATCGTCTTAATGCATAATCAGTTTTTACTTTCCCACCATAATATCCATCAACAAAACTTTCAAATCCAAAATCTCCATATCTTTCATAATCAACATAATCATACATAGTATTTTGTGCATACTTTTTATCATCAGTATAAGCTAAATCTTGCCCAACAAAAACTATTGGATTAGCTCCTATTTTAATTAAAAAATCTAATGCACAAGTTGAAACAGAACCTTGTTCTTCTAAAATTCCAATATCCTCTCCAATTCTACTAAACAAATTCGATACAATATTTGAATCAAAATCATATATTATTTTCTTCCCTTTATGCTCTTCTAGAATCTTATAATATACCCTGTTTGTATACACTAAAGGAATATTACTAAAATCTAATCCTTTAATTTTATCATAATTCTTATATGTTCCATCTACAGAAATAACCATATGGGGATTTATGTCTTTTGTTATTAATGCTTTTAAAGAAGTATCTACAGCAATAATTAAACATTTATCTTTAAAATTCCTGATATATTCAATGTTCTTATCTAATGAAGGTCCTGCAGATACTAATATAGCCGGTATATTTTTGAATTTATTAAAAAAACATGATATATTTATGCTATTTTTTAAATGCTTTAAGTTTTTATAATCATTTTTTGTCCATTCTTCACTTGAATTTATTATTGTATTCTTTTGCGTAAGTATATCTATTTTAGCATTATTTAGGACGTTTAAATAATCTCTATATTCCTCTACAAAAGCATTTACATATGTTTGTAATTTTAAATATTTATAATTTATTCGCTGCAATCCTGTCTCCATTAAAATTTTTGATACTCTATCCTTAAAATGTTCATCATTATATAAAACTATGCTTATATTGTTATTTAAAATGATATTTTCTAAATCTACTACAGAAATAGTTTTTTTTAATACTTCTATACTAGGTTCAATAATAATCAATTTATTGTTTTGTCTTATTTTTTCTAATAAAAAATCAACATGGTATAAAAGGCCCATCCCAAAAACAAATATACAATCATTTTCTTCTATTTGGATATTTTTAGTCCATCTTTTAGCTTCTTCAATAGGCTTATATTTGCTATGAATAGTTATTTTTTTTCCCTTTTCTACTATTAAAGATATATTTCCATCTCTGGTTTCTATTACTTTAACTTTTTCATCATTATATTTATTATCTTCTAATACTTTAATGTACTCTGGATAATATTGCTTTAATAACTCTATGTTTTTTATATATATGTTTTTATTGATATTTTTCAATTTAATATACCTACCTTATTAATTTATTAATAGTAGTTTTTATTATGGGTATTATATATTCTATACTTTTAATAAGTTCTTGATATAGATATAAACTATTATCTAATGCTATACTTTTATTATTTTCATTCTCACTTTCATTAAGATTATTATTTCTTCTTATATTTAAAATTATATTGTTAGTAGCATTTGTCAAAACACTTCCAATAAAAATTGTTTCATTTTTAACATTCGATATCTTTCTATCATTTAAATCCAAAATCTCTAAATATTCTCTAATCAATTTAGAATCTATTTCATTTATTAAAATTTCACATATTTTTATATTTTCTTCTAAAATATTTTTGTACTTTATTAAATTAAAAAGTTCATCCTCAAATATACCGATTACTTCCTTTCTATATTCTTCATTAATAAAATATGTTGAATTTTCAAGTAAATTATTAAATCTTAAATTTAAATCCTTCGGTTCATTACAGTATCTATTTATAACATCTTCTAATTTCATTACTGTTGTCCCTTTAATATTAGCTCCACCTTCTGTAGCATTTACATATACTCTATTATTTTTATCTCTTTTTATAACATCTTCGAACCATTTCAAAAAAGTTAATAGACTTTCATTCGTTTTTAACAATTTCCCATCAATTCCTTCTACTAACTTTTCTTCTTGATCTATATAATTTTTAGAATCATCGTATAAAGTTCCTGTTGCATGTTTTTGGTTGTTCGAATAAGCTAAATCCTGGCCTACTAAGACTATAGGATTTGCATTCATAAAAATAGCAAGTGACAATGCATTGTTTGCAACAGAACCTCCACTAGGAAGATTAGATAATCCAATGTTTAGTTTTTTTAATATTTTACTTAACTCTTCATCATAAGCTGAATAAATAACTTTTTTACTTTTGCATTCGCTTAATATCTTATCATTAACTTTCACACTGTAGAACAGAGGTATATCTGCATATTCTGTATTTTCATATTTTTTATAATTTTTACAACTACCATCTACAGATATAACGAGATGGGGCTTTATATTGTTTTTTAACATAGGTTTAAGGGCAGTATCTGTACATATTATTATCCCTCTATTATCAATTGCCTTCAGCAATTGTATATTTTTATTAAGAGATGGACCTGCTGATATAATAAAGGCAGGAGTATTCTTTAAAAAATCTTCAAATATATTTACAGAATAACTTTCAAATAAATATGGTATATTTTTAATTATATTTTTACTCCAATCTAGCGAAAATCTAATCTCAGTATCTAAATTAGTTTTATTTTTTTCCAAAATATCTTTGAATTTTTTTAAAAAAATACTTATTTTTTTAGGATATATTTTATTGTATTGTTTATTAGTTTTAATATATATTTGTGAATAACTATAAACTACATTACTACAAACATAAGACATCAGACTTTCTAAATACTCATCATTTTCACCTAAAATTAGGACGACCTTATTACTATTTATTATATTAGTAATATCTTTTTTATTTATGACATCACAAAAAGTTGCTATATCTGGTTCAAAAACTATAATATTATCTATATATTCCTCATTTAACATATACTCTATTTCATACCCTAAGCCTAAACCTATTAATAGTAAAACATTTTTTTTCCCTTTTTTTACTTCTTTCAAATCATATTCTAATTTATTCTTTACTCTAGATAAAGGATTGTATTTGCTGTATAAATATATCTCTTCTTTATTTCTTTTAAGACTCATTGTTAAATTTCCATCTTTAGATTTTAATATATTTGAACTAACTTCTTTATTTTCTAAATTACAACTTTCTAGTAAATCTATTATATAAGGAAATCTTCTTCTTAAAGCTGATATATTATCAATATATGTATTATTTTCTTTCATCCAATCACCTTCTAATATGTAAATTTAACTAAAAAACTGACTGTATAATTCAGTCAGTTTTTTAGTTAAATTTATTTTTAAATTACTATCTTAATAATTGAAGTACACCTTGTGGTTGTTGATTTGCTTGAGCAAGCATTGATTGAGATGCTTGATTTAATATATTAAGCTTATTCATATTCATCATTTCTTTTGCCATATCTACATCTCTAATTCTTGATTCTGCACCTTGTAAGTTTTCAGAAGCATTATCTAAATTCTTAATAGTATGCTCTAATCTGTTTTGGAATGCTCCTAAAGAAGCTCTTTGAGCTGAAACATTGCTGATAGCTGTATCTAATCCTGTTAATAAGTTTGATATTGAGTTTCCACCAGCTCCAGCTTTTATAAGCGTTTGTACAGATGCAAGTGTTCCTGTCGTAGCTGTTGATGTTAAAGCAGAAGCATTCATTCTTTTAATTTGAACTGATATATTTTGTCCATCATTAGCTCCTATTTGTAAAGTAGCTCCTAGATTAGTTCCTGATAACCCTCCGCTTAGAAGGTTTTTAGTATTAAATTCTGTAGTATTAGCTATTCTATCTATTTCGTTAGTTAATTGTTCTACTTCTTTAGCTATTTGAGCTCTATCTTCTGAAACATTAGTATCATTCGATGCTTGTACAGTAAGTTCTCTAACTCTTTGAAGTATAGCTTGTGTTTCATTAAGTGCTCCTTCAGCAGTTTGTATCAAAGAAATACCATCTTGAGCATTTCTAGAAGCTTGATCAAGCCCTCTAATTTGCCCTCTCATTTTTTCAGAAATAGCTAATCCTGCTGCGTCATCTCCAGCTCTGTTTATTCTAAGACCTGAAGATAATTTTTCAATAGATTTAGCTTGAGAAGCATTTGCCATTCCCATATTTCTATGAGCATTCATTGCATTCATATTGTGGTTAATAATCATAATAAATTCCTCCTTGAATTTTTTTGGCATCCTTGCCTAAAATTTTTAAGTTATTGGCCAATAACTTTTACATATTATATATCGAATATATATTTAAATACTTTATAGTAATTTCTTATTTTTTTATTAAATTCTTTAAATTATTTATATCTATTTTTCCTACTGCCTCTTTATTTTCATTAACTACTGCTTCTTTAACTTCTTTTCTTAAAATTTCAACCTCTTTCGGTGCTTCTATTCCAACTTTTACTTTACCATCAGATATTCCAATTATTTTTATTTCTATATTCCCATCAATTATAATACTTTCATCTAATTTTCTACCAAGTATGAGCATACTACTCACCTACCTTTTCAAATATCATATATCTTAAAGGATATCTTTCATCTAATATTAATTGTTTTCCTTTTTTAGATTTATTATTTATAACAATAGGTCCTTGAAGATTAGTTCTCATTTCTTTTATATTTTCTGGTATAACAACTATTGTATATACCTCTACATCTTCTTGTTTTTCTATTTCTAGTTTTTTTATAGTATTGTCTGGTATCTTAAACTCATACTCTTTATTTACTAAGAATGGATTTATTATAGGAAAAGTTATATCTTCTTCTATTCCTTGAAGATAATCTATAATTAGTTCTTCTTCTTTTATTACTATAAATTTAGTTAAATGTTCAAATCCTGGCATTCCATCTTCAAATTGTATTATTTCATAATCATTTATTTCTATTTCACCAAAATTTTCAGTATTGATTTTCACCAAAATCACCCCATCTATAATTTGTTTTTTAATTTGCTTTATAATAATACATGATTATAAGAATACTATGTTTAAATAACTATACCTAAAAATCATGCTCATTGAAATGTTAGCTACTTTTGATTAATATTTTACTATAAAACTTGATTATAACGTTTAAATATCTGTTAAGAAACTTCTTTGTCTGACCGTAAGGGAGTTTAAGAAGTTTTAAGATATTTAATAAGTTATAATCTTTAGTTTTATTAAAATGTTAATTAAGTAGCGGTATTTCAATGAGCATGATTTTTCTACTAAGTATTAAACTAATTTATCTTATAAAATCTACAAGTGTAGGTTGTACAATTTTTGCCCCTACATTAAGAGAAGCTTGATATACACTTTGCATAGTCATAAACTTCATAGATACTTCTGCCATATCAGTATCCTCTGTCTGCGATAGTAACTTTGAAAAGTTAACCTCTGTCTGTTCTATTCTATCTTTTATTGTTTCTACTGTATTCATTCTAGCTCCTACTGCAGCTCTTACTTTAGATATATTATTCATATGTGCATCTATTTCATCTAATTTTTTTGATATATTATCTGTATCTCCATCTTCAAGGTTAGAAATAAGTTCATTCATCGTATCCATGATTGTCTTATCAGGAATTTCATCTCCATCGCTGTCTACTACAGGACCGAATACTTCATCTCCTTTTATATTTACAGAAATTGATGATGATATTCCTGTATTATACTCTACATTTTCATTACTTTCACATATGTTTCGTTTTTCAAGACCTAAATCTTTAAGCTCTAGTGTATTTGTTTCACTTTGTTTTATTGCAAATTTTTGGTTATCCTTTATTTCAGGATTTTTAATTACAATTTGATTGTTTTCTACTGTAACTTCAAATTTTTTATAATCTGTAGGTATACCATTGCCATCTTCATCTAATGCACTATTAAGCTGAGTCTGTATATCTGTAGCTAAATCATCAATAGTTTTCCCTGTAGTTCCATCATATTTTTGAGGGGTTAATGCAACTGTATACTTACCTGTATATTTTGTGCCATCAGACTTTGTAAGTCCTGTTATATTAATTTCAAATTCATTCTTACCAGCTAATATTTCAAGTTCATTTGTATTTGATATATTTAAAGCACCACTTCTAATTTCTTTATCTAAATTAATAGCATTAGTTCCATTTTCATTCAAATAAGGTTTGTCCGTTTGATATCCAGAAAATATATGTCTTCCTACGTAAGTATCATTAGATAATTTCACCATCTGCTCTTTTATCTGCTTTACTTCCTCTTTTATATTAATAGTATCTTCTTGAGTAAGTGTTCCATTTGATGCTTGGTTAGTAAGTTCCCTTACTCTTTGAAAAATATCATTTAATTCCTTAAGAGATGTTTCTGTTTTATCTAAAACAGAATAAGCATCATCTATATTTTTCTTAAATTGTTCATTTTCTGCTATATCAGTATGTATTTTAAGACTTCTAGCTACAAGTACAGGGTCATCAGAAGGTCTGTGTATCTTCTTACCTGTAGCATAATCTTCATACATCTTGTCCATTTTACTTAGATTTCGATTCATATTCATCATCATTCTATTTACCATCATAGAGTTGGTTACTCTCATACTACACTACCTCCTACATACCTACTTTTCCCATCCTATTGACTATAACATCTATCATTTCATCAACTGCGGTTATCATTCTAGCCGAAGCATTATATGCATGTTGGAATTTAATCATATTAGACATTTCTTCATCTATAGATACACCTGATATTGATTGTCTTGTATTATCTATTTGATTTACAAGAACAGCTTGATTACCAACCATTCTTTGAGCCTCTTGTGATTCTACTCCTAGGTTTGAAACTAATGATTTAACAAAATCATCTGGAGAACCCCATGCAAACATACTATCATCATGCCTTAAATCCCAAATAGCATTCATATTTGAATTATCTCCAGCTATACCTTTATCAGTATCAGTATGCTTTTTTGCAGCTGCTATATAGTCTACATCTTTGTCTATTTTAGATGATATTTGTAAGTCTTTAGCTGATAATTTCTCTACTTCATACCAGTTTCCCTGATCATCAGAAGCTAGTGTATATCCTTTATATGTATCTTCCCACTCTTTTATAGCTTCACTTTCTGTTTTTCCTAGTTTTTTCTGTTCATCTATATAGCTTTTAATAGATGTTACAGTCGGTGCAGGTGTTGATTTTATAACCTTAGTCGGATCGTGTATTTCACCTAAACCAAGCTTTCCATTAGTTATGAATTTAGTAGTATCACTTGTATCTTTTGATATGTCTCTATCTTTAAAAAACAAATTACCTGTTCCTGCTGAATCTAGTCCATATCCTGCAAAGTGCTGAACATCAAGTTCTGCTGCGAATCTATTTACAAATTCGTCTAATTTGTTCATATAATAAGGTATTCCTTTAGCTCCGTCTGCATCATTTAGGTTGTCTCTCATATCTATTTGACCCTTTAAAGTACCTTGTATGTTATCAGTATTTATTGGAGAACCTGATTTAAAAGCTATACCTCTAACATCAAATTCTATTCCCATCTCATCTTTATATTTATGAGGTTGTTTTTGGATAATTATAGGGTCTACTTTATCGTGAGATACTAATGGTTGTCCATTTATAGCTATTATCATCTTTTTAGAAAGATTATCACTTCCTTGACTAATCTCCTTTATTTCCACATCTACAAGCTCTGATAAATCATCTAATAAAACGTTTCTTTGGTCTCTTAAGTCATTCGCATTAGAGCCTCCCATTTCAGCTTGATATATCTGATTATTAAGGTGAGCTATATCATTTGCATACGTATTTATTTGATTTACTGTATATTCTATAGATGAATCTGTATCCTGTAACAAATTTTCAAACTGAGAATGCATTTGATTTATTGTATTAGTGAATGCTATAGCTCTTTCTCTAACTACTGTTCTAGTTGTTATTGATGATGGATCCTTTGATAATTCTTCAAATGAACTAAAAAACTCATCCATAACCTTTCTTATTCCACTATCCCCTGGTTCATTCATTATAGCTTCTATTTCTTCAAGAGATTTATTTCTAAAGTCCCATTGTCCATATACTGTATTTTCACTTCTGAATTTCACATCTAAGAATTCATTTCTTACTTGAGTAACATGTTTTGAGTCTACTCCCGTTCCTATCATTCCCGATCCATTTGGAGCACTTAAAGGATTACTCTCTGTTAACTCCACTCTTTGTCTACTATATCCACGAGTATTTGCATTTGCTATATTATGACCTACTGTATTTAATGATTTTTGAGCTGCAAACAATCCCGATTTTGCTATATTTAATCCGAAAAAACTAGACATAATTGCACCTTCCTTTTAATATTTCGCATCAAAAAAAGTATTATCTTTATTCTTTTGTTCATTTGCAGATTTTCCATATGTTTTTGGCTGTGCTCTTGATGTTAAAAGATTTATATTAAGGTCTAAGTATTCAAGTGTTATACCCAGAAGCTTGTTATTAAGATTATTGTTGTGCTGAAGATCTTTTAGCACAGTTCTAAGCTCTTTTGCTATTGAATCTACTTCTCTACTTTTTTCTTTATCTACACCCTCTATAACTTCTTTTATATTAGTTATCTTTTGTATTCCAAGCTCCTTTTGTATATTAAGAGTAAGTCCCGCTCTTAACTTTTCAAGTTCTATTATTCTCTTAACATAATTTTGTTCTTTTATCATAAAGCTTGAAAGTTCTTTTGATTTATTATTTATTATAAGGTCCTTTTTTTGTATAGATATTTCTAAAAGAATTTTGTTAATAATTAATTCTTCATTTAAAACTTGTATAAATGAATCTATGGATTTCATATTAACCTCTCCAATTCAAATCTTCTTTTATCATTGATTTTGCAAGCTTATGCTTATCTACTGTATAAGTTCCATTTTCTATTCTTATTTTTATATCATTCACCTTGTCTTCTCTTATATCTTCAACATCTTTTAATGCATCTATTGCAAATTGATAATCTTTTCCCTGTTGAGATATTTCTATTTTATCTTCTTTTAAAGAAACTTTATTTACGTTTTGGGTTTTATTAGTTTTATATGCATTCATAATTTTTTGTATATTGCTAACTCCATTTATCTTCATAAAAAAAACACCCCTCGATTAATCTTATGCTACTATTATCGACCAAATGGGGCGTTTTCTTTATATAAATTTTTATTTATTATTATAAGAATGATATGTTGCTTTAGATCCTTTACTTTCTTTTAATGATTTAGCAGCGTTAGCGAGTTCTTTTTTTATTTCCGCCTTACAAATTTCACAGTATCTACCTGTTTTTATACTTTTCCTACATCTTTCACATGAAAGTATAGCATTCTCATCCTCAACTATTTCTATTCTTTCTTGTTTTAAAAACTTTATTATCAATGTTTCTGATACTCCAGTTCCCTCTGCAACCTCCTGAACAGATGCACCAGGATTATCATATAAATACTCTCTTACTTTTTTAAATTCAGCATCATCATTAACTCTACATTTAGAGCAATAAAGTTCTCCATTTTGACTTCCAAACATCCTACCACATTCTTTGCAATTTACAAGTTCCACCTAATATTCCTCCTTTAATATATATTTTTACCTGTTGCAAATGTTATTACATATATTTTATTCACTCCAGAATCTAACAAAATTTTGGATATTTCATTCACTGTAGTGCCTGTTGTAAATATATCATCTACTATTAATACATCTTTTTTATATATTCTATTCTCGTTTTTGTCTAAGGTAAATACATTTTCTAATTTTTTTATTCTTTCTTTCTTGGATAGCTTTGATAAAAATTCTGTGTTCTCATTCCTAACAACTATATTTAATACTTCTTTTTTATTAATTTTTGATAGCTGTTTAGATATAAGTAGTGATTGGTTATACCCTCTTTTTCTCAACCTTTTTTTATGAAGTGGTACAGGTATAATGTAATCAAAATCTATACCTTCATATTTCAACTTATCATTCATAATTTCAGCAATATTATATGATAGATAAGTTTTTGCTCCATATTTGAACGAATATATTAGTTTATGAATATTGTCATCATATTCAACGCACGATAATGCTTTCGTAAAAACATATTCATTAGTTTCACAATTTAAACATATATCATTTTTATAGAAATCGGTTAATGGCTTCCCGCAAATTAAACATCCTTTATTTATAAAGTTTAATTTATTAAAGCAATCTTTACAAAGGGAATACGAGTTATTCTTTGATATTGGATTTTTGCATAATATACACTTTATATTCCTAGGATATATATAATCTATAAAATCATTTATCATTCTATTAATAGCCCTTCCTCTTTAAATCTTGAAAGTTTGATATTAAGGTTTGAGTGTCTATCGTATATTTTATTATTTTTTATCATATATTCTAAATATTTAACATCCCCCACTAAAACTACTAGTTTTTTAGCCCTTGTAACAGCTGTGTATAAAAGATTTCTAGTTAAAAGCATTGGAGGAGCCCATGTTATAGGCATTATTACTACAGGAAATTCACTCCCCTGACTTTTATGTATAGTAGTACAAAAGCTGTGGTCTATTTCATCGAGTTCGTTATAATCGTATTGCGCAATTTTATATTCATCAAATAGTATATATACTACTTTTTCTTCTTTGTCTATATGGTATATATATCCTATATCTCCATTATATACCCCTTCACCATCTTTTGTCTCGTCCTCATTTTTCCACTTCTTTGTATAATTATTTTTTATTTGCATCACTTTATCGCCTACTCTAAATGTCCTCTTTTGAAACTTTTCTTCTACTTTAAATTTATCGTTTGGATTTAGAACATTTTGAAGATATAAATTCAAATTAAATACTCCAGTATCTCCCTTTCTCATAGGAGATAATATTTGTATATCCTTCAGATTATCTATTTTGTAGTAATCCGGAAGCCTTTTATATGCTAGATTTACTATTTCTTTTAATATGTCTTCTTTTTCATACTTTGGAATAAAGTAAAAATCCTTGCCCTTGGCGTTAAGTTCTAGTTTTTCACCTTTGTTTATTTTATGCGCATTGACTACTATCATACTCTCTTTTGCTTGTCTAAATATTTCATCAAGTTTTACAACCTCTATTATATTAGAATCTATTATATCCTTTAATACATTTCCAGCTCCAACTGATGGAAGTTGATCTGAATCACCAACCAATATTACTCTGGTTCCAGCCTTTATAGCCTTAAGAAGATTATACATGAGTAAGATATCTACCATAGATACCTCATCTATTATAACAACATCTGCATCAAGTTGGTCGTCTTCCCCCTTCATAAATACCATTTCTTCATCTTCTGATGAGTATCCCATTTCAAGTAATCTATGTATAGTCTTAGATTCTTTTCCCGTTGTTTCGCTCATTCTCTTTGCAGCTCTTCCAGTTGGTGCTGCTAAATATATATTCATTTTTAAATTTTCAAATATCTTTATTATAGTATTTATTGTAGTGGTCTTTCCAGTTCCAGGACCTCCAGTTACTACCAAAACCCCTTTTTGCAGCGCTTGTATTACTGCTTCCTTTTGATTTTTTGCAAGAGTTATATCATCTTCTTTTTCTATTAAAGATATTTCTTCATTTATATCTAATTTCAAATCGTCGAATTCATATTGAGAAAGCTCTATTAATTTCTTACAGACTCCGTTTTCAGATATGTAATATGGAATCAAATATATGTTATCTTCTATAGGTCCCTTTTCTATTTGAATTTTTTGATCGAGTGCAAGTTTAAATATAACATCTTTTATATATTCAACTTCTATTTCGAGTAATTTAGAAGATTCTTTTAAAAGCTTACTTTTAGGTAAGTACGTATGTCCCTCGCTTAAACTTTGAGTTAGTGTATATATTATACCTTGTGCTATTCTATCTTTTGAATAAGGATCTATACCCATTTTTGTTGCTATATTATCAGCAAGCTTAAATCCTATACCTCTTATATCTTCCGCTAGTTTATATGGGTTTGTCTCCACTATCTGAATAGATTTGTTTTTATATTTTTTATATATTTTAAGACAGTAATTAGGAGTTATTCCGTACTTTGATAAACTTATTATCAAGTTTCTAAGTTCTCTATTATCTTGAAAGCTCTTTCCTATTGTCTCTGCCTTCTTCTTTCCTATTCCATCCACACTGGTTAGTTTTTCAGGATTCATTTGTATTACATCCAGTGTGTTTAGTCCAAATATCTCTACTATTTTTCTAGCCATCTTAGGACCTATCCCCTTTATCATTCCAGATGATAAATATATATATATTCCTTCCTCAGATTCAGGTGTGCAAGGAATAAATGAACTCACTTCAAATTGAGGTCCATACATCTTATGATTTATCCATTTGCCATCAACTTCAATAGTTTCACCTACTGTTATAGTTGGCATACATCCTACTATAGTAACTTCATCATTTGAGTGTTCAAGGGCGGCTACTGTATATCCATTATCATCGTTTTTAAATACAATCTCAACTACCATTCCCTTTATTTTTTCCATAATATCTTCTCCTAAATAATTATAATACTACTATTATATCAAATAATTGATGCTGTAATATTTTACTTTCTTTTATTTATGATATTGTCCATAAATTTTGAATTCTATAATCTTGTATTTATATATACTTTTAAGCAAAATAAAAGAGGCTTATTCAAGCCTCTTTTATAAAAAATATATTATTGTAATGCTTCTTTTTTAAGTATTTCAGCCTTATCAGTTCTCTCCCAAGCAAAATCAAAATCAGTTCTTCCAAAGTGTCCATAAGCTGCTGTATGTCTGAATACAGGCTTTTTAAGATCTAGATCTCTTATTATAGCTCCTGGTCTTAAATCAAAGTGCTTCTTAACAAGCTCTACTAGTTTTTCTTCTGAAACTTTACCAGTTCCAAATGTCTCAACCATTATAGATACAGGCTCTGCAACACCTATTGCATAAGCTAACTCTAGTTCACATTTCTTAGCAAGTCCTGCTGCAACTATGTTCTTAGCAACATATCTTGCTGCATAAGCTGCTGATCTATCAACCTTAGTAGCATCTTTTCCTGAGAAAGCTCCACCACCGTGTCTTGAGTATCCACCGTAAGTATCTACTATTATCTTTCTTCCTGTAAGACCTGCATCTCCACAAGGTCCTCCTATAACGAATCTTCCTGTTGGATTAACTAATATTCTAGTATCAACTAATAATTCTTCTGGTATAACAGGATTTATAACATGCTCTATTAAATCTTTCTCTATTTGTTCTCTAGTTACTTCTGGACTGTGTTGAGTTGATATTAAAACAGTATCTACTCTTACAACCTTATCTCCATCATACTCAACTGTAACCTGAGTCTTACCATCTGGTCTTAAGTAATTTAAAGTACCATTTTTTCTAACTTCTGATAATTTTCTAGATAATTTGTGAGATAAAGATATAGGCATAGGCATTAACTCTTCTGTCTCATCACAAGCAAATCCAAACATTATACCTTGGTCTCCTGCTCCTACTGCTTCAACCTCATCATCCATCTTTCCTTCTTTACTCTCTAATGCTTCATCAACTCCCATGGCGATATCAGAAGACTGCTCATCTATAGCAAGAAGTACTGCACAAGTATCTCCATCAAAGCCATACTTAGCTCTATCATATCCTATTTCTTTAATTCTATTTCTAACAACCTTTTGAATATCTACGTAAGCACTAGTAGATATTTCACCTGATATTAAAACAAGTCCTGTAGTAACTGATGTCTCACAAGCAACTCTTGAGTTAGGATCTTGCTCAAGTAATGCATCTAATATTGAATCCGATATTTGGTCACATATTTTATCTGGATGCCCCTCCGTAACTGATTCTGAAGTAAATAATCTTTTAGCCATTTTAGTACCTCCCTATTTTTATTTATCTATATTGTATTTTCAATATAATTTTTTATTTTATACATAAAAAAATCTCTTCCGCAAAAGAAGAGACTAATTCGAACTTAAATTAGACCTCATCTTCCAAAGCTTAGCTTTGTAGGAATTAGCACCATTCTCCATTACTGGATGGTTGCTGGGTTTCATCGGGCCTATTCCCTCCACCTCTCTTAATAAGGTATTAAGATTGTATTCAATTAACTGACTCAGTCTATAATACTATTTTAAAATTCATTTGTCAATCAGTATTTAAGTAAAATTTAATGTAATAAACGAAACTATCATTCCAGCTAATATATTACCAATAACAATTCCTAGTACAGCATCTTTAATCCTCATGTTGAAAACAGAGGCAACCATGGCTGCCGTCCATGTTCCCGTAGTAGGAAGAGGTATTCCAACAAATAGTATTATGCCCAATAATTTTCTTTTCATTATCTTATCACTGTTCTTATTTACCTTATTATCTAAGAAATCTCCAAACCATTTAAAATATTTATTCTTTTTTAACCACTTAAGTAAATCCTTAAAAAACATTATCAAAAACGGAGCTGGAATTATAGCTCCTATAACACACGATATGTAGACATATATAGGATTTAAATTTTGAATTATACCTACAGGTATAGCCCCTCTAAGTTCAATTATAGGAACCATAGATATAAGAATCAAATGTATATATTCTGAAATCATTGATATTGTCACTCCTCATTTTCAAAATTCAATACCTCTATTATATATTAAAATTTAATCTTATTGTAATTGAATTTATATTATTTTTAATATAAACTCATTGTATAGATTCAAATATTGTATACATACTAAAGTTTTCCACTTACATTATATTCTTTGTAAGGTAAATATTTGAATTGCAACTACATAACAAGGAGTGGCAAAATGAAAAAAATACTTGGAAAAATAAGGCGTGCCTGTGATGATTACACTATGATACAGGATAACGATAAAATAGCAGTAGGATTCTCTGGAGGAAAAGATAGTATATCTCTTATATACGCACTTAAATTATTTCAAAGATTCTCTCCTAATAAATTCGAGCTAGAAGCTATAACAGTAGACCCTGGGTTTGAAAATATGAATTTGGATGCTGCTAAAAAATTTTTAAAGGAAATAGATGTTCCCTATACTATAATCAAAACCGAAATATCTAAAATAGTATTCGATGAAAGAAAAGAGTCTAACCCCTGTTCATTATGCTCTAAAATGAGAAGAGGAGCTTTAAATGACGAAGCAAAAAAAAGAGGAATAAATAAAATAGCACTAGGACACCACCTTGACGATGGAATATCAACTTTATTTTTAAGCATGTTCTACGAAGGAAGAATTAATACATTCAAGCCAGTTACATACCTTGATAGAACAGATATAACTACTATTAGACCCTTAATATATATATCAGAGAAAAGCATAATAGAATCAGTTGAACGAAATAGTCTACCAGTTCTCAAAAGCCCTTGCCCTGTTGACGGCAAGACAAAAAGAGAATTTGCAAATGAAATTGTACGAGACCTAGGAGGTAAGGTTCCCGATTTTAAAAAGAAAATGCTTAAAGCTATGCAAAATAAAGAACAAACTCAATTATGGTTTAAACCTGAGTCATTAGAAAAGGAGTGATTTTTATGAATAAAAAACTTATAAGCTTTATGTTAGCAGGTTTCTTTATACTTTCATCTTCAACTAGTATATTTGCAAACTCAGTTATAAGAGAAAGTCAAAAAGAAATAATGCTTGCAAAGGGCGTAACATATAAAAATGTTTACTCTTTCACAGAAAGCGGTATACAAAATATAAATCTAGTTTATGTAGACTTAGATAATCCTGACATAAAATTAGATTTATTATTCAACAAAGACGGGTTTAGTAAGACTCAAAAAGTCAGTGATATGGTAAAAAATGATTCTCTAAATAAAGATAATGGCGATATACTAGCCGCTATAAACGGAGACTTCTTTAGTATGTCAAGTCCTGCATTTTCATTAGGGCCTATGGTTAAGGATGGTAAAGTCTTATCAAATCCTCATTATCAAATAAATAAGTACTCATCGTTCTTAGTTGATAAAGATAAAAATGTTTTCTTTAGTTACTTAAAACCAGATGTAAGTATAACTGATATAACAAAAAATACACAACTTCCGATAGCAGCTGTAAATAAACCTAGTACATATTACGGAAACATAGTTATGTATACAAGTGAATATTTCAAAAACTCACCAGGAGCTAATGATACTTACTACGACCTTTGTGAAGTAGTTGTTGTAGATGATGTCGTTACAGATATAAGATATGGACAACCTTCAATTGAAATACCAGACAATGGATATGTATTGTTAGCTGCTGGAAATAACGGCATAACACTTAGAGATTCTTTCAGTCTGGGTGATGAGCTAAAACTAAATTCTACATTCAGCCTTGATTATGAAAATAATATAGATCTTGCTTTAGGAGGCGGAAGCTTAATATTAAAAGACGGAGAGATATACCCCCCAACACAAAAAGTCTCTGGTAAAAGCCAAAGATCTGCAGTAGGTTTGACTTACGACAATCAACTTATCCTATTTACAACAGATGGAAGACTTCCTAATGTTATAGGTATGCAAGAAGAAGATGTTGCTAATTACATGAAATCTTTAGGTTGCAAGGATGCTATGCTTTTCGATGGAGGAGGATCTACCGATCTTATAGTAAAAGATACTATAGTAAACACATTAGTAGGTGGGGCCGAAAGAAGGATAGTTGATTCTTTAGCCATTAAATCAACAGGTGAAAAAGATGAGTTTGATTCTATAGAAGCATTCATAGACAAAGATTTTGGATATGTTGATGAAAGGTTCAAGCTTACTGTAAATACATTCGATTCAGACCTTGACCCACTTAATATACCTGTTGAAAATATAGATTTTAGTGTATCAGGAATAGATGGTACATTTGATAAAAATGTATTTACTCCAACTAGTTCAGGAGAAGGTATTATCCATGTAGAATATGAAGGTGAAGATGTCTCTATACCTATAACTATAGTTGGAAAATCAAATACAGACCCTAATTTAGTGGATGAATTGGGAGAGAAAGGTATAAATATAGCTTTTTTAAGCGATATGAATAAAGTTAACACACTACTTGATAATCTAATTCATATAAAATATAGACAAGATATAGAAAAAAATGCAGATAATTTATTATTATTATCTAATTCAAATGCAGCATTTGAAGAAAAACTAAATAAACCTTACTACAACTTTAATGGATCTTATTCAAGTCAAGTTGTAGACAACAACCTTATAATAAATCTTAACAGCTCAAATGGAGGTTTCTTTAAATCAGAGGGTCAATGGGACTTTTTTAGAAATTCACTAGATACTACACTTGATAATATATTCATAGTGCTTAATTCTAAAGAATCCTTAAAAATAAAAGATGAAGCTTATGAATTCAAAAGAACTCTACACGAAGCTTCAAAAGATAAGAATGTCTACGTTGTTTATAGAGGAAATGATTTTAATCAAACAGTAGAAGATAATGTAAGGTTTATAAGCATCCCAGACTACAAAGATGTATATAAAAACGACTTCTTAAATGATTATAGATATCTTCTAATTAATATAGACGGAACAGATATAGAATATACTTATAGAAAGCTCTTTAACTAAAGATTTTATAAAAGCTTGTCTGATTAAAAATTTAAATTTTATTAATAAGTACTGTCATCGTAAGTTCTCGAAAAAAACTATAACATAAAATTTTATACGCTTTTCAAGAACCATATCATAGTTTTAAGCATACCATGTAATATGAGGAAGTTTAGATTTAAACTTTCTCATATTTTTTTATTTTCTCCATATAATTAATTAGGAGGTGCTATCTGTGTATTTAGCTAAGGCAAATTATAAAGAAGAAAACGTCATTTGTGTTTTGAAAGAAATTTTAACAACTATAATCAACGATAACACGGTTATAATTTGTATAGGAACAGATAGATGCATAGGCGATTCTCTAGGTCCCCTAGTTGGAACTATGCTAAAGAACAGTGATTATAAATATCCTATTTATGGAACTTTGGATGATCCTATTCATGCCTTGAATATTCATGAATCACTAGATTATATAAAAAACAAACATCCAGAAGCTAATTTCGTAGCTATAGATGCTTGTTTAGGAGAAGTTAATAATATAGGCAATATTCAAATCAGAGAAGGCCCTATTCTTCCTGGAAAAGGAGTTGGAAAAACACTTCCTCAAATAGGCGATTATTCAATAGTTGCCATAGTTGATGAAATTGATGAAAATAGTAAATTTGCATTTAATAACATACGTCTTAGTTTTATCGTTCAGATGTCAGAGTTAATAGCAACGTCTATCATACTCTCATCATAAGGTTCGCATTATGCTAACGCATATGCTCATGTCGCCAACGACTCTTCACAGACCCCGTTGCTTAGAATAGTTGATGTTTTAGTACTCTAAGCTATGTTATGTATAATGCCAGAGTTTTATAAGTTACTATTCATCATGAAGACGATTAACGGTATTGTTATTACGGATAATAACGTTGTTATAAATATCCCTTGAGACGCTAATATATGGTCATTATCGTATTTAGTTGCAAATATAGCACAATTTGCAGCACTTGGCATTCCAGATACGATAGATGGTATACCTAATAATAAACCATTTAGATGAAATACATTCTTTAAAGTAAGATATACTATAAACGGAATAATCAAAAGTCTTAAACAAGAAACTATAAGTAAATACTTATTTCTAATTGCTTCTTTTATACTAGATTGAGCTAGTATTGACCCAACCAGTATCATAGACATAGGTGTCGTTGTATTTGCAAGCACATTTAATATATTATATATAGGAGTTGGTATCTTTATAGATAATAAAAACAAAGTATATCCTGTTATTATTGCAAACATACCCGGATTAAACACTATTTGTTTTATATTTACACTATTATCTTTATCAGAATGTCTAGACATTATCATAACACCTAAACTCCATACTAATATATTAAACGGCATATTAAATAGTGCTGTATAAAAAACACCAGAATCTCCATAAATAGAACTTATAACTGGATACCCCATAAAACCTACATTAGGAAATATAATTAAATATTGTATTATATCTTTAATCTTTCCCTTTACATCCAAGTTTTTTATAACAAAAAAAGATATTAATATTGACATTAAATACATCGATATAGATATTATTATTATTCCTATACTACTTTTTAACATTTCTTTCGAAAAATCATACTGCATAGATTTTATTATTAACGCTGGAAGAGTTATATATAAAACTATGTTACTAAGCTCTTTATTTAGATTTTGAGTTATAAGTTCTTTCTTATTTGCTGTATAGCCTATTAATATTAGTGCAAATAACATAAATACCTGATTAAATGTAGACATAAAATTCATAATTATACCCCCAAAGTTTATTATCCTACTATAATATACTATTTAAAGAAAATTTGTCTATAAATTCATCCATAATAAAAAATCTTTATTATATGTAAGTTATTAAAATATGTCTATAAAAATACCGCTAATATACTATATATTTCTCTAAGTCGTTAAGAGAAATATATAAAAGATTAGCTAACATTTTCATAGACATATTTTTAATTTTAATAACTATTATTGAATAAGATTTTCCTCAATATATAAAAAACTTTTATGAACATACTTAAACATTTAAGTATAAATATTAAAAATGAAGCTCATTAAAATGTTAGATACTTTTGATTAATATTTTTCTATAAAACTTAGACTGCGTCGTTTAAATACCCGTTAAAAAACTTCATTGTTTGGACATAGTGAGTTTATGAAGTTTTAGGGCATTTAATAAGACGCTGTCTTTAGTTTTATAAAAATATTAATTAAGTATCGTTATTTTAATGGGCTTCATTTTTCTCTTAAGTACTAACACTTTTGAAATTTTAGTTTTTATCTACCAATGCAAACATTAAAGTTCCACTACAAGCTAATTCTTCTCCAACATAAGCCTTAGCTTCTGCTTTTCCTATTCCTCTTCTCATAGCTATCATTTCAACTTCCATTTTAAGAGTATCTCCTGGTCTTACTTCTTTTCTAAATCTAACTTTATCTATTCCTGTGAAAACTCCTAATTTTCCCTTGTTTTCTTCTACTGTCATCATAGCAACTGCTCCCACTTGAGCCATAGCTTCAACAATTAAAACACCTGGCATTAAAGGATAATCCGGGAAATGACCTTGGAAGAAAGGCTCATTTACAGTTACATTCTTTATACCAACTGCTCTTTTACCTTCTTCTAATTCAACTACTTTATCCACTAGTAGAAAAGGGTATCTATGTGGTATTATCTTTTTTATTTCATCTACATTAAGCATATTTTAAAACCTCCTTATAGTATCTAGTACTAATTTTATAATTAGTATACCATAAAAAATATACAAAAAAACAGCCTATATCTATTAGATAATGGCTATTTTTTAATATATGTTTTATTAAATTGATCGTATATACTTTTAGCTAATCCTAAAGATGAACATTTTGAAGACTTAACTGCAAGTTCTTCTGCATATAAATCTTCAAAAATCTCTCTTCCTTGAGATTTCTCAAACAAAGAATCCTTAGGAATAGTCTTTTTCATTTCTTTTAGCATTATTTTTAAAAACTCTGCTTCTATATCTTCACAAGCTTTCATAAGCTTCTTATCATCTTCTTTGGTATTTTTAACCTTACTCTTTAATGTATCTAAGTTTGTATAATTATTTGTTATATTCACTTAAATCACCAACCTATCTTCTAAGGTTATTAGCCATCTGCATCATATCGTCAGCTGTTTGTATAGACTTTGAATTCATCTCATATGCTCTTTGAGCTGTTATCATCTTTATCATCTCATCTACTACTTGTACATTTGAAGTCTCTAAAAAACCTTGATACACACTAGTTTCAGAATCTTCTTCATCAAGAATTATTTCTTCTCCAGACGCACCTGTAGCCTTATAGAGATTTTTACCTGTAGCTTCAAGACCTGATGGATTTAAGAACTGAACAATCTTAATTTGACCTAGTTCTTCAGTTTCTCCATCCGCATTCTTGACAGTAATATAACCAGCTGCATCTACATTAAAATCCGTCTGACCATCCTCTATTATTATTTCATCATCGTCTGCAGATAAAACTGTATAGCCTTCTGTTGTAACAAGTTTTTTAGTGTCCTCATCTACACTTAATTTAAATGACCCATCTCTTGTATATAGATTTTGACCATTTGGGCTTTGTATTGCAAAGAATCCTTTTCCATCAAGAGCTAAATCGGTCGGGTTCTCTGTTCTTTCAAGGTTTCCATTTTCAAATATTCTACTAGTAGCAGATGTCATAACACCATGTCCTATTTGTAGATTAGATGGACTACCTTGTCCTTCTACCAAATTAGATTTTTTTATATTTTCGTATAATAAATCCTTGAACTCTATTCTTTGTTTTTTATAACCTGTAGTATTAACATTTGCTAAGTTATTAGAAACATTATCCATATTAAGTTGCTGTGCTTTCATTCCACTAGCAGCAGTCCACAGTGCTCTCATAATCTACACCCCCAATTAAACTTTTCCTATTTCATTTACTGCCTTTCCTAACATTTCATCATAAGCTTTTACCACTTTTTGATTACTTTCATACTCTCTGAACACAGTAATCATATCCACCATCTCATTTACTGAATTCACATTAGAAGTTTCGATAAATCCTTGAAGCAGATCTGCATCAAATTTTTGTTCATTTGGGTCTATTCCCTCTTCTACCTTATATAAATTGTTTCCTTCTTTTCTAAGGGCATTGACATTTAGTACATTTACTACATCTATTGTGTCATAGTATTCATCTGTACCATAGTATTCATCTTTTATATATATGTCTCCATTTTTATTTATCTTAAAGCCTTTGTCCATAGTTATTATGCCTTCTTTTCCAAGTACATAATTTCCATCTGCATTAACTAGTTCTCCTTTATCGTTTAGTAAAAAAGAACCGTCTCTTGTATATCTAATTCCATCCTCAGTTTGAATCTTAAAGAATCCTTTACCTTTTATAGCAAAATCTAATTTATTATCAGTTTGCTTCATCTGTCCTGAAATAAAGTTAGTTTGAATTCTATCAAGTCTTAGCCCTCCATTTATAGTTCCTATAACATTTTTAGACGGAGTATAAATAAGATTTGCTACTACATTTCCATTAGATATAATATTTCCACTTTTATCATCAACTTGAATATCATTATTATCAACTTTTATTTTGTTTTGTTCAGAATCTAATAAATAGAATCCTGTACTGGTGTCTATTCCTTTATCTATATCTCTAGTATATGTTTTTAAATATCCTTCTTCATCTACACTAAATCTTACTGATTTATTATAGCTTGTCCCCATAGGGCTATCTACAGTAAAAAAACCTTTATTAGATTTAAGATAAAATCCTTGTCCATCTCTTTGAATATCTAATTTCAATTTACCATTTGTATTGTTTATATCATTTTCCAATTTCCCATTTATCTTACTTATCAGCATTTCAGGAAAAGCTTCTGAAATTACTACATCTTTTTTAAATCCAGATGTATTAGCATTTGCTATGTTATTACTAATAACATCTAATTTTTTTTGATTAGTCTGCATACCTGATGTCACAGTGTAAAGGCCTCTAAACATAATATCACTCCAAAAAAGTTTTTGCTAACTATATTTCGGCATAAATAGTAGAAAAGTTTAATTAAATTTGATTAAACTATATAATACTTTAGACTTATTTGTTATGCTATTTTCTAATATTTTTTAATATACCAGAATTCACATATGCTCCTGTTCCCTTAGCAACGCAAGATACCGCATCATCTGCTATATATACATCTATACCCGTTCTTTGAGATATTAATTTATCAAGTCCCCAAAGTAAAGATCCTCCACCTGTCATTACTATCCCCTTATCACTTATATCAGCAGATAATTCTGGAGGTGTTTTTTCTAATACGCTATGTACTGCATCTGCGATTTGTGCTATACACTCATTTAAGGCCTCTAACATTTCGCTAGAAGTTATTTCTATAGTAGTAGGTAGTCCTGATACTAAATTTCTACCTCTTACCGACATAGTCTCTTCAACCTCTTTAGGATATGCTATCCCTATATTTATTTTAATCTGTTCAGCAGTTCTTTCCCCTATAAGTAAGCTATGTTTTTTTTTCATATATTTTATTATAGCTTCATCAAATTTATCTCCCGCTACCTTTATAGAAGTACTTACAACATTTCCACCATATGATATTACAGCTACATCAGTTGTTCCTCCACCTATATCTATAACCATATTACCTTCAGCTTGCGATATATCAAGTCCAGCACCTATTGCTGCAGCTATTGGTTCTTCTATTAAATCCACGTCTCTTGCTCCTGCTTCCTTCGTTGCTTCTTCAACAGCTCTTTTTTCAACTTCCGTAACTCCTGATGGAACACATACAACTATTTCTGGCTTAAAGAATTTGAAAAACCCTCTTTTCCCGATAACCTTATCTATGAAATATTTAAGCATTTTTTCTGTAACATCATAATCAGATATTACTCCATCTCTAAGAGGTCTTATAGCAATTATATTTCCAGGTGTTCTTCCAATCATTTTTCTAGCTTCTTCTCCAACCGCTAAAACCTTTTTTGTTCTTTTTTCTATAGCAACTACAGACGGTTCTTTTAAGACTATTCCCTTACCTTTTACATAAACAAGTACCGTTGCTGTACCCAAATCTATTCCTATATTCGGATTAACCATTAAGCATGTCTCCTACCTTTCGTTTGAATTATTCTACATTTCTTCCTTCTACAAAAATATACAAAATTTTGGATTTCGTCAAGAAAAAAATACAGGTATATTTATCCTGTATTTTTACTAGTGCTTTCATATTTTAATTTTGTAGCCATTCCTCCCCTTATGTGCCTTTCTGATTTGTTTTTATCTAATACATTTTTTACTTCTTCGGCAAGCACTGGATTTATAGATTCTAACCTTTCGGTTATATCTTTATGTACTGTACTTTTACTAACTCCAAATTTCTTTGCAGTTTCTCTTACTGTAGTCCTTTTCTCTATTATGTATTTAGCTATAGTTACTGTTCTTTCTTCTATATATGCCTTCAACGGTCCCCCTCCTTAAAGGAATAGTCTTTAATCATATATATGTGTTTTGTACGAAAAATAGAACAGGCTTAACCTTATTTAAAGGTTAAGCCTGTTAATTAGAATTTATTATAGATAAAGGATCTATATTTTTATTATCTTTTAGAACTTCAAAATGTAAGTGAGGTCCTTCTTTACTCTCTATTATAGATGTATTTCCTACATTACCTATAATATCTTTACACTTTATCATTTGGCCTTTTTGAACTTTAGTTTCTAAAGATAAATTGCTATAGACACTCACTATATTGTCTTGATGTTTTAATTTAACTGTTATACCTTGTACACTATCTTTTAATACCTCTAATACTTCTCCATCCATAAAAGCACTTACAGGAGTTCCTTCTTTAGCTTGTATATCTATTCCCTTATGTAACTCCCATTGTTCTAATGTAACAGAATAAGTCGGTGTATTATCAGAATAATCTCTTCCTAATTTTCCTTGAACTGGCATAATAGCTTTTATTTGTTTAGTTGTTGTTTTTGCAACTTCTGTGTCAGGGTCTTTTTTAGCTTCATTTTCCTGTCTTAATTTTTCCTTTGCATTAGCCAAGTTTTGTTTAGAATCGGTTGCTGTAGGTATAGCTTGATCGTCTTCTTTTATAAGATGAATTTCATCCTCCTCATTGCTAGCTATTTTATCGTCATCTATTAACTCTCCTTGTTCGTAGTTAACAAATCCATTCTGAGATGCTATATTATCTATACTGTTTTTAGTAACCCATACAGCAGTTAAAGCTACTAAACACACGCAGACAAATAGTACTAAATAAAACCCATCTTTCTCTAATAATTTTTTAAATTTATTTTTTTTGTTATCCATTAATTTCACCTCCATCTATATTCTTACCGAATTTTTAAATTATATACTTTTTACTACATAAAAAAAGAAGGACTTATTTAGCCCTTCAATACTTATTCTCTATACTTACTCCTTTAAAATAATGCTTTAATATTTCATCGCATTTATAGCCTTTGTGAGCCATCCCATTTGCTCCCCATTGACTCATTCCTACTCCATGGCCATACCCCTTCGTCAATATATTTATAAAGTCGCCATCTACTTTTATATCGAAATCCGACGAATTAAGACCCAGTATGCTCCTAACTTTACTTCCTTTTATAACATTATTACCTACTCTTATTTCTTTTACAGAACCGCCTTCGCTTCTAGACATAATCTCTATATCTTTGTCAATATTATCAGATACTACAATTCCAACGCCCTTAAATTTGTTTACAAAATCACTCTTACTTATCTTCATATTTGCTCTAAATTTTGGTGATTCTTCTTCATATGGACTTTCAACAGATCTTAAGTAAGGAAGACTTGAGCTAAATACTTCTTCAGAATTTTCCGTTTTACCTCCACTAGTTGAATGATATAAAGGCTGTATAGTTCTTTCTTCATACGTCAATACCATTCCCCTAGTATCATCTACGGCTTTCTTTATCTTAGGCCAAGACTTACTCATCCATTTTTCATCATGTAGTTTCTCAAGAGTATTAGTATCTAAGTATTCCTGACAATGTCTATGATCCGTACAAACTACAGCTCCCTTATGCTGAGGTATTTTATCTCCTCCATTTTCTATTTTATGAAAAACATAGGATCTTGCCGCTATAGCCTGTGCCTTTAAAGCTTCTTCATCAAAGCTTGCTGGCATTTCAGATGCAACTACATTATATAAATACTGCTCTATATCCATATCTTCTACCTTATCTGTTTTTGTATTGTAAACTTTTATATTGATGGATTCAGTTATTTTAGTTTGTACAATTTTTTCCTGAAATATATCATCCTTATATATTCCAATGGTCAATATCACAGGTAAAACTACTATAACTAAAAAAGTATACACAACAACTAAAAAAGGGTTTTTCATAGACTTTCCTCCTTTGATTATCTCTATCAATAAAGTCTATGAAAACCCTCATATTATTATTCCTCTATAATTTCTATATTAGCACCTAAACTATTGAACTTCTTATCTATGTCTACATAACCTCTAAATATATGATATGTATCTCCTATAACAGTTTCACCCTCAGATACAAGTCCTGCAAGTATTAAGGCAGCTCCTGCTCTTAAATCAGTTGCATTTACAGTAGACCCTTGAAGCTGTTCCACTCCTTGAACTACTGCACTTCTTCCTTCTATCTTTATATTCGCACCCATTCTATTAAGCTCTGATACATTCATAAATCTATTTTCAAACACAGTCTCTATAACTACACCAGTTCCTTTTGCGACACTTAAAAGTGCCATAAACTGAGACTGCATATCAGTTGGAAAACCTGGATGAGGAAGAGTCTTTATATCAGTAGGTTTTATTTCATCTGGACCTATAACTCTTACAGCATTATCCATTTCGTGAACTTCACATCCAACCTCTCTAAGTTTTGCAATAGTAGGTTTTAGATGGTCTATTAATACATTATCTACTAATACATCGCCCTTAGTTATAGCTGCTGCTACCATATAAGTTCCCGCTTCTATTCTATCAGGTATTACAGTATGAGTAGCTCCTTTAAGCTCCTTTACACCCTTAATTTTGATAGTGTTAGTTCCTGCACCTTTAACATTTGCTCCCATTTCATTTAAGAAATTAGCTAAGTCAACTATTTCAGGTTCTTCAGCAACATTTTCTATGATAGTAGTTCCCTCTGCAAATACAGCTGCCATCATAATGTTTTCAGTAGCTCCAACAGATGGAAAATCTAGATATAATTTAGTTCCTATTAACTTATCAGCCTTAGCTTCTATAAATCCATGATCCATTTCAATTTCTGCTCCTAAAGATTTGAATCCTTTAAGATGAAGGTCTATAGGTCTTGTTCCTATAGCACAACCTCCTGGCATTGATATTTTAGAGCTTTTAAATCTAGCAAGTAACGGTCCCATTACTAAAAATGATGCTCTCATCTTTTTTACAAGCTCATAAGGAGCTTCACATGTATCTATATTAGTTGCATCTACCGTAAGTACATCTTCATTGAATTCTACTTTAGCACCTAAATGTCTTAAAAGATCCGATATAACATGTACATCTCTTAAGTTTGGTACTCCTTTTAATACTGATTGTCCTTTTGCAAGAAGTGTTGCTGCTATAACTGGGAGTACTGCGTTCTTCGCTCCATTTATTTTTACTGTTCCTTTTAAAGGTTGGCTTTTTCTAACTACTATCTTCGACACTCGTTTCAGTCCTTTCCTAATATTCTAATGTTATAAGAGGTGTACCTATGTAAATAAAAGTCTTATCATCGTATTCACTATATCTGATAGAAGCATTTACATTTATCTTATCTTCACCGTACTTTATACAATCACTTAATTTTTTAGTATATCCTGTTGTTGACAATATATTAACATCTTGAATTTCATCTTTTTTTTGCGCATCTAAATTGGATAATATATTGTCCACTATATTATTATAACATTTTTCATCTATTTTTCCTTCAAAAAATCCTGATATACAAGAATATATATCTATATCTTTTGAATATTTTTTTAAATTATTTTTAAGTTTAATATAATCCTCTACTATACCTTTATACACTTGATTCGTGTTAATGTCAACTATAATGTGAGTTTGTTCCATACTTTGACATCTTTCGCTATCAATTATAATAGATATACCTCGTTCTGCTTTATTTTGTCTATTTTTGTCATATACGTATATTTGTCTAAAATCTGTTTGTTCACTTCTTGTATATTCGATATTTTGTTTATCAATATCAAATTTAGTTACAAGTTCGTCAACTATTTTATCCATTTCTTCAAAGCTTAAAAATTTGTTATCCATCATAGCATGGCCATTTATATTGTAATTATCAAAAGTAGAATTAGTCTTTTCAAAAGAGTCTATTATAAGTTCATAATCTTTCTTATCCTTTTGATTGTCTTCTACATTAACTTGCTCAGCTGATGATGCCATACTGAAAAATAAAACTAATATTATTATAAATCCAAATATTCTTTTCATAATAAATCCCCCTTTAAATTGTATCTATTTTGATTATTGACAATTTAAAGGGGGTTATACATGTATTATTTTATTTTTTGAAATCCATTTTTGAATGCATTCATTAAATCTTCATTCGTATCTAGTCTATATGTTCTAGCTGGGTTACCATTTCTATCCCAATCTATTCCATTCCACCATATAGCTATTTTAATCCTTGGATAATTTTGTATTGTATTGAACATATTGTTTACCCAATTTATCTTATCTCCACCGACATCATTAGATCCAAATTCAGTTATCATAAGAGGTTGTTTAAATAGTTTAGTGTATTCATCATATACAGGAGTATATATACTATCAAACTCTCTCCAAACCTCTCCTTTATAGTAGTTACCTGTATTATAACCTGTAAGCCCTATAACATCTACATACTCATCTCCAGGATAGTAGTTTAGATAATGATTCCAAGAAAAGTTAGGAAAAGACTTATCATTAGGATTCCATACCCAAATTACATTATCCAAGCCCTCATCTTCAAATATCTTATATATATATTTCCAAAGTTCATTAAATATTAATGTATCCTTTGAATAATAATAGCTAGAATAAGTACACCAATCTCCATTCATCTCATTGTTTAATCTAAATAAAACTGGCTTTCCAAACTTTTTAATTTTTTTAGCATAATTTTTCAGCCAATGGTCATACTCTCCATCCAATATGTCGTAGCTAATATTTTTATTCACCGGAAGGCTTAAATCTGCTTTTGATGTTTGAAGTGTAAGCTCAACTATTTTTTTATCATTATAAGCTCTTTTAAGCTCTTCTATATCTAGTTCTGAATCTAGAGACTGATATTTTACTAAAACAGAAAAATCATAATCTAATCTACTCTCTAAACTATGTAAATAATTCATATCTGTTGGAGCTGTAGGCTCAAATATTCCAAAACTTACTTTATCAGAACTAGTTAAATAATTTTTATAAAACTCTTTAGTAGAATAATTCCACTTTTTGGCCATATTATCGTACATCTTGTTTATTCTAGCAGTCCCCTTTGGCTCAAAGAACTTCATAGTTCCAATAAGAGATTCAAAATATTCTATAGGCTGTTGAGACTTTAAAATCACTGTATAAACTTCATTGTTATTTTTCTTTATCTCAGCACTTGCATAGTAATTATAATCTTTATCAATTCTTTCAAGCTTCTTTCTACTCCATTTTATAATTCTAACATTATGACCATTAATATTAACTCTTTTGTCAGTCTCTAGATTGTGATACTCTCTGTTGTATAAAAATTTATTGCTGTAATTAGTGTAAACATTAAAATTCACCTTATCATAATATACTTCCATTATACTATTCCCATCTGTAAAGCTACTCTTATACAAAGACTCACTTGTATCCAAATTCATATAATTTGCAAACTGTATTGAATATCCCTTTGGATAATTTATGTACTCATTAGTATATTCATTTATTTTAACTACTTGATGAAAGTCATCCCATTCATTAAATACATTAGTATCAGATATCTGTCCATTTAGTATGTTTACTGCATTATCTTGTCCATACTCTACAGCGTATGTTGCCTTTATATTAATGCTAAATATAAAAATAAATATAATTGCATATAAAGATAGTTTTCTCATCAATATCCCCCTTATTAACCTATGTAATCCACTATATTATAACTTAATTAGAGCTATTTTTAAACTATATATATCTTTTTTTGATGATTAAATTCATTTTATTCAATAATAATCTCTTTTTGAATCCTTCAAGCAATCTAAAAGAACAGCTATATTAGCTGTTCTTTTGATATAATGTTATTCTCTAAAAGTAACTTTTCTAAATAAGGACTTGCATTTAAGAATTTCTTAAATTGTTTATATTCATCGACAAGAGATTTATTTACTTTGTCTCTAGATTTAACACCTCTTATTAAAAGGTTCTTAGGAGTATGCTCAGTCTCTATAAATTCTAATATCTGAGTATTATATCCAAGTATCTCAAGAAGATTAGCTCTTATTGAATCTGTCGCAAGAGATGAAAATCTTTCTTTTATTATCCCATGCTTTAACATGGGACTTAACAAATCATTTTTTATCTGTGAATTTAACTCATGCTGACAGCACGGAACTGATAATATAACTTTACTATTCCAGCAAATAGCTTTAAATAATGCCATATCAGTAGCTATATCACAAGCATGAAGAGTTACTACCATATCAACCTCTGTAAATTCATTAAAATCAGATATATTACCTATTTGGAAGCTCAAATTCTCATAATTTAATTCCCTAGCAACCTTATTACAATACTCTATAACATCTTTTTTAAGATCAAGTCCTACTATTTCAACGTTGAATTTAGCTATCTTCACAAGGTAATAGTACATAGCAAACGTAAGATAAGACTTTCCACATCCAAAGTCTATAATCTTTATTTTCTTATTTTTATCAAAATTCAATTCTACATCCTTGACCATCTCTAAAAATCTATTTAGCTGTCTAAACTTATCTCTCTTTTGTTTTTTGACATTTCCATTTTCATTCATAACTCCTAGATACTGAAGAAAATCACACGGAACATCCTCTTCTAGTATATATTTTTTCTTTCTATTATGAGATGTATCAACAGGCTTTTTAGTTGCTTTCTTCTTTAACACAGTGGCCTTTAATTTTTTGCTTATAAGTATTTGATAGTCATTGTTGACACAATACATCTGAGCTTGCTTAAAGTTTCCGTTTATATTATCTATTATTTCATCAGTGCATTCTTTAGGTGATAAGTTTTTGTGTATTTCTTTATTAGCATATATATAGGTAAACTGATACATAAAGTCATTTTTTATTTCTATAGGTCTTATATTTATTTTGTTGTACTCTAACTCTTTATTTCTTTTATTGCTAAGAACTAATTGAATTAATTCTTTCTTATCTATAGTATCTTTGATTAAATCATTAGCATTCATAATATTATCCTCTTTCTAATTGTTATTAATTTAGTATATATGATATAGTATCATTTTATTTATATAAGTACAAATTTACTAATTTAATATATGGATTATCTAAAATATTATTTTTAATAATACTATTGCTTATGGGAATACTACAAGAAAAGGTGGTGATGTTTTTGAATATAGATACATCTATATCATGCCCAAATTGTAATGGCAAAGATTTTTCATTAAAATATGAGGCAAAGTATGTATATGTTTATAAAGTAGATATGAATAATGTTGAATCTATAAATAAGTCTTCTCATGTCCCTTTTTTATTTGATACAAGGGACAAAACTGACTCTAATCAGTATATAGAATGTGAAAGCTGCAAAGCTAGATATAAATGTGATCTTGAACACGATCATGAAAAAATAGATTTTACTATACTTCAAAGAGCGATTCGCTCAGATCATATACAAAAACCCGAATTTTTTGGTTAATAATAGAGGACATGTTAATTTATATTATAAATAACTAAATTTACATGTCTTTTTTTAATTACTTTTTCCTTTATTCCACTCTTTATTTTATTAATTTTACAACTTTTTATCCTCACTGCATTTATCACACAACCCTATAAGCATTATATTCGCATCATGTATTTGCAACTTTTCATTTTCTCCTATTTCTCTATTTAATTTCAAATATTTAATCTCTACGCTAGAATTATCAACATCTATTATACTATTACATTTATAACATTTGAAATGTATATGTAGGGGTTTTTTACTATACATTTTTAGTTCATAATAACTAATTCCATCTACATGAATTTCTTTAATTATGCCTATTGTTGTAAATAAATTCATAGTTCTATATACCGTTGCAAGACCTATATTGTTATTCTTTACCTTGCTATATATTTCTTTTGCAGTAAGATGAATATCTGCATTGAATAGTTCCTCTAATATTATTCTCTTTTGAATAGTGAATTTATATCCATTCTTCTCTATTAACTTTTTTATTGATAAAAATTCTTTCTTCATTAAATAATCTCCTTTTTAAGTTTTTAAATATACTTTTCATTCCTTGTCTACTTCATTTTTGGCATATGCTATTTTCAGTGTACCCCAATATTTTTTTGTTGTCAAATGCCAGTAATTTTCTTTTAGGCAAAAAATAAAACATGGCTTTGCATACAATTCTGTTTTTGCAAAGCCATGTTTTATTTATTAATGTCCTTTGTGCTTTTCTCTCTTTTTCTTCTGTTTTAGTTCAAATTTTCTTCTTTTTTCTTTTTTTTTATTTTTCTTTGAAGCCTTTTTGGATTTATTCTTTTATCCTTTTTCTTATCTGCATTTATTAGATCACTAAACTTTATATTAATTTGTCCACTCTCTCATATTTCTTTTTTCAACTATAGACTCCATTTGATATCCATAATAGTCCTTATCATACAAGAGTGATAATAAAATCATTTCAATTTCAGTCATATATAACCTCCTATTATAATATTAGAATAGTATCATATATGTTGTTTATAAATAATTGTATATAATAAAACCCATATAATTTTAGTTTGAAATCACATGAGTTTTATTATAATTTTTTTATTTAACCTCTATCTTAAAAGGTTTATTTATCAAATTATCATAATCGCTTATAGTTAGTGTTATAGGATTTTTGTACTTTACATCCTTATCTATCACATAATATATTTCTTTATAGTCATCTTCTTCTGAGTAACCTACACTGTAAGCACGAAAAGAAGCATTATCTTTATCTTTAAATTCAAAGCTAAAAGATATATCTCTATCACATTCAAATTTTAACTCATAATGATTTTTATTTTCTAAAAAAGAATCTTTTTCATCACTTACTTTTTTAAGTTTCAAATTAGATACTAATAATTTAATTAATTTTTTATTTTCTATATCAACTACTACCTCAAGTTTATCTTTTTCAAGAGCCTTTATACCACTACCATTTATATAAAGTTCTTCTCTATCCTCAAAATATGGACTTTCAAAATATAAAGATCTAGTAAATTCATCTTTATTAGAACTTATAATGCTATTTATCCCCAAGTTATATTCTTTATCCAAAGTTGATAATTTCAAATCTTTGATTTCAAATACTTCCATAGTATTATCTTCATCATATCTTATATCAAGAGTTGCAACAGTTGGATAAACAACAATATTATCTATAAATATATTTTGATTTTGAATATCTATAGTTTCATTTATATTATATATCTTTTCTTTAGCTTCAAATATCTTCTTATCTATAGGTATATACAGAGTATACATATAACTCGAATTATCTGAGTCGTTCATTTTATTAGAGTTCATTATTTCATCATATTCTTGTGAAGTATACTTAGATTCATTTAACGTTATATCCATCTTGATTTTTGATGGAGTTTTTATTTCTTCAGAAAGTATTATCTCGAAGCTATCATGTACTCTTTTCACCTTATTAAGATCTGTATCTTCATAAGATATATTAGGGCTTGTAGATCCTTCTATAGGTTCTTTATTTTCATCATATAAGCTATAGTATATTCTTTTAATATACCTATGATCTAATTTATTTTTTATAGTATAAAAAACTACAATTCTTTTTTTATCAACTATAATATTATCTACTGTAAACTCTAATCCATCTTGTTCTTGAGATTTTTTAACATCTTGTATAAAGCCAGATCCAATAGCCATCTGTACCCCTTTATCATCTACAGCATACACTCTATTAAAATCTATCTTAGATATAACAGAGTCTAAATACCAAGTTCTTTTATAAGCGTATGCAGATAAAGATATCAGAGTTAGTATAATTATAAATAAAATAACTGTTTTTTTATTAACCATATATAACCCCTCTCAATTAAATACTTCTCTATTATTATAATATAATTTTTCATATATGTTATATTTTGTTAAATATTATTTCTCATTTCTAATGTTGCACAAAAAAAGAGGCTTCCAGCCTCCTTATATCATCTACAACAATAACTATTATTATAGTAACTTTTCTTTTTTCCTTTACTTTTTCTTGTTTCAATTAGCTCTTCTATCTTATTAATATAATCTTCATCTTGTGAGATTCTTATTAAACTTGTTAGATAATAAAAATTTGTACTCTTTGGTATCTTTTTATTTACTACTAAATCAATAGCCATCTTTGCTGAGTTAAAATTTCTCAAATGAGTATGTCCATTACTAAAATCTTTTTTTAAATTATAAACAACATATCCTTTCTTTATAGGAAATATTATAAACTCTTTCTTTTCATAAACTTTACTGAACATACTACTCATTCCTTTCAATTTTTTTATAATAAGCTAAGCTTATATATTAAATTTTTCAGATTGAAGATGAGTACAGCTATTATTTATTAAGTTTTTTATATTTAAAAACATTATTCTTTTATCTACTTTTATTTTATGATATTGAATCCTTTTTATTATAAATTTCTTGTTAAATATAGTTTATATCTTGTTATTTGTATTAAAGTATATATTAATTATATATGTTAAATTGTAAAAAATTTTATCATTTGTATATTTGATATTAACGTTCTCATATGCACAAAGCTCTTTTACCATAAATATGGTATGCAAGAATTGTAAGTATTTATTATTCCACATGCAAGTCGTCTACCAGCATTTCCAGATGGTTGTGATCTGTAGTCATCTGGATTTTCATGAATAATTATAGACTTTCCAATAATATCTGAAATTTTGAATTTATTAGTAAAAAACCATATGATAGATTTTCCATCATTTGAAAACAACACTGGAAAGTCTCCTGCATGATTCCCATGTGGTTGATTTGTAGGATTCCAGTGTCCACCTGCATCTTTAAATGGTTCTTCAGATAAACCTACATTACAATTTCCAAATTCATGAATATGAAATCCATGTGGTCCAATAGGTGCCTTTTCTCCTTTTGCAGGTTGGTAATCTGGAAGACCTGTAATATTTACATATACTACAGTTCCGCCAGGTACATCTTGAAATAATACAACTCCTGTAATTTCAGGGGCTAAAGGTCCACCTTTTATATAAGAAACTGCACTCCTACATATATATTTCTTTCTCATCTAATTCACTCCATTTTTGTAATTAATATACTCTATATTATGTTATATAGACTTGGAGTGTTAAAAATAAATAGACCTATTATTGCAAATAAGCAATAATAGGTCTATTTATGACTTTATAAAAAATTTCTATTTAAGTATCTATTATTCAACTGTAACAGACTTAGCTAAATTTCTCGGCTTATCTACATCGCATCCTCTCTTAGTTGCAACATGATAAGAAAGTATTTGAAGTGGAACAACAGTTAATATACTAGATAATACATCATCAACATCTGGTATATATATAACATTATCTGCTGCCTTTTCTACCTCTTTATTTCCTTCCTTAGCAAGGGCTATTACATGAGCACCTCTTGCCTTAACTTCCTTCATATTAGAAACCATCTTCTCAAATAATCTATCTTGAGTAGCAAGCGATATAACTGGAGTACCTTCCTCTATTAACGCTATAGGTCCATGCTTTAACTCTCCTGCTGGAAAAGCCTCTGCATGTATATAAGATATCTCTTTTAACTTAAGAGCTCCCTCCATAGCAAGATAATAATCAAGACCTCTTCCTAAATAGAAAGCATCCTTAGAATCCTTTATTTTATCTGCTATCTTCTCTATCTCATCAGAATTATCTATTATCTGCTGTACCTTATCTGATGTTTCACCTAATTTGTTTATCATATCTTTATATTGCTCATTAGTTATAGTTCCTTTTTTGATTGCAAAATCAAGTGCTATCATGTATAAAGAAACAAGTTGAGTTGTATAAGCCTTAGTAGATGCAACAGCTATCTCAGGTCCTGCCCAAGTATAGAATACATCATCAGCTTCTCTTGCTACAGATGATCCTACAACATTTGTTATAGCTAAAATTCTAGCTCCCTTAGACTTAGCTTCCTTAAGAGCTGCTAAAGTATCTGCTGTTTCTCCTGATTGACTTACAACTATTAATAATGTATTTTCATCAACGAATGCATCTCTATATCTAAACTCAGAAGCTATATCAGTTTCTACTGGAATTTTTGCGAATTTTTCTATAGAATGCTTTCCAACAAGTCCAGCATAATAAGCCGTTCCACAAGCAACTATATATACCTTATTTATCTTATCAAGTTCAGCTTTAGTAAGCTTTATATCATCTAACTTTATGTTACCATTTTCATCAAGTCTTCTATTTAAAGTTTCTTTTATTCCGTTTGGTTGCTCATTTATCTCTTTTATCATAAAATGTTCAAATCCGCCCTTTGATGCAGCTTCTATATCCCACTTAACGTTATATACTTCTCTTTTTACTTCTTCTCTATCTTGATTAAATATCTTAACCCCATCTTTAGTTAAGTATACAACTTCTCCATTTTCTAAGAAGTAAACGTCTCTTGTATATTTTAAAAGTGCAGGTATATCTGATGCTATGAAGTTTTCATTTTCTCCAATACCTACAACTAGTGGACTCTCATTTCTAACCGCTACTAATTCATCTGGATTATCCTTAGATATTACCCCTAATGCATATGCCCCTCTTAACTTAGCCATAGCCTTATAAACAGCGTCTAATAGGTCTCCTTCATAGTAGTAGTCTACTAAGTGAGCTACAACCTCAGTATCTGTCTCTGATTTAAATACTTTCCCCTCCGATATTAACCATTCTTTTAACTGCATGTAGTTCTCTATTATACCATTATGAACTACAGCTATAGTTGAATCCATATTTAAATGAGGATGTGAATTAACATCTGATGGTGCTCCATGAGTTGCCCATCTTGTATGTCCTATACCTATATTAGATACTAAAGGATTTTCCTTTAAATCATCTGCTAAAACAGAAAGTCTTCCTTTAAATTTTCTAACAGATAAATTATCTCCTGAGTTTACAGCACAACCTGCTGAATCATAACCTCTGTACTCAAGCTTTGAAAGCCCTTCTATTAATACCTCTGTTGCTTGCCTATTTCCAATATAACCTACGATTCCACACATAACAAATAAACCTCCTTAAAATTTTTAAAAATTTAATTTATTTAAGGAGAAAGGTCTTTTTGCTCAAGCCTTTTTTGTACATACAATCACTCATATGCTTTGTTAAGCTCTAACGATGGCAAAATCACCGCAGGGCACCCGCCGATAATCGATACTCCCTGGCCTCGTCAACTAAATAATATTTAGCCCTAGCGCTTTTTTTGTAAAGTTTTAATTATCTTTAAAGGAGGCTTATATTTTTACAGCCTCCTTATATTAAACTTTACTTATGATAATTTTGATTCTATAAGATTAGCAAGTTCACTCGCCAATCTGTGTAATTGACCTTCCTCTTTACCCTCAAGCATAACTCTAACAAGTGGCTCAGTACCAGATGGTCTTATTAAAACTCTACCTTCTCCATCTAGTATTTGTTCTATTTTATTAATTTCTTCTATTATTTGTTCATCTTTTAAATACATATCTTTGTTTTCATTTTTTACTTTAGCATTTATTAGTACCTGAGGATACTTGTTCATTATACCACAAATGTCTGATAATGTCTTTTCTTCACTAACTAAGACATTCGATAAGAATAATGAGCTAAGTATTCCATCTCCAGTAGTTATATAATCTAAGAATATCATATGACCTGATTGTTCTCCCCCTAGATTATATCCTTCTTTTATCATCTCTTCTAATACGTATCTATCTCCTACTTTAGTAGATATAGTATTTATATTATTCTCCTTTGAAGCTATGTGAAGTCCTATATTACTCATAACTGTAACTACAAGAGTATCGTTTTTCAACTTACCTTGTTCTTTTAAAAACTTAGCACATATAGCAAGTATATAATCCCCATCAACTGTATTTCCTTTTTCATCAACTGCGATAAGTCTGTCTGCATCTCCATCGTATGCAAGACCTATATCTGCACCATTTTTAACTACTTCTTCTTGAAGAGATTTAGGATGAGTTGATCCACAATCTAAGTTTATGTTGCATCCATCAGGATTATTATTAATAGTTATAACATTAGCTCCAAGTTCTTCAAACACTATAGGTGCTGCTTCATATGCTGCTCCATTAGCACAATCAAGTACTACCTTTAAATTATTAAAATCAACATTAACTATTGTCTTTAAATAGTCTATATAATCCCTTATAGAATCTTTTTTATCTACTTTAGTACCTACATTTTCGCCTGTAGGATTATATTGTATCTTATTCATGTCTTCTATTAATTGTTCTATTTTTATCTCAATACTATCATCTAGCTTATATCCATCTTTATTAAAGAACTTTATTCCATTGTATTCAACTGGGTTGTGAGATGCAGATATTACAACTCCACAATCAGCATTGTAAAGCTTTGTTAAATATGCAACAGCTGGAGTTGGAACCACTCCCACACATACAACATTTGCACCAACAGACATCATCCCAGATATTAAAGACGACTCTAACATATCTCCTGATATTCTAGTGTCTTTTCCTATTACAACTTTTACATTTTCTTTTCCCTCAGCAAGAACATATGCACCTGCTCTTCCTAATTTATATGCAAGATCATTCGTAAGTTCAGTATTAGCTACTCCTCTTACACCATCTGTTCCGAAATATTTTCTCATCAAAAGCCTCCCCATAACTTTTTAAACCATCCATAATATATTTAAAATTTCACTTCATGCTAATTCATGGCTCGTGTTGTTCATATATCCTATTTATAAAAAAAATAAGGGTATAAATACCCTTATTATATTATCATATCATATATTGAATTTTCAATATAATGTTTTATTTATATAATGCTTTCCTTAAAACCTCTACCCTTTACCTCTTGGGTTTCATTTATAGTTATAAAAGCGTTTTTATCGTATTTTTCAACTATTTCTTTAAGTCTTGGTATCTCGACTGGATTTATTATAGTATAGATAACCTTTTTGCTATTCTTTGAGTAAGCTCCTTCTCCATTTAAAAAAGTTACTCCTCTTCCTAGGTCCTTCATTATCTCTTTTGATATGTCTTCAGATTTATCGGATATAACCATAGCTGATTTTTTAACATCCAGCATCATCTGTATCTTATCCACAACCTGATATCCTATATACATATTTATAAGAGTATACATAGCCTTTTGTATTCCAAATACAGCTCCTCCTGTACATACAATAATTAGATTAGCGCCCATAAGAGCTGTTCCTAAATTTATGTTCCACTTTTTCTTAGCAAGAGCGGCTATTATATCTGTACCACCTTGAGATCCTCTATTTCTAAATGTTATTGCCATTCCTACTCCATTTAATAATCCACCAAATATACATGAAAGTATTAAGTCATCCACAGCAATGTATGAACTTATATCATGAGTTATACCTATAAAGAGTGAATATATCAACATATTCACAAGGCTATACACAATAAAGTCTTTATCTAGCTTTTTATAAGCCATTAAAAATAGTGGTATGTTAACAAGTAAAACAATCAAACCTATATTTAAGTTAAATATATAGTTAAGTATTATAGCTATTCCTCCTACGCCTCCACTTAAAAGGTGATTTGGTGCTAAAAAACCGTTAATCGCTACTGCACAAAATAGACTTCCTAATGATAAGCTTAATATCCTATACAAGGGATACATGTTTTCATCTCCTTAAACTTTATATAATTTCACTTAGATTATACACCCTGCTTTTTCATTATACAATCTATTTTATCTTATATGCATGATTTTTTTCTTCCACTTCATATTTTGCAACTTTGGATTCATTTAAATATTTCATCATATTTTTTATATCTTCTTGGTTATTGAAATAGCTTACCTCTCAGCGTTTTGTAATATTTTACCTTAAATATGATTCTTTTATGAAAATTGAAGGATATTTGAAAGTAACATCATATATTTTTATAAAAAAATTCGTCTAGTTGCTACGCACTGACTCATGTCGACAACGATCCCTACGTGCTCCGTTGCTCAAAATAGTTGCAAGTATATTTCTTTCATCAATGTTATTCACACATAGAACGGAAATTTTATAATCTTTTAGGCATAAAAAAAGATTGCTAATAAAATTAGCAATCTTTTTATGTAAACTACTTAACAGCAGCTGCTCCTCTTTCAAGAGCCTCTTTATTAAGTGGTACAAATTTTTCTTTGCTTGGTCCGAAAACTTTCTTGAATGCTTCAAGAACAGATTCAACCTCAACAGTTTTAGTAATTTCAAGGTAAGCTCCAAGCATAACCATGTTAGCAACTTTTGCATTACCAAGTTCTACAGCTATTTCATTAGCTGGAATGTAGTAAGCTTCTACATCAGTTCTCTCTACTTTTTGATCTATTAAAGAGCTGTTTACAAGTACTTTTCCACCTTCAACAACATCTTGCTCAAATTTAACAAGAGATGGTAAGTTCATAACTATAGCAGTAGTTGCATCATCTGTTATAATAGGAGATCCTACTGGAGTAGAAGATACTGTAACTGCACAGTTAGCTGTACCTCCACGCATTTCTGGTCCATAAGATGGAAGCCAAGAAACTTCTTTATTCTCAAGCATTCCTGCGTAAGTCATTAACATACCCATAGACATAACACCTTGTCCACCGAATCCTGCACATATTATTCTTTCTGTTGACATATTATTTCGCCTCCTCTGGGTTTCTTAAGTTGCCTAATTGGTAGTAAGGCATCATATTTTCTTCTAACCACTTAAGAGAATCTACTGGATGTAATCCCCAGTTAGTTGGACAAGTTGATAGTACTTCTACTATACCAAATCCTTTTCCTTCTAATTGTATTTCAAAAGCTCTCTTTATAGCTTTTTTAGCTTTTCTTATGTTTGCTGGGTTGTGAACTGATACTCTTTCTACGAATACTGCTCCGTCTAAAGTAGCTAACATCTCAGACATTCTTATTGGCATACCAGCGTGGTCTACATCTCTTCCAAGAGGTGCAGTTGTAGCTTTTTGTCCTGGTAAAGTTGTTGGAGCCATTTGTCCACCAGTCATACCGTATATAGCATTATTTACGAATATAGTTGTTATCTTCTCTCCTCTTGCAGCAGCATGCACTATTTCAGCAGCTCCAATTGAACAAAGATCTCCGTCTCCTTGGTATGTGAAAACTACTTTATCAGGTTGAACTCTCTTGATTCCTGTTGCAACAGCAGGTGCTCTACCGTGAGAAGCTTCGTGCATATCACAATTGAAGTAATCATATGCAAGTACTGAACAACCAACTGGAGCAACTCCTATAGACTTTCCTAATACATCTAATTCTTCTAATACTTCTGCTACTAACTTATGGATTATACCGTGAGTACATCCAGGACAGTAGTGAGTTTGCTTATCTGTTAAACCTTCAGATTTTTTGTATACAACTGCCATTATTTTGCACCTCCTATTACTTCCATAGCTTTATTCATGATTTCACCTGGAGTAGGTATCATTCCACCTGTTCTTCCGAAGAAATCAACTGGTAATCTTCCTTCATTAGCTATTTTAACATCATCTATCATTTGACCTGTACTCATCTCAACTACTAATAAGTTCTTAGCAGCAGGGATTTCATTGAAAGCTTTGTGTGGGAAAGGCCATAAAGTTATAGGTCTTATAAGACCAGCTTTTATTCCTTGCTCTCTTAAAGCTTCTACAGTGTTCTTAACTATTCTTGAAGTTGTTCCATAAGCTACGAATACAAGCTCAGCATCTTCTGTCTTGTACATTTCGTACTTAACTTCATTTTCTTCTATTTCTTTATACTTTCTATCTAGCTTGAAGCAGTGATCTTCAAGAGCTTGAGGATCTAGGAATAAAGAGTTTATTATGTTTGGCTTTCTTTCTCCATTAGTTCCTGTTGTAGCCCAATCCTTCTTAGGTAAATCTCTCTTCTTAGGAGCTTTAAATTCTACTGGCTCCATCATTTGTCCTATCATACCATCAGCAACTACCATAACTGGTGTTCTGTAGTAATCAGCAACTTCGAAAGCTTCCATTACCATATCAACAGCTTCTTGAACTGTAGCTGGTGCGTAAACTGGAGTTCTGTAATCTCCGTTTCCTCCTCCTCTTGTTGACATGAAGTAGTCAGCTTGTGAAGGTTGAATTCCTCCAAGACCTGGGCCTCCTCTCATCATGTTTACTATAACAGCTGGAAGCTCAGCTCCTGCTATATATGTGATTCCTTCTTGCTTTAAAGCGATTCCTGGTGAAGAAGATGATGTCATAACTCTAGCGCCACAACCTGCTCCTCCGTATATCATGTTTATAGCAGATACTTCTGATTCTGCTTGAACGAATACTCCATCATTTTTAGGTAATTCTTTTGCCATATATTCTGGTATCTCATTTTGAGGTGTTATTGGGTATCCGAAGAAGTATTTACATCCAGCTTCTATAGCTGCTTTACCTACAGCTTCGTTTCCTTTCATTAAAACCTTAGCCATGTTCTTTCCCTCCTTAAATTATATATTGATTAGTCTCTCTCTACGCTTATTACTGAATCTGGACACATCATTGCACAGTTTCCACAACCTACACATTTATCTTCTTTCACTGTTGCAGGATGGTATCCTTTTTTGTTTATCTTTTCTTTGTCCATAACAACTATCTTAACTGGACAAACTGTTGTGCAAAGTTCGCATCCTTTACATCTATCTTGGTCAAAATGCACTCTACCTTTAGCCATTTCAAACCCTCCTTAATATATTTTTTAATTTAAAAACAATATATTATAAGTCTTTGTAAAGAGAGCCTAAAGCTCTCTTTTAGACTAATAAACTACATCCAAGATTCCCTCATGTACATTTTTATAGGGAATATCTCGCCTTCAATGTCTTTTGGTAAATCTTTTACTATTTTCTCCATACAAGCTACATACTTTATAGGTATGTTAGTTTCTTTAGAAACTGCTTTAACAAGCTCTTGACCTCTTAATACATCATCTACAGTAGTTTCTCTAACTAAGTGAGTGTTATTTATAAGTCCAGTAACTCTGCACTTAGAAGCTTCTTCTATTTTTCTTATATGATCTATAACTTTCTCAACTGTACATGATTCTTCTCTATTAGCATTTACAACACAGAACATATCGTATTCTTTACCTTCAAGAATATGAGCAAATCTACCTACAACCTTCGCTCCTATAAAGTCTCCACCTACATCCATTACATAGTTATAAGTTTCATCTTGAATAGGTGACATAACTTCTGCTGATACTGCAGGAACATCTACAGCAGCTGCTCTTACAGAAGAGTCTATAGGTCTTATGTTATTTTCAAGCAGCATATCTCTTTTTTCTCTTGTTCTAAAGTATACGTTTACTATGTCAAGGTCTGAAATCGCTATATTACCTTCTACTTCTTGTCTTAGCTTCATTACATAATTCATAGAGAATTCAGTTTTACCACTACCATAATGTCCTATTATGATTCTTATTCTCTTGTCATCTTTTATCATGAGATCACCTACTTAGTAAGTTTTAGCTTCCTCTTCACCTCTAAGAACTCTAAGTCCACCTTGAGCTAAAGCTGTCATTTCATCTTCACCAGCATATACTTTGATATCTCCAATGAAAGAAACTCTTTCTTTTATCCATTCTACCATCATCTTTGAGTAAGCTATACCACCAGTTAATACTATAGCATCAACCCTACCCTTAAGAACAGCAGAACATGCTCCAATTTCTTTTGCTACTTGGTAAGCCATTGCTTGGTATATAAGCTTAGCTTTTTCATTTCCTTCTTCTATCATGGCTTCAACTTCTCTAGCATCGTTAGTTCCTAAGTATGCTACTATTCCACCATTTCCTTTTATCTTTTTCTTTATATCATCTAATGTGTATTTTCCAGAGAAACACATTTTAGCTAAATCTCCAACTGGAAGTCCGCCTGTTCTTTCTGGAGAGAATGGACCTTCTCCATCAAGTGCATTTGCAACATCTATAACTCTACCATTTTCGTGAGCTCCAACAGATACTCCACCACCAAGGTGAGCTACTATTACGTTTATTTCTTCATATTTTTTACCTAATTCATCAGCTGCTCTTCTAGCTGTAGCTTTTTGATTTAGAGCATGGAATATACTTTTTCTCTCAAGTTCTGGCATACCAGATATTCTAGCAACGTCTTGAAGTTCATCAACAACAACAGGATCTACTATGAATGATGGAACATCTATTTTTTCAGCTATTTCTTTTGCTATTATTCCACCTAAGTTTGACGCATGCTCTCCTAAAACTCCAACTTTTAAGTCTTCTATCATTCCTTCAGAAACTGCATAAGTTCCTCCAGCTATAGGCTTTAAAAGTCCTCCTCTTCCAACTATTGCATCTAAATCTTCTATTTTAACTCCATTTTCACTTACAGCTTCTTCTATTACATTTCTTCTAAAATCAAGTTGGTCTGATATTTTCTCATATTGACCTATTTCTTCAGCAGAATGTCTTAATGTTTTTTCAAATACTAATTCTTCACCTGCATATACAGCGATCTTAGTAGAAGTTGAACCCGGGTTTATAGCAAGAATTTTGAAATTTTTACTCATAGAAATTATTCTCTCCTTAGTCAATATATTATTTTTATTTATTATATTAATTACCCAATCTTAGCAGCTGTTAAAACAGCAAGTGCTATTGAGTTTAATTTAGTTTCTTCATTGTCCGCTCTTGAAGTTAATATTATCGGAGCCTTAGCACCAACTATAACTCCTGCATTCTTAGATTCTCCAAAGAATACCATAGATTTATAAAGTATATTACCAGCTTCGATGTCTGGAGCTAATAGGATATCAGCTTTTCCAGCTACCGGATGATCTATTCCTTTATGCTTAGCAGCTTCTATAGATACTGCATTATCAAGAGCAAAAGGTCCTCCAACTATACATCCAGTGATTTCTCCTCTTTTGTTCATCTCTTCTAATTCTTTTGCATCTACAGTGTCTGGCATCTTAGGGTTAACTTTTTCTTTTGCACAAAGAACAGCTACCTTAGGTTCATCTATATCTAATGCATGAGCTATTTGACAAGCATTTTCTATTATTTGCTTCTTAGTATTTAAGTCTGGAGCTAAGTTCATAGCTGCATCTGTTACGAAGAATAATCTATCATAAGCTTTTAAATCAAATACTGCAACATGACTTAAAACGCTTCCTGCTCTAAGGCCTATTTCTTTATCTAAAACAGCTTTTAATATTATTGAAGTATCAACTAGTCCCTTCATAACCATATGAGCTTTTCCACTTGAAACTAATTCTACAGCTTTTCTAGAAGCTAATGTTAAGTCTGCTTCTTCTATTAGCTCATAATTATTTAGATCTATATTAATTTCTTGTGCTATTTCTTTAGTTTTTTCCATATCTCCAACAAGTATAGCATTAGCTATTCCTTCTTTTCTAGCCATCTCAACAGCCATTAAAACTTCTTTATCTTGAGAGCAAGCTACAGATATAGTTTTAGGTCCTCTTTCTTTAGCAAATTTGATTACTTCTTGAAAATCTCTCATTAGAATGTCACCTCTTCTTCGTATATTTTAGCGTTTTCTTCATCATTTATAACTCTTAATGCTCCCTCATTTAAAGCCATCATTTCATCTTCACCAGGCTCAACTATTACAGGTGCAATAAAATCTACCATATTTTTTATATAATCTATTAAATACTCAGAGTACGCAAGTCCTCCAGTAATTACTATTGCTTTTATATCTCCGTTTAATACTGTTGCCATAGATCCTATTTCTTTTGCTATTTGATATCCCATAGCTTCGAATATAAGTTTTGCTTTTTCATCACCTTCATTTATCCTCTTTGTAACCTCTCTAGCATCATTTGTGTTAAGGTATCCTACAAGTCCACCCTTGCCTTTAAGCTTAGCTTTAATCTCTTTGTAAGTATATTTTCCTGAAAAACACAATTTAGCTAAATCTCCTATTGGAAGTCCGCCCGTTCTTTCTGGCGAGAATGGTCCCATCTCATTTGCATTATTATAATCTACTGACTTTCCTTTTTTTAAAGGAGCAACACTTATTCCCCCTCCAAGGTGAGCTACTATCATGTTTATACCTTCAAAGTTTTCACCTAGTTTTGTAGCAACTCTTCTTCCAACCGCTTTTATATTTAAAGCGTGTCCTAAAGATCTTCTTTTAATTTCAGGAATTCCAGATATTCTAGCAATTTCCTCAAATTCATCTACTGCAACTGGATCAACTATAAAGCTTAGTATGTTTTGCTCATCAGCTATTGATTTTGCTATTATTCCACCTAAATTTGATGCATGTTCTCCTTGAACCCCTAATTTTAAATCATCTACCATCTTAGGCGTAACCTTATATGTACCACCTGGCATAGGTCTTAACAAACCACCTCTACCAACTACTGCTATAAGGTCTTTACATGTATAGCCTTCTTCTTTTAACCAATTTATTATAATGTCTTTTCTCATTTCAAATTGGTCTGCTATTTTATCATATTTTTCTATTTCTTCTGTTGAATGAGTTAGATTTTTTTGGATAACGTTTTCATTTTCTTTGAATAAAGCCACTTTTGTCGAAGTTGAACCTGGATTAATAACAAGAACATAATTCTTTGACACAGTATCACCCCATAAGAAATTTTTCTCTACGTATATTATGATATATTGAAATAAAAAAAAATGCAATAAGAATTGCAATATCATTTCGCAATTTTTTTACATTTTTTTTTATTAACTATTCACCTATTACAACGTATTCAGGGTCAATTTGTACACTTTCGACCTCAATCGGTATATTGTATTTTATTCTAAATTTTGCAGGATCAGAATTCAATTCTTTCATATTGACAAATATTTGTACATCTTTTTCACTCACATCTCGCCCGATTTCTTCTATATATGTAACTTTCACATTTATATCATCAGGTAAGTTATTTTTTGAAATATCTAAATTGTGTATGTTGTCTTTGTATTCGATTCTTTTTGATGGTATTGTTAAATTTTTGCTTACTAATTTAGCAACTTCAAAACTCACATTTACACTTTTAATATCACTATCTATATTTTGCGGAATATTTATATTTAAATTTATATTTCTGCTTTCTCTCAAATTAGATATGTCTATTTCTTGTGTATATATGTCCTTTATTGCATCTATTTGCTCTATTTTACCAGTTATATTTATAGTTTTTAAATTTAAATCATAGCCTAATAACTTATATTCTTCCCCAATTTTTCCTTTTAAATTCAAAACTAGAGGTACTTCTTTAGTTTTAGTAAACCCTATATCAACATACGTGTACTGATCCCTTATATTTATACCTTCTACTGTTTTACCATTCTTATCTACAGGTATAATTTGAGCTTTTGAATTAAAATCTTTACTCTTATTTTTTAGATTAACTTTACATATTAGTTTATCCACCTTTTCGACAAGGCTTTTAGGACCCTCAATAAATGTACTTTTAGGAGAATATGATATCTTATCTACTTTCAAATCTTCATTTGATCCATTTGTAGTTTTAATTACTATTTGTTTTTTAGTATATATATTTTCTTCAACATTTAAATCTATACTACTTGGAATAATTGTATAACTTATATTACTAGGTACATCTATATCTAGGTCTAATTTATTTTTGCCTATTTTCGGAGATTTTAAATTTGTATCTATCTCTAAATCACTTTTCTGAATATCCTTTATTGAAGACCTTCTACCTCTTAGTATTATTTTTGACTTTAAATTAGGTTCTGGATATAATACCATATCATTTTCTTGTAGTATATCTATATTATTGATTTTTACAGGTACTTCATCATAATCTTTTAATATTATAGGATCTACCTCTGCCATTACATATATCCACATGAAAAAGGCGAAAAATATAGATATTATCTTTATTTTTAAGTTTCTTTTAAAAATATCTATCATTTAAAAAATACACCTCTTTTAAAAATTCTTTTATTTTCTCCCTGTTTTTTAAAGTTTTGATTCAGTATGTTTTTTATATATTCTTTTGATATAGACTTGTATAATTTACCATTTTCTGCTATTGATATTGTTCCAGTTTCTTCTGATACTATTATAGATATGCAGTCTGACCTTTCACTTATACCTATACCCGCTCTATGTCTAGTTCCCAATTCTTTGTTTACATACTTACTATCTGTAAGAGGTAAAAAACAACCCGCTGCTCTTGCTCTATTATTTTTTATTACCAAAGCTCCATCATGAAGCGGAGTATTCGGAATAAACAAATTTATTAAAAGTTGCCTTGTTATTTTAGCATCTATAATTGTTCCCGTTTGAATTATATCATTTATACCAGTTTCTCTTTCTATTATTATTAAAGCTCCTATTTTTTGTCTCGACAAAGAATATATAGCCTCCACTAACTCTTCTATTATTTCATCTATATTTTCTTCATCAAATTCACCTATGGGCTTTGATATAAATTTCGTTCGCCCAATGTATTCAAGTGCCCTTCTGAGTTCAGGCTGAAATACTATAAGTATAGCTATTACTCCTATCGATATAGTGTTCGCTAGTACCCAGTGCACAACATGCAACTGTAAAAGTTCACTTAATTTAGTAGCTACTACAAGTACAAATATTCCTTTTATTAATTGTTCTGCACTAGTTTCTTTTATTAACATGTACAGTTTATAAAACACATAAGCTACTATACTTATATCTATTATATCTAAGATAGTTATGTTCATTATGATATCTTTTATATCCCACAATTTAGTAACCTCCTATAATATTTGTTATTATATATTATTTTACGGATTAATTATTTCATACATTGAGAAATAATTCAATAAGCAAAGCACATATATTTTGCAATATAAGTAAAAAGTATTATTTTTGCTTAAAATAGTTGCTACTTCAGACCGTTTATCTATGTTTTCCATAAATCGAAATCATGTAATTTTTTAAATAAAAAAGCTTAACCATTTAAATGATTAAGCTTTTTGAAATGGCGTACCTGCAGGGATTCGAACCCCGGACACGTGGCTTAGAAGGCCACTGCTCTATCCAACTGAGCTACAGGTACATATTAAATTGGAGCGGAAAACGAGATTCGAACTCGCGACCCTCGCCTTGGCAAGGCGATGCTCTACCACTGAGCCATTTCCGCTCATATGATATTTTGGTGCGGGTGGAGGGACTTGAACCCCCACGCTAAAAGCGCTAGATCCTAAGTCTAGTGCGTCTGCCAATTCCGCCACACCCGCATGTGTGGAGCTAGTGATAGGAATCGAACCTACAACCTGCTGATTACAAGTCAGCTGCTCTACCGTTGAGCCACACTAGCATATATTTTTTTGTAAAATAAAAACCCAAAGATATTTAGCATCTGTGAGCTTGTTCTTCAAATTATTTGGCGACCTGGAAGGGACTCGAACCCTCGACCTCCAGCGTGACAGGCTGGCATTCTAACCAACTGAACTACCAGGCCAAATAATTGGTGGGCTCAACAGGGCTCGAACCTGTGACCCCCTGCTTGTAAGGCAGGTGCTCTCCCAGCTGAGCTATGAGCCCAATTATTAATGGTGACCCCTAGGGGAATCGAACCCCTGTTACCGCCGTGAAAGGGCGGTGTCTTAACCGCTTGACCAAGGGGCCATACTGGTTGCGGGAGCAGGACTTGAACCTACGACCTTCGGGTTATGAGCCCGACGAGCTGCCAACTGCTCCATCCCGCGTTATTGTGGTGCCGAGGACCGGAATCGAACCGGTACGATCTGTAAGGACCGCAGGATTTTAAGTCCTGTGCGTCTGCCAGTTCCGCCACCTCGGCATTTTTTTTGGCTCCAAGGGTGGGGCTCGAACCCACAGCCTATCGGTTAACAGCCGATTGCTCCACCATTGAGCTACCTTGGAACATACGTGGCTACGTCTTACTCTCCCAGGGGGCTGCCCCCCAAGTACCATCAGCGCTAAAGAGCTTAACTTCTGTGTTCGGAATGGGAACAGGTGTATCCTCTTTGCTATAATAACCACATATTGGAGCGGGTGAAGGGAGTCGAACCCTCGCAGCCGGCTTGGAAGGCCGGAACTCTACCACTGAGCTACACCCGCATATTAAGTATTAAGATTAATACTTTCAAAATTGACCAGATTTAAAATTTGGTTAAGTCCTCGATCTATTAGTATTCATCAGCTGAACTCATTACTGAGCTTACACCTTGAACCTATCAACCAGGTAGTCTTCCTGGGATCTTACTCATAAAGATGGGAAATCTTATCTTGAGGTTGGCTTCGCGCTTAGATGCTTTCAGCGCTTATCCATTCCATACATAGCTACCCAGCTATGCCACTGGCGTGACAACTGGTGCACCAGAGGTATGTCCATCCCGGTCCTCTCGTACTAAGGACAGCTCCTCTCAAATTTCCTACGCCTGCGACGGATAGGGACCGAACTGTCTCACGACGTTCTGAACCCAGCTCGCGTACCACTTTAATGGGCGAACAGCCCAACCCTTGGGACCTACTACAGCCCCAGGATGTGATGAGCCGACATCGAGGTGCCAAACCTCCCCGTCGATGTGGACTCTTGGGGGAGATAAGCCTGTTATCCCCAGGGTAGCTTTTATCCGTTGAGCGATGGCCCTTCCACGCGGAACCACCGGATCACTAAGCCCGACTTTCGTCCTTGCTCGACCTGTATGTCTTGCAATCAAGCTCCCTTTTGCCTTTGCACTCTTCGCACGATTTCCGACCGTGCTGAGGGAACCTTTGGGCGCCTCCGTTACATTTTGGGAGGCGACCGCCCCAGTCAAACTGTCCACCTGACAGTGTCCCAAGACCAGATTCATGGTCTATGGTTAGAATCTCAATATTACAAGGGTGGTATCCCAAGGATGACTCCACGAAAACTGGCGTTCTCGTATCTCAGTCTCCCACCTATCCTGTACATGTAATATCGAAATCCAATGCCAGGCTACAGTAAAGCTCCATGGGGTCTTTCCGTCCTGTCGCAGGTATCCGGCATCTTCACCGGAATTACAATTTCACCGAGTCTTTTGTTGAGACAGTGCCCAAATCGTTACGCCTTTCGTGCGGGTCGGAACTTACCCGACAAGGAATTTCGCTACCTTAGGACCGTTATAGTTACGGCCGCCGTTTACTGGGGCTTAAGTTCAATGCTTCGACTAATGTCTAACACATCCCCTTAACCTTCCAGCACCGGGCAGGCGTCAGCTCCTATACATCGTCTTTCGACTTAGCAGAAACCTATGTTTTTGGTAAACAGTCGCTTGGGCCTATTCTCTGCGGCCTCTTCGGGCATACACCCTAATGAGGCACCCCTTATCCCTAAGTTACGGGGTCATTTTGCCGAGTTCCTTAACAAAAGTTCTCTCGCTAGCCTTAGAATTCTCTTCTCACCCACCTGTGTCGGTTTGCGGTACGGGTACCTTTAATCTCAGTAGAGGCTTTTCTTGGCAGCATGAAATCGACTACTTCGCTACTTAAATTTCGCTCCCCATCACACCTCAGGATTGCACCGACGGATTTGCCTATCAATGCTCCCTTAATGCTTGGACCTACATATCCAATAGTAGGATAGCCTATCCTTCTGCGTCACCCCATTCTTCAAACGATTATCGGTAGTACAGGAATCTCAACCTGTTGTCCATCACCTACGCCTTTCGGCCTCGGCTTAGGTCCCGACTAACCCTGAGCGGACGAACCTTCCTCAGGAAACCTTGGGTTTTCGGCCCGTAGGATTCTCACCTACGTCTCGCTACTCATGCCAACATTCTCTCTTCACTGCAGTCCACTAGTCCTTCCGGTCTAGCTTCAACCCGCAGTGAATGCTCCCCTACCCATTGACAAAGTCAATGCCGTAGCTTCGGTAGTAAGTTTTAGCCCCGATAATTTTCGGCGCAGGATCACTCGACCAGTGAGCTATTACGCACTCTTTGAATGAATGGCTGCTTCTAAGCCAACATCCTGGTTGTCTGTGCAATCCCACATCCTTTACCACTTAACTTACATTTAGGGACCTTAGCTGACGGTCTGGGCTGTTTCCCTCTCGACTATGAATCTTATCACCCACAGTCTGACTCCCAAGCAAAAGATAAAGGCATTCGGAGTTTGATAGTCTTCGGTAACCCACAGGGCCCCTAGGACATTCAGTGCTCTACCTCCTCATCTCTAAGCTTGAGGCTAGCCCTAAAGCTATTTCGGGGAGAACCAGCTATCTCCGAGCTCGATTGGAATTTCACCTCTACCCACAGCTCATCCCCGCACTTTTCAACGTGCGTGGGTTCGGACCTCCACGAAATTTTACTTTCGCTTCATCCTGGCCATGGGTAGGTCGCTCGGTTTCGGGTCTACGACAAGTAACTGAATCGCCCAGTTAAGACTCGCTTTCGCTACGGCTCCAGACCCTAAGTCCTTAACCTTGCTACTTATCGTAACTCGTTGGCCCGTTCTACAAAAAGTACGCGGTCACACTAAAAATGTGCTCCCACAGCTTGTAGGCATAGGGTTTCAGGTTCTATTTCACTCCCCTTCCGGGGTTCTTTTCACCTTTCCCTCACGGTACTATACGCTATCGGTCACCAAGAAGTATTTAGCCTTGGGGGGTGGTCCCCCCAGCTTCCCACAGGGTTTCACGTGTCCCGTGGTACTCTGGAGTATGCTCGAAAGTCTTCTTGTTTAATCTACAGGACTATTACCTTCTATGGTGGGTCTTTCCAAACCTCTTCGACTACAATACCTCTTTCTTGTGAGCATATCCGCAACCCCTATGAAGAAAACTTCATAGGTTTGGGCTCTTCCCCTTTCGCTCGCCGCTACTTAGGGAATCGATTTTTCTTTCTCTTCCTCGAGGTACTTAGATGTTTCAGTTCCCTCGGTTCCCCTCCTTAGACTATGTATTCATCTAAGGATACCTAGACATTACTCTAGGTGGGTTTCCCCATTCGGAAATCTCCGGATCAAAGATTGCTTGCATCTCCCCGAAGCTTATCGCAGCTTACCACGTCCTTCATCGGCTCTTGGTGCCAAGGCATCCGCCCTACGCCCTTAATAACTTAACCTAAATTTATTTAAATCTGTTCAATTTTCAAAGTACTAAAGTACGTCGCCAACGAATTAAAAATTCCGTTGCTCAAAGTACTAATATAGTATATAAAATACTAAATGGTGGAGACGAGGAGAGTCGAACTCCTGACCCCTTGCTTGCAAGGCAAGTGCTCTCCCAACTGAGCTACGCCCCCATATTGTATTTTTTTGACGAAATATATAATAACAAATTTATTAAAATTCGTCAAGAGTTTTTTATAAACTCTCAAAATTAAACAGTAGGTTATTTCTCCTTAGAAAGGAGGTGATCCAGCCGCACCTTCCGATACGGCTACCTTGTTACGACTTCACCCCAGTCATTGATTTCACCTTCGGCAGATTCCTCCTTACGGTTGGATATCTGACTTCGGGCGCCCCCAACTTCCGTGGTGTGACGGGCGGTGTGTACAAGACCCGGGAACGCATTCACCGCGACATTCTGATTCGCGATTACTAGTAACTCCAGCTTCATGCAGGCGAGTTTCAGCCTGCAATCCGAACTGAGACTAGCTTTAAGAGATTAGCTTGACCTCGCGGTTTCGCAACTCTCTGTACTAGCCATTGTAGCACGTGTGTAGCCCTAAGCATAAGGGGCATGATGATTTGACGTCATCCCCACCTTCCTCCGAGTTATCCTCGGCAGTCTCTCTAGAGTGCCCATCCAAAATGCTGGCAACTAAAGATAAGGGTTGCGCTCGTTGCGGGACTTAACCCAACATCTCACGACACGAGCTGACGACAACCATGCACCACCTGTCACCTCAGTCCCCGAAGGGAAAGCTTCGATTAAGAAGCGGTCTGAGGGATGTCAAGCTTAGGTAAGGTTCTTCGCGTTGCTTCGAATTAAACCACATGCTCCGCTACTTGTGCGGGTCCCCGTCAATTCCTTTGAGTTTCACTCTTGCGAGCGTACTCCCCAGGCGGAGTGCTTAATGCGTTAGCTGCGGCACCGAGGGGGGTAACCCCCGACACCTAGCACTCATCGTTTACGGCGTGGACTACCAGGGTATCTAATCCTGTTCGCTCCCCACGCTTTCGTGCCTCAGCGTCAGTTACAGTCCAGAGAGCCGCCTTCGCAACTGGTATTCCTCCTAATATCTACGCATTTCACCGCTACACTAGGAATTCTACTCTCCTCTCCTGCACTCAAGCCCTGCAGTTTCAAAAGCTTACTACGGTTGAGCCGTAGCCTTTCACTTCTGACTTACAAGGCCGCCTACGCACCCTTTACGCCCAGTAATTCCGGATAACGCTTGCCCCCTACGTATTACCGCGGCTGCTGGCACGTAGTTAGCCGGGGCTTCCTCCTAAGGTACCGTCATTATCTTCCCTTAGGACAGAGCTTTACGACCCGAAGGCCTTCATCGCTCACGCGGCGTTGCTGCATCAGGGTTTCCCCCATTGTGCAATATTCCCCACTGCTGCCTCCCGTAGGAGTCTGGACCGTGTCTCAGTTCCAGTGTGGCCGATCACCCTCTCAGGTCGGCTACCCATCGTCGCCTTGGTAAGCTTTTACCTCACCAACTAGCTAATGGGACGCGGGTCCATCCTATACCGCTAACGCTTTGACATTTCTAAGATGCCTTAAAAATGTGTTATCTCGTATTAGCATATCTTTCGATATGTTATCCGTGTGTATAGGGCAGGTTACCCACGCGTTACTCACCCGTCCGCCGCTAAGATTAAAAAGCAAGCTTTTCAATCTCCGCTCGACTTGCATGTGTTAGGCACGCCGCCAGCGTTCATCCTGAGCCAGGATCAAACTCTTAAATAAAAGTTTGTCAGTACTCAGTAAACTGACTTTATGTGTTGTTTCCGAAAATCACTGTTGTGATTTATTTATAACCTACTGTTTAATTTTCAAAGTTCATACGTTGTGTTCATGTGTTTCTCGTTTGCCTCGTTGTTGAGGACAAGTAATAATATATCAGCTATTGAATAATTCGTCAACACTTTTTTTGAAATAAATTTTAAGTTCTATTATTTTCGCATATTTAATTAAGCGGCAAAACGTTTATATTTAAACATTCAAACGGATTTTTTTACATTATACGATTTTTCAAAAAAATTATTATAATTTTATATGAAATAGTCTAAATTAGTCATTAAAAACATTTATTTTAAAGATTAACATGTATATTTTCTTTGATTTTATGACGTGTATACAAAATTTTTTTATAAAAACAACGAATTAATTGGATATTTTTAGTTTTACATCCTATTTTTCAATACAGCATTCCCTATTTAAGAGAAAAAAACTCTATAATTTATTATTTAATCTATGCAAACACTAAAAATGCAAGTTCAAAAATGGCACTCATTTAAATATTATCTTCTTTTAGTTAATATTTGAACGAGTGTCATTATATAAAAATAAAAGAGAGGCTTAAGCCTCTCTTTTATTTTGCTATATCCATATCTTCATTGTAATCCACATGAAGAACAGCTCTTTTTAATTGTAATGACTTTTTAACATCTAATACTCTTTGATTTGATGATCCTCTGTACTTTAAGAGCATACTCTTCTTTTCTTCTACAAATTTGCCATCGATTAATACATCTATCTCATTTAATAGATTCTTCCATTTGAAATATCTTTCATTTTTAATATCGGTTAACTGTTCAAATGTATATCCACTATAAGCCCAAACATCTAGTCCAAGTTTTCTTGCTTCTTTGCATATCTTCACAAGAGCATCTGGTTGTTCAAACGGATCTCCTCCGCTAAGAGTTATTCCCTTTTGTAGCCTCAATTCTTTTAAAGTATCTATTATAGATTCTACTTCTACCTCAAATCCCCCATTAAAATCATGAGTTTGCTTATTGTGGCAGCCCTTACAGTTATGCTTACAACCTTGGGTCCATATTACAGTTCTAAGTCCAGGTCCATCAACTATGCTGTCTGATGTCACAGAAGATGCTAGTCTTAATTTCATAATATCACCCCTTTTTAATTATGTTTTACTCTATCTTTAACCTCAGCTCTTTTGGCATCGTTAAATCTATCTACAGTACCAACTAAGTATCCTGTTATTCTTCTTATTCTTTCGAAGTATATACCATCTTCTCCATCTTTTCTTCCACAAGCTGGACAAGTATCATCTATAACTCCATTAAATCCACAAACTGGATCTCTATCAAGCGGATGATTTATACTTCCATATCCAATTCCAGCTTCCTTCATAGCTCTTACTATACTTTCAAATGCTTCTATATTATCAGATGGGTTTCCATCAAGTTCTATATAGCTTATATGTCCTGCATTAGTAAGCGCATGGTATTTAGCTTCTTTTTCTATCTTTTTGAATGCAGATAACTTATGATAAACAGGTACATGGAAAGAGTTTGTATAATAATCTCTGCTTGTAACTCCTTCTATTTCTCCAAACTCTTTTTTATCTATTTTAGTGAATCTTCCACTTAATCCTTCAGCTGGAGTTGCTATTAAAGAGAAGTTTAATCCATATTTTTCGCTTGCTTCATCCATTTTATCTCTCATGTATTTAATTATTTCAACACCTAAGTCTTGAGCAGAATCACTTTCTCCGTGATGCTCCCCTATCAATGCTTTTAGGCACTCAGCAAGTCCTATAAATCCAACTGTTAATGTTCCTTGCTTTATAACGTCTCTTAAATCATCTTCCCAAGATAATTCTTTAGATCCAAGCCATACACCTTGTCCCATTAAGAAAGGGAAGTTTTTAGCTTTTTTATTTGCTTGTATTTCAAATCTTTCTATTAATTGATCTATTACTAAGTCTATTTTTTCTTGAAGTTCTTTATAGAATCCTTTTATATCAGTTTCTTTATTCTTTAATACTCCATGTTTTATTCCTAATCTTGGAAGATTGATAGTCGTAAACGAAAGATTTCCTCTACCGGTAACTATTTCCTCTCCACATACATTTCCAAGGACTCTTGTTCTACACCCCATGTAAGTAGCTTCTGTTTCAGGACGTCCTTCTTTATAGTACTGAAGATTAAATGGAGCATCTATGAAACTGAAATTAGGGAATAATCTCTTTGATGAAACTTTACATGCTAATTTGAATAAATCATAGTTTATATCTTCTTTATTTAAGTTTATCCCTTCTTTTACTTTGAATATTAGTATTGGGAATATAGCTGTTTCTCCATTTCCAAGTCCTTTTTCTAAAGAAAGTAGTAAGTTTTTACTTACCATTCTGCCTTCTTCACTTGTATCTGTTCCGAAGTTAACGCTTGAAAACGGAACTTGAGCTCCAGCTCTTGAATGCATTGTATTTAGATTGTGTATAAAAGCCTCCATAGCTTGATAAGTTTTTCTATTAGTCTCTCTTAAAGCTTCTTTACTTGCAAATTTTTGTATCTTTAAGCACTTCTCTTCATCTAATCCATATTCTTTAATTAATTCTTGCTTAATTTTATCGTTTATTTCTTTATCTATACTTAAAGATATCTCTTTACTTAAAGATTTTTCTACTTCATTAAATATATCAGTTATAGTTTTTATTTGATCATCTTCAATATCTTTTTCTATACTTATACCTTTATATATATTTTCTATATATGCTCTTTTAAATGTTTTCTTAACTCCGTTTGCCATTCCATAATCGAAAAATGGTATACTTTGACCTCCATGTTGATCATTTTGATTAGATTGAATAGCAATAGCTGCAAGTGCAGAATAACTTAATATATCTTGCGGCTCTCTTAGGTGCCCATGACCTGTTGAAAAACCATTTTTAAACAATTCAGCTATATCTATTTGACAGCAAGTAAGTGTACCCATATTTAAAAAATCCATATCATGTATATGTATATCTCCATCATCGTGTGCTTTTGAATGATTAGGTTTTATGACAAATTCTTTACAAAATTCTTTAGATACTGCACTTCCATATTGAAGCATAGTTCCCATAGCAGTATTTCCATCTATATTAGCATTTTCTCTTTTTATGTCTGCATTATCTGCATCTGAAAAAGTTATTTCTTTTATAGATTGTATCAGTCTTGTTTTTGAATTTCTTATTCTACTTCTTTCAGCTCTGTATAATATATACGCTTCACTAGTTCTTGCATGTCCATTTTTTATTAAAGTTTTTACAACAGCATCCTGAACATTTTCGACAGTTGGCACTTGTCCTATATATTTTTTAGTTAAAAGACTTAATACCTTCTCTGCTAGTTTTTCCGCCATTTCGTAGTTTGCTGTTTTTCCTTCTTTTTGTGCAACCTCACTAGCAGCTAAAAATATAGCTCTCGCTATTTTGTCTTTACTAAAGCTAATTATTCTTCCGTCCCTCTTTTTTACATTTTCAATCATACTACTGCCCCCTTGTACATTATGTAGTGTATATTTACTTTATCCATACCATATATAGTGTCGTCAATCAAAAAAAATACCCTTTAACCTCGTTAAAGGGTCTTCGTATATTTGCTATATTTAGATTATCAAAATTAATCAAATTAGTCAAACATGCTCAAAGTATTGAAATTACAAGTTCATTTTTTTGAAAGCAAGTATTTATAATGGGTCTATTTTTTTATGAAATTTTTCCTAAAATTTTTATAGGGCAGTTTATATTTCTTTTTAATTCGTCTATATAATCTTCTGAAATAGTTGTTATTACACATGTAGACGGTCCAGCTGGTTTATACAAATCAATTTCAATATCATTGTAATTTATACTCATATTAGTTATTTTTTCTATAATAGAGCATTCATGTTTTATTCCTTTAGAACCTACAGGTATTATAGAAGTTATATAGTTTAAATCCAATAATTTTTTGAATTCATAAAATGATATTATTTCTTGATCATTATTTATATCTATTTCATTTCCTACCTTAGGTAAACCTATAGAAAGTACCAAACTCCCACTCTTCACACTATGGTTTAATTCTTCTTTTTTCATTATTCCAATTGCCGTTGTTCCTAAGAATGTCTGAAGAGTTTTAAAATTTTCTTCTGTGCTCCCATTTATAGGTATATCTAGATTGATATCATTCAAAAACCCTTTTATACCATCGATTATTGCTTTTCCTCCATCGTCCATAGATACTCCTAAATTATCTACTATAGCTATCGGTTTTGCTTTAACAGACATTATTTCCATTAAAGCTACTCTAGTTGTAAAATAAGATACAATACCTAGTGGAACTTTTATTTCATCTAGTTCTTTATTCCCAACACCTGCACATGAATCACATGATATAACCATATATTCATCTTTATTTATATCTATAAATGTCAAATCTCTATAGTTTTTCAACTACTATTCCTCTCCCTTTAATATAGAGTATATTTTGTCCATATCAAGGTTCGATCTAACTATATTAGCCAATTTATCGTATTCTTTCTCTTTAAATTCTTTAAACGATTTAACTTCACTTTGTATTTCATCTAATCCTCTATCTTTTCTTATGTTATTTAATAACCCTCTTGTAAAGTTTATATTATCGAATATTCCATGTATGTAACTTCCTGCCACATTACCTTGTAAATTTATAGCTCCTTCTAACTCATCTATATTTTGGTTCATTCTTTTAATCATTTTATTTAAACTTCTAGACTCTTTTCCTACTACACTTCTTCCCATATGTATTTCATAACCTTCAACTTTCATCCCTTCAAGTGAAGATAGCAATCCTCTTACATTATTTTGAACAACAGCCTCTACTTGTGTAGTTATTTTTTCTCCTTCAAATGTAGTTTCTATATCTAGAAGTCCAATTCCATCTATTTCTTTTATTCCACATTCTATTCCATCTGGATCGTATAATTTCTTTCCTAAAATTTGATACCCTCCACAGATACCAAATATTAATTTCCCTTTTTTATGTAAATCCTTTATTTCTCTTTCAAGCCCACTTTCTCTTAAATAAATAAGATCCTCTATTGTATTCTTACTTCCAGGTATTATTAATATATCTGGATCACCTATAGATTCACCCTTCATAACATATCTCAAGTTAACATCTTCTTGAGTTTCAAAGACGTTTAGGTCTGTAAAGTTAGAAACGTGAGGCAGATATAAAACTTCTATATTAATTTCCCCACTTTCCTTTGATTTTTTATTTCTAAATCTATCTGTCAAACTATCTTCATCTTCTATTTTAAGATTGCTGTAAGGTATAACACCAAGAACCGGAACCTTTATTATATCTTCAATCATTTTTATTCCTGGCTTTAGTATTTCTACATCTCCTCTAAATTTATTTATTATGACTCCCTTGACTCTTTTTCTTTCTTCTTCTGTTAAAAGTAGCATAGTACCTGCTAATGATGCAAATACTCCCCCTCTATCTATATCTCCAATTATTATAACAGGTGAGTCTGATAGTTCTGCCATTCCCATATTTACTATATCATTTTCTCGTAAATTTATTTCAGCGGGACTTCCAGCTCCCTCTAGAACAACTACATCATGTTTATTTTCTAGCTGATCATATATATCTTTTATCATATTTGAAAGCTGTGGTTTAAATTTGTGGTAAGTAACAGCATCCATATTATCATATACTTTTCCATTTATTATCACTTGAGATTTTTTGTCTGTTGTAGGTTTTAAAAGTACAGGATTCATTCTAACATCAGGCTCTAATCCTGCTGCTTCTGCTTGGAATACTTGAGCTCGTCCCATCTCATCTCCATCTTTTGTTATAAATGAATTAAGAGCCATATTTTGTGATTTAAAAGGTGCTACGCTTAATCCATCTTGCTTAAATATTCTACAAAATGCAGCTGTAAGTAAACTCTTTCCTACATTAGAAGCTGTTCCTTGAAGCATTATAGATTTTCCCATTATTTAATCCCCCTTGTATTTTATATTTATTTAAATTTGATATATAAATATTAACATTTTTAATTAAGTTAATCCAATTATATTATAACTTATATATGTTCATATGGTTAATAAGTTTATATTCATTATAAAAAAATTCGATTACATATAAAAAATAATATTATATTTAATATAACAATATTAGTATGCTATAATTTATTAAACTAAATCTAATCGAGGAGTGATTAAATGATTTCTAACAAATTGAAAAATATAACACCATCTTATACTATAGGTATAAGCTCAAAAGTAGCTAAGCTTCAAGAAAAAGGTTTTGATATATCTAATTTAAGTATAGGGGAACCCGATTTTAATGTTCCTACAAAAGCCAAAGAGGTAGCTATTGATGCCTTAAATAATAATAAGACTAAGTATGATATTGTTTCGGGTCTTAATGAATTAAAGCATGAAATTATAAAAAAGTTACAACACGAAAATAATGTGGATTATAATTTAGATGAAATAGTTGTTTCAAGCGGAGCAAAACACGCTATAACTAATACTTTGATTTCAATATTAAATCCAGGTGATGAAGTTTTGGTTCCTAAACCATACTGGGTTAGTTATCCTGAAATGATAAAATTATGTTCAGGTGTGCCGGTTTTTGTAGATACTGATAAAAAAAATAATTTCAAGATAACTGTATCTGATATAAAAAGACATATAACATCTAAAACAAAAATGTTATTCATATCTAATCCATCAAATCCTACTGGAGCTATTTATACAAAAGAAGAGCTTGAGAATATAGTTGATATATGTATTGAAAACAATATATATATACTATCAGATGAAATTTATGAAAAAATATCTTATGAAGATAATTTTGTTAGTATAGCATCTTTATCTAATGAAGCTAAAAATATAACTATAACTATAAACGGTTTTTCTAAATCTGCAGCCATGACTGGTATGAGAGTTGGTTATTCTGCTTCAAATAAAGCTATTTCTAAGGCCATTTCTACAGTTCAAGGACATCTAGTTTCACATCCATCTACTATATCTCAATGGTGCGCATATGGAGCCTTAAAATACTGTTTAAATGATATAGATGATATGGTTAAAATATATAAACAAAAAAGAGATTTAGCCATAAATATGCTCTCTAAAATAGACTATATAGACTATATTCATCCACAAGGTGCTTTTTATATGTTTATAGATATTTCTAATTTAAAGTCTAAACTTGATTATAAAGATAGTTTTTCAGTTGAATTCTGCGATAAGCTTTTATCTAATAATAATGTAGCAGCAGTTCCTGGAATAGCATTTGGAATGGATGATTATATAAGAATTTCTTATGCTTGTAGTGAAGAAAATTTAGTTAATGGAATTAAAGGTATTGAGGAATTCGTTAAATCTATAATCTAACCTATAAACCCAATCATAATATACTTCTATAGTGTATAAGCTAAAAAATATACTTATTAAAATACCGCTCATATATCAAATATTTAAATAAAACTAATCATTACAGCTTATTAAATATCCTAAAAGTTCTAAACTCGCTGTGCTCAGACAACGAACTTTCTTAACGGATATTCAAACACTGTAATGCAAGTTTTATTGAAAAATATTTAGTAAATTCGCTAACATTTTAATAAGTATATTTTTTTAATATTCATACTGCTATCGCAACTTCTATAGATAACCGTTATTTCTTAAAGCGATAGCTTATTTTCTATATCTATATTTCCTATTAAAAAAAGTAAGCTTACGCTCCTCCAAGGAATCTAAATATTTTTATCTTTTTATACAAATTTTATCTCTTCAAATAGCCACGTAATATCTTTTATCTTTAATCGTTAGCTTTATTGGTATATCTACATACTAAAAAGATGGTTATTTAAATGTTAGTGAATCTTTTAAATAGATTTCAATAAAACTTGTGTTGTATCGTTTAAATATACGTTAAAAAATTTCTTATGTCTGAGCCTTAGCGAGTTTAAGAGATTTTAGTATATTTAATAAGATAGAACATTTAGTTTTATAAATCTATTTAATGCATTCACGGTATTTAAATAACCATCTTTTTCGATTAACCTCTATGCAATAAATAAAAAAGCGCATAAAAAAAGATTACGTGGCTACGTCCTACTCTCCCAGGGGGCTGCCCCCCAAGTACCATCGGCGCTAAGGAGCTTAACTTCTGTGTTCGGAATGGGAACAGGTGTATCCTCCTTGCTATAATAACCACATAATCTTTTAGTTTTAAGTATTAAGATTAATACTTTCAAAATTGATCAGATTTAAAATTTGGTTAAGTCCTCGATCTATTAGTATTCATCAGCTGAACTCATTACTGAGCTTACACCTTGAACCTATCAACCAGGTAGTCTTCCTGGGATCTTACTCATAAAGATGGGAAATCTTATCTTGAGGTTGGCTTCGCGCTTAGATGCTTTCAGCGCTTATCCATTCCATACATAGCTACCCAGCTATGCCACTGGCGTGACAACTGGTGCACCAGAGGTATGTCCATCCCGGTCCTCTCGTACTAAGGACAGCTCCTCTCAAATTTCCTACGCCTGCGACGGATAGGGACCGAACTGTCTCACGACGTTCTGAACCCAGCTCGCGTACCACTTTAATGGGCGAACAGCCCAACCCTTGGGACCTACTACAGCCCCAGGATGTGATGAGCCGACATCGAGGTGCCAAACCTCCCCGTCGATGTGGACTCTTGGGGGAGATAAGCCTGTTATCCCCAGGGTAGCTTTTATCCGTTGAGCGATGGCCCTTCCACGCGGAACCACCGGATCACTAAGCCCGACTTTCGTCCTTGCTCGACCTGTATGTCTTGCAATCAAGCTCCCTTTTGCCTTTGCACTCTTCGCACGATTTCCGACCGTGCTGAGGGAACCTTTGGGCGCCTCCGTTACATTTTGGGAGGCGACCGCCCCAGTCAAACTGTCCACCTGACAGTGTCCCAAGACCAGATTCATGGTCTATGGTTAGAATCTCAATATTACAAGGGTGGTATCCCAAGGATGACTCCACGAAAACTGGCGTTCTCGTATCTCAGTCTCCCACCTATCCTGTACATGTAATATCGAAATCCAATGCCAGGCTACAGTAAAGCTCCATGGGGTCTTTCCGTCCTGTCGCAGGTATCCGGCATCTTCACCGGAATTACAATTTCACCGAGTCTTTTGTTGAGACAGTGCCCAAATCGTTACGCCTTTCGTGCGGGTCGGAACTTACCCGACAAGGAATTTCGCTACCTTAGGACCGTTATAGTTACGGCCGCCGTTTACTGGGGCTTAAGTTCAATGCTTCGACTAATGTCTAACACATCCCCTTAACCTTCCAGCACCGGGCAGGCGTCAGCTCCTATACATCGTCTTTCGACTTAGCAGAAACCTATGTTTTTGGTAAACAGTCGCTTGGGCCTATTCTCTGCGGCCTCTTCGGGCATACACCCTAATGAGGCACCCCTTATCCCTAAGTTACGGGGTCATTTTGCCGAGTTCCTTAACAAAAGTTCTCTCGCTAGCCTTAGAATTCTCTTCTCACCCACCTGTGTCGGTTTGCGGTACGGGTACCTTTAATCTCAGTAGAGGCTTTTCTTGGCAGCATGAAATCGACTACTTCGCTACTTAAATTTCGCTCCCCATCACACCTCAGGATTGCACCGACGGATTTGCCTATCAATGCTCCCTTAATGCTTGGACCTACATATCCAATAGTAGGATAGCCTATCCTTCTGCGTCACCCCATTCTTCAAACGATTATCGGTAGTACAGGAATCTCAACCTGTTGTCCATCACCTACGCCTTTCGGCCTCGGCTTAGGTCCCGACTAACCCTGAGCGGACGAACCTTCCTCAGGAAACCTTGGGTTTTCGGCCCGTAGGATTCTCACCTACGTCTCGCTACTCATGCCAACATTCTCTCTTCACTGCAGTCCACTAGTCCTTCCAGTCTAGCTTCAACCCGCAGTGAATGCTCCCCTACCCATTGACAAAGTCAATGCCGTAGCTTCGGTAGTAAGTTTTAGCCCCGATAATTTTCGGCGCAGGATCACTCGACCAGTGAGCTATTACGCACTCTTTGAATGAATGGCTGCTTCTAAGCCAACATCCTGGTTGTCTGTGCAATCCCACATCCTTTACCACTTAACTTACATTTAGGGACCTTAGCTGACGGTCTGGGCTGTTTCCCTCTCGACTATGAATCTTATCACCCACAGTCTGACTCCCAAGCAAAAGATAAAGGCATTCGGAGTTTGATAGTCTTCGGTAACCCACAGGGCCCCTAGGACATTCAGTGCTCTACCTCCTCATCTCTAAGCTTGAGGCTAGCCCTAAAGCTATTTCGGGGAGAACCAGCTATCTCCGAGCTCGATTGGAATTTCACCTCTACCCACAGCTCATCCCCGCACTTTTCAACGTGCGTGGGTTCGGACCTCCACGAAATTTTACTTTCGCTTCATCCTGGCCATGGGTAGGTCGCTCGGTTTCGGGTCTACGACAAGTAACTGAATCGCCCAGTTAAGACTCGCTTTCGCTACGGCTCCAGACCCTAAGTCCTTAACCTTGCTACTTATCGTAACTCGTTGGCCCGTTCTACAAAAAGTACGCGGTCACACTAAAAATGTGCTCCCACAGCTTGTAGGCATAGGGTTTCAGGTTCTATTTCACTCCCCTTCCGGGGTTCTTTTCACCTTTCCCTCACGGTACTATACGCTATCGGTCACCAAGAAGTATTTAGCCTTGGGGGTGGTCCCCCCAGCTTCCCACAGGGTTTCACGTGTCCCGTGGTACTCTGGAGTATGCTCGAAAGTCTTCTTGTTTAATCTACAGGACTATTACCTTCTATGGTGGGTCTTTCCAAACCTCTTCGACTACAATACCTCTTTCTTGTGAGCATATCCGCAACCCCTATGAAGAAAACTTCATAGGTTTGGGCTCTTCCCCTTTCGCTCGCCGCTACTTAGGGAATCGATTTTTCTTTCTCTTCCTCGAGGTACTTAGATGTTTCAGTTCCCTCGGTTCCCCTCCTTAGACTATGTATTCATCTAAAGATACCTAGACATTACTCTAGGTGGGTTTCCCCATTCGGAAATCTCCGGATCAAAGATTGCTTGCATCTCCCCGAAGCTTATCGCAGCTTACCACGTCCTTCATCGGCTCTTGGTGCCAAGGCATCCGCCCTACGCCCTTAATAACTTAACCTAAATTTATTTAAATCTGTTCAATTTTCAAAGTACTAATTTTGAGGAATAAACCCTCAAAATTAAACAGTAGGTTATTTCTCCTTAGAAAGGAGGTGATCCAGCCGCACCTTCCGATACGGCTACCTTGTTACGACTTCACCCCAGTCATTGATTTCACCTTCGGCAGATTCCTCCTTACGGTTGGATATCTGACTTCGGGCGCCCCCAACTTCCGTGGTGTGACGGGCGGTGTGTACAAGACCCGGGAACGCATTCACCGCGACATTCTGATTCGCGATTACTAGTAACTCCAGCTTCATGCAGGCGAGTTTCAGCCTGCAATCCGAACTGAGACTAGCTTTAAGAGATTAGCTTGACCTCGCGGTTTCGCAACTCTCTGTACTAGCCATTGTAGCACGTGTGTAGCCCTAAGCATAAGGGGCATGATGATTTGACGTCATCCCCACCTTCCTCCGAGTTATCCTCGGCAGTCTCTCTAGAGTGCCCATCCAAAATGCTGGCAACTAAAGATAAGGGTTGCGCTCGTTGCGGGACTTAACCCAACATCTCACGACACGAGCTGACGACAACCATGCACCACCTGTCACCTCAGTCCCCGAAGGGAAAGCTTCGATTAAGAAGCGGTCTGAGGGATGTCAAGCTTAGGTAAGGTTCTTCGCGTTGCTTCGAATTAAACCACATGCTCCGCTACTTGTGCGGGTCCCCGTCAATTCCTTTGAGTTTCACTCTTGCGAGCGTACTCCCCAGGCGGAGTGCTTAATGCGTTAGCTGCGGCACCGAGGGGGTAACCCCCGACACCTAGCACTCATCGTTTACGGCGTGGACTACCAGGGTATCTAATCCTGTTCGCTCCCCACGCTTTCGTGCCTCAGCGTCAGTTACAGTCCAGAGAGCCGCCTTCGCAACTGGTATTCCTCCTAATATCTACGCATTTCACCGCTACACTAGGAATTCTACTCTCCTCTCCTGCACTCAAGCCCTGCAGTTTCAAAAGCTTACTACGGTTGAGCCGTAGCCTTTCACTTCTGACTTACAAGGCCGCCTACGCACCCTTTACGCCCAGTAATTCCGGATAACGCTTGCCCCCTACGTATTACCGCGGCTGCTGGCACGTAGTTAGCCGGGGCTTCCTCCTAAGGTACCGTCATTATCTTCCCTTAGGACAGAGCTTTACGACCCGAAGGCCTTCATCGCTCACGCGGCGTTGCTGCATCAGGGTTTCCCCCATTGTGCAATATTCCCCACTGCTGCCTCCCGTAGGAGTCTGGACCGTGTCTCAGTTCCAGTGTGGCCGATCACCCTCTCAGGTCGGCTACCCATCGTCGCCTTGGTAAGCTTTTACCTCACCAACTAGCTAATGGGACGCGGGTCCATCCTATACCGCTAACGCTTTGACATTTCTAAGATGCCTTAAAAATGTGTTATCCCGTATTAGCATATCTTTCGATATGTTATCCGTGTGTATAGGGCAGGTTACCCACGCGTTACTCACCCGTCCGCCGCTAAGATTAAAAAGCAAGCTTTTTAATCTCCGCTCGACTTGCATGTGTTAGGCACGCCGCCAGCGTTCATCCTGAGCCAGGATCAAACTCTTAAATAAAAGTTTGTCAGTACTCAGTAAACTGACTTAATGTGTTTTTCCGAAAATCACTGATGTGATTTATTTATAACCTACTGTTTAATTTTCAAAGTTCATTTCTCGTTCGCCTCGTTGTCGAGGACAAGTAATAATATATCACCTTTAAAACTTTCCGTCAACACTTTTTTAAAATATTTTTTGATTTTATTTTTTATTTAGCTATTTTATCAGTATAACTTGACGTTTTAGAGTATTGATTTTGATGAGATTCTCTCCTTTTTCTTTTAACGGTTTTATTTCCTTTTACATCAGATAAAGCATTGAAGTAAAGAAAAATCATTACTTGGGCCACAAGAGATACTATACATATTAGACATATCCAATTTATTAACATCTCACTCCCTCTTTTCTTAATATTATATAAAATATTTAATATATAAAATATTTAATCTAAATTTTCACATTCTTATTACATTCTCTATAATATCATACTTTCCTCTATTAATTAATATTCAAATTTCAACATTTTCCCCCATTTATTTCATTTGATAAAAAAGTCCCAGACTTTATCAAAGTCTGGGAGTGTATATATTCCTATTCTTCTGTATTCTCAGCTTTATCTACTATAGGTTTCATAGTTGGGAATAATATTACGTCTCTTATAGAGCTTGAGTTAGTTAAAAGCATCATAACTCTATCTATTCCTATTCCTAATCCACCTGTAGGCGGAAGACCTACTTCTAATGCATTTAAGAAATCTTCATCTAACATATGAGCTTCGTCGTCTCCTAATTCTCTTTGTCTTAATTGAGCCATGAATCTTCCTCTTTGGTCAATAGGATCATTAAGCTCAGAGAATGCATTAGCTATTTCCCAAGTGTTTACAAATGCTTCAAATCTATTAGTTATAGATGGATCTTCTGGATTACGCTTAGCAAGAGGAGATACCTCTACTGGATGATGAGTTATAAATGTAGGTTGAATTAAATGCTTTTCTGCATATTCTTCAAATAAATCATTTATAACATGTCCTCTTGTCATTTCTGGCTTTATTTCTAATCCTTTTTCCTTTGCTATTTTCACAGCTTCTTCATCTGTCTTGATTTCATCAAAATCAACACCAGCATATTGCTTTACGGCTTCTTGCATAGTCATTCTATTCCATGGCGGAGTAAAATCTATCTCAGTACCTTGGTAATTAATTTTAGTAGTACCAAGAGCATTTTGAGCAGCATATGCAACTATATTTTCAGTCATTTCCATCATATCTTTGTAATCAGCATAAGCTTCATATAATTCTATACAAGTATACTCAGGGTTGTGCTTTATAGACATTCCTTCATTTCTAAACATTCTACCCATTTCATATACTTTCTCAAATCCACCAACTATTAATCTCTTTAGGTAAAGCTCATTAGCTATTCTTAAGTACATATCTATGTCTAAAGTATTGTGGTGAGTTATAAATGGCTTAGCAGATGCTCCACCAGCTATAGTGTTAAGTATTGGCGTATCAACTTCTAAATACCCTCTATTGTCTAAGTATTCTTTAATAGCTTTTGTAGCCTTATTTCTTATTAAGAAGGCTTTTTTAACTTCAGGATTAACTATTAAATCTACATATCTTTGTCTATATCTTAAATCTGGATCTTTAAGTCCATGGAATTTTTCTGGAAGTATTTGAAGTGACTTACTTAAAAGCTTTACTTCATTCGCCTTTACAGATATTTCTTCTTTTTTAGTTTTAAAAACTTCACCTTTTATTCCAACTATGTCTCCTATGTCGTAAGTTACAAATAGATCATAATCCTCTTCACCTATTCTATCTTTTCTAACATAACATTGGATTCTTCCATCTTGATCTTGTATATCAACAAAAGATGCTTTACCTTGAACTCTTTTGCTCATTAAACGTCCTGCTATTGAAACTTCTTTTCCTTCTAATTCTTCAAAGTTATCTTTTATATCTATACTGTGGTGAGTTAAGTCGTATTTTTCTACTTTGAAAGGATCCTTATCCATTTCTTGAAGTTTTGATAACTTTTCTCTTCTTATTTTGAGCATTTCATTTAAATTTAATTCTTCAGCCATTTAATTTCCCTCCATATTTATCTTTTTATTTCTAAAATCTCGAACTTAGCTATTCCGTCAGGAACTTGAACTTCTACTACTTCTCCTACTTTTCTTCCTAAAAGAGCTTTTCCAACAGGAGATTCATTAGAAATCTTAAATTCATATGGATCTGCTTCTGCTGAACCCACTATAGTGTACTCTACAACTTCATCAAAGTCGATATCATTTACTTTAACTACAGAACCTATAGTAACTATACTCAAATCTATTTTACTTTCATCTATTATAACAGCTTTTCTAACCATATTTTCAAGCTTTAATATTCTCTCTTCAAGTTGAGCTTGTTCATTTTTAGCCTCATCATACTCTGAGTTCTCAGATATATCTCCAAAAGATATAGCTATCTTGATTCTTTCTGCTACTTCTTTTCTTCTTACCGCCTTTAAAAACTCTAATTCTTCTTCTATTTTATTATAACCTTCTTGAGTTAATAATACCTCTTTATTAGTATCCATTTCCCCACATCTCCTTTTTTATTCAGATTTATACAATCCGATTTATTTTAAATTTAATTAATAGTAAGTTTCACTCTATTCAAAAGTCACTTACACAACTAGAAATTCAGTTGGATCAAAACTTCCATCTGAATTAGGTTTTGCTTTATGTTAAATAAATAATGTTTGATTTAAATTGAATATTATTTTAGCATTTGCGAAATATTATAAATTACTATTTTTGCTATGTCAAGGACTCTTCTAAATAAGATGTTAATTTATCCTTAACTTTTTCATAACTTTCAAGTCTATTAATTTCGTCTCTGACTTTAGCAGATCCTTTAAGACCTTTCAAATACCACCCTAAATGCTTTCTCATTTCTCTTATACCTACATACTCACCTTTTAACTCTATTGACATATTTAAATGTCTAATAGCTGTAGTTAGTTTTTCCTGTTTAGTAGGCTCAGGAAGTAATTCTCCTGTTTTCATATAATGCGAAACCCTCTTAAATATCCACGGGTTTCCCTGTGATCCTCTTCCTATCATTACAGCATCACAATTTGTCTTTTTTATCATATTAACAGCATCTTCAACTTCAAATATATCCCCATTTCCTATTATAGGTATACTAACAGCTTCTTTTACATCCTTTATTATATCCCAGTCTGCTTTTCCTGAATAGAACTCTTCTCTTGTTCTACCATGAACAGCTATAGCACTAATACCTGCATCCTCTGCTATTTTTGCTATCTCAGTAGCATTAATACTTCTATCATCCCATCCTTTTCTTATCTTAAGCGTAACTGGCTTTTGAGAATTCTTAACTACTTCTTTTAGTATATCTGATGCAAGTTTTGGGTTTTTCATAAGAGCTGATCCATCTCCGTTTTTCACTATTTTGGGAGCAGGGCAACCCATATTTATATCAAGCAATTCATTTGGATACTCATTTAATATATATGCAGCCTTTCCCATATACTCAACCTCTGATCCAAATATTTGAACATTAACAGGATGTTCTTTAGGATTTATTTTAAGCATAAATTTTGTATTATCATCATCATAGCAAAGAGCCTTGGCATTTATCATCTCTGTATATAATAGACCACAATCCATTTCCTTACATAAAAGTCTAAATGGAAGGTCTGTAACTCCAGCCATCGGAGCTAAGAATACTTTATTATCTATGCCTACATTTCCAATTTTCATAAAATCACCTTCATTCATTTGCAATTTATTAATATAGTTTCCTTTATAGACAAAAAGAATTGGGCTTTTGACCCAATTCAATTATAGCTATTCCTTATTTCTATCATATATTATTCTAAGACCTTCTAATGTCAAAAACTTATCTACACAATCTATGCTATCAGATTCTGAAGCTATAAGTGTAGATAACCCTCCTGTTGCAACCACCTTTACATTATCGCTCTTAAGCTCTGATTTCATCTTTTTAACTATATTATCTACAAGACCTGCATATCCATATATTATACCTGATTGCATAGCCGATACAGTATTTTTACATATAGTCATTCCAGGTTTTATAAGCTCTACTCTAGGAAGTTTTGATGCTTTTTGGAATAAAGCTTCACTAGATATATTCACTCCCGGACATATAGTTCCTCCTAGATATTCTCCTCTATCAGATACTGCACAAAATGTCGTAGCTGTTCCGAAATCAACTAATATAAGAGCTGTTTTATATTTTTCATATCCTGCAACAGCATTAACTATTCTATCTGCTCCTACCTGCTTTGGATTATCATATTTTATATTTATACCGTTCTTTACTCCAGGACCAACTACTAAAGGTTCTCTCTTACAGTATTTCTTTGAAAAATTTTCTAATGCATGCATTACATTAGGTACTACAGACGATATTATAACGTCTTTTATATTATCAAATTTAATATTTTCATAGTTAAATAAATTATTTATAAGCATTCCATATTCATCTGAAGTTTTATTCTTATCTGTGCTTATTCTCCAGTGATGTTTTAATTTTTTTCCGTCATAAACCCCTAATACTGTATTTGTATTTCCTACGTCAAATACAAGTAGCATATTACTTACCTTCTTTCTATTTTGATATGAACTTAAGTCCTCTCATTACGCCTATTACTATTAAAATAGCAACTATCATCTCTGGTGTACCATTAGTTATTCCTATTCCCATGATTATTTTACCTACTGAACTTATATCTTGTCCTATAGCTTCAACGAATCTTACTCCATAAAGTAAGTAAATCATAGAAAGAACTCCTACAGTATTGGTTAATGTCCCTATCGCTCCAGTAAAAGCTACTGCCAATGTATCATTTTTTATTATTTTTTTGATTGATGCATAAGAATAATAAGATACTATACCAATTAGCACTCTTGGAACTACAGATACTAATGGATTCCAAAATACAAATGATACTACTGTTGGACTTGTTATACTTTGTATCATACTAAATATACCGAATATAAGGCCGACAATAGCTCCAACTAAAGGACCCTCAATCATAGCTGCAATAATTACTGGTATATGCATTATAGTGGCCTTAGTAGGTCCTATAGGTATAAATCCTAGTGGTGTCATCCCCAGTACTATAGAAATAGCTCCTAGCATTCCTATAACTGTCATTTTTTTTGTTGTTAAACTTTTTGTAGCAATCAATTTCTACACCTCCGGTTCTAGCTCATATAGATGCCAGACTTTTTTTTTATTTAATTTAATTTCATACTGATATGGTCAGACTCTTATTTAGATGTCAGCCATAACTATTTAATTTTATCAATATTGTATACAAGTTTCAACAGTGAATTTTTGATTATTTAATCTTTATATATTCATATCTTTAAATGAAGGGATTCCTTTTATTGAATCTGCATTTTTTACCGCATTTATTATACTTTGTTCAACTACTTGCGCTGCTAATGTTCCAACTAAGTTTACATCTGCTTGTATTTCTCCTGTGGCCATGGCAAATATAGTATCACCATCATACATAGTATGTATAGGTGATATAGCCTTAGCATAGCCATTATGAGCCATTTGGGCTAATTTACTACATTCAGCCTTATTAAACTTAGCGTTAGTAATAACAGCTCCTATAGTAGTGTTTTGCATAGAAAAATCTTTTGAATTAACTCCAGCTTTCATAAGATCTACAGTATTCACAAATTTTTTCTTATCATCATCAAGACAACCTGCAATTATATTATCACCTTCATATACATCTCCAAATGGATTAGCTGCAATTATAGCACTTACAACCAAACCATTATCAAGCTTTATAGAATGACTTCCTATTCCACCCTTTGTTGCGTAATCAATTCCTTTAAACTTACCAATAGTAGCTCCACAACCCGCACCATAATTCCCCTGCTTTAACTTGGTACGTGAAGCCGCTTCGCAAGCTCTATATCCCATATTATAATCAGGTCTTATAGTATAGTCTCCAACATGGAGATCAAACAATACAGCCCCTACTACTATAGGTACCTTAGTGACACCTACATCAAACCCAACATTCTTTTCCTCCAAATACTTTGCAACTCCACAAGTGCACTCAAGTCCAAATGCAGAACCTCCAGACAGTACTATAGAATGAACCTTATCTACCATATTTATAGGATTTAAAAGATCAGTTTCTCTCGTTCCAGGTGCCGAACCTCTAACATCGACACCACAACAAGCTCCTTTTTCACATATAATGACAGAACATCCTGTAATACCTTTTAAATCTTCAACTTGTCCTACTTTTATTCCATCAATGTCCAATATATTGTTATACATAATTATGTTCTCCTCTTATAGACACTTCTCCAGATATTAATTCTTCAATATCATTATCTTCATTGATTATTACAAGATTGCCTTCTTCATTTAGATCTATACACTTTACCTTTCTTTTTTTATCAGCATTTATTATATATATATTCTTTCCTAATATAGCAGAACTTTCTTTACATATTTTTATACAATTAGACTTATCATTTTTTTGTATATAATCTAAATATAATTTTTCAAATTCTTCTAATATATTCTTTAATATATCTATTCTTTTCACATTGTAACCTTCTTTGAATATAGAAGTTGCTATATTCTGTATATCACCAGGAAAATCCATAGTTTTAACATTCATTCCCATACCAAGAACTATATAATTTATTCTATCTATCTCTGCACCAAGTTCCGTTAATATTCCACTCACTTTTTTATTATTTACTATAATATCATTAGGCCACTTTATAGACGCGTCTATTTTGAGATTTCTAAGAGCTTTCACAATACTCGCTCCTGCTATTTGAGTTATAAAAGGAGCATTATGTGGGTATATATCTGGCTTTAGTATAATACTTACCCATATACCATCACCCTTAATAGAATGCCATTCTTTACCCCTTCTTCCTCTTCCACTTGTCTGCTCTTCTGAAACAATAATAGTTCCATCACTTGATTCTAAAGCAACTTTTTTAGCATAATCATTAGTTGATCCTATAGTATCAAAGTGTATAACTTCTTTGCCTATAAACCTTGTATTCAAATCATGCTTGATAACACCACCGCTTAATAAATCAGGACACCCAACTATCTTATGTCCTTTTCTAGTTATAGACTCTATTTCATAACCTTGATTCTTTATATTCTTTATATGTTTGCTTACAGCACTTCTTGTTATACCTAGCTTTTCAGATATATATTCTCCAGATACAAACTCATTTCTATTCTCTAATAGGATCTTTATTATCTCACTTCTCATACAATCCCTCTTTTCATTTTACATAGTATAACAAAACTATACCAAAAGAAACTCAGTTTAGAAAGGCCCCATATAAAAAGACTACCAACAAAAGTTAGTAGCCTTTTAAATTAACCAAATAAACTAAGTAGTACCCCAGCTGCAACAGCTGAACCTATAACTCCAGCAACATTAGGTCCCATAGCGTGCATCAAAAGGAAGTTTCCTGGGTTTTCTTGTTGTCCTACCTTATTAGAAACCCTTGCAGCCATAGGGACTGCTGACACTCCAGCAGATCCTATAAGTGGATTTATAGGGTCTTTAGAGAATTTATTCATTATCTTAGCTAAGATAACACCACTTGCAGTTCCTATACTAAAAGCTATAACTCCAAGTGCAAATATTTTAAATGTCTGCCAAGTTAAAAAAGCATCTCCAGTTGCAGTAGCCCCAACTGAAATTCCTAAGAATATAGTAACTATATTCATAAGCTCATTCGATGCAGTCTTTGACAATCTATCAGTAACTCCACATTCTTTAAATAGATTCCCAAGCATTAACATACCTATTAACGTAGAAGCAGATGGCAATATTAAAGAAACTATTATAGTAACCATTATAGGGAATATTATTTTTTCCTTTTTAGATACTGGTCTTAACTGATCCATAACGATATTTCTTTCTTCTTCACTAGTTAAAGCCCTCATAATAGGTGGCTGAATTATAGGAACTAATGCCATATAAGAATAAGCAGCAACTGCTATTGGTCCTAGTAATTCCGGCTTTAACTTTGTAGCTAGATATATAGAAGTTGGGCCATCTGCTCCTCCTATTATACCTATTGATGATGCCGCTTGAGCATCAAAGCCAAAAAGTATAGCTCCTATGAATGTAAAAAATATTCCAAACTGTGCAGCAGCTCCTAGAAGCAAACTTTTAGGATTGGCTATTAACGGACCAAAGTCAGTCATAGCTCCAACCCCCATAAATATTAAAGGTGGAAATATACCAAGTTCGTCCCCTTGATATAGATAATGAAGAAGACCTCCAGGAAACTTATTCTTAATATCAACAGCCCATATTCCCTGTTGCGCCTGTATTGCTGCCTCTTTAGTATCTATAGGATGTATATTCAAAAGAGTCTGAGGATGACTCATAATATCTGATAAAGGTAAATTCGTAAGAATCATACCAAATGCTATTGGAACCAATAAAAGAGGCTCAAACCCTTTATTTATAGCTAGATACAATAATAAGCAACCTACGCCAATCATTATTATCTGCTTATAGTACATTCCAAAGTCTGTGATAACATTGTATATACCCGTACTTTGTATGAAATTAAATACAACTTCTCCCATGGGTAATCCCCTTTCTTACTTTTTTAAGAAATACCTATAATAATATCACCCGCACTTACAGATGATCCTTTTGTAACATGAATATCTTCAATAATTCCATCTGCTGGTGCCATTATCTCGTTTTCCATCTTCATAGCTTCAAGTATTAAAAGAACTTGACCCTTAGTAACACTGTCTCCCTTATTAACCTTTATTTCATTTATAGTTCCAGGCATAGGAGCTTTTACTGTATTAGTAGAACTTGAGTTGCTAGATATATTTTTATTTAGCTTAACTTCTTCTTTTACAGGAATATTTTTTTCTACTTTTGTCTCAACCACTTTAGCCTCATTATTATATGACTTTTTGGATTTTGAAGAATTACCACTTTCCTTTATTTCTTCTACCTCAACATCGTAAGAAACTCCATTTACCTTAACATTAAATTTTTTTATCATATTCATATCCCCCTAGCATTGAACTCATTTGCTCTATTCTTCCAAGTTTTGACCACGCACTATCACTATTTTCACTTCTCTTTATTTTTCTAATAACAATATTATTAGTAGTCGTATTTAAAGCACAAGCTATAGCTGAACTTATAACTGCAACTATCTCTTTATCATCTTGATCTTGTTTTATATCTTGTTTAGTATCTTCTTTTATAATTATTTGCTCTTTCTCTTTTTTAGGTTTAGAGCTAGATTTTGTCATTATTTTTACAGCTGCCATTATAACCATAAGAACCACAAATACTATACACATAGAAAGCAGCGTAACAACTAAACTAGCAATCAATTGTTCAGATTTTGTAAGCGCCGTTATATCAGTTTTCATTACATCTAATAAATTAGTCAAATTCATAGTTTCACCCTCTTATTTTAAAGTGGAATATTTCCATGTTTCTTAGGAGGTCTGCTTTCTCTTTTAGATTTTAAAACATCAAAAGCATCACAAAGTCTAATTCTAGTTAAAGATGGTTGTATAACATCATCTACAAAACCTCTTTGAGCTGCTTGATAAGGATTTGCAAATTCTTCTCTATACTCCTTAACCTTTTCAGCCCTAACTGACGCAGGGTCATCAGAAGCTTTTATATCTTTTCTAAATATTATATTGGCTGCTCCATCTGGTCCCATAACTGCAACTTCAGCACTTGGCCAAGCATATACAATATCAGCTCCTAAATCCTTAGAGCACATAGCAAGATAAGATCCTCCATAAGCTTTTCTAGTTATTATTGTAACCTTTGGAACAGTAGCTTCACTATATGCATAAAGCATCTTAGCACCATGTCTAATAACCCCACCATACTCTTGAGACGTACCAGGTAAGAATCCAGGAACATCTACAAAGTTCAAAATAGGTACATTAAAGGCATCACAAGTTCTGATAAATCTAGAAGCTTTATCAGATGCATTTATATCAAGACATCCAGCCATATATGTAGGTTGATTGGCTATTATTCCTACAGATTCTCCATTAATTCTTGCAAAACCCGTAAGTATATTTCTTGCAAAATAAGGTTGAACTTCAAAGAAATCATTATCATCAACTATATTTGTTATTATATCTTTCATATCATACGGCTTATTTGAATTATCAGGCATTATAGTGTCTAGAATATCTATTTTTTCATTAATATCATTGCAATCCAATATGGGAGCTTTTTCTAAATTATTAGAAGGTAAGAAGCTAAGTAATTTTCTAATTCCCATTATGCAGTCCTCATCAGAGTTAGATACAAAGTGTGCCACTCCCGAAGTAGCATTATGAGTCATAGCTCCACCAAGATCTTGTGCACTAACTTCTTCTCCAGTAACAGTTTTTATAACTTGAGGCCCCGTTATGAACATTTGGCTAGTTTTATCAACCATAAATATAAAGTCAGTAAGAGCTGGCGAATACACTGCTCCTCCTGCACAAGGTCCCATTATAGCAGATATTTGAGGAACAACACCAGAAGCTATAGTATTTTTATAAAATACTTTTCCATACCCAGCTAGTGCATCTACTCCCTCTTGAATTCTAGCTCCACCAGAATCATTAAGACCAACTATAGGTGCTCCCATTTTAAGAGCCATATCCATAACCTTTTCCATTTTCTTAGCATGCATCTCTCCAAGAGATCCTCCTAAAACAGTAAAATCTTGAGCAAATGCATAAACTAATCTACCTTCTACCTTACCATATCCTGTTACAACCCCTTCTCCAGGAGCATCTACTTTTTCCATACCAAAATGATTACATCTATGTTTTACAAAAGCATCTAACTCAATAAAAGAACCCTCATCAAACAATATATTAAGTCTTTCTCTTGCTGTAAGCTTTCCAGAATCATGTTGCTTTTGTATTCTTTTTTCTCCTCCACCAAGCTCTATCTTAGCTCTCTTTTCTAAAAGAACATCTAGCTTATTTTGTGACATTTTAGCTCCCCCCTTCTAATCCCTTTGGCTTAGTTCAAGTAATATGCCATGAGTACTCTTAGGATGACAAAATGCAATTTTTGCTCCGCCCGCTCCATATCTAGGCTTTTCATCTATCATTCTATATCCTTTTTCCTTAACTTCTTCTATAGCCTTTTCTATATCATCGACTCTTACAGCTATATGCTGAAGTCCATTTCTTCCACCATTTTTTTCAATGAACTTAGCTATAGGTCCATCTTCAGAAGTAGATTCTAAAAGTTCAAGTTCGGTATCTCCAACAGGTAAAAATGCAACCTTAACCTTTTGATCTTCAACAACCTCAGTTCCATGGCATTTTATTCCAAGAACATCCTCATAAAATTTTAAAGTCTCATCAAGATTTTTAACAGCTATTCCTATATGATCAACTCTACTTATATTCATATTAAAATCCCCCTTTTTAATTAAAATTCGTCTAGTCGCTACGCACTGACTCATGTCGCCAACAAGTCTCACGACTTTGTTGCTTAAAATAGTTGCAAGTGTAGCTATCTTAACAAGTTATCAGCAAAATAAAAATTCTAAGTTTCACTTTATCCGAAAGCTAAAAGTTCTAAGACTCCATCCTCTAAAAACTGGAGATGAGAACTTAACAGCTTCTGGATTAGTTCAGCTAGAAATTCAGTTGGAGTAAAAACTCCACCTGAATTAAGTTTCACTTTATAAGCTTATTGAATATTTTTTCACTCACAGTATAAGGATCAATTTCTTTACTTAATGTCTTGATTATCATACCCTCAACTTCTTTTTCATTTTGTATATTTTGAATTTTATCTTCTATTTTTCTATGTATTATCTCTCTTATCTCAGATTTATTTCTCTGAAGCACCTTTCTATTTAACACATCATTTTTTTCCTGATAATCTTTATGATTTATAATATTTTGAAGTAATTCATCTACTCCACTTCCATCATTTGCAACAGCCATTGTAACAGGAGGTCTAAAATCCCAATCCTTCTTAAAATCTAACATCATCTCTATCTCAAGTGAAGTTCTCTTAGCACCTTCTTTATCTGCTTTATTTACAACAAATACATCTCCAATTTCCATCACTCCTGCTTTTATAGCTTGTATATCATCTCCAAGACCAGGTACCATAACCATAACTGTAGTATCAGCAGTTTTAACTATATCAACCTCCGATTGTCCAACCCCTACAGTTTCAACAAATATATAATCACATCCATAGGCGTCCATAACTTTTATTGCACCATAAGTAGCTTTGGATAAGCCTCCTAAATAACCTCTAGTTCCCATTGACCTTATAAATACTCCTGGATCTAAATTCAAATCACTCATTCTTATTCTATCTCCAAGTATAGCTCCCTTAGAGAAGGGGCTAGTTGGGTCTATTGCTATAATGCCAACCTTTTGCTCCTGTTCTCTAAGTTTTTTTACCAATTTATCAGTTAAAGTTGATTTTCCTGCTCCCGGAGGGCCTGTTATGCCTATTACATAAGCTCCTTTTGTATTCTTATGTATGTCTTTTAATATATTAAAATAACCTTCTTGTTCGTTTTCTATTATGGAAATAAGCCTAGCACAAGCTCGCTTATTTCCTTCTAATAAACTTTTTATTAGATCCATATTTTCACAACCTTATTAAGCCATCGATTTTTTTAGATTTGCTTTTATAAAATCTATAGTAACAGTAGTAGGTGTTCCTGGAGTAAATACTTCTGCTATTCCATTTTCTTTAAGATATGGAATATCATCATCAGGAATAACCCCACCTCCAATAACAAGCATATCATTATAAACCTCTTCTTCTTTTAAAAGTTTAACAACTTTTGGAAGAAGATGGTTGTGAGCACCAGATAAGATACTCATTGCAACAACATCAACATCTTCTTGAATCGCAGTTTGAACAATCTGTTCAGGTGTTTGTCTAAGTCCTGTGTATATAACCTCCATACCAGCATCTCTAAAAGCTCTCGCTATAACTTTTGCTCCTCTATCATGCCCATCAAGTCCAGGCTTTGCAACTAATACTCTTATAGGTCTCATATTATTTTCTCCCCCTTTATACTATATCATTACACTTTGTTTATATTCGCCAAATTCTTCTCTCATAACTCCACATACTTCTCCAAGTGTTGCATATGAATTAACAGCATCCAGAATGTAAGGCATTAAATTTTCATCACCTTTACAAGCATTTCTTAAATCCTCTAAATTTTTCTTAACAAGCTCGTTATCTCTTCTATTTTTTAATTCTTTTAATTTTTCACACTTTCTTTGTCCAACACTAGGATCTACTCTTAAAAGATCCTTTGGAGCTTCTTCTTCTACTTTAAATTTATTCATACCAACTATTACTCTTTCATCATTTTCTATTTCCTTTTGATATCTATACGCACTCTCCATTATCTCCTGCTGCATATATCCCTTATCTATAGCATTTGGAGATCCCCCAAGAGTGTCTATCTTTTCTATTAATTTCATAGCCTCTTTCTCTATTTTATTAGTTAAGCTTTCAACATAATAAGAACCTGCAAGCGGGTCTATAGTATCTGCTACTCCACTTTCATGCGCTACTATTTGTTGAGTTCTAAGTGCTGTTCTAACAGAATCTTCAGTAGGAAGAGCTAACGCCTCATCTTTAGAATTAGTATGAAGAGACTGAGTTCCTCCCATAACGGCTGCAAGAGTTTGAATAGCAACACGAACTATGTTGTTTTCAGGTTGTTGAGCAGTAAGAGTAGATCCGCCTGTTTGAGTATGGAATTTAAGCATCAATGATTTTTCTTTTTTAGCACCAAATCTTTCCTTCATAATTTTAGCCCAAAGTCTTCTTGCTGCTCTATACTTACCAATCTCTTCAAATAAATCGTTATGTGCATTAAAGAAGAATGAAAGTCTCGGAGCAAAATCATCTACGTTTAGTCCTGCATCTATAGCTGCATTTACATAAGCTATCCCATTAGATAGAGTAAATGCTACTTCCTGAATAGCAGTAGATCCAGCTTCTCTTATGTGATATCCAGATATGCTTATTGTATTCCACTTAGGAACATTTTTAGAGCAATATTCAAATATGTTAGTTATAAGTCTCATAGAAGGTTTTGTTGGGAATATATAAGTTCCCCTTGCAACATATTCCTTAAGTATATCATTTTGAATAGTACCTCTTAACTTATCCATGCTAACACCTTGCTTTTGTGCAACCGCTATATACATAGCTAATAAAACAGATGCTGGTGCATTTATAGTCATAGAAGTTGAAACCTTATCAAGAGGAATCCCATTAAATAATATTTCCATGTCTTCAAGAGAATCTATTGCAACTCCAACTTTTCCAACTTCACCTTCAGAAATAGAATCATCTGAATCATATCCCATCTGAGTAGGTAGGTCAAATGCAACTGATAATCCCATAGAGCCTTGATCTATTAAGTATTTATATCTCTTGTTTGACTCTTCTGCCGTTGCAAAACCTGCATACATTCTCATTGTCCAAAGTTTTCCCCTATACATAGTTGGTTGTACCCCTCTAGTAAAAGGATACTGACCTGGAAATCCTAAATCATCATAATTAACATCTTCTATATCCATTGGTGTATAAAGTCTTTTTATTTCTTCATTTGACCCTGATAAAAATTCAGATTTTCTTTCCCCAAATCGTGATAAAGTCTTCTCTAATTTTTCTTCTTCCCATTTTTTAAAGCAGTTTTGTAACTTATCATTACAACTCATTAAATTCGCCCCCTTATATTTAATTATGAAAGTTTATGATTTTAAAATTTCATAATTGTATACTTATGAAATTTGAATTGCATACTCACTTACTTACTTTCTACATTTTTTATCTAAATCCTTCTTGTTTTGTTGTAATTTTTCAACTCTTTAGACAATTTAATTTTATCAAATAAAATTGCTTAAAATAATTATATTTTCATACTTCCATTTTTTAAAAATCTATCATGCCATGAAAGTGCTTCAGAAATAACATGAGGTGTATGCTTGTATTTTCCATTCAGCGCTTTTTCTAAGTAATCATTTAACATATCCTTATAATCAGGATGGGCGCAATTATCTATTATGCGTCTAGCTCTTTCAACCGGACTTAACCCTCTTAAATCTGCAACACCTTGCTCAGTAACTATTACCATAACATCATGCTCCGTATGATCGCAATGCGAAACCATAGGAACAATAGATGATATATCTCCTTTTTTAGCTATTGATTCAGTTGTAAATATAGTTAAATAAGCATTTCTAGCAAAATCACCAGATCCTCCTATCCCATTCATCATTCTGCTTCCCATTATATTAGTAGAATTTACATTTCCGTATATATCAACTTCTATAGCTGTATTTATTGCAATTACCCCTAGTCTTCTAGCCACCTCAGGACTATTACTTATTTCTTGAGGTCTCAGAATTACTTTTTCTTTATAATTTGAAAATTTCTTATAAAAATCATCCAGTCTTTTAGGTGATACGGTAAGCGATGTTGCAGATGCAAATTTAACCTTATTATTATCTATAAGGTCTAAAACAGAATCCTGCAATACTTCTGAATAAACTACCAAATCTTCAAATTTAGAATCACAAAGACCACCAAGAACTGCATTTGCTACACTTCCAACACCAGATTGAAGAGGTAACAAATTCTTAGGAAGTCTCCCTTTGTCCACTTCATCATTTAAAAATGTTATAAGATTCTCAGCCATTTTCTTAGATACTTCATCTATCGGAGTCACTTCTCTTGTCTTGTCCTTTATATCTGTAAATACTATTCCTGCTATCTTATCAGGTTTACAAGGAATATAAGGAGTTCCAATTCTATCAGTTGCCTCTACAATAGGTATAGCCTCTCTATTAGGAGGATTCTTAGTAGAATATATATCATGTACTCCTTCCAGATCTAAAGGCTGAGAAGTGTTAATTTCAACTATAACCTTATCAGCAGTTTCTACGAATACATTTGCATTTCCTATCGATGTCGATGGTATTATATTTCCATCTTCAGTTATAGAAACAGCTTCCACAAGAGCTATATCTATATTTCCAAAATAACCATACTTTATCCACTGAGGTACATTACTAAGATGCATATCTGCATACTGTACATCTCCACTGTTTATCTTGTTTCTAGAGTCTTTATTAGTTTGATAAGGATACCTTCTTTTCATTATCCCTTTTCTAGATAATTCTCCATCTAACTCATCCCCAACAGATGCACCCGTTATAATAGTTAACCCTATTTTATCTCCCTTATCTTTTCTTCTTGAAAGTGCTAGTGGAACGGCTTTTGGATAGCCAGCAGGTGTAAATCCACTCGTTCCCACAATCATTCCATCCTCAAATAATTGGGCAGCTTCATCAGCGCTCATAACCTTACCTTTTAACTGATTGCATCTTAATCTATTTTGCATAATGCTTATCCCCCCAAATAAACTTTAATTTGCTTTTATTTCATTAAATTTTTCATTGCATATTTTAAGTGCAAATAATAAAGCTTTTTTTGCACATCCATAATACCTTTCATTGAATATAGACTCTATCTCATCATAATTTGTTATCTTTCTTCCAACCAAATTTTCTCTTACAAATCTTTTAGCAGTTGATGTTACTAATGTACAGTCTAAATCAACAATAGTTCCATTCTCTCTATTTATCAAAAGACCTATAGCTACCACTGTATATAGCTCTTGTGCTGTTATTCCAGCAGGTAGTTTTGCATACCCAGTTATAAATATATTATTAGATGACATTTTAATAGCAGCCAAAGGCTGCTATTCACCTCCTTCGTAATTTTAATCTACATAGGTAATCTATGAAGTATGATAGTAAATAAAACCATTCCAAGTAGTGCAAATGGATACGTAGCTCCATACCCAGCTGCAGGGTCATCGCTTCCTACTGCATCTATAGCAGCTCCAAGACCAGGAGTAGATGTCATTCCTCCACAGATTGCTCCTGATAACATAATCCAATTTATTTTAAGCACATATCTTCCTACAAAGAATCCCACCATCATGGCTACAGCACCTACAACAGTACCTACAAGAGCTAAATAAGCGCCTGATCCTAATATCGTATCAAAAACATTAAATCCATATCTTAAACCAACTATAGCTAAGAAAAAAGCAAGCGATAACTGTCTTATAACACCTAAAATTTTATTGCTCATTCTAAAATTTAAAGAACCTATTTTACCTACATAACCAAGTGTTAGCGAACCTATTAAAACCCCGCCAGTAGATCCTAATCCAAAATATCCCAAAGGTCCTAAATATATTTTTATTTGACCTATAAAATATCCAAATAAACAAGCTGTAGTAAATGCTACTAAATCAAAAGGACTCTCTTCTATATCTTTAGCAGAATCACCCCTAGCTTCTTTCATTTCCTTATTAAATAGTTCTTGTTCTTTTTTTACGTCTATTCTAAAAATTCTTGGAAAAAAATTAACTGCTAATATAACTATCAAAACCCCAAATGGGTATCCTATAGCATGACCAACGCCTATTCCAGCTTCTGCTGCTTTTATAAATTCTTCACCTTGCTTATCTGTAAGCTTAGCTGTATTAGTTTCATTGATATTTCCAGATGGGTCTAATATTTTAAAAAACTTTTTTCTCTCGTCAATACTCATATTTTCAAATTCTTTTACTTTCTCTGTTGCATGACCTCTTGCAGTTTCAATTGCAGCTGCAAGACCAGGCGAGCTTGTAAGTGCTCCTGTGTATACTCCAGAAATTTCATATGGATTAGCTTCATTAGCACAAATAGTCATTCCATATGTTGTAGCTGCACCTAAACTCGTTATAAAAAAACCTAATATAACAAACTTAATTCCATATTTTTTAAGAACTGCCCCCATATCTTTTGCAGCCAACAGACCAACAGCTGCAACAAATAGTATTAGAAATAAACTGAAGAAATTTTTAGAAATAACTCCTGAGTCTATCATATTTTGAGCAGCTTTATAAGCACTGCTCGTTTCGCCTATACTTTTGCCAAATCTTAAAATCCACCACCCTATTATCAACCCTGTAAAAAGTGCCCCTGAGACCCCAAAATTAAACTTTCCAAATTTAACTTTTCCAAATAGCAACCCTGTCACAACAGCTACAAACATAAGAACAAATGGATTCATCATAAAGCTGACAAAATCAAATTTCATTTTTCCCCCCCCTATTTTTTTTATTTATTTATGTTTAATTTTTATGTACAAGCTATTCATTTTATTACTTTAAATTGTTCACAAGTTGAAATGCATATAATTTTCTTAGATACAAAAAAAATCACGGCAAAGTAAAGGTTCATAGTTCCCTTACTATGCCGTGATTTAACTATACTTCACAATATAACTTATATATCCCATCGAATACTAGTTACACAATGATAGCTAATAGGCTATTTCCTATTTATTTAGTTTGTTAATTAATATATATTACAAATGTATTAATTTTATTACTTATAAATTAAATTTATAGATATTTTGCAAAAAATTCGCTTAATACAGTAGTAATTTACTATAAAGTAAAAAAAATAAGGTTGAGAAATCTCAACCTTATTTATTATCATCTTCTTTATCAACAGATATCTCATCATAGTCTTCAAGTGATAGTTCTTTATTAAATGCTTGTTTAAACTGCTCTGCATCCAATGTCTCGTATTTTAAAAGACACTTAGCAACATAATGCAGACTATCTATATTATCGTCTAACAGCTTTTTAGTCTTGTTATAAGCTTCATCTACTATTCCACTTATTTCTCTATCTATTTCTGATGCTACTTCCTCAGAATAATTTCTCTTTGATGTGAAATCTCTTCCTAAGAATACCTCATCAGAATTATCACCAAACGTCATAGGTCCTAATTTTTCACTCATACCATATCTTGTAACCATAGCTCTTGCTGTTTGAGATACTCTATCTAAATCATTTTGAGCTCCAGTTGATATATCATCAAGAACAAGATATTCTGCAACTCTTCCTCCAAGAAGAACTATAAGATTTTCTTGCATTTGCATCTTAGTAGCATAGTACTTATCTTCTTTTGGAAGCTGCATAGTGAATCCTCCTGCTCTTCCTCTAGGTATTATAGTAACCTGATGTACAGGATCTGTATTAGGAAGAAGTTGAGCTGCAACTGCATGACCAGCCTCATGGTATGCTGTTAGCTTTCTTTCTTTTTCACTTATTACCTTAGTCTTTTTAGCAGGACCAGCTATAACTTTAGTGATAGACTCTTCTATAGTATCCATTTTTATAGTCTTTTCTCTTTTTCTAGCAGTTAGTATAGCTGCTTCATTCATAAGATTTTCTATATCTGCTGGAGTAAATCCAGGCGTTCTTCTAGCTAAAACCTTTAAATTAACATCATCTGATAAAGGCTTATTTTTTGCATGAACCTTAAGTATAGCTTCTCTACCTTTAACATCAGGCGCTCCGACAAGTACTTGTCTATCGAATCTACCTGGTCTAAGTAAAGCTGGATCTAGTATATCTGGTCTATTTGTAGCTGCCATTATTATTATACCTTCATTAACTCCAAATCCATCCATCTCAACTAAAAGTTGATTTAAAGTTTGCTCTCTTTCATCATGACCTCCACCAAGGCCTGCTCCTCTTTTTCTACCTACAGCATCTATCTCATCTATAAATATAATACATGGAGAATTTTTCTTGGCTTGTTCAAATAGGTCTCTAACTCTAGATGCTCCTACTCCTACGAACATCTCAACAAAGTCTGAACCACTTATACTGAAAAATGGGACTCCAGCCTCTCCTGCAACAGCTCTTGAAAGATATGTTTTACCAGTTCCAGGAGGTCCAACCATTAATATTCCTTTAGGTATTCTAGCTCCAAGGTCTATATATCTTTTAGGGCTCTTAAGAAAATCTACTACTTCTTGAAGATCTTCTTTTTCTTCTTCAAGACCAGCTACATCGTCAAATGTAACCTTATTTTTCTCATCTCCTTTATGAAGTTTGGCTTTTGACTTTCCAAAATTCATAACACGGCTTCCGCCACCCTGTGATTGCTGCATAAATACAAACCAAAATACTACAAATATAAGTATCATAAATATAGATGGTAGTATTTCAAAGAACCAAGGTGTTTGAGGTTCTGGTTTTCCTACAAGCACAAGCTTCCCTTCTGTAACTTGTTTTAAAATAATATCTGAAAGATTGTCTTTACTTACTGGGTAAGGTACATAAGATCGAAAATGTGTGTTAGTAGTCTTTATTGTTCCTTCAATTATCTCATCTGTAAATGTAAGCTCTGATATATTTTCTTTAACTAATTCCTGATAAACCAAAGAAAAATCTAAATTTTCTATCCCCTTTGCAGGTTTACCAAGAGTTTGGACTATTGAAACTATTATTATAAATACAAGCAAATAAAAAGTTGCTCCTTTAAATAATTTCTTCAAATAGAGCCCTCCTTTCTCTCAGGTCAATAATTTTAGTTTATTCTATCATAAATAAAACACCAATACAATACAACTAGGTTATATACTATACTTGTAATGATATTGAGGTTATAAAGCTTTAAAGCTTATTCTTAAAACATTTTTAGTATTTGAATCTATTTTATAGTCTTCACTCATTCTATGTCCTATAACCCAGATGATTCCTTTTTCATCCGATAGAATCGGAACTAAGTCTCTTTCTTCTTTAGGTATTTTCAGATCTATAAATAAGTCTTTTATCTTTTTACTCCCCCCCAATCCTAGTAATTTAATCTTGTCACCATTTCTTCTATTTCTTATGTGCAAACTTCCTTTGATCTTATCGGCATCGAAGAATTTGGTATATTTATCATTGCTAGATTTTTCATATTCATCAATATTTAATATTTTACTCTCTACTATAGTATTTGATTCCTTTATTTTTATATATCCACTTTTAGGGATAATATAATCATAACTTATTTTTTCTTCTATCATTTCTTCATCTGTGAATATTATACGTCCACCCTTTTTATATACCAATATTCCCTTAGGTAAATCTATTCTGCTATTATTTTTATGTGAATTAATTAAATTATTTACATCCTGTATATGTTTTTGCTCTATTCCTTTTATATTTCCTAAAACATAATCAATGCACTTTCTAATAATTCTATTTTTTAAAGCTCTATGAGCATTTATAAATTTCTCTATATCCATAGATATAGTATTGTCAGATATTTTAGAACACATCTCATCAAATGATTTATTTGACTGTTCCATTATAAAGTCGCCATCATCTTTTAGTAAATTTGCCATTCTTGCTATAGATTCCTTTAAATTCGGATTAAAATTTTCAATCATATAAGGAATTAGCTTGAGTCTTATTTTATTTCTAGTATATATTTCTTCTAGATTAGTTTGATCTATTCTAGGGCTTAAGTTATTTTGCTCACAATACGCTTCTATCTCCTCTCTATCTACATCCAATAGAGGTCTTATAATTCCATCTTCTCTTTTGTACTGTATTCCCTTCAACCCTTGAAGCCCAGTTCCTCTCATCATTCTCATAATAACGGTTTCTGCTTGATCATTTATATTGTGAGCAATAGCTATCTTATCGGCAGATATTTTGTCTTTTATTTCAAAGAACATATTATATCTTAATATTCTAGCTCCTTCTTCTAATGTAACTCCGTTTTCATTGCAATAAGCTGGAACATCTATTGCTCTTATAAAACATGGAACCCTCATAATATCACATATCTTCGCTACATACATAGCATCCTTTTGAGCTTCAATTCCTCTTATTTTGTGATTTAAATGAGCTGCATATATCTTTATATTAAATTCATCTTTTAAGTAGTTCAATATATGAAGCATACATATAGAGTCCGGTCCTCCGGAAACCCCTAATATTATTTTATCCCCATCATTGACTAAATTATGCTTTTTAATTGTTTCTCTCACTTTATTTATAATCATTATATATCCCTCTTATTTTATGCCTTTTATATAGTATCTATTAATATCCTTATACAAATCTATATTATTCATACATTGAATATAGAATTTGCTATTAAAACTGTTGTTCCTTCTATAATACTCCTTAGTCTCAAAATAACCCATATTATAATCATTAAATATCATTTTGTAATCATCTTCATATGTATTCGTTAAGTAATAAAAATAAATTCCATTTGTATATACTTCTTTATATTCATACGATTTTCCTTGTGTATTTTTATTTATTAATTGTTTATATTCATCCGGAAGTATAGAGTGTATATATTCATCCGATATCAAATTCAAATAATCCTCTGTTTTCATTGCAGATATGTAATAATCGTATCTAAATGTTGATTCTTTCATAAGATCTAGTATTGCCTGTATCTCATCAGCTTCAAGCTGAGAATGCTTTTTTATTTTGTAATACATCAATCTTTCATTATGATCTAAATTATCAATTTTATTTTTGTCTGAATTAGATATAACAGATATATATGGAAATTCTTCAATTTCTTCTTTTAATTCTTTATCCATACTTTTTATTATTCCCAAACTATTTAATATATCCATTAATTTTTCATCATCTTTAAATTGTAAAAATAAAACAAAAGATGATGTAGTTACCAATCCAACCATTAATATAGTTAAAATAATAGAAATTGCCATTTTATTTTCATCAGATTTCAAATGAACCACCTCTATAACGATAAGTTTTTTGTCATATTTATTCATAATTATAATAACAAATAAAAACGATAAAAGGTAGTGTAAATTTAACTACTTTTTACCGTTTTTTCTATGACTTTCTAATTTATTTTTATATTTATAGAGTTTTTACCTTCAAATAGGCCAGTTATATTTAAATCATACTCTATTGTTATCTCTATATTTTTATATAAATCTATTTTATTTATTTCTATTTTTTTAGTTACAATTTCCATAGGTAAACTACCATGGGGTGTTCTATATAATGTTTTATATCTTTTCCCTACTTCAAAAACTAATTCAGAATTATTTCTACCCATTTTTTTCATAATTATACAATCTTCAGTTATTTTCAATCTACTAGTAGTACCTTTCATACCTGATATTTCAGATTCTTCATATACCACATAAGTAGCATTATTTTTTAAATATATCTTACCCTCTGTTATTAATTCCATATCATCTTTATTACCTTTGAAATCCATTTGAACAGTATTTATTTTTATTAAAACATTCTCTCCCATTTATTCCTCCTCATTTAAACCTTACTAGCTAATTTTTGCTCATGTCTTTTTAAGGCTAAGTTTATAAGTTCATCTATTAGCTTATCATATGAAATCCCTGTATTTTCCCATAGCTTAGGATACATACTTATATTAGTGAATCCAGGCATAGTATTTAGTTCATTTATATATATATTGTTCGTTTCTTTCTCTACAAAGAAATCTACTCTTGAAAGCCCACACCCGTCAATTGATTTAAATGCCTTTATAGCCATTTTTCTAATTTTTTCACTTATGCTTTCTTCTATTTTTGCAGGTATTATAAGTTTTGATGATTCATTCAAATACTTAGCTTCATAATCATAAAACTCTTTAGCAGGTATTATTTCTCCAGCAACTGAAGCTTTTATTTCTTCATTTCCTAAAACAGATACTTCTATCTCTTTTGCATTTACACCTTCTTCTAATACTACTCTTCTATCGTATTCTAAAGCTTCTTTTATTCCTTTTATCAACTCTTCTTTATTTTTAGCCTTTGATATTCCAACACTAGATCCTAAGTTTGCAGGTTTAATAAATATAGGGTACGGAAGTATACTTTCTATTGATTTTAATTGTCCTTCTTCATCATTATTAAATTCCCATCTTGTAGTATAAGTATATTTAACTTGTGGTATATTTTCTTGTTCAAAGACTTTTTTACAAACCAATTTATCCATTCCAACACTAGATGCCAGTACATTACATCCAACATACGCTATATTGCTTATTTCAAATAATCCTTGAATGGATCCATCTTCTCCATATGGTCCATGTAGAACTGGAAATAATACGTCTATTTTTTTGAATGTATTATCCTCAAATTCTATACCTACCTTTTGGTTCAAAGTTGGTATCAAATTTATTTTTGCATTTTTTTTAGCCTCTTTTTCCCAGCTTCCATCCTTTATTTTTTCTACATCGCCTTCATAATAAAGCCAGTTTCCATCTTTAGTTATACCTATTGTATATATATTATACTTTTCTTTGTTTATATATTTATAAATAGAAGAAACAGACGATAAAGAAACCTCATGTTCCCCAGATTTTCCTCCAAATATCAAAGCTATATTAATTTTTTGCATAATAGCACCTTCTTTCTAAATATATGTTATTTATAATTATATGCTATATACTACCTTTTTGATTATATTTTATTTTAACAAAAAAATAAAGAAGCAATAAGCTTCTTTATATATTACATGGCTAATGTGCCATCTGGATTTTTTATTAATTCAAATATTTTTTGCTGCTTACCTGTTATAGCATCTACATATATTAAGAAATTTCTTCCTTTATATTCGACTTTAAATTCATAACAAAGTTTTTCTTTTTTCCCTTCACTAGGTATAATACTTAATTTATTCTTTAATATCTTTGCTCCATCTATTATATTTTGACTAGCATCTTTAGGTGTAACCTCTGGTTTTCTTATTTTTCTATCATAGTGACTAATTAAATATCCTTGTGATTCAAGCCCTACTACCTCTCCATTATCAAGAGCAACCTTTACCTTGATTAAATCTGGATATATAGTAACATCTTCTTTTTTAGAGCAAAAATTAAACGTTGTAGCTCCATTATTAGTAAGAGAATAAGTAGGAACCATATCCTTATATTCACTCTCTTTCAAAAACTTTTTAGCTAACTCAAGTGCTTTTTTCTTATCTATAGAAGGCTGTCCTATTTGTCTTGTATCCACCATCCATACTATTTTTCCAGCAGTCTCACTCACAGATAGACTTACATTTTCACTATTAAACATATATCCTGGAATAGAATTATTTTTTATTCTTCCATCATAAGTTAAATCTGTTATTTTTTTATATTTAAGAAAATTCAAAGCTATTTCTTTAGCTTTATCTTTATCTATTTTATCTCCTTTAAGTCTAGGCTTTATATTTCCAATATGCTCTGAAAATGGACCATCATAGATAAGTTCTGGTGTTTCACCCATTCTTTCCTCTATTCTTATCATACTCGTTGCCATTACATTTGCATTTGACTTTTTCATTTTTTTATTTGCTTTTGATGCAACATCTGTAAACTGAACTTTATCTTTAGCTATTTCACTCTGTACTTTTCCTAATTCTTTTGATAAGTATTCAGCACTTTTTTGAAGTTCTGATATCTTTTTTCTTTCCTTGTCATTTAAATGTTTATCATCTAAAGTTTCTTTAGCTAATGTTATAGTATAATCTCCTAGCTGGGTCAAAAATTTTTCAGTTTTTCCAATAGATTTATGATTAAGAGGAAGCTGAGCCATTTTATCTTGAGCTGAATAAGATTGACTCATTATATCTGTAAGAAGTATTATGTTTTGCTTTGTAGAATTACTTACATTTACCTTAGACAAATCTGATTGTATAGTCTCTACATTACCTATAACATCGTAAAACATTCTTTGGTATTGAGCATTTAAACTTCTCTTATACGCTATTCTTTGTGAATACTGGGTGATTCCCCATATCAAACTTATTGCAAGTAAACCCAATAAGATATTTGTTTTTTTATTCAAATTCAAAATATCACTTCTTTCTAGTAAGTTTCTTTTGCAAACCAATGCTTACCTACTTTATATATAGGTTTTAATTTCCATATCCATTTACTTGTAGCTGTTGCAGGGTTCCAATAGTACACAGCTCCACCTGTAGGATCCCATCCATTAATAGCATCATTTGCAGCTTGTATACAAGATTCTGTTGGCTTCATATTTATTTGACCATCATCAACTGCAGTAAAAGCGCCTGGTTGATATACAACTCCAGCTATTGAATGCGGAAATCTAGAATCTTTAGTTCTATTTAATATAACCGCCCCTACACTCACTTGCCCTATATAAGGCTCACCTCTTGCTTCTCCTGTTATAGCCTGAGATAGAAGGTATATCTCATCATTTCTAGATGTTGCTACTTTTTTAGTTTGAGTTTGTATTCCAAGTGCTTTTTTAGTTTCATTTCCAACTATACCATCTTGTTTTAAATTATTCTTTTTTTGAAATTTCTTTATAGATTCATAGGTTTTATATCCATATACACCATCTATAGGACCATTATAATAACCCCAGTTTTTAAGTTTTGTTTGAACCGCTTTAACATCATCGCCTTTTGAGCCCCAAAATATATTAGCTTGACCATATACTATATAATCATCTACATAAAATACTACACACGATAATATTAATATAGAACACATTGAAACTAATAATAGTATTTTTTTCAAAATAAATCACTCCTATTGTTTCTTAACTTAAATGTAATTTAATATTCTTATTTTTTATTTTTTCTAATATCTCTACTATTTTAAATTTTAATTTAACCTCTTTATTGTCAACTAATATCATTTTATATTCTTCTTCTGTAAGAACTTTTTTTAAATTTTTCTCAGTTTTATTGTCTGTTATTCCATGATTTATATCTACAAAACATAGTGGCGGGAACATCACGCACCACCAGTTTTTCCCTTTACCTTCTCCTATTACAACCTTTAATGCTTTATATTCACCAGCAGGTAATACTATATTAGAATATTTCTTTGTAGGAAAATTTGAATAATCTAAGCTAGCTGTTACTTTATACTCTTTTTCATTTTCTTTTATTTCATCCGAAGCTATTTTCTGTATATTTTGAATATTTTCCGTGATAATATTTTTAGTTTCTTCAATACTTTCTGATTTTTCTAATTTTGGAGATAAAAATTCTATTATTTTATCTCTAACCTTTAATTTTAACTCTTGATCATTTTGAGAATCACTATTTGCTATAACATGGAATCTTATCAGCTTTTCTTTATAATTGTCTCTGTTTGCATAAACATCATTTAAGTAAGATATAGTACTCATAAAACAAAATAAAGCTATAAAAAATGCAATTAAAACTTTTCTCATAATTTATCCCCCCGAATTAATTAATTTATTTTATATCTTTATTTTGTCCTTTTTTTACCTTACTATACCTATTCTTCTAATTTTACTATTTACATGTACATTAACTTTCATATTTTTGAAGTACTGATCAAAATCTTCATTAACTTTTTTATATAAAGGTTGATTGTATTTATACAATGTATCTTTTACATGTATAACATCTAGACTATCTTTTTGTAATTTAGATATTAACTTATTCACATTTTCTTTTATCTTATTCTCACATAATTTTTCTACTTCACGTATACCTTTATCATTAGCTACAAGCCCCTTAATTCCAATTTCATGCTGAGTTATATCACCTTCAGTATCTATATATATATCTAGTACTAAATTATTATCTTTTTCAGTTACCTTTGTTTCACTTTTGTTACTAGTTATTTTGTAAGCAACTGGTACATCTTTATAGGTAACATGTATATCCATTATATTGTAATTATCTTGATTTATCATATTCAAAAATCTGCATTCTCGCGCATTCAATTCTTCTTTAAACACATAATCCTTTACTACAATTCCGCCAACGAGTTCTATTCTCTTATTATTATCAGTTTTAGTAGTAAGAGGAAATACAGTACTTTTATTTTCGTGTATTTCCTTTATTACCTTATTCAAAGTTCCATCTATTACTGTCCCATTATTTACTGCAGAACGTAATATGTTTGAATAATATACTCCTACAATGGGTTGTTCATTGGGTTTAATAGCTATAATATCTGAAGCAGTTTCTTCTGATACTAATATGAACATTTTTCTTGAAAAACGTTTATTTCTATCTATTCCATCAAGTATCTGCTTGAATAATCTTTTATCTTGAACTATTTCTTTTCCTAGTATTATTATCTTGTTGTGAGATAGTTCTAAGTCAAATGGAGACTTTGATTCTATCTTATTTATTGTAGTATTAAACGACTCTCCTTGAGCTTCCCAATAAAAAGACGCTTCCTTGGTGGGTGTTTGTTTTGTTCCAAGGAGGGCTACATTAGGTATTTTAAACGATACTTTTATTTTATCTAATTCTTCTTTCTTTTCTTCTTCTTTTAATTTATCTATTCCAAGCCCTATTACAAATCCTCTATTGTTTATTTCAACCTTATCCCAACAACCTGTAAGTAATGTGCTTATAATAATTGTTAGAATTAAAATCGTATATTTTTGTTTCATGCTTTTTTCACCTTCTTACTAAATCTAGAAAATAAAAATAGTATAAAAGGAATAGCTGCAATAACTATTACTTGTAATCCAATTGTATATTTATTGCTCAATAAATCGTATACATGTGCTAAATTAGCAGGATATAAAGCTAATAAATATGCAATTGGGAGCACAGCATAATTAAAGTAACTTATTTCTTTGCAATTAAACATATCTCCAAATATTAACGATTGAGAGAAAAGAAATACGCATATTGTTATAAATATATTTAACGTCCAGGCTCCCATTATTAATGCATCTAGATTTTCTAAAAATGCTCCTGGTATATCTATGACTTTTACAATGGTCAATGTAGGCCACATTAAATGTGAAGTTTCAGTTTGACCAAATACAGCCATGCTTATTACTACAAAGAATACAGATGCAATTCCTACAATAGCTGATGATATCCACTGTATCTTAAAGCCATCCTTAGGATCTTTCATAAAAATGCCAAGTATAAGCATAGTCTCAAATCCTGAGAATGAAAAAGTAGTCAAGAATACAGATGGAAATATCTGAGATAAGTTAACATTAAAAATAGGCATTAAATTACTAAAATCAGCACTCTGAAGTGAAAATAAAAATATAAATATTATAGGTAGCATCATTAAGAAAAATATTATCTGGGATATCCTAGCTATACCTTCTATTCCTTTTCTAGAACCGTAAGCACATACAAATAACATAGATAGTATTATCACCTCTATAGGGGTTTTCTTTAACATATACATTTTTACAACTTCTCCAAATATACGGACTACCATACCTATATTTATCAAATAGTATAATATATATATAATGCATATTAAGTATGCAATCGGCTTAGTCAAAATATCTGAACTTATCTGCATAAGACTTTTATTTTGAAATCTATATACCACTTTATATATACAATATCCAAAGAAAATACATACAAGGGTTGCTATTATTACAACTATAAACCCTGATCCTTTGACTTTATCTGATAAGTTTCTTGGTAAAGATAATATACCTACACCTAGCATTGTACTCATCAAAAGTGTTATCATTTGCGATGTACTTATTTTTTCTTTAGTTGAAATCATTTTTTAATATCATCCTCCCCAAGTATCTCTTTTCTTTTATCATCTAATCTATTTGTATTTCTTTTTGTATACATTTTAGGTCTTGAATGCATAGATGCCATAGGAGCTCTTATAATCGTATCTTTAAGATCTTTGAAATTTTCTCCCATAGAGCATAACGGCTCTAAATAAGGAATTCCAAAACTTCTTAAATTAGCTAAATTTATTAGCATAACTAAAAATCCTAATATTATTCCATAAAGACCTAATATGGATGCCAAAAGCATTAATATGAATCTAAGCATTCTAAATCCTATCGCCATATTGTAACTAGGTGTTGCAAAAGAAGATATTGCAGTTATAGCGACTATTATTACCATAAGAGGACTGACTATACCAGCTTGAACTGCAGCTTGACCTATTACAAGACCTCCTACAATACCTATTGTAGATCCTATAGCCTTTGGAAGCCTTGCTCCAGCTTCCCTTAATAATTCCAATGTAATTTCCATTATAAATGCCTCTGTAAATGCCGGAAATGGTACTCCTTGTCTTGTTGCTGCAAGGTATAAAGCAAGGTCTGTTGGTAACATATCTGGATGATAAGAAGTTATCGCTATATATAGTGATGGTAAAAACAAAGAAAATCCTGTAGCCATCAATCTTATAAACCTTACAAGGGTTGATATTATCCATCTTTCATAATAATCATCAGGAGATTGTAAGAACGTAGTTAGTGTAACCGGAACTATAAGAGCAAAAGGTGTGTTATCTAATAATATTGCAACTCTACCTTCATATAAAGATGATGCTATTACGTCAGGTCTTTCTGTATACTGTATTTGAGGAAATAAAGAATAACAATTATCTTCTATTAACTGCTCTACATCTCCACTTTCTTGAATCATATCTATATCTATTTCATCTACTCTTTTTTTAACTTCTTCCAAAACTGTATTGTTAACTATATCTTCTATATACAGTAAAGCTACATCAGTTTTTGACCTTTCTCCTAATGACAGATTTTTTATTTTAAAATTCGTATCCCTTATTCTTCTTCTTACTAAGGATGTGTTAACTTTCAGTGTCTCAGTAAATCCATCTCTAGGACCTCTTATAACAACCTCAGATTGGGGCTCTGATACTGAACGAGTTGGCCACCCTCTTGAAGATAATACTATGGATTCCTCAACATTATCTATAAATAAAAGCGTTTCTCCTACGAGTATATTCTTAATACATTCTTCCATTTCCTTAATTTCTTTTATCTCGGTTATTGCTATAGTTTTTTTCTGTATTAAATCTTTTATATTATTCTTTATATCATTAGGCATAGCTAATCTAGATGCAACTATCAAATTATTTAAAGCAAATTCACTTATAAGTGCCTTATCTGTCAATCCATCTATGTAAACAAGAGCCATTTTACAACCATTCTCAACACCAACATCAAATTCTCTTATAACTAGGTCATCACAATCTTTAAATCTTTCATTTATAATATCTAACTTATGTTCAAGCTTATATTCTTCTTTTTTTACTTGCATATTCTCACCTCCTATTTACGTAATATATAAAATATGCAAAAGATACTACAATATAGGCGCTTCCTATGAATTTAGCTATATTGAATTCTTTATTTAACTTCTTTTTCTTCAAAATATTACAGTCCCATACCAACATATATATGCCGACTATTAAAAACAAGCTACTCTCATACATCGTATCAACTCCTATAAAGCCAAACTTAATTCAGATATAAACTTCTATACAATCTAGTATGTCTATATATAATTTTTCCCAAAACCGAATTTAAATACATAAAAAAAAAATAAAAGTCCTAAAATTTTAGGACTTTTATTTTTCAGAATTATTTCTTCTAGACTTCTCTATTATAAAGTTTTGAGCATTTTCCATATGTTCAGTAGATTTTTGCATAGCACCTTTAGAATCTCTATTACATATAGCCTGTATTATATCTTCATGTTCCTTAACTAAGTTCTTAGAAGTATCATGATCAGATATATATGTTACTCTAAATCTATATACCTGTTCTCTTAAAGAGTTATTTATTTGAATAAGTTTTTGATTATTCGTTGAATTGAATATAAGGTCATGTAGTTCTATATCCTTTTTGACCATCATATCTATATCACCATTTTCTAAGCTTTTCTTAAACTGATAAGATATAAGTTCTAATTTTTCTAAGTCTTCATCAGACATTCTCTCAGCTGCTACAGATGCTGCAAGTCCTTCTAATGCTGCTCTTATTTCTAAAACTTCTATTATATCTTTTAATGATACATCTGCAACATATGCTCCTTTTCTAGGAAGCATAACTACTAATCCTTCTAATTCTAATTTTCTAATAGCTTCTCTTACTGGTGTTCTACTAACCCCTAACTGTTCAGCTAATTGAACCTCCATAAGTCTTTGTGCAGGTTCTAATTTTCCTTTTAATATTGATTCTCTTAGGTATTCAAATACTATCTCCCTCAAAGGTTTATAATTTTCTAACTTTAATTTTTCTAAGTTATCCTTCAATTTCAATTCCTCCCTTATAAGTATTCACTAAATATGTTTGCTTGTATACTTGTTGTAATTCTTCCTTCGCTTTTTGTGCACAATCCAAATTATTGAATATTCCAAATACTGTTGGTCCACTTCCACTCATCATAGATCCTAAAGCATTGTGTTCAATCATTTTTTTCTTTATTTCTTTTATTTGTGTATATTTATTTTCAGTTACACTTTCAAGTACGTTAACCATATTACAAGCTAAAGCTTGTACATCGTTTTCCTGAAGATTGTTTAATATATTTTTTATGTTAGGTCTTTTAGCTACCTTATTTATATTTAAGTTTTGATACACCCATTTTGTAGAGACCAATATATCTGGCTTACATATAAGTATTTTAACATTTCCTAGATCTTTTATTCTAGTCAATTCTTCTCCTATCCCTTTAGCTATTGCAGCTCCTCCTAATATGCAAAATGGTACATCTGCTCCAAGCCTTAACCCAAGTTTCATAAGTTGTTCTTGAGTCAAATTTAAACCCCATAACTTATTAAGTCCAACCAAAACGGCAGCAGCGTTCGTACTTCCTCCCGCTAATCCAGCCGCTACAGGTATATTCTTATTTATTGTTATTTTTAAACCTTTGTCTATACTGAATTCTCTCTTTATCAAGTCAGCAGCCTTATAAGCTATATTACTAGAGTCAGTTGGAACATGTTCATTATTACTCTCTATAATTATTCCACTTTCTATCTCTTCTATATTTACATTATCATATAAATCTATAGTTTGCATAATCATTTCTACTAAATGATAGTTATCTTCTCTTTTTCCAAGCACATCTATAGATAAATTTATTTTCGCTCTACATTTTAAATCCAAGCTTTTCATACCTTCCTCCTAAATTAATATAAAAAATTCGTTTTATTCTATAGCATAGCTCATGTTATAATTTCTTTAGCTATAAAAACATACTTCTCTCATTATACAATATATTATACTATATTTAAATTTATATAAAGTGAAACTTAATTTAGAATCTGTTAAGTTCTTATCTTTAGCCTTAAAAGAATGAAAATTTAGAACTTTTAGCTTTCGAATAAATCTAAAAAGTCTCAATATCGAAATGATATTGAGACTTTTTTCTTTATATATCTTTTATATATCTAGTGTTACTTTCTTTTCTATTATTAAATATTGACCTTCTTTTAAGGAATCTTCTTCATTCATATCATTAGTTTGAGCTATTTCTAATGCTGTTGTATTATATCTTTTTGCTACATCCCAAAGAGTGTCATTTTCTTTGGCTATATATATAGTTATACTAGGTCTTGATGAAGAATCTATATCTCCTATAATTTCTCCATTTATTACAAATGAACTCTTTAAATCTTCTACGACTTCGAATTTAGTTTTTCCTTTTATCTTTAATTCAACTTCATTTTTTTGTACACTACAATTTATACTATCTACATCTATGTTTGAATATGGCTTCATGCTATCATTGATATTGCTTAAATCTAGAGATTGTTTAAATGGTATTTCCTCACTCATGCTATATACAGGTCTTAAGCCCTCAACAGGAGTATATAGTATATCAACATGAATTATACCTTCTATATTCATCTTTTCTTCTATAATAAAATTATCTGTTATAAATAACTTTGAATCTACATTCAATATTTCTTTGATTTCTATGTCGTCTTTATCATTTTGTATAACCTCATTTATTATAAAATCGTCTTCACCAAAATTAACTATTTTATTTAAATTAAAACTCTTATCTTCAAGTTTTAAATCTTTATATGGGCAATAAGCATCTTGAAGAGTTTCTTTTACTACATTCTCTGATATTTTAACCTTTGTACTAACAGTTGCATCTATTTCTAGTAGATTAGCTCTTCCTGAATCATCATCTTTTAAATTAAATTTAAAGTCTATTAAATTCATATACGAATCTTCTTTCATTCCCTGCATGACTCCAGCTACTTCTATAAACTGTGTGAACTCTACAGAATTAGATCTTAATTTGCTCATTTCTCCTTCTTTATTTAAAACAATAGGGTTGAGTTCAACTACTCCTCCTAATATAACCTTGTTATCTGATAGTCTAGTTTCCTTTAACAATACCTTTGGATTTAATGACAATACAGAACTAACATCTTCATTCTCTCCAAGATTTATTATTTCTTTTACTACTGCCTCTGATTTTTCAATTCCTATTACGTCATCATAGTATATTTCTTTTTTACTAGTTTGTATATCATCGATCCCAGCTATATCTCTTATTATATCTACTTTTTCCCTTGAAAATAAACTACCTGTGATATTTACTAAACATCCTAGTTTTATCTTTCTTTCATTTATTATGCTGCAATCTATATGCTCTATATTGCTAACCAATATACTCTTCATATCTGATGAAATATCTTCTTTTTCTATTGCTTCGTTTATATCTATTTTTCCACTTAAATTTGTAACCTGTTTATCTTGAGTTATATAAATAGTGTTATAGTTCAAATCTCCTCTTAGTATTATTTTTCCTTGCATTAATTCTTCCTTCTTTAAAGATATGTACGCTTCTGTCTTTACTATTTCAAAAACATCATTCTTTGTATCAGGTACTAAAATTTCAGATTCTAAAAAAGTTTGAAACCTTCCAAAATCACTTCTGTTGTCTATCTTCATTACATCTTTTATTAAATCCATTCTTTATCCCCCCTAGTTAAATATATACAAATATCACATTATTATTATATTTAACTAAAGCAAAAAAAATTCCATCTATTTTAGATGGAATTAAGATACACTCATATTTTCACTTGTGCAAATTTGGAGTTTAACAGTAGATGTCAATACATCCGAATAACTATAAGATACTCTAGTACAATTACTATCATCTATTTTCACAACAAATATACTAGGGTACGTATTTTCTAAGATCCCTTTTCTAACGATCATCTTTTTTCTGCCTTTATTAGCTCTTAGAACTACGTTCTTTCCGACATGTTTTTCTATATCTTTTCTTATCTGATCCAAAGTGTGTTTAGTAGCCAAAAAATCACCTTCTTCTCCATGGTATGTTTACATAATATCACATTTAAACGTTGATGTCAAATATATAAAATTATATTTTATCTATTTTCGTGTTTTATGTCAATACATTATTCTCATAATATTCAAGTATACTATACACTATATTCTCAGCTATACTATCAATAAACTTATCATCAGCAAATAGTTCTGATTCTAAGGGGTTAGATATATATCCTAGTTCACAATATACCCCATTACAACCACTTTCTTTTAGTATATATATACTACCTTCATTTACTCCTCTATTCTTTATATTCATGTTCTTTTTTAAGTTACTTAGTATATTTTTTCCTATTAATTCTCCATTTACATCTCCCCAGTAATATATAGCTTCTGCTCCACTTACTCCTTCAAATTTGGATTTATTTAAATGTATACTGATCAAGAAATCAGAATTAGATTTTTTAATCATGTCTACTCTTTTATCTAAAGATATATATTCATCAGTTAATCTGGATAGATATACACAAGCACCTATTTTTTCTAACTTTTCTTTTATCTTTAATGTTACTTTTAGTGAAATTTCTTTTTCTGTTAGAGAGTCATTAGTATAACCTGTGTCCTCTCCTCCATGACCAGCATCTATAAATATTTTTTTATTTTTAAGAGGTAAATCTAAATTAAAATCATCCAACTCAGATAATATAATATTTGTATAGTAATGGTTTAAAATTTTTTCATAGTTCCAGTTATTTTTTGCTTTTTCATTGGCTCCATATTGGCAAAGTCCTAATCCATGGCCTATCCCTTTTGTATAAAATCTTATTTTTATAGGTCTAAATCCAACTCTAGAAGAATCTAAATTTAAGTTTTCACTGAATACACTACCTTTAACCTCTTTATTAAAAACTAGTATATTCTCTATTCTATTTCCACGAGTTTTTTCTAAAATTTTCAACACATTATCTATAGAATATTCATTCATGAAATTTTGAGATATATTATATCCAAATATTGATTCAAGGTCTTCTAAATCAACATCCACTATATTCTCTAATTCTTTATTTAACATACATTCTTTACAAGTAATCCCTCGTAGATAATCTATTTTTGTATTTAATAAATACTCACTATTTTCTGTGCTCCCACCACAGCACACGTGGTAATATGCACAAATTGGAGAATCATTAAACATTATAACTAAATTCATTGTATTATCAACAGCTTCAAGTGCCTTATCGTATATATCCTCTGTATTAACTTCTTCTTTTTTAAAATTTCCATCTAATATATTTCTGAATATATTTGTTCTCTCTATAATAGCTTGACACATTATAGCCTGTATGTGGAATTCTTGAGGAATGTTTTTAGATACTTTGTATGCTATAAGATTTCTAAATTTTCTATCCATAGTACCACCTCTATTCATATAGAGATTTAGGCAATCCAGACCTATACTTTCCTCTTGTCTCAAAACCACCTACACCTTTTATTCCAGTTATAGTATTTTGAAAAACTTCTTCAAGATGCATTACTTTATCAATCCTTGCATAAGCTATTTTTTCTACTATTAAAACAGGATCTAAGCAATGTATTAATATTCTACTAGGAGAACTTGCAAAATTTGCTCCTGCATTTAATATAGCCTCATAATTTGATTGACACGCTCCTGCAAAAATAACAAGTTCATCCATGGCATTTTCATATTTTCTAGCTTCCAAAACTGCCTTTATAAAATTTCTAGAATTTCTATAATTATTTAAATCTCTAATATCATGATTCGCATTTATTATAGAGTCATGACCTGTAATAACCAATATGTCTGGTGAATATTCTTTTAAAAGCTCTCCCACTACTTTATGTTGGTCTGCTTCCGCAACCACCTTGCCTACAGCTTCAATGTCTAGCTTTTTATAAGCCTCTAAGCATATTTTTAAATATTCACCATCACCATCTAGATGAAGTACTTTTCCAGGTCTTCCAAAACCATTTCTGTAATTCTTTTTTTGTTTATCACTTCTATTCTTCACAGCTCGTGTTAGCAAACTTTCTATCTGTCTATTAAAAACATATTGTCTAAAATCTTCTTGACCTACCATTTCTAAGTCTTCTATAGATGAATCAGCCATAAGCCTAAAATCTATCCCCTTTAAAATAACTTGTTTCTTCTTGTTTTTACTTTCTGCAATATCTGTTATTCTAAATAAAACATCTTTTCCATGTGATTTTCTAACAACTAAATCTCCTATCTTCATCTTATTCCTCCTGCCTAGTGGGATTAATATATTTTATGTTTGCAAAAAAATAATGTTCCCCTGTATGGGAAACATTGAGATTTAATTATATTAGAAAACCATAATTTTATTTTACAATTAACGTACCTGTTTTGCCTTGTATTCCATCAACTGCTTTTTCAAGCGATGTTATAAGAGACTTCCTTCCATTCTTAGACTCCGCAAACTTTATCGCAGCTCTAACCTTAGGAAGCATAGACCCTGGTGCAAAATGACCCTCATCAATATACTTATATGCATCATCAATATTTAGTTTGCCTAAGGCTTGTTCATTCTCCTTACCAAAGTTTATAGAAACCTTTTCTACAGCCGTAAGAATTATAAGATAATCAGCATTTAAAATCTCGGCTATTTTTTCACTCGCAAAATCTTTATCTATAACAGCAGGTACCCCTATTAAAGAATTATTATCCTCTATAACAGGTATCCCTCCTCCTCCAACAGTTATAACTACATGCCCATTATCAACTAATGTTTTAACTGTTTCTTTTTCTGCAATATCTACAGGTATTGGGGATGGAACTACTCTTCTATACCCTCTTCCTGCATCTTCTTTCATATCATATCCTTTTTCTTCTTCAAGTTTTTTAGCCTCTTCTTCAGTATAAAAAGCTCCTATAGGCTTAGTAGGATTAGTAAATGCGCTATCATCTTTATCTACTATAACCTGAGTTATTACTGTAGATACAGGAATTTTCATATTTCTATTCAAAAACTCTTCTCTGATCGCATTTTGAAGATGGTATCCTATATACCCTTGACTCATAGCACCACACTCAGGAAAAGGCATTTCAGGAGTATTAGCATCTGACTTTGAAGATACCTCCATAGCCAAATTTATCATCCCAACCTGTGGACCATTACCATGAGCTACAATTACATTATTTCCTTCCTGTATCAAATCAACTATAGGCTTTGCTGTTTCTTTAACTAATTCTAATTGTTCTTTAGGATTTTTTCCAAGAGCATTTCCTCCAAGTGCAACAACTATCCTGTTACTCATAAACAGAGCCTCCCTTTTTATTGTATAGGAATTATATGCTTTTTAATCTGCAAATTACATTGATAAAAAAACTATATTATCAACTATTTTGAGCAACGGAGCCCGTAGGACTCGTTGGCGACATGAGCTATGCGTAGCATAAAGCGAATTTTATAGATTACCTATAGTTGCGACCATAACAGCTTTTATAGTATGCATTCTATTCTCAGCCTCATCAAATACCTTAGAGTACTTAGATCTAAATACTTCGTCTGTAACCTCCATCGACTTAAGTCCAAATTTTTCATATATTTCTTTACCAACTAAAGTGTTCTCATCATGGAATGAAGGCAGACAATGAAGAAATATAACATCATCATTTTCAGTTTTTCTTATCATATCCATATTAACCTGATAAGGAGTTAATAATTTTATTCTCTCTTCAAACTGATCTTCTTCTCCCATAGACACCCAAACATCTGTATAAATTACATCTGCACCTTTAACATCATCAACATTTTCACTAAGCTTAATTACAGCTCCTGTTTCTTTAGCAACCTCATTCATTTCATCTACTAGCTCTTTAGAAGGCCATAGTTCTTTCGGTGCAAGCGCAACAAACTCCATTCCCATTTTAGCAGCACCTATCATAAGTGAGTTACCCATGTTATTTCTAGCATCTCCAACATATACAAACTTAATTTTATTAAATCTTTTATTTACATGCTCTTTTACAGTTAAAAAATCTGCAAGTATCTGAGTTGGATGGTATAAATCAGTAAGTCCATTCCACACACTAACCCCTGCATGTTCTGCTAGACAATCAACAGTTTCTTGTTTAAATCCTCTAAACTCAATTCCATCATAGTACCTTCCCAAAACCTTAGCTGTATCCTCGATAGATTCTTTTTTGCCCATTTGAGAATTTGTTAAAAACGTTACATTAGCACCTTCATCAAAACCAGCAACCTCAAATGCACATCTAGTTCTAGTAGATGTTTTTTCAAATAATAAAACGATGTTTTTTCCTTCTAATAAATCTCCCTTTATTCCTGCTCTCTTCTTATTTTTTAAATCCATAGATAGATCCAACATATACCTTATTTCATCTGGTGTAAAATCCTTTAATGTTATAAAGTTTCTTCCTTTTAAATTTACTGGCATCTGAAAAACCTCCTAATTTATAATTTTTTTATCATTATTTTAAGTTTTCTCTAACTAGTGGCATAGACATACATCTTGGACCACCTCTACCTCTTGATAATTCTGAAGATGGCATACAATGGATTTTAATTCCATTTTCCTCAAGCAACCTATTAGTAACATGATTTCTAGAGTAAACTATTACTTCTCCAGGAGCAATTGCTAAAGTATTAGATCCATCATTCCATTGCTCTCTTCCTGCATCTATAATATTTCCTGCGCCACATCTTATTAAAGTAACCTCATCAATCTCTAAGTATTTTTTTAGAATATCGCTAAGACACATAGTTTCTTTTTTAATATCCAGTTTTAAATCTTTATTTCCTCTAGCTATTGAATATACAGTTAAAGGACCTTCTATTTCAGGATGTATAGTAAATTTATTGTAGTCTACCATTGTAAATACAGTATCAAGATGCATAAAAGCTCTTCTTTTCGGTATATCAAAAGCAAGGACTACTTCAAACTTTTCATTCTTTTCAAATATATTTTTAGCTATAGACTCTATAGAATAGGCATCTGTTCTTTCAGATATACCAATAGCTATAACCTTATCACTTAGTACAAGTTCATCTCCACCTTCTATAGACGTCTTATTATCTCTATCAAACCATATAGGTATGTTTTTATCTTTGTATTCAGGATGATATTTAAATATATACTTGGCAAACAAAGTCTCTCTATTTCTCGTTACTGTTCTCATATGATTCAAAGATATTCCTTGCCCAATAGTTGCAAATGGATCTCTTGTAAAATATAAATTAGGCATAGGATCAACTATAAATGGATAATTAGAATCTATAATATCTGTCAATGAAGTTTTTTTATAATCTCTTATTTCTTCTTTTCTAATGCCCTCCATCATCTTATCCACCATATTTCTTTCATTTGAAAAACCTAAAATATACTCTTTAACAAGTTCTCTTTTTTTAATACTATCTATATTTGCTTCATTTATAAATTCATCTACGAAAGCCTCTTTTATTCCGAAATCCTTTATAGCTTCAGCTGCCAAATCCTCCAAATAGAGTACCTCAACATCATTTGATTTTAGTATCTTTGCAAATGCATCATGCTCCTGCCTTGCAACCTTTAAATATGGAATATCATCAAATAGCAATCTATCCATTAAGTCAGGAGTTAAATTTTCGATTTCTTTACCAGGTCTATGTAAAAGAACTTTTTTTAACTTTCCAATCTCAGAATATACATTCAGAATATTTTCTTTTGACATCCCCTTTCCCCTTCCTGATCTAAATTTTGGTACATAAAACATAAATTATATGTATGTTTTTAGTATAGTTTCCATTGGTTGGTAATGTCAATTATTTTTTTTATTATTTTTTCCTTTCAATTTTTGTTTTTAATTTTTCTTTATAATTCGACATATTTATTTGTCGATTACGTTTGTTATTTATCTTTCTTCATCTTTTTATAACGACATTTTTCTACATTAATTTCTTTTGGAATTATATAAATTTTCAACCAAAATGTATATTTTCCCATTATATTTTCCAAATTTAAACTTTGTATTTGATTTAACATAATAAAATTTATATACTATTATTAATGGCATCCCATTTTAAGTATATAAATCTGTATAAATGAACAAAATCATATCAAAAGCCTATCTTTTAAAATTTACAGTATAAATTATAATAAAAGGAGATGATTTTTATGAACATAGATTTAAGCGTTGAAAATATTAAAGATGATTTAATCAAATCTATACAAGAAATAGTAAGAATCCCTAGTGTAATATCTGATAAAACAGATAAATTTCCATTTGGAGAAAATATAGATAATGCACTGAGAAAAACTTTAGATTTATGTGAATCTTTAGGATTTAAAACTTATTATAAAGATGGCTATTATGGATATGCAGAAATAGGTGAAGGAGATGAAATGATAGGTATACTTGGGCATCTTGACGTTGTACCCGAAGGAGAAGCAAACGATTGGAAGCATGATCCTTATGGAGCAGTAATCGAAGATAATAAGTTATACGGCAGAGGAACTCAAGATGATAAAGGTCCTACAATAGCAGCCATATATGCAGTTAAAGCACTTATGAATCTAGATGTAAAGTTCAATAAAAGAATACGATTTATATTCGGTACAGATGAAGAAAATCTTTGGGGTGGAATTTCTAAATATGTTGAAAACGAAGAAATCCCGTCTTATGGATTCACACCCGATTCTGTATTCCCTATGATAAATGCAGAAAAGGGATTATTACAAGCCAATATAAAATGTAAAAATTTATCTAATATAAAATTAAATGGTGGAAATGCATACAACGCTGTTCCTGATAGAATAACTTATTTTAGCGATAATTTAGACAAGCTATCTAAAGAGCTTGATAGATTACATTTTGAATATATGTCTGATTCAAATTCATTAACTGTTATAGGAAAGGCCTCTCATGCTTGTAATCCTCACTACGGAATAAATGCCATTTCTAGACTGTGTATAGCCTTAAATAATATAGGAATAAAATCTAAATCAATAGAGTTTATAGCAAATGTAATAGGCGAAACTTATAACGGCGATAATATCATTCCTAACTGTAATGATGAAGCTTCAGGAAAACTTACATTAAACGTAGGAAAAATAAATATAGATGAAAATACTGAACAAATAGGGCTTGATATAAGAATTCCAGTTACTGTTGAAAAGGATATGGTAGTAAATTCTTTAAAAGAAAAACTAGCTCAGTATAACTTAGAATATGAAGAATACGATTATTTAAAGTCAATATACGTTCCAGCAGACCACTTTTTAATTAAAACTCTGCAGAAAGTTTATGAAGAAGAAACAGGACTTGATTCTACGCCTCTATCTTCAGGTGGAGCTACTTATGCAAGAGCTATAGACAATTGTGTAGCATTTGGAGCTGTATTTCCTAACAAGCCTAAGGTTGAGCATCAAGCTAATGAATATATAGAAATAGACGATTTACTTAAATCTACTAAAATATACGCTAAAGCAGTATATGAATTAACAAAATAGCAAATACTTTGACTACAAGGAGGTATCTCTATGAAGAAATTTAAAATGCCAAGCGCTTACACAATATTGTTTGCAATAATAATATTTGTAGCAATCTTAACTTGGATTGTTCCTGCCGGTAAATATGACTATACCGCAGAAAACACTCCAATACCAGGTTCATATCACTTAGTGGATCCAACACCACAGGGTCTAACAGATGTCGCATTAGCACCTATTAACGGTTTTTACGGAGCTGTAGATGTAGCTTTATTTGTCATCGTAATAGGAGGATTTTTAGGTGTCGTAATGAAGACAGGTGCTATAGATGCTGGTATAGCTCGAGTAGTTCATAAACTACAGGGTAGAGAAAAAATAATGATTCCATTTTTGATGATACTATTTGGACTTGGGGGAACAAGCTTTGGTATGGCTGAGGAAACCATAGCATTTTATCCGCTTCTTATCCCAGTATTCATAGCTGCTGGGTATGATACATTGACTGCTGTTGGAGTAATACTCTTAGGAGCTGGAATGGGAGTTTTAGGTTCTACCGTAAACCCATTCGCAACAGGTATAGCATCTGGTTTTGCCGGTATATCTTTGGGTACTGGTATTGGCCTTAGATTATTTATTCTAGTTATAGGGGAGATCGTTGCAATAATATACGTAATGAGATATGCCGCTAAGGTTAAAGCTGACCCTTCAAAATCTCTAGTTTACAATATGTACGAAGACAACAAAAAACATTTTTTAGCTCAAGATAACGAAAGTGATTTTCCAGAACTCAACAGTAAAAGAAAGCTTGTTCTTGCTTTATTCTCTTTAACTTTTGCTATAATGATATACGGTGTTATACCCTTCTCTGATATAAATATAACTGCAGTACCTACTTGGGGATGGTGGTTTGGAGAGTTAACATCTTTATTCTTGGTATCCTCTATAGTAATAGGTCTTATTTATGGTATGGATGAAGATGAATTGATCTCGTCATTCGTAGCTGGTGCCAGAGACCTTTTAGGCGTTGCACTGATAGTTGGGCTATCTCGTGGTATAACAGTAGTTATGAACGCTGGTAACATGACAGATACAGTATTAAGTTTAGGAGAAGAGGCTTTGTCAGGTCTAGGTTCATCTGTATTTGCCGTTCTTACTTATTTATTCTATATACCTATGTCATTCTTAATACCTTCAACATCAGGACTTGCTACACTTTCAATGCCTATAATGGCTCCTCTTGGTGACTTTGCTGGCGTTTCAAGAGATTTAGTTATAACAGCGTATCAATCTGCATCTGGTACAGTTAACTTATTAACTCCTACAAGCGCAGTTGTTATGGGTGGTCTTGCAATAGCGAGAGTTCCTTATAATACTTGGCTTAAATTTGTTTTGAAATTCATGGTTGTAGTAGTAGTTATGATCATGGCAATACTTGGTATAAGTGCTGTTATATAACTAACAAAAGACTTCTCGAAAAGAGAAGTCTTTTTGTATATAAGTATACTTAAATTTATTATTGAAAAAATAAAAATAGTATGTTATACTTTTCATAAACAAAAGTTTATAATCTAAACAGAAGCTTGGTGATTAATTTGACTAGTAGAGAAAAAGAAATTTTAGAATTTATAAGAAATAATCCATTAATATCTCAACAAGAAATTGCTGATTATTTTGGAATAACTAGATCTTCTGTAGCTGTCCATATAACCAACCTAAGTAAAAAAGGTTATATAAAAGGAAAAGGCTATATATTAAAAGATGAAGACTATGTAACAGTAATAGGAGGAGCTAATATAGACCTTCAAGGTTTCCCAACTGAAAACTTAATTTTGAACGATTCAAATCCAGGTCAAATGAAGATATCTCTAGGCGGAGTAGGTCGTAATATAGCAGAGAATCTTGTGAAGATGGATATAGATACAAAATTAATATCAGCTCTTGGTAAAGATATATATGGGGAAAAAATATTAAAAGAAAGTAATTTAGTTGGAATTGATATGGAAAATTGTTTAAGATCTACTGATTATGCAACATCAACTTATTTATCTATATTAGATGAGAGTGGTGATATGAAGGTAGCTATAGCTTCTATGGATATATTCGATAAAATAACCATAGACTTTATAAAACAAAAATCTCGTATAATAAAGAATTCTAAAGTAGGTGTTATAGATACCAATATGCCAAAAGACGTAATTGAGTATCTATTATCAAACTTTAAAGAAGTAGATTTTTTCCTAGATACAGTTTCAACCCAAAAAAGTAAAAAGGTCAAGGATCTTATAGGAATGTTCCATACTATAAAACCTAATAAATATGAAGCCGAATCACTTTCAGGTATAAAAATCAATACAGAACAAGATCTTGATAAATGTGCTAGATATTTCTTAGATCAAGGCGTTAAAAGAGTATTTATTAGCCTTGGTAAAGAAGGGGTATTTTGCTCAGATGGGCAAGAATCTAGTATTATAAAAAACCCAAAGGTAAATGTAGTTAATGCTACAGGTGCGGGTGATGCATTTATAGCAGGTCTTGTATATAGCCATATCAACCAATACGATTTAGATTATAGTGCTAAATTCGCTATGAGCGCATCTATACTTGCACTATCTCATAAGAATACAATAAATCCAAATATGTCAATTCAAAATATAGAAAAAACTTTAAGGGAGATGAAATTATGTTAGAAAAATATTTAAAAATAAATCCAGAAGTAAAAAAAGCTTTAGAAGAAGGAACTCCAGTAGTAGCTCTTGAGTCTACTATAATATCTCATGGTATGCCTTACCCTCAAAATATAGAGATGGCTAAAACAGTTGAATCTATAATAAGAGAAAATGGAGCTATCCCTGCTACAATAGCAATACTTAATGGTGAATTAAAAGTTGGTCTTAATAGTGAAGAGCTTGAATACCTAGGTAAAAGTGATTCTGTATTAAAGGCTAGTAGAAGAGATTTACCTTTTATAGTAGCTAAAAAACTAGACGGAGCAACAACTGTTGCATCTACTATGATAATAGCTGCACTTGCTGGAATAAAGGTATTTGCAACAGGTGGAATTGGCGGAGTACACAGAGGTGCACAACAAACATTCGATATCTCCGCAGACCTTCAAGAACTTGCACACACTAACGTTGCAGTAGTATGTGCTGGATGCAAATCAATCCTAGATATAGGTTTAACTCTAGAATACCTAGAGACTAATGGTGTTCCAGTTGTAGGTTACAAAACTCAAGAATTCCCAGCATTCTATACTAGAAAAAGTGGATTCAATGTAGATTATAAAGTAGATAGTTCAGCAGAATTAGCTGTGGCTTTAAAATCTAAGTGGGACTTAAGCTTAAACGGAGGAGTTGTAGTATCAAATCCTATACCAGAAGAGTTTGAGATGGATTACGATACTATAAATAATGCTATAGAAGATGCTTTAAAAGAAGCTGATGAAAAAGGAATAAGAGGAAAAGAATCAACTCCTTTCTTGCTTGGAAAAGTTAAAGCAATAACTGCTGGAAAGAGCTTAGATTCAAATATAGAATTAGTTTACAATAATGCAAAAGTTGGAGCAAAGCTTGCTGTAGAACTTTCTAAACTTGATAAATAGTAAAAAAAGGCTGTATCAAACGATACAGCCTTTTTTATTAGCAACTAGACGAATTTTTTTATTTAAATTCATTTATATAATTACTCATATTCTTAGTCATGTCAGTTAAATCACTAGCAGTAGATGATATCTGTGTTACAGACTCGCTCATTTGCTGTGATGATGCTGATATTTCCTGCGTTGATGCTGATATTTCTTGTGCAATAGAAGATGCTTCTTCTATTTTTTTTAGTATAACATTTTTTTCATCATTAAGACTTGTAGCCGATGTGTTTATTTCATCTATTTTAGGTATTATATCATTTATACCTAAAATAGTTTTATTAAATGAACCCATAGCTATATCTATATCTGTTTTTTGGTTTGAAAGCTCAGTATTAACTGTTGCGCTAGTCTCTATCATACTTTCAGTTGCAATTGATATTGTTTGTATTAATTCATTTATATTTTGAGATGAATATTTAGTTTGCTCTGCAAGTTTTCTTATCTCATCAGCTACTACTGCAAACCCTCTGCCCTGCTCTCCTGCTCTAGCAGCTTCAATAGAAGCATTAAGTGCTAATAAATTAGTCTGATCTGCTATTTGATTTATCAATGAAGTTATTTTATTTATTTCATTTATGTCTTGACCAACTATAGTTATTTTCTCTATTAATTCTTGGAATACTATTATAACATTCTCAACTGACGATATAACCTTTTCTATATTTTCACTACTACCACTTATAGTTGCGCTTATCTCTTTTGAATTAGAATCAACATCCTTTATATCATCTATTATACACGTAAGCTTGTATGTAAAATTATTAAGTATTTCATTCATGTTATCAAGACCACATGACTGAGACGTTGTTCCATCAGCTATATTTTGTATAGATAATACTATACTTTCAATACCTAAAGCCATTTCCTTCGATATACAAGTCAATTGGTTAGACATATCATCTGTACCAGATGCTTGAACTTTAACATTGTCTACTATTGTTTTAAGACTATTTATCATATTCTTAAAGTTATTACATAGTATCCCAGTTTCGTCACTCGCCTTTACATCTATATCATATATAAGCTCTCCTCTAGCTACTCTTTGAGATGAATCAACAAGATTTTTTACAACATTTAATATATTGTTCGAAATAGTATAAAGTATCATAGATGATATTGTAAATGCTAATATGCCTATAATTATAGACATCTTTATATTTGAAGATACAGCCTTGTTGACATTATCCATAGAAATAGCTACATTTAAAGATCCTACGTTAATATCATCTTTGTACATAGGTACCAATATATCATATACATATCTATTTAAATCATCATCATAATACTTACCTGAATAAATCTCTTGTTTATCTATGGCATTTTTGGATTTTTCACTTTCTATTGCAGTTCCTATTTCTTCTTTTTTAGAAGAATTTGTTATGATATGATCCTTACCTACTAAAAATACTGATTCTATATTCTCTTCTACAGCAAGTTCATCTAATAAGCTTTGTATGCTAAGGCTTTTTTTTAGACCTTCTACTTTGTTTGCAAGTATACCTACCTGTATCATACCACCATTAGGTACTTTTATATATCCATATTTGTAATAATTATCAGTTTCCCTTGATTTTCTTATGTTTTCCATAAGCTCATCTTCATTCTCATACTGAACTGAAGATGATATATGATCCTCCCCAAAATGAGCTCCCATACTACTTTCAAGATTAGAATAAATTATATCACCATTAGAATCTGTAACATTTATCTCATCTACGTTAAATGTATTTGCTATATTAATTAAGTAATCATTATTTATAGCTGAATAATCATCTGATAAAAAACTACCTATATTTCTTATGTCATCTTCTATGCTCTCGTTTATAATTTCTATACATTCATCATTGTTCTGAATTTGATTAAATATTTGATTTGCCAGATTAATTCCATCGATCTCCATCTGGTCTATCAGCCTTGTTTTTGAGATGTTTATATTTATAAAAGATATAGTAGTTATTATCATAAACATAATTATTAACGGAATTGTAAGTATTTTAAATCGTATAGTATCAAATTTTAATAATTTATTAAACATCTTCATTCTCCTTTTCCCTAATCATCTTTTAAATTGGGTATAACCCTTTTTATTTCTTCTACTTGATGCCAAATTTTTTTTATATTGTTTAGATTCATATAAGAATCTAATTCTTGTTTTGTTTCAAACTCTTTAATGGTCAAATCATCATCCCCAATAAACTTTAATTTGTACATAATATTCCCCCTAGTTGTATATTTTATCAATATATATATATATTAACATTTTTTTGTATTATTTTGAATCGAATTGCGAAATTATAAAATACGAAAAATAATTTATATCAAACAATTTATAGCAAAATATGTTAAAATAGTTCTAAAGAACTATTTATTTGAAAAGGTGGAATAAAATGATTATAAAATTCTTATTTATACTTTTTTTAGTCAATTCAGCATTTATTGTAATATATAAAAAAATAAAGCTGTTGTCTATATTAAAAAAAATTCATAAAATCAATAATTCCATTTATGATATAAGTGAAAATATTCTCTCCTCAGATAATATAGAGGATATATATACATTAATATTAGAAGAGTTATTAAAAATAATTAAAAAGGGCTCAAAAGCTTCTTTTTTATTATATAACAAACGCAAGAATGTTATAGAATATAAAGGTGTAATAGGTTATGATTTTAAACAACTAAAGAATGTATCTTTCGAAATGGAAGAACTGTATCATTATGGAAAATCAAAATTAGAAAAACCGTATATAATACGTAATCCACAACAATACAATAATGTTTATCTAGATTCTAATAAATACAATTCATTGATCAACATGAATGCATTAGATATAAAAGCAACTTTATCCATTCCAATTCATGTTGATGATAAATTTTCAGGTATGATAAATATAGATTCATCAGAATCACGCAATGTTTTTTCAAAACATGATTTAAAGCTTTCATACTTTATAAAATCAGAAATAGAAAAATCATTAAAAATGATAAACCTCTTACATAAATTAAATACTAATGCGAATTATGACTATTTGACAAAAACTATGAATATAAGGTGCTTTAAAGAAAAATTTAATGAAATAAGTAATAACTGTAAATGTGTTTTAATACTTATAGATCTGAACAACTTTAAATATATAAATGATACCTTTGGGCATCATGAAGGAAATAATATATTAAAGATATTTTCAGATACAGTTAGAGAATTTATACGAAAAGATGATTTATTTGCACGATGTGGAGGAGATGAATTTTTAATCCTTCTAAAGGATATAGATTTAGATACAGCTCAAATTAGAATAGACGAAATAAGAGAAGCTTTAAAAGATGTTATTTCATTTGGAGCAGGTATGCAAGAAATTACCTTTAGCGAAAACGTATGCCTAGACGATGTTTTTAAAGTTATAGATAAGAAAATGTATGCAGATAAAAAAAATAAGCCTAAATATTAGGCTTATTTTCCACAACATTTCTTGTATTTCTTACCACTGTTACATGGACACGCATCATTTCTTCCTATTTTTTGCTCTTTAACTACAGTCTTAGAAGACTTGTACTTTTTTTGTATTTCTTTTCTTTTTTCTTCAGTTAATATATTATTCCATCCCTCTAGGTTATATAGCCAATGAGCTTCTACTACATTCATGTTATAGTATAGTTTTTCAAAATCTATTTCTACAGTTACTTCACTGTCTGACTCTAAATCTTCTAATTTAATTTCATTTTTTGTGCTCTCGCTAATTCCATCTAAAAATCCTATGAAGTATTCTTCATTAATTTCATATTCTTTAGCCAGATCACAAACTTGTCCTTTTATTACATCAGTTTTATTATTTAAAATCTTATCGTATACTCCAGCTTCTGATTTTAAGTATTCTTCCCAAAACTTAACTTCCTCTTGCTCACTTGTATGATTCTCAGCTAATTGCTGCCATTTTTCGAATAAACTCATAATTCTTCCTCCTTAATTAATAAATCACCTAAATATTAATTATATCAAATATATTTTTAATTTCAATCAAATTTTGAATATATCCTTTAATACATTTATTGCATATTCTTGATTTATAAAAAATGGACTTGTAGCTATAGTTATTACATTTGATTTATTAATTAGTTCTCTTATTTTAGATATTTTTAAATCGTAGTCTATGTATTCCATATCTTTAGAAAATATATCTAAATCTATATCCAGAACTATTTCCTCATCTATTTTTTCACTAAAACTACTTAAACTGTCCATTATAAATACCTCAGAAAATATTCCTATATTCAATGCGGGTTTTATAAAATTTCCAACATTAAGTTTAAAGTTAGTGTAATTAAAGACTTCTTCCATACTATCTATATTGTTTATATATTCTTCAGGCTCTCTCATATCTTTATGTTGGTCTATATGAATTAGCTTTATCCCTTTTTTAAATTTTTTATTTTTTAATGATTTTACCCAAAAATAAAATGCATGATTATGATTATCAAATATATATATATCTTTTTCATTAAAGTCGTATTTAATAAAATTTTCAAGACCTTCGTTCTTTATTTCTTTATCAAATTCAATTTCACAAAATGCTATATTATTCCCTATTTTAACGTCATCTAATGTTCCATTTTTTAATGGTGCAACGTATATACTCTTTTGTGTTCTCTCTTTGTGAGAAAATATATTATTTCCTATAGGCTTATCTATAAAAAATCCTGTATAATAATTCATGTATATCACTCCAATATATTATAATTTATTGTTTATAAGAAAAGGTTGTATATATTTATTTATAGAATATAATAATAGAGATATTCAGTTGGCGTAAAAACTCCATCTGAATTAAGTTTTGCTTTATAATAGACTATTATATTATACATTTACACGTTTACTAAGGAGGAATTTTTTTGAACGAATTTATTAAAGCTTTTGTTTTAATAACATTAGCTGAAATGGGAGATAAAACTCAACTTCTAGCTCTTGCATTTGCATCAAAATTTAAACCATTGTATGTTCTTGTTGGTATTTTTATAGGCGCTTTTTTAAATCATGGACTAGCTATAGCTCTTGGTAGTTATATAAGTAAATTGGTTCCACTAGAACAGGTTCAGCTGTTTGCATCTTTGTTATTTATATTCTTTGGTCTATGGTCTTTAAGAATTGATATTGAAGGTAATGAAGATGATGATATAAATTCTAAGTACGGACCTATACTAACTGTAGCATTTGCTTTTTTTATTGGAGAGCTTGGAGACAAAACTCAGCTTACTGCTATGACGCTTGGGGCAAACTCTAAATTCCCTTTACTAGTTTTATTAGGAACTGTAACTGGTATGATTGTAACTGGTGGTCTAGGTATACTTGTTGGAAAATTGCTTGGTAAAAAAATTCCTGAAGTTACTACGAAAATAATAGCTGCTTTTGTATTTATGTTCTTCGGTACAGTTGGTTTATATACATATATTCCAGCTATCTATGTAACACCACTGAATATAGTTTGCTATTTTATAATACTTATATTGTTGATACTTCTTATTTTTAGATTAAATATAATACAAAAAGATAGATATTACGAAGAAAAACTTGCACTAGTTTTAACTAAATGTAGAAACTGCGGAAAAGGCCACGTAGAATCCTGTCCAATAAATCAAGAAAGAGTTGAGATAGAAAAAGAATATTTAGGCGAGAATGTTCCTTATCTAGGAAGTGTTATAAAGTATCTAGAAAGTTTAAAGTATATGAATGTGAATCTTTATGAAAAAATTCATAATTGTTATAAAAAGAATAAGGATTAAAAAAATAAGATGCATTCTTGCATCTTATTTTTTATATTTAAAGCTCTTTTCCTTAATTAAATTAATATTTTTTATTTTTTTCTTATTTAAATTAAGTTTAAGTTATGCTATACTTAAAAAAGTTAATCGCGATAATTGTAATAATTCTATTTATACTAATGAACTTGAAAAGGAGAAATTTTTATGAAAAAATCTAAATCTTTATCTGAAAACTTAGGACTAATGATAATTATTTCTATGATACTTGGAATAATAGTTGGATATTTTATCTATAGGACTAATATCGGAATGTTTTTTGCATCAAATATTTGTTCTAACCTAGGAGATATATTTATGCAGCTTCTTAAAATGGTAGTTATACCTTTAGTTGCAACATCTATAATATCAGGTGCAGCATCTATTGGAAACACTAAATCTGCTGGTAAAATAGGAGGAGCTACATTTGCTTACTATATGTTTACAACAGCATTTGCAGTTGTACTTGCTTTAATAATAGGTAATTTAACTCAACCTGGAGTAGGGGTTGATAACTCCATAACATCAATGTTCTCTAATGAATATGCTGATAAAGGAGATTTACCTGGTTTTTGGGAAACTATCAAAGGAATAATACCAACTAATCCTATAAAAGCACTTGTAGATGGAAATATGCTTCAAATACTATTTTTTAGCTTATTCTTAGGATTTGGTATATCTAGTCTTGATTATGAAAAAAAGAAATTTATATTAAAAGTTTTTGATTGTATAACAGAAGCGCTTATTTGGGTTATAAATAAAGTATTATTATTTGCTCCAGTTGGAGTATTTGCTCTTATGGTTTATTCAATAGCTACATTTGGATTCGATTCTTTAAAACCTATATTTAAGTTATTCGGAGTTTATATAGTAGCTCTTGCTATTCATACGTTTGTCTTTTATCCTACAATGGTCGGAATACTTTCTAAGATTTCTCCATCTGTATTTATAAAAAAGGTTATGAAGCCTTTTTCAGTAGCTTTTTCTTCAGCTTCTTCTATGGGAACTCTACCTATAACTACAGAGACTTGTGAAGATGAGCTTGGAGTATCTAAGGAGGTAACTTCTTTCGTACTTCCACTTGGAGCTACTATAAATATGGATGGTAACTCTATATACTACGCTCTTGTAGCGGTATTCTTTGCTCAATACTTTGGAATTGAACTTACTATGGCATCATATATTGCTATAATACTTACAGCAACAGTTGGTTCTATAGGACAAGCTGGTGTACCTGGTCCATCTTTATTAGTTGTTGCAGTTTTACTTGCTGCTAATATACCAGTAGAAGGACTTCCACTTTTATTCGGGTTAGATAGAATATTTGATATGTTAAGAACGGCAGTAAATGTAACAGGAGATGCTTCTTGTGCTGTTATAATAGAGAATTTAAAACAAAAAGAAGAAATGAAAGCTTTAGCTAAATAAAAAAAATCCTAACGGATTATATTATTTAAGTCAATATATAAATTTCATTTAATATAGAAATATAGGTAATTTTTTATAAATCTCTTTTGATTTAAAATCAAAAGAGATTTATTTTTCGCTAAAAATAAAGATAATTATAAACATCACTTATTATTAATGTAATCCATGTATTCCATACCCCATTTTCTAAGCTCAACTAAAACAGGTAATAATTTTTCGCCAATTGGTGTTAAAGAGTATTCGACTTTCGGAGGAACTACTTTATATACTTCTCTGTGAATAAGCTCATCTTGTTCAAGTTCTCTCAATTGTTTTGTAAGATAGGCTTGTTTTATCTCTGGCATATCTTTTTGTAATTCATTAAATCTTTTTACCTCATTTCTCAAATGCCACATTATTAATATTTTCCATTTCCCAGCGATTAAATTTTGAGCTAGAGTAGTTGGGCAATTGAGTGATTTTAATAGTTTTTCTCGAATTTCCATGTTTACCTCCATAGTATGTTTTTTAATACTATCTATCATAAAAGTTTGTACTTGTAAAAAATATAGATTAATTATATTATTGTACCATAAAACTACAATCGAATAAGTGATATATTTATTTTAAGAAAAAGGAGAGATCTATAATGAATCCTCAAGAAATAGTACAAATGCAATTAGATTTTTATAATAAGCATAATTTAGAAGGATTTATGTCTACATATCATGATGATATTACTGTTTATAATCTTATTGATAACTCTGTTATACTTGAAGGAAAAGAACTATTAAGGGAAAAGTATTATGAAAGATTTGAGATTTTAAAAGTGCATGCAGAACTTGTAAATCGTATGGTAATTGGTAATAAAGTAATTGATCATGAATATGTAACTGAATTAAATGTAGATGAAATAGTAAAAGCAGTGGCAATATATGAGATTGAAGATAGTCTGATTAAAAGGGTTTGGTTCCTTTTTGAATAAACAATATTATAAAGTATTTTTATATTACAAATTTACGTTATGAAAACAATCGTACTTTTTCAATTATATCCTTTATTGAATATGCCTAAGGTTGATCACTAAACTTAAAAATGAAGGTTATTGAAATGTTAGCTATTTTTCATTAATATTTTTCAATAAAACTTAGGCTACATCGTTTAAATATCTTTTAAAAAACTTCTTTGTCTGACCAAAGGGAGTTTAAGAAGTTTTAAGATATTTAATAAGATGTAGTCTTAGTTTTATAAAAATATTAACTAAATAGCGTTATTTCAATAACCTTCATTTTCCGATTAACATCTACTTGAGTTCTATAAATATATTACTTAATCTATATATTAAACAAGTTCCAAGGATACTCATCAGGTGGCATACAAGTAAATCTCATATCTTCTTTAAGTGTTGGATGAGTTATTCCTATTTCATAAGACCAAAGTGCAATTTGCTGTCCATGTTTATTAACATCTACACCATATCTTTGATCTCCATATAAGGCATTTCCTCTACTTGCAAATTGCACTCTTATTTGATGCGGTCTTCCTGTTTTTAATTTTATTTTTACTAAGCTTAAGTTATTCTCATGGGCTAGAACTTCATAATCAAGAATAGCCTCTTTAGCTCCTTTAAAATTCTTACGTACCACACTAGACATATTAGTCTTAGTGTCTTTGTATAAATAATCTTTTAATGTTCCATCTATTCCCTCTAAAGCTCCTCTTATTACAGCTAAGTACGTCTTTTTAAAACTTCTATTTCTGACTTGCTCTGAAAGTCTGGATGCCGCTTTTGATGTTTTTGCAAACACCATACAACCTCCAACAGGTCTATCAAGCCTATGTACAAGTCCTAAATATACATTTCCAGGCTTATTGTACTTCTCTTTTATATACCCTTTTATAATAGATAGCATATCTTTATCATTAGTATTATCAGCTTGTGATAATATATTTACTTCTTTTTTAGCTACTATTATATGGTTATCTTCATATATTGGATTCATTATTTTGATGACTCCCATCTTCCTAATATTCCGCATGGAAGAACATATCCCGTTTTAGTTACAGGTATTCCTATTTCTCCAGATGTTATTTTTCCATCATATTTTTGTCCTATAGATGATCTTAATATGTTCTCTATAACTACTGGCGAAAAACCTGATGTATATGAGTTTACAAGTAAGAATAGTGGATCATCTGATAATACGTTCATACAAAGCTGTATAAATTCACATAACTTTTCTTCTATCTTCCAAACTTCTCCTCCAGGTCCTCTTCCATAAGATGGAGGATCCATTATTATAGCATCGTATTTTCTTCCTCTTCTTATTTCTCTTTGAACAAATTTAAATACATCATCTACTATAAATCTTACTTTTCTATCACCAAGTCCAGATAATTGAACATTTTCTTTAGCCCAGTTAACCATTCCCTTTGCAGCATCTACGTGACAGACCTCAGCAGCTCCTCCATAAGCTGATGCAACTGTAGCTCCACCTGTATATGCAAATAAGTTAAGAACTCTTATCGGTCTATTAGCTTTTTGTATCTTGTTTATTATCCAATCCCAGTTAGCAGCTTGTTCTGGGAATAATCCTGTATGTTTAAAGCCTGTCGGTTTTATGTAAAAAGATAAATCCTTGTATTTTATAGTCCATTTCTCAGGCATTTTCTTTTTATATTCCCATTCTCCTCCACCTCTACTGCTTCTGTGGTAATGTCCGTGAGGGTTTTTCCATAATGACCATTCATCTTGAAGCGGCCATATTATTTGAGGATCTGGTCTTCTTAATACATATTCTCCCCATCTTTCTAATTTTTCTCCATCTCCAGTATCTATTAATTCATAATTTTCCCATTCATTTGCAAGTAGCATCATTTAATTTTGACCTCCTAGTGTTTATCTTCAATTAAATTATTATATCTAATATAATATCCGTTTTCAACCAAAAGTAAAAGTCTCTCTTAAATTTAAGAGAGACTTTTTTTATATTAAGCTTTTTTAGTTGATTTTATTTTCTTTCCTGATAATACATCATATGATTGTGCAAGAAGCACTAGTGAAAGCGCTAGTAGTAATACTGCAAATATTACTATTATAAATTTTCCTGTTGCTATATTAGTCTTTATAAGAAGTATTAGGGCTGTTATAGTAACTGCAAACATGAATACCATAGGTCCTAAAATCATCTTATTAGATTTACCTGTATTTGCAAGCCAAGCTGCTATTGCAAGTAAAGCTAGTGCTGCGAGAAGTTGGTTTGCTGAACCAAATATTGGCCATATAACACTATATCCCATAAATGCTAATGTTCCTCCAAATGCAACAGTTATACCTGTTGATACATATCTATTAGTTAAAACTGTGCTAGTTCCTTCTTTAGAATCAAAATACTCTTGGAATATAAATCTTGCAAGTCTTGTTGATGTATCAAGACTAGTTAAAGCAAATGCTGATATTGATAAGGCTGTAAATGATTTTCCAAGTTCAAATGGAATTCCAAATGAATTCATAAAGTTTGCTATACCATCTGCAAATACATTTATAGGACCACCTTGAGATAATAGTTCTTTTAATTTATCTGCACCTAAATAAGTTGCTGTAATTATAGCAATTATTGCAAGTAGTGATTCTATTAGCATTCCACCATAACCAATCTTTTTAGCATCTGATTCTTTATCTAATTGCTTTGATGATGTTCCAGATCCAACTAAAGAATGAAATCCTGATATAGCACCACAAGCTACTGTTACAAATAATATTGGGAATAAATAATTTCCACCTACATTAAATCCAGTATATCCACTCATTTGAATTACAGGCTTAGTTATAACAATACCTAGTACTGCTCCTATAATCATTGCATATAATAAGAATGAATTTAAATAATCTCTTGGTTGTAAAAGTATCCATACAGGTGTTACAGATGCTATAAATATATAACCTAAAAGTATTATTATCCATGTTTCTTTACTTAATGAAATAGGGAATTTCATACCAAGATACATACATACCATTAAGAATATTACCCCTATTACACTACCGATTCCTAGAGGTACACCTTTTCTATATACTAAAAATCCAAATACTATTGCAAGTAATATAAATAATAATGAAGATGATGCCGCTTGAGGTGTTGAAGCAAATGTTGCAGCAACTATATTAGTAAATGCTGCTATTACTAGAAGAAGTGTAAGCCATGCAAATATTGCAAATAATTTTTTACCCTTTCTTCCTATATTAGCTTCTATTATTTCACCTATAGATTTACCATCATGTCTTATAGATGCAAATAATGAGCCAAAGTCTTGAACTCCGCCAAAGAATATTCCACCTATCAATATCCAAAGAGTTACTGGAATCCATCCAAATATTGCTGCCTGAATCGGTCCAACAATAGGGCCTGCTCCTGCTATTGACGCAAAGTGATGTCCTAATAATACTGGTGTTTTAGCTGGCATATAGTCTACGCCATCATTTTTAGTATGAGCTGGAGTTACATTTTTATCATTTACTCCCCATTTTTTAACAAGATATCCTCCATAAGAGATATATCCTATCAGAAGTATTATTCCTCCTACTATTAAAAGCGTTAATGAATTCATTCTAATACCCCCTTATAAAAGTTTATTATTTCTTTTGATGATTTGTTGAATATAAAATCTCTGTTGATGTAGTCAAATACTATAACTCTGATATCACTCCATCCTTTTATTCCCCACATATAACTTTTTTTGATAGATATATTTTCAATATAATTTTTAATGTTTTCGTCTATATAAGAGCTTTCAATAAATATAGTTATGTGTGTTGACATGTGGTTTTCTGTCAGATTTACAAACTTATCCATGGCATTTTCAGCTATCGTTTGTATGTCATATACATCATCTTTATTTATTGTCTCTATTTTTTTAACAAGAACATATTCTCTATTCTCATATCCCCATACTACATTCTTCTTGCTAAAAAAATATTTCTCATTTTTTAATATAAATTCTCCCATAAAGTCGAAATCAAATTTTCCTAATTTATATTCTTCATTTATATTAAAGTTTGGCGCCATGGCTTTTTTTAAATGTGAAATAGTTATTATTGCTCCTCCTCCCATATACATATGCTTATATTATAGAATATAATATACAACTTTAACCATAATTGCAATAATTTTGTCTATTTTTATATTCTTATTTTTTAAGAGTTTAAAATATAACTATTATGTGTATATATTTTCATATATAATTAATATTGAATATATTAATTTTTCAAGGTTAAATTATTAGAGAATATATTTTAAAGGGAGGTATTTTTTATGGGTAATAAGAGAGTAATAGATGCACTTAATGCTCAGCTTCAAAAAGAATTTTATTCACAATATCTGTATATAGCTATGGAGGCTTACTGTTCAGATCAAAACTTAGATGGATTTTCTAATTTTTTCCATGTCCAAGCTCAAGAAGAACAAGCTCACGCTTATAAAATATTCAACTTCATAGGACGATTAGGAGGATCCGTAGAGCTTGAAGCTTTAGCAAAACCAAAGAATGATTTTGAATCTGCTCTTGAAGTATTCGAGTTAGCTCTTGCTCACGAAAAGGGAATAACTAAATCTATACACAATTTAATGGATATAGCTTTAGAAGAAAGAGATCACACAACTACAGCTTTTATCCAATGGTTTATAACAGAGCAAGCAGAAGAAGAAGAATCAGTTGAAAAGATTGTTAAGAAGTTAAGACTTATGAACAATAATCCAGCTGGTCTTTTAATGATAGATCAAGAACTAGGTCAAAGAGTATTTAATCCAATACCACTTGATGCATAATAGATTATTAAAAAAGAGATATCTCAAAGCTTTTTGAGATATCTCTTTTTTAATATGTAAGAACCTTTTTTGAGTGTATTTTATAAACTGATATTAAGGACATTCCTAAGGAGGTTAATAAACATGAAACTTGCAAGACCATATGTATCTATACAAAAATATATGTGTATGTATCCTTTAAGCAAAGGATTTAAAAAAGGAACTATTTTTCCTGAACTTTATAAACCATATAAAAAAGGATCTAATAAAAAGTGTAAAAAATAGATTTCTTTGAAATTAATTAAGAAAAGAAATCAGTTAGGAGGAAATATTTATGGAAGATATGTCTAGAAATGATTTATTAACTAAAATCCAAGAAGTAGAATTTGCTTGTCTTGATCTTAATCTATACTTAGATACTCACCCTAGAGATCAAAAAGCTTTAATGGACTTTAATATGCTTGCAACTGAAGCCTATAAACTAAGAAAACTATATGAAGCTAGATATGGTCCACTTACTAATTTTGGATTTTCATTAGCTAAATATCCATTTAACTGGCTAAATGATCCGTGGCCATGGGAATATCAATAAGGGGGATTAACTTATGTGGATTTATGAAAAGAAATTACAGTATCCTGTAAACATAAAGAGTAAAAATATAGAAATGGCAAAATATATAATAACTCAACTAGGTGGACCAGATGGTGAATTAAGTGCTGCTATGACTTACCTTAATCAAAGATATACTATGCCAACTAATAAGGCAAAAGCTCTTCTTACAGATATAGGAAGTGAAGAACTTGGTCATGCAGAAATGATAGCTTCTATGGTATATCAATTATTAAAAGATGCTACCCCTGAAGAGTTAAAAGCTGCTGGTCTTGGCTCTCAATATACACAACATAACCATGCAGTATTTCCTTGTGATGCAAGTGGTGTGCCATGGACTGCATCTTATATAGGAATTTTAGGAGATCCTATAACAGATTTACACAACGATATGGCTGCTGAACAAAAAGCTCGTACAACATATGAGCACCTTATTAATCTTACAGATGATCCTGATATAATAGATGCTCTTAGATTCTTAAGAGAAAGAGAAGTTGTACACTATCAAAGATTTGGCGAAGCTTTAATGGATGTATATGACTTTAATGACTGTAAAAAAGTATATTAGGTATAAAAAATTCGTCTAGTCGCTACGCACTGACTCATGTCGCCAACGATCCTACGGGCTCCGTTGCTCAAAAATAATTGTAAGTATAGTTCTTCATCAATGCTATCCACAATTTGAAAATCATATAGTTTCCTATAGAGTAAAAAATAAGAGCTGTGAAATCACAGCTCCTATTTTTTATACTTTATATTATATTTTAATATCCTATCAACTATAGTAGCCATCTCTGCCCTAGTTAAATTTCTATTTGGATAAAACATGTCGTCTTCATAACCTTTTAATATATTCATACTACTCATTTTATTTATATAATCAGAAGACCACATATCATCATTTACATCATTAAATTCAATATTATCATCACTATAATCGTCTTTTATAAGTCTACTTAGCATAGTTGCCATTTCTTCTCTTGTTATAGGATCATTCGGATAGAATTTATTTTCTTCTTTTCCATTAATAAGTCCATATTTCTTAGCTAACTCTATCTCGTTATATGCCCAATAATTCTTTGATACATCATCAAAACTGTCAGAAGTTATATATTCCTCATCTATTCCAAGAAGTCTTGTTAGTATAACAGCAGCTTGAGCTCTTGTTAGATTATCATTAGGCGCAAAATACATATTTGAGACTCCATTCATTATTTCATTATCTATCATACTGTATATACTATCACTAGCCCAATGGTCATATATATCAACTAAATACTCACCCTCTAGCCATCTTGAGTAATAATTCCAAATACTTTTATCTTCCTGACCTAAACTCCAGCTTCCACTTCCTTTTAAGTCATACTTTTCTACAAGCTTTATCTTTTCTATTATAGACTCTTCATTTTCATACCAATATATATAAGTCCCATCATCTTTATATACAGTAGCTTTAACAGATTTTGAGATATTATCAAATACAACATCAGATGGGTATTTACTTATAGTTTCTTCTATTCTATTTAAGCTAGCTCCATATCCGCCATAAGAATCTCCTACCTTCCAATACCTTCCATAGAATGGTATTCCAAGTATAACCTTATCATTATCAACATACTTAAGAAGCTCTGTTATTGAATTTTCAACAAATTGTATGCTAGCAACAGGACCCTCAGGACCTCCTATATAACTTTCATCATATGCCATCAAAAATATATAATCACTATAAAGAGCTAGCTTTTCATAATCATAAGAGCCATGCCATCCATAAGTCCATCCATTCGGATTTGCAGCAACTGCTACTGAAATTTCTTTATAACTATCTATAGTTTCGCTCAACATTTTTACAAAATCAGTATACGCATCTCTATCTGCGTCAGTAACATTCTCTATGTCTATGTTAACTCCATCTAAATCATATTTTTCAATAGCTTCTACAATTTGGTTAACTAAATTATCTCTATTAGCAAGACCCTTCCTTCCAAGGTCCCTATCCCAATGATTACTAATGAAAGGAACCACTTTTATTCCTCGACCATGCATATCATTTATGAAATCTTCATCCAAAGTTTCAGTTATTTTTAGATTTCCATCTTGATCTATATCGAAATAACTAGGATAAACAGTATCTAGAGAATTGTTCGTATTATTTACTGCGTCTTCATACTTATACTTATCTCCGAAATATATATATCCTGTATTTATTCTTTGTCCATAAGCTGTATATTGACACCCCATAGCCAATATACAAATAAGTACTATAATATTAGTTATAAATCTCAACTTCATAACATACCCCCTATTAAAAATAATGCCTTTACTATATATAGTACCTATTAAATATACATACATTCAACAGGTAAGTAGTGTATGTTAATACAAATTTTTCAATAAAAAAACTATCCCTAGCGCAAAAATTACTTTCTACTTAGGAATAGCTTTCTTAAATTTTGCTTATAGGAATATTTATTATAAATCTACAACCTTTATCAACATATGGGTCTAAATATACATCTCCCCTATGTTTTTTTATTATTGCCCTTGTTATAGTAAGTCCAAGACCAGTTCCTCCAGTTTTTGAATTTCTAGAAGAATCAGTTCTTACAAATGGTTCAAATATATCTTTAATAGAATCACTCTTTATTCCTATACCATTATCTTCAATATTTATAATAACGTTATTTTCTTCTTTTGTAATTTTGATTTTAAGAGTACATTTTTTACCACTATATTTTATGCTGTTAACTATTAAATTGCCAATTGCTCTTTGCAAATACTTATCAGATATATCACACATTATCTTATACTCAGGAATATCAAACTCATAATACATATTATTTTCTTCTATTTCAAAAACATAGTCTATAAGTAATGTTCTGATAAATTCACATATATCCTGTCTTTCTAATTCTATTTTATTATCATCACTATCTATTTTTGACAATTCAAACAAATCATTTATAAGATTATTTGCTTTTTTGCTATTAGAAATTATTATGTTTAGATATTTATTTTTAGTAGATTCATCTAATTCTGTATCATAATATATAGTTTCAGAATAACCAATTATATTAGTAAGGGGGGTTTTTAAGTCATGAGATATATCAAGTATCAATCTCTTTCTATTCTTCTCTGCTTTTTCCCTAAGAAATATTTCCTCTTGTATCTTTTTACTCATATTATTTATAGAATCCTTCAAAATACCTAATTCATTCTTATCTTTTATCTTGATTCTGGTGTCATAATGACCTTTGCTTATCTTATCAACACCTTTAACCAAAGATTTAATAGGCCTTACTAAACTTATAGATGTCCATTTAGCATATATAAGTATAAATATTAATAGAACTAATACAAATATTATAAATGTAACTTTAAATACCTTTTGTATGAATTTAATCTCCTGATTTGGAACAGATGCCAATAAAATGTTTCCCGTTTCTTTAGAATAGTAAATATTAAAGCTATTTGATTTTTCATTCAGATCATCTGAATATTGATAGTAATAATAATTAGATATTATTATTTTATTGAATTCTTTTTGCTCATATGTATACCCCTTTGAATGTCTACTGTTATACTGATCTATTACTTTTAGATTTTCGTCTAATAATTCAATATATGAATTATCTTTTATTCCTTCTCTTTCACACGCTCTATCCATACCGTACTTATGTATGTTCTCATAAAGACTAACCATATCTACGTCATCTATAGTTCCCATATCTTGTTTTTCTATATAAACCATACATCCAGCAAAGCTTAAAATCAATATGAATACAAGTATTATGAATAAAAGCAAATAATTTAAAAATAGCTTTGTAGATATGTTTATTTTTCTAAAAGGGTTAGGTATATTAATCATAATTTTTTTCCATTCTATAACCAATTCCCCTTATTGTTTTTATGTACTTAGGCTTTTTGGGATCATCCTCTATCTTTTCTCTTATATGACTTATATGAACCATTATAGTATTATCATCTCCATGATATATATCTTCCCACACATTTTCATATATCTGTTTTTTAGTATATATACGTCCTACATTTTCCATGAAAAGTGATAATATCTTTAATTCCTTAGGATTTAAATCTATATCTATATTATTCTTTCTAGCTATGTAATTTTCAGTATCTATACTTATACTACCATTGGTAATTGCTTTATTAGAATTATTTACACCATATTCTATATATCTTCTAAGATGAGCTTGTACTCTAGAAATTACCTCCGGTATGCTAAAAGGCTTTACTACATAATCATCGGCACCTAAACCAAATCCTAGAACTTTATCAGTTTCATCATCTCTTGCTGTCAAAAATATTATAGGAACTTTGCTCGTTGTCCTTATTTTAGAAACAGTCTTAAACCCATCCATAATGGGCATCATAACATCTATAATTATCAAATCAATATCATTTTTATAAAATAGCTCTAAGGCCTCTATTCCATTTGAAGCTTCAATTATGTTATATCCTTTATTAGATAAATTGACAGATAATAGATTCCTTATATCTTCTTCATCTTCTACAACTAAAATATTTATATTCATATGACTACTCCTTTCCTAAGTTTATTATAATTTATATTTATTATAAATTTAAGAATTATTTAATATTTTTTTAAGTTTTATGTATTATAATATTTATCTGAAGCTATTAAAGATTTTATTTATAGCCTTAATATTAAAATTTAATAACATCGACAATTTAAACAAAAAATCTCCTATAGCAATTTACACTATAGGAGATTTTTTATTTATTTAACAGCAGCTACAATTGAGATTTCAACTAATAAAGATTCTCTAGCCATCTTAGCTTCAACACACGCTCTTGCAGGCTCAAATCCATCTTCAACCCAGTTATCCCATACTTCATTCATTTCTTGGAACATAGACATATCTTTTAAGTATATAGTAGCAGATAGTATATGTCTTTTGTCTGATCCATATTTATTTAATAAATCTTCTATTTTTTCAAGAACAACCTTAGTTTGCTCTTTTACCCCTTCTTTATCTGAACAAGTTTGTCCGCATAAGTAAATAGTTCCATTATGTACAACCGCTCTACTCATTCTTCCCGTGCCTTCATATCTTTTGATTTCCATTGTAAGTACCTCCAATTTGTTATTATAAGCTTTAGTAATTATAACAAAACATTTTTATGTTTTCAATTGATATAGCCTGATTATTATACTTAAAAAATAAAACAGTCACAAAAGTGACCGTTTTGTTAAAAAATATTTTATTTATACTATTTATTTTCAAATTTACTATCCATATATTTTATAAGAGGAGCTATTTTTACTAAAGTAGGAGCACCCTTCATCCAAACTTGTTGCTTTAATACTTCTAATATCTCTTCTTTTGTTGCACCGTACTTAATTGCTTTGTTCATTTCTAGTTTTCCTCTAGTTTCATTTTCTTCAAACACAGATGTTGCAAGTGCAATTAAATATCTATACTTAAGAGGTATCACTCCATCACGCCAAATCTCATGATGATAGCTCGATATTATCTCCTGAAAGCTTTCTCCAAAACTCTGAGATACCATAACGCCTGGTGGTATAAAACCTATCTCTTCTTTAAATTCATCTTGCAATTTCTTCCTATCCATAAAAAACCCCTCCTTTTTATTCATATGATACCCATTTTTTATGATGAATATCATAAATCGTTAATGTAAGTATAGATTATGCTGTTAAATCATATAGTTTATAGAATTAATATTAATGGAGGTGTATATATTGTCATAAAACCTGATGTTCCTGTATTAAAATATAAAAAGATAGGGTTTTGATATCAAAACCCTATTGGTATTCCTGTATTTGGAGTTATTTCATCACTTATTATTCCTATCCCCGTAACTTTAGTTCCTGCCTCTAACTTAGGCTGTATTGATGGATTTTGAGGATAAGTAGTCCCATCATACTTCATAACAGCACAAAATGGTTTAATTCCTCCTCCCGATACATTCATTATCAAATCATTATATCCATTAGTCTTTGTATCACTTACTACTACAGGTGTATTTACTAATGTAAATTGTGAAACAATCTCATATTCGCCATTCAACTCTTTGAAAATAGCTGCACTACATCCTCCGCTTCCACATGTAGCAGATCCTACTATATATACAAATACTTCAGCAACTCCATCAGAATCAAAATCTATTCTATTGTAGTAGTATCTAGTATTATCTGATGCTTCTAGTTCATATAAATCTATAATAGCTTTTTCAAGCTTTTCATCTTTGATATTTTCAGAGTAAATATATTTTACATCTGAAAAATCTGATCCACAAACCATCTTATCTTCATCTTCTTTTTCTGATCCAAAAATTCCAACAGTTTGGAAAAACGGTGAGAAACTACTCCCATTCCACTTAAGAGATGTTTGAACATACCCAAGTCCATCTGCATTATATCTTCCAGCTATTCTCTGCTCAGCATATAACTCATATACCCCATTTCTATTAAAATCTATTGGATATAATCTTCCAAGAGGATTTACCCATCCGCTAATACTCTCCTTCAATGTTCCATCTTCATTATATATCTCAGATAAATATTTTTCTCCCTTATATTCAAGATTTATTATATACCTTTCTTTATCACTTTCTTCTATAATTTCTGCCTCATAATAATCCATATAATTTACCTCATATTGATTATCCTTATTGAATTTTTCAAAATCAAATATCATATTAGGTTTATTATCTAAAAACGAGTATATATAATAAAAAGCATATCCTCCACTTCCCCCAGAATCTATAGCTACAAAAATATTATCTACTCCATCATTCGTAAAATCTCCTAAGAATATAGTTGGATTATACCCTGCATTCTCTTTAAGTGGAATTATATATTGGCGACCTGTTTTTCCATCTACTATCTTTATTCGTATATTATCTCTAAATGGACTACCATCTCCATAAGGCTTATCTCCTATTAGATATACATTATCCACCACTTTATTTCCATTTACATCTCCCTTTTCAAAATCCAGTATATAACTCTTTTTATTATTTTTTCTCATATACTGAGGAAAAAACATAGGATTAAAATACATTATATCCCCCCTTAAATATTTCACTGTATTCATATAATATGCAAAGTACTTGATTAGGTTTACACTACGAAATTTCTCGCTATATTTATTAATAACTCATAAGAAGTTAAATTTAAAAATGACGTGTATTGAAATAATTATTATATTTCAATACACGTCATTTTTCGTTCAACTACCTTAATATATATCTACCTCTCTATTATCTTTATCAACAAAAAATTTCTTAGTCTCACAATCAAAATACTTGACCAAAAGTTCTTCTAGTTCATTCATAGCATTTACTACAGTTTTCTTATTCTTAGACTCAAATCCATCTATAGGGAAAAATATATTCTTACTATCCTTAGTTATACTTCCTCTAGCACTTTGTCTCCATATCCATCTACGGGTTCTTATTCTCTCTCTATCTGAATATACTAATTCCCCAGCTTCTACAGTTTCTACTTCATTACATCCAAGAGGAATAAACGTATCTCCTTCTTTTGATAACCTAACTGTTATTTCCTCTTTTAAATCATCCATATCATGTGCCCCCATAGGAAGTATGTATTTTAAAGACAATGAGTTTACTAAATCTACTACTGGATTTATAAATGGTAGCTTGCTCCCCTTTGATACCCTCTTCGTCATTGCTTCTATAGAGCTCATATACTTGTTAGGATTAATTCCTATGTTCTTAAATGCATTTCTATAAGGAATTATACTTTCGTATTCCTTTATATTACATCCATCAAGCCTTATTTTTAAGTCATCCATTTCGTGTCTTAAAGTTTTTTCAATATCAGAATTCCCCACCTTATTGTTTACATTATATGCTACTACAACTCCAAAGCATACATCAGGAATCTTATCGAATACCTCTTTATAAACTTTAAATTTCATAACAAATCCCCCTAGTTTGTTATTTTTTAATATGATAACACAAATTTTACCAAATAGATATGGTAAACATTTTTTATATACAAAAATAGGTTGATATCAATATAATTAATATCAACCTATTCTTCTATAAATCCTTTTTCATAAGTATAGTGTATTTTAATTCTCTATAGTTCGGACACTCTTTAAATCCTCTTTTTTTATGGAACTCTATAGTTTTAGGATATTTTAAAGACTCTATATAAATTTCCTTTTCTCCTATGCTTCTAAGAAAGTTCTCACGTAAATCACATATTTTTTGAGCATATCCAAATCCTCTATAATCATGTCTTATATGAAGAGTTTTTGCAAAATATAGATTATCTTGTTTAATAACCATTCCACATCCTATGATTTCATTTTTTTCATTAGTTAAATAAACTAAATACGCTCTATCTATTAATTCTTTAATAGACTCAGCAGTTTTATTTTTGCCCAAACCTTGCATTTCATCTTTTGAATAAGTATTTCCTTTATTTTCATATAACATATTAGCATTTACCAAATCAGCTATTTTGATAGTCAGTTCATCTTTATTATATGTCTCACATAATGAATTAAAATTATTTATTTCATGTACATTTATCATACTAGTCTCCTCAAATAAAATAGTCTTAACTGTATATACCAAATCTTATTTTTAAGTACTTGAATATCTCTTTAGCAACATTTATATCACAACACGATTCAATTCCTCTAAATCCAGGAGATGAATTTATTTCACAGATTTTATAATGGTCACCATCAAACAATAAATCTACCCCTGCTATCTCAAGACCAGTAACTTTGCACGCTTCTGTCGATAACCATTCAATTTCAGGAGTTAATTCATATTCTTTTACAATTCCTCCATCAGAGAAATTAGCTTTAAATCCTTCAGACGCAGCTGTTCTTTCCATACATGCAATAGCACGTCCTCCTACTATTAATACTCTCAAATCTCTTCCATAACTGTCTTTTACAAATTCTTGAATTATTATATTCAACTTAGAATTAGTTATCTCGATTAATTGCATTAAATCCTTAAAAGAAGATTTTGTGTTAGCTAAAAACACACCTTTTCCTTGAGTTCCTGATAATGTTTTTATAACAGCTGGAAATCCAATATTCTTTTCTATTAAATCAATATTTATTGGAAACTTAGCCAACATAGTTTTTGGAACAGGAAAATTATTCTCAGCTAATATCTGTTGTGTATATAACTTATCCTTTACGATTTCTATAGCGTGAGATGAATTTATACACGGTACTCCAAGTCTCTCTAAATGTCTAATAACTGCTAAAGCAAAATACGTAGTTCCAGCTCCCATTCTAGGAAGTACAAAATCTGGTAATGTTGTGACCTCTCCATCAACCAATATACTCTTCCTATTTTGACTAGTTACAAATAAATCTATTTGTTCTGGTTTTAATACTCTAAGGTGAATTCCTTCCTCCTCAGCCTCTTCAACAAATCTATTAACTTCATTTCTTTCTGAAACAATTTCTGTTTCATTCTCACTGTAAATAATCCAGCCTTCCATCGATCTTCTCCTCTATATACTAATATAGCAAGCTCAGTCTAAATAATCTTTAATATACATGCTTATTCTCTAAAATACTCGCTATACTTATTATATACAACAAATTTATTTTTATCTATACAACATTTTTAAAAATATTATGATTTTTATTGGCAAAAAAAAATAGATATCATCAGTTAATATTATTGCTCAATGCAGTAATTTTTAACCTTAATATCTATTTCTCTTTTATATAATTCTAAAGATAGCTTATGCTTTAAGACTTTACCTTAGAATAGAACTCAACAACAAGATGGTCACTTACCTCTATCGGTATATTTTCTCTAGCAGGTATTTTTGTAAGCTTTCCACTAAAATTATTTTTATCTATTTCTATATAATCTAGTTGGAAGCTATTGAAGTTATTAAAAGTCTCTACAAACATCTCATTTTTTCTAGATTTTTCTTTAAGAGTTATAACATCCCCTAGAGCTACCTCATAAGAAGGTCTATCCACTCGTTCTCCATTAACTAGTATATGTCTGTGAGTTACCATTTGTCTTGCTTGTCTAATAGACGATGCAAATCCCATTCTATATACCATATTATCAAGTCTACATTCTAACATTTGAGCTAATGCTGTACCTGTTAATTCCGGAGATTTTACAGCTTTCTTAACATATCTTAAAAACTGCTTTTCTAAAACTCCATAATAAGCTTTTAACTTTTGTTTTTCGTTAAGTTGTAGTCCATAGTCAGACATTTTCTTTTTCCTAATATCACCATCTTGACGATTCATAGCTTTCGGATGCCCATATATATTGACTCCAAATCTTCTACATAGTTTAAATCTTGGTCTTCTATCTTTTGCCATAAACTTTCCCTCCATATATTTTTAATTATCTTTGCAGCCGCGATAATATTTCGTTTGACTTTCACAAAAACAGCCTCTCTTAGTGTGCAGACCAAGAGAGACTGTTAGCCCAAGAGTGTAAAACAATGGCATGAATATACAGATAATGTATATGTATCAATAATGCGCAGTTTTATTGATATCAATTTTCATTTTCATTTAAATTATACACTACTTAGTTTCTATTGTAAATACCTTTTTGAAAATAATTATCAACTATAATTTTGCTCTAAAATTTGAAACTTTTTCGTAATCTATATTGTCTTATATATATAATACTTTATTAGGAAAAGGTGATAGTGTTGACATTTAAAAGAAATCTTACATTACTATGTTTAATATTATTTTTATCTACTGCATCTTCTATTAACTT